>ONPD01000009.1 GCA_900319625.1 uncultured Treponema sp. | reverse complement strand
GAATCAGCGTCCTCAAGGGAGCTGGAAATGTTGCAGTTGGACTTGCAACTTCTTAATCAAATAAATAGTATGCACCCGGCGGTCCCGGGTGCATTTTTTTTTAACGTAAAAATTTATAGCCTTTTTTTCCATAGGCGGAGTATAAATAAGAGTAATGCAAATGCACAGGAGGTATATTATGGACGAAAAGGAATTCAAAGAACAGTTACTTTTGGCAGGTGCAAGCGAGGAACAGATTGCAAAAGTTGATTTTGAAAAAATGGAAAGTATCTTTGATAAGGCAAACAGCATAGAAGATCTTTGCAAAGTTTTAAAAGAAAACTATCCAGACTTTAATGAAGCAGAATTCAAAAAGGCCATTGTCGAAAATGAAAAGGCAGATGGCGAGGCCCTGGATCTTTCCGATGCAGATCTTGAATCTGTTGCAGGTGGAAGCGTGGGCAGCTGGCTAAACAAAAATAAGGCCTGGCTCATTCCTGTGGCAGCTTTTGCAGCAGCTGGTATAGGCTATGGAGTATACAAATATAAACAGAATAAATTAATGGCAAAAGCGGAAAAATTGTATCCTGAGAATAAAGGAGAAATTACAAAGGTACTTACGCATCATGGCAAGATTGTTGGGGTTGAAGTCAAGAGTGATCCTATATATCTGGATTAGGATTCAATCACTGCGGGTCATTACATTATCCTAGCTGACCAGGCAGAACCAGTTTTTCCTTATAGGGAAATTCTGCTTCGTATTTAGAAAAGTCCTCGGGATTTTCTTCGGCGACGAAGTATCCTTTTGGGGGAGTGTAAGTTGCTTCAATTCCATTGAGATAGCCGGGAATCAGTTCCTGTGCTAAAAAGTATGGCACTTCTGAATCCTTAGGCTCGCAGTGGTAATGAATGTGCAGCTTACTTGCCAGATCAAAACCAGCATGACGGTAAAAGTTGATATTACCTTCCATGCAGATAAATCCGATTCCCATTGCCTTTGCTTTTTCGAGCGCATACTTTAAGAGTTTAAGTCCGTAGCCTTGTCTCTTAAAATCTGGACGAATGCTGATTGGCCCGAAAGTCCAGATTGGAAACTTTTCGCCAGTCGGCTTTCCATCAGCCTCAATGATCAGTTCTGCTTTTGAAAACATCACATGCCCGATAATCTGTCCGTCTTTCTCCATCACAAGCGAAAGCTCGGAAATAAAATCGGGATTGCTTCGGTAGCAGCGAAGAACAAAATGCTCCGTGCAGCCAGGACGGTAAACGTTCCAGAATGAATCTCTGGTAAGATTTTCAACAGTTTTAAAATCGCGCGGCTCTTCCACGCGGATTGTAAAATTTGAGTTCATGTTTATTAAATTATTTTATCACGAAACAAGAATTGATGCAGTGCTTTGTGTGAAAATCTCTGTTATAATTAAACTGAGAGGCAAAAATGATTAATTATAAAAAAGCTGATTTGAATGAACTCGATGAAATTATAAGATGTCGCATGGAATTTATACGCGAAGATATGGGGCCTCAGACAGCAGAAACTGAAGCAACAATTCAAGTCCAGCTTCAGGAATATCTTAAAAATCATCTGAACCGCGATTGTTTTGTTTTCGCAGCGGAGGAGGAAGGAAAAATCATTTCAATTGCTTTTTTACTGATTCAGGAAAAACCTGCCAATCCTAGATTTCCTCATGGGCGTGTCGGAAACATTATGAACGTTTACACGGTTGCTGAAAAACGCCGCCAGGGAATTGCCGGCAATGTAATCAAAGGGATTATGGATTTTGGAAAAACTCAGAATCTTGATTTCCTCGAACTCAAGGCTGCTCCAATGGGATATCCACTGTATAAAAAACTTGGTTTTGAAGATGCCTGCAGCCGCTGCAAGGAAATGGAATATAAGTGGGAGTTAAAAAATGATTAAAGGCATACATCATATTTCAATGAAATGCGGAACGGAGGAAGAGCTTGCTAAGGTTCGAGAATTTTATATTGAGTTTCTTGGTTTGAAAGTAATACGCGAGTGGGCAGAGGGAATGATGATTGATACGGGCAATGGTCTGCTCGAGATTTTTACCAACGCAGATGGAACTCACTGTCTTGGTGCAATTCGTCATATGGCACTTCTTACTGATGATGTGGATGAGATTGCTGCGAAAGTAAAAGCTGCCGGTTACGAGCTTTTTATCGAACCGAACAACAAAGATATTCCTTCAAATCCGCCTTACCCAATCCGCATGGCCTTCTGCTATGGGCCTCTTGGAGAACAGGTTGAGTTTTTTATGGAGAGATAACTATGACGAATGAGTTTAATGAATATGTTCGCGAATGTTTTTCTGAAGCTGGCGAGATTGTCATAAAATCTATGATGGACGAATCCTCCTGGAACCTCGCGAACTCACAAAACCATTTGAAGTATCACAAAACACTCTTTCTATGATGGATGAAAGCATGAAAAACTTCAAAGCCGGAATCTCAGACAGAAACAGAAAATAGCGAACAAACCAAAACTGAAAAGAAAAAGAGAAAATAAGAACTGGTTTCATACAGAAGAAGAGATGAAGTTTCTTGATGAATGGATCAGGAGTCAAAAGTGAGATACATCACTTTACTTCGGGGAAAAATTGCGGAGTTGTAAAATCTGGCTTTTTTTTATTCTTCCCAGCCTTTACAGACATCACACCAGCCGGTGGCGCCTGATACTTCTTCCAGTTCGGATGGAGTTAGTTTTACCGAAGTAAACGAGTTTCCTCCTGCTGGATGAACGTATTCAAATCTCTTCATTGAAACATCGAGCCATACGGGGATTTCTTTTGGAACATTGAAAGGGCAGACTCCGCCGGGAGCAAATCCGGTGATTGCTTCAACCTGGTCTCGCTGAATCATGCTGGGCTTTACGTGAAACTGTGCCTTGAACTTTGACGAGTTTACACGTCCGTCACCTGCCATTACTACGATGATAGGTTTTTCATCGACTATAAATGAAAGCGTCTTTGCAATTTCCGCCTCGGAACAGCCAATCTGCTGTGCTGCATGTTCTACGGTGTCGATTGTTTCTTTGTGTTCGGTGAGTCTGTCTGCATATCCCTTAGCTTTGAGGAAGTCTAAAACTTTTTCATTTATCATATATCTAAATATCCTTGTTTACCTATTACTCAGATAGGTTTATAATACAAATAAGGGGACAGGCAGTCAATGAAAAGTATTTTGATAAAAGACACAACAAAGGAAGAACGAGAAAAAATCGTTGCCGATGCTCTTGGTTGCGGAAGCGATTGCTCCATGTGCTGTGCCTGTGGCGGCATGGAAATTGACTATCAGCAGTATATAGACGGTAAAAAAGAAATTGCCCAGCTGAATGCAGAATACCGGGCAAATACGATGATAGGACACTAGATTATAGCATTCCCATCAAATCCTTAATTGTTGTTTTTTTCAGTTCCTCTTCCAAAGCCTTTTGGGCATTATCTAATGGCTGGTCCAGAAGAGCATGGATTTTGCTTCCCACGGGACATTTTGGATTAGGATTTACATGAAAATTAAAAACAGAACGCTCGCTCTCCTTTTCTTCGCTCACTGCTTTGTAGACATCCAAAAGGGTAATTTCTTCGGCTTTCTTTGAAAGGGTAGAGCCTCCGACCCCGGCTTTTGTTTCTACAATTTCTGCTGCCTGGAGTTTTCCTAAAATCTTTCTGATAATTACAGGGTTCATGCCAGTGCTTCCCGCAATGAAGTCGGAAGTGACTTTGTAGTCTTTTTCAAAATAAGCAATGCAGAGAATAGTGTGAATGGCAACCGTAAGGTTTGTGTTTAGTTTCATAATCCTGTCCTTGTTTCAGTATATCAGATTTGTTGTAAAAAATAAATAACATCGCTTGACATTTATAAATTACAACGCTATATTGATTGTAGGTTGTAAATATTAAGTTACAACACGCAGTAAAACATATCTTTTAATCAGCCTGATCACCTGCTTTTAAGATAAAAACTTAACGAGGTAATTTTATGGAAAAGACACAGTTCACATCGGTTCAGCTTTCAAAGAGCGTAATGGAAATCTATGATTTTGGTTCAATCAAGCTTCACGCATTCAAAACGAACGACTTGATTTCGGACGAATGTTTTCTTGTTGAAAAAGACGGCCGTTGCTTTATGATTGAATCCCCATGCTTTTTTGACAACATCAAGGAGCTGGAAAAATACATTTCCGACAAGGGGCTCAAGTATGAGGGTGCAGTCATTGCCTATCACGGAGCGGGAGCTTCTTTTATGAAGGGAAGCAAGGTCTACTCGACAAAAAATGCCGATGATTACAATCACAACGGTGGCGGGGCAGGGCTTGTTTCAAACTTCGCGGGAGCATTTGGGGAAGCTTTCGATAAATCAATCTATACGACTACGGATTTTATTGAAGGTGACAGCCTGACCCTTTGTGGTGTGGAAATGAAAATCACCCGCACTCAGGAAGCCTTCGACATCTTCATTCCTGAAATCAATGTGGTTTATACTCACATGCTGGGACACGATGTTCATTCAATTGTCGCAGGAAAAGCTCATGCCGACGCTCTCATTTCCGTACTGGAATCTTATATTCAGAAAAAAATCGGCCTTGTTTTGACAAGTCATTATGTTGTGGAAAATCTGGATGATGTTAAAATGAAGATAGAATACCTTAAAGGGCTTAAAAACATCGCAATCAAAAATGTTGATGCTGCTGGCTTTAAGGCGGCAGTGCAGTCAGCATATCCAAAATATTCAGGTCTGAACTATCTTGATATGTCGGCTGGAATGTTTTTCCCCGTAAAATAATTTAAAAGGAGCCACGAATGACAGTTACAGGAATTGCAGAATATCTTGATAAAGTAGGCTTCATAGTTCGCCAGCTGTACAAAAATGATGCAAATCATTCCTTGTTCAAGGTTTTCTATCTTTCTGAGATTTCCGGCAGTCTGAACAATCTTGGTCATGTTAAGGGACTTGAAGAGAATAAAGCTTTTTCTAAGCCTGTTGTTTTTAATCTATAGAGGTAGAGAATGGAAAACATCAAATCAATCTTACAAAACGCAGACTCAATTCTCATCGGTGCTGGAGCGGGACTTTCTACTTCTGCAGGCTTTACCTACAGCGGGCCTCGCTTCCAAAAATATTTTGCTGATTTTGAAAAGAAGTACGGCTTTCACGATATGTATTCCGGGGGTTTTTATCCTTACAAAACTCTTGAAGAAAACTGGGCTTACTGGAGCCGCTATATCATGATTAACCGCTACATGAATGCGACCATTCCTGTTTATGAAAAACTTTTTGAACTTGTGAAGAATAAGAATTATTTTGTTCTTACGACTAATGTTGACCACTGCTTTCAGAAAGCGGGTTTTGATAAGTCACGACTGTTTTATACTCAGGGGGATTACGGTCTCTGGCAGTGTTCGGAGCCTTGTCACAAGAAAACTTACGATAATCAGCTTTTTGTTGAAAAAATGGTCAGGGAACAGGGCTTTGTAATTCAGGATGATGGTGGTCTGGAACTTCCGGAAAATGGCTTTGAAGGAATTAAAATGACTGTTCCGTCAGAACTTGTTCCCCATTGTCCTGTCTGCGGTAAGCCCATGACAATGAACCTGCGCTGTGACGATACTTTTGTGGAAGATGACGGCTGGCACTCTGCGGCATCACGCTATGAGGATTTTCTGAATAAGAACAAAGACGGTCGTATTGTTTTTATGGAGCTTGGTGTTGGCGGTAATACTCCTGGAATCATCAAATATCCTTTCTGGAAGATGACTTATGCAAACCCGAAAGCAAAATACATCTGCATTAACAAAGGAGAAGCGGTAGTTCCGACAGAAATTGAAAAGCAGAGCCTTTGTGTGGACAGTGATATTTATGAGACCTTGGCAGATTTGCGTTAGGGATTGTAGGGGCGCGAAGCGTTCTCGTTTGGAGAGCGGAGTCGAACCAAACGAGAATGAAGCGATAGCGTAACCCCGAAAAGCCCGACCGCCGGTTGCTGAGCGAAGTCGAAGCAAGTGGCGGGAACGCCCAAATGAAGAGGAAAAGGAAATGACACAAAAAGAACGACGCACATATTTGATAACAGAACTCCTAAAAGAAGATAAGGGTAGTGCAGGCTTTAAGTTGGGTCTTGTGCCCGGAAATGAAGGCGGCTTTGTGATTCCTGATGATGAAAAAAGTCAGCGCGATATACTCCGGGCTTTGATGAATATTCGTGGTCCATATTCCATTAGCGAAGACTTTTTGAGAATACAGGATGAGTACCTGCAGCAGGTTAATAAAGAGCGGGGGATTACGGATATTGTGGATTTAAGTCCGACAGAAAGGAACCCAAAACTTTACCTCTGGCAGGGCGACATCACTACGCTAAAAGTTGATGCAATTGTTAATGCTGCAAACTCTGCCCTGCTTGGCTGCTTTGAGCCCCTTCATATCTGCATCGACAACTGTATCCACACCTTTGCGGGCATTCAGCTCAGGCTTGCCTGTAACGAGCTGATGCAAAAGCAGGGGCATGAAGAAGGAACCGGACTTTGCAAAATCACTCCGGCCTTTAATCTTCCAAGTCGTTATGTGCTTCATACTGTTGGCCCCATTATTTACACAAGCGTGGGAAAGCGCGAAAAGATTCTGCTTGCAAACTGCTACAAAAACTGCCTTGAAACTGCGTCTCAAAATCTGCTTGAATCGGTTGCTTTCTGCTGCATTTCAACCGGAGTATTCAGATTCCCTGCTGACCTTGCTGCTCAGATTGCAGTTGAGACTGTTGAAATGTGGCTGGCAGAAAAACCGGATTCCAGCGTGAAGAAGGTTGTCTTCAATGTCTTTGGAAATAAGGATCTGGAGATTTATCAGGGGCTTTTACTTTAGGGCGGGACGTCGTTTACAATTCATGATAATAAATAATTGTCAACCTAGAAATAATTAGAAGGTTTACAATGAAAAAGTTTTTCGCTAAACTGTCTGTATTTTAGAGGTACATGACAATGAATTTATGCGAACTTGCATTAAAAATAATCGATGGCTACCGTCTTTCACGGAATGACGACCTTTCCTTTTTCAAGGACTGCAATCTTGATGAACTTACAGCTTGTGCAGACAAAATCCGCGAACATTTTAAGGGCGAAAACGTAGATTTGTGCACTATTATTAATGCCAGAAGCGGTCGATGCGGTGAAAACTGCAAATTCTGTGCCCAAAGCGCCCACAATCACACAGCCTGCGAAGAATACAGTTTTTTGGATGAGGAAAAAATCATTCAGGCCGCAAAGGCTAATCAGGATGAAGGCGTAAACCGTTTTGCAATAGTCACCGCTGGAAAGTCACTTTCAGGTGAAGATTTTGACAAGGCAATCCACGCATTCGAGAGGATGAACAAAGAGCTTTCTATTAATCTCTGTACTTCAATGGGTTTCATAACCCGCGATCAGTTCAAACGCCTGCGTAAAGCCGGAGTTACAAGCTATCATCACAATATCGAAACATCACGCCGCAATTTTCCCAACATCTGTACAAGCCACACTTACGATATGAAAATCGAGACAATCAAAATTGCTCAGAAAGAAGGTCTTTGCGTCTGCTCCGGCGGAATCATCGGCATGGGAGAAACCTTTGAAGACAGGCTGGACATGGCCATTTCCCTTTCAGAGCTAAAAGTGCGCTCAATTCCAATCAACGCCCTCATGGCAATTCCAGGCACCCCACTTGAAAAAAACACGCCTCTTACCGAAGAAGAAATCTTACGCACAATCGCAATGTTCCGCTTCATTAATCCTGAAGCAAATATCCGCCTGGCTGCCGGCCGCAAACTCCTTTCAGAAAACGGAAAAAAAGCATTCCTGAGCGGAGCGAGCGCGACAATCACAGGCAACATGCTCACCACAAGCGGAAGCACCATCAAGGGTGACATCAAGATGCTCTCTGAAATAGGCCGAAGCGTCAAAGCCATAAAAGGAAGCTCCTGCGATTCATGCGACTGCGGATGCGGTTGTGAGTCTGACTGTTGTGACGCAACTTCTTGTGACAGCAGTCACTGTGCCTGCGATTCAAGCAGCTGTTGAAGTAGTTGAGGAAATAATACGGGAACATCACATATAATTAAAACGAGAAGTGCAATGAATGAAGATACTCGTCGTTGATTTTTTTCATCAGATTATATAATATGATGTTGCTCACGCGGAGGGCGTGTCATTCAAATGGAAATGACAGGCTGGATAAGGTGCAGGTTGAAATACCTGAATTTTATCCAGCCTTTTTTGTTTTTGGAGAACTAATGTCTGAGACAACTTTGTTTACTTCCGGGAGAATTGCTCCCCGGCTTCTTCGTTTTGCGCTTCCAGTTCTTGGGGCTTTGTTTTTACAGTCTTTTTACGGTGCTGTTGATTTACTGATTGTAGGCCAGTTTGGAAATGCGGCTGATGTTTCTGCGGTTGCAACCGGAACAATGATGATGCAGACCATCACTTTTATAATCATTGGACTTGCTATGGGTACTACCATTCAGATGGGGCAAGCTCTGGGTGCCGGTAAAAAAGAACTGGCTGCAGATATTGTTGGAACAAGCGTAATCTTTTTTGCTTTTCTTGCTCTTATTGTTACTGTCCTGATGATTTTTCTCACCCGCCCCTTTGCTCTTCTTATGCAGACTCCAAAGGAAGCCTTTGATAAAACCTGTATGTATGTTCATATCTGTTCGGCAGGAACGGTTTTTATTACTGCCTACAATATGATGGGCGGAGTTTTTCGTGGAATGGGAGATTCAAAAACTCCACTCCTGACTGTTCTGGTTGCCTGTATAATTAACATTTTTGGTGATCTTCTTTTTGTTGCCGTTTTCCATATGGCTTCCAGCGGGGCTGCTCTGGCTACTGTTATTGCACAGGCTTTGAGTGTTCTTTTCTGTCTGATTGTTGCCAAAAAAAGAGGGCTTCCATTTACTTTTTCAAAAAAGAATATCCGCTGTCAGGGAAATCTTGTAACTCTAGTCTTGAAGACTGGTGCGCCAATTTCTTTGCAGGATGGACTTGTTACTGTATCTTTCCTTGTGATTGCGGCAATCATCAACCGGCTGGGCTTGATTGCATCTGCGGGTGTAGGAGTAGCAGAACGTGTCTGCGGATTTATTATGCTTGTTCCTTCTGCATTTTCTCAGTCTTTGAGCGCCTTTGTAGCCCAGAATATTGGAGCCGAAAAATATGACCGAGCAAAAAAAGCATTGCTGTATTCTATTGCGGCCTCTCTGGCTTGTGGTGTGATTATGGGCTATTTCGCCTTCTTCCACGGAAATCTTCTGGCTGCCATTTTCTCCAAAGACAAGGAAGTAATTGCAGCTGCCCACTCTTATTTGAAGGCCTACGCCATCGACACTCTTTTTGTTTCTTTCCTTTTTTGCTTTATCGGCTATTTTAACGGATGCGGAAAAACTTCTTTTGTTATGATTCAGGGAATCGTTGGAGCGTTCGGAGTACGAATTCCTGTTTCATATTTGATGAGCCGCACGGTGAATCCAACGCTTTTTAGAATCGGTCTTGCAACACCGTCTTCAACTTTTGTGCAGATTACCTTGTGCGGGATTGTATTTTTGATGTTGGAAAGGAAGAGGCACAAAATGAAAGGAAAACTGGCAGCCCTTGCATTAATTCTTCTTCTTTTTTCCTGCGATGCCAGCAGAGCGAACGCAAACAACATTGCTTCAAGAAGAATGTTCATACGATGATTCTGACAGTTTTCGATAAAAAAAACTTGTTGAATTTCAATTTGCAAAATTGATAGAATGATAAAAAAAGATTTAGCGGGAGCGACAAATTGAGCATTCTTCAAAAAATCAGTAATTTCGTTGGAAAATTCATGGGAATTATCGTTCTCATCCTTGCATCTCTGGCTCTTTTCATTCCCAAAACCGGCCTATGGATTTCTTTGAGCTGGGTCAATTACCTTTTGATGATTGTCATGTTCGGAATGGGGCTTACCCTTCGCATTGAAGATTTCAAGCTGGTTTTTACCCGGCCAAAAGACATTCTTATCGGCTGTCTGGCACAGTTTATCATCATGCCGTCACTTGCTTTTCTTTTGAGCAAAATCTTCGGCCTCGATGCAGGGCTTATGGCTGGCGTTATTCTTGTTGGAACCTGTCCGGGCGGGACTGCAAGCAATGTAATTACATATCTTTCCAAAGGTGACCTTGCCCTTTCTGTGGGAATGACAAGCGTAAACACCCTGCTAGCGCCTCTTCTTACTCCTGCAATCACTTATCTACTTTTAAAAACTACGGTTCATGTGGATGTGTTTGCCATGTTCCTTTCAATCTTAAAAGTCGTAATCATTCCGATTGGACTGGGTTTCCTCATCAATAAATTCTTTGGAAAATTCATTCAAAAACTCGTTGAAATCCTGCCACTCGTCTCAGTAACTGCAATCTGCCTGATTCTTATGACCATCATTGCCAATAACTCAGCAAAAATTCTTTCAACCGGTGCTATCGTTTTTGTGGTTGTAATTTTGCACAATATTCTTGGCTTTGGCTGCGGTTTTGGACTCGGAAAGATTTTACGCCTCACCCCGCCAAAAATAAAGGCTCTCTCAATCGAAATCGGAATGCAGAATTCAGGCCTGGCGACAAGCCTTGCGGCAACGGCCTTTCCCAGCCTTGCCATGGCAACTGTTCCCGGGGCAATTTTTTCTGTCTGGCATAATATTTCCGGAGCAATTCTGGCCAGTGCATACCAGCGTTGGGGTGTGGAAGAAGAAGCTGGAGAAGCCTCGGAAAAACAAGCAGAGTAGATTACTTATCCAGCGAAAGCTGCAAGTCCATTTTCCATGTCCAGAGTTCTGTAAAAGGTTTTATTCTACCCGAATCCAGATTCCATCCCGTTTTTTGTAAGTATTTTCTCCACCCATTGTCCAGCTGCCGCTTATGCCGTAAACTTTTGCCGTGAGCGTGTGGGTGACTTTCATGTGCGCAGTGTCGCCATCCACTCTGATTGAATAATCCTTTGTATCCACTTTGAAGTAGTTCAGCGTGCCGTCCATAATCTCGCCAATGAACTCTTCGCGAGTCTGCTTTTTTCCGCTCATGTGGGTAAAGATTAGTTTTTCGTCAAAGTAGCGTTCCATTGCGGCCTTGTCTTTTTTTATCATAGCACTGTTGATGGCCTCGTAGGCAGAGTACACTTCTCTTTCTTCTGTGGTCATTGGCGGAACTCCATTTCTTTGTTTTGATTCCTGGCCCGTGCAGGCAGCAAGTGTCAGCACGAGCATCGCAATAATTGTTGCAAGCTTTTTCATATCAGACCTTTTCAAAGTCTGGTTTCCATGCGGCAAACTGAACTAACTGCTCTTCTGTTCGGTGGTAGTAGCGTTCGTCTTTGTCGAGTTTTGCGATTTCTGCCATTTCGTCGGCGGTCAGTTCAAAATCCATGATGTTCAGATTGTCTTTGATGTGGTCAACGTTCTTGCTTCCTGGAATCACCACGAATCCCATCTGAACGTGCCAGCGTAAAATCACCTGGGCTGGAGTCTTTCCGTATTTTTTTCCAAGTTCTGCAAAGACTGGTTCCTGAATCAAAGACTTGTCGCCATGTCCAAGAGGATACCAGCTCATCAATTTGATGCCGTACTTATCCAGAGTTACGCGTAAATCCATCTGCGTAAAATATGGATGGGCTTCCACTTGAATGAATTGAGGGGCAGTTTCCCATTTAGTTTCAAGTTCCTGAATATATTTTCCTTCAAAATTAGAAATCCCGATTGAGCGGACTTTTCCTTCTTTCAGAGCCTTTTCCAGCTGACGATAACCTGCAAGCCAGTTTCCTGCCGGCTGATGGATGTAAAGCAGGTCAACATAATCTACCCCAAGACGTTCAAGAGTTTCGTCAACAGCGTTCGGATTTTCGTATTCCGACGGCCAGAGCTTTGTAGAAAGAAAAACTTTGTTTCTTGTCACGCCGCTTTCTTTAATTCCCCGTCCAACAGCGCGCTCGTTTACATAAGCATTGGCAGTGTCGATAAGGCGGTAGCCCATCTTCAAAGCCTCTCGGGTGCTGTTTTGGGCATCTGCCGGTGAGAGCATAAAAGTTCCAAGTCCGATTACAGGGCAAGTTATTTCATTGTTTAATTTGATTGTCTGCATATTTGTGCCTCCTGTCATTGATTATTATTTGAGCCAGTCCTGAACTGCCTTTTTAGCGGCGCTTCTGTTGGTCTGTGCTACCTTTCCCTGAACGGCAAGGCCTTTTTCTACAGTTGCGCCTTTGCAGGTTGAACGGATGCGGCTTTCTGTTCCGCTAAGTCCGCTTCCTTCGTGGGTGCAGAACGGGATGATTGTTTTTCCGCTCCAGTTGTGGGCTTCTAAGAATGTGTAAACTGGCATTGGCATGTCTCCCCACCAGTTTGGATAACCGATGAAGATTGTGTCGTATGCGATGATGTCGATATCAGCTTTGAGGGCTGGGCGGGCTTTTTTGTTCTGCTCGTCTTTTGCAATTTTGATGAGGTTGTTGTAGCTGTCGGTCGGATAAGGCTTTTGAGTTTCAAGTTCAAAAAGTTCTGAGCCTGTTTCTTCTGCAATGAACTTTGCGATGATTGAAGTGTTTCCTTCTTTTATAATTCCAACGTTATACTGATCGCCTGCGAGCGAAAAATAAACTACCAGTGATTTTCCCATTTTAGTCTCCTTTGAATTTGAAGTTATGTTTTGTGCGGAAAGCGAAGCTGAAAGGCAGACTGCTGCTATCAGGATTGTAAAAACTGATTTTAGTTTCATCAGTACTTCCTCCTTCTTACATCTTAATTATAAGCGACACATGTCTTTTTATTAAGAACAGGTTATGGTATAATGTCGTTTAAACGACAGATGTTGCAAATATGCCTATTAAAGTGGCTTTTCCGGAGGAAAGATGGCTGAAGAGAAACTCGACCCGCGCATTATCCGCACAAAGGAAGCGATTCAGACGGTTTTTAAGCAGATGGTCTGTGAACTGCCTTATGAAAAAATTACAGTAAAGGCAATTACCGAGGCGGCCAGAATCAACCGCAATACTTTTTATCTTCATTATAACTGCGTGGATGATGTGCTTGCAGAGATTCAGGCTAAGCATTCCAGCGAATACTCTGCCATAGTTTCTGGATTTGACCAGCTTAAGGAAACCGGAAAACTGGTGCGGGCCTTTTTTGAATACATGGAAGCTCAGGATGATTTTTTCAAGCGTGTTACCTGTGACAGCCGTTTTGACTATATCCGCGAAAGAATGCAGAACCGGGTTACAAAGCAGGCGGCGGAATCTCGTCCTCTGAAAGGTCTGGACCAGAGTGTGCGCAACATCCTTTTGACTTTTAATAACTGCGTAGTTCTGCTTTACCGCCAGTGGGTTGCCGACGGACGTAAGATTCCTATGGAAGAAATGATTGAGCTTACGACAACTCTGCTGGAAAATGGGATGAAGGGATTCAGCGGGAAGAATTAAGTTATTACTTTCTTATAAACCCTTTATCATGTTCAGGAATATTATCATCAGAAACAAAACGTTCGATTGTCATATGCAGGTCGTATTTTTCGCGAAGCTCAGCAATTGTTTTCATCATTGGTGTTGCGTGGTGCAAATCAATTGCTTCCTGATTTTCCCAGGAGTCGATTAAGAGGATGGTTTCACTGGTGTCATCGCCGCCGGCTGCTTCTTCTCCAAAGGGCAGATAATATTCATAGCGAAGATTTCCCTTCTCTGCACGAATTTTTTCGACGGTTCCGCTGGAAATCATTTCGCGTGCAAAGGCCTGTGCCGCTCCCTTTTTTCCTGTGTAACGAAGATTTACTGTAATTGCCATTTTATTTCTCCTGATATTTTATTCTTTGCATATAATCTGCGTTTTTGAACTGTCGCAGATTTCTTCTTCCATAATTATCTGACCGATATAGTCTGCTATAATTGTGCCTGCGAGAGGATTTTTTATGCTGTCGATTTTTCCTCTGACTTCTACATGAATTGTGCTGCGTTCGAAAGCAAGATCGCATTCTTCCATTGTACAGTTTTTGAGCACGAGATTTTTGCAGTAGCAGAAAGGCTGAGTTCCAATAATGCGGCAGTTTATAAGAGTGAGATTTTCTGAATACCAGCCCAGGTATTCGCTTTTTACAATGCTGTTTTTAACGGTGACATTTTTTGTGTGCCAGAAGGCATCTTTTGTATTCAGCTCTGAATCTGTAATTTCGATGTTTTCATCATACTGAAAAGAATATTTTCCCTTCATTTTTAAGCCGGTGATTTTTGCATCACGGATTTCAAAAAAGGGATATTCAGATTCTTCGATTGTGACATTTTCAATTGTCAGCTTTTGACTTTTCCAGGCAAACTCTGGAGAATTAACGCTGCAGTTTTTCAGGCTGATATTTTCGCATTCACGAATTGCCTTAATTCCGCCGAGTCTGCTGTTTTCAATCAAAATATCTTTATCATACCAGAGGGCAGCCCGGCAGTTTTCTGTAAAGTTTGTATCGGTGATTTTTGCTTTTTCTACATGCCAGAAGGGATAGCGAAGATTCATAAAGCAGCCGGTCACGTCGATGTTGCGGCATTCCTTAAAAGCGGATTCACCGTCAGCAGGACCATCAAAGCGGCAGTTTTTTACAGTAAGGTCCTTAAGGCCGTACAAAGCTCTCTCTTCGTCAAAAGTCTGATTTTCGATAATCACAAAAATACTCCTTGTGTAAGCCCGCCGGTCAGAGCGGGCGGTGTTCTATAGCAAAGCGTTAAAAAAAATTGCGATGCAGCAATTTTTTAGCTTTACCAACTTTTTGTTTTAAAACCTCTGCCACATCTTTTTTGCCAAAAGGTGCGAGAGCGTAGCAAACAAAATGATAATGGAAATATAATCAATAGCAAAAAGAATGTAGCCGCGTTCCAGGTCGAAGAAGAAAAACTGCTGCTGGAGGATAAGATATTTCCACACTCCGCGGGCGATGAAAGCGTAAATGCCATAAGCGCAGACCAGGGCAAGAATAATACGCGGAATGATTTTTGCCGTAATATTCTGAAAGAGGCGTCCAACATGCAGTCCGATATGCAGCGACATAAAAAGATAATACCAATGACTGGCAAGCAGATGAGCAATGCGGGCAAAACCAAGCCCGCCCTGAATATTCAAAAATGTAAAAATGTGATTTGAAAGAATGATTCCGCTTATCATCAAAAAAATTGTGCAGATTAAAATGCCGCAGTTGATGAAAGTCTGCATTACGCGGTAGGGATTGTATTTGCCGCGGAAGATTGCACTGTACCAGCGGCGGTTTAGCGCGATGTGAACGCCCCACAGAACAAAAAGCCCCACGCCTAAGATTTCGTGCACGATGTCTGCCGGAAACAAATAGTTTCCGCCCATGAGGATAATGGAGAGAATTGTCATTGTAATGTCTAGGGAAATTCGGAATTTATTCATATACTTTCCTTATTAAATGCGTTAGGGATTGTAGGGGCGGCGAAGCCGTTCCGAAGGAATGGAGGCGAAAGCCGGAACCCCGAAAAGCCCGACCGGCTGACTTGTCAGCCGGTAACGCCCTATTTCAACAAACCTTCAATATATTTCTTAACATCTGCAGCAGAGCCGCGGGTAAAATCTTTTCCGCCCTTAAAGTCTACGCCCTTTGCAAACTTAGACAAATCTGTGCCGCTGCGACCAAGACCGCTGCCGCCGCTGGTACAAAGAGTAATCATTTTTTTGCCCGACCAGTTCTGGCTTTCAACAAAGGTGTAAACAATTTTAGGAGCATAAGCCCACCAGATAGGGTAGCAGACTACTACGGAGTCGTAGCCTGAGATATCGAGTTTATTTGCAATTGCAGGACGGCTTTTTGGGTCGTTGCATTCAATCGAAGAAAGTGATTTTTTGTCATGCCAGTCTAAGTCAGCGTCGGTATATTTATGCACCGGCTGGATTTCAAAAATATCAGCTCCCATTTCTTTAGCGGAATTTTTTGCCATGCGTTCTGTTGTTCCTGTGGCGCTGAAGTAAACGAATGCTGTCTTTGCAAATGCACCTGTCATAATAAAGCCTCCAATTAAAAGTGTAAGAATAAGTTTTTTCATAATATTTCCTCCGTAAAATTTTATTTAATTTCCACCAGCCGGTAATTGCGGCTTCCAAAACCGATTTTTTCTGCATGATCCAGCGTGTGGATTCCGTTACGGCTTTCAATGCGTTCAATAAGGCTTCCTGAATCTTTTGCCTTGTAGACTAAATCCACGCAGGCCTGGTCCAGTGCTACAGGGTCCAAGCTTGCAAGAATTCCGATGTCGTGCATGTCTGGCTCTGCAGGATTTGAATCGCAGTCGCAGTCTACAGAAAGTCGGTTCATCACATTTACGCAGACAATGCCTTTTCCGTCTTGCATGTAATCGCAGACTGATTTTGCTGCCTCTGCCATTGATTCAAGAAATTCATCCTGAGGACAGCTGGTCCATCTTGTAACACTACGGCCTGCAGAGTGAATGTTGAGCTTTCCGGATTTCTTGCAGCTCATTCCTGAAGCAAATCCAATTGAAAGATTTTTGATTGCCCCACCAAAGCCACCCATTGCGTGACCTTTGAAGTGAGAAAGAATCAGATAGGTGTCGTAATCCTTAAAATGAGTTCCGACATAATTTTCCTTGAGACGTAGGCCACCTTTTACAGGGATTGTCATGTAGCCCTCTGCGTCCTGCAGGTCAAAGCCGTTTGCAACATCCAGAAAACCGTGGTCACGGGCTATTTTCATGTGATCAATGTTGTTGCTTCTGTTTCCGCCGTAAGCAGTGTTGCATTCTACGATGGTTGCGTTCAGTTCATCCTTTACAAGATTTTTGATGAGGGCAGGGCGGAGGTAATTTGAATTTTCGCTTTCGCCAGTGCTCACCTTTACACCTGTTTTGCCGCTGGTCTTGTAGCCGGTTGCCTGATAAACTTTTACCAGAGATTCCGGGCTGATGTCGCGGATAAAATAAACGACTGGAACTGATTTGTCGCTGGTGTTGGTTGCGCTCGTCGAAATCTCGTGTGTTTTGTAGCTTGCAGCTTTAGGATTGTCCTTTGCAAATACTGTGTTAGCTGTAAAAAAGAGCAAAATTGCAGCTATAAAAAGTGATGGTATTTTCTTCATGCATTTTCTCCTAAAATTTATTACCAGTTTTCATAACGTCGCCCTGTATCGAGCGCGTTTAGTTTATTAATTTCGTTTTCAGTAAGTTCAAAATCCCAGACATCAAAGTTTTCTGCAATGTGATTAGGTTTTGAACTTCCGGGGATTGCGATGTAGCCCGACTGCAGGTGCCATCGGACGATGATTTGTGCAGCCGACTTGCCGTGGGCTCGAGCGATTTCCAGCACGGTCTCATTCTGCAGGTGCTCTTTTGTGTGGCCGCGACCGCCGAATGGATAATAGCTTTCTATATAGATTCCTTTTTTTGCAGCCCAGTCACGCAAAGAATTATTCTGATACTTCAGATGGTTTTCGTTTTGAATGACTGCCGGTGGGATTTCAAAGTCCTTTATGAAATGCGAAACAGTTTTTTCGGTGTAAAAATTTGAGATTCCGATGGAACGGATTTTTTCGGCCTTTACCGCTTTACACGTTGCACGATAAACAGCATCGTCTCCGGAAGTTGAGCCATGCTGATGAAGCAGACAAAGATCAATATAAGAAAGACCAAGCTGTTTAAGCGAATCGTCAATATCACGATCCGGATTGTTTGACCAGGGAAGGAGTTTTGTAGTTACAAAGATTTCTTCCCGCTTACAGATTCCATCTTTTATAGCGCGACGAATTGCGTTTCCAACTTCACTCTCGTTGCCATAATATTTTGCAGTATCAATCAAACGGTAGCCAGATTTGAGTGCGGCATAAACGGCGTTTTCACAAGTCTCGCCTGTGATCGTCCATGTGCCCAAACCGAGCACAGGCATCTCATATCCAGAGTTTAGTTTTACAGTTCGGTTTTCTTTTGCTGCTATTAAGTCTGTCATAAGCAATACCACAAAAATCAGAAATAGTTTTTTCAAAAGCATTTCCTTCTATTCCATTACAGAAAAGACAGCAGTCACATTGCCTTTACCCAGAATCTTTTTGAGCTCGGCCTGTGTTACCCCGTCTACTTTTCCAAGCCGGGTAAAGTTCCAGCTATTAGTGTCGTAGTAAATCGTAATCTGATTTCCCTGATACAAAATGATGTCGCCTGCTTGTGTGGTAATCTGGGTGTCGTTGCGTGGAAGCTTTGTTCCAAGCGGGCCAACTTTTTCAAAGTTTCCGTAGTCGGTCATTTTGATTGTGACAGGGTCTTTTTCCAGCAACTCGTAAAACGCCATGGCAGAAGAATTGTCGGCCAGTGTGGCGGCGAACGTGTGGCTGCCACTGTCGCTTGTAATTTGAATTGAGATTTTCATATCAGAAAGTTCTCCTTTGTTTGAAGCGTTTGCCCCCTTGCTGCTGTTGCCATTAGCGCAGGCCGTAGATGCAAGAAGAAAAATTGACATTAAAACTATAAATATTTTTTTCATCAGCAACCCTCTACTTCAAATACTTTGCAAAAAAATCCGCAAGCTTATCAAAAGGAATTGCATTGTTTTTTCCGCCATCGTACAAATCTGTGTGGCTTGCGCCAGGAATAATTACCAGCTCCTTGTTGCTGCCGGTAAGTTTCTTAAAGGCATCTTCGCCAAAATAGCGGGAGTGGGCTTTTTCGCCATGAAGAACCATAACGGCACTCTGGATTTCTTCGGCATAGGCAAGAAGCTTTGTGTTCAAAAGAGAAGTAGCAGCGGTAACATTCCAGCCACCATTTGAATTGAGACTTCGCTCGTGATAACCGCGTGGAGTTTTGTAGTAGTCGTAATAATCCTTTACAAAATACGGAGCATCTTCCGGAAGAGGATCTACAACTCCGCCGCCAAGCTTGTAAGTACCGCCTGCCTGAACCGCCTTAAAATCTTCAGTGCGCTGTGCCATAAGAGCCTTGCGGGTCTGGTGCCTTGCTTCTGCATTATTTGCGCTGTCAAAATATCCGTTGGCGGTGACACGACTCATATCGTACATTGTGCTTGCAACAGTTGCCTTAATTCGTGTGTCGATTGCCGCTGTATTAATTGCCATTCCACCCCAGCCACAGATTCCTATGATGCCGATTTTTTCTGGGTCAATGTTGTCGCGGGTTGAAAGAAAATCTACTGCCGCCATAAAATCTTCGGTGTTGATGTCGGGACTGTTCATATAGCGTGGCTCGCCGCCAGATTCTCCTGTAAAGCTTGGGTCAAAGGCCAGAGCGATGTAACCGCGGGAAGCCATCTGATTTGCATAAAAGCCGGAAGACTGTTCCTTTACTGCTCCAAAGGGTCCTGAGATTGCGAGGGCCGCATTTCCTGCAGATGCTGCATTCTCCGGGGTGTAGAGGTCTCCTGCCAGTTCAATTCCAAAATGATTACGGAAGGTTACGCTTGTTCGTTTTACTCCCTGGGCCAATTCAAAAGTGTAATGTTCATTTGTTCTGTCTATTTTTGCAAGATTTGGATTCATAATATTCTCCTTGTGCCATTAGTAACGTTATGTCACTTAACTAAAGTGTATGGTATAATCGGTGACTTGTCAACACTAAAATGCGATTTTAGTGACAAAAAGTTGCTTATTGCAAAAAATTGTTTACTGTGTTATTCTCTAGGTATGGCAGATTATATTCGCGCAAGAAGCGACGAACACAAAGAAGAAAGACTTTCTCAAATAAAAGAGGCAACGGCAGAACTGTTTGCATCCTGTCCTTATTCAGAAATTACTCTTACGACTATTGCTGAAAAACTGGGCTGGTCTCGTGCCAACCTTTATAAATACGTCACAACCAAAGAAGAAATATTTCTGGAAATCTCCGCAGAAAAAATGGCCGCTTATTACAATGCATTGCTTTCGGCTTTTCCGGAGGGCAACAATTTTACAAAAGAAGTGATTGCTGAGGTCTGGGCTGGAATTGTCAATGCAAATCAGGATTATATGCGCTATGTTTCCTATCTTAATCCGGTGATAGAAACAAATGTTACGGTTGAGCGCCTTGCTATTTTCAAAAGGAAATATTATGACCTGGCTTATGCCTTCCGCGACAGACTTGCACAAATGCTTGTCACCACTCAGGACGCTGCTTATAAAATCCAGCTGGATCTGCTTTTTTATGCTTCATCTAATGCGGTCTGCTGTTACAAAAATCCTCTGGTTCAGGAAGCCCTCAAGCAGATCAATATTACACCACCGCCAATGGATTTTTACAAGGATATAAAAGATTTTCTCAAAATGCGGCTGGAGAATTAATCTTTATTTCAGTTTTGTTCTGGCACTCCCGTAAAGCTTTAATGCCGTTCAGTTTACAGCTTTCAAGGGTGACACCCGTATCATACCAGAGTGCCACCCTGCAGGCCATACAAAGCTCTTTCCTGATCGAATGTCTGGTTTTCAAAAGTCACACAGAACCTCCATCGTATAAGATGCTAATGTAAAGGCCCTTTCGTCAAGGTTTTTATTTTACAAATTCTGTGCCAGTTTTGTAACTTTTGATTCTGTGTAAATACCGTCGCTGTAAACGTATGAGTCCGGCACATCGTCATAGCGGACAAAATGAGAGTCAACAAAGGACTGCTTGTCGGCAACGTTCTGCATGATTCCCATGTCTACAACCTGATCGATGGCGTTGAAAAGTGTCTGGTAGGCAAGTCCAACGGAAGGTGTGTAGTTGTAGGTTTTGAGCATCTCGGCATTTGATTCAAGGTCGCCGCTTACGTGCTTGTTTTCAATCTGCAGGCGGGCAGTTTCGTAAGGCTGAGACTGGGTGAAGGCAGAGGCTTTGAGCATTGCGCGGATAAAGGCCTTTGTATGCTCAGGATATTTTTTTGCAACCTCGCTGGAAACGAAGGTCATACAGCAGTATTCCTGGCTGAAGGTTGAATCTGATGTGGTGTCAAGAATGTTTCTGAAGCCGTACTGTTTCTCTGCAAGGTAGCCGACAGGGTCGTGGAGGCCGACAGCATCAACGGCTCCGTTTTCCAGTGCGATTGGAAGGTCTGTAAGGCCGTAAATTGCCATTTTGAAGTCTGCTTCAGGTCCGTAGGCTGTGAGGCCCAGCTCGTGGAATTTTCGCTGCCAGACGATTGTAGAAGAATCCTGAACTCCGCATAGGCCGATTGTTTTTCCTTTGAGGTCTGCGGCAGAGTAATATGGAGAGTCGGCACGTACGTAGAACTTTGTACATCCTGTGTGAACGCCTGTGAGGAAGCTTACTTCAAGGCCGTTATCCAGCTGTGGGAGCAGGGAGCCTGCGAGTCCGAAGGTTGCGTCGATTTTTTTTGCGACTACAAGTGAGGTTGCCTGCATGAGGTCGATTTCGATTACTTCGTATTTAAGGCCGGCTTTTTCGAATTCTTCCTTAAAAATGCCTTTATCGATTGCCACATGAAGGGGGGCTGCGCAAAGTCCTGAGTTTGCGGTTCCGATTTTGAAGGTGAAGTCAGCGTTTTTCTTTTCGCCGCCGCATGAGGTGAAGAAAAGTGATGCTGAGAGGGCGAGGGCGGTGAGTGCTCCTGCCACGACTTTTGTTTTTGTGATTGACATAAGGCCTCCTGTGTAAACGGGGTGTTTAGATCCCGCGGTGTATTACCTATTAAGTTACTAGGATAATAACGGGTAATAACCTAGTGTGTCAATAGGTAGAAATGAGCGGGCGAGCCAGGAGGGGCTTTGGGGCGCCTTATAAAGCTGGAGAAGTCTTTAATTCTTCCTTATATTCATCATAAACTAACTTTAGAAAATCATAGATATTTTGAAGTGATTTTTTTAGTTCCGTATCATCAAGGCTTTTTTGTGATTCTTCCAGATAAGTTTTGGCAATCCTGATATTTGTGTTAATGGTAGCTTCTTTGTATTGATGTAAATTATTATAAATCTCTACAAAATGCGAGAACATAATATAAATGAGATTATAGAAATCTTTTGAATAAGTTTGCAGGTTTTGATTTGACAGAGCTCTCGCAAAATCTAAAGCAATTGCTTTGTCATAATAATTTAATTCTTTTATCAGCAATTCGCGATAGTGAAGAAAATCTTTATTAGAGAGTGAGTTTGTTGAAAAGCCAATAGTTCTAACCTTTGTAAAAAGGTGTGCAAAAACTACTGGATTAAACTCTCTTGCATTTGTAGTAAAATATTTTTCAAGTTTTGTTTTAGTCATGTGATATAGAAACTGGCACACAAGTGGGCGCGTTCCCCAGCAAGGGAGCATTTACTTATCAAAATCAGCAAAATCTGAATCTGACATTTTGTACATACTCAGTAATTATACCACAATTGTTCAAAAATAAAGCAGATAAACTTTAGTAATTATTAATATTCTTATTTTGGAAAGTTTTTTTAATCACGCGTTAGGCTATGAAGCACCGCCGAAGGCGTTCCGGAGCGGAGCTTGGCGAAGCGGAGGAATGAAGCGATAGCGAAAGTGCGGAACAGCCGACCCGGCAAGGTCGCAAACTGGTGTGAAAACTTCAGGATGGGCCGGACCTTGCCTTAACTCCGCAAGGGCGGTCTTGCAGGAACTTAGGTCCTTGCCGGGGAACGCCCAGAAAAACTACAGATTATCGTAGAGGTCTTCGGTGAAGGTGAGGCTGCCGCGGTAACCGGCGTAGGTGCGGTTGAAAACCAGGCGGTCGTTGAGGGGGAAGGTGGCGTTGAGGAACTGGATCTGCTTTTCGAGGCCGATTTCCTTTTCGTTGGTGCTTCCTACCAGAAGGCTGATGTCTTCGGGCTCGTTGAGGATTGCCTGGTTGATTTCCCACTGGTCGCTGGCGAAGACAATTTTTGGCGCTGCGGCGTACTCAAGCTGGCTGATATTCTGGATGATGCGCTCTTTGTCTTCGGGGCGATAGATTGTTTCTGTAATCACTACGAGGACCGGGCTGAAGGAGTAATCGTTGGCAAGATAGCGGGTCAGGCCGATTGCGCTTGATGCATCCCCTGCCACCGCAAATCTTTTCCAGCTGAGCTGTCCGATGCTCTGGGCAAGGTAGGAGTAAACGTAATCTTCTTCCTCGGCGATGACTTTGTCTACCAGCGCGCTGTCGAGTTTGAGGGCGGCGGCTACTTCGCGGACGAAGCGGCTTGTGTCTGTGGCACCGACCGGTACGAATGGGAAGCGCAGGCTTGGAACGCCGAACTTCTTTTCAAATTTTTTGGCCGGGCCGTTGAAAAGCCATGGATTTATGATAATGTTGAGGTCTGCTTCGGAGCAGTGTTCAACTACGTCGATTCCCTGGTGCTTTGTGAAGAAGGTGTTGACCTCGATTCCGAGCTTGGAAAGGATGCGGTCGATTTCTTCAAGGGTTCCGCTCCAGTATGGGTCGTGATATGGCACGATTCCGAAGATGTTTACGAGGGGGCGGGCGCGTTTTGCTTTTACGTCCTCTCTTGGCGGCTGAATCACCTTGTCCAGGAAGGTGTTCCAGACTGTTTCGTAGCCAAGGAGGCTGTCGCCTGCAAAGCCCGGTGTTTCGATTGCATAAACCTTGTGGCCTTTTGCCGTGAACTCATCGGTAGCGCTTGCAATGTCATCTCCGATGATTCCCGCTGTACAGCCTGTGAGGACAAAATAGGCGTCTGCGTCGATTACTTCTATTGCGCCCTGAATTGTGGTGCGCAGTTTGTTTACGCCGCCGAATACGACTTCTTTTTCAAGCATATTGCTGGAAGGAAGCGAAACTCCGCTTACAAAGC
The DNA here is from genome assembly GCA_900319625.1 of uncultured Treponema sp. Taxonomy (GTDB): domain Bacteria; phylum Spirochaetota; class Spirochaetia; order Treponematales; family Treponemataceae; genus Treponema_D. The sequence goes on along the minus strand of ONPD01000009.1, from coordinate 88,360 downwards.
AGGCGTGTTTGTGGCCGCTGTTTCCCTGTTCGGCGGCAGTTGTCTGCATACAGCAGCCGGGACCAGAATGAAGGATAGGGCAGACGTGATTGATTGCTGCCAGAACTGAATTTATGCCGGCAAGCACACAGCCGCCGCGTGGATTTTCTGTTACAAAACTCATGATTATACTCCTACGATATACTTGAAAGCATCCTGTTCATACCAGCTTTCGCGGTAAGGCAGCTTTACGTGTTCTGCAAGCTTCTTGTTGAAGCCCGGATTGCTCAGCTGATCTGCAATCTTGTTCCCCAGATACAAAAGACCGTCGTAACCCATTGTCGGGCGTTTTCCGTCCAGAACGTGGGTTGTCGGGATTCCAAGCTTTGCGGCCCATTCCGGAACTCCGATAAATGCATCCGGCTTGAGCTTTTTTACAAGATTTACCTGCTCAAAAGGCTGCATGTTTGCAATATCAACCACAAAGTCCTTATGGATTGTGTTCAGATATTCAATATCAACCTGAGCGTCGTCATCGTATGTTGGAGTTTCAAGACCAACAAGCTTCATTCCAAAATCGTCAATGAGGGCGGCTGCGGCAAAAGAACGTCCTGTTCCACCGCAGATGAAAACCCGCTTTCCTTCCAGTCGGGCACGGATTTTTGCAACGAGCGGCTCAATTCGTTTATGTTCGCGCTCTATGATTTCTTCAACCTCGGCTTCCTTACCCAGTACCTTTGCAATTCCGCGATACCATTTGTCTGTGTTGCGGATTCCAATCGGCATAACCGTGTGCGAATATGGAATGCCGTAATCCTCTTCCAGAGTCTTCATAAACTCGTCGGCAAAAACCTTACAGATGGAAGTCGAAGCCACCGCCTGCGGAATGCGCTTGATTTTTTCCAGCGAACTGTAAAAAGGAATGTAGTTTACCTCAGCCCCAATCAGTCCCAGCATGCGCTCCATTTCCTTCTGGTCGGCAAAGCTGACGGTTGTTGGCGCAAAAAGATTTACAAGATTAGGCACAGTTGGCAGCTTCTGCTTCTTCAAAATGTACTTATTAATAGAAAGAAAAGCCGCATCAAAACCGCTGGCACAAACCTTACTCTTAAAACCTTCGCAGTGAATCGGAATAAAAGTAGTGTTAGGGTACTCAGCGCTCAAATCACTTGCAATCGAATCGATGTCGTCGCCGATAATTCCCGACGCGCAGGAAGCGTAAATAAAAATCAGCTTAGGATTATAGCGGGCAACAGCCTTCTGAGCCGCCTCACGCAGCTTTGCTTCACCGCCAAAAACAACGCTTTTCTGATCCAGGTTAGTCACGATAATCCGCGGATTCTTAATCAGCTTGATTCCCCGATGCGCCTGACCAACCCGGTACATATCGACGGCCATAATGGTACAGCCCAGGCAGCCCTGAGGCGAATGCGAAATAAAAACTGAATCTTCAAGGCTCATCAGACAGGCCATGCTGTTAATCTGCTGGCACTGCAGGCCCTGAGAAAAAGACCTGTCTGCCCGTTTAAGGCATTTGCCCGCAAATTTTTCCGCCGCCTGAAGACTGCTTCCGCCAAAATCGTTTACGCGCCCTTCTTTGCTTTCCCGAACTCCACTGTACTGTACTGCCATTTGCTAACTCCTATAAAAAAGCCAAAGGGTGGGGAAAGCCTTCCCCTCGCTTCAACCGTCCGCTTCGCGTCCGTTTTCCGCTACCCCTTCTGCGGGCTCAATCGCCGCCCGCAACGCCTGCTATCTTCCAAATCTTTGGTGATGGTCCACGCTGTAAAAATACTTGGTAATCTTTTCCAATGCTTCCTGCACAGGGCATTCCACATCAAAGTTTGCGATTGCCTTTTTTTCCAGTGCCTTGGTTACATTAAAGCCAATCTTAGCCGCAACCACTGCCCGTACATCGCTAATCTGCTCAACTTTTGCAGAAGCGCCACCGTTACCGCAGCCAGCTCCAGAACCGTTTCCGTTTCCACAGCCAGATTTACACTTAGCACTGTCTGAACAGTTTTCTGCAGCCAGAATTTCCTCTTCTTTTAATTCCCGCTTTTCTTCCAGCTCAAATTTTCCGTCATCCGCAACAGCAAAAATCAAAAGTTTTTTAGCTGCTCCAAAGTGAAGGTCAACATTTATTCCATCTGAACTAGCAACTGCAATCTTATATGCCATCTCTTAATATGCCTCTTATAAAATATAAACCTACAAGGTAGATGGAGATAATATACAATTAATTACCTACTAAATCAATAGGAATTAAACAAATATGATAAAATCATATAAATTTATATTTTAGGCAGGCGAAAAGTTCCAATAAAAATAATAACCCATTGAATAGATAGGTAAAACTAATATACAATTTGTTCTGTCTTCAGACTCTTGCAGGGTATTGCAAAATAAGGAGTGTAGTTTTGGCTGCTATCATTGAATTAAAAAATATTACAAAAACCTTTATTCAGGATAAGAAAACTTTTAATGCCGTAGAGAATGCATCTGTTTCTATTGAAAAAGGTGACATTTTTGGAATTATCGGATTTTCAGGTGCTGGTAAATCAACTCTGGTTCGCACTATAAACCTGCTGGGACGACCTACTTCTGGAAGCGTTATTGTAAAGGGTAAGGATTTTATTTCTCTTTCGCAGAAAGAACTTCGCGAAGAACGAAAGAAAATCGGAATGATTTTTCAGCATTTTAATCTGTTGAATAGTCGTAATGTTTTTGAAAATGTTGCTTTTCCTCTTAAGCGTTCAGGCTTTTCAAAAGAAGAAATTGCCAATAAAGTTCATTCTCTCTTAAAACTTGTAGAGATTGATGAAAAATCAAAAAACTATCCGGAACAGCTTTCGGGCGGACAAAAACAGAGAGTTGCGATTGCCCGTGCTCTTGCAAATGATCCCGATATTCTTTTGTGTGATGAAGCCACAAGTGCCCTTGATCCGACTACAACGAAATCAATTCTAAAACTGCTTAAAAAGCTTAAGGAAAAACTCGGACTTACAATTGTAATCATTACTCATCAGATGGAAGTAATTAAGGAAATCTGTGATAAGGTTGCTGTAATGGAAAATGGCAGAATTGTAGAGCAGGGTGATGTATTTACAATTTTTGCAACTCCTAAAGACGAAGTTACCAGACGCTTTATTCGTTCTACGTCAAATCTTTCAAAAGTAGAAGAACTTATTGCCGAAGATTCTCCAGTAGTTCATCTGGAAAAAGATGAAAAGCTTGTACGTTTTACCTACATAACCAAGAATGTTTCTGAACCTTTGATTTCTGCTATTTCCCGACTTTATGAAGTTACAATTAATATCATTTTTGCAGAAATTGAGATTGTTCAGGATGCGCCGATTGGCGGTACTGTTGCAATTGTCAGTGGCCAAGATGCAGTAATTGAAAGAGCTTTAAAGCATATAAAGGCGCTTGATGTTGGTGTTGAAGTATTGAAGGAAGGAGGAAGATAATGGATTTTATTAAAGTAATTTTACCTAATGTTTCAAAGCACCCGGAACGTTTTTTTAACGGACTTTTGGAAACCTTTATAATGACCCTCTGGTCTGGTGCAATCAGTTTTGTACTTGGTCTGATAATCGGAATTATAATTACTGTTACAAAAAAAGGTGCAATTCTTGAAAACAAACCTGTATATCAGTTTTTTGACAAATTGATAAACCTTTTCCGCTCTGTTCCTTTCATCATTTTGCTTACCGGTGTTATGCCGCTTTCCCGCCTGATTATGGGAACTGCAATTGGTGTGCGTGGTGCTATTGTGCCTCTTGTTTTTGGAACTGTGCCTTTTTTTAGCCGCCAAATTGAAAGTGCGCTTGCAGAAGTTGACGGTGGTGTAATTGAAGCTGCCGAAAGCATGGGGCTTTCTCCTTTAGACATTATTTTCCGTGTCTATCTTAAAGAAAGCGTAGCTCCAATTGTTCGTGTAACAACAATTACCACCGTGAGCCTTATAGGTCTTACTGCAATGGCCGGTGCTGTTGGTGCCGGTGGACTGGGAAATTATGCAATCATGTATGGTCACGATAGAAATCAGCTTGATGTTACCTGGCTTACAATTGTTGTTCTTGTTATTGTAGTGAATTTAATTCAGCTGGCAGGAAATAGAATTATCAAGAAAAATAAACACTAAAATCTGCTGAAATTTTTAATTACCTATTGACTAAGTAGGTTGTAAAACTGTATAACAGTGTCAATGTTAAACCTACTTGTTTTGTAGGTAAATAAAAAAAAGGCACAGACGGAGGTGTTCTATGAAAAAAATAATCACAGCAGTTTTAATTGGAGCAGTTGCTCTCTCATCAGTTTTTGCAGCTAAAAAAACAAGTACAGTTGTAAAATTGGGCGTTGTTGGTTCCATTTACGAAGATTTATGGGCACCGGCTCAGAAGGCACTTAAAAAACAGGGAATCGACCTTAAGTTTGTTCAGTTCTCTGATTATGTTACACCAAACAATGCGCTTTCAAATGGCGAAATTGATTTGAACGCTTTCCAGCACAGAATCTTCCTTCAGAATGAAATTGATAATCACAACTACGATGTAAAACTTATTGGAAATACCTTTATCATTCCTTTGAATCTTTATTCAGTAAAAGTAAAATCTACAAAAGAGCTTAAAGCTGGCAGTATTGTTGCAATTCCTAACGATGTAACAAATGGCGGTCGTGCAATCAAAGTTCTTGCAGCTGCAGGTCTTATTACTCTTAAGAAGAATGCAGGTTTTAATCCAACCGTAAATGACATTGCTGAAAACAATAGCGGTATTGTAATTAAGGAACTTGCTGCAAATACAATTCCTTCTGCACTTAAAGATGTTGATGCCGCAATTGTAAACGGAAACTATGCACTTGATTTTGGAATTAAAACAGAATCTGCAATTTTCAAAGATACATCTGTCGAGGAAAAAGCTTACTGGAACCTTATTGCTGCCCGCGGTAAGGATTTGCAGGATAAATCAAAAGTTGAAGTTTACAAAAAAGTTGTAAAAGCCTTCCAGACTGCTGATACAGAAAGAGTTTTCAATGAAGACTTTGGTGGCTACTTTATTAAAGAAGGCTGGGATATTGATGAATTTTAATTATGTCAAAGATTGATAAACTTTCTTCTATAATAAATGATACTTCGCGGGTGGTTTATGCACCTGCGATTGAGGCCAAATATCTTTCAGATACACTTGGCCGCAAAAAAGGTGAGGCATCTGCACTTGTATTCCCTCTTTCTACAGAAGAGGTAAGTGCAGTTGCAAAGTTTGCCTTTGAAAATAACATTCCGCTTACACCACGTGGAGCCGGCACTAATCTTGTTGGCTCTACAGTTCCTCATGATGGGGCAATCATCATAGATTTTTCTTTGATGAATAAAGTTCTTGAACTTGATAAAGAGAATTGTACAGCCTGGGTTGAACCTGGAATTATTCTTGAAGATTTCCAAAAATATGTAGAAAGTCAGGGACTTTTTTATCCGCCGGATCCGGGCGAAAAACGCGCTTCTATTGGTGGAAACATTTCTACTAATGCGGGCGGTATGAGGGCTGTTAAGTACGGAGTTACAAGAAACTACGTTATGGCTCTGGAACTTGTAAGGTCCGACGGAACAGTGCTTACAGTGGGGACTAAGAACCGTAAGGATACAACCGGTCTTGATTTGAAGGATATTGTTATAGGATCGGAAGGAACTCTTGCAATAATCACAAAGTGCCTTTTGCGGCTTATTGGAAAACCAGAAAAATCGCTGAGCGTACTGGTTGGTTTTAACTCTCTTAAGGCAGGAATAGAAGCTGTTCCTCAAATCCTAAAAGCAAATCTTAATCCTACTGCACTTGAATTTATAGAAAGAAAAGTCGTAAAGCTTGGTGAAGATTTTTTAAAGATAAAGTTTCCTCTTGAAAACGAAGCTTATCTTCTTTTAACCTTTGACGGAAGTGCAGATGAAATAGATGCTGCATACAAAAAACTTTCCCTTGTTCTAAAAAATTCTGCAGAAAAAATAATTTCGCTTGATGATACAGAACTTTCTCAGAATGTATGGAAAATCCGGGGCTGTCTTGTAAAGGCTGTGGAAGCAGTAAGCGAGCAGGAACCGCTTGATATTGTTGTTCCAATTTCAAAAGTTGATGATTTCGTTAACTTTGTGAACAGGCTTGAAAGTGAAAGCGGAATGCAAATGATTAGCTTTGGTCATGCAGGGGATGGCAATGTTCATTTGTGCGTGGTTCGTGGCGAACGCAGCGAAGAAGTCTGGCAGAAAGAACTGCACGAAAATCTTGAAAAACTTTATGCAAAGGCTCATAATCTTGGCGGATTAATTTCCGGAGAGCATGGACTTGGCGTAAGTAAGCGCGATTTCTTTTTTGCAGAAACTTCAAAAGCGAATGTTGAACTTATGAACGCCGTAAAAAGCGCCTTTGACCCGAAAAGAATTCTGAATTCAAAAATCAGCTATGTAAAATAAAAAGGGGGCTCCTTTATGCCAGCATTATCAACTCGAACTGCGAATTTTACTGACAGCGTAATCCGCCGCATGACGCGTATTTCAAATCAATATGGAGCTGTAAATCTTTCGCAGGGCTTCCCTGATTTTGAACCACCTCGCGAGATTCTTGAACGGCTTGCCCAGGTCACAAAAGAAGACTTTCATCAGTATTCTACAACCTGGGGTGCACAGAATTTCCGTGAGGCGCTTGCTGCAAAAATTACGCATTTTTCTGGCATTACGGTAAATCCTAATGAAGAGCTTGTTGTTACCTGTGGTTCTACCGAGGCAATGATGGCTGCAATGATGAGCGTAACAAATCCCGGCGATAAGGTAATTGTTTTTTCTCCTTTTTATGAAAATTACGGTGCCGATACAATTTTGAGTGGTGCAGACCCAATTTATGTTCCTCTTATTCCGCCCACATTTTCTTTTGATGCAAATGTTCTGGAAGAGGCTTTTAAACAGAAGCCAAAGGCAATTATTGTATGTAATCCATCAAATCCCTGTGGAAAGGTTTTTACACGTGAAGAACTTACCGTTATTGCTGACCTTGCAAAAAAATACGACACCTTTGTAATTACAGATGAAGTTTACGAGCATATTCTATATAAGCCTAATGTTCACACTTATATGGCAAGTCTTCCGGGGATGAAGGAACGAACCATAACCTGTAATTCACTTTCAAAAACCTACTCAATTACAGGCTGGCGACTTGGCTATACTCTGGCCAATCCTGAAATCACAGACAGAATTAAAAAGGTTCACGATTTTCTTACAGTAGGGGCTGCGGCTCCCTTACAGGAAGCGGCTGTTACAGGCTTAAAATTTGGAGACGATTATTACCATGACTTGCAGGTAAAATATACTTCTAAAAGAGATTTGTTTCTTCGCGGACTCGAGACAATCGGCTTAAAACATACAGTACCGGAAGGTGCATATTATATTCTGATTGATATTTCTGAGTTCGGTTATGATTCTGATCTGGAATTTGCAGAAGTCCTGGCTCGTGATGTTGGAGTTGGCTCTGTGCCTGGTTCAAGTTTCTTTAAGGAAAAAGAAAACCGTTACGTGCGTCTGCATTTTGCAAAAAAAGACGAAACCTTAAACGAAGCTTTAAACCGCCTTTCTGATATCAGAAATAAATTGAGGCACTAATGACATATACAGAAATTTTTGAGCATCTTCATTCGTATCCGGAACTTCAGTTTGAAGAAGTTGAAACAACAGCTTTTATAAAAAAAGTTCTGGTGGAAGAAGGAATAGAAATTCTTGATTTGCCATTAAAAACCGGACTTGTTGCAAGAATTAAAGGTGATAAGCCCGGCAGAAAAATTGCCTTTCGCGCAGATATTGATGCTCTTCCACTTGAAGAAAAAACAAACCTTCCTTACAAATCAAAAAATCCGGGCGTTATGCATGCCTGCGGACACGATATTCACATTACAGTTGGAATTGAAACTGCAAAACGCCTGAATAAAATCCGTGATGGACTTTCCGGCGAAATCCTTTTTGTTTTTCAGCCATCAGAAGAAAACGGAAAAGGTGCTCTGGAAATTTTAAAAACCGGTGTTCTTGATGGAATAGATGCAATTTTTTCTCTTCATTCAAGTCCGCTTTTAGAAGTTGGCGAACTTGGAATAAAAGAAGGCGCAATAACGGCCGCAGTTGATTTATTCAAAATCAGGATGAAGGGAGCTGGCTGTCATGGGGCAGAACCCCAGAACGGAAGAGACCCGATTGTTGCCAGTGCCGCTCTTATCAATTCCATTCAGACAATTGTTTCCCGAAATTTAAATCCGGTGTCTCCGGGACTTGTAAGCATTACCCATATTGAAGGTGGTTCAAACTGGAACATTATTCCGGAAGAAGTAATTTTGCAGGGAACTATAAGAACTGTAGAAAAATCTGAACGCAGTTTTGTAAGTCAGAGAATTCGTGAAATTGCAGAATACACTGCAAAAGCTTATGGAGAAAGTGCTGAGGTAGAAATTGAAAACGCTCCTCCCTGCACAGATAACGATAAGGAACTTTCTGAATATGCCTGGAAAATTGCAGAAAAGCTTGGCTTAAAGCCTCTTCGCCCTCAAATTACTATGGTGGGAGAAGATTTTGCCTATTATCAGGAAAAATTTAAGGGAATTATGGTCTGGCTTGGAGTTGGAAAAACAAAATCCTTGCATAATCCTGAATTTTTTGCAAATCCTAAGGCCATAGAAGTTGGCGCTCAGTATTTTGCAGAATTATTAAAAGATTATAGTCAAAGATGATGATTAGTCGTTAAATCCCTTCTGCAAAGGTAACCCGCTTTTCAAACTTAAAGGCATCAAGGAATTTTTTTGCTCGCTCGGTTTTTGGCGCTGTAAAGAAATCTTCGGGTTTTGCTTCTTCTACGATTACGCCTTCGTCAATGAATACGATTCGGTCGGCAACGGCGCGGGCGAATTCCAGCTGGTGGGTTACAATCAGCATTGTGCGGCCTTCTTTTGCAAGATCCATCATTACGTCCAGAACCTCGCGAACCATTTCCGGGTCAAGGGCGGCTGTTACTTCATCAAAGAGAAGAACTTCGGGATTCATGCAGAGGGCGCGGACAATGGCAACCCGCTGCTTCTGACCGCCAGAAAGCTGACGGGGGTAAAAATTCTTTTTTTCCAGAAGACCTACCCGGGCCAGAAGCTTTTCTGCCTCTTCTGTAACCTCGGCCTTATCACGTTTCTGAGCCTTTACCGGGCCAAGCAGAACGTTATTCAAAACCGTCATATTAGGGAACAAATCATAGCTCTGGAAAACCATTCCGACCTTCTGGCGGATAAGGTGCATGTCCTTTGTGCGGTTAGAAATTACTTCGTCGTCCAGGAGGATTTCGCCCCCCTGAATTGATTCAAGACCGTTTATGCAGCGGAGCAGGGTAGACTTTCCGCAGCCGGAAGGTCCTAAAATCACAACGACTTCGCCTTTTTCAACCTTGAGCGAAACACCTTTTAAGATTCCGCCCGCTTCCTTATATGATTTTTCAAGATTATTTATTTTCAAAAGTGACATATAGTAAGAGCTCCTAGTTCTTATTTCTTTTTTCAATTCTATCTGCTGCCAGTGACAGCGGCCAGCAGACAATAAAATACATCATAAAAATCACGCCGTAAACTGCAATCGAAGCGGTCGGAATTGTAAGGCGGTTTGCCTCAATAATCTGCTGTCCGATTTTTACAACTTCAATTACGCCAACGAAAACTACAAGCGAAGTTGTCTTAATCATGCGGGTAATCAGGTTCATGGAAAGGGGAACCAGGCGCTTGATTGTCTGCGGGATAATAATATAGAAGAAAATCTGTTTTTCTGTAAGGCCGATGGCCCTTCCGCTTTCATACTGATGACGTGGAATTGATTCAAGGGAACCGCGGACTAAATCTCCCATTTCGGCAGTGCCCCAGAGTGTGAAAACTATGATACTTGCCGCTTCTCCCGAAATTGAAATGCCAAAGGCGTGGGTAATGCCAAAATAGGCAAGGAAAAGCAGTACCATTTGAGGCATAATGCGCATAAATTCAAGGTAAATATTGCAAATGGCTTTGATGATACGGTTTTTGCGGGTCAAAATGATTCCAAAAACAAAGCCCAGCAGAATGGAAAGAAGAACCGATACTGCTGCAATCCAGATTGTGACCCAGAGGCCGCCCATAAGTCGGGGAAAGTTCTTTCCCTTAAAAAGAACGCTGAAGGCTGTTGAAATTGCCGTATAAAAATCCTGGTTTTCCATAGCGTGCTAACCCCGGTAAAAATTCAGCTTCTTTTCTAAAATCCGTGCGATTATAGAAACCGGAAGCAGAATGATAAAATATGCAATCACTAAAAGTAAAAGCGATTCTTCTGTTTTGTAATAAAGTCCGATTAAATCCTTTGCCACGTACATAAGGTCTGCAAGGGCAACTGCACTGAAAACCGAAGTTTCCTTAAGCAGGAAGATGATGTTTGCAACTACGCCCGGAACAGAAACTGCCGCCGCCTGAGGCAAAACCACGTAGCGTACAATCTGCACTTTATCAAGGCCAATGCACATTCCGCTTTCCAGCTGGGGGCGTCCTACAGTTCCCAGGGCACTTCGGAAGGTTTCTGCCATGTAGGAGCCGCCTAAAAAGGTCAGCCCGATGATTCCGCAGGCCTGGCTTGAAAGCTTAATTCCAAGGCGGGGAAGGGCAAAATACAAAAAGAAAAGCTGAATCAAAAGTGGAGTGTTTCTCGAAAGCTCTGTGTAAACTCTTACGATTACATTTAAAACAGGGATTTTCCAGTAGCGCACGATTGCACAAAAAATCCCTGTTACAAAAGAAAGAATTATTCCGGTAAAGCCAATCCGAAGGGTGAGGATACCTGCCTCAACGTACATCGGAATGACCTGTTTTATAAAATTGATATCCATAAACTTTTTTTGAAATGAAGTCAGCTTATTATTAAGCTGACTTCATTTCTTGTTTATCCTACAATTTTCCGCCTTCTACTACAAGACTGTCTGCATCAGAATCTGCACCGTAAACTGCGCGCAGGGTTGCTTCGTAATCAGCATGGAAGAAGTTTTCTTTACCAAGTTCTACGATTTCGTTATTGAGCCAGTCGAGAAGATCCTTGTTGCCTTTCTGAACGGCACCTGCAATTGAATCAAGGCTTCCGATTGAGTCAGCGCCTGCACCCACAGCAAACTTAGGATTTTCAATAGCCCAGGCAAGAACTTCTGTGTTGTCTGTAGAAAGACCGTCTCCGCGTCCGTCAAGAAGAGCGTTGTAAGCTTCTGAATACTGGTCAAACTTCAAAAGATTGATTTTTGGATAATTTTTAGAGAAGTAGCTTTCTGCTGTTGTTCCCTTTGCAATAATCAAAGTTTTTCCGTTGAGCTGAGCTGGATCTGTTACCAGAGCTGATTTTGGAGAAACGATTCCCAAAGCAACTTTCATGTATGGAAGAGCGAAGTCAACTTTTTCTGCACGTTCAGGTGTTACTGTGAAGTTAGCAAGAACAAGGTCAACCTTGCCAGTTGTAAGAACTTCTACGCGGGCAGCAGCTTCTACCGGCACATACTTTACTTTTACTCCAAGGTCTTTTGCGATGCGGTTTCCAAAGTAAACATCGTATCCCTGATATTCGCCGTTTTCATCAACATATCCGAAAGGCTTTTTGTCGCTGAATACAGCAATCTTAATTACCTTGCTTTTTTTGATTTCTGCAACTGTACGTCCAGTTTTTCCTTTTGCAGAAAGTGGTGAAAGTGCTGCAAGAGCAAGGGCTGCAGCTAAAATAATTTTTCCGAATTTTTTCATAGGGCATCTCCTTTGTAAGGCGACCGGTCAGAGCCGCCTGTGTTATTTTTTGTTTTTAAGATACCTACTAAAACAGTAGGTAAACTTTATGATTTAGTTATACAGATTATTACCTACTAAGTCAATAGGTTTTATAAAAATATTTTTTAAAATTGACACAATTATTCATCTTGTCTATGATAGCCGCAGAAATAAAAAAAAAGGAAAAACTATGAAGCAGATGACAATTGCCTATGCCGTAAAAGAAGGCCTCTATCTTAATTTGACTAACCGCTGTCCTTGTGCCTGCACTTTTTGTATCCGCAACGAAGGTGATGGGGTTTATGGAAGTAATCCTTTATGGCTGGAACACGAGCCCTCTTTTGAAGAGGTTAGGGCAGCGCTTGAAACTGCTGATTATAAAAAATACAAGGAAGTTATTTTCTGCGGATACGGAGAGCCGACCGAAGCTCTGGATGTGCTTTTGAAGACTGCCCGCTATATTAAGGCAAACTCCAGCGTTCGTCTGCGCCTTAATACCAACGGAATGGGAAACCTTATTCACTCCAAGGATATTACGCCATTTTTTGAAGGTTTGATTGATGCAATTTCCATCAGTTTGAATACCAGTAATCCTGAAAATTATCTTGAAACTGTCCGCCCACGCTTTAAGGAAAAGGCCTTCCCGGCTTTGCTTGAATTCACCCGCCTTGCAAAAGAGCACGTGCCTTCTGTAACAATGACAACTGTTTCTACAACAATCACTCATGAGGATGAAGCTGCCTGCCAGAAAATCTGTGACCAGCTTGGCGTAAAATACCGAATCAGGGAATTCAGCGGTCAGAATGATCAGAATAAGACTGCATAAGCGGCCCAACCTATCTTGTAAATAGGGAATTGCCGGCCCAGAAATACTGTGCTATAATGCTTTCTATGAACGAAGTATATGAATTTTTAAAGTCTTGCGGAACTTATTTTCTTGCAACTGATGATAATGGACAGCCTCGTGTTCGTCCGTTTGGAACTGTAAATATTTTCGAAGGAAAGCTTTACATTCAGACTGGAAAGTCAAAAAATGTTTCAAAGCAGATTCAGAAAAATGCCCGCGTTGAAGTCTGCGCTTCTAAAGGTCCTGAATGGATCCGCGTGGAAGGTGAACTTATTCGTGACGACCGCCGTGAACCAAAAGCTGATATGCTTGAGCACTATCCTGACCTGAAAAAAATGTATTCAGCTGACGATGATAACACAGAAGTTTTGTACTTCAAGAATGCCACTGCAACTTTCTACAGTTTTACAGCGGCTCCTAAGGTTGTAAAATTCTAAATACAATTTAAGGGTGCGCCCGGCACCCTTAAAGCAAAAGCTAATCATGCAGGACAAAAAGCCTTATTCCTTCCTGAGGGAATTTTTCCTTGATGTAATCTACTACCGTACGGATCTGCTTTTCCTTATCATCATCGCAATAAGCAATGATGATGGAGTTTGTTTCCGGCCAGGTTGAAGTTCCAAGCTTGTAGGAATCGCCGCCACGGCCGTGAACAAGAGGCACAATAGTGTAGAAAAAATCCGGAATTGCGGCTTCAAGATTATTTATCAGGACTTCCTGCATGGACTGGTTTGTAAAAATTTCGGCTCTAATCATTTTTACCTCCATTTTCTGATGACTGAATTAAGGCTGTCAGTCTTTTCTGTAATTCATCATCAATCACAAATTTCTTTTTCTTATCTGCCTTCTGATTAAAGAGAGAATAAATTACAGGAATAATAAAAAGTGTTACGATTGTGCTGGAAGTTAATCCTCCGATTACACAAAGTCCAATCGGCTGGGTCATACTTGAGTTTGCATCTCCAAAGAAGGCCATTGGAACCATACCCAGCAGGGTAGAAAGAGTTGTCATCATAACCGGACGGAAACGGCTTGCGCCAGCTTCCTCACAGGCTTGCAGAAGAGGTTTTCCGCGCCGTACAAGAAGGTTTGTCTGGTCAACAAGGATAATTCCGTTATTTACGACAATTCCAATCAGCATAACAACACCAATCATACTTACCATGCTGAATGCGCTTCCCAAAAGAAGATGGATCAGAATGGCTCCTACAATCAAAAATGGCAGAGTAAAGAGGTTGATGAAAGGTTCCTTAAAGCTTTCGTAGGTTCCGGCCATTACGCCAAAAACAAGAATTACGGCAAGAATGATTATTAACAGGAAGATTTTCATCATATCCATTGTGCTTGCCCAGGCTCCCTCGTAAGTGATAGAGATTCCGTCCGGGATTATCATGTCGTTTTTAACAATCTGCTTAATCTGATTTTCTACATCACCGGCACTGGCATTTCCTGTAACGCTGGCTGTAAGGTGAACTGTGCGTACTTTGTTTTCACGGCTGATTGAAACAGGACCTGTTCCGCGGACTACTTCTGCAAAGTTTGACAGGGCATAGCGGCCGTTACTTCCTGAAACATAGATTTTTTCAAGGTCTGGAATGTCTGTCCGGTCATGGTCTTCAAGAAGAATAACAAGGTCATATTCGTCACCGTCGGCCCGGTAGGTAGTGGCGGTGTAGCCGTTTATTGAATAGTTGATTTCGTTTGCAATTGTGCTTACAGAAATACCAAAATTTGAAGCGCGGTCACGGTCAATTTTGATTTCAACCTGAGGAAGTCCGTCTTCAAGGTCAATTTCAGGCTCGGCAATCTCTGGGATTTTCTTTGTCATAAGTGAAGAAAGTTCCTTTGCGCTTTCCAGAATCTTATCCAGATTTGAACCGTGGAATACAATGTCGATGTCGCTTCCGCTCATCTGCTGCATTCGTCCCTGGTCGAAGGTGAAGGTTGCGGTCGGGAAGTCATCAAAATGACGGCGGAGTTTTGCCTTTACACTTTCGGCAGTATCAATCTGTTTTGAAGCGTCTGGAAGATAAATTGAAATTGAACCTTTGTAAGAAGTATCAGAAGAAATCATGCCTCCAGAAGTTCCTGCAGAAACAACTATTGTTTCGTAACCCTGGATTTCGTTTTTGATGATTTCATAAAACTGGTCAAGAATGTTTTCTGTTTCAGAAAGCTTTGTTCCAAGCGGAAGTTCAACATTAAGTCCAACCGAAGTATCATTAAAATTAGACATAAAGGCGATTCTCAGCTGCTTAAATAGCAGGATTGATGAAGCAAGAATTGTAAAGGCAAGAAGAATCGTAAAAAAACGGTGGCGTAAAACGTAGTGAAGGCCTTTTTTGTACTGTAATGTTACCCATTCAATAGCGCCGGCCGCCATTTTATCAGCTTTTTTCAGATGAGGATTTTTGATTGGGCGTTCCTTTCTGTTATCAACTTTAAGGAAAACGCCTGCAAGGACTGGAACTAAGAACATTGCTACAAAAAGAGATGATAAAAGGGCTATGATAATTACAATCATAAGGCTTGTAAAAAGCTCTCCCATCATATCAAGCTGGCTTTTGTAAACGAAGAAAGGGATAAATACACAGATTGTAGTCAGGTTACCGGAAATTACAGAGCTCATAACCTCCTGGGTACCGATCGCGGCAGAAACTTTTGCGCTGGTTCCCCTCTGGCGGTAAACATAAATATTTTCAAGTACAACGACCGAGGCGTCAACAACCATACCAATTCCCAGAATCAAACCTGTCATTGTAATCATATTGAGGGTAATTCCGGTAAAGACCATTGCAAGAACCGTGATTACGATACTGAATGGGATGGAAATTGCCATGATGATTGTGGATTTTCCGCTTCTCAAAAAGACGAAGAGAATTAAAACCGTAAGGATAAAACCTTCAAAAATTGACTTGATGAGGGAGTGGAGGGTGTCGCGGACACTTGTAGACTGGTCAGAAATTGTTACAAGGAAAACTCCTTCCGGCAGCACTTTTTCAATTTCTGCAATCTTTTTGTAAACGGCATTTGCAACGTTTACTGTGTTGCTGCCACTCTGTTTTTTAAGGCTGATATAAACGCCGGGTTTTCCGTTAATGTAAACTTCGCTCGTTGCATCCTCATAACCCATAAAGGCTGTGCCCACATCAGAAAGTTTTACGTCGTAGCCGTTTTTTGTTCCGACGACTGTATTGTTTATTTCATCAAGAGATTCAAACTCTCCTGTGGTACGAACCATGTATTTTCTTGTTCCTTCCGAAACTGAACCTCCACCAAGCTCAATATTCTGGCTTGCAAGAGTTGTAGCAATTCCTGAAAGAGTAAGTTCATAGGCATCAAGGCGGTTCTGGCTGAGTTCAACCCGTACAATTCTTTCGCGGCCGCCGCTTACACTTGCCTGGCTGATTCCTGCTGTCTGCTCCAGCATGTCAGAAACTGTGTCATCGGCTATTTTTCTAAGGTCGTCGGCAGAGCGGTTTCCAGTCAAAGAAAGTGTCATAACCGGCATGGCATCGGAACTGAATTTGAAAATCTGAGGAGTGTTACAGTCATCCGGCAGGGAGCCTTTTACCTGATCAAGCTTGTCGCGGATGTCGTTTACCGCCTGATCTATGTCGGTTCCGTAATTAAACTGCAGGGTAATCAGGGACTGGCCTTCGCTTGAAGTTGAGGTGATTTCATCAAGATTACTTACGCTTGTAAGGCCGTTTTCGAGAATTTCGGTTACTGATTTTTCAACGGATTCAGGCCCTGCGTTTTTATAGGTTGTCATAACCATGGCAACGGGCATATCCATATCAGGCATAAGGTCAACCTGAATATTGCCAAGGGTAAAAAGAGCGACAATCGCAATAAGGGCAAAGGTACAGATTGTTAAAACCGGGTGTTGAAGAACTTTTTTTGAAAGACTCATTACTGACCTCCTTCTGCATTTTCTCTTTCCTGACTTCCGATTTCGCGAACTTTTACACCGTCAGAAAGCACTTGCATTCCGCTTGTGATGATTATTTCGTCGTCGTCCAGGCCTTCGGTTACTTCTGCAAGTCCGTCAACGGTGGCTCCTGTCGTGATGTTACGGCAGCTTACAGTTTTGGAATCTGCGTCGTAAACATAGACGAATTTCTGATTGTTCTGAGTCTGAATGCAGTCTGTAGGAATTGTGATTACGTTTTCGTGCAGAACTGTATTCAGGCGGATTTTTACATACATTCCGGCATTTATGCGGCTGTCGTCGGTATCAAAAATAAAGTAAACCTGCTTGGAACGGCTTGTTTCATCTACAACAGGAGAGATTCTGAAAATATGAGCCGGAAAGCTTTCCTTTTTGTAGGCTTCAAGAGTTACTTCAGCCGTAAGTCCGTTCTGCAAAACTGCAATTTTGCTTTCCGGGATTTTACACTCAATCTGCAGGCTTTTTATGTTTCCTATTGTTGCAATTTCGCTGGAGGTTGAAACTGTAGTTCCGGTTGTAAGGGGAAGAGAAGTTATGTAGCCTTCAATGGGTGCATAAACCGGGCTGGAAGTGTAGTAAGTACCTGGAGATGAAGGGTCAACTTCCGCAATCAGCTGGCCTTTTTTAACGTAAGAGCCCAGTGTCACAGGAACGCGTGTCAGCTTTCCTGCCATATCAGGATAAACAGAAATGGTATTTTCTGCCTTTACAGTTCCGTTTAAGCGGAGATATTCCTGAAGGTTTGAACGTGTGATTTTCTGAGTTTTTACAGTATAAACAGTTTCTTCTGCAGGCGGCAGCTGCATTTTTCTTTTTGGAAGGCAGGCAAAAATAAAAAGAACTGCAAAAGCTCCCAAAGTCATTATGCCGTGTTTTTTAGTAAATTTCATAAAGATCCTCGCAAATGTGATTTATCTTTTCAGTGTAGTATGCTACACTGTCGGTAAATATATAGATATTTACTTATAAAATCAAGTTAAGTGTAGTATGTTACACTTAAAAAAGAGGGAAATTTCAAAAAAATGGAAGAAATTTTTTATAACGACGAAATAAATCCTGAATTTAGCGGAGATATTGGTTATATGCTGAAAATTGTTAACGATGCGCTTGAAAAAAAAGCCAATGAAACTCTCCGGAATGAGGATTTGACTCTTTCTCAGCTTAAGGTTCTGGGCTTTATAAATACAAAGGAAGAGGGGAAAACAACACAAAAAGAGCTGGAAGATGCCCTTGCAGTTTCTCATCCTACAATAAATGGAATATTAAAAAGGCTTGAAGCAAAAGGAATAATAGTTTCAGAGCTTTCTGTGAACAGGCGAATGACAAAAATTGTTGAACTCACAGAGGCAGGCAAAGAAATTGTTAGAAAGACAGAATGTCATCGCCTTGAGCACGAAAAAAGGCTTTCTAAAAATCTTAGCGCGGAAGAAAAGGCTTCTCTGCTTTTTTATCTGAAGAAGGTTTATGAAGGTCTGAAGGAGTAGCATTTTTTTTTTGACGGAGGATGCTCCGCCAAAAAAAATTATTCCGAAAACAAATTAGTGCTTAAATAGCGTAATCCTGTGTCCGGCAGAATTACGACGATTGTTTTTCCAGCATGTTAAGGGCAATTCTGTCCTTAACGCTGCTTTCCGGATTAAAATATTCAAGTTTTGCAAATATTTTTGCTTTAAGATTTAGTTTTTTTTCGTAATTTGTAAGTTCGACAAGAGGTGTATTTCCAACTAACTCAGTAATTGATTTATAAACCTTTTTTGCCATAATCTTACCCTCCTGCCTGGACTGCTACTTTGAGATTTTATACTGCCAGCTGAAAGGAATATTGAAGCCGTTGAAGCCATCCTTGTCATTAAAGAAGACTCTTAAACCGGAACGGATTGTTCCAAGACTTGTGTAGTAATCAAAGTATGGATAAACCGTAAATGTGTCAGATGTGCTTCCTGGAAGAAGTTTGTGTTTGAAGTCTATGGTTGTGTAAAGATCAAGTTTTTCGTTGGCCTTGTAATTTGCCCTTACAACTGCTGTCAAAGGAATTCCGCTTTCAAGTTCTGCAAAATCATCTGCAGCTGTATTGAAGTTAGACTTGTTGTTCAAGCCGGCAAGAAGGTCTGCATAAAGAGAAAACTTTAATTCTTCAAATGTGTAACCAACAGAGAACTGAATTAAGTTCTGTGTTCCCAGAATGTAGTTTTCGTCAGTATTGTTATAAGTGTAACCGGCATTCAGAATCAGATTTTTTACAGATTTAAGCCCCACGTATGCACCAATACTTCTTGTTTTTTCTGTGACATCCTGGGCAGTTGCAGAAATAGTCACGATATCTTGTATGCTGAATTCAGCCCCAAGGTTCAAATCAAGACGGCTCTGGTTTCCTGCGGCTGCTGCAAACTTAAAGCCGATCTCACTGTTTTCCGGGGCAAGGTTTAATACAAGACCTGCTCCGTTATCGTCTGCAAGCTTTCCGTGATTAAGATAGTCATCGATAGCTGGCAGATAGGCTGGTGCAGTTGCCCATTTCCAGAAGAACTTATTTCCACCAATAATGTTCAGTGCTTGTACAGGGCGGACATTTGCATAGGCCTGTAAGCCAGTTGTCCAGTTTTTGTCACCGGAAATATTAAGACGAATACGCCCGTCTACATTTTCAGAAGCAACATCCAGCTGAATGCGGTCGCCAACAGTTGCATCCTTTTTATTTGCATCTTTGTCGAACTTTAAGAAATCACTTGTTCCCACGTTGTCAGAGTTTCCACCAAAAGTGTTTGTAAGTGATACATTCTGTGCGCCTGCAGCAGAAGCCAGCAATAAAGCTGTAAAAACAGAAATAATTGATTTTTCCATAAAATACCCCTTTTTTTTATTTTTTAGCAGAGTTCTATACAAGGCTGTCTGAACCTGCCATGCAATATGTATATAGATTTTGCAGAACTTTGAATAATACAAAAATCTGATAGGAGCTATAGGAAAAAGCTATAACAAAAAAAAGGGCTTCCCAGTAAAAAAAGACTGCCCGGAACTAGGAGGAATTCCAGGCAGTCAAATGGCTTTTTGTGTAGTTTTAGTTTGAACTATATATATCTTCAAGAAGCCGCAGTGCACCGGAATATCCTGCAATGCTGCTGTTTATGATAAGGCGGCTTATTACCGGGTAGGAAACATTAACATATCGACCCTTAATTTCTTTAGCAAGTTCTCTTTCCCAGCTGCTGCCGATAATCAGAGGAATTCCTGCAAAATCAAAGTTTTTGATTTTCTCATGGATATCTTTTCCGTCAGTATTCCATTCAACTTCTGCCTGAATTCCATAATTAAGCTTTTGAAATTCAGCTTTTATTTCTTCGCGATATTTTGCCGGTGTATCATCAGTTATAAACTGGGTGAGGGGAAAGCTTCCCATGTCATTTACCAGAAATTTTGTGATGGCAAGGGCATATTGGGCTTCCGAAACGACCGTAAAGTGTTTGCCAAGAATATTTGTTTCTAGAAAGGTATCCGCAAATCTTTCCAGGTAGTAATAAAATTCTTCTTCATTTTGTTTTATGACTTTTTCAACGAGGGCCTTATCTGCATTACAAAAGGCTCCGACTGCGCGAAGAAATTTTCCGCTTTCGCAGGCACCAATTGGTAAAACCGGATACTTTAAAAGTGGAATATCAAAGGTTTTTGAAAGATATTCTGCACTTTCGCTGCCCTGCCATGGCGAAACAAGGATTGTGTATTCTGCCTGCCTGATTTTTTTTATGTTTTCAACAGAGCGCCCGGCACCAAAAATTGTATTTGGGATAAGTCCTATTGATTGTACAAGCCTTTCTAGTTCACGGAGGTTTCCCAGCCAGAAGGGGTCCTGCTGCGGAGTTCCTGCAAAAATATTTACAAGTCCTTTGATTTTTGGCTGCGGCTCGAGTTTTGTCAGATACTGCTCAAAAATAGATTTTAATATCCAGTCATGGCCAAGATAGTTATTCCCCTTAAAGCCGGGTGTTTTTGCCCAGACCACAGGTTTTTCGTTCGTATAAAAATCCTCTGCAACTTCCTGAATGTCATCTCCGATGATTTCTGTCGTACAACCCGAAATTACAACGTAAAAATCGGCATCAATTGCTTTAAGTGCATTTTCAACAGTGCTTCTAAGCTTTTTTATTCCGCCGAAAACTACTTCTTTTTCGCCAACCAGCGTACAGGGGTAGGCATTTGCGGCAAAATGTCCGCTGCTTCCGCTGTTATCGTTTAATTTACTTGCACAGCCGGGGCCTGAATGTAAAATCGGAACTGCTCCAGGAATTGACTGAATTGTCTGCATAGCCGCAAGGGCACATTTGTATCTTGGCTGATCTAATACTTTACTCATTTTTATCCCCGGTTATTTTCCTGAATTATCAGCAGCCACGAAATCTTTTGGTCCCAGACCAAATTCTTTTATCCATTCATCTTTTTGCCAGACCTTTTTTACCTTGTAATGAAGCCAAAGTGCTCCAGATGCATCATCAACTTTTACTTCTACGAAATCAAAGGAGACAGGAATCTGCTCGTTCAAGCCTTCCTTTGTCATAAATACCTGAGGTGTGCTTGTGCTTCCGTCTGCACCTGGAATCATTACAAAACCAACTTCATCCACATATCCTCTGCGAAGAAAAGTCCAGTTCAGCGTACCGCCTCCGGCAACCGACAAAACTTTAACACCAAATAAATCGACCATCTTTTCAAACAGAAGTTCAAAGTCAATATCATTTTTTCCGCAGATTATATAAGAAACGTTTTTCCGACGCAGAAAATCTTTATATTCATTAGATACACTTTCTGTAATGACATCAACAAAATGAGAATGTATGCCGGCATAAAAAAGTTCGTTGTTCTGGTAGCCCAGAATACCCTTACGGTCAAGCACAAAGCTGTAGAACTCTGCATCTTTAACAGCAATAAAATCTCCTTCCGGAACAGGTTCTGCATCCGGGTTCAGGTCTGGCTCTTTATGATAGGTATAATCATTGAGGGCTGTGTTTGTTCCGCTCAAATTTGCATCAGTTTTCCAGTATTTTTTAGTAAATCCGATTTCCTTAAAAAAAGGGGCAGCAGCGGCTTCTTCAGGGAGTTTTGTGAATTCTCCCCAGATTTTTCCATCCAGGCTTGTAAGCATATGAATGTAAATAAATGGTCTTTTCATAATTTTCTCCAAATACCTATTGAGTTACTAGGTTATACTTTTTGCCAAACTATATATTTTTTCTTTTATTAAAGTCAATTCAATCTGCCGCTTTCAGATATATAAGTTTTCTATATCAGTTATAAGAAATTTGTATTAGTAAAAAAATTTAAAAACTAATATGTTTGCCTTAATCAGTTTTATTCCTAGTTATCTGCTAGGTTATAACTGAAAAATCAATCAATTTTTCATGGGGGTATTTTATGAAAAAAGTTTTAGTTTTATTACTGGCAGCCGGAGTTATTGTTTCATCTTCCTTCTGTAAAGCAAAAAATAAGAGTGGAAAGGAAGTTGTCCGCATTGCTATTGAAGGTGGCTGGAAGCCTTACAATTTTGTTGATGAAAATGGCAAGATTACAGGTTTCGATGTTGATGTTGTCAATGCTATTGCTGAAAGAATTCCTGATATCACACTTAAAATTGAACCGACTCCATGGGACGGAATGCTTGTAGCTCTTGCTGCAGGACGCTTTGATGTCGCTGCAAATGAAATTAAGAAAAATGCTGCGCGTGAAAAGCAGTTCCTTTATGCAAGCAATCCTTACAATTATGATTATCCGGCTCTAATTTTTAAGAACTCAACCGTAATTAAATCTGCTGAGGATTTATTTGGTAAAACTGTAATTGTTGGAGGAGGCTCTTCTTATGCTGAATGGGTTGAAAACTTCAATAAAGAGACTGGTGGAAAAATAAACATCGTTTATGCAGGGGATACAGCAACTGCCGCTATTTTTGCTGAAGTTCTTTCTGGCCGTGCAGACGTTACAATCGATAGTCCGGTTGCTGCAGGAATCTTCATTAATGAAAGAAAAGAGCCTTTGTCATATATTCCGGCTGATCCAAATCTGCTTAATCCTGCTTACCTTATTTATACAAAGAATAAAAAAGGTGAGCGTATAAAAGTTTTGTTTGATAAAGGCCTTGAAGAAATCCGCTCTGATGGAACTTTGTCTAAACTTGCCGTTAAATGGTTTGGCTCTGATACAACAGTAAAAAGTAAATAAAAAGAACAGGGTAGTAATATGGAAAAATTGATTAGTGACATCACTTATATATTTTCAACAATTCCTGAGATAGTAACAAAATTACCAATAACTTTATTCATTGCTTTCAGCGCTACTATTATTGGATTCTTATTGGGAATATTGATTGCCCTGATACGATTTTTCCATATCAGAATCCTTTCTCAGATAGCGACTGTATTCATTTCCTTTATCCGCGGAACCCCAATGGTTATCCAGCTTTATCTGGCATACTATGGAATCCCGCTGATGATTTCCAGAATTGTTGAAGCTTCCGGCAATGAATTTGATATAAATGCCTTGCCAAGCACCTTGTTTGCAATTATCGCTTTTGCCCTTAATACAGGAGCATATATGTCTGAATCATTCCGAAGTTCTCTCATTGCCGTGGAGCCAGGCCAGTTTGAAGCCTGCAAAAGTCTTCACTATTCAACATGGGATTCATTAAGAACTGTTATTCTGCCCCAGGCATTTGTAATCGCAATTCCAACACTTACAAGTTCCCTGCTGGCAATGATAAAGAATACATCACTTGCTTTTTGTATTACAGTTGTTGATATTATGGCTCAGGCAAGAATTGTTGGTTCCCGCTCTTTCCGCTATTTTGAAATCTATATTGCGGTTTCATTATTGTATTGGCCTGTTTGTGCTCTTCTGGAACGGATTTTGCTTACACTTGAAAAGAAACTTTCCAGATTTAATAAAAAAGTTTTTTAATGAGGCGTGACTATGATAGAAATCAAAAATCTTAAAAAATCCTTTAATCAGAATGAAGTTCTCAGAGGAATAAATCTGTCAATAAATGATAATGAAATTGTTTCAATAATCGGTTCAAGCGGCGGCGGAAAATCTACACTTCTCCGATGCCTTAATTTCCTTGAACAGGCAGATTCAGGAAGTATAAGGATTGGGGATGTCAGCCTTGATTGTTCAAATGCAAATAAAAATGACATTAAAAAAATAATTTCAAAAAGTACAATGGTTTTCCAGAATTTTAATCTTTTTAAAAATAAGACTGTTCTTGAGAATATTACCGATCCTTTGCTTATAAATACAAAAATAACGAAAGCAGAAGCAAAAGAAATTGCCCTGAAATATCTGGCAAAGGTTGGACTGGAAAACAAACAGAATGAATATCCTTTAAAGCTTTCGGGCGGACAGCAGCAGAGGGTAGGAATTGCCAGGGCTCTCGTTCTGAATCCGGAAGTAATTCTTTTTGACGAGCCTACAAGTGCCCTGGATCCGGAAATTGTAAGTGATGTCCTTAAGCTTATTAAGGAAGTTGCTTCTGAAAAAAGAACTATGATTATCGTGACCCATGAAATGGCCTTTGCAAGAGAAGTTTCTGATAAGGTCGTTTATATGGATAAGGGTGAAGTTGTAGAGCAGGGAAGGCCTGAAGAAATATTTACAAGACCCAAAGAAGAAAGAACCCGGCAGTTTTTAAGCAGATATCTTCAGCCTGAATACGTAATTTAAATTTTTCAAAAATGCAGGAGAAAAAAATGCCTTTTGATTTATCTAATTCTGAAATTTCAATGCGGGAAAGCAGATTAAATTCTGTAGTTTCATATAACGGTACAATAAAATCTTTAATAAGTGATACAAGGAATTGTAAAGTTAAGAGCTGTGAACGCTGCTTCAGTCAGAACAATACATGTCTTTCAATTATGGTAATGGATCAGCTCAGTTGTATCCGGAATCTTACTGTTGTATATCACACACCAATAGGCTGCGGAGCCTTTATTCCAAGATGGACAGCCTTGTATTCTGGAATTTCTGCAAAAACCGGAAGAACATGGAATACAAAATATGTCTGCACAAACCTTAATGAAAGCGATACAGTTTTTGGTGCCGCTAATAAATTAAGGCAGACGGTCCAGGAAGCTTATGACCGTTATCCTTCTGATGCAATTTTGATTTGTACCGGCTGCGTTACCGGAATAATTGGTGAAGATATTGATGCTGTCGCTGAAGAATTTGATAAAAAACTGCCAATACCTGTTATTCCTGTTCACTGTGAAGGAATCAAAAGTAAGGTTTGGGCAACCGGTTTTGATATTGCAGATTATATAGTCCTGAAATACATTGTAAAACCGCCTAAACAGAAACGAAATACCATTATTTTTAAGAATTTCGAAGAAGCGGTCAGACCCTTTGTAACAAGAATATTCAAGCGTTTTGATGCTGAACCTCTTTTTGTTTATGCAAATTCCACAATAGAAGAGCTTTCTCATATGAGCGAAAGTCTTGCAACTGTAAGTTCCTGCGGTGCCTTGAGTCCTTATCTTGGAAATGCTCTGGAGGAGTTGTACGGGGTTCCATATGTCAGAACAATCAACGGTAATGGAATTGAAGGATTTGACACCTGGCTTCGGGATATTGCAAGAATTCTTCATAAGGAAGAAATTGCTGAAGAAATTATTCGTGAAGAACGTGAAAAATATCTTTCAAAAATTGAGGAATTAAAAAAGCAGTTTGTTGGAAAAACTGCTGTAATTGCTGCAGGCCCAGGCTTTACATACGAGGTTGTCCGTGTTCTTGATGAACTTGGAATTAGTGTAAAGGCAGCCCTTTCCTGGCATCATGATTCAAAATATGACGATCAGAAAATTCCTGATACCCTGACTCATATAGAAAATACTCATCCCGATTTGAAGCTTTCGATTATTGATTTACAGAATCACGAGCTTTTGAATATCATCAATAAAGAAAAGCCTGATCTTTATATTGTACGCCACCCGGGAACCCGTCCTTTTGTAACAAAACTTGGAATCCCAGTTGTTCAGCTCACTGATGAATATCAGATGTTTGGTTATGAAGGTCTTTATAATTTTGCAAGAAATATTGCAGATCTCTTTAATAACAGAAGCTTTACGGAAGGTCTGAAGGCTCACTCTTCAATTCCATATACTGCCTGGTGGCTTGAACAGCCTTCAAACAAGTTCTATTCATAAAATTACAAAACTGTCTTTTACTATTGCAATTAAGAAAGCTTCAAAATCTTTTTAATTACCGAAATATAGTGAAGGGCAGTTTTATCCATTTTAACGTCTTTTTTTGTTATGTAACCAAGGCTGAAGCTGTGGGAAAGGGCGTCATCCGGGTTTTTGAGGGGAATGGTTACAAAATCTTCGGTTTCTTCGTTGCGGGTTTCGTCGGAAAGAACGCCTGAAAGGAAGGTGAAGCCGTTTAAGTTTTTTAAGAGGTTTAATTCTGTGGCGCGGTCGGCAACGGTAATGGGCTGGTCCAGGTTATAGTTTTTGATTATATCATCTGAGAAAAAGGATTTTACGTCGTCAGTATCAAAGGTAACAAAGTGATAGGGAAGCAGGTCTTCCAGAGAAATCCATTCATTCCTGGAAAGAGGATGATTTTTGTGGATGTAAACAAAGGCGCTGCATTCTGTAAGGTGAGTAAAAGTCAGGTTGTTTTGTGCCAGAGCCCTTGTAATTTCTTCCCGGTTTTTGTCACTCAGGTAAAGGATTCCAATGTCGCTTTTTCCTGTGGCAACGTCGTCTATTACGCTCAGAGCCCGCATTTCGCGGAAGGAAAAATCGTACTGACTGCGGGTGAATTTATTTACTACTTCTATAAAGGCAATCCGGGCAAATTCGTAATAAAGAGCAGATACTGAAAAGCTTTTCTTTACAGCGCTTGTGTATTTTTTTACAAGGTTTTCATAGTTCTGAAAAAGAGCTTTGGCATCCGAAAGAAATTCGCCTCCTTTTTCGGTCAGACTTGTTCCCCGCGAGGTTCGTCTGAAAATTGCAAAACCAAGTTCTGCTTCCAGGTCATGAACGCTGCTTGTAAGGGAGGGCTGAGAAATAAAAAGTTTTTCGGATGCCTTGTTAAAGGAGCCGCAGTCTGCGACTCCCAAACAATAGCGAATCTGCTGAATTGTCATATTTAATAGAAGAATGCGCTCGATAAATCTCGCGAACGCGGTTTGCAGGTAAATCCTAAACGACAGTCACGACGGACTGTCGTTTTTAACGGATTTTCTATTATGCGTTAGTTGAAACGCTGCACAGCAACCGAATAGATGTCTTCTATCAGCTTGATGCCGCCGCGGTAGCCCACGTAAGAAGTATCCATTACGACGCGATCCTGGAAAGGCCAGGCGATGTTCAAAAAGTTTCCCTTGAGTTCGCCGGTGATTTCCTTGTCGAAGTAGCTTCCAAGAACCAGAGGATAACCGTGGTAATCGTGCTTTTTGATTTCTTCGTGAATCAGATAGCTGTCGGTGTTGAAGTCGACCTCTGCTTCAAGGCCGTAATTGAGTTTTTTGAACTCTGCACGGATTGCTTCCTGGTGCTCTTTTGGAGTATCGTCGGTTACAAACTGCTTTGCAGGGAAAAGTCCAAGGTCGTTTACAAGGAACTTTGTTGCGGCAAGGGCATAGTGAGCGTCTGCTACAACAGAGAACTGCTTGTTGATTACGCGGTTTTCAAGGAAGAGGTCTGCATAGCGTTCAATGATGTAGTAAAAATACTTCTCGTGCTCAGTGATTATGCTTTCAACCTTTTCTGAAGGCACTTTTGTAAACTCAGCGACTGCACGCAGGAACTTGCTTGTTTCTGTTGCACCGATTGGAAGAACCGGGTAGTGCAGATAAGGTGTTCCGAATTTGCTTTCAAGCTTTTTTACGTTTTTAAGGCCGACCCAGGGAGAAATCAAAAGGTTGAACTCTGCCTTTGGAACCAGGTCGATGTTTTTGATTCCGCGGTCGTAGCCAAAGATTGTGTTCGGTGTAAGCCCAAGCTCGCGCACAAGATTTTCCAGCTCGCGCAGGTTTCCCAGCCAGAAAAGATCCTGATAAGGAACGTCTGCCCAGATGTTTACAAGACCTTTGATTTTTGGAGTGTCTTTGCCGGCCACGCCTTCAACTTTTGGAAGATACTGATCGATGATTGCATCTACAACCTGCTCGTGCCCCCTGTAGTTGTTGCCCTTGAAGCCCGCAGTATTTGCGTAAACTACAGGTTTTTCTGCCTCTTCAAACTGACTTACGATTTCGCCCGAGTCATCACCAACGATTTCAGGAATACAGCCTGTAAGAACCACGTACAAATCTGCATCAATAACCTTGAGGGCGTTTTCGATTGTGCTCTTAAGCTTTTTGGTACCGCCAAAGACTACGTCCTTTTCGTTGATACTTGTACAAGGGAAGATGTTAGGAGAAAAATATCCCGAGCTTCCTGTTCCGTCTGAAAGTTTCTGAGCACATCCCGGACCCGAATGAAGAACCGGAATTGCGCGTGTAATCGCCTGAACTGTCTGCATAGAAGCAAGCGCACATTTATATCGCTGTTTATCAAGTAATTTTGCCATAGGAACCTCTATTTATTTGCCTGATCAAAGAATTTATCTACGTTCTGTTTATACCACCAGTCGGTGTATGGAAGCTTTACGCGTTTTGCAAGATTCTGTTCAAAGCTGCGGTTGCGGATTGAATCCAGAATTGACTTTGCAAACTCTAATGTGTGCTTGTAGCCGAAAATCATGTATTCGTCGGCAACGTAAACAGCGCTTGTTCCGTTTTTAATAGCCCATACTGTGGAACCCGGATGGCGCGACAAATACAAATCCGGCTTGTACTTGTGAAGAATATTCATAACTTCGTAGTTCTGCTGGTCAGAAACGCTGGCTTCAAAGTTGATGTTATTTTCCAGAAGATATTTCATGCTAGGAGGAAGGTCGCCGTTTTCGTATTTTTTGTCGTAGTGCCATGCCAGTGCCCACACAACTTCAATACCAAGTTCATTCAAAACACGGCTAACTTCAAAAGTATAGCCGGGCCCCATTCCGATTACCGCACGTAAGCCCTTAAGTTCCTTTTTGATTTCTTCAATCTGAGGAATATAGATAGCCCGCTGCTCTTCAATGTATTTTTCAATTTTTTCGCTTCTGCCTGTTACCCGGCCAATTTCGCGCAGCCAGGTTTCAAACCCCACAATACCGCACTGGTTGATTGAGCGCACGTATGGAACGCCGTATTTTTCTTCAAGCCCGTTTCCAAGGTAATTTCCAAGGGTTCCGCAGATACAGGTTGTGGCAAGGGCTTCCGAAATGTGGGAAAGCTCTTCCACAGTGGAGTTACAGTAAAGGAAAGTTGGCTCCAGGTCGAAGTTTTTAAAAATCTCGATGATTTCCAGACGGGCACTTTCGTAGAAGTTTTTAAAGTTGATTTTATTTGATTTAATGCCCTCCCGTGGCGGCTGAACGATTGAGCTTAAAACCGCGTGGTCCGCAATATCAAAGCCTGTCGCCCAGATGCGGGATTTAAAACCTTCGCAGTGAACTGCTACAACCGGAACGTTAATTTCGTCTTTTACTTCTTCTACAACGCTGTCGATATCCTCACCGATAATTCCTGTGGCGCAGGAAGACGAAACAAAAATCGCCTTTGGTGAATAGCGGCGGTTTACTTCGCGGATAATTTTTGCCAGAGCCTGAGTGGAACCGAAAATTGTGTCCTGCTCGTTCATATCTGTTCCGACGTAAACTGTGCTGGTTGTAACGCCGCGTTTTTTTGCCATTACCTTGTCCAGATAGTAGTTTCCCGCAGTTGCAACTGAACAGCCCGCCGGCCCGTGGTGAATTACCGCTACGTCACGGATTGCTGCCAGCTGGCTGAGTCCGCAGGATGAAAGACATGTGCTGGACTGAGAAAAGCAGCGTGAACAGCCCTTGAGGCTTCCGCATTCAGATTTTTCTGCCAGATCTTTTAAGTTTCCAACGTAGCCCGTAATCGACCCGATTCGGTTTTCACGTGTTGCTACATTGGATGAGTTTGTATTAATTGCCATATGCTGCTCCTATAAATTAGGGAAGGGGAAAGCCTTCCCCTGGCTCGCACTTTGTTGCTCGCCACCCCTTCGCCTAGGGGTTGCACCCCTAAGACCCCGCTTCGGTCGTAATGTAGCCTACAGCTTCTTGGTTTCGTTCACCGAAGCATCAACTTTTGCATTGCAAAAGTTGACTAAAAAGACGCTTTAGCCTCTACATCCTGGCGTACACGCTGTAAATCTTCACTCAAGTATCTTTCACCGTTGTCCGGTAAAAGAGGTACAATCAACTTGCCCTTGTTTTCATCATGAAGAGCCTGTTTGATTGCGATTGCAAGTGAAGCACCGCTTGAAGCACCGACAAAGATTCCTTCGTAGCGGGCAAGCAGGTGAATAGCCTTTAAAGTGTCTGCATAAGTTACAGTTTCGTATTCGTCTACAACCTTGTCGTTGAAGTTTGTAGGAGCCATCGGGTTAAGCCCGTTTTCGTCGTGAACAGCGTGGATTCCGTGGAAACCGCCGTCTTCAACGCCCTGAACTACCGGGTGCTCAACATCAGCTTTATCAGGCTGTGCGATTACTGTTTTAATGGAAGGATTTTTCTCTTTTAAGAATTTGCTTACACCGTGAGTGCTACCGCCAGTTCCAACACCACCTACAAAAATATCAACCTTACCGTCTGTGTCTTCCCAGATTTCAGGACCAGTGTGGCGGTAATGGGCGCCAGGGTTATCAGGATTTGAAAGCTGACGTGTAGTCCAGCTGTCTGGAGTAGTATCAAGCATCCACTGGTATACGTCATTAAAGGCTGCAATTCCTTTTTCAAAAACGCCCTTAATCAAATCTTCCGGCGGATTTACAAGCTCAGAGCCGTAAGCTTCCAGAAGCTTTTTGCGTTCAATAGAAACACCGTTCTGGATTCCAACCTTAAACTTATAGCCTTTTGCTGCTGCAACTGCCGCAATACCAATTCCCATATTGCCGGAAGTAAATTCAACAAGTGTAGTTTTTTCCGGGTTGATATCGCCTCTCTCCTCGGCACGCTCAATAATTTCCAGGGCAGCCCTGTCCTTGTGGCTTCCTGCAGGGTTAAAGTATTCAAGCTTTCCTGCAATGCGTCCTTTAAGACCAAGTGCCTTTTCAAGTCTTTTAAATTCAACAATTGGTGTATGTCCAACTAATTCTGTAATTGAATTGTAAATTTTACTCATTTTTTTCTTCTCCTTTTCTGATGAGACGGCGTTAGCCGTCTCGAATCCGTGTGGCAAACGGGGGCGTTGCGGGGGTGTCCCCCGCAGGGTGGGTAGGGCGCAACGAAGTGCGACCGTAGGGCGGTGCTCCGCCCTCCCTGTTAACCGCTAGATTTTGTAATCATCCTCCAAAGCATCCATCAAACCGTACTCAAGCAGAATCTGCTCAAGACGTTCCTGAGTCATTGGTGTAGGGATTGTGAAAGTCTGGTTGTTGATTACAGCCTCTGCAAGGTTACGGTATTCCTGAGCCTGTGCTGAATCCGGCTTGTATTCAATTACAGTCTTACGGTTGATTTCTGCGCGCTGAACGATGTTGTCGCGAGGAACAAAATACAAAAGCTGAGTTCCAAGTTCCTTTGCGAAAGCGCGGAGCAAATCAAGCTCGCGGTCAACGTTTCGGCTGTTACAGATAATTCCGCCAAGACGAACTCCGCCTGCCTTAGCGTAGCGGCTGATACCCTTAGCAATGTTGTTAGCCGCATACAAAGCCATCATTTCCCCAGAAGCTACAATATAGATTTCCTTAGCTTTACCTTCGCGGATTGGCATAGCAAAACCACCGCAGACTACGTCACCAAGAACGTCATAAAAAACAAAGTCCAGGTCGTCTGTGTAGGCGCCAAGGTTTTCAAGCATGCTGATAGAAGTGATGATACCGCGTCCTGCACATCCGACTCCCGGTTCCGGGCCGCCCGATTCAACACAGCGGGTTCCGCCAAAGCCTGTTCTCATGATGCGGTCAAGTTCAACGTTTTCACCTTCATCGCGGATAGTATCCAAAACAGTTTTCTGAGCAAGGCCTCCAAGAAGCAGACGGGTAGAGTCAGCTTTAGGATCGCAGCCTACAACCATTACTTTCTTTCCGTGCTCAACAAGTCCTGCTGTAAGGTTCTGCGTTGTCGTGGACTTTCCGATACCGCCCTTTCCGTAAATTGCAATCTGTCTGATCTCTGCCATAGTGTCCTCTCTTTAAGAAGCTATTGCTCTTATAATTTTTATATAGTTTGCTTTATTAAACCTACTCGCTTAGTAGGTAAGAGTAATATAAAGATATAAACCTACTATGTCAATAGGTAATTAAAAATTTTAAAGAAATTTATTGTGAGTGAAGAAAATCTGGAAGAAAATATCGGAGGAAATTTACTTAATTAAATCTTTTATGATTTCGCCGGCAATAATAAGTCCGGCTACAGAAGGAACAAAGGCGTTGCTGCCCGGAAGAGCCCTGCGCCCCGGATTTTTCTCTTCGCTGGAGTCCTGGCGCGGGCTGATAGCCTTTTCTGTAGAAAAAAGAACCTTTACGTTTTTAATATTACGCTTTTTGCATTCCTGGCGCATAACGCGGGCAAGAGGACAAACCGAAGTCTGGGATATATCGGCAACCTGGAAGAGGGTAGGATCCATTTTGTTTCCGGCCCCCATACAGGAAATGATTTTTGTTCCCGCTTCCTTAGCCTGCATAATCAGATTGATTTTAGCCGTAACCGTATCAACCGCATCCACAACATAATCATATTTTGTAAAGTCAAAGAGGTTGCGGGTTTCCGGCAGATAAAAACACTTATAAACATTCACCTGGGCCTCAGGATTAATATCAAGAATGCGCTCCTTCATAACGTCAACCTTGTATTTCCCTATGCTGGAATGAGTTGCAATAATCTGCCGGTTGATGTTTGTGAGGCAGACAGTATCATTATCAATAAGGTCGATATGCCCAATCCCCGAGCGCACCAGAGCCTCAACCGTAAAGCCCCCCACGCCCCCGATTCCAAAAACCGCCACGTGAGCCCTGCCCAGCTTCTCCATCGCCTCTTTTCCGATTAATAATTCTGTTCTGGAAAACTGATTTAACATACTGCTAGTAATATTATATTAATATGAATGTCTTGGAAACTATATTTTATTGGATTTTGCCTTATCAGCCGAAAAGTCCCTGTACCTGATTGTATTTCCAGATTTTTAAGATGCCTTCCTCAACGCTGCCGGGAAGTTCCATTGCGGTAATGCCCCGGGCGCTAAGGCTGGCTGTAGCTCCGTTTCCGATTCTGCTGGCAACAACGTATTTACAGTCGCGGAATTTTGAAGTGCTTCTTTCCATGGCTTTTTCTTCATGACTGCGTTCAAGGCAGACGGGCGTAACGACCCTTTTTTCTATGAAATCAAAGCCTTCCTCGTCATTGATGAGATAGATTAGAAACTGATCTGCCTTCCCGTAGTGGACGTCCACGTTTTCGCCGTCGCTGCTGGCAAAAGCCACCCTGTAGGCATTTTTTAAGTCTTTGACGTCGTGCGTTTTTTCGGGATCAGCCATGAGAAAAGTTCTCCTTTAAGTCGGCTCCTGTATTTCCAAACTGGGCATAAATCTGCCTTGAAAATTCTGTACGACCCGGAACCCCGACAGCGTCTGCACGGCAGTGATTGCAGTGTAAGAAAAGCTCTATGTGCTTGCCTGCTGCTGCTCTTGCCGCGTGAATTTCCTGGCAGGTAGGGGCAGGTTCGTCAGCGAGCTTGGCTGTAGGAATCAATGGGATGATGTTGTATTTTTTTGCCCCGGCCGCCGCTACAGTCCTTGCAATTTCTTCGATGTGAGAACCGTTAATTCGGGGAACAAGAACTGTGTTCACTTTAATCGTGATTCCAGCCTGGGCAATTTTTCTGATTCCTTCAAGCTGATTTTTAATCAGGATTCTGGCTCCTTCCACGCCTTCAATCTTCTTTCCCTGCCAGATAACATAGTCATTTAACTGTGCCTCTATTTCAGGATTAACGGCATTTACCGTAACGGTAAGGCTGTCTATTCCTGTGGCAATTATGTCCTCTGCGCGCTGTGAAAGCAAAAGTCCATTGGTACTCATACATTTAATGAGCTGTGGAAACTCTTTATCAATCAGGCGGAAGGTTTTTAGTGCATTTTCGCTTGCAAGTGTATCGCCCGGGCCCGCAATTCCGGCAACCTTGATTTCCGGGCTGATTTCCAGTGCCTTTTTAATAAGGGGAATAGTTTCTTCGGGCTTAAGGACTTTCGCAGTAACTCCCGGCCGGTTTTCCGTGTCGTTCAGGCTTCTTTCGCAGAAACGGCAGGCAATGTTACAGCCCGGACAAACAGGAAGATGAATGCGGCCGGTAGCGGCTCGTCCCTGACCAAAGCAAGGGTGACTTTCTTTTAATTCAGTAAAGCTTTTTGCCATTTGTGCGCCCTCCAAAACTATTCCTTTATGTTTTCTTCTATTAGTTATCGCTGAAAAGTGGTGTAGAAAGGTAGCGGTCTCCGGAATCAGGAAGAAGTGCTACGATTGTCTTTCCCTTGTTTTCAGGACGTTCTGCAAGAATCTTTGCTGCCTTCAAAGCGGCTCCGCTGGAAATACCAACCAGGATTCCTTCGCTCTGGGCAAATGCGCGGCCTTCTGCAAAAGCGTCTTCGTTTTCAATTGCAAGGATTTCATCGTAAACCTTTGTATTCAAAACATCAGGAACAAAGCCTGCTCCGATTCCCTGGATTTTGTGGGCACCGGCTGTTCCCTTAGAAAGAACAGGGCTTGTTGCAGGTTCAACGGCTACAATCTTTACGTTAGGATTTTTATCCTTAAGATATTCACCAACACCAGTTACTGTACCGCCAGTACCAACACCGGCTACGAAAATATCAACTTTTCCGTCTGTCTGTTCCCAGATTTCAGGGCCTGTTGTCTTTTTGTGGATTGCCGGGTTTGCAGGGTTTACAAACTGACCAGGAATGATTGAACCGGGAGTGGCTGCGTGAAGCTCTTCTGCCTTAGCGATTGCTCCCTTCATTCCTTTTGCGCCTTCTGTAAGAACGATTTCTGCACCGTAAGCCTTAAGAAGATTGCGGCGTTCAACACTCATTGTGTCAGGCAAAGTAAGAATTGCGTGATATCCTTTTGCGGCTGCAACTGCGGCAAGTCCGATACCTGTATTTCCAGAAGTTGGTTCGATGATTGTTGCACCCGGCTTCAAAATACCTTTTGCCTCTGCGTCTTCAATCATTGCAAGGGCAACGCGGTCTTTTACGCTTCCTGCCGGGTTAAGATATTCAAGCTTTGCAAGAATAGTTGCGTTTGTAACTCCGGCTTTTTTTGCATAGTTATTCAACTGCAAAAGTGGAGTTTTTCCGATTAAATCCAATGCGCTCTGTTTGATGTCTGCCATTTTTTTTCTCCTGTGTTTTCTCTTTTTTTATTTCTGTTATTTTACAGCTTTAAATCCATTTTCCAAATCAGCGATAATATCGTCAATATGTTCTGTTCCGATGCTCAGGCGGATTGTGCTCTGAGTAATTCCCTGGTCTGCAAGCTCTGCATCGCTAAGCTGGCTGTGGGTTGTTGTTGCCGGATGAATAACCAGTGATTTTACGTCTGCTACGTTTGCAAGCAGGCTGAAAATCTTAAGGTTATCGATGAACTTCCATGCAGCTTCTTTTCCGCCCTTGATTTCAAAGGTGAAGATTGAAGCGCCGCCGTTAGGGAAGTATTTCTGGTACAAAGCGTGATCCGGATGGTCAGGAAGAGAAGGGTGATTTACCTTTGCTACCTGTGGATGCTTGCTCAAATATTCAACAACCTTCTTTGTGTTTTCTGCGTGACGGTCAAGACGGAGTGAAAGTGTTTCAACTCCCTGCAAAAGAAGGAAGGCGTTGAAAGGACTGATTGTAGCACCTGTATCGCGGAGCAGAATTGCGCGGATAAAGGTTACAAAGGCTGCTGGTCCAACTGCGTCGTAGAAGGAAACTCCGTGGTAACTTGGGTTTGGAGCTGCGATGTTAGGATATTTTCCGCTTGCCTTCCAGTTGAACTTTCCGCTTTCTACTATAATACCGCCAAGAGTTGTTCCGTGGCCGCCGATGAACTTTGTTGCTGAATGAACTACAACGTCAGCTCCGTGCTCAAAAGGACGGATAAGATATGGAGTTCCGAAGGTGTTGTCTACAACAACAGGAAGTCCGTGTTTATGTGCGATTTCTGAAATTGCGTCGATATCAGGAATATCTGAGTTTGGATTTCCCAGAGTCTCAAGGTAAACGGCGCGGGTATCGTCTGTGATTGCGCCTTCAAGCTCCTTGAGGTTGTGGGCGTCTACGAAAGTAGTTTTGATGCCGTACTGTGGAAGAGTGTGGGCAAGAAGATTGTAGCTTCCTCCGTAGATTGTCTTCTGGGCAACAATGTGGCCGCCGTTGGCAGCCAAAGCCTGAATTGTATAGGAAATTGCCGCAGCACCAGATGCTACTGCCAGGGCAGCTGAACCGCCTTCAAGGGCCGCAATACGTTTTTCAAAAACATCCTGTGTGGAGTTTGTAAGACGTCCATAAATGTTTCCTGCATCTGCAAGTCCAAATCTGTCTGCTGCGTGCTTGCTGTTGTGGAAAACATAAGAGGTAGTCTGATAAATAGGAACAGCTCTTGCGTCTGTTGCCGGGTCGGCAGATTCCTGTCCAACGTGTAATTGTAAAGTTTCGAATTTGTAGTTTGCCATATGCGCCCTCCTCAGAACGATTTATTAGTTTTTATTTATAATACCTATTAGGCTAGTAGGTTTATGTTTAATATATTTATAAATGTATTTTCCTACTTAGTCAATAGGTTTATATAAATAATTCATTTTTTTTTCGTTGACAGGGCTTTTTATTCTATATAATATCTCCTTATGAAAAAATACTTACTATGTTTTACTTTTATTCTTTTTACTTTTAGTATTGGGTTTTTATCTGCCATTCCAAAAAACAAGGCTGTTCTTGGTCTTTATCTTACGCCGCTTGAAAAGCCCCTTTCTTTTGACCTTGATAAGAAAACAAAAAATGAAGTTTATTCTGAAAAAAACTCTGAATGTCAGTTTGGGGGAGCTTTTGTCTGGGCTGATATTATTCAGGGAAATAAATATGTAACGGCTGCCGGAAAGATTTATTACCGTCTTAATTCTGTAAAAGAGGGCCAGGAAGAGCAGCATAAGCTTGATTTGAAACGCGCCTACGTGAAGGTCCGTCCGACAGGAAATGATTTATTTGAAGTTGCCGCCGGAAAGCTTTATTCTTACTATCTTCCAGGAGCTTTTTTCAATCTTGCAGAAATTTATACGGGAAATAACCGCTGGGGAAAAACAGGCCTTGGGACAAAGTTTGAACTTGCGGGCTTTACCTGGGGCCTTGCAATGCCCGTAACTGAATCTTACGTAAATATTTCTGATTCCTTTGCTCTTGCCCAGAGCTTTTCCTATGATTTTTCACACTTAAACGAAAACCTTCCTCTTACAGCCGGCTTTACCTTCCACGAGGATTTTTCTGACCATAATTTTTCAAGTGATGATTTTGCTTTTTCTGCCTCTCTCTATTTTACCCCGGATTTAACAGGCGTCTTCAGCAAGGTAAAATCTTTTATTTCTTATTCTTATAATGCGGAACCCTATGTAGCAAGCTCTACTTTCAAAAAAGTAGCAAATTATTCAAAAGAGGATCTCAAAAAGGCTCATCTTATTTCTCTAAACACACTTTTTTCTATAAATAAAGTTGCTTTTGTGTGGGAAGGTGAAGCCGGTCATTCTGTTAATGGAAAGTTTATTCCTCTTTATTCAGGATTTCAGGCTCTGATTCCTCTTACAGAACATATCGCACTGAAACCCCGCTTTTTTTATTACGCCGCTTTTGATTATTCTGATTTTGATTGCAGCCGCCAGACTTACGAGCTTTATCCCCGCCTATGGCTGACCTTTGGAAAATGCAATGTTTCAGCCGGTGCAATTTTCAGTTTTATGCAGATTGGTACAGACAAAAAAGATGCCTCAAAATCAAACTGGTACTTTGGATGGGAAGTTCCGTTTTACGTCGAATGGAAATTCTAGACTGAAATTTGGGCCTTTAAAAGTTCGACAAATTTAAAATCCCCCCTTATAATTAAGGTATTCTAATTTTTGATTTCAGGGGAACCTTATGGCATTCAAAAAATTTATCAGCCGTTCTGATATGCTCGGCTGCCTTCTTTGTGATAAACCTGTCTGCTCTGCTGTCTGTCCGGCAAAAATAGAGCCCGGAAAGCTTTTAAGAAGCATCTGGTTCAAAAATGAAGAATACGCATCTCTTACACTGCCAGAAATTTCTCCCTGTGCTGCCTGTCAGGCTCCCTGCGAAAAAGCCTGCGTAAAAAACCTTGCAGTTGAAGAGGGAAGGTCAAATTCATCCCGCGTCCACATCAAAAAACTGATTGAAAAACTCTACGAGGTCAAAAAAGAACCTCATGATATTGAGCCTGCTGGTGAAGAGGGCCTTCAGAGTCTGAAGCTTGAAGACTGCCTGAAAACGGATATCTGCGGAATCCCGGTTGAAAATCCCTTCCTGCTTTCTTCCTCAGTTGTTGCCAGCACCTATGATATGTGTGCCCGTGCCTTTGAAGCCGGCTGGGCAGGAGTCTGCTTTAAGACTATCTGTAACTTTCCTATTCACGAATGTTCTCCGCGTTTTTCAGCCCTTGAAGGCGACAACAACAATTTTATCGGCTTTAAGAATATTGAACAGCTTTCTGACCACAGCGTAGAAGAAAATATGGAAATCTTCCGCCGCTTAAAGGAAAAATATCCGACAAAATTTATTCTTGCTTCGATTATGGGCCAGAATGAAGAGGAGTGGGGACTGCTGGCAAAAAAATGCCAGGAAGCCGGAGCTGATGCAATCGAGCTTAATTTTTCCTGCCCTAATATGGCTGATGGCGGGCTTGGTTCTGATATTGGCCAGATTCCTGACCTTGTAGAAAAATTTACCCGCATTGCTAAAAATGCCTGCTCTATACCGGTTATTGCAAAACTCACTCCAAATGTTGCAAATATGAGTCCTGCCGCCGAGGCTGCCTTACGGGGCGGTGCAGACGGAATTGCGGCAATCAATACAATTAAGAGTATCACAGGCGTAAACCTGCACACCTTTGTAAGCGAGCCTAGTGTTCACGGAAAATCAGCCCTGGGCGGTTACAGCGGGGCTGCCGTAAAACCGATTGCCCTGCGTTTTATTGCGGAGCTAGGCGCAAATCCGGCCTTGAAAAATCTTCATATTACCGGAATGGGCGGAATCGGTAACTGGACTGATGCCGCTGAATTCATTCTTCTTGGTTCCGGCTCCCTCCAGGTTACGACTGCCGTTATGAAGTACGGCTACCGTATAATCGAAGACCTTAAAAGCGGTCTTGCCCTCTATCTTAAGCAGAAGGGCTTTAAGTCAGTTTCGGAACTCAAAGGCCTTGCCCTTGATTCCTTCCATATGTCAACTGACATTCTTGAGCGAGATACGGTCATCTACCCGAGATTCGACCTTAAAAAGTGCATTGGCTGCGGCCGCTGTACCATTTCCTGTTCAGACGGAGGTCATCAGGCCCTGTCTCTCAGTCCAGAACGGAAAATCCGCCTGGATGCAAAAAAATGTGTCGGCTGTCACCTCTGTCTTCTGGTTTGCCCTCAAAAAGCAATATCTTCAGGTGGTGTCCGCAGATAGGAATAAAAAAAATGAAAGGAATTTTAATGACAGAGGGAACTCCCTGGAAGCACATCCTGCGATTTGGACTGCCGCTTCTTCTGGGAATGTTCCTGCAGCAGCTTTACAACACAACTGATACCCTCATTGTAGGAAACTTTGTCGGAACTAAGGCTCTTTCAGCGGTTGGAACCACAAATAATTTAGGTTTTCTTTTTCTTGCAATCAGCATTGGTATTTCTACCGGCTCCTGTGTTCTTGTTTCCCAAGCTTTCGGCGCAAAAAATGAAAAGGAAATGAGGCTTCACGCATCCACGGGAATCCTTTTTCTTATGCTTTTGAGCCTTGTAGTATGCGCCTTCAGCATTGCAATTTCAAAGCCCGCCTTTATTTACTGGCTTGATGTTCCTGAAGAAATCCTGCCTTTGACACTTTTGTATTTCCGTATATTTGCCGTCGGAATCATCTTTCAGTTCGGCTATATCATCATTTCTTCCATATTAAGGGCACTTGGCGATTCTGCGGCCTCCCTTTATTTTCTGCTTGTAGCTTCAGTTCTCAATATCGGACTGGATTTATTTTTTGTAATTAACCTTAAGATGGGCGTTGCCGGCGCCGCAATTGCAACGGATATTTCCCAGCTTCTCTGTTTTATCATTGCCTATATTTATATGGTAAAAAAATATCCGGTTTTCCGTTTTAAGCTTTCTGATTACCGCTGGAATAATGAAAGCATAAAACAGACCCTGCGTGTCGGCCTTCCGGTTTTCCTGCAGCTTGGAATTATGAGCTTTGGACTTACCTTTATTCAGCGGGCCGCAAACAGCTTTGGAACGGATATGACTGCCGCCTTTGCCGTACTTCAGCGCGTTGAAATGTACATTATGATTCCTTACATCAGCTTTCAGAATGCTCTGGCAACCTTTACCGGGCAGAATCTTGGAGCCGGTTTATTGAAGAGGGTTACTAAAGGTGCCCTGCAGACGGTTTTGATGTCTTTCCTTGTTACAGCTACTGTTGCCCTTGTAATCTGTCTGAATGCTGAAGGAATTGCACGGGCCTTTGCGCTGGAAGGGAATGCCTTTTATTACGGCTATCACTGTCTTAGAATTACAATTCTGATAAATGTCATCCTTTCCCTTTACAATCCGCTCAACGGACTTTTTCAGGGCAGTAAAAAAAGTGAGTTTGCAACCTTTGTTGCGGTTTTTGTGCTTATGCTTAGGATCGGAGTGACTTACATTTTTAAGGACAGTGCAATTTTTGGTAAATCGATAATCTGGTGGAATCCTCTCTTCGGTTTTTCAGTCGGATTTATTATAACCTGGTCAATGTTCCTGAGCCGAAGATGGCTTGAAAAAGATAAAAGAAAATTAATTTAACGAGGTTGTTATTATGATAGCATTAAGTGAAATGGTTTTTTATCTGTTTGGTCCAATGATAAACGAACAGATGGTAGTTCTAAAAGATGATGTTGATAAAGAGGCCTTGCAGGAGGCTTTGAATAAAACTCTTGAGGTTCATCCCTGGGTAAAAGAAGTTCCCTACGAAAAAAATGCGGAATTTTTATTTAAGCAGTCGGAAAAGCCCTTCCTGCTGATTGAAAATGAAGGTGCAGTTAACCTTGGAAACGAAGCAGTCAACGGACATCTTTTAGGCGTCACTTACAAAAAAAATAAAATCTGGGTTTTCTATACTCATCAGCTTACCGACGGAACCGGCCGCATGATGTTTTACAAAACCCTTATGTATAACTATTTCTGCATCAAAGATAAGACTCAATATGAAAATATAGATGCCTTTACCTCTGTGCCGGAAGGCCTTTATGATGAGCCTTTTGCAAAAAAACTGCCATACTGCCAGGGCTTTACCCCAAAAGCTCCAGCGCCAGACGGAGACTTTTTCTCCTTCCCGGAAACTGTCGGCCTTGACCAGGCTTCCCTTGTCACCCCGCAGGGAAACCTTACTTACCGCTATAATTTTACAGTTTCTTCTTCCGATTTTATGGCTTATGTAAAGAAAAACGGCATGACTCCTACAATCGGCTTCGAGCTTTTTATGGCAAAGGCTGTGCAGGAACTTTTCCCGGACAATAAGCTTCCTGTAAAAATTGAATTCCCTGTAAATATCAGAAAGATTTCAGAAACTCCAAACACTTTTAAAAACGCCTTTGTCAATGTAAGTCAGAGAATTTATCCTTCAATGCTTAGCGAAGATGATTCAGAACTTGGTAAAAAGCTTAGGGCAGAGTTCAAGGAATCTACAAGTGATGACAATCTGAAGGTTAAGATTAACAGCACTATAGACGGTCTTATTCAGGCAGACCAGTATCATACGATAAAAGAAAAATTTGATTCCTTCTGTAGAACTTCGGTTTATGAAGCAAAAACTTATATTTTTACCTATATGGGAACTTTCCCGACTACAGGATATTCGGACCAAATCCTGAATTCCATGTGGTTTTCTTATGCTCCGTACCCGATTATCAGTATGGTCGATATGAGCGGAAAATTTTCTATAACAATTAACACCCAGTTTGATTTTACAAAATACGCAGAAGCTTTACAGGCTCAGTTTGAAAAGCACGGAATACCTGTTATTTCAAGGGAAAATATCGGTAAGGCCTACTGCAAAAATTGTGAATTCAATCTGGAATTATATTTGAAAAAATAAGGCAAAATAGTATGACAGAAGAAATAAAAAAGCGAATTCGAAACAAATATGTACTTTCAAAGGTCTGTTCCGCAAAAGAAGCGGCAGCATTTATTCAGCCAAAAATGACTCTTGGAGTCAGCGGCTTTACTATCAGCGGTTACACAAAGGTTGTTGCAAAGGAACTTGCGGCACGAGCCGAAGCCGGAGAAAAACTCAAGCTGACTGTTTATTCCGGGGCTTCCCTGGGTGATGAGTTCGACGGCGTTCTTACAAGAGCCGGCGCACTTTTCTGCCGTATGCCTTACCAGACAAATAAGGATTTGCGAAATGCAATCAATATGGGAAAGGTAAAATATGTTGATATGCCTCTTGGAATGATGCCCCGCTGGGTAAGAAGCGGATATCTTAATCATATTGATGTGGCCCTGATTGAAG
Organism: uncultured Treponema sp.; assembly: GCA_900319625.1. Classification (GTDB taxonomy): domain Bacteria; phylum Spirochaetota; class Spirochaetia; order Treponematales; family Treponemataceae; genus Treponema_D. The sequence continues at coordinate 45,942 of ONPD01000009.1, read as the reverse complement.
CTGCCGGTATCGACGAAAATGGAAATATTATTCCTACTATGTCTGTGGGTGCAAGTGATACTTATGTTGCCTGCGCGGACAAGGTAATCATCGAGCTTAATACCAGGGTTCCCGCCAGTATTGAAGGCTTCCATGATATTTATATCCCGGAATCTGTTCCCAACACTAAGCCTATAAATATTTTGAAGGCAAATGACAGAATCGGAACACCTTACATTCCCTGCGACCCTTCCAAAATTGTTGCGGTCGTTGAAAGTGACGTAATTGATGCGGGCGTAAAGGATATGCCTGTGGATGACGACTTCCGCCAGATGTCAAAGAATCTGATTGAATTTCTGGAAGAAGAAGTAAAGGCCGGAAGAATGCCTAATCCTCTGCCTCCTCTGCAGGCGGGAATCGGCGGCGTTTCAAATGCCGTTCTTGAAGGACTTAAGGAATCTGACTTCCAGCATCTGACTGTTTATTCCGAGGTAATGCAGAAATCAATTCTTTCTTTGATTGATGAAGGAAAAATCGACTGTGCTTCGGCAACTTCAATCACCATGCCTCAGTCGGCCATGCAGGATTTTTATAAAAATATTGACCGTTACCGGGGAAAAATCATCCTGCGCCCGATGGAAATTTCCAACAGCCCGGAGGTTATCCGCCGTCTTGGAGTAATTGCCATCAACACAGTTATCGAAGCTGACCTTTACGGAAATATGAACTCAAGCTATATCGGCGGAAACCGGCTGATGAACGGTGTCGGTGGTTCGGGAGACTTCTGCCAGAACGGAGGACTTTCGATTTTCATTACAAAATCCACCGCAAAGGACGGAAAGGTTTCCTGCATTGTGCCTATGGTAAGTCATATGGACCACACAATCAAATCTTCCCAGATTCTGATTACAGAGCAGGGAGTTGCAGACTTACGAGGTCTTGATGTCGTTGAGCGTGCAAACCTGATTATAGACAAGTGCGCCCATCCTAAATTCCGCCCGGCACTGAAAAAATACCTTGCCAAGGCGACAATTCTTTCGGATTATCTCGCTTATCCATACAGTACGGAAGCAGCAATGATGTTCCATAATATGGATGACGAAGAATAGCCGGAGCAATTTTTAGAAAAATTCTTTTAAGAAAGGATATTGCTGGAAAAAGGCCTGGTCAGGGAAGCTTTTGAGGATTTTTTCAAATTCTTCCCTGTCAGCCGGCTTACTTCCTTCCAGCCCAAGAAATTCCTCTTTTTCTTTTAATACTTCCTTAAGGCTCAGGGCCTGCTCAAGAGAGCTAGCTTCAATTCCGGGTATTTTCATGCTCTGGGGGCAGAGGGTGAAGGTTTTGACTTCCGGGCAGGCGGCAAGGCGGGCTTCAAACCACCAGGCAAACATCTTCATGCGGCTGTCTGTTATGACCTTTTCCCCCAGGTAGTTTTGAGCCGGGCTGGCATTTGCGCTGAAAAGCGTTGAGGCGGTAAAGTTTTCTACCGTGGTGGTGCGGCGGGCAAGGGTGTGGAAGGTCTGCTCGGCGCTGCTTCCCTTAATGTGAGTTTCTTTTGCAGGAAAACTTAAATCAAGGCCCGCTGTGTAAATGTTTTTTGCGCCGCAGAAGTGGGCAAAGTTCCAGGCAGCCGAGGCAACAGAGCCTCCTGTTCCCAGGTCACCCAGATCTAAGCCAAGCTTATTTTCTAAATACTGGCCCACGGGGAACTGGCTTTTACAAAGCATTATTTTTTTGCAATTAAAGCGGAAAACGCTTGGGTAAGCGCAGGATTCTGTAATTAAAATGGATTCCGGGGCTGAAAGGCCCGCAATATGACGCCAGGCCCAGAACTGAGGGTCCAGCAGGATGATAAAGTCAGGCTGAATGCCCGCTTTTAAGAGTGTGCCCAGGGCGGTTTCCACACAGACAAGGAGCATCCGTTTTTTAAGTTCTGCAAGATGAGGGATTATGCCCCCTAAACTTGGCCCGGCCCCGATAATTAAAAAGGGCAGGGAGAATGCACTGCCACCTGGTAAGGCTGCCCTGCCACTATATACGCCAATTCCTTCCCGTCGGCAGATTTCCCCTGCATTTCTCAGGCTGTTTCTTACCCAGAGCCTGCCGAACTTTTTCAATGTAGCCGCATTTATTTCGTTTTTACGCTGGTTTCTTTTTATGATTTCCTTTACGCCTGCAAAATAAGCGGCCGCGTGGGCTGTAAAAGCGGGAATGTCAAAAAAATATGCATCGCTTACCCCGGTATTTCCCACATTAACGCGGGAAGAATCTTCTATTAAACTGAGTACGCTTTCCTGGGGGCAGCCCAAAGCAAGAACCAGCTGCTGGTGTGCGAATACGGCAGACCAGTCAAGAACTTCCAGGGCCGCAAAAAGGCGGGCCGGGTCCGGTTCAAGAAGGACTAATTTTTTGGAAGGATATTTTTTACAAAACTCAATAACCTGATATCCAAGCCCGAAGCCGTAAAAAACACAGGTACTTTTAGAAGCCACTTCCTGGCTTGAGACAGCATTCATCGCTTCCCGCTCAGGATTGTAAAGGGAATGCAGTGTGGCAGCTCCTTCTTTCGCAGTTATACTCCCGTTTTTTGCCGTTACCAGTGTGAACAATTGAGAACTAAGTGATGAGCTGCCACCTGTCTCATCTTTGATGATGGAAAAAAGTTCCGGGAAACGAGACTTGAAAAGCTCCAGGTTTTTATTCCAGATTGAGTTCAATTACCATGTCCTTAGAAAGCGGGGTTCCGGCCGGCGGATTCTGTGATGTTACCCAGCCGCTTCCGTTTATGATAAAGTGAATGTCATTTCGGCTGACAAGAGGAATAAGGTCTTTTTTAGAAAGGCCGGTGAAGTCAGGAAGGTAAGAGCCCAGCTGCACGGCCTTAGTCTGCTTGATGTTGATAACGCCCGAATGCTCAAGGGATGCGGCAGATTCGCGGCTCATTCCCAGGTGGTCGATGATAACGTCGGCGGCCTCGGCAATTACAGGGGCAACAATTCGGCCGGCGTAGGTTTCGCCCTTGGCCTTTGTAACGACGATGTAAAGCACAATCTGAGGGTCCTCAATCGGGAAGATTGAAATACAGTTTGAAAGGAAGTCTGTCGTTGAGTAGCCGCCGTGAACCTTGTCGGCCATCTGAGCTGTTCCGGTTTTTACACCAATGCTTACGTCGCGCAGGTTGGCACGGGCACCGGTTCCGGTTGTAGCGGTCGTTTCCATACAGCTGAGAACGTAGTCGGCAGTTGCCTTGGAAAAATTGCGGCTTTTATATTCCGGAGTATGCTCGTAGAAGGTGGTTCCGTCCTTGTTTGTGATTTTATGAATAAAAGTCAGCTGAACTGGAACACCGCCGTTTGCAATTGCAGAGGCAGCCTGAACCATCTGAAGGGCGGAAACTGTAATTTCCTGTCCGATTGCGATTGTCGGCTTTGAACGGGCAGACCAGCTTCTGCTTTCCGGGTCTTTTACAAGGCCGGCTGTTTCTCCCGGAAGCTCAACGCCTGTTTTGGCGCCAAAGCCCAGCTGGCGTATGCGGGCAATAAAATCGTCGTCGTAAATGCGGTCTGCAATCTGGCCCAGGGCGTCGTTGCAGGAGAAGCGCAGGGCGTCACGAGGTGTACACCAGCCGTGGTGCTCCAGACACTTGATGCGGATGCGTTCTCCGCTGGAAAGTTTTTTTTCATAAACGCCGTCGCAGAGGAAGCTGTCGTTAGGACTGATTCCGTGCTGGTCGTAAGCAATTCCCACTGTAAAAATCTTGAAAACAGAACCCGGCTCGTAAGAATACATAGCCGGACGGTCCATACGGCTTTCTTCGGTTGATTCACCGTAATCATTCAAATCCACCGAAGGAAGGCTGATATAAGAAAGAATTTCGCCTGACCTGCAGTCTGCCGCAATCAGCATTATGCTTTCGGCCTGGGTATCGTGCATGGTTTTGTAGGCAATCTGTTCAAGCTTGTACTGAAGGTTTGCGTCAATGCTCAGGTAGATGTTTCTTCCCTGAGGCTGTGCGCCCCCTTCCACCTCTTCCGTCAAATCCGGTTGTAAAATCTTCTGCTGAGAAAATTCAATGCCCGCAAGACCGCGGCCGTCACTTCCCATATAGCCGATAAGCTGGGATGCAAGGGCGTGGTTAGGGTAGAGTCGGCCCGGAATCTTTTCGTAGCTTACAAAATTGTATTTATTGTCCTCGGTAATCTGGCGGACAGCTTCGTATTCAGTCTGAGTCAGCTTTTTTTTCAGGTAAACAAAGCTTTTTTTTGTGTTCAGAAGGGTTAAAATCTGCTGGGGAGTCATACCGATTGCATCAGAGATATTCTGGGCAAAGGCCTCCTGCAGCTTCTGGTTTCCGTAGATATTTCTTGTGGAGATTCCCACGTGGTAAAAATTTGTCTGAACAGCAAGGGGAAAGCCTGAACGGTCTACGATTGAACCGCGCTCAATGGGATCCTGAGACGGGGAGACAGCGCTTAAAGGGCGGAGGGCCAGATTTCCGTAGCGGTATATAAGGGTGCTGAGCAAGAGGCCGCAAAAAACGAAGAAGACAATAGTTTGTTTTTTCTTGAAAAAAATATTCATAAAAAGATTATGATTCCACCCGCTTTCTATTGTATTGCCTTTTTATGAAAATTTCTACTTATAACTTTCTGATTTTTTCCGATATTGGATTTATGGAAGTAATTAGTTTTGTACAGGACTCTCGTCCTTCAAGAAAGATAAATCTGCCTCTTTTTCAAAAGAATAATTATTCAAGCGGATTTTCCACAGAAATCAGAAATTTTTCCATAAAAAAAGTTTCCGGTCCCTTTTCCATCAAAATCTTTTTTATGGAGCTTGGACGCAGTATCTCTGAATCCTCAGAGTTAATCTTTGAAAATCTTTCAAAAATAGCACTTTCTTCTATTATTATGCTTGCTCTTCTGGCCGCCGGCTGGGGCGCTTTTAAGGCCGGCTATTATTTTGAAAACTTTACAGGCCCTCTTTCAATTCAGGCAAGTGACGGCTCAGATATCGAAAACCTCAATAAAATTATGAGCGAGTTTGCTCTGGACGGAAGCCAGGATGTGGCAGAAGACGGTTCTATTGCTGATGCAGCAATTCCTTTGAAAAACTCTTATACAAGCCCGGTTTCTTTCCAGACTTACACAGTTCAGTATGGAGACGCAATCAGTACAATCGCAAGAAAGTTCGGCCTTACAAATGTCGGAACTTTGATTTCCGTAAACGACATCAGTAACGTGCGCCAGCTTGCGGCCGGTCAGAAGCTTAAAATCCCAAGCGTTGACGGAATTATCTACACTGTAAAAGCGGGCGATTCAATCAATTCGATTGTAGAAAAAAATAAAATCAGCCTTAAGGAGCTTCTTGATGTAAACGATTTGACATCAGAGGTTCTGCATGCCGGTCAGCAGCTCTTTTTACCTCGTGCGGCTCTTGACCAGAAGACGCTTAAAACAGCTATGGGCGACCGCTTTATCATGCCTATTTCGGCAAAATTCCGCTGGTCTTCTCCTTTCGGCTGGCGCGAGGATCCTATTGCTCACGTACGTTCCTTCCACACAGGAACTGATATGGCTTGTCCTACCGGCACTCCAATTCTTGCATCAATGAGCGGAAAGGTAATTACAACCGGCGTGAACAGAGTTTATGGAAATTATGTGATTATTGACCATGGAAACGGCTACCAGACTCTGTACGCCCATATGTCAAAAATCATTGCGCAAAAAGGTCAGTGGGTAAGTCAGGGAACAAGAATCGGTCTTGTAGGTTCTACAGGCTATTCAACAGGCCCTCACTTACATTTTACAGTTTACAAAAACGGAAAAATGGTAAATCCGTTGTCGGTTCTCAAATAGGTTCGGGAGGAATAAATGAAAAACGAAATTTGTAAAGGCTGCGGAAAGCTGATTGATTCTGTATATTTATATTGTCCCTGGTGTGGACATGCAAGAGTTAGTAAAAGCAGTAAAGTTTCTGCAAATTTAAGATATTTTGAATATTTGAGACAGCAGGAAGAAAACCGGAAAAAGCAGCTGCAGGAAATGGAATATCAGCTGAATGATCTGGAAAAGGAACTTTCTGTTCTTGTTTTGAGTGCGGAGATGCATAGATGAAAAAAATCCTGACCTCAGTTTTTTGTGCCGCCGTATTAACGTCGGCTTTTCCTCTTTTTGCAAACATAGTCTTTGGAAAAACTGATATAAACGAAAATGATGAACTCCTTTTTACAGTAAGCCAGACAGCCTCCGGCACAGCAAATTATTCTTCGCTGTTTTATGGAAAAATTAAAAACGGCGAAGTTCCTCTTGCTCCGGAGCTGATTACTTTTTATCCCGAAAAAATGGAATTGCTGGACGGCGGCCGTTTCCTCCAGATCAGAAACCGCTTTGGAACCGCCCGCTATGACAGCAAGGAAGAAAAGCTTTACTGGCATAAAAAGGTTTCAGGTATTCCTCAGTCTCTGCTGCCAGCCCCTGTTTATGAAGTAAGCCCGGACGGCAACTGGATTTGCAAAATAGAAAAAACTGAAATCTGCCTTGGAAAGCTTGTGCTCGAAAACGCAAAGACAGGAAATACAATCATCCTTGCAGAAAAAGCCCTCAATTCCTATCAGTCAATTCCCGTAAAATGGGCCCCTGACTCATCAATCCTGGTTTATGAAAAAAACGGAAGCCTGTATTTCTGTAATCCTTCAGCTTTGATGAGGGGAGTTGAAATTGAAGAAAAATTCCGCCGCATTGGCCGGGGCACAATCAACAGTGTAAGCTGGGGTTCGGAAAAGTATCTTGCTTATGTTGATGATTACCTGTTATATAGAATAAACACGAATGAAATGTATACAACCGGGCTCTATGCCGGAATCATAGGGCAGGGAAAAGCCATCGGACGCCTTCCTTTCCAGTTCAATCCTCTTTCCGACAAGGTTTTTGCAAATAAAGACGTTACATCAATCGTTACCATTCAGAATAACCGCCTCTTTTCTTACCTGACAATTCAGTCTCTATCCTGCGATTATATGGACGTAATTTATTCCCGTCCTTATACCGATTCTTCTGCCTCCCTTAAGGAATGTTTTGTCTTCTGGGATAAGGATGATAATCCGATTCTCTGGCAGGAAAAGCTGCCTTATCTTGGCCGCCTGGAAAAAGGTTCAGTTTATCGTCTTGGCGCCCAGGCAAAGCTGGTTCTTGAAATTTCAGATTCCGGCCGCCCTTATCTTTCCCCGGACGGAAGCCGGATAGCCTTTTTTTCTGAAAACGACATCTATATTTATGATGTGAACACCTGGCAGTGCGTAGCTGAGCTGAACGGTGAGCGTATTTCCTGCCTAAAGTGGATTGACCGCGCAAATCTTTATGTAGGCGGAGAGCAGACCCTCAGAAGCTGGAATCTTCTTTCGGGAAACACAGAAACAATTTCACTTTCTTCGGTTCAGGAATGTTATTTTGACTCATCTTCTAATTCAATCTGTGCAGGCGTTAGCGGCGGTTCATATTTTACCTTTAATCCGTCAAAGGGCACCTGGAAGCAGATTGTGACACCTTTACGCCTTCATTCACTCAGTCAGAACGGCCGTTACCGCGTATTTACAGGAAAAACTCAGAATCCAAATTACGACAATGCCCTTTACATCAGAACTCTTACGGACAGCGCCGTAACAAAGGCAGTTTACCCGGTCAGCGTAGAAAAGCAGAGCCAGAAGCGTAAGGTGGCTTTGATTTTTGATGCAAGCGACAATGCTGACGGACTTCCTCAGATTTTGTCTGCCCTCAAAAAATATAATATCAGCGGAACCTTCTTTGTGAACGGAGAATTTATCCGCCGCTATCCAATGGAAACAAAGCAGATTGTAACAAACGGCCAGGAATGTGCTTCAATGTTCTTTACAACTGCCGACCTCACAGCCCAAGGCTTTACAATCACGGAAGATTTTATCCGCAGGGGCCTTGCAAGAAACGAGGATGAATTCTTTGAGTGCACCGGAAGCGAACTCAGCCTCTACTGGCACGCTCCTGATTACAAGGTTACGGAAAGCATAAAAGAATTCGGAAAGCTGGCCGGTTATTCTTACGTGAACAACAACTTTAAGTATTCACCGACAGACATTCAGAATGTAAAGGCCGAAAAGCTGATAGACGAATACAACCAGATGCTCAAATTTGCAAGTTTTGGAATCATTCCGGTTGCGGTAGGCTATTCTTACGGAATCCACGAAGAGCCTCTTTACCGCTATATGGACCTTTTGATCAGTTCCCTTCTGGACAGCGGCTACGAAATTGTAGCGCTAAATCAGTTGTAAATTAAGAAATAATTTAGAGTCTGCTTAAATTATGCTCATTTCTCGAAAATAACAGTTAGTTTATAATTAAACTTACCGATATTAAATTAGGATAACTGTTTCTGTTTCCTAATTGAGAGAGTTTTTGGAAGCATTTTACAGGAAAAAATCTGCTGAAGGTTTTTATGTTTGTAAAAAAGTTTAGAAAAGTTGTAAAAATTATTTCAGTCTCATTTGCAGTCCTTTCTGCAATTACTGCCTGCATCGCCTGCGATATCGGCCTTGGTGGTGCAGTTGATACAGAGCCTCCAACAGGAGGAATTTCAAGCCCGGGCGACAATGCCGTAATCCGAGATTCTTTTGCCATTAAAGGAAGCTGGAAGGATGACGGAGCCGTAGGAAAGGTTACGGTTGTCCTTAAAAACACAGGCACCGGCTCAGCAAACTCATATAACGCCACCGTCGCACCCGACGGTACCTGGCTCTGTGCCGTAAACCCGGCCGACAGCAGCCAGCCCCTCGTAGACGGCAATTACGTTGCCACGGTTACCCTGTATGATAACGGGGGGCATACGGCAAACTTAACCCGTTCATATACTGTTGATAACACTCCTCCGGTCGTGATTCTCCAGCGCCCAAGCACTATTATCACAGATTCAGATACAGATACTTACGGACAGAAATTTACCCTTCAGGGACAGGCTGCAGATGATAACAATATCAATAAAATCGATGTAAATGTATATTCAGATTCTTCCTGCACAAACTTTTTAAAGACTATTTCCCTTAATAATGTTCCTGCCTCTATTAACCTTGATGTAGCAACATTTTCTGAAAGTATAGATAACGATTATTCAGTAATTTACGGCCACACGACAAAAAGCGGTTCCGAAATTCGTTACTGTAAGATTTTAGCCTATGATGGAGCCCAGCGTTATCCTGCGGACGGTTCAACTCAGACTGCAGAAGATACTTACGGAAACTGCCAGACTGAATATTATCTATATGACGAAATTTCTTCTACGGTACTTTCAAACTATAAAGTAAATGAAATTTACAGTATCTATAACGGCACTTATGCAACAGCTGACAGCTCCCGTGCCCTTGCAGTTTCTAATGAAAATATTGAAGCTGTAAAAGCAGCTCTGTCTGGTAAAGCAAAATCTGCCGGAAAATTTGCTCTTAACCCTGCCAATAACCCTGTCTTTACAGTCAGCGGTAAAAATCAGCTGAAAAAAGATGGAAAAGATTTTACCGACAGTGAAGATTATTTTATTTCTACAGGAAATGAAGTAATGGTAGAAGTTTCCACAGGTCTTGATGGAATCACTCTTGATGAAGCAAGCTTACGGGTATATTTCCTTGAATGTGATAATAACGGAAAAGCAATTAATGATATAAAATATTATCCTGTAACAGAAAAAACAAAGAGCGGTACTGGATATAAATTTAAAACACCAGTAACATCCGGTCTGAAAAGTGCAGATCTAACAAAGGAGCTTATACTTGGGCATACATATATTTTTGGTGTTGAAGGCCAGGATACTTCAGGAAACACAGTTGAACCAAGCGGAAACGGATACGGCTTCTATCTTGCAGCAAGTGGAGCCGCTCCAACACTTAATGTAACATTTTCTACAAGTATTGATGGTTCGAACTGGACTGAGCAGACTGATTCTCTTTTATACCTTAAAAAAGATACCTGGGTAAAAGTAGAAGGTTCTGTAACTGTAGAGCAGGGGAGACCAGATTTTTCAATTAAGCTTGATAAGTCTGACAATAAAACAACACAGGAATGGCTTGGAGATGAAAAAAGAGAGAATCCTTTTACCTATAGTTTTGCAAATGTATATGAACCGTCTGCTTTTGGAAGTGTAAGTAAACAGCATGATTTAGTTGTCACAGCTACACAGTCTCGAAGAACAACAGAAAAAGCCTATACAATTCTTTATGATCTTGAAGGACCTGTTATTACACTATCTGATATTTCTCCGGTTGCTGCAAAATATACAGATGAACTTGGCACAAGCGACGGAAAAAAATACCTGAACGGAAATAACGTCAGCATCCGTCTTGCAATTTCTGATGCCTATGATGTTGTTGACAGCACAAATAATAAGGCTTTTATTCAGATTCTTGATAAAGAAAGCGGAGCTGTAAAACTGCCTGCAAACGGTGAAGAGCCGGTATATATTACAACTCCTGCAAATTTTACCTGGGCTGATATCGATACAAGAAAAATTGCTTCAGGAAATGAGTCAAAAGAAATTATAATTCGTGTTACGGCCTATGACCGTGCCGGAAATGAAACTGTAACTGATTTTTCTGACTATTTTGTTGACCAGACTACAGATAAGCCTGTTGTTTTGCCGAATACACCTTCAATGCTTTCTTTTAGAATCAGTGACCCTGATGGAATTTCTGAAAAAAATAAATATTCTTCAGGAACTCAGCTTCTTATTAAGTTAATGGATGATGATGGACTGGCAGGTATTACTACATACTGTATAAACGAAAATGATAATTCTGTTATTAGTGAAAAAACAGATTCTGTGACAGGAATTAATGCAACCTATACTTATAATCTTCCTACCGGTGTCGGCTATTACTATTACAGATTTAGAGTTACAGATATAAAGGGAAATGAAAGTTTTGTACCTTCTGAATCTGGAAAATTTATTATTAGAATAACTGCCGGAGCTCCAACTCTTCAGGATGTAAAAGCCTATGTAAAAGACGGGGATGAAATAATCACTACAACCGAATATACAAAAGGTTCTCAGGATGCTGATTCAAGATACTTTGAAAATAAACTGGTATTTGATTCGGAATATTCATACTTCATTATTTATCGTTCAACAAGTGAAACTGGAACATATGAGCCTGTAAGTGGTGATTCACCTGTTCACTTGACAAAAGAAAACGGCAGTTTTGTTTATCGTGATTCTAAAAAAGATAAAACTTCTGCAGATAAAACTCTTCGTCTTGCAGAAACAACAACTTTCTATTATAAAGTTGCCGGTGTGGATACTGTAGATACAAGTGCAAATAATACATATGAAAGTAATGTAAAATCAGTTACCTGTAAGGTTGATACAACTGCACCGAAAGTTACTTTAAAAGCATTGCCGGGTGCTGATGATACTAAAGTTGATAGTTATACGTTCAGAGGAACTTCAAGTGATGAAGGTGGCTCTGGTGTTGAAAAAGTATTTATAACTATAAAAGATTCTCTTGGTAATGAAGCAAAAAGGCTTGTTTCTGATACTGCTAACTGGTCTTATGATTTAAAATATAAAGATACAACAACTGATGCTACAGCAACATGGGCAACTGTATTTAATGCAGAAGGTTTTAAAACAATATACATAGAAGCTGTGGATGCCGCAGGAAATAAAAGTGAGAAATTTAGATATCCATCGGATTCTCAATCCACAGATGATGATTATGATAATACAAAACTTCTGACATTCTTATTTGATACAGCTGCTCCTACACTTACTGTAAATGATTCAGTTATTACAGAATATATGCCTGACACTGGCTTTGATATTTCAGGAACAAGTCATGATTCATATTCTGTCGAAAAATTAACTATTACTCAGAAATTTGGTGATGACGCCCCTATTGAAGGTGAAATAATATTAAATGAAAGTGATACAACACAAGATAAATACTGGAATGTTCATCTGCCATTTACTGTTGATTCAGCAAAACATATAATTTCTGCTACTCCTCAGGAAGGAAAGTATTCATATTCATTTGTTCTTACAGATAAAAAAGGCAACAAAGACACTAAAACTTACAGTACAGCATATGATAAAACTCCACCAACAATTTCAAAAGTAAAAATTGGTTCAGAAGATCCTCTAACAGCCAGTTCAGATAACTCAGTAAAAAAAGAGAATGAAAGTTCAAAAACAAAATGGTATAGCAGCCAGACTCATACAATAGAAGTATATGCCGAAGATAGTGTTTCTGGTATTGATACTGTAGAGTGGTGTACTAGCTCTTCTTCTGACACTGATGAAAATGCTGAATGGCAGCCTCTTACCAAAAAGACTGACAGCAATAATAAACCATACTACAAAGGAACTGTAGCTTTTGATGATAGTGCTGTAGAATTAGGAAGTAAACTTTATATTCGCGCTGTAGACAAGGCAGATAATATACAGAAATTCTATACAAAGAAAACTGATGCTTCTGCTCAAGGCTTAGATCATATCGTTTTCAATATTGATACTAATAAACCTTCTCTGGCACTTTCTTTAGTTCAGATTGGTACTAACACTTCAAAGTCTACTACTGGAACTGAATATATAAATGGTAAAACTACAGATACTCTTACACTTTATGGAACATATTCAAATACGGTTGCCGGAAAAACTGTCAGTGGTGTAGATGAATTACGTTTCGAATGTACAGGCGAAAGTACAGGTATAAATAAAACTCCTTCTGCAACAGTAACTTACTCTACAGGAACACCAGCTGCAGGACAAACTGCAGAAAATTTGACATATCAAAATTATTCTGCAATTTCTGATAAAACGGCCATTACTTATTGGAAAGCTGTATTTGCAAATTCTGCTTTTGATAAGGGAACTGCGGCAACTGAAATCTTTACTACAGGTGATTTATCTGTAATTGGTAAAAGTGTTGCTGGTGAAGAAACTGGAAATATTAAATTATTCACTTTGAATAAAGATATCTCGGATCCTATTATAAAAGACGTAAAACTTATTACAACTTCAACAAAATACAAAGTTTATCAGCCTAAAGCTGATGAATTAACATTCTTTATAAATAATACAAATACCAGCCAAAATCCACAGACATTTACTGTATTTGGTATAGCTGAAGATGACGGTTCTGATGGTAAAGTTTCGTCTGGTGTTTATGAAGTAAAACTTAATATTACAGCTTTAGCAGCTGATAAACAGCCGGAAGCCCAAAAGTCAGCATCATTCAGTGGACTTGATTTAAAAGACATCCCTGCAACAGGAACTACTGCTACACTTACAGTTGCAGATAACGCTGGTAACACTAAAACTGAAACTATTACAATAAAAGTAGATACAGAACCTCCTTTGGGAATCCATGCACTTGACGGAAGTGAGAACGGTGGAAAAGACTTGTATTTCCGAATAGGGGATACCTGCCGTGATGTTTTTGTAAAAACGAATGCAATCGGCGAAGTAGTAAATGCTTCCGGAAATGTGATTGGCACTAACGAAGATGCTGTTGCACTTACGGACGGTACAACAACAGAAGGTGTTACTTATGCAGGCATTCCGTCTTGGGATCCCGTTAAAGATAAAGATGTCGGCGGCAAGTATTCTGGAAATACATTTGGAAATGCCGAAACTGTAAAGCTTCGCGGAAGATTTGATGATGGAACTTCTGGTAGTAATGTAAATCTTATTTATTATAAGATTTTTACAAAAGAACCAAGTTCTACAGAAACAAAAAAATTCCTGGATTCTTATGAAACTGAAGCTAATGGTTATTTCTCACCACTTAAGACTCCAGAGACAAGACGTGTATTTTATACAGGTTCTGTAACTGCATACAAAGGAAAAACTCCTTTTACATTTACTTCTGAAAACGGTGGTAATGTAACTGTTACTAAAGGTACTAATACAGAAACAAAATATTACACAGATATTACTACAAATTATAAGACAACCATTCCTAATCTTAATCCTGGTGCAAATTTCCTTGTTTTTGTTGCTGTTGATAATGTTGGAAATGCAGCTCTCGAATGTATCAAACATAATAACGTAGAACATGATAACTACAGAATAAATGTTGATACTCAGGCTCCTGCAATAACTTCATCTGCTCCTGCTACAGGTCTTTTTACAAATGCAACATCTGCTCTTACAATTAGTGGAACTGTAATTGATAATCCAACATCTACTACATTAGTAAAGGCTGGTATAAAAAATGTTTGGCTTAAGTATGATGAAAACAAGGATCATTGGATTAAAGCAAATGTAGATGAAACTAATGGAACTTGGACCGCCAGTGTACCTGCAACTGTATTAGAAGGAATGTCTGGTTCAAAGAGTTTTACAGCAACTGCAACAGATAAGTCTGGCAGCGGAAACTCTGCTTCATGTACTACAACTGTTACTATTGATAAGACTCCTCCAACCGTAGAAATAACAGGGCCTGTTGGCGCCGGAACAAAAGATGGAATAACAGTTGTAAATGGAACTATAAAGATTAAAGGCGTTGCCAGTGATGCAAACGGTTTAAAAGAGCCTGTTGTAAATAATGTAACACAGACTCCAAAACTCAGTTTATATTATCGTTTAAAGACTAATGCTGATACAACAACACCATCAAGTGTTACTTCAATAGAAGGCTGGACAAAATATCCTACCGAAATTGAAAATAATGCAGAATGGACATTGTACACTCCTCCTGTGTCAGATGGACAGACACAAGATCTTCCAGAAGGAATATATTACTTTACTATTGCTGCAACCGATAAGGCTGAAAATACTGGTTATTCGGCTCCTCTTGCTCTCAATGTAAATAAAGATTCTGATAGACCTGTAATTAAATTTTATATGACATTTGCAGATACTCTTACTTCTGATAAAGATGTATTAGATGGAGTTATTTCTGATGATGATGGTATTCCAAAATCTGCGAAAGTCTGGTGCTTTATAGGTGACGATTCAACTGCCCCTGGAGCTTCAGATTGGATGAATGCAGATGGAAATACCTTCTCTTATAATGAATCTACAGGTTCATTCTCTCTAAAACCTAGAGATGGTGAAAAATATATCTGGTTTAAAATTCAGGATGAAAAAGGACAAACATTTGTTACCTCAGCATCTACAGATTATGATTTCAATACGCCAATAATTACTGATAAAGAAGATGCAGTTACTTATGGCGCAAAACCTGCCAGTGGAACAACTTCAACTGCAACAAGAATGGTAATTACTATCGATACTACTCCTCCTGAATCAAAAGATATAAAATTCACACGAACTCCTTCTACTGATAGTTCATGGAGCAATGCAATTTCAGGTGAACAGTTCGGTGGTACTAGACAAAAATTCTATTTACAGCAGTATGCTTATGATGCAAACGGCGTAAAAAAAGTATATCTCTCACTTCCTGTAAATACAGAAGATGGAACTTCTACAGTAATTACGGCCTGGTCTTATACAGATAGTTCAACAAAAGTTAAATCTATTGTTTATACTAATGGTAATAAACCAACTACGACAATAAAAGCTTATAGTGATTATGCTTCAATGACGGGCACAGGTGCCTCAATTACAGCTGTTGCGGCAGATTTCAGTACAATTACTGTGGGTGGAAAATCTTATGCAAGAGAAAATTACATTTTCCCTCTTTCTAAAACCGCTACAATTGATAATTCAAGTGGATTGGATTATTTCTTGTGGCAGACACCTTTTGCTGAAAATAATGACAAACCTGTAGATGTTACAAATCTTGTTAGTGGAACAAGAACAGCATCTATAATCAGTTATGATGGAATTCGAAGTTCTTCAAATACAATTGCTGTTAATATTGATAATACAGCTCCTGTAATTAGTTTTTCTGGCCCATCAAACACAAGTGCATTGAGCGGAAGTGTAACAGTTTATGGTTCTGTAGACAGTAAAGCTGATGTTTACTATGCCGTTTCAACTTCTGGCACTGTAAGTCCTGATTCATCTACACCTGTTAACAAGTGGTATGACAATAATGGAGGAGAGGCAACTCTTGCTACTTCTCTAAATGATAGCACCGAAAAATATACAGTAGGTACAAAAGAATACAAATATTATGAGTATAAGAAAATAGAAGATGCTTCCCTTTCCTGGTTTGTATATTTTGATGAAACTATAAATGGTGATAGTGTTGAATCTGGTGAACATCAGCTTACTTTGAATAAATATCTTGTAAAATATGGAATTACAACAGACGCAAATCTTGCAGCAACAGACAGCAATCAGTTTAATACTGTCGTAAAATTCTATATTTGGATTAAAGCAATTGATGAACGAGGTAATGTTTCTGAAGTTCCTAGACTTGTTTTACTTGATCCTCAGGGTGATAGACCTGAAATTAAGTTCAGTTATCCGTCAGAAAATGGAAAAACTTATGGTGGTCAGATCCAGCTTTCTGGCTCTGCAAATGATAAAATTGGAAGTTCTGCTGAAAAAATTGGAATTGAAAGTGTATGGATGCAGATTATTGCAAAACAACATATAACAGGTACAGATTCCAACGGTAAGAAACTGTATGGAACAGGAGGAACATTTACTCTTAATTCAGATAAATCAATTGCTACATTCCCGATAATTAAGGCTGACTTAGATTACCTTAAAGATAAGTATGATATCTATAATATGAAAACTTATCATACAGAGACAAGTCACACAAAATATTCAGGAACTATTGCAGCTGGTTATAATGCCGCTGATTATGCTATTAGAATTACACCTGAAGGTTCATCATGGAATCATTCTATAAATGAGAATGGCGAATTAGACTTTACTTATGAAGCTCCTGAAAATGCAACGGAAGAAGAAATAAAAGCCGCTGTGAAAACAAATGATGTTGCTGTTCGTGTTTACGCTCAGGATAAAGACGGTAAAATCAGTGTTCAGAAAGATCTCTATATGGTATTTGATGCACAGAATCCGGTTGTTGGAAGTCCTCAGGCACTTTACCTCATCAAGTCAGATGATGCTCATTTTGGAACTTCTACCACAAGTCCAGATTTCAAGGCAAGTGCATATAAAGAATATAGCTCAGACATGTTTGTTCGCGGACAATGGTATCTTATTGGAAGTGTAAATGATAATGACAGCATTAAGACACTTAAAATACACAATGATACTCTTATTACTTACAGCGATAAAACAGCTCTTGCAACTACAGATATAATTCAAAACGGTGAAAAATATTCAACCTGGACAAGTACAGATAAGAAAACTGTTTACTTCAAGTATAAACTCTCAACTGCAAGTGGGGTTGGTGCTCTTGCTTTCAATATTTATGTAGAAGATCAGGCTTCTCCTAATTCTGGAAAGACGACAAAAGAAATGTCGATTAAGTATGATAATACGGCTCCGGTTCTTGCTACTGCAGCAGATTCTTCATATAAATTGTCACCAAATATTGTACAGAGCAATGGTTTCTATCGGCTTGAATCAAAGGCTTGGGAAGATGCTGTAAATGGAAATGCTCAGAGTGGACTTGATAGTGTTGCTTTCTACTTTATGCGAAGAAATACGATTGGTACAGAAACTGACACAATCTATAATCCAATGCTTTCAAGCAGTAATTCTGTAACTGTAAATGCTTCCACTCCATTGATGGACTCTACGGAAGATACTTCTACAACTACTGTAGTCTATGATTCCGGCTTATATTGGAAAAAGGAAACTGTTATTCGTTCTTCAACATTGAATCAGCTTGGAATTTCTTCAACT
Source organism: uncultured Treponema sp. (assembly GCA_900319625.1). Classification (GTDB taxonomy): domain Bacteria; phylum Spirochaetota; class Spirochaetia; order Treponematales; family Treponemataceae; genus Treponema_D. The sequence continues at coordinate 28,212 of ONPD01000009.1, read as the reverse complement.
GATAATAATATGTACATTCGTAAGGGTGGACTTGTGAAAGTTGGAGGTTCAATCTACAAAATTATAGAAAGAACAGATTCAACTATTACTCTAAGTGGAAATCCTCCTCAGAATGAAACTACAGCTTACTTTGCTATCGCTTTAATTTCAGATCATACAAGCCCAGAAAATGGAAGTACAACTCGTAATAGTCAGGGCTATCCTGCAACAATTACTGGTGATGATGGCGATGGTATGGTTGATTATGTAGAAAAGTATGGAACTTCATATACCTGGTCAGCTGAAATTGTTTCAAAAAATATTCCTGATGGTCCAATCGAAATCCATTATGTTGTTTTTGATGCCGCTGGTAACTATTCAATAGGAATTGTAGGTAATAAGGCAGAAAGTGATTATAGAACTTCAACAAGTCTTGTAAATACAAAAGACAGGGCTGAATATGCAGATTTGTATTCAGATACAAACCGCACAAGCAATATTCTTTATGTAGATGGCACAAATAATGTTTATAATACAAGTTCTACATCTGCTATTGCAAATGAACTTTACAAAAAAGCAGCATTCGTTGCAAACAATGCTCCTCGTCTTGCAGCTGTAAAAATCTGGACTGATTATAACGGTGATAATCAGGAACAAGATGATGAGCAAACAACAAAATACTGTAATCAGTTGAAGGATGTTAATGGAAATTACATCAATTATGCCGGAGGAGTAACAAGAACCTTTGTTGTTTCAAGTAATGGAAAAGATTATCTTCCTGCTGAGGGGGAAACAGAAACTGGAACAGCCCTTATGGTAATCCGTGATAAAACAACATTTTCTCCGGAAATTGTTGGTGGAAATGGCATTTTGAATTATAAAGGTCGTGTTGCCAAGGCTGCAAATCTGGCTGCAACAGACTTTTCTGAATTATCAGAGAATTGGATTGAAGGAACAAAAGTTCAGGTTGAAGAAAGTGATTATTTGAAATCTGGAACAACTTATGTTGATCTTACTAATACCCGCCATGGAGATATTGTTTTCGGAGCCACAGCCGCTGAATGGACAGCTCTAGGTACAAATAGTTCTTCAGATAGTGATCCTTACTGGTTTGAATATCAGATTTGGGATAGTACAGAGGGTACTGTTTCTGGTAGTGACAGTTTATATGCAACAATGCGTATTGCTTTGAATGTTGATTACTTTGATCAGACTCCACCTTGGGCAAAAATTTCACCATTCTATTGGGAGAGTAAAAATAAAAACTCTGTGGCATGGACTGGTTCTGGAAGCAATTTAAAAGCTAATGGTCATATTGAACTTGAACGTGATATTACACAGGAAATAAAAACAGCATTGGGCGAAACAGCTTCAAATGAAGTAGTGGATCCAAAGGTTTCTGGAGAAATAAAAATTGAAGGTTCTGCATTTGACAATATCCGATTGAAATCACTGTATGCTCAATTTACTGATCATAGTGGATTTTCAACATACCAGTTATTGGGAACTTATAATGGTACTTGGGATAATAAATCTGGTACAGGTTGGATTGCATCAATTGAAGACGTGTCAGTTAATTCTTCAGGTCATAGTGTAAAATGGACTCTGACAGTTGATACTGCCTATGTAGGAGTTGGAAAGAATAAAGCTGTAACTGTATTTGCCGTTGATGCTCGTGGAACTGCAACTAATGAAACTATAATTTCTGGTACAACAATTACAGGAAATACTTCTGTTTCTGATATTACTGGGGCCGCTCAGACAACAAAAGATACAGAGACTCCATATTATCAGATGGATGTTGTGCCTTATATTTCAGATGTTGAAACTTCGCTTTCATCTTTGAAGAGAAACAATCCTTCTGTATTTGCACGAACTGCATTGGGACATTATCCGGTTCGTTATGATAGTTCTGAAACAATAAAGATTAAAGGATTTAATTTGTCTACTTCTGGTGCAAAAGAATTAATTTTGCATGGAAATGAAATGTCGACAGGTGAATATAATCTTGTTGTTGGTTCAATTCCTGTTTTGAATAATAAGAATGGTAATGATAAGAGCGGTTCTTATACATCTACGGTTAATTTGACGGAAAATCCTACAGGAGATTATTCAATTTACCAAAATTATTACAACCGCCAGCCAAACGGTGACAACAATAATTTGTTGACAGATGATGTATTCTTTGATGTCTGGGAATTTGACAGCGATGCCGTAATTCCTATTAGTGGAAAGATTGAGCAGCCTCATATGGCTATAAACCCTAAGACTGGAGCTCTTGGTTTTGCATTTGTAAATGGTCCTCTGTATTTCAGTATGGCAGGGTCTACACAAGGTGGTGTTGAAACCTCTTATGATTACTGGATGGGTAGTTACGATTTCTTTACATCTGTAGGTTTTACTTATGATAAGCTTGGAAATTCTTATGGTGTTGCTGCCGGAGGCGATATTAATGCGTCTGAAGCAGATAAATTTCAATTAATGTCATATAAATTTGGCGGAAAGGCAGGAACAGGGCAGACTGGTTCCTATAGGTCATATCACTCTTTACGTTTGGAATCAATCGGCATGAGTGGAACAAAACATAATACATCAGATAATACAAATTATTTTGACAAACAGCGAATTAAATCTCCAAGTCTTGTTTCTTCTGTTCATGGAGAAGATACAAATCTTTATCTTGCATATTACGATGCGATGAATGATGAAATTCGTTTTAAAGCCGGTTCAACAAGTAATTATACATATGGTCATGATGATGACTTAATATATATTAGTCGTGTTCAGCGTGTTGATAAAAATGAAGAGTATAATGACTGGACTGGTGTATGGATTTCAAAGAATGATAAAAATGGAAAGGAAATTCCATTTAATGATATCGATTATTTCCAAATTTGTGATGAAAATGGCAATGTAACTGATAATACAAGGTATTATATAAAAGGAGTTTGGGGTGGAAGAAAGGAGGATTTACAGCTTATGGCATTTACGTCATGCAGTGATTCTGGAAAAAATAATGTATGTATTCCTCCTGCCGGTATTTCTCAAGATATTATAAACAGAACTCCAGAAACTGTAGATAGTCAAAGATTTAAAATTCTCAGTGAAACTGATAATATCTATTATAAATTTGTAGATGAAAAAGATCCTGTTTATAGGTTTGATAGTTTCTATGATTATGATAGAAATAGCAGGGTGTATAAATACAGAAATGAAAAAGTCAGCCTGCTTGCTGGAGATGGAACTGATTATGGTGCAGGTAGTTATGTTTCATTAGGTGTTATTCCTGGGGCAAATTCTACAGATGATGTCGTTGTTGCAGTGTGGTATGATGAGGGGGCTCGTGTTTTACGTTATAGTTATAATACAACTCCTCTTACTGATCGTAATGGAACAACAGACCGTTCTGGCTGGAGTACACCAAAGCAGATATTTACAGGAGATATGGAAAATGCAGGTGAATATTGTCAGATTGCCGTTGATCAAAATGGTGGAATCCATATTGCAGCATATGATTCTGTAAATTGTGATTTGGTTTACGCCTTCTTGCCAACATATACTTCAGATCCTCAGACCTGTGTTGTTGATGCTAACGGCGTTGTTGGTTCAAATATAACGATTGACGTTGCCTTGAATAATGCTACAGATAAAAAAGCAATTCCAAGAATTGGATATTATGCAACTTCTTGTATCAGACCAAAAATGGCTTATCTTGTGGAAACTAGTGCTAATGCCGCTAATGGTTCTGAAGATGATCGCTTTACAGGAAAATGGGAAAGTTCTGTAATTCCTACAGCTAAAACTGTATCGCTGCAAAGTAATCAATATAATAAGATGAATATTGCGGTTTGGAAGAATGATAGTGGTGTTATTACCAGCTGTGGAGATGCTAACTTTACAGAAAACACAAAACGTGCTGCTTCAGATAACAGTACGGTAAATACACCAAACAGTTATAACTCTACATCTTATGGTTTTGTATATGGTAACGGTACTAAAAATGCAGTTATGGGATATGCAATAAAAGTCAATTCAAGCAGTGATGCCATCGAAACCGCCCAGATGCGCTAAGTTGCATATCTCTTGCTTATAACAAAAAAATTAGTTGCCGTAAAATAATATTTTTACGGCAACTAATCATTTTATGAGTGGCAACTAAAGACTTCGCGTACAGCAACTAACAAAGTCTTTAGAAGCAATTAACAAACTTATTAGAAGCAATTAACGAAGTCATTATAAGCAAGCAACGAAGTCATTATAAGCAAGCAACGAAGTCATTAGCAGCAACTAAAGATTTAATTAGCAACAAGTAAACCCTCAACGGCAGGTTAAAACCGTGGTAAAAGCCTTTTTGATATATATGTTTTGCTCGTAAAGTATATAGCTTAGCGCGTTAAAGTATATACTTTACGATGTTAATGTATATACTTTAACACCATAACATATATATCAAACGGGCCGTTTGACGATTTACAACAAGCTTATAGCAATTTTTCTACTTTCTTGATGACAACTTTCTACTTACTTGTTGATTGCAAACAACAAGCTTGATGACATTTTTCTACTTACTTGTTGAAAGTTATCAACAAGTAAGTAGATTTTTTTCTGATAGGTAATTTACTAGGCCTTGCCCTGAGCTTTTTCACTTATAATTTCTTTGACTTTCTCTTCTGGCAAATCTACATATTTTGCAACAAGTTCAGGGGACATACCGTCAGCGAGCATTTTACATGCAGCTTCAATGGCTTTTTCTTGTTTACCTTCATCAAAGCCTTCATTACGGATTCCATTTTCATATGTTTCTTTATCGAATTGTGTAAGAATGCTATTCATAATTTTTGCCCTTTCTTCTTTAAAGTAGCCTTCAAGAAAATTATGCTCGATAGCATAATCCATAGCTTCATTTACTGCATTCTGGAAAGGTAAAGGTTTTTCACCTTCCATATTCTGACGTATTCTTGCAATAAACTCACTATAATCATATAACGCTTTGCAGGTTTTTTGAAGTTCCTGACTATGGTTTTTATTGATATTTATCACTGTTGCAGTCCATTGAAAATTATTTGAATCATCAGGTGTAAGAAAAGCATCAGATAAATGATATTGGAATAAATCTGGAAGTTTATTTTGACCATTATAAAAGACTATATATTTTGGAGTTGGAATTTTGATTAATTTTCCACCATAAATATTAAGTTTTTTATTCGTTATGAAATTTTCATAAAGCTTTGAGAAATACAGCAATCCCCGGATAGGCATGTTAGGGGTCACCGTACTTTGATGTTCAAAAAGATACATTTCATCATTAATTAAAAATGAAATGTCATTTTTTATGCTTATATAAATTACATCTTCGAGTGTCGTAATTTCAAGTTGATTTGTATCCTCGTAATTACTACCTCTAAGTGCGTTATAAAGTGATAAGAGCCATCGCCGGCTTCTTTCATTATTCCCTTTGAAAATAAATCTGAACAGACTGTCCTTGTAATTTCTGTTAACAGTTACATCATTAAATTCTTGCATTTTATGCCTCCGTTATAATATAGGCAAAAAAATGCGAATTCCGGCAATGTTTTCAAAAATTTTTACAAAAAACGTTTTTTTGTTTGGATTATGATATTTATTGAATTGTGGAGGAGGGGGATATTTGCAAAAAGGCAGCGAAAAATACCATTTTGCTTGCTTATAAATATGCGTCTGCATATTATTTCTTATATTACCGCATAAAATTTTTTATGCAGTAACATATTGATATGCAGTTTGTTAGGCCTTGTCCTGCGCTTTTTCACTTATAATTTTCTGTACTTGTTCTTCTGTCATTTTTAATGATTTAGCGATTATATCAACAGGAACATTATTTTCATGCAGTCCAATTACGGCTTCAATGGCTTTTTCTTCCTTGCCTTCAATAAAACCTTCTTCGCGGCGGCATTTATCATAAAGTTCCTGATCAAATTCTGTTAAACTTACTGCAGTTACCATAGCCTTATGCTCCCTGAAAAAGCCATCAAGCAAATTCTGAGCGCACGCCCAGTCAACCGCTTCATTAATTGCATCCTGCTTTTCCATCTTTTTTGCAAGATTAAGTTTAATCCTGTTAACATAACTTATATAATCATATAACGGTTTGCAGTTTTTTTGAAGTGTTTTATTGTGGTCGGCATTTATGTTAATTACAGTTGCAGTCCACTCGAAGTCACCATGCTCTTCAAAGTTTTCAAACGCATCAGAAAGCCTGAGTTTGCTCACATCTTCCTTATGATGACTCTTTGGACCGTTGTAAAAAACAAAGTAACGCGGAGCAGGAATCTTTACCAGAGTAGTGCCATATAAGTCTTTCGAAATTTTTGCAAGATGAATTTGATAGAGCTGAGAAAAATAGAAGAGTCCGCGAAGCGGCATGTTGGGATTATAAGTTGATTGCTGTTCATAAAGACTCATCTGTGAATCTACCAGAAATGACAAATCATTTTTCATTGTTATATAGAGGACATTTTCAATTGTTGTAAGTTCAATATCATCTGGGTTTGTGTGATTTTTACCGCTCAATGCGTTATAAAGTTCCAGTCTCCATCGTTTGCTCTTTTCATCATCCTTTCCAAAAATTATTCTGAAAAGCTTGTCTTTGTACTTTGTTTCAATTTCTTTAGTAATTACATTTTCTGTGCTCATAATTTTTCCTTTTTTCCTTGATTTTATTGATAAAAACTCTCCACCGTAAAAATAGCCAAAAAACTTCAAATTCCGGCAATGTTTTGAAAAAATTCTTAAAAAAATCTTAGCAATTGCGAATTCTCCTAAAAATCAGTAAACTTATACTAACTTTAAAAATACTAAAGGAGTTTATTAATGTTTAAAAAGTTGATGGAGGGGATTGCCCGGGTTGAAAAATACCTGCTGGCTATTACCATGTCCGTAACTCTTGCCCTGACATTTGCAAATGTTGTGGGAAGATTTGTTTTCAACCATTCACTTGCTTTTGCAGATGAACTGGTTATTGCTTTGTTTGTTCTTGTTTCGCTCATGGGTGCGGCTCTCTGTGCCAGAGAAAATGACGGTCTTATTGGGCTTTCTCTGATTTCAAGCCGTCTTACCGGCAAAAAGAAGGCCATCCAGAAGCTGGCTTCGGGCCTGGTTTCCATTCTTTACTGTATCGTCCTTACCTGGCAGGGCTTTATCCGCATGACTTCAAGCCTGCAGCAGGGAGAACACACTTTTGTTATGCATCTTCCCCGCTGGATTTTCTGGTCTTTTATCCCTCTTTGCGGACTTTTCCTCATCCTTCACTTTATAGAAAATCTTTCTGACTTTATCAAAGAGTCAAAAGCAGGGGAGGAGGCATAATGATTACAGCAATCCTTTTTTCCGTATTTTTTATCCTCCTTTTAATTGATGTGCCTATTGCAATCTGTCTGGGCGCTTCTTCTGTTGCGGCTATTCTTGCGGCCGGTCAGAAGCTTTCTGTAGTTGCCGTAAACACATATTCAGGAATCAGCAAGACTCTCCTTCTTGCAATTCCTTTCTTTGTTCTTGCCGGAAACATTATGGCTAAGGCAGGCATTTCTAAGCGCCTCATTGCCTTTGTAAATGCCTGCATTGGTCACACCCGCGGCGGCATTGCAATTGTATGTGTAATTGTATCCTGCCTTTTTGGCGCAATTTCAGGCTCCGGCCCGGCTACTGTTGCGGCTCTTGGTGCAATTCTGATTCCTGCTATGATTGAGGCTGGTTTCTCGGCTCCTTTTGCAACTGCCCTTATGGCGGCTTCAAGCTCCATTGCCATCATCATTCCGCCTAGCATTGCTTACGTTGTATATGCTTCTATCACAGGTGATGATGTTGGTAAGCTTTTTATGGCTGGTATTCTTCCCGGCATTTTGATGGGACTTGCCCTGATTGCCGTTGTTATGATTGAAGTCCGCCGCAAGAACATCAAGTCTACTAAAGCCCGTTCAAGTGCAAAAGAACGATTTGCCGCTTTTAAGGATGCCTTCTGGGCCTTTTTGATGCCTGTAATCATCCTTGGCGGCATTTACGGCGGTGTATTTACTCCGACAGAGGCGGCAGCGGTTGCGGCTGTTTACGGTCTGATTGTGGGTATGTTTATCTACCGCGAAGTAAGTCTCCGTGATATGGCCCGTATTCTTGTTGATTCTGCAAAGACAACAGGAAGCATTATGATTATCATTGGTTCTGCAACTTTGTTCTCTTATGTCTGCACTCTTTTTGGCATTTCAAGTGCCGCTGAAGAGCTTCTTGCCGCAGTTTCATCAAATAAAATCATCTTCCTTCTGCTTATCAACATCATTTTCCTGATTGCCGGATGTTTTATCGACGCAAACAGCGCTATGTACATCTTCATTCCTGTTATGATTCCTGTTTGCCGCATGCTGGGCTTTAATTCTGTTGTTTTCGGAATCATCGCGACTGTAAATCTTGCAATCGGACAGGTAACACCGCCGGTTGGAATCAACCTTTTTGTTGCAATCAGCCTTAAGATTAAGAATTCTGTCAAAGTTACCCTGCATCAGATTTCCAAAGCCGTGCTTCCTATGATTGGTGCAAGCCTTCTTGTTCTGATTTGCTATACCTACTGGCCTCGTGCAAGTGTAGCCGTTCAGAAGGCAAACTCCATCGCAGGTGACGGCAGTCAGATTGCCCTTTACGACAGCGAAATTTACGACGCATCAAAAGATGCCGCTCCCGCTACCGTTGAATGGAAGCCTATGACCTGGCATTTTGCCTGTTCACCTGGCGAAACCTGTACCTGGGCAAAGGCAGGCCGATATTTTGCTGCCCTGATGAAAGAATCAACCGGCGGTAAAGTAACCGTTCTTGTAGACGGATTTTCTGACCAGCTTACAAACGGCAGCCAGCCGGACGGAATTGCTGCCCTGCGCGAAGGCGACCCAATTCAGCTTTCAATGCATTCCAACCTGATTTATTCAGCCCTGGACGACCGCTTTAATGTAGTTTCTCTTCCATATATTTATGACAGTTACGAGGATGCTGATGCCAAGTTTGACGGTGAAGCAGGACTTCAGCTTAAGGAAATCCTTGAAGGCCTTAACCTCCACTGCTTTGGTATTGCAGAAAACGGCTTCCGCCAGATTACAAACTCCCGCCGCCCGATTAAGAGCGTCGATGACCTTGCCGGCCTTAAAATCCGCGTTGCAGGAAGTAATCTTCTTATGCAGGCTTACCGTGCCTGGGGTGCAAACGCAACCAATATGAACTGGTCAGAAACCTACACATCATTGCAGCAGAACACTGTTGAAGGCCAGGAAAATCCTCTTCCTTCAATCGCTTCGGCTTCAGTTCAGAGCGTTCAGAAATACATTTCCCTCTGGAATGCCTACTACGACTGCCTCTTCTTCTGTATGAACGGCGATGTTTACAATTCTTTGAGCGACGAGCAGAAACGCATTGTTGATGAAAATGCCCAGAAAGCCGTAGATTACGAGCGTGCTATCAACCGCTACGAATGCGAAGAGCTTATCAAAGACTGGAAAGAAAACAATGTGATTTCAGTAATCGAAAACGAAGAAATTGACACCGAAAGCTTCAAAAAAGCAGCCTCTGGCGTAGCAGACTGGTACAAGAAACAGCTTCTTGATAACGGCCACAATCCAAAGGATGTTGAAAGGCTGATTAAGTCTTTTACTGAATAAAAGCACTGCCTCTGTGGGGATAAATTCCTCACAGAGGGCAGGGAGCACACGGCGTTAAAATAAAAAAAAATAAAAAGTTTTTTCCCAAAAATTGTCGGAATTTGCAAAAATAATCCATATTAAGGTATGGAGGATTTTGTATGAGCGATACAAGAATAAATAAAGAGCGGCCGCTCACCCCGGAAGAAAAATGGGAGCGGGCAACAATTGCAAACAACTTTATCTTTTATAAAGTGATGCGGAACAACCCTGATGTCTGTAAGGAGCTGCTGGAAATTCTTCTGGAAATCGAAATTGACCGCATTGAAATGCGGGGAGAAGAAGTTATTGAAACGGACTTTGGCAGCAAGGGAATCCGGCTGGATATTTACGCTAAGAATGAAAGCAATGCCTATAATATTGAACTACAGGCGACGGATACAAAAGAGCTGCCGGAACGCGCACGTTACTATCAGGGTACGATTGATGTGGATTGTTTGAAATCGGGGCAAACTTATAAGGAGCTGAAAAATTCATACGTTATCTTTATATGCATTCCGGATATTTTTCAAAAGGGACTTCCCTGCTATCATTTTGAAAATCTTTGCCTGGAAGATAATTCTTTACATCTTAACGATCGGGCTTATAAAATCTTTTACATTGCGGATAACTATGATAAAATACTGAATGAAAAGCAGAAGGAATTCTTAAAGCTGGTTGCCGGTCAGAAAGCAGGGGATAATTTTTCCAGAAAAATTGAAAGGCTGGCAGAGGACGCAAAGCATAATACGCAATGGAAGAGGCAGTATATGGAATGGGAAAGACAAAGAGCATATGATTTTGAAAGCGGCAAGGAAGCAGGAATTGCTATAGGTAAGGAAGCCGGTGCAGAACAGAAAGCTGTTGAAGGTGCTGTAATGCTGGTTCATGATTATAATGCTTCACCAGAAGTTGCAGCACAAAAAATGAAAGCTCCCCTGGAACTGGTGCTGGAAGCACTGGAAAAGTAAAATATGTATGAAGATTGCCACACGGATTGGAGATTCCTAACGGAATCTCTATTCCTGTGGAATTCATTTTTTAAATAAATATAACAGAAATGACGTTAGTCATTTCCCAATGCCACGCACCTGCTTGCATTGGTGTGTGACAGCCTTCGGGAAGATAAATTCCTCACAGAGAGGGCACGGAGCACACGGAGGGGGGAGGAAAATTATTCTTTCACAAAGGTTCTAGAGCCGTTTTCTTTCAAAAATTCACCAGTAAGTGTGACAGTTTCAGTACCATCTTCATTTTTCCAGCCATCAATATTTCCTGTAACAGTTGTTAAGTGACTGCAGCCATAGAAGCACCCGTCAATCTTTATCAGACTGTTTGGTATATTTAGTGATGTAAGATTACTACAATCATAGAATGTGCCATTTAGTTCGGTTATTCCTTCCGGTAGATTTATACTTGTAAGGGCATCACAGTCACGGAATGCATCCTCTCCGATAGAGGTCATATTTGAATGGAATGTGATTTCGGTAATTCTAGTTTCTCTAAAAGCTTCATTTCCAATTTCACGCACACCGTCTGTAATGGTCACCTTTGTAATTTTAGTATATCTATAGAATGCTCCACTTCCTATTCTTGAAACTTTGCTTCCGTCAATAGTAATTTCGCCTTCAATCAATTTATCTTCGCCATTTTCTTTTACAATAAGCTTTTCATCGTCTGTCCAGGCATATGTGAAAGGTGAACATTCCATTTCAATTCCAAGCCATTGCTCAAAGGTACCTGAATAATATACATAAAATTTTGAATGCATGCCTGAGCAAGAAAAATTATAATTACCAATGCTTTTTAATGAAGATGGTAAATAAATTGTTTCAAGGTTTTGTGTGCTACTAAAAGCATATTTTCCAATTGTTTCACATCCTTCTGGTAATTTTACAGTTTGTATATTAGAACAATTTTTAAAAGCATTTTCAGGAATTTCTGTAAATGTAGCTCCAGAAAAATCTAAATCAACAAGAACGCCAGAATTATTGGTTTGAAGTTCGTTAAGAGCATTTTTTAAGCTTGTAAAATCATCTGCTGTTATTGTACCTTCAATGTTTACACTTCCGCTTGCTGTCATATTTTTAATAGTGTTTGTTACTCCTTGAATAGGACTTAACTGCGGCAACTTAAAGTAATAATTCTCACTATAAGAGCAGGCATTGTTATATAACTTCATAGTACGAGATTTGCCAGCCTGGGCAGTGTCGGTTCTGGCTCCCGATGCCAGCCAGATTTTAAATGAACCTGTTCTGTTTCCTCCGCTAAAACTTACCTGGAGTTCGCCTGAAACATAAGTAAAAGACAGTGGCATATCAGACAGAGGTATAAATTCGATAATATCTATGTCCTCTTCAAATAAGAATGGGTCAGCTTCTGTTCCGCTTCCACTAACAGTTTTGTTAACAGGCTGTATTGCTCCACCTAAAACACTTGTAATCAAAATAAAGTTAAAGTTCATCTCGCCATTAGAACAATTAACTGTACTTGCAGCAATTCCTTCTCGCCAGAGACTTGTCTTTCCAAAGTTAATGTTTTTCCACTGTTCTTTAGTGCCAGAGAAATTAACTTCTGCAAGACTTGAACAATTTTTGAATGCAGAATTGTCAATTCCCTTAAGATCATTACTTTCAGGTGTTCCGCTGATAGTAACAGGCAAGGTAACTTCTGTAAGACTTGTACAGCCTTCGAAGGCATTTTCGCCAATGTACTGAACGGAAGAAGGTATCTCAACTGATGTAAGTGCAGTACAACCATTGAACAAATCATGGATAATATATTGCATCCATGACGGAAGCTTGATTGTCTTCAGGGCCGTACAGTTTTTGAAGTATTCTCCGTCATTGTATGTTGTTATACTGCTTCCTTTTGTTGTTCTGCTTGCATCAAGATTAATAAGAACTTCAGAATCAAGACCTCTGATTGCATTTGCAACCCTTGCAAGTCCTTCTGATGCGCCAGAACCAACAGCTCCCGTTACGGTTATGTTATAGGTAGCTGCAGTATTTATATTATTGATATAAGTGGCACACTGCTCCGCAGTTCCAGTAAAGCTAACTCCTGTGTGATTAATCTGTGCGTGGTAAGAATAAGTTTTTCCATTCTTACTTGCTGTAAGGTAAACGTCATAAATACCGGTTCCCCAGGTTATAGCATTTAGTATGAGTACATTTTCTGTTCCAGTCTCTGTACCATCAACCTTCCAGCTGTAAGAATAGCCTTCCGGTGCGGTAAACTTATATGTGAATCCTGTTTTTTCATTTGTAACCTCAATATCACTTTCATTTTCAAATACTGTAATATTTTCGATTGCATCAGGACCAAATTTTACCTTGTGGCTGAGGCTGCCATCAGATTTTACATACCATTCTTTAGTATCAGTTGGGTCGTTATCTACAATCTTAAATTTAGCGCAGTTTGCTTCTGTGTAAGAGTTATTTTCAAGAATCTTTGTTCCAATTGCATAAGCAGAAGATGCCAGGGTAATTTCTGCGGCTCTTTCAGAAGTAAGGTCTCCTGTAAGGGTAATATATGCTCCGTCTGCGAGAGTAAGATTTGTAATCTTTGCGCTGCCTTCCATAGCCAGAAGGCCTGCTGCCTCTACGTCTGCATTTGTAATTGCGGCTCCATCGTAAAGCTTGAGCTTCTTTCCGGCCTTTACAGTTACACTTCCAACTGTAAGTTCTTTCAGGCTTACCGGAACCGAGTCTGTTGTATCAACTGTAAGGCTTGCAATCGAATCAGAAGCAGCACCTGAATCACCGGTAAGGTTAAGGCCTGTTGTACAGAGCTTGCCATCTCCATCAAGAGGATCGCTAAGACTTACATTTTCGCTCAGCGCTCCCATTACACGGATTGTATAAGCCTTTGATGCGCTGGCAGCATCTTCTGCGACGCGGCTGATAATGTCGTGAATTACGCCTGTTTCGTTGAGTCCTGTTGCACCGTTAATTGTTGCAAAAGGCTCTGAGGCACTTCCGTCGCCTTCATCATCTCCGCTTGCGCTTACATAAATTGAATTATCGGCTACACGGATATCGCATTTAAGCGGACTTGAGCTTTCGTAGTTTGTTGCTTCGGCATAAACTTCCACATACCATGTTCCAACAGCAAGACTGATGTCCTTTGAGCCCGAAAAGCTTCCCGAATTATAAAAGACAGCCTTTTTCTTTGTTCCATTGTAAATGTTGTAGTAAAGGGTAACAGGAGTCAGAAGAGCGCTTCCCGTGTTATCAGTTGTCGGCGCTTTTATTCTGATACTTCCTTTTTCTGTGCTGGCCAGAGTAGAAAGACTGATGGTTTTTGAAGCATCAAGAGTCTTTTCCCTGCCGCTTTCCTGTACTTCATAAATTGACGGCTTATTGATTTTTGTAATTACCGTACTGGCCAGAATCTCAGTTGTTAATCCTGCGGCATCAGCCAAGACGATCGTATAGGATTTATCATCAGCCGAAAAAGCCTCGCCTGTTTCAAAATAAACGGCGCGGTCGTTATCCTCATGATTAAAGGTTTTTCCTCCAATTTCCGCATAGCTTGATTTCCAGCTTGTAGAAAAACGGGAGGTATCCGAAAAATTAAAGTTTCCTTCCGAATCAACAGAAAGAGGGTAGGATACCCCGTTGATTATGATGTTAGCCAGATCCTTATGTCTTACTACAAGCTCAACAACCTCCGGCATATCAAAGGCAATTACGAAGGTTGAGTTTCCGTTGTTAATAATAGTAGGATTGTAAACCTTTGGCGGCTTTGAGTTACAGTAAAGCTCAAATGAATATTCAGGGAAGCTTCGGCCACTCATAGGCTCATAAAGACTGATGGTTGGAGAGATGTTTTTTCCTTCATCTGAATCTACAAGAAATTTCTGAGGCAGTGTAAGCGTGATGGAATTCTTATCTTCACTCTGAACTACTGTTATTTCCGAAGTATCTACTCCCGAAAGACTGTTAAATTTTGCTTCAAGATTAAGGCTGTAAAGCTGAGGATTACGAAGATAAAAATTTACAGAATAATCCTTGTAGGAATCAAAGCAGAGCCTTCTTGAAGAATCCTGGTATGGAGGCTCTGAATAATCATGTCGTTCAATTGCGGCTGTATTTGTGTAGGTATCAAAAAAGCTTTTAACCGGAGCATCAAATTCTGGTGAAAGAAGGGTTTCAAAGTCGCAGGCGCTAAAGAGAAAAACTAATAAAATAAAAAATCGTCTCATCTTCATTCTTTATTACCTCCTAGAATTGCCATCCTATTCCTGCGTAAGGAAGAACTTCTCCCATCGGCATATCCTTGTTCTGCGTAAATACGTAATCACCGCCGGCTTCAATGAAAAGTCGCTTGGTGACGTAAACCATAAGAGAGGTTCCTGCATCATAGGAAAGACTTATTGTATTTAATGGTTGAGAAACAATGTCATGAGAAAAGTGGAACTTTATATTATGAAAGTAAGTTACGCCCGCACCTCCGTGGATTTCCCAGAAGACTCTGCGGCGTTTTCCAAAGGGCAGCTGATAAATAAAGAGGGCGTGGCCATTCATAATGTTTCCGTCAATATCGTAGCCGTCAAGCTTGCTATTAAAATATGAATAGTTTCCCCGTATTCCAATTCCAATATAGCCCCAGTTGTGCTTAAAAGGAATCAGGGAAATCTTAAACTGTCCGCTTAAAGGAAACATTGAAGTTCCCAGGTATTTTTTCATTGTATCATCGTGAACTACGATGCCGTAGGTGTAGCCGGCTTCAATATCAAAATCCATCCATTTGCGGAATTTAACTGCAAATTCACTTGAGCCGTTATTTTCTGAATGAAGTCCGCTGGCGTCTTTTGCAACAAGATGGTATTTGCCGACATCCAGTTTTTTCATATCAAACTGAAGGGTAAGCTTTCTGTTGTTGTCATCGTGATGGATGATTTTTTCCGGCTGGACTTTTCCCTTGCTGCTTTCAAGGTAGTATTCTGTTGCCTGAAGATCCGGAATAGGATGTCGGGTTTGTGGCAGATTAAAAAGGTTTCTTCCTTCAACTTCTACTACGCCGTTATTATCCAGGTCATCAAGATAGATTGTAGAGCGCGAGTAAAGAGGGTAGTTGACCTTACGCACTTCCGGCTGGTAAGCCTGTCTTACAAGGAATTCATCCTGCGAAGTGAGCGAAGATTCAAGAATACCCAGAATGTTGTAGACTTTGATAGTTGAACGGTATTTTCCCGGTGGAAGAGTTGGTTCAATGTAAATAATACAGTTCAGGGTTTCTTCTTCATTGGTTTCGTGCTCAAAATATTTCATATAGCGGTTTTGAAGAATGTTGAACTGTTCAATTGTAATTTCGTATTTAAGTACGTCTCCGGCGCTGTCCCAGCTGAAAGGCTGACGGATCTGGTTTGCCTCTGAAGTTGCGTCCTGGGCATTGTCGGTGGTAGGAAGAGGAAGGTCAATAATCTGTGTCTTCTTTTTCTTTTTTGCCCAGCCTGCACAAGTAAGGCTGAGTATAATTAATGAGGCGCAGAGAACTTTTTTGATCATCTTACTGTCCATAAAGTTCTCCATTCTTGCGTCTCTTTCCGCCGTTTGTATTCAAACTGAAGTTAATTTCAAAGCTGCCTTCTGCCGGCTGGCCGTCAATAAGAACTTCTTTTGTTTCTTTGTTTATTCTGACTGCGCGAAGTTTCCAGTTGAACTTTCCTTTTGAAAGCTTTGAAAGCTCTGTAAAGCGGTAATTTTTAATGTCATTTCCTTCAAGCACTTCGCGGTGGAGGAGTTTACCCTTCTTATCGGTGATTTCAAGAATATAGGCTTCTGCTCGCTTTACCGGAGTCCAGCTGAAGTCAATGAATTGTGACTGGCGCAGGTAAGGAGCGTCAAAATAGCTGCCTTCTGTTGCTGCTTTTTCCGGTACCGGGAAAGGAGGCAGCTCTTCTACAGTAAAGCGGTGAGACAGTCCTGCAGAAATATCAAGTTCATCTTCTGTTTTTGCGTTTACAGTCCATTCATAAACGCCCGAAGAAAGCTCTCCAAGCTGCTGTTTTGTCGTTTTCTGAACAAAAAGCTTTTCTCCGGCTTCAATTCCGCTCACTTTTTTCAATACAAGCTCTGCGTAACTGAAGGCTTCCGATGATTTCCAGGTAAGAACTGGAGGATGGTCAATTGCTTCCCAGCCGCCGAATACCTTGTTGTTTTCCGGCGAAGCCAGGGTTACAGGACGGATTTTTCTCAAACGGAATTCCGACTGCCCGATTTTTCCGCTTCGTCGTGATGCCAGCTCAGTTTCATAAGTGTATGAACGGATTTCCCATCTGTAAGAGCCCTCTTCATAATCATCCATAAGGAGAGAATAAGAAGGTTCGGTAATAAAGTTCTGATCAAAAAGAGGAGTATCTTTTCCGGCTTTATAAAGGGTAAGTCTGTAGTATTCTGCGTCATCAACCGGCTGCCACTGGAATTCGTATTCCTGATTAGGGCGGACTACGGCGCGTTTTTCCGGAGTAGGGTCGAGAGGGATTGGCGCTTCAAGTTCCGGTACAATTGTGATTTTCTTTGCCGGGGATGTGCGGTAGAAGCTTCCGTTTTCTGCCTTTAATCTCCACCAGTAAGTTCCCTCGTCAAGTTCTACACCGGCATAGGCGGCGTTAGAGGTTTTTGCTTCAAATGCAATGTCTGTAAATTCCTTATTGCGTGAAAATTCAATTGACTGGGCAAAGGTCAGGTTTGTTTTCCAGGTAAATCTTGTATCTGTAATAAGAGGATTCCAGATTGTGTAGCCGTCAGGCGGGAAGATTGTTCTCTGTACGATGTTTCCGCTCAGGGCAAAGAAGGATCTTACTTCTGATCTTTCAGATTCGTTTCCTTCCGCATCTATCTGGCTTACAGTCCAGAAGTATTCTGCGTCTTTTAAGAGGCCGGATTCGGCTTTTGTAAGGGTGATAAAGTTTTCGCTTGTAGTTCTGCTTATTAGCGGTGAAGACATATTTACATTCTGAGAAAGCGTAACTTTATACTGTACGGCTTCGGCTTCCGGCTTCCATGAAATATTGATTCTTCCTGCTGATTTATCCAGGAAGTCTCCCTGTGCCGGCATGAGTGGTTCCGGTCTTGTAAGTTCTCCACGTTTTTCAATCCTGAATGATTTTACTTCCGACGGATTTGCAAGTCCCGTGCGGTTTACAACATAGAATGGAGTAACCTGCCACCAGTAAGTTCCCTCTTCAAGTGTAGAAATGATAATTGAACTTGCTGATGTTCTCTGCTGCAATATAGGGTTTGCCATATCCGGACTTTTTGAAATTGCAAAGTTATAGGCTGTTGCAGAATCTGATTCTGTCCAGATAAAGCGCAAAGATGGAGTTTTCTTTCTGTATTGATAGCTGTAATCCTCAGCTGGTACCAGCTGATTTGGTGTAAGCGACTGGATTATCTGAATGCGGCCTGTCTGGGCAGAAACGCCTTCTTCCCCGGCATCAAGACGCCAGTAATAAGTACCTTTTTCCAGGTTCATTGAAAGGTGGTCCAGACCCTCTGCTGTCACTTCTTTTACGCCGCGGGTAAAGTTTCTGTCGTTTGCTACCGTAAGCTTTATGTTCTGAGTCTTGCTTTCGTCGCCAAAAGTATCCCAGGCAAAATCAACCGCAGTTGCATCTGCCGTATAGTAAAGATATTTCTGGTTTGCCTGAGGTTCTTTTACAATAAAGCCGCTTCGGACAATAACTGTTCCGTCTGCATCAGCCACTACGCTTCCGTCGGCATTTGTGCTAAGCATAACGGCCTTTTCTTTTGTGATTTCTGTTCCGTCTTCAAGCTGGGCCTGTCCCTTCTGAACACTGAGGTTTACGCTCTGGCTTTCTGCAGTTTTTGCCGCAGAAAGAATTGTTCCCGCCTTTACTTCTACGTTTACGTTGGCGGTTGTAAGGGTAAGTCCGGCACCTTCTGCAGAAGAGTCTACGGTTGCGTTACCGCTTGCAAGGTCGGTTCCAAGAGTTCCGTCATTATGCTTAAAGACCTGTGCCATTGTGTTTTCTGCAAGGTCAAGAATAGTTCCGTCATCAAACCAGATTGTTGCTTCAGAAAGCTCTGCCGTATGAATGGTATCACCATTGTATACGGGAGAATTCTGCTGCAGTCTGTCCCAGATTACGCGGTCCAAAAATTTTCTCTGGGCTGTCTTATACTTAAAGGTGATTTTAGCAATCGGTTCTTCGTTAAATTTTTCCAGGGCGCGGAAAAAACTCCTGTAGAAAAGGTGAGTGTTTATTCCGGCGCAGACAAGGCAGAGAGAAACCGCAATCCAGAATGGTACTGCTAAATCATTTTTTAACTTGAATCTTGTTTTCTTCTTCATTCAAGTTCACCGAACCAAATTCTGGAATTGGAATTCCCAAAAGATTTCGTACTTCGTTCAAGGTTTTTGGACCTGTCTTTCCTACGCAGCGGGCGCAGTCTTCATCAAGAACAAAGTTTTCATCGCCTTTTTTAAAGAATTCTTCTATATCGAAAGCAGGCATATTAACAACACCGTAGAAGTGCTGTGCCCCTTTACCTTTTACTTCAAACTCAACAGGAATCATTTCTACAACGATTTCGCTTGCGGCAAATTCCGGCTTGATTGTGAAGTTGTTTTCTTCGCAGCGGATGTAGTCGCCCTTAAGAAGATTGTAGGTGTCCTGGGTAATCAGAATGTCTGTTCCACAAGGCTTGTTGGAACTTTCTGTACGGCTTGCAAAGTTTACGCTGTCTCCAATGGCCGTATATTCCATCTTGTCTTCGCTTCCCATAATACCGCAGGTTGCGCGGCCTGTGTTGATACCGCATCCGATTCTGATGTGAGGCTTGTATTTTGCTTTCGGCTCGCCTTCATGTGCCTTTGTAAAGGCTTCTGCATCCTTGTTGTACTGCATAAGGGCATAGCGCATTGCGATTGTTCCTGTAATTGCGCTGATTGCGTCCTGCTTTACGTGTGAAAGATGCTTTTCTTCCTTCTGTTTTTTCTCCGGGTCAGAATCCGGCAGAAGTTCAAAGCTTAAATCTTCATCGCGAAGGATTCCCCAAACCGCCATGATAGCGTCACCTTCAAACTTATCGATTGTACCGCCCGAAATTGTAACGCAGTTTACCATTCGGCTCATGTAGTCGTTCAAGAATCCGATGATTTCGCGAGGGCTTTCTTCACCAAAGCGGTTTTTAAAGCCGTCTGAAATGGCTGTAAAGCCTCGGATATCACTGAAGAAGATGCTTACGTCCTTAAGGTGTGGCTCAAAGTCGATTTCCTTTCTGGCAATGGCTTTAGCAACACCGCGGTTTGTAAAGCGGGCGAAGGTATTCAGGAATTCCTGTTCGTCCTGAGTTGATTTATTCAAAACACCGATTTCATCGCGGCGTTTAGTGTTCAGTTTAGAAATGATTGGAGTATTAAAGTTACCCTGATTGATTTCTTCGGCAGAGGCTGTAAGGAAGCGGAGTGGGCGTGAAATTGCAAAGCGGGCAAAGGTCAGAATAAAAATAATCGAAATAAAAAGAACGATTCCCATCAGATAGAGGTTGTTGCGTCTTGTTGTACGCACACCTTCAAGAACTGTGTCGAGGGGAACTGTCGTAATTACGCAGATGTCGGCAATGGCGATTTTCTGGAAGGCACCAATCTGCTTTGTTATTTTCTTTCCGTCTTCGTCCGGCTGGTCAAAAATTACCTGACGGCTTTCTTCGTTGTTCTGGTTCTCCTTGCGCATCTTTTCTACAAGCGGATGATTTGTCATGCTCTGTCCGCTTAAGATTCTGTCCAGTTCTGCGTGGCAGAGAAGGTCATCGCTGTCGTTGATGATAAAGGTCTGGTTTGTACTTCCTGTTCCAAGAATATCCGAAAGACTTTCTGTACTGAAGATGATGATTAAGGCCTGTTCCAGTCCGCTTTCGTGGTAGGGAAGGAAGAGGCCCAGCATACCGCTTTTGAAAAATGGTGACGCATTCAGGGCTATTGTTTCACCGCTTATTGTTCTTGTGATGTATTTTCCTGCCTGGGCAATAAATGTGTCTGTGGCAGAAAAATCAATTTCGTTTGAGTTAAAAAATCTGATGTTTTTAAGCTGAGTATTTGTCAGAAAATCCTGACGGCCTTGTCTTGCTGAAAGAAGCAGTATTTCTGCAATGTCCTGATTTCTTTCAAAAAAGAAGGCTTCGGCCTGTTTTGCAAGTGCAGAGTTTTTACCGCCGCTTGAAACGTTAATCAAATCAAGCAGCTGGAGTACGTTTGCGCGTACAGATGAAAGTTCGTTCTGAACGGTCTGTGCCGATCTTGTGTTGATTGTAAGGTTGTTTTCTTCTGCTGTGATTCTTACGTCTTCTGATACAAAGTAACTGTTTAAAAAGGTAACGGTTCCCAGAGAAGCCAGGACGATAAATCCGATAATGAGCGCAAGCTTTACACCAATAGGAAAATTACGCTCTTTCTTGTTTTTAATTTCACTATTTTTTGCCATTTTTTTTATTTTACTCTCAAACTTTTCTTATTATATTGAATATTATTCTTGTGGTCACTATTAAATAAGATTTTTTTTACTTTTTTAAGGTCTAATTTCAGATAATGACTAAATTAAGAAAATTCGTTAATATATTCCCCATATTTTTTTTGATTTGACTAAAAAAGACGTTGAGGAGAACATTATGTCTTTGGATAAAATGCGCAACATCGGTATTATGGCGCATATCGATGCAGGAAAAACAACAACAACAGAACGCATCCTTTTTTACACTGGAAAAATTCATAAAATCGGCGAAATTGATGATGGTCAGGCAACAATGGACTGGATGGCTCAGGAACAGGAACGTGGTATTACAATCTGTTCTGCAGCCACAACAACTTACTGGAAAAATTATCAGATAAATATTATCGATACTCCGGGCCACGTAGACTTCACAGCAGAAGTTGAACGCTCCCTCCGCGTATTGGACGGTGCGGTTGCAGTAATCTGTGCGGTTGATGGTGTTCAGCCTCAGACAGAAACTGTATGGAAGCAGGCTGATGAGTTTGCCGTTCCACGTCTTTGTTTTATGAATAAAATGGACCGAATTGGTGCAGACTTCTTCGGCTCAATGGAAGATGTGCATAATAAGTTTGGAGTAGAAACTCTTGCCCTGCAGATTCCAATCGGAGAGGGCGCAAATTTTGAAGGCGTTATCGATCTTCTTAAAATGAAAGAGCTGCGTTTTGAAGGTGATGAAGGCGAAAATGTCGTAGAAAGTGATATTGATTCATCCCGTCTGGCTCAGGCTCAGGAATGGCGTGAAAAATTAGTTGAAACAGTTGCCGGCAGCGATGATGAACTTATGGAAATCTACCTTGAAGGAGGCGATATTTCTGTAGACCAGCTTAAAAAAGCAATCCGTAAGGGGACAATCAGCCGTGCCTTCGTTCCATTTGTAATGGGAAGCGCCCGCCATAATCAGGGTGTTCAGCCTTTGATTGACGCAGTAATCGACTTCCTTCCTTGTCCTACAGATGTTCCTCCTGCAAAAGGACTTCGCGTTAAAAAAAACACTCATGAAGATGTAGAAGTTCCTTGCGATCCTTCAAAAATGGCACTTGGTCTTGTATTTAAGATTCAGTATGACCGCGAAATGGGACCTTTGTGCTATGTCCGCATGTATTCAGGAAAAATTACAAACGGTATTCAGATTTACAACATCAATAAAAAGAAGCGCGAACGTGTAAACCGAATCCTCCGCATGCACGCAGATAAATCAGAGCCTTGCGATTCAATCAGCGCTGGCGACATTGCTGTATTTATCGGACTTAAACTTGCTCAGACAGGTGATACAATCGGTTCTGAGGCTTTCCCAGTTCTTCTTGAACAGCCTAAGTTCCCTCAGCCGGTAATTTCTGTTGCCCTTGAGCCGGAAAGCATGAGCGAGCGCGACAAGATGAATGAAACTCTGGAAATCCTTTCCCGTGAAGACCCGACCTTTACAAGCCATGAAGATGCAGAAACAGGTCAGCTTATCATCAGCGGTATGGGTGAGCTTCACCTGGATGTTCTTGTTACCCGTATGCGTGATGATTTTGGCGTAAAATGCAATGTCGGCGCTCCTCAGGTTACCTACCGCGAGTCTGTAGGTGGCACTGCTACTGCCAGTGAAGACTTTAGCCGCGTTCTTGCCGGAAAAGAAAATACTGCCGGCCTTACCATTACTGTTGAACAGCGCGAGCAGGGCAGTGGTAATCTCTTTGTTAATGAAGTTAAGCAGGGTAATATCCCTGATGAAATCTTTGAAGCAATTAAAACCGGCTTTGAAAGTGCCCTTAATTCGGGAATCAAATACGGCTATCCATGTACTGATGTTGGAGTTCACGTTACAAAAATCGATTACAACGAGCTTACTTCGACAACCTTTGCCTTTGAAGCCTGCGCCGCAATGGTTTTTGACAAGGCCTGTACAGCCGCAAATCCAGTAATCCTTGAACCTGTTATGAACGTAGATATTTCCTGTCCTAAGGAGTTTGTGGGACCTGCTTCCAGTCAGCTTTCTCAGCGAGGCGGAAACATCATGGGTCAGGATTCAAAATCCACCGGCGATATCATTCACGCCCAGGCTCCTATGGCTAAAATGTTCGGATTCTCCACAAACCTGAGATCCGCAACCCAGGGCCGCGCCAGCTTCTCCATGGAGTTCAGCCACTTCCAGCTTAAGGTGGGCGGTCTGGGAGTTTAAAATATTTTTGAAAAATTTTTAAAAATATAGATTTTACCTGTTGACACAAAATCTTAAAATCTATATATTTAATATCACATTCCGCGGGGGTGGTGGAATTGGTAGACACGCAAGCTTGAGGTGCTTGTGGCGTAAGTCGTGGCCGTTCAAGTCGGCTCCTCCGCAAAAGGCTTCCTGAACAGGAAGCCTTTTTTTATTCCTCCTTCCTCATTTCGAAAAATCTTCAAATAAAACTAAAAATTATAACTTTTACATTTGACTTCTGCTGTGGTTATGATAGAATTGAATTTATAATATAACCCTTTTAGGAGGCCACTAATGGCAAAAGTAGAACTTAAAGGTATTGGTAAAATTTATGACGGCGGAGTTCACGCTGTAACAAATTCCAATATCACTATCGAGGACAAAGAATTCTGTGTATTCGTAGGTCCATCTGGATGCGGTAAATCAACAACACTCCGCATGATCGCTGGTTTGGAAGACATTTCTGAAGGTAAGCTTTACATTGATGGTGTAGAGATGAACGATGTTCCACCAAAAGACCGCGATATCGCAATGGTATTCCAGAACTACGCTTTGTACCCACATATGACTGTATATGATAACATGGCATTCGGTCTTAAGATCCGCAAAATGGATAAAGACACAATCGACCGCCGTGTTCGCGATGCTGCAAAACAGCTTGACCTTGAGCAGTATCTTGAAAGAAAACCTAAGGCTCTTTCTGGTGGACAGCGCCAGCGTGTAGCAGTAGGTCGTGCTATCGTTCGTAATCCAAAAGTATTCTTGTTCGATGAACCTTTGTCGAACCTGGATGCTAAACTCCGTGTAACAATGCGTTCTGAACTGGCTGCTCTTCACAACAGACTCCAGGCTACAATGATTTATGTAACACATGATCAGATTGAAGCTATGACACTTGGTACAAAGATTGTTGTAATGAAAGACGGTTTCATTCAGCAGATTGGTGCTCCATTGTACCTCTACAATAACCCAATCAACAAATTTGTTGCCGGATTTATCGGAACACCTCCAATGAACTTCCTTACAGTAAAAGTTCTTGAAAAGAACGGTGCTATTGTTTGTGATGAAGGTTCATTCGAGATTAACCCTACAGAAGAACAGGCTAAGGCTCTTAAAGCATACGTTGGAAAAGAAGTTTCATTCGGTATCCGTCCTGAG
Organism: uncultured Treponema sp.; assembly: GCA_900319625.1. Classification (GTDB taxonomy): domain Bacteria; phylum Spirochaetota; class Spirochaetia; order Treponematales; family Treponemataceae; genus Treponema_D. The sequence goes on along the minus strand of ONPD01000009.1, from coordinate 3,677 downwards.
GATTTGACTTATGTTGACAAACCTGCTGCAAAAGATGATATGCAGATGAAGATTGTTAACAAGGAACCTCTTGGTGCTGAAACACATCTTTACCTTGTATCTAACAAAGGACAGCAGATTATTGCTAAGACAACATCTTCTGCAGAATTCCGCCTTGGCGACTCTGTAAACGTTGTTCCAAATATGGCAAAAGCTAAGTTCTTCTCTCTTGAAGAAGGCGAAAAGAACATCTGTGATGTAATCGAAAAGAAATGGTAAGGCTGCTTTTTGACTAAGTCATAAAATTTTGCTATAACCAAAGCATCGCACTTTCTTGTGCGGTGCTTTTTTTTATTTGTTTTGGAGGAAAAAATGAAAAAACTTTTAGCTCTTGCTGCCGCCGCTTTTGTGATTTCAGCAGCTTCTGCTCAGGTTTTAAGTGAACCTGGCGTAAAAAATACTTTGTCTGTTACTTTTGGTAAGACATATTTTGACAATGGAAGTAAATATGATGATCCGGGACTTAGATTCTATGGATTTATTGATACTGTTCAGACTCGAATCGATATTAAGAAATTTACTGTAGATGCAATGCTTAACTGGGGCGCTTTGACAAATATTGCCGCTAATAAATTCACAGACGATTTTACTTTTGTAAATACAGTTGTAACTCCTTTCTGGTATACAAATCATTTTAATAATGGTTCCTGGTGGACTAATGGTGACGCTGAAAAATATTACGTAAATTTTATTTATCATCCTCATAAATACTGGGATTTGGGAATGGGAACCCGCCTTGAATGGAAGGTAGGTCCTGCTCCGACCTTCAACGGAAATCTCTGGGAACCTTTCTGTCATATTGTGCAGGGTGGTTTGAAGGATGCAATCCCAGGTCAGGCTGATGTTGCCGGTTATACTTATTACGCTAACAGCTACACAGCTTATTATTATGGTCAGACAAAATCTTCCCTTGCGGCCCGCTTTCACTATAAAGATTTTATTGAAGTTGGCGGCGCAATCCCAAGTGGTGTAACAACTGATAAGCCTGTATTTAATGCAGGTGCAAAAATCCATCCTCTTGACTTTTTGACAATTGCGGCTGCTGTAGACGGTCTTTTCCGCGAAACCGGAAATATTTACACTGGTGTAACTGTAGCTTTCAAGCCTTTTATTCTTGATGCTTATCTTGGAATTGATTACAAAGAACACAATAAGGAAAATGGCGGACGCTGGGGAACCGGAGCTGCATTGACCTTTAATTTTTCAAAAATCGGACTTATGTTGAAACCAGAAGCCGGTGCAACCTTCTACACTTATGCTGATTATACTCCGGCAACTTACGGCGGAATCAGAATTAACTGGCAGTTTGCAGAAAAATTCGCATTCGGCGGCTGGTCATCTGTGGCCTTTGGTTCAAAAGACAAGACCTGGGAAGACAGGGCTTCTACAAAAGATTACTGGGGTGGTTCTGTATTTGATCTTCGTCCTGATTTTACCTGGACACTTGATAATAATCATTCATTTACAGCCTTTGTTGACTTCCAGCACAGAAATAACTTCGCAAAAGAAACTTTAAATACCTGGGCAACAGGCGTTTACTGGACATATAAGAGCGGTAAATAGTCATTTTTTCCATATTCTGATATAGTAAGGATATGGAAAAAAAATCTGTAGTTTTATATAAAAATCAGGCAGCCCTTGTGGAAGACCGCGAGGGCGATAAATATCTTGTAAAATATCTTGTAAGCCCGGCAACTGCTACCGGCAAAAAAGCTGTTTACGGCGAGCAGAAGGTTCGTGAAAAAGACGTAATCCTTCTTAATTCTTCAGTCTGCTCGTCTCTGGATGCTGTTCTTTCTTCTAATCCTGAAAATTTCAAAGATTCTATTACTGAAGCCTGGGAGCTTTTGACAAGTGATGAAAGTACCGCTAAAGAGGCGATTTCTTTTTCAGACCTTTGTGATTTAGCCTGTGGCGGCCTTAAGGCAGATGATTCTTTTGCCTTTTATAAGGCTCTTGCTGACGGACTTTTGTTTTCCCTTAATCAGAATGAAATAAAAAACGGAAATCTGCTTTTTACTCCGCGTTCTCAGGAAGAAATTGATTCAATCAATCAGAAAAATTATGAAAAAGAGCATGAAGCAGAAATCCGTCAGGCTTTTATTGCCCGTCTTAAGCAGAAAAAACTTAATCTTCCTGAAGATGCAAAATTTATGGGTGAGGTAGAAGCTTTTGCCCTCTGTAAAACTGATAAATCTAAGGTTATGCAGGAAGCCGGCTTTTCACAGACTATCGAAAAGGCTCATAAACTTTTGATTGATACGGGAATCTGGGATTATACAAAAAATCCTCATCCTTCGCGTTTCGGCTTTTCTTTTTCTTCTGCAAGTGATCAGCTTGGACCTATGCCCGATGAAGAGAGGGTAGAAGTTCCCGGAATTGCATACGCAATCGACAGTGAGCATTCAAATGACCCGGATGATGCGGTTGCCTTTGACGGCAGCTATCTCTGGGTTCATATTGCAGATCCTGCAAGCTCTGTTCTACCGGATTCAAAAATTGACCTTGCGGCCCGCGGCCGGGGAACAACCCTTTATATTCCTGAAGGTGCTTCCCGAATGCTTTGTGAATCCTGCCTTGAAGATTATGCCCTTGGCCTTAAAGAAGATTCACGTGCCCTTTCTTTCCGCCTTAAGCTTTCTGATGACTGTCAGGTTGAAGAATGTGCAGTTCTTAAAACAAAAATCACAGTTCACAGAATGACTTACAAAGAGGCTGAGGAAAAGAAGGAAAGTTCTGAATTAAAGCCTCTTTTTGAAATTGCAAGAAAAAATAAGGCCCGCCGCGAGGCTAATCACGCTGTAACAATTCAGATGCCTGAGGTTTCCATCAGTGTTGATAAGGAGACTAAAAAAGTTACGATTGAAGCTGATGAAAAATACGAAAGTAACGGAATGATTGCGGAGCTGATGATTCTGGCAGGGGAGGGGGCTGCAAAGTTTGCCTTTAAAAATCAGATACCTTTTCCTTTTGTCAGTCAGGAGGCTCCTGAATTTCCGGATAAGATCCCTGAAGGTCTTGCCGGTGATTTTGCAAAAATTAAGTGTATGAGAAAGCGTAGTGTCGGAATTACCCCGGCTCCTCATGCGGGACTTGGACTTTCTTTTTATTCTCAGGTAACTTCACCTTTGCGCCGCTATGGAGATTTGATTGCACATCAGCAGCTTCGCGCTTTTATTGACGGCCGCCGTCTTATGCCTAAGGATGAAATGCTTGAAAAGGTTGCCGCCGGTGATGCGGCTTCTATTGCTGCAAAGAAAGCCAGCCGTAAGAGTGATACTCACTGGAAGCTTGTTTATCTTCTTCAGAATCCGGAAATGACTTTTGAAGGAGTTTGTATCGATATTCGGGGAAGTGAGGCTCTCTTTTTGATTCCGTCGATTGATATGCAGACAACAATAAAGGGGATAACTGACGTAAAGCTTAATGATGTACGTACTTTAAAGATGAAAAAGGCAGATATTCCGGAATTAACAGCTGACTTTGATATTGTTTAAAAATAACATAATTTTCTAAAAAAAAATTGAAAATTTAATAATTGAAGCCTTGACACTTTTGTGCGAAGTGAATAATATAACATTCACCGTCGCGAAACACTGCGGCGGCCCACAAAAAGTTCACTAAGAACTGAAGAAGTT
>ONPD01000008.1 GCA_900319625.1 uncultured Treponema sp. | reverse complement strand
CTGTCAAACTTCTTCAGTTCTTAGTGAACTTTTTGTGGGCCGCCGCAGTGTTTCGCGACGGTGAATGTTATATTATTCACTTCGCACAAAAGTGTCAAGAGCTGATAAATAAATTTTTCAAAATTTATTAAGAATATTTTGTTATTATTTTTTATCATAAATCTTCTATTATATTTTTATAAATACTAAAGTTTCTGAAATAATGCTTAATATTGTATAAAAGCCTTAAAATAGATAGAATGAAGCGAAAATAATTAATAGCGAGGTTGATTTTGAAACTTAACGGTTCGCAGATTGTAATTGAATGTCTTATTGAACAGGGCGTTGATAAAGTGTTCGGATACCCTGGAGGAGCCATTCTTAATATTTATGATGAGCTTTATAAGAACGAAGGTCGTTTGACTCATATTTTGACGGCACACGAGCAGGGGGCGGCTCATGCGGCTGATGGTTATGCTCGTGCGACTGGCCGCGTTGGTGTTTGTATGGCAACTTCGGGTCCTGGCGCAACTAACCTGGTAACCGGTATTGCTACTGCTTACATGGATTCTATTCCGGTGGTTGCAATTACCTGTAACGTAGGCCGCTCGCTTCTTGGTAAGGATTCCTTCCAGGAAATTGATATCACCGGCGTTACAATGCCTATTACCAAGCACAATTTTATCGTAATGGATATTAAAGACCTGGCTCAGACTATCCGCGAGGCTTTTGCAATTGCGAAGACTGGACGTCCGGGACCGGTTCTGATTGATATTCCTAAGGATATTACTGCGGCAGAAACTGATTTTGAACCTCTGAAAAACATTAATGATGCTGAGATTCTTGCAAACGGACACGAAAATATCCGCCGCGTTATTACTGTAAAGGAACCTGATCAGGAGCAGCTTAAGGTTGCGGCTGATTTGATTAATAAAGCAAAACGTCCGATTATTTATGCCGGCGGTGGTGTAAAAATCTCTGGCGCTGAAGCTGAACTTTTTGATTTTGCTACAAAGGCTCAGATTCCTGTAAGCGAAAGTCTGATGGCCCGCGACTGCTTCCCTGCTGACAATCCTCTTTGTACCTGGATGGTGGGAATGCACGGAACTAAGGCAAGTAACATGGGTATTACTGAAAGTGATCTTGTCATTGCAATCGGAGCCCGCTTCAGCGACCGCGTATACGGAAATGCTGATAAGTTTGCTAAAAAGGCTAAGATTCTTCACATTGATATTGACCCGGCTGAAATTTCCAAGAACATTGCTGCCAGCTCAAGCGTTATCGGTGATGTAAAAGAGGTTCTTTCTAAACTGATTCCGATGATTGAGAAGGCTGAGCACAAGGAATGGCTGGACCAGATTAACGCATGGAAAAAAGAATATCCTTCATGCTACGACAAGAATCCTGCAAACTCTATTAACCCTAAATTTATCTGCGAGCATATTGCAAAAACTGCAGGTGCTGATACTTTCATCACGACTGAAGTTGGTCAGCATCAGATGTGGACTGCTCAGTTCTACCCTTTCACAAAGCCACGCAAGTTCGTAACAAGCGGAGGTTTGGGAACTATGGGATATGGAACTGGTGCCGCTATCGGTATTCAGTGCGCTTTGCCTGATGCACGCGTAGTTCACATTGCGGGTGACGGTTCTTTCCGTATGAACTGTAACGAGCTTGCAACTATTGCTCATTATCAGCTGCCGATTGTAATTGTAGTTGAAAATAACAATGCTCTTGGTAACGTACGTATGTGGCAGCGTCTTTTCTACGGAAAACGCTTCAGCCAGACTACTCTTGATTTTGGTCCTGACTGGGTAAAGCTTGCTGATGCATACGGAATTAAAGGCTACCGTGCTACAAATGCCAAAGAATTCGAAAAAGTATTCGACGAAGCATTCAAAAGCGGAAAAGCCGCAATTATTGATGCTCGCGTAGACAAGGACGAAATGGTATTGCCGATGGTTCCGGGTGGAAGTCCGATTTTTAATATGATTATGGAATTATCTAAGGAGATGATGGATTAGATGATAATCCGGGGCTAACGAGCCCCATTCAAAAAATGCCCCGCACGGGGCATTTTTTTTTACATGAAGTAGGTTTTTATCGGAGGAAATCCGTTAAATGCTACGCTGGCGTAGGTGCTGGTGTAGGCACCGGTTGAGAGCCAGTAGATTTTGTCGCCGGCTCTAAGGGAAACCGGCAGCTTGTATTTGGCATTTTCGTACATGATGTCCATACTGTCGCAGGTCGGGCCGGCAATTATAACCTCACCCTCCTTTTCATTAGGGCCGTCTTTGCTTGTAATCAGCGGATATTTGATTGATTCATCCAGAGTCTCAATAAGGCCGTTGAATTTTCCGGCATCTGTGTAAACCCAGCGGTTCAAGGCGGTGTTATTTTTGCGGGAAGTAAGAACAACTTCACTTGTCAGAATGCCGCTGTCACCTACCAGTGAGCGTCCTGGCTCCAGAATAATTTCAGGAATATCATCACCAAAGTCTTCTTCGATGTAACGTGTAATTTCAGAAGCGTAAGTGCTAAGGTCGTTTGTAGGATCGATATAGCTTGCAGGGAAACCACCGCCCATATTAATCATAGAAAGGCGGATGCCCTCCTCTTCTTCAAGGGAAGTAAAGAGGTATTTTGCCTTGGCAATGGCATCGTTCCACTGACCGATATCGCGCTGCTGGCTTCCTACGTGGAAACTGATTCCGTAAGGAGTAAGACCGAGCTCACGGGCCTGTACTAAAAGATCATATGCCATATCCGGGTGGCAGCCGAATTTTCGGCTTAAAGGCCAGTCGGCAGTTGTTGTAGATTCAATAAGGATTCGGACGTAGATTCGGCTTCCAGGAGCCTGTTCTGCGATGTTTTTAAGGTCGTCCTTGCTGTCTGTTGCAAACATACGGACACCCTTATCATAAAAATACTTGATGTCCTTTGCCTTTTTAATTGTGTTTCCGTAAGAAAGGCGGTCAGGACTTACGTTAAATTTGTTGATTAAATCGAGTTCATAGCGGGAAGCAATGTCAAAATTTGAACCCATTTCGGAAAGCATCTTAAGAACCGGCTCTCCGGGATTAGCTTTAATGGCGTAATAAATACGCGCATACGGAAATGAATCGCGAAGGCGGATGAAATTCTGCTTCACGGTGTTTAAGTTGATAACAATGTTTGGTGTTTCTAAATCTTTTGAAAACTCCAGAAAATTCTGCCAGTCTTTGTCACTGACATAGTCTTTACGATTAAACATGGCTTTTACCTGTTCGTAAATATAATAGCGGAAATCACACGAAATGCGTCAGATTTTATTTTCCGCCCACATTGCTCTGCAGGAACCCTGATTTTTTCAATGGTAAACGTGATAGTAAAAGAAAATGACAGAATGATAAATATAAATTATTAAAAAATTAAAAAAAAATAGCTTTCAGCGGGGCTAAAAGCTATTCATAAATATAGTAAATTTCCTCAGAACTTCCTACTTAGTAACCTTCTTTTTCATAAATACAAGGAAACCGAAGAGCAAAGCGAGACCTGCTACCCAGGAAATTGCGGCACTGGCTACTACGCCAAGGCTCTGAGTAAAACCTGCGATTACGTAAGTTACGAATGAAACTCCTGCTACAGAGAAGGCATATGGGAGCTGAGTTGATACGTGATTTACGTGATCACACTGGGCACCGGCACTGGCCATAATTGTTGTATCAGAAATTGGAGAAATATGGTCACCGCAGACAGCACCTGCCATACATGCAGAAATTGAAATAATGCGGAGAGCGCCGTCAGGGAAGGCAGCGATACAGATTGGAATCAAAATACCGAAGGTTCCCCATGAAGTTCCTGTTGCAAAGGCAAGAAAAAGGGCAATTACGAAGATGATTGCAGGAAGGAAATTCTGGAAGCCCTGGGCAGAGCCTTCTACAAGACCCGCAACATAAGATGCGGCACCAAGACTGTCTGTCATAGCCTTAAGTGTCCAGGCAAGAGTCAAAATCAAAATAGCCGGAACCATTGCCTTGAATCCGTCCGGAAGACAGAGCATTGCGGCCTTAAAGCTGATTACTTTTCTTGTGATGTAGAAAATCAGAGTGAGGATGTATGCGGCAAAAGAACCGAGTACCAGACCGACAGAAGCATCAGAACCTGCAAAAGCTTCGATAAAGTTCAGATAGCTTGAGTTTGCAACCATTTCACCTTCATTTTCACCAGGAACCTGGGCACTGAAGAAGCCGCCTGTATAAATCATTCCAAGTACACAGAATACAATCAAAAGAACGATAGGAAGAACAAGGTCGATTACCTTGCCATTTTTTACGTTATCTTCTTCTGATGATTCAGGTTCTGAATCATCATTTGCCATTGAATCGAGGGCCTTTTCATAAGCCGACATAGTTCCATACTCAAAGCGCATGAAAACCATGGCAAACATCATAATCAAAGTAAAGAAGGCATAAAAGTTGAAAGGAATTGCCTTACAGAAAAGGGCGATTCCGTTTTCTCCTTCACTTACAAAGCCGCTTACAGCTGCGGCCCATGAAGAAATCGGAGCGATGATACAAACCGGAGCGGCAGTTGCATCAATAAGATAAGCAAGTTTTGATTTTGAAACGCCGTACTTGTCTGTAACAGGCTTCATAACCGAACCTACAGTAAGGCAGTTAAAGTAATCATCAATAAAAATCAGAATACCAAGACAGATTGTAGCAACCTGAGCGCCAATCTTAGTCTTAATGTGTTTTTTAGCCCAGTTACCGAAGGCTGCTGAACCGCCGGCTCTGTTCATAAGGGCAACCATAGTTCCCAGAACAACCAGGAAAACAAGGATACCAACGTTCCAGCTGTCTGAAAGCTGAGCAATCATACCGTCTTTAAAGATATGATTGAAAAATCCTGCAAAACCGCTTGCGGCATCAATTGCATAAAAAAGACCGCCGATTACAATTCCAATAAAGAGGGAAGAATAAACTTCCTTTGTGCAGAGGGCCAGAACAATCGCAACAATTGCGGGCACTAAAGACCAGAATGAATTTGACATATTTTTTTCCTTTTTTTAAGATTTTATAAGAGTTGATTTAGTTTTTGGCAGCCGAAAAATCAGCTTTAAGAGGATCAGTAACCCCGGCATCTTTAAGACGTTTGATTACTTTGATGACATAATTAAGTTCATCAAGATTTGTTGCTGAGCAGTAAGTTTTCATCTGCTCCAGGGCTTTCAAAGCTTTTTCATTTGTAATTTCAACATTTTCCATAGATTACCTCTGTGTAAGGCGGCCGGTCAGAGCCGCCGGTGTTCAATAGCAAAGCGTTAAAAAAAATTGCGATGCAGCAATTTTTTAGCTTTACTTCTTATTATTTTATCACAAAATTTGTTTTTATGTATAGAAACTCTCAAGTTCAGGAAAGTAATTTTCCGGGAATTCCAAAAACTTGAGCGAAGCGAAAGTTAAGCAAAGGTTACGAAGATTCGGAAGTTTTCACGGAAAATTACAACCTTTGCAAAGCTTTTTCCAGAATTGTAATCAGCTCTGCATAGTCACGGCGAACAATTCTGGGGCTTGAACTTGTTATGTGTTCCAGTTCCGCGTGAAAGAGCCGGTCTTTTCCGGGAACAGGCATAAACTTGACTTCGTTTTTAACGTAATAATGCTCTATGCAGCCCTTAGGAAGGATATAAACACGGGCCGCTTCAGCCGCAGCAAGAACAAGGGAATATAGATTTTTGATTTCAGGAAGTGATTTTGCAGTTGACGAGGAAAGATATTTTTCAAGTTCATCCGTAAAATTTATAATTCCCTGCAGAATTACGGTTTTGAAGGTATCAACACTTTCGGCATTTACATGTTTTGCTTTAAGCGCTTCAAGTTTTTCTATATAAAGCGAAAGCTTTTTGGGAGGCTTTCCCTTTTTAGAAAGAATCTCCTTTCCGATGGCAGTAAGATAGCGTTCCAGGCGGAAAATCAGTTTTTCAAGGGTAACAGTTTTTTCAAGTCCACTTTTAGAGCCCAGCTCCTTTGGAGTAAAAATCGACTCATAAAAGCTTTTCTGCCTCTCCTCCTGCTTACTAAGCCACTGCACCACCCTCTCATCCTTACAGAAAACATCCCGCAGCTTTCCGCTGAAAAGAGAATCCAGGTCTGTTATGATTCTGCCGTTTGTGCCCAGAAGGGAGCAGACCTTACAGAATACGCCAAGTTCATCCTTTCCGCCCACGTCAATAATTCCGGTTCCCGCCGCCTTATATTCATCCTCAATAAAGGGAAGAAGATTTGTAAACATCTGCTGGTCAGTATAACCTTCCACGAAAATCTGGTTATCAGAAAAGAAAAACTGCTTGTGGTAGGTGTTGAAACGGGGCAGAAAACGGCGGAACAAATCATCATCCTGTTCGGAAAGAAAATCGATGTGGGTAGGCTCACTGTTGATGTGGCAGGCGATTACGCCAAGAAGGTCATCAGAAAAACGAAGGTCAATAAAATAAGGCGAATGACTGATTATAAAAAACATACGTTTTTGATGACGGGCAGCAACCTTGCGGATTTCATTCATAAAAAACTGCTGGAACTGTGGATGAAGGTGAAGCTCCGGCTCATCAAGAATCAGAAGGTCATTGGAATTATTATAAAGGTTTACAAGGAGGACGATTATTTCCTTCAAACCATGACATTCCACCGAATTCAAATCATACTGAACATTCCAGGCCTTATTGGTAACAACGGGAATAAAGGTTCCGTCAATATCATCCAGAAACTGAATGGTTTTTCCGAACATACTTGAAAGGACAGTTTCAACCTTTCCGCGGATTCTTTCATCACTGCGCAAAACTTCAACCGCCAGCTCAGGGCTTTCCTTTTCTGTCTGCAGGAAACGTACATTTTTACCGGCAGCTTCAAACTGACGCGAAATCTCCTGGGCCAGAAGCGTTTTTCCGCTTCCGTTGGGACCAACTATCAGGTTGATCTGAGGCCATTCAGATTTTTTAAAAACCGCCTTTCCCCACAAAAATGGCAGCTTTACCTTCACGTCAAGATGTTTCATATCTTCTTTTATGATAAGCCTGAAATCTTCCAAAATCAAACGATATACGATAGAATAAGGCTATTATGAAAGTAACAACCGAGATTGAAGTACGCTCCTATGAAATTGACTCTTACAACCATGTGAACAACGCCGTTTACCAGAATTATCTGGAACACGCCCGTATGGATTTTTTGCATAAAATCGGCTTCCGATATGACGATTGCTTTAACGAAGGCTATATTCTTCCTATTACACATATCGACATACGCTACAAGGCACAGGCAGTTTTAGGAGACACACTTTTCATCGAAAGTTACCCTACTCTTTTGAAAACCGTTCACGGGGCTTTTCATCAGACAATCAGAAAGGCAGACGGAACAGTTTGTGTTGAAGCAGAGGTTGAATGGTGCTGCGTAAAAAAAGAAAACGGCCACCCCTGCAAAATTCCGGACGGCTATATGGTTGACGGACTTATTCCGGAAGAAAAATAAAAAAGGAAGGTTCTTATGCAAATTCGCGAATCAGCAGAAATGTACCTGGAAACAATTTTGGTTCTCTCACAGAAAGGCAACGTCCGCTCAATTGATATTGCGCGTGAAATGAATTTTTCCCGTCCATCTGTAAGCGTTACCGTTCACAATCTGGAAGCCGAGCATTACATAAAAATCGAAGATAACGGAAACATTGTACTCGAAGCAAAGGGACGTGAAATTGCAGAACGCATTTACGAGCGCCACACAGTCCTTACAGACATTCTTAAAAATCTTGGCGTTTCGGAAGAAACCGCTTCTAATGATGCCTGCAAAATGGAGCACGTAATCAGCGAAGAAACCTTTGACTGCATAAAAAAGTATTTGCAGAGCTGCAAAAAATAAGGCTAAAGCTCTTCCAGCTCCTCTATATCATCATTATTTTCCGGCAGTTTTCCCCCGTTCGCCTTGAGGTAATTTTCCTTCATAATCGCAAGATATTCTTCTTTTGTAACAGGCTTAGAAAAATAAAATCCCTGAAGATAGTCGCAGCCCAGCTCTGTAAGCCACTGGGCCTGTTCCGCAGTTTCAACACCTTCCGCAAGAACAGTCATATCAAGAGCCTTAATCATTTTGATTGTGTAAGCAAGGGCAATGTTAGCCCTCTTGTCTTTATGTGCCGCCCAGACAATATACTTGTCGATTTTAACCATCTTAAAAGGCAGATTCAAAAGATAATTCATGTTTGAATAGCCGGAACCATAATCATCAAGGGAAAGCTCTATACCGGCCTCGCTAAGGCGTTCCATATTGCGCAGAAGAATTGCCGGAGTGTGGGCAACAGCAGTTTCTGTAATTTCCAGATTGATGATTGAAGACGGCAGATGATACATACTCTTAATCGTCAGAATCTGATCTGCAAGAATTTCCTGCATACACTGGGCAACAGAAAGATTTATATCAACCTTTTCAATGCCGTACTCTGCAGGATTAATAGAAGAAAGAGTCTTACAAACTGATTCAAAAACAAATTCTCCGATGCGGAGAATTGTTCCGTTCTTTTCAGAAATCGGAATAAAATCCTCCGGCGAAATAAAATCCCCGTTTTCATCTCTCAGGCGGATAAGAGCCTCAGCTCCAATCAAGGTCTTTTTCTGTGTTGAATAAAGGGGCTGATAATAAACTTCAAAGCGGCCTTCACTCATACCGGAACGGAGTACGCGCTCAATATAGGCAGTGCGCTTTTTTTCTTCAATATCAATTTCGCTGGCAAAAACAACGCCCAGTCTGTAGCGGTCATCATTTGTAACAAAGTTGATGATATCGATTGTGTCCTCGGCCGACTGGCTGTCTTCCGGGCATTTTATGATACAAAGCCTTGAATAGAGCTTAATTTCAATATTGTCCTTTACCCAGTGCTTGCGGAAGCGGTTCTGGATTACAGCAATAATATTTTTCAAATCTGAATCAGAAAGGCTTTTATAGACAATTCCAAAAAGTCCCCGGTCCAGATTGTAAATCATTGCGGATGAAAAATTCTTCTTTAAAAAATCCGCAATATCAGTATAAAGCCTGTTTACCTGGGCATAACCAAAGGTATGAGAAAGAAAGGGAACATCATCAATAATCAGGGCAATGCAGACACAGGATGAATCTGTAGAAAGCTTGTAATGCATGAGCTTTAAAAAGGCATTCTGATTGTAAAGCCCCGTAAGATAATCAATAAAATCCTCCGGCCTCTGAATGTAAAATAAAAAGGCCATAGTCGCAACGGCAATTCCAAAGGATTCAATCAGCAGGCTTTCAAAAATCAGCTGAAGAATCACCGAAAGAACTACAATTCCCGCATAAATGCAGAACATCACTATCTTCTGTTTTTCTATACGGTGGCAGTTAATAAATAAAATCAAAAGGGAAAGGGCAAGATAATATGCCACAATTATGTGAATAACATAGAAGGAAAAATTATCCCCCCTGCGGTAAAGATTAAGCTCATCAAGATAAAAAATCAGAGTATATCTGGATGCAAGAAGAGGTGTAAGCCAGATAAGGGCAAGGGCAAAAAGCCAGGGACCAAGAATTACTAAGCGAACCCCTGTAATTTTCAGGATTGAAGGACGTTCACGGCGCTCGATAATAGAATATGCATAGGCCGCCCAGATCATGGAAAGCGACGTTGAGCCTGTATAATAGAGACAGTTTACAATCCAGATTAAAGCGCGGGGCAGAAATACAGAATAAGTTGTAAAAATTACGGTGATTAAATCAAGGATTGTAACTCCAAAAGAAGTCAGGATTAGAGTATTGAAGATTTTATTATGCAGGGTCGGAATCGGGCGGTTTTTATGAAAAAACCATAATACGAGAATACCAATAAAAAAAGCTGCAATATCAAATTCCAGAAAATGCATAGATATATTATATACCCAAAATTTTATTTTTGCTAAAAAAATTGACACATCTACTTTTAAATGCTTTAATAAAGTCCAATTTGATAACCGTTATCAAATAACGGACCGGTGGATTATTATCTGGAGCTGATATGGCACAATTAACCTGCGAAAACCTTACCTTAGGCTATAATTCGCGCATTATAATAGAAAATCTCTCTTTCAGCGTAAACAAGGGCGATTACCTCTGCATTATCGGGGAAAACGGCTCGGGAAAAACCACGCTCATGCGTACAATTCTCCGCCTTCACAAGGCCCTTGCAGGAAAAATTACAACAGGAGACGGCCTCCTGCCAGACGAAATCGGCTACCTGCCCCAGCAGACCCAGGTTCAGCGCGACTTTCCCGCAAGCGTAAGGGAAATCGTACTTTCAGGCTGCCAGTCCCGCTGCGGCCGCCGTCCTTTCTATACAAAGGAAGAAAAGCTTTTAGCCGCAGACAATATGGAAAAAATGGGAATCACAGAATTCGCCCGCCGCTGCTACCGCGAACTTTCAGGCGGCCAGCAGCAGAGAGTCCTCCTCGCCCGCGCCCTCTGTGCCACCCAGAAAATGCTGCTCCTTGACGAACCAGTTTCCGGCCTCGACCCGGTCGTAACCCAGGAAATGTACAACCTGATTCACGACCTCAACAAGGAAGGCATCACAATCATCATGATTTCACACGACATACAGGCCGCAATGAAGTACGCCTCTCACATCCTTCACATAGGCGACGAGGTTTTCTTCGGAAAAAAAGAAGATTTCCGCCAGAAGGTACCACTCACAGGAAGGATTAAGTTTTTATGATAGATACATTGATTCAATATTTCAGCTTCCCCTTTGTACGCTACGCCTTCATAGTCGGCATTCTGATTGCCCTCTGTTCGTCACTTCTGGGCGTCACCCTGGTCCTCAAACGCTTTTCTTTTATAGGTGACGGACTTTCTCACGTAGCCTTCGGCGGAATCGCAATAGCCTCTGTTCTAAACATCACAAACAATATGTACCTGGTTCTGCCCCTTACAATTTTAAGTGCCATCCTCCTGCTTCGCGCCGGAAAAGACACAAAAATCCAGGGGGACGCAAAAATCGCAATGATTTCGGTCGGTGCCCTGGCCCTTGGCTACCTTCTTATGAACGTATTCTCAACCTCTTCAAACCTTTCGGGCGACGTCTGCTCTACCCTCTTCGGTTCCACTTCAATCCTCACCCTGACAAAAGGCGAGGTTTACCTCTGCACAATCCTTTCAATCTGCGTAATCATAGCCTTCATCCTTTTTTACAACAAAATCTTCGCAGTTACCTTTGACCAGGACTTTGCAACCGCAGTCGGAACCCACGCAAGCATCTACAACCTTGCAATCGCCATCATCATAGCAACAATCATCGTACTCGCAATGAACCTGGTAGGCTCCCTCTTGATTTCAGCCCTGGTAATTTTTCCCGCCATTTCTGCAATGCGCCTTTTCAAAAGCTTCCGTTCCGTGACAATCTGCTCGGCAGTAATTTCCGTCGTTTGCGCGGTAGCGGGCCTTTTAATCGCAATCCTGGCCGGCACACCGGTCGGCAGTACAATCGTGGCGGCAGATATTTTCGTTTTCATCATTTTTTATATAATAGAAGCCATAAAAGAACGGTAAAAGATGAAAGGTCTGGCGGCAAATCTCCTTCCTACAGTTTTTATTCTCCTGTCACTGGCAGCCTGTAATGCCAAAAGCAGCAAACAGTTGCCGCCCGCCCCTGCCTCCTCCGAAGGCCTTGAAGAGCCGGTCCGCACTCCTGCCCCTTTCCAGCCTTCCGCTAAAAATCTTCCTCCCGCTTCTTCCGGCAAAATCGACGTAGACCTCACAAAGCTCCACGCCAATATGATTTACTCCTACATCTTCGATATGATTATCGACCCCGACAGTTATGTAGGAAAAACAATCAAAGTCAACGGCTTTTTCTATTCAGTAGTGGATGAAAATTCCGGCGAACGCTATTTTGCAGTCATAATTCCGGATGCCCTTGCCTGCTGCAAACAGGGCATGGAATTCAAATGGCTTGGAGAACACAGCTACCCTGTCGATTATCCTGAAGAAAACCAGGAAATCACAATTACAGGCACCTACAGAGTTGCAACCCTCGACGGAGACATTTCCTATTCCTATCTTGAAGTAACAGAGCTTTCACCATTAAAATCATAGTATGAAAGATGCATTTAAAGATTACGGCTGTTTTCCAGGAAGTGAAAAATGGGAGCAGGCCAACAAACGCGAAATAGAACTTTATTCAAGAAATAACGGAATCCGCTCGGAATTTGAACGTGACTATACAAGACTCCTTCACAGCCAGGCCTTCCGCCGCCTTAAGCATAAGACACAGGTCTTTTTTGCCCCTCATGATGACCACATATGTACCCGTATGGAGCACGTTACCCACGTAGCTTCAGTTGCTACGGAAATTGCAAAATACCTTGGACTAAATACAGAACTTACAAACGCCATTGCAATGGGTCACGATATTGGACACGCTCCCTTCGGCCACCACGGAGAAGACTGCCTCAACAAGCTGCTTGAACAGAAGGAAGGCCACAACGCGCCTAAAAAATTCTGGCACGAACGTAACTCCCTCTTTTTTGCAGATTTTATAGAAACTCTTGAAGACCCTAACGGAACCCACAAAACACTTAACCTTACCTACGGAGTAAGAGACGGCCTCATCTGCCACTGTGGAGAAATCGACCAGCAGGGTATAAAACCCCGTAAGGAAGCAATAGACTTATATTCGATGAAGCGGCCGGGACTTACCCAGCCCTTTACCTGGGAAGGCTGCGTTGTAAAAATCGCAGATAAAATTGCCTACCTGGGCCGGGACCTTGAAGATGCAAGAACCTACCACATCATCGATATGGCTTCATACCGCCAGCTGCGCGAAATTGTAGGCTCCACACTGGGCTTTGAAAAAAAAGGTGCCCACGCCCTTCGAAGCGGAAAAGCCGTAAACACTACAGTTTTAATCAACGACCTGATTGTTGACCTCTGCGAGCAGTCAAGCCCGGAAAAAGGACTCTGCTTTTCAGACGAATATTTCCGCTTCATTCTGGAGCTTAAAAAGTTCAATTTCAGCCAGATTTACAGCCACTGGCGCCTTAAAGAGTTTGCAATCTATGCTGAAAACATCATAAAAACAATTTTCAGAACCTTAAAACGAACCTGGCTTTACGCTCAGAACGGAAGGGTTGCCCTTGCCCTGCGCCTCTATCCAAAACTTTGTCTGACCTTTGAAGAATGGCTTATAAAACACACAAATTACCGCGCCTGGAATTCAGAAAAGCACGACTTTATCAATAAAAAGCAGATTATGCACTTTGATACGCCGGTAGTTTTTGACGTAAATGACGAAGAATCCTACACAAAATGCATTATCGAATATATTTCCGGAATGACAGACCAGTATGCCATCCAGATTTATGAGGAAATAATTACTTTTTAACTATCTGCTTTTGGAACTAAAACCTTCTTCTCATCAAAGACAATGCTAAGTCTTGCCCCGCCGCTTTCACTGATGCCGGCGTTTATTTTTCCGCCAAGCGATTCGCAGAGGGTTTTTGCAATTGAAAGGCCGAGTCCCGTGCTGTGTTTTTTTATATCGCGGGTACGCGACTGGCTTCCCATATAAAAGCGGTTGAAAATTTTTGGAAGGTCTTCTTCGGCAAAGCCCGGCCCGTTATCACTTTCAATAAGAATAAGCTTTTTCTTTCCCCTTATCGTTACCCGGTGGGCTTCAAGGCTAATCTTACATTCCTTATCCGGAGAAGAAAATTTAAGGCTGTTGGAAATGAAAACCGTAAAAATCTGATGAAGCATTTCAGGCTCAGAAAAAAGCTCCATATCCTCATCAAGAATTATCGAAACCTGAGCCTTTTTTTCATGTCCCAAAAACTCAGTTTCCTTTTTAATGAATTCAAAAAGCTCACGCAAATCAAAATTAGTATATTCAGGCTTTACAAGACCGCTTTCATAACGGCTTATCTGCAGCAGAGTATCAATAATATTTTGAATGGTAAAAGCTTCCTGCTTGATAGCTTTGAGAGAAGTTTCCAGCTGAACAGGGTCATCCTTTCCCCAGCGCAGAAGAAGGTTTGCCTGCCCGCTTATAACAGCAACAGGAGTTTTAAGCTCATGGGAAACGTCACTTGAAAACTGCTTTTCGCGGTCATAATCATTTTTAATCTGAATGAAAAGCTTATTGAAGGTCTGGGCAAGCTCATCAATTTCATCAAGGTGCCTTGAAACCGGCAGCGCCTTATCAATATTCGAAATACTTCTTTTTTTTGCCTCTCTGGTAATGCGCTCAATCGGACGAATTGTATTTTTCGCCATTATAAAGGAAGTTGCAAAGGAAACCATAAGAATTACCGCAAGAAGAGGAATCAAAAACTTAGGCAGCATTTTTATAAGTTTGTTGAAATAATCAGAATCAAGATAAATACTTGTTGTAATAATCACTTCTGAAGTTTTTCTACCTTTATGAAAAACAGGATTTTTAATCTGAAAGGCCTTTTTATAATACATAATCATCAGGTCGCCGTCAGAAAAATAATTCTTTTCAAAGTAATACGAAGGCTTTTCTTTTATTTTCAGATTCTGCGGAATAAATGGATCGTTGGTAAAAATTACAAAGCCCAGTTCAACATCATAAACACTGTAGTTCACATAAAATGGAAAGTGGAAATATGGCTCTTTTGTCGAATCTTTCCATAATTCAAGAATTTCTGCAGTTTCATTACAGCTGTTAGTCAGGTCATTTCCCTGCTGAATTCTGAGAGATTTATTCAAAGTCCACATGATAACCAGAAACATAATTATCATGGAAATTTCTACGACAATAGAAAACTTGAGCGAGGCACGAAAGGGAAAGGAATTTATAAACTTCCTGAAGCCGGATTTAATTTTCAACTATGTATCCGATTCCTCTTACAGTTTTGATGTACTCACTTTTATCAACATCTGCAATTTTTGAACGAAGATAACCGATATAAACGTCAACGATATTTTCATCAATAAAGTGCTCTTTTCCCCAGATTGCATCAAGGATTTCATCACGGGAAATAACCTTGCCAACGTTTTCAAGGAAGAGCTTCAAAAGAAAATATTCTGTTTTTGAAAGATAGAGCTGCTTGTCGCCGATTTTTACGTTCATGCTCTGGGTATTCATTTCAAGATCACGGCAGCGGAGTACAACATCAGTTTTATCCTGGGTATTTACCCTGCGGAGAATTGCATTGATACGGGCAATCAGCTCCTCAATTTCAAAAGGCTTAGCTATGTAATCATCAGCTCCGGCATTTAGTCCGTTAATTTTATCAATTGTTTCACCACGGGCAGTTTCAAGAATAATTGGCACATTAGAAACTTCCCTGATGCGGCGCAAAACTTCAATTCCATTTAATTCAGGAAGCATTACATCCAGAAGAATCAGATCAGGCTTTTCATTCTGGAACATTTCAATTCCCTGTCTGCCGGTATTTGCGGTAACAGTTTCAAAGCCTTCATGTTTAAGCTCCGGAATAAGGTAATCTGTGATTCCTTTGTCATCTTCAATTACTAGAATTTTCATTTTACTGTTATTTCCTCTATAAGTTTTCCATCAAATGTCTGGATGTTTTTCAGCAGAACTGGAACTTTTTCTATATCTTCCTCTGAATTAAACGACTGAGGAAATACAATAGTTACAGAATCTGCTCTTCTATTGAATTTAATAATAACATCATATTCAATGTTTTTTCCATCAAAAAATACAGATTCTCTGGTAAATTTTTCCGGAGCAAGGGCCTGATTAAAATAAATCACAAAGTTTAAGGCATTATTCTTCTTTACAAAGGAGCTGCCTAGTACCTCAAGCTGAGCATCAGAAGGCAATATGCGCTGACCACGGTAATTAATAACTGCAGGAGACGAAGAAGAACCTGAAGAAGTTCCTCCTTTGGGAGGTGGTGGCGGAGGATTGGAACCTGGAGAAGCCGGGCTGTTAGGAGCTCTACCCCCCATACCTGGCGCCATTCCGGCGGAAGGAGCTCCCCTGCCACCGCCAGGGCCACCTCCACCCCCAGGACCGCCCGAAGATCCTCCTCCGGGGCCGCCGGCTCCGCCTCCGGGCTGAGCAAAACACAAACTAGAGAATATTAGAATAGAAAAAAAGGCCACAGTTATTTTTTTCACAATCGTTATTATAAAACTCAAATATAAAAATAAACAATAATTAAAAGTCAATATTAAAAAAGTCTTAGCTAATTAAAGCAAAAATTTATTTATAACTTATGAGCACTGAACAAACTTTTAAACTCTATTATCTGCTTTTTCAAGATTTGGGACAAATTTTGCACAATACTTAATAATATGAAAAAACTAACTTTATTTTTTTTGGTATCTATTACCATTTTCTCAGCTTGTAATATGGATGTTGCTTCGGCAACTTCATCAAATGCAAACAGCAGTTCAACTACATCGACAACAACTACTACAACAAATACTACAAGCCCTCAGTCGGCAACAGGTACAACAAGCATTACAACAGAAATTACCAGCTTCAATAACCTGCCATCTGGAACAAACTCAACAAACGGCCTGCCTTCATTCATCTATTCATGGAGTAACTCTTATTCTCCAAATATTGCACAAAGAAATCTTATTACAGCCCTCAAGCCGGATAACATTTCTTTTGCAAATCAGATTTACATCAATCTTTCTGATTTATCTGCTAGCGCGGACGGAAGCACTTTCTCAACTATTGCTTCAGAAGGCAGCCAGCTGTCAGAAAACATAAGCATTTCACTTTCTGACTCAGGACTTATCACCCTTACAGATTCAAGCTCTAAGGGCAACAACCTCAAGCTTGTTATAAGCGGTACGGCCAGCGGAAAATCACTTTTTATCAGCGCAAACAAAAGCAACAGCGTAGCCATCTATCTTAACAGCGTAAGCCTTACAAGCGGAAAGTATCCTTGTATAGAGATGGATAAGAAAAATCCTCTTTACCTTGTAGCAGAGGGCAGCAACAGCTTTACAGACGGACGCAGCTACGGAACAGACTACAGCTCGACTTCCAGCAAAAAAGGAAGCATTTACACAAAAGGCCCTCTTATTATGAGCGGAAGCGGTTCCATCACTTTGACAGAAGGCTACAAGCACGGCTTCTTCTCTAATGATTATATTCAGGTAAACAGCGGAACTTACACAGTCAATTCTACAGGACGCAATGCCTTCCAGGCCGCAAACGCCTTTGTAATGAACGGCGGTACTATCACAATCAGCGGAACAGGAACACACACCAACAACCAGAGCCGGGGTATTATTGTTGAAGGCTGGGATTACGACACAGATGATGCAGAAGCAAATTCAAACATTGGTGAAGGCTACATCGTGATTAACGGAGGTTCCATCACATCTACCACAGTCAGCAAGGGAATAAGTGCAAAATGGGATATTGATGAAGACGCTGTATCTTCTGACACAACTGATGATCCTTATCCATTTGTTTTGATTACCGGCGGCAAAATCAGCATAAAAACGACAGGCACTCCTCAGGATGAAAGTTCGAGCTACTACACATTTACAGATGCGGACGGCGAAAGTGTAAGCGAAAAAACAAAACTTTCTCCGGAAGGAATTGAAGGAAAACAGGCCCTCTTTATTACAGGCGGAATTATCGAGTTGAATACAACTGATGACTGTCTGAATGTCAGCCGCGAAACTTCAGGCTACAAAGGAAAGGTTGAAATTTACGGAGGAAACATCTTCGCTTACTCTTCAAACAATGATGCAATTGATTCTAACGGAACGCTTAAACTTGCAGGCGGTATTCTCGTAGCCCTTACTTCAACAACACCTGAATGTGCCTTCGACTGCGATTCAAATACCTTTGCAGTAACAGGTGGTCTTCTTGTGGGAATCGGAACCAACAATTACTCTGCACCTACAAGTTCAGCCTGCAGTCAGAGCACAATTGTTTTGAGCGGAAATTATTTTGGAAGCGGAAATACTACCTTTGCACTTGAAGACTCTTCGTCAAATCCGGTATTTGCATACACAATTCCATCAGTCTTTGGAACAAGCACAAGCTCTAACTATATTATGATTTTATCAAGCCCTGAGATTCAGACAGGCACAAGTTATAAGGCTGTAAGCGGGGTAAGTGCAAGCAGTGGAAGCACCTTCCATAATCTTTACGTAGAACTGCCGGAAGTCAGCAGCGGCACTACAAGTGTCAGCGACATTTCAACCTCCAGCTCAAGCTGCGTTTATACTAAGTCCAGCAGCACTAACAACGGCCCTATGGAAGGTCCTCACCCAAACAGAGGGTTTTAAACTCGGTAGCATAGTTGGTGGCGGTAAAAAGGCTTTCTACAACCGTTAGTTGACTTTCCGCCACCTCGAGTTTTCTTGCGAAAACTCGCATTTATACTCGGTGCATAGCGCTGAATACCTTTTCTGCCATGACGTTGATTTCAACTCCCATTTCTTCGGCTTTTTTTGTCAAAGAATCGCGGAGCTGGTCAACGGCGACATCAGCCTTAGACAAATCTACCATCATCATCATTACAAAGTTTCCTGAAAGAATTGTCTGGGTGATGTCGGCAATGTTTACCGAATGACTTGCCAGAAATTCCGAAACCTTAGCAATAATTCCAACTTTATCTGAACCAACAACAGTGATAATAGCATTCATAATTTACCTCTTAAAAATTATTTCCCAATGTTGCAGCAATCACCGCTTTAATTGTGTGCATACGGTTTTCAGCTTCATCAAAAACTACAGACTGTTTTGACTCAAAAACCTCGTCTGTAACTTCCATTGCAGTAAGACCGAACTTCTGCCCAATTTCCTGCCCGATTTTTGTTTCAAGGTTGTGGAAGGAAGGCAAATCATGCATAAAGATTGCCTCAGGCTTTGCAAGTTTCATTACGTCTGCATTTACCTGATAAGCTTTAAGGTCAGCAATGCGTTCAGCCCAGACTTCGTCAGGCTCACCCATACTTACCCAGACATCAGTATAAATAATATCAGCATCTTTTGCAGCCGCTTTTACGTCTTCTGTCAAAGTAATTGTGCCGCCGCTTTCCTTCTGCCATTCCCTGCACTCTTCAATAAGAGCCGCATTTGGAGCATATTTTTTAGGACTGCAGAGAACAAGGTTGAGTCCCAGCTTAGAGCAAACGATACTCAGGGAGTTTCCGATGTTGTAGCGGGCATCACCAAAATAAACGAGTTTAAGCCCTTTGAGTTTTCCTAAATGCTCGCGGATTGTAAGCATATCGGCAAGCATCTGAGTAGGATGATATTCGTTAGTGAGGCCGTTCCAGACAGGAACTTCTGTGTATTTTGCAAGAGCCTCTACCAGCTCCTGACCATAGCCGCGGTATTCAATTCCGTCAAACATACGACCAAGTACGCGGGCTGTATCAGCAATGCTTTCTTTTTTACCAATCTGGCTGCCTTCTGCAAGGTAGGTTGTACAGATACCAAGGTCGTGAGCGGCAACTTCAAAGGCACAGCGGGTACGGGTAGATGTCTTTTCAAAAATAAGGGCAATATTTTTACCCCGGTGGATATCAACAGGGATTCCAAGCTTCTTTTTTTCCTTAAGACTTGCTGCCAGGTCCAAAAGCCCGATAATTTCTTCCGGAGTAAAATCCTTAAGCGTTAAAAAGTCGCGTCCTTTCAAATCAAAACTCATAACAACCTCGCTAAAAGTGATTGTGAAAGTTTAATTATAGTGCATAACTTTAGTATTATTCAAGAAGCAAAAGTGTAACGTGTTATTTTTCACGTTCGCAGTGCTCAAGCTACATTAAGCGTCAATCTCCGCCGCCAGGTTATGAATAATAAAGTCGCGTCTTTCCGGGGTGTTCTTGCCCATGTAGAACTTTAAGACTTCCGGCACGTTTTTAAGCTGCTGGATGGTTACAGGGGTCAGGTGCATGCCCTTGTCTTCACTTTCACCTTCTTTTCTCGGGAAGATAAACTGACCGAACTCGCTCGGGTTGATTTCTCCAAGTCCCTTAAATCGGGTTACCTCAGCGCTGGAACCAAGCTTTTTGATTTCCTTATCGCGGCTTTCTTCGCTGTAGCAGTAAACGGTTTTTGTCTTGTTGCGGACTCGGAAAAGCGGAGTTTCAAGAATGTAAACATGGCCTGTCAAAACAAGCTCTTCAAAGTACAAAAGAAGATAGGTCATTACAAGGTTTCTGATATGGTAGCCGTCGTTATCGGCATCGGTTGCAATGATGATTTTCTGATAGCGCAGCCCTTCAATATCCTTTTGAATTCCAAGGCTGAAGGTCAGGTTTTTAAGCTCTTCTACATCAAAAATTGCAGAACGCTTCATTCCGTACATATTGGCAGGCTTACCCCGCAGAGAGAAAATTGCCTGATAAGTTACGTCGCGGGCATGAGTCATAGTACCTGTCGCAGAATCACCCTCAGTGATGAAAATCATGCTTTCTGCACCCTTAGGGCCATCCTGCAGGTGGTAGCGGCAGTCCTTAAGCTTTGGAATTTTAAGCATAAGGGATTTAGAAGCCTCGCGAATCTGCTTGTCTGTAACGCTGTTGATTTCGTTGCGGGCCTTCTGATTTTTAATGATTTTTTCTTCGATGCGGCCTGCAATGTCAGGGTTATGACGCAGCCAGTCATCAACCGCAATCTGAACTTCCTTAATGATTGGAGTGCGGATTTCTACGTTACCAAGCTTATTTTTTGTCTGGCTTGTGAACATAGGATTATCAAGCCCGATTTTAAGGGCAACATAAAGACCGCTTGTTACGTCGCGGATATCATAATCCTTCTTAAAGTATTCGTTGATTCCCTTTGTAAAACCGTCCAGGAAGGCAGTTACGTGGGTACCGCCGTCTTCTGTGCTCTGGCCGTTTACAAAAGAATAGATGAATTTATCAAGGCTGGCACCGTGAGTCAAAACAAACTGAAGATTTTCGCCCTTGTAGTCAAAAAGATTGTAAAGAGCCTTGTCTGCACCGCCCATTTCGTGACTGAGCAGATCCATAATTCCGTTCTGGCTGATATATTCCTGACCGTTACACTTAATCAAAAGTCCGGGATTCAGGTAAGCATAGTTCCAGAGTCGTTTTTCAACATATTCCATGTTAAAGCTATATTTTCCAAAAAGTTCCTTATCCGGCTCAAATTCAAGATAAGTTCCGTTTGGCACGCCAGGTTTTGCGTTTCCTGTTTTGCCGGAAAGTTTGTTTCCCTTGGCAAATTCAACAACAGCCATTTTTCCATCACGGACAGAAGCAGCACGGAAGTAAGACGAAAGGGCGTTAGTAGCCTTGATTCCGACACCGTTCATACCGATAGCCTGCTTAAAAACAGAGTTATTGTATTTTGCACCGGTGTTTACGTTACTTACACAGTCTTCCAGCTTTCCAAGAGGGATTCCACGGCCATAGTCACGGATTTTTACACGGCCGTCTTTGATTTCAACATCAATACGGTTACCAAAGCCCTGACTGAACTCATCAACAGAGTTATCAACACCTTCTTTTAAGAGAATATAAATACCGTCGTTTTCGTTAGAACCGTCGCCCAAAGAACCAATATACATACCAGGGCGCAGACGGATATGCTCAAGGCCTTCAAGATGCTGAATAGAAGATTCGTCGTAAACTGCCGCAGCCTTAGGTGCTGTTTTAGCAGGCGCTGATTTTTTTGTAGAAGCCATTTTCCCACCCAAATGTCTTTTTTTATGATTTTAAAATTATATCACAGATTTGTTTTTCTTTCCAATCACTGAGCGGGCTTCTGATTTTCTTCCATCAGTTTTTCGATTGCTTCAACGTAATCTTTTCCCCAGTATTCGCAGAGGATTTCGTAGGCCTGGGGCTGAAGGGCCGGGATGACACAATTTCGAAGCCGTAAAATAGAATTGCGGATAAAATGACGGGACATTTTTCTGATACCTTCTTTTTCTTCTTCGCTAAGGTCGCCTTCAAATGTCAAAAGAAGTGAATAACAGGATGAAACCGTACACTGACGGCGCCAGACTTCAAGGTCCGAAACCTCTTTATTGCTTGTAATGCCTTCGTTTTCAAGATAGTAATATACCAGGTCACTAATTCCATAATAGGATTTTGCGTAATAAGCGATAAAAAAGTACATTGGCGTATCGACCGAAAAAGAACAGTCCATATAAGGGATTTCGTTCATTGCGGTAAGAAAAAGCTCGCGCTTAATCACCTTGGCCCATAAAAAAGCTGAGGATTCGCCATTGAGCCAGGAATCAAGAATTGCACGGCCGGTTAGAGAGCCCTCTTTGTGAACAGAATAATGATTTTCTGTAATCTGGGGATTTCCGTCTTTAAGATGATAAATGCGTTCTGTAGCACAGGTGATGTCAGCACCAGATTCTTTCGCATTTTCATAAAGAGTCTTTACCGCCCCAGCCGCAAGAAAGTCATCAGAGTCTACCATCAGGATATAAAGACCGTGAGCCTGCTCTACAAGCTCCCGCCGGGTTTCCAGAAGGGGCACATAGGAAAAATGCTCGATATAAACCACAGGGATTCTTGATTTTTTCTCAAAGTCGCGGACGATTTTCTTACACGACCGGCCCTTTTCGTCCTTACCGCTACTATTGTCGTTTATAAGGACAAGCTCCAGCCCCGGAAAATCCTGCTCAGCTACCGAGCCCAGGCAGCGCGGCAGGTGACGCTCGGTATTGTGAACAGGGATGCATATGGAAACTAAGGGTGCGGAACGGCGGTGGAAAGGCAAATTACTTACTCACCTTTGATAAAATATGGGCATACAAGTCCATAGGAAGTAGTAAATGGTTGGAAATTTCCACTAGCTGAATCATATTTATATTTTCCTATCAATTCTACACCTGATTTTACAGGTACCCCTGATGTATTTGGCGGAAGCTTTGTTACAGGAGAACTAAATTCTTCCGCAACATCTGTACTTCCACTCATAGAAAGACTTCCCAAATCAACTTCAACACCCCTATTAACATTCTTATAGCAAACAGCACTATCACTATTAGTATAGAAAGCAATACCGGTATCAGAAATCACAAGCTTCTTCGGCTTAATAGCAATAAACTTTTGAGGACCAGCGAAATATGAATTTAAATTATCAAATGGAGTTTTGAAAAGAATCTCTGAAGGAGAACTTGAACAGGTAAAGGCTTCTATATGATAATCTGTCAAATTTTGCGAATTATAAACAGGAGTTTCATTGTATGTACAGCCTGTAGTAAACTCTGTCAGCGATTTTTCAGAAGCGAAGCCGACTGCTGATAATGAGTTAGTCTTAATATCATATCTTATAACAGCACCACGCGAAGTACTTGTTGAGTAAGTATTTTCGTTAGACCATTTGTCATATTCTCTGACAAGCAAATATAATGCCCCATCCTGATAAATCATGTCAGAAATTGATGTAGAAGCTGTAATATCAACACCTATTTCAGGTAATTCAGTATTGAGATCCACAAAATTGCTATCTACTGAAAGCATGGAACTGCCATTATTTTGTGCGGTAAATAATCTACCATCAAGAGCTGTCATAGAAGAATCATTTGTAGTATTTGCAAATATATAAAATTTACCATCATGCACCGCAAACAATTTTGGAAAATATTTCGGAGAATAATCAGATGAATTTAGGGGAACAGAAAAATTAGAATTATCAGTAGAACCATTCGAAATCAAATCACTAAACTGATAGATTTTTTGAGCTCCAGAATAAGTAGAATAATTATACAAATAAAAAACATTCGTCTTCTTATCAACTGTTATTCCATAAACAGTAATAGACGAAGGCGAAAAAGCAAGAGTAATCGTATCATGTCTATTCGTCTTAATCTGCCAAGCAGAACTATTATTATCCAGCACATAAAAATAACCGTCAGCATCAAAACAGAAATTATCAGTGGAAGCTGTAAAAGTAGGTGAGAAAGCCTCAGAAGGATATGCCGCCAGAGAGTATTCATATCCTCCTGAATCCTGCTGTTTATACAAAGCATACTGTGTCGAAACTGTCAGCTTATTCAACTTCAGTTCAACTGTATTACCACCGGCATCCGGCACGAAGGCATGCGACATAACTTCAGCCATACTGCTGCCAGGTACGTGACAAATGTAATTAATGCCTTCAGAAGTAAGGCCGGTAAAGTTGGCAAGGGCAACAACAATTATCTTTTCATCAAATGGGAGGTAGATTTTGCCGGAAAGAGTCATTGCATCTTCTGTAACGGCAGTTTGGTCGATATCTTTGTTTTCTGAATCTTTATACCAGTAGGCCTCTGCAAAGCAATCCGGATTTAAATGACCATTCAGAATATTATAAAAATCAGTTGAACTTCCCTGGCCTTCTGCAAAAGTACTGAAAAACTTAAGAACCGTATCAGAATCGGCTTTTACGGCATACAAATCAACGCTCCTGCATGTAGTAAAGTCACCGCCTGCTTTCTCAAAAGAAAGATTAAAGGTTACCGGATAAGACCTGTAAACAATACTCAGGGCAACCGAAATTAAATTATCACCGGCAGAAATCGTTACCGGGTCGGATTTTCCTTTAACAAGAATATCCTTTTTCATCTGTATATCGCCGTGGCTGCTTACCAGATAAACCTTTACATCAGCAGAGACTCTTTTTCCTGCCGGAATCGAATCAATTACTATAGTCTGGGAGGTAAGTTTATCCTCAATTTTACTTTTGAGGTCCTCGCTTTTCTGTTCAATATTAAGGTCTGTTACATCAATCTGAAGGGATTTTTCTGCAGAATACTCGCCGGTCAGCTTTACCTCTATAGAAAGGTTCTGCCTCATATGAGGATTGGATTCCCCTTCATCAGCCTGCAGGGAATCAATGACAGCGCGGGCAAGCTCAGGACTGAGAGAAAATTCTGCCCTCCCCGTTTCAGAAATCTTATCACTACTTAAAAGATTGCAGGACGCAAAAGAAAAAAACACGGCGAAGGCTGCGGCAAAAAAACTGAACTTTTTCATAAAATCCCCCACGATAGATATAACTATACGGTCTTATAGGGGGGGGGCAATTTGTAGAAAGCCCCCTTATATAACACAATTTTATTATATCATAAAAGGAAGATTTTTAAAGTGAAAAAGCCTTATTTTGCCAGAGTTCTGAGGTCTGCAAGCTCGTCAAGAATTGCGGCGGTAATTTCAAAGGATTCTTCTTCCAGACTTTCAAAATTATCATCAGGGGTGTGCAGCAAATCCCAGGAATGAGGGTGTCTTTCAAAACGGAAAAGGCCTTCTGCCTCATCAGAGGGAAGCATTGTAAAGGCAACTGCGGGAATCCCGTTTGCAATAAAGCCCGCATTATCACTGAAATTACAGGGAGCCCTTACCCATTTTCCATTGGCCGATTTTTTTAGAAGATTTTCTGCACGGTTTTCAAGCTCGTTAAACTCCCTTATAAAGGCCTGAGGAACAGTCTGAGGAAAATTAGCTTCCGCAAGAACAGGAACATCGCCCCGCCCCATACAGTCAAAAACAAAAACATCATCCTTTGTAAGCCCCAGCTTCTTAAAGGCCTGGGCAAGGCCAAAAGCCCCCTGAGCCGCTACTCCACCACTGGTTGCCTCTTCGCCGTCAGTAAAAATAATTCTTACGTTATGGATGCCGGGACGCTGAACAAGGCGTTCTGCCCACTTCAAAAGGGAATATACAGAAGAACTATTATCATTTGCCCCCGGAGAACCCGGATAACGGTCATAATGGGCGATAACAGTTTTTATCTTGAACATAGGATTATACTGTTTTTTTGGAAAGCTTACATAGAGGTGATTTTTTCCATCAATTGGAATCACAGGACAGTTAAGCCCGATTCGATTCAGATAACTTTTTATAAAAGCTGCACGATCACAATCAGGCTCAAGAAATTTACGAAAATCAAAATATAAAAACGGCATACAAATATTATATGCCGTTTTTGATGAAAATAAAAATTATTTTACAAACTCTTTTTTCAGGAAGTCCAGGTCGAGTTCCGGATAAAGTACGTGAGCGCCCAGCAGCTTGTTTACTCGTGCTCTGGCAGCGTTTACTGTATCATCAGAAATCTCAATCTTACCCTTAGCAGGCTTTCCTTCTTTTGTTACGCCAGGCTTTGTGTTCTTAAGAACGAAGTCGATGATATCTGCAACTTCCTTCATATCAGCTTCATTCATGCCAAGTGTTGTAAGACCTGGGGTACCGATACGGATACCTGAAGTCCACCATGCACCGTTCTTGTCGTATGGAAGAGCGTTAGCGTTAGCAGTTACACCGCACTTGAAGAGGGCCGCTTCTGCCTGTTTTCCTGTAAGACCGTAAACAGTTACATCACAGAGCATAAGGTGGTTGTCTGTTCCGCCAGTCTGAAGTGGAATGTTATGAGCTTTACAGCCTTCAGCAAGCGCCTGAGCATTTTTTACAACCTGCTGAGCCCATGCCTGGTAAGCTGGAGTGCGGGCTTCTTTGAAAGCAATTGCTTTTGCTGCCATAACGTGACCAAGAGGACCACCCAATACCATAGGACATCCCTTGTTTACGTAATCAGCAAATTCTTTTTTACAGAGAATCATAGCACCGCGAGGACCGCGAAGAGTTTTATGAGTTGTAGTAGTTACGATGTCTGCCCATTTTACTGGATCAAAGTCGCCTTCAAATACTTTTCCTGCTACAAGACCAGCGAAGTGAGCCATATCTACCATCAAAACTGCTCCGCACTTGTCTGCAATTTCGCGAAAGCGCTTGAAGTTGATTTTGCGTGGGTAAGCAGAGAAACCTGTCAAAAGAATGAGAGGTTTAACTTCCATTGCCTGCTTTTCGATTGCATCGTAGTCGAGCAAGCCTGTTTCGCGGTCTACTCCGTATGGATGAGATTCAAACATACGGGCAGAAACATTCATTTTGTATCCGTGAGTAAGGTGACCACCACAAGAGTAATCAAGTCCCATAAGCTTCTGATTTCCGAACTTTTTGCGGAGTGCATCAAACTGCTCGTCTGTGAGGTCATTCAATGATTTTACGCCGAGTTCTTCGAGGGTAGGAGTTTCAACTTTTGCGCTCAAAATTGCCCAGTAAGCTACAAGGTTTGTATCTGCGCCGGAATGTGGCTGAACGTAAGCATAGTCAGCGCCAAAAAGAGCCTCAGCTTCGCGGGCAGCAGTATTTTCAACTGCATCGATATTTACACATCCACCATAATAGCGGTGCTCAGGATATCCTTCTGCGTATTTGTCTGTAAGAAGGTTTCCCATTGCAGCCTGAACGTTGAGCGAACAGTAGTTTTCGCTGGCAACAAGCTTAAGGTGGCTTCTCTGATTTTCAAGTTCGTTTACGATTGAAGCGGCAATATCCGGACCGACAGCTGCAACCTGCTGAAGATTTGCAACATAGGCTGTCATAGCGGCATTTGGCTTTCCGTTTGTAGCGGCAAGATAGTTTTCTAAAGGTGTTGGCATTCTGATTCCCCCAAGAATTGATTTTCGTTGCCTAATACTACAGGAAAGCAGGGAAAGTTTCAATTATTCTTAAGAACTTAAATATTAATAAAGAAACCAGAATGCCTTTGTAACAGTAATTATTTGATGATTCTTATGTTATCAATATAGATATGAGATTCTTTGGGGTAAGTTTCCCAGTTATCGGTGTTAATCAGAATGCGGTGAACGTCATTCAAAAACTGGGTGTGCTCTCGGAAGTCATAAACTACGGTGTGTTTACCCTTTGGAATCTGATAATACTGAGCGGCCTGACACCACTTCCATTCATTAGTGGCCTGCATAACGGCAACAATGTTATAGGTGTAATTTTCAGGATTATAAATATCCACAACAAGATATCTTGCTCCTGACAAATCATTAGTTCCGTCATAGAACCAGGTAGCGGATTTTGATGAAGCCGCATCCATAGCTTCCATAGTCAGTTCAAGCGAATGAGAGCCTTCAGAAGCCCAGTCCTTAGTAAGGTTTGCCCCGTCAGAAATCTTGTGACTTCCCCACTGGTCATAATCAAAACCGGCCCAAATCCAGAAGTTACCGTTTTCAAAACCGTCAAAAAGCTCCACCTGCCCTTTTGGCAGCTCCGAATCAACCTGGGCAAAAATGCTGCCCGCAAGAAAAACTGATATAATCAAACAAAAAATCTTTTTCATAACATTACCCCCGGCCTACTCAACCTTAAACTTGTTCATTGCATTGCGAAGCTTTGCAATACTTTCAACGTTCATCTCTACACAGTGATGAGCCTTTTTAGACAGTTCACTGATTGCATCTGTTTTTTCGGTCATGTTCTTAACGTTGTTATTTACAGAGGTTGTCATATTGGCAATTGTATCCATTTCGTAAGATACCTGCTTGCTTCCTTCCATCATTTCGTCAGAGTCGTTCTTTACGTTGCCGGTAATATTATTAATTGTATGCATCAGCTCAAGAACCTGCTCACCGCCCTTGTTCTGCTGCTTCATTGCTTCATCAATTACAAGCTCCTGCTCGCTTACAGTTTTTGTAAGGTTAAAGATACTTGCAAACTGCTGCTGAACCTGTTTTGTAGATTCGCTGACCTCTTCAATGAGGTTCTGAACATCCTTAAGTTCATTCTGAATCTTAGTTCCCTGAGAACTTGATTCCTCCGCAAGCTTTCGGATTTCCCCGGCAACTACAGCAAAACCCTGCCCGCGTTCACCGGCGTGGGCAGCTTCGATAGCGGCATTCATGGCAAGGAGGTTTGTCTGGCTTGCAATGTTTTTAATAACCGAAGATGCTTCCTGAAGGCCTTTAGAGCGCTCCTGAATCTTAGTAGAAAGATCTGCCGTATTATCAATCAGAGCCTGACCTAATTCCGAAGCCTGCTCTAGAGAATTGATTGACTGGCGGTTGTTTTCAAGGATGTTTGTAACGCTGCGGATATTCTGAGTCATCTCTTCAACAGAGGCAGAAGATTCCGTAACGCTGTTTGCCTGAATTTCAATATTGTCATTAAGCTTTTTGATGTTCTTTACAATCTGTTCAACAACCGAGCGGGCCTCTTCAACTCCGGCAGCGTGCTCCTGCATCTGCTGCTGGATTGATTCAATGCTTGAGGTAATATCGACAACGGCATTTGAAGTCTGAGCCATAGAATCGTTGAGTTCATTTCCGATTCCGTCCATTTCCTCGCTGGAAGCCTTAACATCCTTAATGGAAGTAGAAAGCTTTTCCATTGTCTTATTAAAGCTTTCGCACATAGCGCCGATTTCATTTTTCTGATTTGCGTGAAGACGGACAGTCATATCACCGTCACCTTCACTGATATTCTGAAGGGCTTTTACCGTAATCTTAAGAGGCTTTGTAATTCTTGTAACGATTGCATAAACAAGAGCAATAACGATTACAATCTGAAGGATAAAGGCAAAAACGATATTCCAGATAGTTTTCCAGGCATTTTCGTTCATATATTTTACAGGAGTAGTCGAAACGAAATACCAGAAGGCACCTGTGCGGTCTACCTGAGTTTTTACAATCGTAACAAATTTATTTTCATTTTTGATTTTTGCAGTGATTGCCTGAGTCTGTCCGTCGGGCTGTCCTGTTTCCTCATTTTTTGTAACAAAGAAAGGATTCAGTTCCTTATCAGTATAAAGCTCACTTACAGAGCCAACTTTACTTCCGTCGGATGAAGCAAGAACTGCACCGGTAGAAGAAAGGAAGAGACATTCGCTTCCCTTGTAAATTGAAGAGCCGTCCATCATTCCGGCAAGACCTGAAAGCACGATATCAATACCGGCAACACCAGAGCGCTGGCCCAGAGAGTTCTGAATCGGGCTGAAAACCTTGGCACTTAAAACGCGTTCTCCGTCAAGTGTAATAACGGAAGGTTCGCTGATAAAGGCGCAGGGAGCATTCGAACTCTGTTCTATCATAGAAGGTGAAAATTCCGTTACGATATCATTTTTGATTCGTCCGTTTCTGTCGCGGATATAATGTACTTTAAACTGACCTGTAGGATTATCTGTCGGGTCTGCACGTTTTGAATCGCTGTGGTCAAACATACCGGGATTCCAGTAAGCCCAGACAGAATCAATGGAAGAAGTTTTTACCATTGAGCGGACTTCCTGCTCTACAGAAGACTTACGCTTTTTTTCTGGAATTGCCCAGGCACCGCCAAGAAGACCTGAAATAGCTTCCGCAGAATAAACCATTTCGGTCATTCTTTTTTCTACGGAGTCACCTTTTTTTTCTGTAAGGGTAATAATACTTTTAGTAATCTGCTGCTTGTTGCTGTTAAGAACAGTGCGACCAATCATAAAAGTCATAAGAAGCGAAATGACAATCATTGCCAATCCAAGAGAAAGGACCAAACTTGCCCTTATCGATTTGAAAGAAGAAGCGTCTTTAGCCATTCTTTCCTCCATCGGTAAATAATAATGATATAGCTGCTAAGCTATACTCTCCCTAGGCATTTTGTTTTCATAACTTTTATATTGTGGGCTTCATTGTATTTTAAATTACAGACAATTACAAATAATTCTTTGTTATTTTTATTACTGATTCAGGAAGCATCTTACCCGGTGGCCGCCTTCAATTTCACGCAAGTCCGGCAGCTCCTTCTGGCAGCGTTCCGTAGCGTGAGGACAGCGGTAGGCAAAAGGACAGCATTTTTCCTGAGTAAGGGTTGTTTTTACTTCCTTATTTGAAGAAGTGATTTCTCCCCGGGCACCGCTGAAAAGCAGTTGAGTATAAGGGTGAAGGGCATTTTTATAAAGGTCTTTGGCCGGGGCTTCTTCCACAAGGACTCCCCGGTACATTACCCCGATTTTATCGCAGAAGTAGCAGGCAACCTTAAGGTCGTGGGTGATAAATACATAAGTAAGTTTTCGGGCCTCCTTGAGCTCAGAAAGAAGATTGATAATTTGCCCTTGAATTGAAACATCCAGAGCGCTGACAACCTCGTCACAAAAAAGAAGGCGGGGATTCATGATAAGTCCGCGGGCAATGGAAATGCGCTGACGCTGACCTCCGGAAAATTCTGCCGGACGGCGGAAGAGGTCTTCACCTTTAAGGCCGACTTCCTCTATGATTTTTGAAGCCAGCTCCATTGCAGCTTCCTTTCCCTGCCATAAAGAAGAATAGCGGAGACCGGCAGTCAAAACTTCAAAAACAGACATTCTCGGATTCAGGGAACGGGCCGGATCCTGAAAAACGTATTTTACTTCCTCGCGGTAAAGTCCCAGTTCTTTTTTTCTGAGAGATGAAAGATTTACAAGTCCTTCCTCGTTTTTCATAGCATATAAAGGGGAAGCTTCTTCGGGCCTGTAAAGAATCTGGCCTTTGGTCTGCTTATAAAGTTGAATCAGCATTTTTGCGGTCGTTGTTTTTCCGCAGCCGGATTCGCCGACGATACCGTAGGTGCTGCCCCGTTCCAGTGAAAAAGAAATGTCGTTTACGGCATAGACATTCTGACGGTTTTTTGCGAAAAAGCCGGCTTCCATATTAAACTGCTTAAATATATTTCGAACTTCAATAATATTACTCATACTGTGCCCTCTCTTCCTCGCTTATAGACTGCATTTTTCCCAGGGTGTAGTGACTGCCGAACTGAGGGACGGCGCCCAGCAGGGCTTTTGTGTAGGGATGCTTCGGGGACTTTATGATTTCCTCAGGGCTTCCGATTTCCTTGATTTTTCCTTTATACATTACAGCAATGCGGTCTGAAATCTGGGCTACAAGGTCGATATTGTGGCTGATGAATATAATAGAAAGATTTCTTTCTTTTTTGAGGCGGAGTAAAAGAGAAACTATCTGAGCCTGAATTGTTACGTCCAGGGCGGTTGTCGGCTCATCGGCAATTAAAAGCTGACAGTCCTGGGCAAGGGCAAGGGCAATTCCGATTCTCTGAAGCTGGCCGCCCGAAAACTGATGAGGAAAGGCTGAAAGGCGGGCTGCCGGGTCCGGGATTCCAACTTCTGACAGAAGCTTTGATGCTTTTTCGAAGGCTTCTTCTTTAGTGATTTTTGGATTACGGATGCGGTAAGTTTCCCAGAAAACGCTTCCTATATTCTGAAGAGGATCAAAAGAGCGGCCCGGCTCCTGGAAAATCAGGGCAATTTTATTTCCCCGGTATTCGCGCAGCTGTGACTGGCTGAGAGCAGTAAGTTCTACACCGTCGTAGAAGATTTTTCCACTCTGAGTAGCATTTGCAGGAAGGAGGCCGGGAATTGCAGTTGTGGAAACGGATTTTCCGCTTCCTGATTCACCTACGATTCCAAGGATTTCTCCGCACTTTACGTCGAAGCTTACGCCGCGGGCAGCCTGTATTGAGGAGAATTTATGACCGCGGAGGATTTCGAAGGTAACGGAGAGATTCTGGACACTTAGAAGCGGGGGCGTTGTTGTTTCCGTCGTAATCTTTTCACCAGCGTCAGTGCCCGTAACGGAAACATCAGCAGCCTGCTTCGCAGTCAGCTGACATTTATGCTTACGTTTTTTAAACACCGCATTATAGGGGTCGTAGAAGTCGCGGAGGGCGTCGCCTAGAAAATTGAAGGCAAGAGTTACCAGCAGCAGCATCAGGACCGGGTAAAGGAGCCAGGGAAAATTCTTTAGGTTGGAGAGGGTTGAAATATCGCGGTTGATAAGGCTACCCCAGCTGACGGCAGGGTCGGCAATTCCAAGGCCCAGGTAAGAAAGGGTTGTTTCACTCATAATAAAGCCCGGAATCGAAAGGGCTGTGCTTACAATCAGAAGGCTTGCGGTCTGGGGAATTATGTGGCGGAAGATGATTACGACGCTGGGAACGCCTTCCAGGGCGGCATCAACGACAAACTCCTCGCGCTTAACGGCGTGCACGATTCCGCGGATCGTTCGGGCGGAGCCGGGCCAGCCTACCAGGGCAAGAATCAGCGTGATTATCATGTAGGAGGCGCCGGAATCCATCTTTGCGTTCAAAAGGGAGCGCAGAAAAAGGATGAAGTAAAGCGACGGAATCAGCATAAAAAACTCGGACAGGCGCATGATGCCCCAGTCAACGCCGCCGCCAAAGTAGCCGGAAAGGCCGCCCAGCAGAATGGCAAGCAGAAGAGAAACTGCGGTGGCTACAAAGCCGATTGTAAGGGAAATGCGGCTTCCGTAAACTATGCGGGAAAAAAGGTCGCGGCCCAGGCTGTCGGCGCCAAGCAGGTAGACCGGATAGGAGCCGTCCTTACAGCCGAAAAGATGACGGCTGGCGGGAATGATGCCCAGGATGCGGTAAGGCTGGCCTTTTACAAAAAAGCCCAGGTCGTGGATGCATTCTTTGTTACTGACGCGGGCGTATTTCCAGGTGGACTGGTTGATTATCCGGTATTCGCGCACTTTAAGTCCCTTCAGGGTCAGCTGGATGTTGGCAGGATGATAGGTATTCTGCTCATGACTGAGAGTTGAAGGATAAGGAGCAAAAAACTCCGCAAAAATCATGATAAAATAGACCAGAAGCAGGCAGATTACAGAAATAAAGGCCAGCTTTCGTGTCTTAAGAAAATCTAAAAACTTTTTCATCTTCTTCCCTCCTTCCTATTCTTTTCCGTAGCGGATTCTCGGGTCAACAAAGGCAAGAAGGATATCGCTTATTACCATTCCGATTAAAACCAGGGCAGAAATAAACATAGAGTTTGCAAGAACAAGATTGATATCCTGCTGCAAAACTGCCTCGTACATAAGCCGCCCAATTCCCGGATAGGCAAAAATAATTTCGAGCACCAGGGAGCCGGAAAAAAGCCCCGCAAGAAGGTTTGCACTTCCGGTTATGTAAGGATTGAGGGTGTTGCGGAAGGCGTGATTTAAGTAAACACGTTTTTCTGAAATGCCCCGGGCGCGCAGGGCAAAAATGTAAGGGAGTCCCATCTGGTCCAGCATAGTGGCACGAATCATTCGCATGGTGCCCCCTACCCCGCCCACAAAAGCCACCAGAAGCGGGAGGAAAATGTGGTGGATATAACTGAAAGTAAAGGCTGCCGGCGAATCAGAAAAAGAAAAGTCCGGATAGGCTGTGACCGGGAAAAGGCCAGTTACCGCCGCAAAAAGCTGGGCCAGAATCAGAAGAAGCAGGCCCGGGAAGGCGTGAAAAAAGAGGGCGAAGAAGGTGACTGCCGTGTCGGTAGGGGTTCCCGCCTTACTGGAAAAATAGACGCCCAGCAGAAAGGAAAAAAGCGTAATAAAAACAAGGGAAATAAGGTTGAGAAGGACGGAATTCCAGATTCGCGAGCGGATTAAAAAGCTAACCGGCGCGCGTGAAATCAGGCTTGTTCCAAGGTCGTGATGAATGATTACCCTGTCCAGCCACTTAAAATACTGAACGTAAAAGGGCTTATCAAGGCCGAACTCCGCACGAAGCTGAGCCATCTGTTTTTCGGTAAAAAGATTGTCTTTTTCAGCCTTTGAGCCACCCTCACCTTTGCCGCCAGCTCCGCTTCCGTTCATGCTGGACATAATCTGCTGACTCATCATCTGATCAACAATATCGCCGGGTGCAAGCTCCATAAGCCCGAAGAGGGCAAAGCCTAAAAAGAAAAGCAGAACGAGCATAGTAATTACCCGTCCTGTTATAAAAGCCGCCATAGGGGCCTTTTTTTTATATAAATCCCACACCTTCATTTTTTTACCGTTTTTTTTGTATTTATTTTTATTGTATTATAATAGTATCAGGCATAGGATTTCTTATTTCAAGACGACGCTCTGCCAGATACTGCTTGTTGTTCAATTTATAGGCAACAATATTTTTTCCCTTTCGTTTTGCGTAGTAAAGGTTTTCGTCGGCCTGAATTATCGGATTTTCAGGCTTTGTTCCAATACCGAAGCTTGCGGTGATTTTTACTTCGTTTTCAAACTTCAGACGGCAGATTTTAGACCTGATTGATTCAGCCTGACGGATTACATCATCAAAAGAAGTACGCTCAAAAATCACGACAATTTCCTCACCACCATAGCGGTAGGCACGCATATGAGGATGCTCTGCATCAAGGACAATGCCGCTTACGCCCTTCAGCACTTCGTCGCCTGTCTTGTGGCCATAGGTGTCGTTGATTTTCTTAAAATCGTCCAGATCAATCATAATTGCAGAATAATGAATCTTAAAAAACTCCAGCCAGAAAATCTTTGTATTGAGGGCACCCCGGTTAGAAAGCTTGGTCAGGCCGTCAGTCTGGGCTTCATTAAAGAGAGTATAACACAAAAGAATTATAACAGCGGCAAGCAGAAGGTTGAAAACCGTAGAACGAACTTTATCGCGGGTCTTTTCATAAATAGTGTTCTGCAAATCAAGCTCTGTCATTATTGTAGAGAACTTGTCGTAAACAAGGAAGGTATAATCCTTTACAAGACTTTTTACCAGCGACTGGGAATCTTCAGATAGCCATGTATAAATTTCGCGGCGTTCATTTGACATTTCAAGCGGAAGTGAAGACATCAGAAAGCCTGCCATACGGATCTTTTTGTTTTTGAAAAAGAACATATCGCAGTATTTTCCGTATTCCTTAAAATATTCAATTGCCTTTTCAAAATTTTGCTGAGCCACAGCCCAGCGGATCTGTATTTCAAGAAGAGGCATATAAAAATCAAAGGCAGAAAACTGAGATACCACCTCATCAGGATTTACATATCTTTCAAAAAGGCTGCAGGCCATCGTATAGGCTTCATTTATTTTGTCCTGATTAAGAAGGATTGTTGCCTTTATTGTCTGGCCGGCTCGTTCATATTCATTCTTAATAGCAGGACTTGTCATAATACTCGCAAGATCTGCATCCTCTACCACCTTTACTGCCGCCAGATAAGCCCTGTCAAACTCCTTTTCATTAATCAGATAACTTGAATAAACCTGAAAAGCCTGAATGCGGGAAAGCACATTATCACACTCGTAGATTGAACCA
The DNA here is from genome assembly GCA_900319625.1 of uncultured Treponema sp. Taxonomy (GTDB): domain Bacteria; phylum Spirochaetota; class Spirochaetia; order Treponematales; family Treponemataceae; genus Treponema_D. Next base: position 77,046 of record ONPD01000008.1, on the reverse strand, counting down.
AAGGAAGCCATTTTTGCCGTAACTTCAAATGCAAGCTGTTCAGCACCAATTTGCAGGAAGTATTTTGCCATACTGGCATAAAGATAAAGCGTGCCTCCAAAATTTTTTGCCCGCTGACAGTAAAAAAGTGCCCGGCCTACTGTTTCAAAATAGGATTTAATATCATTGTTTAAATAGTAAAAATTGGTAATCAATAAATAAATCTGCCCGTTCTGTTCGTCTGTAAGATTTTTAAGCTTAGTAAGCGGAAGAAAAAGCTCCAGGTCATAGGCCAGCTTATCCTGAGTGTATTCTATCTTTGAAACCGCTTCATCAATCAAAGCCTGATTTTTCTTCTGCTCAGTTTTCAGATAACTGGCCTTTATGATTTTTCCTGCCAGAGTCAGCACAAAAAGAGAAAGAATAATAAAAAGGATGCAACGATTTACTCTGCTTCTATAACGCATCTTTTCAGCAACGCCTTCTTACATTTATAAATATAATATATTATTATAGGACAATTTTCCTACATTCGCAATTTTAAAATTACAGACGGAAATTATTGTCTCAGATATACCCATTCAAGCTCAGCGCCGCGAAGATTATCATAATAAAAATTGGTTAAATCCCAGCGGTTTCTGATGGCAAAAAAACTTCTGCTGCGGATAAGGTAAATTACCGGACACTGCTCAAGGATTATACTCTGATATTCATCCCAGATTTTTTTAGCCTCAGCCTGATCAACAGTATAGGAGCCCTCCTCATAAAGATAATCAATTCTGGCCTCCCAGTCAGTTGCAGGCGATTCCTGAAGCGGGTACCACAAATGAAGGTTACCCGAAGAAGGCCAGACATTGCTGCCCTGCGAAGGAAAGCCGTTTACACCAAGGCCGATAATAATTGACTGCCAGTCAAAGTCATAGGAAAGAGATTCCACCATCTTCTGAAAGTCCGTCTGACGCACCTTTATCTTTATTCCGACCTTTGCAGCTTCATCACTGATAATCTGGGCAATATCGTTTGTAACAGTAATTCCCGAAGCAATCGAAAGGTCAAATTCCACAGGATTTCCATCTTCATCCCGCATAAGGCCGTCCGCCCCCTGCTTAATGCCCGCTTTTTCAAGAAGCTTTTTTGCACGGACCGGGTCAAAGCGGTAATCCAGCTGGATTTTTTCATTATAATAAGGATTTATCGGCGGGAAGAAATAATACTGAGTCTGGGCAAGCCCCCTGTAAGTCTGATTGATAATGCGGTCACGGTTGAGAAGGCAGCTCATAGCCTGGCGGAATTCCTTCTTACAGAACCATTTGTAGTAAGGCTGTTCCTTGTTTTTAGGATTCTGATTAAAAGACCAGAGCTGGCTTCCCATAGAACCATCAGCATTGAAAACCCTATATTCATCCTTCTGATTGTTTACAACATCACTGAGCTCTTCCGGACGGGGCGCATAAGTTTCAGTCTTTCCCTGCTTAAACAGAAGATATTCAGTGTTCTGGTCCCCGATAATCTGGCAGACCAGGCTTTCTGGATAAGGAATCGAATTTCCCTGACTGTCCTTTTCCCAGTAGTAAGGATTTCTTGCGTAAACAAGGCGGCGGGAAGGCACATATTCTATAAGGTAATATTTACCGCAGGAAGGAATAGTTTTTGGATCGCAGTCAACGCTGAAAAGATTTTTCACTCCGTTAATTCCCCCCTTTTCCTTGGCAGGCCCATAGATAAAAGAAGGACAGCAGTCCATATTTACAGTCAAAAGGGGCTCAGCCACAATGCGGGGGAAAATAAAATCGAAATTCTTATCATCAATTTTTACGCAGTCAATGTGGCGCTCGCTTCCGTCCGCCATCGTAATGCACTGTCCTTCATAACCGCGAAGCCCCGATTCCGCATCACCGTCAATTTCGTTGTACCAGAAAACAAAATCATCCGAAGTAACCGGGATTTTTTTATCAGAATTATAATAAGTCCAGAAGGAGTCATCGCGGATTGTACAGTGAACAGTAAGAGTCTGTGCCGTCTTATCAACTTCAATATTAAAGGAAGCAAGATGAGGCGTCCATTCGCGGGTAACATAGCTGTAATCAAAAAGCCAGTCCAGAGTTTTTCCGATTATCCCCGCAGAGCTTCCGTCACGGATTCCCACCAGCTGATTAAAGGTTTTCGGGTCAGAAAGAATAGTGTCGTTCCAGACTCCGCCAGTGCGCCCAGGCTGAAATTCCTGATTTTTGTAAGGCTTAGAAAGAGATTTTTGAATTAAGTCGTAATCCAGGGATTTTTGCAGCGCCTCGATTTCTTCCAGCGTCATTTCCGGCGTTTTTGTGCAGGAAAAGAAAAGTGCACAGACTCCGGCTAAAAATGCAACGTTTTTTAATTTATTTTTCATATGGCGTTCCCCACCGCTTCATTTATAATACACTTTACCAGTTTATAAGAAAAGCCCGCTTTCATAAGGGCAGCCACCAGCTTTTCGTCCCGCTTTCCATTTTTGTAAAGCTTTTCATAAGCCTTACGGCAAAGCTCTTCTTCATCATTTTCCTGAAAGAATTCATCCAGCGCCCCGGCTGCAACTTCCCGCCCGATTCCCCGGGAAGCCAGCTCTGCAGAAAGCCTTGTCCGCCCCTCATAATGATTAGTCTTGCGAGAGTTCAGCCAGGCCGAGGCAAAACGCCTGTCACTCAAAAGATTTTTACTTTCAAGAAAGTCCAGGGCCATTGCAATATATTTTTTTTCATACCCCTTCTGAATAAGTTTATTTGTAAGATTAAAGCGGCACTGCTCGCAGCGTCCCAGATAAGTTATTGCCTTAAGTTCAACCAGGGAAGCAAGGCCTGCGTCCAGAAGAAGAGAAATCTCCCCTTCGCTTTCAAACTCTGCCCCAGCAAAAAGAGAATCAAAATCAAAACCGGGAAGATATTCCCTGCGCACATAAAAAACAGCACCCTGGTCCGGCGTAAGTCGGCAAAGCCCCGTAGATGTCGGTTCAAACTTTTTGATTAGCATAGGTAAATTATAACATCGGTAAGCGCTCAATGTCATTTAAAATAAAAAACGCTTCTAAATATTTAGAAGCGTCTAATATAGTCGGGTATACTGGATTCGAACCAGCGACCTCAACGTCCCGAACGTCGCGCGCTACCAGCTGCGCTAATACCCGTAAAATACATACCTATAAAAAAAAGCCTTCCGGATTGGAAGGCTTTAGCGCGAGTGACGGGGCTCGAACCCGTGATCTCCGGCGTGACAGGCCAGCGCGATAACCAGCTTCGCTACACCCGCGTGATGTTTAATAATATATACTCTTCACTAATTTTGGTCAATAGGTCAAAACACAAATTTGCAAAAAAAATTATTTTTTTTTTACTTATGTTCCCCGATTATTTTTTCCATCCAGACCATTGAATACCAGCGGCCGAATTTTTTGGCGCAGTCCCTGAAGGTACCCACGGTGGCAAAGCCCATATGCTGGTGAAAATTCTGACTGTTATGATTCAGATATTCGTCATCAGAGCATGTTGGAACGGCAATGCAGGCATAAAGATTCAGAAAGCCTTTTTCCTTGAGGCGGGATTCAAGTTCATCATAAAGAAGACGGCCAAGCCCTGCTTTATGCTTGTTGCGGTCTACATAAATGGAAAGCTCAGCGCACCACTGGTAGGCGGCACGTGGGTGAAAGCTTCCAGCATATGCATAGCCCAGGATTTTTCCATCAGCTTCTGCGCAGATATAGGGAAATTTTTCCAGAGTTTTTGAAATTCGGCTTTCAAATTCTTCAAGAGAAGGAATGTCATATTCATATGTAATGGCTGTATTTTTTACATACCAGGAATAAATTTCTAAAAGAGCGGGAGCATCCTTTACAGTAACATCCCTGACAATAATTGAAGTCATAAGCTTTCCTTTATCAGAAACGGATTCCAATGCTTAGTTCCGGAATAACCATTCCAAGTGTCATATCCTGCATAAGAGAATAAGTAAAATTTGTGTTCAGGCGGGCAAAAAGATGTTTTGTAATAAGGACATTTATACCAAGTCCAGCGTCAAAACTCATATTCAGACTGTTAAGACTTTTCGTAGAAACAGAATTATCATAATCAATAGTAAAATTAAGGAAATAAAGAAGACCGGCACCGCCGTGAATATCAAGGAAACAGCGGCCGCTTCTGTTTAATTTTATCTGATAAATCAAATCAAAATATATAGAAAGAAGATTTCCGGAAATAGTGTAATTTGAAAAGGATTTTTCCATACGCGAATATAAGCCTTTAAGACCGATTCCAAAATCACCTGCACGAGTTTTAAATGGAATAAAATCAAGTCCTGCAGAAGCACTTAAAGGCCAGTATCTCTGCCCCATATAATCAGGAATTACATCATCAAAAACTATTACAGGAAAAATATATCCGGCATAAATATCAAAGCCTGGACCTTTTCCACTTTTTTCACTTTCATCAGCAATTTCAAAATAGAACCAGTCAGAAAAATCAGCGTCTTCTTCAGAGCCTTCCCTTCCTATCCTGTAGCGGTACTTTCCTATCTCCAGCTCAGCCTCTATATCCACCTTCCGCACATCGCCCTTAGTCTTCAAAAAGTAATAGTCTTCGAAGGAGCCGGAATTATCATCCTGTTTTTGAATCTGAACATCATAAAGCTCGTCCGAAGCCTTTGCAAAAACTGCAGAAAAAGAGAATAAAAATAATATGAAAAATATAAGCTGTCGTGCAGTTTTTTTAATCATAAATTCTAATCAAAATCCTAATGACTGGCATTCATTACAGTTTGTACCTTCTGACCTAAATCGTGCATAAATACATAGAACAAATCGCCGTATTTTTTGTCGATTACAAGGCGTCCTAAATCATTTACTTCCTTAATAATTCCTTTTTTCGTGATGATTCGGTAAATAACGTAATCACGATTGAGCATACTGTTATCAATATGCTCCCATATTGTATCTTCAGTCCTTTCATAATCATCCGGATGAACACAACCCTTAAAGCAACCCTTTACATATTTATAGAAATCATCGTAATCTTCGCAGTCAAAAAGATGAATTATTTCCTGGTTTGCATAAAGAATCTGTTCGTTATCTCTGTCTGCCTTGTAAATCAGAACTCCACCGGGAAGATTTTCCACGATTCTGTTTGCTTTAAATCTCTTGCAATGTTTTTTCATAATAATATTCTACCTTCCTTTCCTCTGGAATCCTCTAACTTTTTTTGCAATCTGCTTTTCAATTCTGATTTTCTGAGCGGAGGAAGCTGTTTTCTTTACTCCCTGTTCAAGAATATCTTCCGCAAGGCCCGCTTCTGCCCCGGCAGCTGAGTCCACACCGGCAAGGTCCCCTGCATCCGCAAGTACCACATTCTCCGCCGCCGCCAGTTCAGCTTCCCTTGCAGCCTGCGCTTCAGCCGCCTTTGCTTCCGCCTCCGCTTTAGCAAGGGCTTCTTTTTTCTGCTTTTCTTCCTTAAGGTTTTCAACTTTAATTATGCCCGATTCAGCGCTTCTTCCGCTGGCATCGGTAACAACAAGCTTCCATGCTCCGCCAGGCAGAGGAGGAACCTTAATTCCGCTTGCCTTTGAAAGACCGTTTTTTGACTGAATTACAAGGCTTCCATCCACAACCTGTTTTGTTTCCTGATTTACCAGCTGAACCTTAGTTCTGGCAGAAACATTCTGAATGTCTACAGGCAGCGTAACTAAATCTGCGCTTGCCTCGGGGATTTTCCAGGCGGCAGGAGGCATTGTGGCAAGCACAGGTGTCATTGCCTTTGTGATTTTGAAAGACTGCCAGGAAGAAAAGTCTCCTTCCCTGCCCAGCATATCAACAGGCTTAACCCTGAATTCGTATTCTCCGTCATTTTCAAAAATATCTATATAATTATTCTGAGTCGTATAGGATTTTACTTCGCCGGTTTTACGGTTTTTAAGTTCAACCTTATATTCCAGTACGCTTTCATCCGAAGACCATTCAAGGCGCTCGGCAGAAAATGCAGAAAGAGGAAGGAGGAAAAACAGACAAAGGAAAATTCTGATTTTATTCAATGAAGATTTCTCCCGGATTTTTTACATTTACAGTCTTTGGAAGCTTGATATCGATCCTGAAACTTCCGCTTGCAGCCTTACTGTGCTGTTCCTCAAATCCTTTTTTATTAATTGAATATGCAGTCACCTGCCATTCAAATTCACCAACATCCAGAAGCTTCAAATCCCTGAAGTTCAGAGAAGTTGCCCTTCCATTCTTAACTGTAGAAACATGCAGAAGTTTACCATCTGCTGTCTTTTTATAAAGCGTGAAAGTGTAATCAGTTGCATCTGCAACCTGACTCCAGCTGAACCTCAGGCTTCTGTGCTTTCTGAAAAAGTCTGCGTTCATAATATAACCTTTTTCCGGCTCATTTAAAACTGGTCTTTCAAGCTCTGGAACAGGAGTTACATTAAAATAGCTGTAAGAAGAAGCATTTACAAGACTTCCGTCGGCAAGGCTGGCATTAATTATCCAGCGGTAACTTCCGGCTGTAAGACCTTCAAGATTGATTTCCTTAGAAGGATTTTCGATTATGTGATAATCCCTATAGTTTCCACCTGGCTGCAATTTTTGAATTACAAACTGACTGCGCTGAGGAATGTCAAAGCCTTCTTTCCAGGTAAGCGCGAGAGGATTTCTGAGGGCATCAAGGCCTGTAATTTTAGAATCAGGAAGCGGAGAAAGAAGCTTTACAGGATCTGGTTTTCTTATAGAAAATTCTACAGAGCTTTCTTTTCCTACCCTTTCAGCAGCATATTCTGTGGCATTTGCAACCGGATGAACTGAACATACAAGATTCATCAAAGCTGAATCCATAAAATCAGAAGTATTAAAGACAGCAAAATTATCTTTAACCTTACTTTCGCTTAGCAGACTTCCGTCTTTTTTATTAAAAAGCTGTACTACATAGTAATCAGCACTGTCACAAGGCTGCCAGCCGGCACGCAAAGGTCGTACTTCTGATACCAGAACGGTCTGCGAAGAAAGTGGAGAAGAAATATTGACAGGCAGAAGCTCTTTCAAAACTGTAAGGCTCTGAACCTGAGTAAACTGAAGAGGAGCTGAAGAAGAGGCTCTCATTCCAACACGCCAGAAATACTTACCGCCTTCAAGCGAAAGATTATCAATCTGATTTTCAGAAGTTTTCTTTTGTAAGATTATAGAAGAAAAATCCTGACTATTAGAGAACTGAATTACGCTTTCAAGCTGGTCTGTTCCGGAAGCGGTAATTTCACCATTAAATTCATCACCCGGCTTCCAGCTGAAGCTTGTAAGCATAAGGTTTTCAGAATCCGTATAAAAATTATCAGGCGGATAAAGGATTCGGCTCTTTTTTGGAGAGTAAAGCGCCACCTCAAAAGTCTTAGCATCCGACCATTCCCTTTCAAGGCCTTCTTCCGGCACTTCGTAGCGGCAAACCTTCCACCAGTAAGTTCCCACAGGAAGATTTTCAACACTGAAATCCTTCTGAATTGAGTTTTCATTTGTCAGGGTTGAATAAATAATAGAAGAAAAATCCTCTGTATCTGAAAGGAAAAGCTCATACTGGGCATTCAAATCTTCTTTTTTCCAGCGGAAGCTTGTATTAAGAGTGTCAGTTACATAAAAAAGCTTTGCATTATCGGCAGGGCTCACAGTAACAGGATTTGTAATTGCGTCAGCCTTTGCAACCTTAAAGGATGAAATTTTTGAAGGACCTTTAAATCCTGTATTATTAAGATTATAGAAAGGAGTTACCCTCCAGAACCAGGTTCCTTCATCAAGCTCAGAAATATTGCAGTTTAAGTCCTGAACATCCTTTTTAATTTTTGAATTAAAAAAGTCAGGTGAATCAGAAATTTCAAGGCGATAATACTGGGCAAGCTGACTTTCTTCCCAGCTGAAAGGAATCTGAGGAAGATTTTTTCTATATTTATAGACTGAATTTTCTGCCGGAGAAGAAAGCTCTGGCGGAAAAAGATTCTGAAGATGAATTTTTCCATTTACAGCCTTTTCCGGCTGGGCTTCTTCATAAACCCGCCAGTAAACGTTTCCTTCAGTAACAGGAATATCTGCATAATTGAGGTTCTGAACAGTGATAGTAGAATCGATTACGTCAAAATCCTTAGAACGGGAAGTCTGTACGACATAGCGTTTTGAATTCTCCTCTTCAATAGCCCCGTAAGAAGAGTCACTTTCAGAAGCAACCCATTCCAGGTGAACAGGAGAAGGAGTTTTTTCGCTGTTCAAAATCCAGAGGTCAGAAGAAACAGAGGTAACAGAAAGAGGAACCTTCTGAACCTGACCTTTTTCAACCTTAACAGTTTCTCCGGCAGAAAGAGCCACGTTTGAAGCCTCACCGGAAACAACGCCGCTTCCGCTCTGAAGCTGAAGGCTGGACTGCCCGTCCGCAAGGGAAGTTGCACTAAGACGGCTACCCGCTTCAAGTGCAACCTGACTTCCATCCTGCATCTGGATTGCAAGGCTTGCTCCGCTCTTTGAATCAGAAGTATCTACGTCAACTCCGCCGCCACCGACAGAAAGCCTTACGCCGCCGTCGCTGGACTTAAAAATCTGAACCATAGTATTTTCGTGAACGGCAAGAACTTCGCCGCCGGAAAAAGTGATGGTTGCGTTGGCTAAATCTGAGGTTCGGATTGTATCCTGGTCGTAAAGAGGGGAATTCTGCTGCAGTCGTTCCCATACAACACGGTCGGTAAATTTTCTCTGGGCCACCTTATACTTAAAAGTGATAGTTGCGATGGCATCCTTATCACTTCTGCTTGAGGATTTATTTAAATCATTCCAGAAAAGCCAAATGCTTGCCGCAAAAACAGAAGCACAGGCTAAAAACACCAGAAAATCAAGAGCCAGATTTTTGGTCTTTGACTTGAATCTTGTTTTCTTCTTCATCAAGGTTCACTCCTCCAAAATCCGGTTCCGGAATTCCAAGCATTGACCTGAGCTCGTGAACGTCCTTTGGTCCTTCAGGGCCAACTGCCTTAATACAGTCTTTATCAACTTCAAATGCCGGGTCAGCTTTCTTAAAGAATTCTTCTATATTAAAATTAGGAAGGTTTACTACAGCATAGAAATGCTGACTTCCCTTTCCTTTTACTTCAAATTCAACAGGAATCTGCTCTGCAAGAATCTCGCAAGGCAAATCCTCCGGAGCAATGGTAAAATTATTTTCCGGACAGCGGATGTAGCGTTTTTTCAAAAGATTATAAGTATCTTCTGTAATCAAAAGGTCTGTACCACAAGGCTTGTTACTTGCTTCTGTTCGGCTGGCAAAGTTTACTGCATCACCAATAGAAGTAAATTCCATCTTGTTGTCAGAACCCATAAAACCTACGGTTGCGCGGCCGGTATTTACACCCGAACCAATTCTGATGTGAGGCTTGTATTTTGCAAGAGGCTCCCCTTCATGGGCTTTTGTAAAGGCTTCCGCATCCTTATTATACTTCATCAAAGAATAACGCATTGCAACCGAAGCTGTAATTGCAGAAATTGCGTCGTCCATAATGTGCTGGGCGTGAGTTTTTTCAAATTCCTCTCGTTTTGCAATAAGCTCAGCCTTTTCTTCTTCAGAAAGTACCTTGTTTGTCTTTCTCTGGATTTTTCCTATATGCTCTTCAAGAGGAAGCTCGCAGTCAAGGTCATCGTTACGGAGAACACCCCAGCAGGCCATAATCGCATCCCCTTCAAACTTATCAACTACACCACCGGTATTTGTAATACAGGTTACCATTCGGCTCATATAGTCGTTCAAAAATCCGATGATTTCTGCGGCAGATTCCTCACCGAAGCGGTTCTTAAAACCGTCGGAAATTGCCGTAAAGCCGCGGATATCACTGAAGAAAATTGAAATATCCTTGAGGTGAGGTTCAAAATCAATCTTTTTAAGGACGATAGCGTCAGTTACACCCTTATTCGTAAGCTTTGTTACGGTATTCAAAATCTCGCGTTCCTGCTGTGTCGAACGGATAAGGACACCGATTTCATCCTTTCGGTTTGTATTAAGCTCTTCAAACAGCTCTGTATTGAAGTTTGCCTTGTTGATTTCGTTGGCAACGGCCGTAAGGGTTTTGAGCGGAGTACTCAGCGATTTTGAGAAGGCGTAAATTATGAAAATTGCCAGAGAAAGAATTGCAAGTGTGAGGTAAACGTTTCGTCTTGTTGTGGCATTTACCGCTTCAAGGATTACAGAAGTTTTTACGACCGTAATTACTGCGCCGCTTCCGTTAGAAAGCTTGTGGAAGGCTCCGATATATTCACTTTCTTCATCTGAATCCTCGTCCTTCTGTAAGAAAGTAATCTGACCGTTAGAGTTTGTGCTTTCTTTCATACGCTCTACGATGTAATTTTCACTGTAATTTACGTCATTCATCATAAGGCTTGAATCCGGATGAATGAGGATTTCTCCGTAATTATTTACAAAGAAGGAAAGATTGATTGAACCGGTTCCAAAGCTTTCTGAAAGGGCTTCACTTGAATAAATTACAAGCACGCTTTTTAAGCTGCCGTTCAAAGTCAGAGGGAAGAAAAGTGAAATAAGGGGCAGATTAAATACAGGAGAGGCGTTTTTAAGGATGTAAGAGCCCTGAGAAGCAAGGTTTACGGATTCTTCTTCAAAGGCGGCATAATCACTCAGCTGATTTTCATCAAGTTCATTTTTCAGGAAGAAGGCCTTGTTAGTATAAAGCCAGTTTTCCTCAGGAACCATAACTGCCGCAACATCCTGATTACGGCGGAAGAAGAGGGCTGCGTTTCTTGCAAGCTCGACATCATCATCGGAGCCTTCAATAAGGTCAAAGAACATTCCTACGTTTGACATTACAGATTTAAGTCGGTTTTCCGTATCTGCGGCTGTTCTGCTGTTAATTGTAAGGTTATTGTCTTCCGCGCTGATTCTTGTATCACCGGAAACGAACATTGAAACCAGGAAGGTGATGAGTCCCAGAGAGATGATTACAAGAGCTGATATAATAGAAATAAGTTTTACACCGATTGAAAAGCCCTTTTTAGAAACACTGGAATTTATTGCCTTCTGGCGGATTTTAGCATCTTTTTTTGCGGCAATTTTTGCAACCTTCATTGCAAGCTTGTGATTTTTTGCATTTAGTTTTTCAACCCGCTTTGCAACCTTTTGAGAGTGCTTAATATTCTTATTGATTGCGGCAACTCTCTTACGGCGGCGTTTTTCAACCTTTTCCTTATTTTTTTTGATTTCGGAATCAGAAAGGATTTTGCGGCTTACCACAGAGCCCGCAAGGTGAATATCAGAATCAGAAGAAAAAAGTGAATGATTTTTAATCTTCACGTTTTTGAGATTAGGAGACACATTTCCGTCTTTTGTTACAAATTGTCCGTAAATAAGTTCATTTGTATTATTTTTCATAGGCTCACCTTTTAAATAAATTCCGACATATGATTATCGGCTTGTTATATTCTAAAGTTTAATAATTCAGCCCGGTCAATTAAAAAAAACTTGTTGCTAAAACCCGATATATACATTATGGTAGACATTACAGCGAAATTTAAAATTTCGTAAAAAAAAACTTTTTTTATGCCCGTTCGTATGGACGGCTATTTTTTTCTAAGGGGTACTTGAGTTGAAAGGAAGTCAGGTTACCATCGACCACGTTTCAAAACACTTCGGTGATTTTGTTGCGCTGGACGACATCAATTTTGTTATTAAGCCCGGCGAGTTCTTCTCGCTGCTCGGCCCTTCTGGATGCGGAAAAACTACTCTTCTCCGCATTATCGCAGGTTTTGAATTCCCGGATGACGGTGTGGTTCTTTTTGATGATAAAAACGTCATTCCTTTGAGCCCGGATAAGCGTCCTTCAAATACAGTTTTTCAGACATACGCACTCTTTCCTCATATGAGCGTTTATGAAAACGTTGCATTCCCACTGCGTCTGAAAAAGCTTCCAAAAGATGAAATTGACAGAAAGGTTCGCGAATATGTTCACCTTGTTCAGCTGGACCAGCATATTCATAAGAAGCCTAATCAGCTTTCGGGCGGACAGAAGCAGCGTGTTGCAATTGCCCGTGCCCTTATCAATGAACCAAAGGTATTGCTTCTTGATGAGCCGCTTTCTGCTTTGGATGCAAAGTTGCGCGCCAACCTTCTGATTGACCTGGACCGCCTTCACGACCAGATTGGAATTACCTTTATTTACGTAACCCATGACCAGAGCGAAGCCCTTTCTGTTTCTGACCGCATTGCAGTTATGAACCAGGGCCACGTACTTCAGATTGGCACACCTTTCGAAATTTACGAAAGCCCTGCGACTCAGTTTGTTGCCCAGTTCATCGGAGAGACAAACCTCTTTGATGCAGAGGTCGTTGACTGCGTTCCTCACAAGTCTATTAAGGGTGAAGATGACTTTATGGCTACCCTTTCTGTTCCTGAGCTTGGAAAACAGGCACCTCTTGCAACTGATACAGCCGCAGAAACAGCCCTTGACCGCTATATGCAGGTAACAGACTACGAAAAAACAGATAAAGGACAGAAGGTTGCCTTTACTATCCGTCCTGAAAAAATCCGCATTACACTTGAGCCTCCTTCTACCGGCGGCCGCACAGACATCAACGTTTTCAGTGGCATTGTAGAAGAGCCGATTTATTCAGGCTTCCAGTCAAAATTTTATGTAAAGCTGGACACCGGCAAGGTAATCAAGGTATTCAAGCAGCACACAGACTATATGGATGACGGTCCTGTAATTCAGTGGAAGGACAAGGTTTATGTAAGCTGGTCGGCAGAAGACGCTTACATAGTCGAGGACATAAATAAGTAGGTGCCGCCAAATGGAAAATAAATCTTTAATCAAGGAAAAACGCGAAGCCCGCCTTGGAATCTTCTACGGCTGGCCTATGGGCGTCTGGTTCTGCATTTTCTTTATTGCGCCTCTTGTAATTATTTTTATTTACAGTTTTCTCAAAAAAGGCGTTTACGGCGGCGTTGAATGGAAGTTCTCCCTCAAGGCTTACCACCAGATGATGAAGCCGGAATACGGAATCATTGTTTTAAGAACACTCAAAATCACAATCATTTCGACAGTGATTACGATTCTGATTTCCCTTCCCTGCGCTTATGCAATGGCAAGAAGCCGCCATCAGACCATACTCCTCTTTCTGGTAATCATTCCCTTCTGGACAAACTCCCTTATCCGCATTTTTGCCTGGATGAGCATTTTGAACAACGACGGAATGCTGAATCAGATTTTGCTTAAGCTGCACTTAATCAAAGAGTATGTTCCTTTCCTATATAATCAGACTGCGGTAGTTCTTGTTTCGGTTTATATGTATATTCCTTATGCAATTCTTCCGATTTTTACCGCCGTTGACCGCTTTGACTTTTCTTTAATCGAAGCAGCCCGCGACCTTGGAGCAACAAAGGCAGAATCAATGCTTAAGGTTTTAATTCCTGGCATTAAGAGCGGAATTATTTCTGCCCTGATTTTTACTTTTATTCCGATTTTTGGTGCTTACACAGTTCCTTTGCTTGTCGGAGGTAAAGATTCTTATATGCTGGGTAACATCGTCGTTGACCAGGTTCAAAAGACCCGTAACTGGCCGTTGGCCGCTGCCTTCAGCCTTATCATCACTTTGATTTCTGTAATGGGAATCATCTGGATTACGCGCAGTAACGATGCTGAAGCTAAACTCCGCAAGAAGATGGCAAAAGAAGAAAACTATGTAGGAGGCACAAACTAATGGATCATCCTTTTTATCTTTTTTTACACAATGCCTTCAATGCAGTTCTTCCTCAGTCAGAAAACTCGCGTCACGCAAAAAAGACCTGGAAAAAAATACGCCCGTCCTTTTCTTTTTCAAGAATCGTTCTGGCGTTAACCCTGCTTTTCCTTTTTCTGCCCCTTATCGTAATCATCATCTATTCGTTTAACAAAGGAAAATCAGCAGTTTTTACCCAGCCTTCTTTAATATGGTATAAAAAGCTGATTTTTGATTCAGCTGATTTGTGGCATGCCCTCTGGAACAGCCTTGTTGTTGCATTTTCTTCGGCAGCGGTTTCTACACTTCTGGGTGCCGCAGCCTCTATCGGAATCAACTGGTATAAGTTCCCGGGAAAGAAGTTTATTCAGACTCTGGCTTACCTTCCTATGGTTCTGCCGGAAATCATCATCGGTATTTCCATGGTAATTTTCTTCAGCGGTGTAAAGTTCCCGCTGGGACTTTTTACCGTTTTTGCAGCCCATACTACCTTCTGTCTACCCTTTGTTTTCCTTATGGTAAACGCCCGCCTGGACGAGTTTGACTTTTCGATTGTAGAAGCAAGCCGCGACCTTGGCGCAACAGAAGCCCAGACAATGACAAAGGTTGTAATTCCTGCAATTATGCCAGGCATTATGTCAGGCTTTTTGATGGCAGTTACAATGTCTCTTGAAGACTTTGTAATCACCTTCTTTGTGGCAGGACCTGGTTCAACAACCCTTCCTCTCTACGTTTACTCAATGATCCGCTTCGGTGTTTCACCTGTAATCAATTCACTTTCTTTTGTTATGGTATTGTTTACTTGTCTCATTGCGTTTATTCTTAGAAAAGGACTTAAGGGTATTGCCGCAAGTCACTAATTTGTGAATAACTTACCGGACCACAGGAGCAGTTAACTTCGCCGGCAAGATTCTTTATATTTCAAGGGACTAGAATGAAAAAATCAAGTCTTCTTACTGGTGCTGCTCTTCTTGCAGGCCTTCTTACTTTATCATCATGCGGAAAAAAAGATGATAACACTTTGTACCTCTTTAACTGGACATATTACACTCCGGATTCAGTTCTTCAGGATTTTGAAAAAGAGTATAACTGCAAGGTTAAGGTTGATACCTTTGATTCAAACGAAGTTATGTATGCAAAGCTCAAGGCTGGTGCAGACGGTTACGACATCACCTTCCCGTCTCAGGACTACACTTCAATTATGATTAAGCAGGGAATGCTTAAGAAGATTGACCACAACGCTTTTACAAACGAAAAAAACATCAATCCTAAAGTTCTTGAAAAACTTACTTTTGACCCTAACATGGACTATTCAGTTCCTTACTATATGGGAGCTGCCGGAATCTGTGTAAACAAGCAGAAAGTTCACAACTACGGAAAATCATGGACAATTTTTGAACGCGAAGATCTTAAAGGTCATATGACTATGATGGACGATATGCGTGAAGTTATGGGTGATGCCCTTGCCCTTAAAGGTTATTCTGTAAACAATGTTGACCGCAAGGTTTTAGGCGACATTACAGACTACATCAACACAAAGTGGAAGCCAAATCTTGTAAAATTTGATGCTGAAGGCTTTGGAAAATCTTTTGCAAATGAGGACTTCTGGGTTTGCCAGGGTTATGCAGAGGTTGTTTACGGTGAAGTTCCTGAAGAGCGCCAGGAAGAAATGATTGATTTCTTTATTCCATCTGAAGGCGGCCCTATGTACGTGGACTCTATGGTAATTTTGAAGAATGCAAAGCACTATGACCTTGCAATGAAGTTCATCAACTTTATCCACCGTCCGGAAGAATACGTTAAGTTCCTTGACGAGTTCCGCTTCCCGGGCTTTGTAAATCCTAAGGCCGAAGAACTCCGTACAACAGTCCCAATGTACAAAGCCGAAGAAATGGAAAGCTGCGAGCTCAAACTCGACGTCGGCGAAGACCTGGAAACCTTCAACGAGTACTGGGAGTCTATACGATTTAGTGCGGATTAATTGTCAACTCCGCAAAAGCGGAGTTGAGGCAAAGGTACGGTAAACTAACATTTTTAGTTTCAATTGCGACCTTTGCCAATTCTCTGCTGATTAACTGTCAACTCCATAAAGAAGGGCTGTCCTTAGGGGCAGCCCTTTTGCTTTCTAATTATTTTCAATTAACAGCATTATTTCATAGCAGTCACAAAGAGTTCTGCAATTTTTTCCTGTCCTGCCTTTCTTGGATGAGGGTCAAACCAGACAGGAACTGTATTTCCGTTATCCATTACAAGGTCTTGCAGCTTAAACATTTGAGGATAAACATAGATGTAATCATGATGACTGTTAACATCAAAATTATTAACTGTCGCTGCCACATCAACAACAATTACATTACTTGCGGCCTTTGACTTAATATATTCATTCAATAAATCAAGATATTTTTTTGCAACCGGCATAAGCCTTAAGAATTTATCAGTTGAAATAAAGCCCAAATATGCAGTTGCTTTCAATTCAGGAGCAGGAATGTTTTCTGCCGTAAAATGAATATAAGGATGATAGACAGTCATTACAAAAACCTTCTGGTTATTAGAAGTAAGGGTTGCCAGTATGCTGTCAAAGTTTGTTTTAAAGGTTTCAAATTCCTTTGCAAGCAGTTTATCAAAATCATCTGCATTATGACTTGCAATAGTCATACCGGTTGCATGCTGAAGAATATCATTTGCACCAATACAAAGAGTAATATAATCAGCATCTTTTACGGCTTCAAGAATTTCACCTTTGCGGGTACCAAGAACTGGATCTTCAAAGTCAGGCTTGAGTTTTTGAAGCAAATGTTTTGTCTGATCACCGGTTTTTGCATAGCTTCTTACCCGGATATTTTGGCTGTTTTTTATATTCTCTCCGATAAGGGCTGAATGAGCAAATTCATTTACATAATCAGGATAATTGGAAGCATTTTTTCGACGACCTACATACTTGTTATAGGCTTTAATAAAGTCCAGTTCCTGCAAACTTGTATCATCATTAGTAATAGACTTCGCAATCTTTACAGGCGCATAACCGGCAGCAATACTGTCTCCCAGTGCAAGAAGTTCAGATTTGGCAACATATACAGTAGCTGTTGCAGTAGCATTACCAGAAGTGGAAGTAAGATTTGCCGTGAGTGTGGCATAACCGGAAGCCTCCGAAACATAATTTAACGTTGCTTTATTTCCGTCTCCAGTAACGGTAAATATACTTGGATTACTGGACTGCCAGGTTATAGTCGGATTATCAAAGCCTTCTGTATAAGCAGTAACAATTTCATCAGAATCTTTTTCAAAGAGGAAGAAATCTGTATCACTAAGATAAAAGCCCTTTACGATTAAATCATAATAACCTGCGACAATGCCCGATTCTTTTACCCCGGAAGAGTCATTGCCGGCCATAGCTATAATTCTTACCTTACCAGGCTTGATTGCAGTTACCTTACCATTTGCGTCAACCTTAGCAATATTTGTGTCAGAAGATACCCAGGAAATTGAAGCTGTCAATCCGGCTGGTTCTGTAGCAACCTTTAACTGAAGACTTTCATTTACTTCAATGGAAGTTTTAGGAGAAGAAACTATAATGCTCTTTAGTACAGGCTTAATTACTACATCCTGACTGTCAATTTTATTTCCAGATACGGCTTTGAAAGTAAAGGTACCGGCTTTTTTTGCCTTAAATGGTACATAATACCATTCAGCGCTGGTATCATCTTCCTTCATCTTTATGACTTCCCCGCTGAAATCAGCAAGGTCAGTGTCACAGGTAATACTTACCTTTGCGCCTTCAGGGGCAAAATAGACATAAACGTAGTCTTCATCACCAACATCAACTTCAGGAACATAAATTTCAAGTTCCTGGGCAAAGGTTGTTCCAGCAGGGGTTACAGGCTTCTCCTTGTAATTTGACTCACTGGAACCGTTACTGCAGCTGAAAAGTATTCCCAGGGCTGCAAGAATAAGAAGTAATTTTATTTTCTTCATATAAAAACTCCTTTGTTATAATTTTATTGTTTTATAAACACAACAGGTGTCGGATATAACCTTAGCTTGCCCTTAGCAAGATTTGGACTTGCTATGTCATAACGCAGCTTTGCAATCTTTATGTCTGCTTCCGCGTAGGCATTAAAGTCAACACCAAAGGTTATGGCAAAAGAATCAAAGCTTGTTTGTGAATTCTTTATATTAAATGCAAATTCCGAACCAAGCTTAATCGGGAAGGATCCGCGGACACTTGCAACCGTATAACCAAGTCCAAAGGAAGGAATAATCTGGAACCATGGTTCAAAGGAGATTTTATTTTCTTTTCCATCTGGATTTTCAACTCCAACAAAGATTTCTGTAGGATACAAGGCCCTTCCGCCTGCCCTACCGCGAATATAAGGCTTACAGAACCAGTTTACGCCATATTCAACTTCAACATTTGATTCAGCACCGTAAAGTCCGCAGAAACAGATATGTGGATTCCAGTTTCCAAGATTGATATTAAAGCCGAATTTGATTGCGGCACCTACAACAAAAGGAAGAGGACCTGCAATCTGAACATCTGCCATCTTTACTTCGCACTTTGGACTTTTGAAGAATTTTTTGAGCAGCTTTTCCATCGACTTTCCGGCGGCATTGGCAGTCATTGTATCCACTGCCGCATTAAGAGAGTCAAGACTAAGATCCAGATCCAGGAAAATAGCACTACCGGCTTCAACTTTGATTCTGCCGCTTGGATTTGAAGCTGTCAGCTTAACACCAAGGCCAAGATTAAAACCTGCTTTTTTAGGATTCAGGTTCCTGTTGCCGCTTGCACTGGAAAGCATGACAACAGAAGTCAAATCAACATGACGGAATTTTGCCCATTCATCCCTGATTTTCTTACGGTTTGCAACAAATTCATTATATTTTGAATTGATTTTTCGATCCCCGCCTGTTAAATCTTCCGTATAACTATGCTGGAGCGTGTTCAGGCTTTCATCAACAGCATCTATGCTTCCGACATTCAAAACCATGGAAGGATAAATTGTTCCAAGCTCAGGAGCTTCAATAACAGCATCAGGTGATTCATCATAAAATTCATCAATAAAGATACGGCAGTATTTAATCTTTGTGTCATTGCCTGCGGCAGAAGCCCATGCGCTCAGGCAGGAAGATTTTTCTTCGTCAGTCAGGAAAGAAGATTTTGCTACAACAAGGGCATTAAAGAAAGCGGTATCAGTAAGTTTAGAATTTATCTGAGAAATAGCAGCAGCTGCATTTGCCGGAAGCTCTCCAAGGCAGTTCTTTACAGCATCATTTTCTGCAAGATCACTGTAAAGGGCAAGAGGACCGTTTTCCGGGTCAGGGAACTGCCAGATATCGTATGCATATTCAATAGCAAAATTTGCAAACTGGTCCTGGGTAAGTAAGTTATTATCTCTACCGGCAACATAAGCTTTACCGCCAAAGCTGAGATCTACATTAGTATTATCTGTTGCTGAAGCTCCCCAGACATCATAATATTCGTTATCATCAGGAATTTCGCCCAATTCTTCAAACTTTGGTTCTGTATAGGCATCAGGCATGCAGACAACATAATCACCATAAGCATAATCAAAAGCTGTACTGCCGGAATTACTGATATAAATAAAGTCATTATTTGAGTTTACACCGTAAAGACCGTCATCAGCAGAGGAAGACTGATCGTCAACAAGGGCACGATAACCTGCCTGAACTTCTTTTGCAGAGAAGGTGTAATACATGGTATTTTCGGCAGTTGTATTATCATTGAGGAAGGTAAGCCAGCGGGCATTTTCATAACCGGTACGTTTTATTGCAGGAGTATCATATTTTAAATCCGGATTATTATTACCATTCAAATCGCAGGACTCACCCTTCTTAATCATAAAGCTTTTCGAAGAAGTTTTCTCGTTTGAATCAACCTTTGTCCAGGTAATACTGATTGAATCAGGATTTATATCATTTACGGTAATATAGCCGTATTCCGCCTTAGAAGCTTCATCCTCATAGCGAACCTTTGTTACGGCTGAGCCTCCGGAAAGAGATGCCCACTCACCATTAAGCGAGCCTTTAACCGTATATTCATTCTTACTGCCATCAGCTGCAGAAATTGTTTCGGTAATCTTTTTCAGGTGACCGATTCGCACACCAATTTTTGTTCCGTTACTTAACTGGCCGGCTTTTCCGGATGGATTCCAGATAAGGGAACCACCGATGTAACAGCGGTTTGCTGTAAGGAAGGTGTAATTCATAGGTGATTTATATTCACTGTCACCAGAAGAACCATTACTGCAGGATGGAAATACCACCGCAAATGAAAATGCAGCTAAAAATAAATAAAATAATTTTTTCATAAAAAATCTCCTGCGATAACAAATTATAATATAACAAGTCATTTTTATTTTAAGAGCGAATTATTTACTTGTCAAACAATAGATTTTAATCTTTTTGCCATGTTTCCGATAATAAAAGTATGAAGAAGTCATTTATTTACCCGGTAATTCTATTTTTTGTTATTCTTGCCCTTTACGCGCCCATTTACGGACAGACCGCTGCTAAAAATGCTGACTCTGACGGAGTGCTTTTTGAATTCCGCCAGAAAAAGGGGGAATCTTCCCTTCACATTTCTACTATAGAAGAGGAAGCTTACTTAAACGGAAGGCTTAACAACCGTACCCAGATTGTAAACCGTACGGCTACTACCGTTACAGACGTAAATGAAGACGGAAGCGCAAAGCTTCACACCCACTACATGACAACCGAAAACTATCTTATGAGCGTAAGCGGAAAGCTTTTGAACTGGGGTGAAGAGGATTTTGTAAACGTAACCCGAACAAAAAACGGTGAAATTTTAAATCCTGATAATGACTATCTTCCTACCGTGCAGAATATTCCCTGCTTTCCAAAGGAGCCTGTAAAAATCGGGGAAAGCTGGCAGGCAGAGGGAAAGGAAGTTCACGACTGCCGCAAGATGTTTTCAATGACAGACGCAATCACAATCCCCTTCACTGCCACCTACACCTATCTTGGAGACGAAATTGTTGACGGCGTAAATATGAACGTCATCGACGTTTATTACGAGTTTTCACAGGCACTCGCCCGCCGTACAATAGAAAGCGGAAGCTACGCCGGAGCCAGCGGTTTTGCCCGGCAGAAAATCTGGTGGGACAGGGAAAAAGGCGAAATCGACCATTACATCGAAAATTTTATGATCCGGATGATGGATATAAGCGGAGTTTCCTACACCTTCAAAAGCTCAGCCCACGGAGAGGTCCTGGATTATAAATCTGTAAACAATGAAGCAACTGTAGAAAAGCTGCAGGAAAAAATCAACGATCTTGAACTGCAGGACATCAATATCGTAAAGGGGAACCGGGGCCTTACAATCAGCCTGGAAAACATTCAGTTTGAGCCTGATTCAAACGTTCTTTTACCGTCAGAAAAAGTTAAACTTGAAAAAATCGGTTCTCTTCTTAAAGAATATTCAAATGACCTTCTGATTACCGGCCATACCGCAAACCGGGGGACAGAAAAGAACCGCCAGATTCTTTCCGAGCAGCGCGCAGAAGCCGTTGCAAATTACCTTATAAATCTTGGAGTGCGCGACAAGCTTCATATCTTCACTCAGGGTAAAGGTGCAACAGAGCCTATTGCATCTGAAGCAACGGAAGAAGGAAGAAAGAAAAACCGCCGCGTGGAAATTATTCTTGCAGATTAATAAAAATTTCTGCCGCTTTATTGCCGGAATTTCCAAAAAAAATCCATATTATATGTATGGAAAATATTGAGGAAAAAGAAACCGGAGAAGAAATTGCTCAGCCTGACTTAATCAGGCAGACGGCTGAAGAAAACTTTGGAATAAAATACCTTTACCCCTGGCAGAGAATGGTAATCGAAAATATTCTGCAGGCCTACGAATGTAAAAAAAAGCTTGTGGAACTTTCGGAGAAAGAGCAACAGATTTTTTATGAAAAAGAGGATGATTCCTTCTGCCGGGGACGTCAGATTGTACTTCTTCCGACGGGAGCAGGAAAATCCCTCTGTTTTCAGATTCCTGCCCTGCTTTTAGACGGCCCCACTCTTGTAATTTACCCCCTTCTTGCACTGATGACTGACCAGCAGCGGCGCATGGAAGAAGGAAGTTTAAGGTGCGTAGTTTTCCGCGGGGGCCAGTCGGAAGAGGAAAGAAAAACTAATTTTGAAAAATTAAAGGAAGGTGCCCCTGACCGTGCGAAGATTATCCTTGCAAACCCGGAGGTTTTACGGAGCGGAAGCCTTTTGCAAGAACTCTGCAAGGTTGGGATAAAGCACATTGCAATTGACGAGGCTCACTGTGTAAGCGAATGGGGAGATTCCTTCCGCCCCTCCTATCTTGAGCTTGGAAATGTTATAGAAAAAATAAATCCCCCTGTAATCACAGCCTTTACCGCCACCGCCTCGCCGGAAGTTTTAGCCCGCGTAGCAGAAATCCTTTTTAAGGGGCAGGCTCACGTTGTCAGAAGCGAAAGCGACCGCCCCAACATTCACTATTACGTAAAGCTCTGCGGGGCAAAAAGCAAGGCTGCCCTTCTTCTTGCAAAAGAAGAGCTTAAGCCTATGATAATTTTCTGCGGCACAAGGTCTAAGACCCAAAATATGGCAGAAGAACTGAATGCCTGTTTTGGCCAGGGCTGTGCAAAGTTTTACCACGCAGGTCTCGAAAAAGAAGAAAAGGATGAAGTTGAAAAATGGTTTTATAATTCCCGGGACGGAATCTTATGTGCCACCTGCGCTTACGGAATGGGCGTGGATAAGAAGGACATAAAAACTGTAGTTCACCTTGAAGCCCCGGAAAACGCAGAAGCCTATATCCAGGAGGCCGGCCGCGGAGGCAGGGACGGCAGCATTGCAAAGGCTATTTTACTCTGGAGTCTTTCGGATTCCCTTAAATATTCTTCCTATGAGCCGGGCTCGCGTCAGGCCGCTATGAAAAAGTTTGCCGAAACTACAGATTGCCGCCGCCAGGTGCTTCTGGATGCCCTTGGTGCAGAACAGGCCTACTGCCACGGCTGCGATTTGTGCAACGAAAGAAAAGAGAGGGAAGCAAAAAGGCTTGTAAGAAAAGAAAAGTCAGATTTAGAAAGAGCCTTCCAGCTTGTCAAAAAATACAGACTTTTTTACAAGGAAGAAGAAATTGAAGAAGAACTGGAAGAATTATTCAACGAAGAAAGCGTAAAAAAAATCGGAATGAGAATCTGGACTCATTCCGACGTGTCTGAAATTCTTTCGCAGCTTTTAGAAAGCGGGAAAATAATAAAGGGAAAGATTCTCTGGAAAAACAGGCTTACTATCAGCCCTCAGCATTGCCGCCAGCTGCCCCTTCTCCACCATCTCCACCTTCCGCAGGAGCAGGCGCCGCAGCAGGTGCAGCTGCAGGTGCAGCCTTAGCCGCCTTTGCCTTTTTTGGCTTGGGCGCTTTTTTGCGGTAGGAGGCAACAAAGCCTGCGAATTCTACTATAAAAAGGGCTGCAATAATGGTGGCAATCACCCTGATATCTTTTATAACGCCTAAAATCAGCTGTACATAATTTACATTCATAATAAAAATATCGGCAATTTTTTTCAAAAAATCACTTGCAAGACAAAAAGCATTTCAGTAACTTTATGCCATGATTGGAATTGTTGATTACAACGCAGGAAACATTACGAGTGTGGAGCGGGCTTTAAAAAGTCTTGGAATTGATTTTGTGCTTTCTAAAAAGCCTGAAGAGCTAGAGAATTGCGAAAAGCTTATTTTCCCGGGTGTGGGTGATGCGGCTTATGCAATGCAGCAGCTGAAAGAAACCGGCTTTGATGAATTTTTGAAGCGGAAAACTCAGGCCGGCGTACCCCTTCTGGGAATCTGCCTTGGCTCTCAGATTATTTTTGACTGGAGCGAGGAAGGAGACACAAAATGTCTTGGGCTTGTAAAAGGAAAAATCCGCTATTTTGAATCGATTAAGGCGGGTCTTTCTGAAAAGGGCTTTAAAATTCCTCAGATCGGCTGGAATAATATAGAAGTAAAAAACGATGGCAGCCCGATTTTAGCCGGCGTAAAAGAAAATGCTGACGTTTATTTTGTCCATTCATACGTAATCTGCCCGGAAGACAATTCAGTCATAAAGGCGACAGCCTCTTACGGAATTGAAGTTCCGGCTGTAATTCAGAGCGGAAATATTTTTGCCTGCCAGTTCCACCCGGAAAAATCGGGCGAAGAAGGACTGAAGATTTTAAGGAACTTTTGTACGATTTAAACGGCAAGAGCGCGGTAAAGCGTAGCTTTACCGAGACGTTTTCGTGTAGAACCTAAAACAACCCTCTCGGCTTGTTTTTTAACGGTTCTGCTATTATCGTCAGGGGAAGGCCTTCCCCTCCTGGGAGATTAAAATGTTAAAAAAAAGAATTATTGTTTGTCTGGATGTAAAGGACGGACGCACAACTAAGGGCGTGAAGTTCCAGAATAATATTGATATCGGTGACCCGGTTGAAATGGCGGCTGAATACTACCGACAGGGCGTAGACGAGCTTGTTTTTTATGATATTATCGCCTCGGCTCGGGGACGGGGTCCTATTCTTGATTTGATTTCGCGCGTTGCATCGGAAGTTTTCATTCCCTTCTGCGTAGGAGGGGGAATCGGAAGCGTTGAAGATATCCGCTCGACAATTCTTGCGGGGGCTGAAAAGGTCAGCTTAAACTCGCAGGCGGTAAAAAATCCTTCTATTATTACTGAGGGGGCCCGCATTTTTGGAAACCAGTGCATTGTACTGGGTATGGATGCCGCACGTGACAGCGAAATGCCAAGCGGTTACCGGGTTTATATCAATGGTGGCCGCACAAAAACTGACCTGGACGCTCTTGCCTGGGCAAAAAATGCCTGCGAACTTGGAGCGGGCGAAATTGTTTTGAACTCAATTGATGCTGACGGAACTAAAAACGGCTACGAAATCCCCCTTACAAGGATGATAGCAGAAAACGTTCCCGTGCCTGTAATTGCTTCGGGCGGCGGCGGAACTCCTCAGCATATGGCAGACGTCCTTAAAGACGGAAAGGCTGATGCAGCGCTCATTGCCACTATGGTACATTCGGGAGCTTACACGGTAGGGGGCATCAAGGAAGAACTGGATAAAATGGGAGTTCCGGTGAGGTTGTAAAATGAATGAAAAATTAGAAGAAGCTTTAAACTCGAACGTGGACTCAGAAATTACAAGGGCAACCAGCGACGCCTTCTCATATTTTTTTAAGACGATTCAGACTCTTCGTGCAAAGGGCGGCTGCCCCTGGGACCGGGAGCAGACTCCCCTTTCCATGCGCCGGGACCTTATAGAAGAGACTTTTGAAGCGGTGGACGCAATTTCTCAAAATGATGCGGCTCACGCAAAGGAAGAGCTTGGTGACGTTTTCTTGAACGCTGCAATGATTTCCTATATGTATGAGCAGGAAGGCAAGTTTAAGGTTGCAGAAGTTCTTACAGAGCTTGCCGATAAGCTTATCCGCCGTCATCCTCACGTATTTCCTCAGAGCGAAGGGGCTAGTGAAGCAAAAGGTCAAGTAAAAACCGGTCAGGAAGTTTTAAACCAGTGGGACAGAATCAAGCAGAATGTGGAAGGCCGTAAGGGCGGCTCAATTTTAGACGAAGTGCCTCAGGGCTTTCCTCCGATTTTGCGGGCCTATAAGCTTCAGAAAAAGGCTGCAAAAAAAGGCTTTGACTGGGATACGCCCGAGCTGGTAGAAGAAAAAATAACAGAAGAATTTGCCGAAGTAAAGGAAGCTAAGGAAGCTCTGCGTGCTGAAGAAAAAGATGCGGAAGCCTTTACAGTCCGTGCCCCGGATTCCCTTAATAAGGCCCAGCTGCACCTGGAAGAAGAAATCGGTGATTTATTGTTTGCCGTAGTAAACTATGCCCGAAAACTTGGCGTAGATCCGGAAACTGCCCTCTCCCGCACAAATCAGAAGTTCTACAAGCGCTTTACCTATGTAGAAAAAAAGATGGAAGAAGAAGGCATTCCTTTTGACCACGCACATCTTAAAGAGGCCGACGGCTTTTGGAATGCTGCAAAGGTCGTAATCTGAACACCAACTTCCAAATGCCCCTAACCTTTGCTGCAAGAACTGCATTCGCAATTCTTGCCATAGGGAGACCCTATCACTTAATCTGCAATAAACCTTGCACGGCTGGTATCAGTTTCAAACACATCGATTGCGTAGAGTTTTGGCTGGCCGGCCGGCGGATTTTTTACGTCAATTCCGTCAGCAGCAAGTGAAGTCACAATTCCATCATAAATATACATGGCAATGCGTTCTGCACTGGGATTCTGCTTAAAATAATCAAAATCATTTAGGTTTGTGTGGTCCAGTTCCTTGCAGACAGCACGGAGAGCCGCCTTAAGCCTTGTAAAATCAAGAAGCATTCCGCCCTCATTGAGTTCACTTCCGCGCACGTGGGCGTAAACTTTATAATTATGACCGTGAAGATTCTCGCACTTTCCGTTGTAATCCTTCAAAAAATGAGCCGCAGAAAAATCAGCTTCAACACGAACTTCAAACATATAAATCGTCCTCACCCACTATAAAGATTTTCCATAAAATATTAAAATGAATTTATGAAAAAAATTCTATCACAATTACTGCCTTCATTTGAACACAAAATTCTTGCGGCAGACGGCTCAACAATCACAGACTTAAACGAAATAAACAATATTCCAATCGAAAATCTAGTATTCGATTCACGCGAAGTCACAGCCGGTTCACTTTTTTTTGCACTCCCGGGAACTCATATAGACGGAAATACTTTTATTGCCCAGGCAATTGAAAAGGGCGCCAATGCAGTTGTTTTTCAGGGGCAGCTGACTGACGACATTCAGCAGGAAGTTGCAAAGGCAATCATAAAACGTTCCCTTGATAACGGCATTTCTGATGACCAGCCGAAATTTGCGCCGGTCCTTATTCAGGTTCCTGATGCCCGTTTTTCCATGGCACCTCTTTCTGCCTGCTTTTACGACAATCCATCAGAGCGCCTTGTCGTAATCGGTGTTACAGGCACAGAGGGAAAGAGCTCCACTGTAAGCTTTATCTGGCAGCTTCTTCGTGCCTGCGGAAAAAAAGCCGGTTTTATTTCTACGGTTGAATATTCATTCGGAGGGGAAGCCGTTCCAAATCCTCAGCATCAGACAACACCGGAAGCTCCGATTATCCAGCATCATTTGAATCAGATGCTGGAAAACGGCTGCCGTTATGCAGTTGTAGAAACTTCATCTCACGGACTTTCACCCCGCCTCAACCGCACAGGCAACATCAATTTTGACTGCGGCGCCTTTATGAACGTAACTCTTGAACATCTTGAATTCCATAAAACCTTCGAGCAGTACCGCGACGACAAGGCCAACCTTTTCCGAAAGCTGGACATATCCGCGCATACAAAAACCATAGGCGGTGAAAAAGTAAAAATCACTCCGGTTGGAATTGTGAACCTGGAAGACCCATCAGCCGAATATTTTGTAAAGGCAACAAAACAGAAGGTCTGGGGATTCACAACTAATGGGCTTGCAGGACGTAAGGCGGACTCCGGCTCGGCAGGTGACGCTGCAAAAGCGGCAGGTGACGCTGCGGGCAAGGAAGTAGGCACTTCCATATCTCAGGCCGCCCTTCCAAAAATCCCGGCCGGCATCCCTTATATGACCGCTTCCAACATCATTTCTGATTCAAAAAGCCTTAGCTTTACGGTAACAGAAAGCACAGGCAAATCTTATGAAGTAAAATCAAAACTTCCCGGTGCCTTCAACGCCTACAACCTTATGGCTTCGATTATCGCCGTAAGCAGCATGACAGGCCTTTCAACCGAAGAAGTCGCTTCAAAAATACCGGAACTAACTCCAATCAAGGGCCGTATGACAGTCATCAATCAGGGACAGCCTTTTGAACTGATTATCGACTACGCCCATACTCCTTCCAGCTTCGAAACCATCTTCCCTCCAATCAGAAAACGCTGCAAGGGAAAGATGATCTGCGTTTTTGGAAGCGGCGGCGAACGTGACCTTACAAAACGCCCTCTTCAGGGAGAAATTGCGGCGCGATTCTGTGACACTGTAATTCTTGCGGACGAAGATCCGCGCGGAGAAGACCCTGTTGAACTTTTGAAGATGATTGCAGTCGGAGCTGAAAAGGCCGGTAAAAAAATGGGAGAAAATCTTTTTATTACCCACGAGCGTCCTAAGGCAATCCGTCAGGCCTTCAGTCTGGCCGGAGAAGATGACATAGTTCTGCTATTGGGAAAATCCCACGAAAACAGTATTATATATAAAAATGGTGCAATTCCTTACGATGAAATCAGTGAGGCTGAAAAAGCACTTGAAGAAATGAATTATAAAAAATAATGGGGAATAAAAAAAATGAATATTTGCGTAATCTACGGCGGCCGAAGCGGCGAACACGAAATTTCTTTGATTTCCGCAGCTTCAATTGTCCGCAACATCAGTAAAGAAAACAATGTAATTCTGATTGGTATTGCAAAAGACGGAAAATGGTATCTTCAGGACAAGGCAGAATATGAACGCGTTCTTAAAGAAAGCGAATCTCCTTTGAAAATAACAGAAGACGCTTCTAAGCTTGTATCCGTTCTTCCGGGTGCCGGAAGCTCAAGCTTTTCTGTAGCAGGGAAAGCCCTGGAAATCGACGTAGTTTTCCCAGGCCTTCACGGAACCTACGGCGAAGACGGAACCATTCAGGGACTTTTTGAAATGGCAGACATTCCTTACGTAGGCTGTACCCACATTTCAAGTGCAATCACAATGGATAAGGAAAAAACAAAGATGCTCTGGCAGAGCGCAGGTCTTCCAGTAGTACCTTATGTCTGCATGAAACGCCACGTAATGCTAAACTCAAACGTTTATGACCAGTTTATCGAAGCAACAGAAAAGGAACTGGGCTATCCAATGTTCGTAAAGCCTTGCTGTGCAGGAAGCTCAAACGGTGCTTCAAAGGCAAATAACCGCCGTGAACTCAGCTTTGCAATTATGGAAGCCTTCCTCTGGGATGACAAAATCCTCATCGAAAAATCAATCAATGCCCGCGAGGTTGAATGCAGCGTTACAGGAAACTCTGTAACCTTCCCGGCCGAAAGCGACACCGAAGAAGTTGTGGCTTACTTACCTGGCGAAATCAAGCCTACCCACACCTTCTACGACTTTGACGCAAAATACAATGACAAAAACGGAGCAGCCCTGGTTATTCCGGCAGAAATCAGCGAAGAAGGAATTGAAAAAATCCGTAAAACTGCCTGTGCCGCCTACCGCGTTCTTGACTGCACCGGTCTTTCCCGCGTTGACTTTTTCATCAGCAAGGATACAAACGAGGTCTTCCTAAACGAAATCAACACAATGCCTGGTTTCACCTCAATCTCTATGTTCCCTAAGATGTGCGACGCCGCAGGACTCAAATATCCTCAGCTGATTGAGCTCCTGATTGACGAGGCAATTGCCCGCTACAAGGCCAAGAAGGAATTGCAGACATCCCGATAATCTGCTAAAATTAAATACTATTTCTTATATAAGGTGTACTAAAAATGAAAAAAAACAGTGTATACACATTAGGCTCACTTATCATTCTTTTGATTTGTGCTTTCGTATTCGTAATTCTTCCAGCAATGACAGGCTCAGGAGAAGCCGTTCAGAAGCCGCTGGAGTTCGGAAAATATAACGGAAAAGCAATCCGCTACGAACAGAATTCAGATATGGCAAATGCTGTTTCTTACTATGGACAGCTTTATCAGATGTACGGCCGCGAACTTGATTCAAACGCTTACTCAGAAATCTTCTACAACGCTTTCAATCAGACTGTACTCAACTATGCTTATGAAGATGCTGTTTCAAAAAGCGGCTATTCAGTTCCAGAGTCAGCTGTTACAAGACAGATGATTCCTTATTTCTCAGAAAACGGAAAATATTCTTCAAAGCTTTACCGTTCAACTCCAAAAGAAAGAATCCGTGAACTCAAGGAAAATGCAACAAAGACTCTTTTCTCTCAGAGATTCTATGATGATAACTTCGGTGCAGATTCTGACCTTGTTGGTTCAACTGCACTTTACGGTGTAAAAACTTCTTCTAAAGAGCTTGATTTTGTAAGCAGCTATGGTGATAAACTCCGCGGCTTCAACGCAGCAATTTTTGCTCTTTCTGACTATCCAAAAGAAGAAAAAGTAGCTTACGGTAAGGCAAACTCAGAAAAATTCATCAAATACAACCTTTCTGTAATTTCAGTCGATGATAAATCTACAGCTGCTTCTGTTGCAAAACGCATCGTTGCAAACGAAATCACTTTTGCAGATGCAGTTTCTGAATACTCAACAAAATCCTTCAGCAATGCAGAAGGAAAGCTTACAAACAGCTACCGCTACCAGATTGAAAATATCCTTGTTGAAAAGGCAGATATGGACAAAATCGTTGCCCTTACAGCTGATTCAGTAAGCGAAGTAATTCCTACAGGCGCTTACTTCTCTATCTTCAAGGCTGATTCAGAAGCTGAACTTCCAGACTTCAATTCAGACACACTTATCAATCAGGTAAACTCATACATCGTAACTTACGAAAACTCAATTCTTGAAGACTATTTCACAGAAAAAGCAAAGGCTTTCGCAGCTGAAGCAAACAAAACTTCATTCAAGACTGCTGCAACAACCTTGAGCGTAAAAACAACAGAAATCGCTCCTTTCCCTATGAACTATGGAAACGTTTCTGTTACAGGTTCACTTGTTTCTGACGAAGCCGCTTTCAGAAATGCTGATTCTAATGAAAACTTCCTTAAGACAGCCTTCTCTCTTTCTAAGGATGAGATTTCTGAACCTCTTCTTTTGAACCGCTATGTAATTGTTCTTCAGCTTTCAAAGGAAAGCGCTCCAGCCGCAGATGCTGACAAGAGTCTCCCGGATCTTTCCGGCTTTGACCGCTCATCTGCCCAGGCCGCAGTTCTTAAGAGCGACAAACTCGAAAATCACTTTATGGAAGTTTACTTCCGCGAGATGATGAAAAATAACTAATTCAGGATTTTAATGGAAACAAAAATCCAGAATGAAAAGCCCTGCCTTGTGGAAACGCCGCAGGGCTTTTCTGTTTTTTACAGGAATAAGTTTCTCTATTCAAAATATGCCCCGGCACGCTCAATCTGCCAGACAATCGAAAAGCTTGCCCTGCTTCCGGGAACACTTTTTTTATGCTGCTCGCCGGTTCTTACCTATGGTCTTTCAGAACTCCTTTCAAAACTTGACGATTCCAGCTTCTGCCTGCTTTGTGAATTCGACAGCCAGCTGGATGCTTTTTCACGGGAGCGTCCAGACTTTTCTAAAATAAAGGATATGAAAAAAGCTGCGCGCCTTACCCTTCCTGAACTTCAGCAGCTTCCTGTAATTTTAAACCAGCCTTCCTATACGACAATGGAGGGCACGCAGCTTTTACCTGCGGGAACTTTTAAGCGTGTAATCCGCCTGGACTTCAGCGCCGGAACTCAGTTTCATAACGAGCTTTACGATGAACTCACAGCGGCCTGTACTACTGCAATTATGACCTTCTGGGCAAACCGTATGACCCTTGTAAAATTCGGAAGAAAATACAGCCAGAACTTTTTTAAGAACCTTAAAATACTTGCCCAAACAAGTCCCATAACAAACTTCTTTGGCAGCGTTTCAAAACCTATTATCGTATTCGGAGCAGGAGAAAGCACAGATAAGGGAATAAAAAAAATAAAGGACAAGGCAGATGATTTTTTCATAATCTGCGCAGACACCGCCCTACAGCCTCTTCTAAAAAATGGAATTAAAGCTGATGCTGTTTTTGTGGAGGAAGCTCAGTCTGTAATTAAAAAGGCCTTTATCGGAACAAAAAATAATAAGACACGACTTTTTGCGGGAATGTCTGCGGCAGCTAATCTATATAAAATTTTTGGAAAAGAAAGACTCTCCTTTTTTACGACTAAATATTCCTCAGCCTCATTTTTGAAAAGGCTGTCAGCTAAAAAAATAATTCCGCCTATGAACGAAGCATTCGGCTCTGTAGGACTTACGGCTCTTTATTATGCACTCCGTTTCCGCTCTTCCGAAGATATTCCTGTTTTTATTTACGGTCTTGATTTCTCTTATTCAGCGGGCCTAACCCACGCAAAAGGCTCTATGGCCGTGGCAGAAAGACATATTCGCAGTACAAGACTTTTGCCGCCAGCAAGCTATGCAGCCGCCTTCAATACGCTTGCAGAAAAGGTTCTCTCTAAGGACGGCAGATGCTTTTATACAACCCGTACCCTGAAAAATTACGCAGAACTTTTCAAAGGCCTTTTCTGCGGAATAAAAAATCTTTTTGACTCTTCTGACTGCGGAATAAATCTTAATCTTCCATATAAAGAACCACAGGCAGACAATACAGTTATTTCAGCCCCACTCCAACCACTTCCCTTCGGCAATGAAGAAAAAAAAGTGATTCAAAACTACCTGCTTGAAGAAAAGAAAATTCTTGAAAGGCTCCGGGACCTGCTTACCGGTAAAGAAAAACTTACAGCAGAAGAACAAAGAAATCAAATAACAAAGCTTGCCTCAGAACGCGAGTATCTATTCCTCCACTTTGCCGACGGAATAAATTTCAAATACGAAACTTCATTCTTAAAAAGAATCCGCACAGAAATCGACTTTTTTCTTAAATTTTTCTAACAATTTTTTATATCTGTACCGAGAATAACTGTATAGAATACAGAAGGCTTACACAGGAGGTGCAGCATGAATCATCTTGAATTTGAAAAATATGGCAAAAGATATTGCCTTACAGGATCTGTAATCACAGTATTTTTAGACAATGGCTTTAAACTGCGCCAGCTTTTCTACCATGATAATGACCAGGCCCGTCAGGCATTTTTGAGGGCATCTAAGCTGACCTTTTAATCAGCTTCTCTGTCCTTCAAAACAGCAAGGAAGGCGGACTGAGGAAGCTCAACATCGCCTATCATCTTCATCTTCTTCTTACCTTCCTTCTGCTTTTCAAGAAGTTTACGCTTACGGGTAATATCACCACCATAACACTTAGCAAGAACGTCCTTGCGAACCGGGTTTACGGTTTCGCGGGCAATAATCTGACTTCCGATAGCGCCCTGAATTGCAATCTTAAACTGCTGGCGGCTGATTTCATCCTTAAGTCTTTCACAGAACTTACGTGCACGATCAACGGCATTTTCCTTAAAGGTAAGCTGAGCAAGGGCATCCACCATCTTTCCGTTCAAAAGAATATCAACCTTTACAAGCTCTGTAGGCCGATAACCGATTAATTCATAGTCAAATGATGCATAACCGCGGCTGTAACTCTTAAGCTTGTCGTAA
The DNA here is from genome assembly GCA_900319625.1 of uncultured Treponema sp. Classification (GTDB taxonomy): domain Bacteria; phylum Spirochaetota; class Spirochaetia; order Treponematales; family Treponemataceae; genus Treponema_D. The sequence continues at coordinate 43,980 of ONPD01000008.1, read as the reverse complement.
AAGTCAAAAAGAACTTCAGCAAGCGGCATTTCGTAGGTAAGTTCAACGCGCTTTTCATCAAGATACTGCATATTGGTCTGGGCTCCGCGCTTTTCAGTACAAAGAGACATAATAGAACCAATGTACTCGGCAGGAGTAATAATGCTTGCCTTGATATATGGCTCTTCAGCCGAGCGGATTCGTCCCTGAGGATATTCCGAAGGATTATCAATATAAGTCTCTTCACCAGTCGTCAATTCCAGCTTGTAGCGTACAGAAGGAGCCGTAAAAATTACAGCCTGGTCAAAATCGCGCTCCAGTCTTTCCTGAATGATTTCCAGATGCAAAAGTCCTAAGAAACCGCAGCGGAAACCGTTACCAAGAGCCAGGGAATTATCCTTTTCATAAATCAGGCTGGCATCATTAAGCTTGAGTTTTTCCATACTTTCCTTAAGCTCTTCATAATCATTTGAATCCATTGGGTAAATAGAAGAATAAACAACAGGCTTAACTTCCTTAAATCCAGGCAAAGGCTCTTCAAGGCCGTCAACCGAACTTGTAATAGTATCACCAACGCGAACGTCGCTTACAGTTTTAATTCCGGCAATAATATATCCTACATCGCCGGCTTCAAGCTTTCCGGTTTCCTCGTAATTTATCTTAAATACACCGCACTGCTCGACTTTGTACTCAGCGCCGGAACTCATCATTTTGATTACATCGCCGGTTTTTACAGTGCCTTCTTTCATTCGCACGTGCACGATTACACCGCGGTAAGCGTCATAGTGGCAGTCAAAAATAAGGGCAGCAAGCTTTCCGCTAGGATCGCCGGTTGGAGCCGGGAACTTTGTGACGATTGCTTCTAAAAGATCATCTATTCCCTCTCCGGTTTTTGCAGAAACCAGCTGAGTTTCTTCCGCGTCCAGGCCAAGTTCCTTGTCTATCTGGTGCTTGCAGGATGGAATATCTGCCGATGCAAGGTCAATTTTGTTGATTACAGGAACGATTCGCAAATCCTGTTCCAGAGCCATATACATATTTGAAACAGTCTGACTTTCAACACCCTGGGTAGCATCAATCAAAAGCAGGGCACCTTCGCAGGAAGCGATGGCACGGCTTACCTCGTAAGAAAAGTCTACGTGGCCCGGAGTGTCTACAAAGTTCAGTTCGTAGTCGTTTCCATCCTTTGCGTGATAAGGAATTGTAACTGCCTGACTCTTGATTGTAATTCCGCGCTCGCGTTCAATATCCATGTTATCAAGAATCTGATTCATCATCTTTCTGTCATCGATAATTTTTGCCTTCTGAATAAGGCGGTCAGAAAGAGTAGACTTTCCGTGGTCAATGTGTGCAACAATACAGAAGTTGCGCTTATATTTCATATCCATTGTATTCTCCTGTGTAAGCGGGCCGGCTGCCGGCTCATTAGAAATAGTAAGGATTGTCGTAAGGCGCACTCAATACCAGCCCCACGTCTATCAATCCTTTTTTACGGCGCTGAATAACCACCTGCGCCATTATATATTTATGTTCTTCATCAAATTTTACTGCATAAACAGCAAGCTGATCATTTTCAGAAAAACTCATTTCATCCGCAACACTTCCGCGGATAACCTTTGTAATCTTATAGATTTTTTTGCTTTCTGTCGAAGCCCGGGTTATCTGCATTCCAAAAATCGGAATAAATGAATTGTCTATAAAATCACTCTTGTAAATCAGGCTTAGTGGAGCCTCAGGCCTTTCTTCAAAATATACAAGGCAGGACTTATCTTCACCATCCGGAGTTTTATAATTACATTTTACCATAGTTCCCGGCTGAGCTGAAAGCTGATAAATCTGAAAATCTTCAAGGGTATGAACCTTTACACCATCAATTTCCGTAATTACATCTCCCATAGAAAGCCCGCTGAGAGCAGCTGAACCGCCCGGCATAACATACTGAACTTCAAGTCCGGTCTTTTTATTGCCCGTTCGCATTGTATGTCCGTAAGCACAAAGCCAGGGATGGATTACCTTAAGAGAAGAGTCTTCTTCAAGCTGATTTTCTTCAGATTTATTAATTTCTTTCATTGCTTCCGATTTATACATATAAGGAAGAATCTGCTTAAGATATTCAACAGGAATTGCAAAGTTAAGTCCCTGATATTCAAGCATTCCGGCAAATACGATTGCCTGAACCTTCATATTCTGGTCAATCAGAGGACCACCACTGTTACCGGAATTGACAGCCGCATCAATCTGAAAAACATTTCCTACAGTCTGAAGCTTTCGGTCAGTAGAAGAAATGATTCCGGCAGTTAAGGTTCCTTCCAGCCCGATTGGAGTTCCGATTGCAGACACCTTATCTCCAATCTGTAAATCACTTGAAGAACCAAGACTCAAAATAAAATCCGGCTCAATTTCAACCTTCAAAAGAGCAAGATCAAGAACCGAATCATAACCTACAACTCTGGCAGGAATTTTTGTATCCGGATCAGAAAGCAGTTTTACGTAAAGGCGGGTATAACCTTCGTATTTTGTATCAACCATCGATTCAATTACGTGGTGATTTGTTACAAGATAACCGCGTTCATCAATAAAAAAGCCCGAACCAATGATAATATCAGGATAGCCGGCTCCGTTGCGAACCTTAATACCGCGGTCAACCCAGATAGTTACCGTAGCATGCATACAGTCTGCAACAGTTTTTGGAGCCTTATTGTTTTTCCCGTTAAGTCCAGGAACAGTCTGATAGAACAAAGCATCCAGCTGTGAAGTCTCGTTTTTTTCAAAGTTGTGGTTTATTGCTTTCAGGCTCTTGTAATACTTGCTGGCAGTAAAATAATCCTTATCATAAAGAGCCACCTTAAACTTTCTGTAAACCGTATCCACACATTCAGAAATAACTTCTTCATTTCCTAAAAGCTCTGCCCGCCACAAGGCGCGTACAGGTTCCTTTTCCAGAAAGTCTCTTATTCTCTTTTTTTCAGCCTCAACAACATCATAATCAGAATAATCCAGAGGTTTTTCTATATTATCCGGCTGCTGAAGACTCCGGCAGGAAACAAGAGAAAGGGCCATTTCCAGGCAGAAAAAGGCTGTCAAACAAAAGCTATTTATTTTCTTCATCACTACTAACCTTCTCAATCACAGAATTATCATCCGGTATAATTCTGAAAAATATTTTTGAACCTACTTCAATTTCTGTTACACGAATTCCGTCAATTTCAAAAATCAAAGTTCTTCCCTGAACAAGGTTATTTCCAACCTTTTCACCAAGTTTGTTCAAAAGCTCAGATTCAAGCTCTTTTGAGCCCTTCTCTTCAATCCAGTATACCTCGTCATATTCACCCGCATAAACAATCAGTTCACGAGTTTTGTTTTCCAGGATTTTTACAGGAATACCGTCAAGACAAAGCATAGAAAGTTTTTCAATGCCCTTATTGTCATAGTAAAGGGTGAGTTCCTTTTCAATTCCATCCTGGCCCTGATGATATTTCACGAGCATTGTGTCAGGAATTCCGTCATCATTATTATCCCAGATTGTAATAATATCCCCATCCTGCGTATACTCTTCCGAAAACTCAATATTTTTATTGCCGTTACGGTCAATACAAACCTTATTTAGGTAAAGCTTCTGTTTTCCGGCAAATTCAGAAAAGACCTTCGAAATCATTATTTTATTATTATCAGGAATTGCCGTCCCGTCATTTGTGTAGGCGTTAATAAACTCTTCAGTCTCAAAAAAACGGTCACCGTCATAATCACACATACGGATAAAAGGCAGTTTGTCCGTAAAACTGCAGCAGGCATAAAGCTTGTCACCTTCATAAAAAGACGCTTCCACTGGCTGCCCTTCGAACATTGTGTAAACAACGCTGGCATTATCCCTCTCATCAACAAAAAACTTCATCTGATTGCAGTAAGGGCGGATTTCTTCCGGCTTTGGAAATCTTAAATCATAAGAAATTTCAGGAATATAAAAATCAAGTTCAAGGGCACTTAAAATTTCATCTCTTTTCATTTCAAAAAACTTAAAATCAAAGCTTTTTCTAAGAAACTCAAAGCTGATTTCTTCAGAACTTCCCTTATTTTCAAAAATCTGGCTTACTTCCGGAAAGTCATAATAAAAGACTTCATATTTCCCGTCCAGGACAGCGTGCTTTGGAGAGCCAAGATCACATTCTGCAAGTAAATCAACCAGGCCGTCGTTGTGACGGGTGAAAGAAAAGACTGAAGGACGGCCCTTTTTATATTCAACAGTAAGCTCGTTCTGTAAATCAAAATCCAGATCTGCAAGGATAGTTCCTTCAAAATTTGTAAGCTTTTCAGAAAGCTGGTAGCGCACTTCTTCTGATTTTATCAAGTCGCAGAGATTTTCCAGAAGGTTAAGCTGGATTTTATTCTGTGATGTCTGGAAAAATAAATCAAAAGCCTGTTTTTCTGAATAAAGCCCCTGTCTAAGTCCTGCAATCGCAAGAAGAGGCTGAATACTCATATCCTTGGCGTCAATTGCACGTATAAGACGGTCTTTTACATCACCTTCCGCAAAAAAAGAAGCCATGAGTTCAAGCTCCTGATTTTTACCTGAATAATCAGGAAGGTGAAGAATATAGGCATCCGCAATTGTACGCACAATATCAAGCATTACATAAGGGCGATGATGAACCTCGGCATCAAGAAGATAGCGCACTTCAAAATAAAAGAAGCACTGCATAAAGCGGTAGTCACCGGCGTAAATTCTTCGTGCCGCATTAATCTTGTTTCTTGCCTGACTTATAGAATCTTCAGTTCTCATTCTATAGTAAGTTTTTATTCGGACAAACTCCGCATCAGCCGAATACAAAAATGGGTCTTCATCAAGAATTTTCAGGGACTTTTCATAATCGCCGCGGTCACTGAGTAAATCCGCATAAAGGATTCTTGCTCCGACCGTGGTATAGTCAACCCAGTTATTTTTCTCAAAAGCGGTATCAAGGTCTTTAATAATGTCAGCTTTTTTATGGCCAAGATTTACACAGGCAGCGGCCTTTATATAAAACAAATCGGAAATTGAATCGTCATAGGAAAGTCCAAGTTCCGACTGACTTTTTGCACTCTGAAAATCATTTCCGGTAAGACAGCTTTCTGCAAGCTTAAGACAGCGGATTGCCGTTGTTCTGTTGGCAACCGAGGCTGAATTCTGGGAAAAACTCACCCCGCCGGCAAATAAAGCAAAAAAGGCTAAAATTACAAACTTTTTCATTTTACAATCCAATTATCAAACCCAAATACCTGTCCAAGGATACAGATTATCTGCTGATTCCGGTCAGACAAATCCTGGATTACAGGGATTTTTCCTCTTTCTGATTCAGGAAGGTGCCACTGGGCAAGCACATCAGAAACCTTTTTCATGCCGCCATCAGCACACAAAATCTGGTCATCAAAAAGAGAAGAGCGCAGGCAAAGAGGAAGCTGACAGGAAGGCAGAATCACTTTTCCTTCAAAAGAAAGTGAAAATCCGCCTGCCGCGTTTTTTACAACGTCAAGCTCTCCAAAATGCAAGGCATATCTTCCTTCTTCTTCTATTATAACAGAAAAAACAAAATCCGTTTGGATTTTTGCAGATTTTTTTATCTTTAAAGCCTTATTTTTGAAAGAAATAAGGGTATTTTTATAGATTTTGCTGATGAAATTTCCGCTTTTTACAGCCCGGCAGACTTCCTTCAAAAAAGAAAAAGGAATGCGTCCGGCCTCCTCTCCGCCAGCAAGATTCATAGCTTTTGTAAGAAGGCGGATCTGCACAGCTTCCTTTTCCTTAAGAAAATCCTGGGCGCTAAAGGACACTTCCCCGCCGCTTATTTTCATATCAAAAGCCGAAAGACGGGCCTCAAGATATTCTTCAAGAATCTGATTATCAAGGCTTGCCTTTTCCATTCCCTTCAAAAGCGCCGTCTTCCACCCGGCAAAATCCCGGTCCAGAAGCGGCACAAGATTGAGGCGGATATTATTGCGCAGGTAGGAGTCGTCAAAGTTGGTAGAATCCGTCCTCCATTCCGCCCCCCGCGCCCTAAGATATTCTTCAATTTCTGCCCGGCTGACATTCAAAAGCGGTCTGATAAATTTCCCGCGCCGGCAGGCAATCCCGTAATTTTCAGAAAAAGCCCCCTGCAAAAAACGCATCAAAGCCGTTTCTAGATTGTCATTCTGGTTGTGGGCAAGACACAAATAATCAAGCCGATTTTCGCGGATAAAATCTTCAAAAAGCTGGTAGCGAAGAGCCCTTGCCGCCTCTTCAATGCCCTTTCCCCGCTCCCCGGCTAGGTCAGAAACCTTTCCCCTCTCAATCTCACGCAGGCTAAAATGGACATCCGCCCCCTGCCCCCGCAGTTTTTCGCACAAATCGCGGGCAAAAAAAGAATCGCCCGCACTTTCAGCTTCATCACGGATATTATGATTTACATTGATTACAAAAAGAGGCAGCCCCAGAGGCTTTAATATAGAAGAAAGAGCATAAAGAAGGCTGACCGAATCAGCCCCGCCGGAAACAGCAACGCCCAGACGCAGGCTCAGCCCCTCAGCCGGCCGGATTCCCAAATCAGCGAGATTCTTCAAAACCTTTTCTTCAAAAGAAATATTTTTCATAAAAAAAAGGCTGCCTTAAAAGACAGCCCTTTGCATCACAAAACCGCTTAAAAATTAGCGGGCTGGAGATACAGTTACCAATGGAAGTTCAGCATCTGTAAGAACCTCAACGTTCTTTCCAACTTTAAGGTCTTTTACGCGGAGTGCTTCACTAACGTTGATTCCAGAAATGTCTGCAACGATTGTTTCTGGAAGGTCAGCAAGAGTACATTTGATTTTGATTTCGTTATTGCGCTCTTTTTTGAAACCACCCTTAAGAACACCTGCAGGAGTTCCTGTATAGTGAACCTTGATTTTAGAAATAAGTTTCTGATCTGCAGCTGGGACAAAGAAGTCAGCGTGCAAAACTTTGTCTGTACGGATATTGTATTCAACATCCTTAATCAAAGCGGCGTTGTCTTTTCCGTCAACTACGAGGTTGATAGAAGTTGTTGGAGTTACAGTTCTCCAGATTTTGTTGAATTCTACTTCGCTAACGTCGATTGATGTAGCTTCACCTTTGTCATTGTAAACTACAGCAGGGATACGTCCTTCTTTGCGAAGATTTTTAGCAGCTGTTTTACCAGTTGTTGTGCGAGTTTTTGCATCAAGTTTCTGCTTACTCATTTTCTTAAAGCTCCTTATATCTCTATAAATGTTCAAGAAATATATCAGATTTTTTGTCTTTACTCAAGAGGAGGATAAGGGCTAAGACGAAATACCCACTCGCCTTCCGGGCTCCCCTACGGTCGGTGCTTCGCACGCGCTTCGCGCCCCTACACGCTCGGCGCGAGGGGAACTTAAAAACGGAAGGAGAACATTCCCTGGGCCGGCAGGATTCGCCGCGACGGTCGCAGCCCTCCATGGCTGCTCCCTCTGCGGCGCCTCCACTCGCTGACGCGTGCATCCCTGCACGCTTTTCGCCTGTCGGCGCGCTCGTTTCGGTTCGAATCCTGTCGGCCCAGGCGCTGACCACTTGTAAGTGATGCTTAAAAAAATTAGGGGAACCATCCGGTTGGAAGGTTCCCCTTACATTTGAAAGACCTGGGCCGACAGGATTCGAACCTGTGGAATGAAGGCACCAAAAGCCTTTGTCTTACCGCTTGACGACGGCCCAATCTCAAAATGAGTATCTTATTTTACTCAGAATCCCCGCCAGTTTCAACATGTCCGGCATTGAATTCTGCAAGAATTTTATCTTGAAGCTCGTTTCGGAACTCAGGGCTGATTGGATGAGCAACATCCTTATATTCGCCGTTTGCTGTTTTTCGGCTTGGCATTGCTATGAACAAACCTGTTTTTCCTTCAATAATTTTTACATTATGAACAACAAAACAATCATCAAAAGTTACAGTGACATACGCACGTAATTTTCCTTCATCCTCAACCTTTCTGATTCGTAATTCGGTAATCTGCATTCTGACCTCCGCACAAATTAACCAACACTAAATAGTAGACACAAGTTTACAACACCATGTTTCAGCAAGCGAATTATAAGCTAAATCAGCTTGTTCTTTTGAAGTAAACACACCAAATACCGTCGAACCTGAACCTGACATTTCAGCATAACGACAGCCAGTTTTTTTTAAGGCACCTATTGCATCACGGATTTTTTTGTATTTATCCGCAATAACAGGTGTAAATGTATTAATAAAAGTCCATTCCTGAATTGATTTATTATAAATAAACTCATAGTCAGAAAATTCTGGACTAATATTTTTTCTGCCTTTTTTAAAGGCTTCATCTACCAGGTCATATGCTTCTTTAGTAGAAGAATGAACTCCCGGAAAAATTACTAAAAGCCACAAATCGCTGCGACCTTTAATGTTTTGTACAACTTCCCCCCTGCCGCTGACAAGGGCACACCCGGAGCCGTTTTTATCACAATGCATAAAAAAGAAAACATCACTGCCTGTTTTTTCTGCAATCTGGTCATACTGTTCTATAGAAAGTTCCACGTTACAGAGCTTTTCCATTCCCCGTATGAAGGCTGCGGCATCAGAAGAACCGCCGCCCAGACCGCCTCCGCTGGGAATTCCTTTTTCAAGGATGACTTTTACACCCCTTGTATTTCCCGTCAGAGAGCAGAATGCCTCGTATGCATTTGTGATGGTATTTTTTTCTGGAAGCTTCATTGAAGGGCACTCTACAATACATATCTTTTCCTCTATAAAAGACAGACGCAGGGTGTCAAATAAATCTACCGTCTGAAAAATACTTTCGATACAATGAAAGCCGTCATCCCTTTTTGGAAGCACATTAAGACCGAAGTTAACCTTAGCAAAAGCTTTGACGCAAATTTCATCTATCATTTTTAAAATTATACTTCATTTTAGGTAGATGTCAAAAAAAATCCGCTAAAGGATTGTTATTTTATGCCTTTGTACTCAAGGCAGAGCATTGTTACATCATCAAACTGATCAGCATCACCTGTAAATGAAAAAACTGCCCTTCCCACAGACCTGATTATTTCTTCCGGCGTCTGATCTTTTACAGCATTCAGGGTAGTTTCGGTTCTTTCCATTCCAAAAAGTTCTTCGCTGGAATTTGTAGCTTCAGGAACACCGTCTGTGTAAACAAAAAGCTTTGAGCCTGGTTCAAGCTGGATTTCATATTCCTTGTACTTCATACCGTCAAGACCGCCCAGAGGGAAACCGTGCTTGTCTTCCAGGATTTTAAAGTCTCCGTCCGGCGATTTAATTATAGGGAATTCATGACCGGCATTTGCGGCAGTAATTTTTCCTGTAGAAATTTCAAGAATTCCAAACCAGACTGTTACAAACATATTTTCCTTGTTGTTTTCACAGATCTTAGAATTAACAGTTTCAAGAACCTTCTGTGGACTTACCCGTGTTAAGGCATAAGTTTGAAGCTGACTCTTTGCCATCATCATAAAAAGAGCGGCCGGAACACCTTTTCCCGAAACATCTGCCATTACCAGGGCAAGATGGTCATCATCAACAAAGAAAAAGTCATAAAAATCTCCGCCAACTTCCTTTGCCGGAGTCATCGAAGCATAAATATCAAATTCTTTTCGTTCAGGAAATGCCGGGAAAACCTGAGGAAGCATATCTGCCTGAATCTGAGTTGCAACCTTAAGCTCTGTTCCGATTCTTTCTTTTTCAGAAAGGATTCTGGAATTTTCCTTGATATATTCACGAAGCTCGTTTTCCATGGAAACAAAGCAGTCAGAAAGCTCTTCAAGCTCATCACCCGTATGAATATCAGGATTAATATGCTCTCCGCTTGCCATATTAGCAGTCATATTTTTTGCGGCTGTGCCAAGCTTCTTTACAGGAGTAATGATTCCGCCCTTTATAAAAAGATAGAAAAGCGACATTCCAACTGCAACCACAATAAAAATACTTAATACAATCACAAGGATATAAATCACAAAGGTATGAATAATTCCCGGCATGGAAAGGTCCACAGCCGCAATTGCAACCGGCTCTCCTTTACTGTTGAAAATCGGGGAGCTTGCAATGGCCAAAAGGCCGTAAGTATCATCTTTTGTAACAAGCAGTTTTTCAGGGGCATCTGGTCTTAAAACAGAAAACGACATTTCCTTTCCGTTTGCCATATACTCTTCTTTATAACCAAGCGGGCAGGCACCTTCATAAGTATCTGCATCCCATATGTAAATAAGATAATCTTCCCTTGGAACGTAAACATAAAAATATCGGATTTCGGTATTAGACTGGAAAGAACGTAAGAAGTTTTGAATACCCCGGTAATAATCATCTTCCTCAAGACTTTCAAGATATTTTTCGATTCTGTCACCATCGATATACTGAGCTGCCGCTTTTGTATACCCGAAGGCAAGCTTTGTGTAAGAGCTCATTTTTTCACGATAATAATGGATTCCCACGTTTAACGCAGTTAAAACAAGAATAAGCATAGCCATCGCAAAAACACCGCGAAGCATTTTTCTCTGAATTTTACTCATTTATTTACCCTTATTGAATTATCCCTGCTTTTGCTTTTTCTGTCATCTTTTTTTTGAGGAAGAGACCAAGACTTACCGACAAAATGCTGATTGCATAGCCCAGAAGAATAGACTGCTTTTCCGGCAAAAGTTGACTTCCCCGTAAAATATATAGAAGAAAATCAGTTGCCCACATTACGATAATCCACTGAATACAGTAGACATAAGTAATTGCGGCACTGATTTTTACAATTACATTCATAAGCTTTTGCGGAAGAATTTTTATAATCAGATAATAAATGCCCAATGCGGCAAAAGCAGCACAGATCGAAGCCAGCATATCCGGCATTCCCATATGATAATAAGCGTTCTGCCCTTCATCAAACATTCCACAGGTTCTGCTTATTCCCCTTGCAAACCAGAAGACAGCAAAAATAAGGCAGGGAAGAGAAGTTACAAGATAAAGCCTTTTTTTGTTCTCACAGGAAATCAGTTTTTTGGCAAAAATATAACCGCATACAGGCACTATAAACCAGAGCAAAAGTGGAAAATCACTGAAGACCATTTCAGGAGCATCTTCAATACCGACAAAATGCCCGAGGATCACGTTAAGAATCTGATTACCAGTATCTACATCACTTAAAAAACTGCCGCAAATCCGCATAATAAGGGCAAGAAGAAGAAGGGCAAAATCCGGGATTTTTAGTTTTTTAAGAAGGGCAAATAAAAGAAGGCAGAGTGCTGAAAACTGAAGTACGTCGTTACCGAATACCCTGTATAAAAGCGGCTGCAGGTACTGTTCCCTGTCTCCGGTAATTAAATAGCCCAGGAAAAGGGGAAGGAAAAATCTCAAAAGATTCAGGGAAAAGGCAAGAGCGCCCAGCTTAAGGCCCCGGATAAAAAAATCCTTCGGATTCTGCTTTCTTGTATAGATAAAGCCGATTCCCATAGCAAAAAGGAACATTGGAGCTGCAAGGGGGCCTCCTAAAATCGAATCAAAAAAATAGGGAAAACCATGTGCCAGCACCTGGTCTGTTGAACATTCTATAACTGTATGAATCGTTGCAAGATTTACGATTATAAGAGCCTTTCCAAGATCCAGCTCAAGTTGTCTTCCGGTATTTAGTTTTTTTTCCATAGATCCTCCCCTGTCATTTCATTTTCAGAAGTCCCTTCAGAGTGTTCATAAGAACAGGAATATTATAAGGTTTTGTCAGATAGGCATTCATTCCGCTGTCAAAGGCTTTTGTTCTGTCATCCCCGTATATATTGGAAGAAACCGCAATAATAGGAATAAGAGCCTTATCTCTGTCCGGAAGAGTTCTGATATGTCTTGTTGCCTCATAACCATCCATATTCGGCATTCTGGTATCCATAAGAATTATATCATAAAATCCGGAAGGATTGAGTTTCATTTTTTCAAAAGCTTCAACTCCGTCCCTTGCAATTTCTACTATAAAGCCGGCATTTTCAAGGATATCCTTTGCAATCATCTGGTTTGTATCAGTATCCTCGCAAAGAAGAACTTTTTTTCCGGTAAAATCAACCCTTCTTTCATCGCGTTCTTCCATAGCAATAGGAACAGGACAGAGTCTGAAAGGAATTTTTACAACAAATTCACTGCCCTTTCCTTCCTGGCTCGTTACAAAGATTTTACCGCCCATAAGATTTACAATTCTCTTTGTAATTGCAAGCCCAAGTCCCGTTCCCTGTGATTTCAAACCGGTATTAAAGCGTTCACGAACAAATGGCTCAAAAATAACGTTCATAAAATCTTCGCTCATACCGATTCCGTTATCACGGATGGAAATTTCAAAAGTTGATTTTTCTGCTGTATTTGACGCATCAAGCAGCTCGTTGATTTTAAAGATGATTTTTCCACCATAAGGAGTAAATTTAACGGCATTTCCAAGAATATTTAAAATCAGCTGCTGAAGTCTGAGCTTGTCTGTAATGATATTTTTATTTGTAAGATGCTTTTCAATTACAAGTTCAATGTCTTTTTCCTTCAAGCCCTGCTGGACAATTGCCTTTATATCATTTACAAGGGAAGGAAGGTTTACCTCATCCTCATTCAAAAAAACACTCTGGCTTTCTATTCGGCTGATATCAAGAATATTATTTATAAGGGAAAGCAGATGCTGACTGGAAACAGAAATCTTTTTGAGGTAATCATAGACTTTTTCCTTCTGTTCTATGTTCAGAGTTGCAAGAGAAGTAAAGCCGACAATTGCATTCATAGGAGTCTGGATATCATGAGAAATATTATCCATAAAGGCTGTTTTTGCCTTGCTTGCAGATTCAGATGCCAGCAGGGCTTTTCTGGCATGCTTTGCATCGCGTATAACAAAAAACATTACGATTAAGGCGACAAGCAGGAGCATAAGGATTACAAACTGAATGTTATCCAGTAAAAAATCCCCCAGCCGGTAAGTATAAAGGCTTTCTGTATAATGATAGGCAAGATTCTGGGCAAAATCCGTTCCGATTATGTTGATTCCCCGGTTCAAAAGCTTCAAAAGCCCTTCATTTCCAATTCTGACTCCAAAACAGCGGGCATCCGGAGCTGTAAGCTGACGTACAAAAAGCTTTTTATATTTCCGGTTTTTCAGGATATCGCTTCTAAGTCCGTTTACAGTCGTACAGTGAACATCCCCCTTAAGGACAGCTTCAAGGCAGGCATCAACATCCGGGTAAAAGACGATTTTTGCATCCGGAAACTGAGTTTTGATATAGTAATACTGCATTGTATTATTCTGATTTGATGCAAATTTGATTTTTACAGGCTTATCAGAAGCAGATTCAACTGTGTTGAAGGCTGTAAGGGGTGTATGCGCAGGAGAAGAAATAAGATCTACGGAAGAATAAACGAGAGGCGTTGACTGATAGATATCGTTTTCTTCCGAATAATAAAGTCCTCCTCCAACCGGGAAAACTACGTCAACTTCGCCAAGCTCCATTGCGTGAATCATATCATAATAGCTTTCGTAGCCTGTATAGGTAATTTCCTTTGCCGCAATTGCAAGCGAACCTGCAATCCGGGAAAAAATATCCTTTACTATTCCCGTTACCTTGCCCTGAGAATCAGTTCCACTGTAAGGAAGATAATCCTCAAGATAGCCTATTCTCAACGATGGATGTTCCTTCATCCAGTTTTTTTCAGCTTCAGAGAAGGCAAGACTCGAAACCGTGGAGTGATAATATTTGGAACGCAGGGAAGCCAGATAATTTGGCTCTTCTATATCAAGAAGGGACTGTGCATGATTAAGTTCCTCCAAAAGTTCCGGACGATTTTTGCTTACACAAAGAAAGTATTTTGTGCTTCCAAAATGACAGAGAACTTCCGCATGGCGTTTTCCGTAAGTTCCATCCCCTTCAGTTGCAAGAATATCAATTTCATTATTATCAAAGGAAGTAAAAAGCGAATCATAAGAATCAAAAGTAATAACCTGACATTTAAGATTGCGGGAAGAAAGATAGGAATGTAAGGCATCTACCATAGCACTTTGAAGGACACCTATTTTTTTACCGTTGAAGGTTTTTATATCAGTTGAAATTGTTGAATCAAGACTGTGCTTTAAAAGAGCATAATTTTCCTTTCCCATTGGAAAGGCCGGATAAGCGACAAGAGCTTCCCTTTCCTTTTTCCAGGCAAGACCTGCCAGCAGGTCAATCTTTCCTTCAATGAGCATTGAGTAAAGCTCTGAATAGCTGCCGTAAACGTATTTATATTTCCAGCCGGTATATTCAGAAAGCTTCTGATAATATTCATAGGCATAACCTTTTTTTACAGCGCCTATTTTTGCTCCTTCCTGAAAAACTTCATTTTCATAATAACCGACTGTAACCTGTTTTTGATTTGTCTGAGCGAAAGAAAAAAAGCTCCATGACAGGCAGATAAAAAGTACAATTCTCTTAATATTGATACTATGGAAATTCATTTCTACAATATATCACATCGGGCATAATAAAAAAAGACAGGCACTTTTTTTCAGATTTTATAAGGACTTAACTTGAATTCATTTTTGAAATTTTATATTATTATATCTCACCGACTTTATTAAGCCGGTATAGAATAAAATTTATGGAGTTATAAATGGCTACCAGAAGAGAACCTCGATTTAAGGAATGTAGAAGATTAGGGGTTAACGTTTGCGGTGATCCAAAAGCATTGGACAGAGCTAACGACCCAGCATTCAAGAGCAAGAAAAAGAAGCTTTCTGACTATGGAATGCACTTAATCGAAAAGCAGAAGGTAAAGGCTTATTACGGAGTCCTTGAGCGCCAGCTTGTTAAGTATTACGACCGTGCTTCTAGAAAAGCAGGAAAAACAGGTGAAAACCTTATCGTTTTACTTGAAACCAGACTTGACAACCTTGTTTACCGCTTGGGATTTGCAAACTCAATCCGTATGGCACACCAGATGGTAAGTCACCAGCACATTCTTGTAGATGGAAAATGCGTAAATATTCCGTCTTTTGAAGTAAAGGTTGGACAGGTTATTTCTTTGAAAGAAAAAGCTCGCAAAAGCTCACAGTTCAAAGATACATTCCTTGGAGACAACAAAGCCGCACTTCCATATTTGGAGCGCGATGAAGAAAACTTCAGCGGAAAATTGATCAGTATGCCGGAACGCAAAGACATTCCTGTACAGATTAATGACCAGATGGTCGTAGAATACTACTCAAAGTAGTCTTTTGCGTTTCTTCAAAAAAGACTGGCAATCCTTTTAGGACAGCCAGTCTTTTTTTTATGTCTGATTTATGTTAGTATCTACTAATCACGAGGCAAAATAATGATTTATATTAAGAACGAAGAACAAATCAACGGAATCAGAAAAGCATGCCACCTTACAGCCGACATGTTCAACGAGCTTATCCCAAAGATTAAAGCCGGAATGAGCACAAAGGATATCGATAACCTTTTTAAAAACTATATTATAGGACACGGCGGAAAGCCAGCCTGGTACAGGGAAGATTTCCCAGGCGCTGTCTGCATCAGTATTAACGAGGAAGTTATTCACGGAATCCCGTCAAAAAAACGCATTGTACAGGATGGAGATCTTGTAAGTCTGGACGTAGGAATTGACCTTGACGGATTTATCAGTGATACAACCCACTCTCTTTTGATTGGAAACGTAAAGCCTGAAGTCCGAAAGCTGCAGAAAGTTACGGCTGAATGTCTTGATGCGGCAATAAAAGCCTGTGTCGTAGGAAACAGAATCAGCGATATTTCCAATGCAGTTTACGCAATTGCAGAAAAGAACGGATATGGTGTTGTGTATGATTACTGCGGACACGGAGTCGGAATTGATGTTCACGAAGATCCTAGCGTTCCAAACTGCCCTAGCCGCGGCGCAAATCCTAGAATCGTTCCGGGTATGGTACTTGCCCTGGAGCCTATGATTAACATGGGAACTGCAGATGTAGAAACCGCCTCTGACGGCTGGACAGTTCTGACAGCAGATGGCAGCGTTTCCTGCCACGAAGAGCACACCGTTGCAGTCTTTGAAGACCACACAGAAGTGCTTACTGATCTTGATTACAATGGCCAGTCTGTTCTGAAATAATTAGTTTACGCGAGACTTGCGTTATAGCAGATTTCTGCTGTCGCTTCGTCCCCTATTCGCAAATATTCTTCCGACATCTTCTGTAAAAAGAAGCGGTCGGAAGCCTTTCCAAAGCCTAAATCAAGGGCCCGCTCATAAACATCAAGAGCCAGTTCATCGTTTATAACACGGTCTATATTCTTTTTCAAAATTTCCAGGGTAAATTCCATCACTTCAGGAAAGAAGATCTTAAAATAGTTAAAGGAATATTCCATTTTGATTATCTGTTCGAGAAGGAGAAAAGCGTCATAATATTCTCCCCGGATTACAAGCTCTTCTGCAAGAATATAGCCGTAATCCATAAAATCCTCGCGGGAAAACCATTTTTTCAAGGAAAAATCCGCGTGATTCATCTGCATGCGTTTGAACTCAGCAACAGCTTCATCTTCCTTCTGGTGCATGAGGGTGTAAAAAATCAGTTTGGAACGGCTTTCTTCGTCGTCACGTTCGGACAGCCATTTATAATAATCAAAAGTTTCTGTTTTTGACTGCTTGCGGCCAAAGCGCATAAAAAAGGATTCATCAAAAATGCTTCGCTGGCGTAAATCAGAAAGAACCCGATAGGCTGTGACAACCTTTTCAAATTCAGGACGCAGGGTTACGTCGCCGGTCAAATCCGGATGGAGAAGCTTTGCTTTTTCGCGGTAAGCCCGCTTGATTTCGCTTAAAGTGGCATTCTGCCTTACGCCAAGAATCTTATAATAGTCAGTCACGGGTGAATATTATAGTACATTTAAATACTTTTGCGAAGCAAAAGAGATGGCGATAGGAAAATCAGCACTTACAGGGGCATTTTTATCGCCATCAGAATATTTTAAACTCTGCTTCTATATTAGGCTTCTGTACAATCATAACAGGGCACTTTGAGTTGGAAAGGATTGAAGTTTCAGCGGAGCTCAAGAAATTATGCTTAATGCCTGTTTTTCCAACCTCACGGATATTTCCGCCAAGCAGAATCAAATCAGCTTCAAATTCTTCAGCAGACTTCAAAACCTCAGAAAATACGCCGCCCTTACGAAGATCCTTCTGGCATTTTACTCCTTTTGAAGAAGCCAGCATTTCAACATATTCAAGATAGCGTTTTCCGTCAGCTTCCAGCCTCTCTTCAAGATCATCAGAAATAATCAACTTGTTTATAGACAGAAATTTAATTGTGGCAGTATCTATTACAAAAACAAAGCGGATTTCGATATTATAGATTTTTGCCATCATAACCGCATACATAGCGGTCTGAATTGAGGATTGTTTACCGTTAATTGCAACAACTATTTTCTTAAAAAAACTTTTTGCCATAATCCTTTTAATTTCCTCCGTTTCGCTTTTTGAGGGCTTTAAGAACAAAAGTATTATCTCTTTCCCTTTCCTCAAGAACGCTTTCTATATAAGCTTTAGTTTCCTGAGTCTGAGGAATAATCATTTTATCAAGGGCATTTACACGCCTCTGAGTTTTGCGGACTTCTTCTGCCAGACGCCAGACAATCGTTCTTATTGAAGCCATCTGAGTAAGCAGTGAAAGAAGTTCAAAAAAACGGTTGATTACAGCGTCGGTATTTGCATAGGTTCCGTTGAATGAATAAAAAAGCTCTTTTTTTGGAAGGGAAACATCTATAGAAGAAAAAGGCATTCCTCCAACAGTCACCTTCTTTTCTGTCATTTCGAAATCATAGTGAACAGCGTGAGAAATTCGCTCAATCTGATCTGCCCCGTCCATCATAAGCATACGCTTGAGAGCCGGATAAGCCTGACTGGTAACTTTTTCAATATCCTTTTCCAGCACCTTTACCTGCTCCACCATATGCATAAGCTCGCGGACAAGGATTTCGCGCTTTTCTTCCAGAAGCTCATAGCCGTTGGTAGAAACCGCAAGCTGCTCTTTCATTGCGAGAAGATTAGATTTTGTAGGTGCAATATTAAGCTTTGCCACTATTCTTCCCCTAAATATTTTGCAATGAACTCAGGTTTAATTCGGGTAAGCTCTTCACGAGGAAGTTCTTTCAGGAGTTTCCAGCCCAAATCAAGAGTCTCTTCGATTGTGCGGTCTTCATATTCATCCTGGCCGAAGAATTCTTTTTCCAGTCTGTCACCAAACTTAAGGTACTGACGGTCGAGAGGACTGAGTTCTTCTTCACCGATGATTGCCGCAAGGTTTCTGATTGATTTTACCTTGGAATAAGAGGCAAAAAGCTGACTTGAAACATTTGCGTGGTCTTCCCTGGTCATATCAGGACCGATACCGTCTTTCATAAGGCGGGAAAGTGAAGGAAGTCCGCTTACAGGCGGGTAAAGTCCCTTCTGGCTCATTTCGCGGTCAAGTACAATCTGTCCTTCGGTGATGTAACCGGTAAGGTCTGGAATAGGATGAGAAATATCATCATTTGGCATTGTAAGGATTGGAATCTGGGTGATTGAACCTTCACTGCCCTTAATTTTTCCGGCGCGCTCATAAAGTTCTGCAAGGTCGGAATAAAGATAGCCAGGATAGCCCTTACGGCCGGGAACTTCACCGCGGGTAGTAGAAATTTCACGCAGGGCCTCGCAGTAGTTTGTCATATCTGTCATTACGACAAGTACGTGCATGCCTTTTTCAAAGGCCAGATATTCTGCGGCGGTAAGCGCACAGCGGGGTGTGATGATTCGCTCGATGGAAGGAGCGTCAGCAAGGCTCTGAAACATAACTACGTTAGACAAAACGCCGGACGCTTCAAAAGTATCTACGAAGAATTTTGCAACGTCATATTTAATACCCATTCCGGCAAAAACCATAACGAATTTTTCATCACTATTACGAAGCTTTGCCTGGCGGATAATCTGAGCTGCAAGCTTGTTATGAGGAAGACCGTTTCCGCTGAAAATCGGAAGCTTCTGTCCGCGGACAAGGGAGTTCATTCCGTCAATTGCAGAAATTCCAGTCTGAATAAAATCGCGCGGATAGATTCGGGCATAAGGATTTATCGGATAACCGTTTACGTTCATCTTTTTGTCAGAAACAATTGCAGGATATCCGTCAATCGGCTCTCCAAGACCGTTGAAAACACGGCCTAAAAGTCCGTCACCAACGCGAAGCTCAAGCGGCTGGTCAAGAAATTCAAAGGAAGTTTCATCCAGATCAAGTCCGGTTGTTGAACCAAAAATCTGAACGACAACAGCCTTTTCATTTATATCTACAATTTTACCTATTCGCTTTTCACCTTTGCGATCGCGGACACAGACAGTTTCATTGTAAAAAACGTTTTCCGTACGCTTAAGGATGACAATAGGTCCGTCAACGGAAGTTACGCCTCTGTATTCAATACCTTTCATATCTCTATTCCTCCAGCCTAAACGTTCGCATTTCTTACTGAATAAGTGCGTTCTACTTCGCCAATCTGAGCATGAAGATTGTCACGAACCTTTGCAATTTTATCCATCTCGTCATTGCGGTAAACCATCTTAATTCTTACGATTTCATCACAAACAGGCAGGGTCGAAAGCTTTACAAGAGGAGCACCGGCTTTTATGCAGGCAAGGGCATACTTAAAGTAGTCCATAATCAGCTCAAGAATTGCAATCTGCTTTTCTGTAGAGCAGTATTTATCTATGTCGTCGTAGGCATTCTGCTGCAAGAAGCCGTTTTTAATCATATCAGCAACCTTAAGGACAAGACGCTCGCTGTCAGGCAGGGCATCAGGGCCGATAAGGCGGACAATCTGCTGCAGGCGGTTTTCATTCTTCAAAAGATTGATTGCTTCCAGACGCAGGGTTCCCCAGAGAGGATTATTTATTTCCCACCAGTCTTTTACTTCATCCGCATATTCGGAATAGGAATCAATCCAGCCGATTGCAGGATAATGGCGGGCATTTGCAAGCTCGCGGTCCAAAGCCCAGAAACAGCGGATAAAGCGCTTTGTATGCTGGGTAACCGGCTCCGAAAAGTCACCACCCGGAGGCGAAACTGCACCGATAATGGAAACACTTCCTTCCTGCCCTTCAAGGCTGACTACCCGGCCGGCACGCTCGTAGAACGAAGCAAGACGGGTTGGCAAATATGCAGGGAAGCCTTCCTCCGCCGGCATCTCCTCCATTCGGCCCGAAAGCTCACGTAGGGCTTCTGCCCAGCGCGAGGTGGAGTCTGCCATGATGGCAACGTGCATTCCCATGTCGCGGAAATATTCTGCCAGGGTAATTCCCGAATAAAGTGAAACCTCGCGCGCCGCAACCGGCATGTTGGAGGTGTTGGCAATCAAAATTGTGCGCTCCATAATCGAGCGTCCGGTTCTAGGGTCAATAAGCTCAGGGAATTCTGAAAGAACTTCCGTCATTTCATTACCGCGTTCCCCGCAGCCTATGTAAACAATCAAATCGGCATCGCACCACTTTGCAATGGCGTGCTGAGTCATGGTTTTTCCCGTACCAAAACCGCCAGGAATGGCTGCTGTTCCCCCCTTACTCAAAGGGAAGAATACGTCAATTACACGCTGACCGGTAATCAAAGGCTCACTTACCCCAAGCTTCTGGGCATAAGGACGAGGTTTTCTTACTGCCCAGTAATGAGAAAGCCTGATTTCCTCATCAAGCTCTGTTACGCCGATTACTTCATCTACTGTAAAATCGCCGCTGCCCTTAAAAGTTTTTAATACTCGTCCCCGGATATCAGGAGCAACCATAATTTTCTGAGTTATTGATTCAGTTTCCTTCACAGTACCCAGAACAAAGCCCGGTTTTATGGCGCAGTCTTTTTCTACGCCATCAGCCGCTTCAAAATGCCAGACCTTTTTTACATCCAGAGGTTCTGTCCGCTCGCCAGGAAGCAGAAAAGCCCCGGAAGCGTCATACATATCCTTCAAAGGACGCTGAATACCATCATAAATATTGCCGACAAGTCCAGGTCCCAGACGCAAAGAAAGAGGACGTTCTGTACAGGCAACCTTTTCTCCAAGGTGAAGACCTGTATCTTCCTCGTAAACCTGAATAGTTGCATTTCCCTTATTCTGACGGATAATTTCTCCAATCAGGCGTTTTTCACCAACGTCAACAACGTCATAAAGACCGCAGCCATCAAGGCCTTCGGCATATACGATAGGCCCTGAAACTCGGGTAATTTTTCCTTCAATCATGCAAGGCCTCCCTTACCAAAAAGAGCGTCACACAACTCCTGGCGGTGATTTTCAAAAAGAGTGCTCACAAGCTCCGAAAGAGTCAGTCTAAGCTTAAGGCTTTTATCCTCACTTTCAAGGATGACACCTTCATTTTTTTCGATGATTTCTTCTTCTACAGAAACGCGTCCAAACTCAGTTTTTTCACATTTCAAAAGATTTTTGCCAAGCTGACCGGAAAGTTTTTTCTTTGTTTTATCAAAATCAAAGCCGTAAACCCAGGCATTGAGCTTTTTATCTTGAAGAAGGGCTTTTTTATTTTCAAGCTGATTAAAAACCAGCTCCAGACGTTTATCTTCTCCAAGCTCTTCAAGATATCTATTTATATTTTTAATGATTGATTTCTGAACAAAAGATACTTCAATTCTCTGTTTTTCCAGTGGAACCGAAGAATCCTGATTTTTTTTGAAGGAATCGAGTTTTTTATTGTAAAATTCTTCCTTAGCCTTTCTGGCATCTTCAATAGTCTTCTCAACAGAGCCCAGAATTTCCTCGCAGGATTTATCTGCTTTTTTGAGGATATTCTCTGCTTTTTTTCTTGCGTCAGATTGAATTTCTCTGTCCAGAATCTCTGTCGATCTTAATTCTTCCATCTAAAAACCTGCCAAAATGAGTAAATTAAATTTCAACTCCAACAGCCTGCTTGATTGCATCGCTAAGAAGTTTTCTTCCCTTAACGTGCCCGTTCAAAGCCGGGATTTCAACTATAAGAGGAAATTTCCCTGTTTTCTGCCACGCAATTTCTTCCTCTTCAATCTGACTGGCGGCGCTTTCCGTAAGTATTAAAACCTTAGGGATTTCGCCGGAAGGAACATTTGCAATTCCGCCCTTTCCTGTAATGCGGTTAAAGGCATCAAGGACGTCATTACGGTTTTCTGCAATTGTTCCGTCAACGCCAGTCAGCTTGAAAGCAAGAACAAGTTCACGCTCGCCGATTATGTAAAATTTCATACTGTAAATCTTCTACAGAATCAAAATCAAAACGGCAACAAGCATTCCCCAAAGACAGATACCTTCAGCAAGACCTACAAAAGGAAGTGCCTTTCCCGAAAGCTCAGGATTTTCGCTCATTGCGCCCATAGCAGCCGAACCGATTTTTCCAACAGCCATACCACCGGCAATGCAGGCAAGACCAACGGCTACAGCGGCAGCGATATATTTTACGCCACCTGCCAGAAAGCCCGCAGCCTTAGCAGCTTCAGCATCTCCACTTTCCTCTGCAAAGATTGCTGCACTTACACAAGCAAGAACTGTTAAAAAAGCAAAAATCTTCTTTTTCATAAAAACGCTCCTAATATATTTAGTCATTCCTGCACACCGGCAGAAATCCTATTCACATTTGAAAACAAAAGGATGAAACTCCCTTCCTGTTTCGTGGAAGAACTTTGAGAAGAACTCATAGTACTGCAATCGGATTACCTGAATTGCAACAATCATTCCTTCAAGCACGATAATAATTGCATTTCCTATGATAAGGATTGCAAGTCCACCTGCCCCGCCGCAAAGCTCTGTCAAAGTAAGAATCAAAAAGTCCAGAACTGCGTGAGAAAGGGCAAAGGCTCCAACACGGACAAAGCTTACAGTATTAGAAAGATAGCCCGAAATTACTTCGATTAATTCTACGACGCCGCTTATAAGATAGGTTCCAAAACCATTTTCCAGAAGCGGACTTTCGTGACGCATAGCCCTCTCAAAAGGAGACGCAAAGGCCGCAAAGAAAAGGGTTACGGCAATCACAATCCAGTCGTAGAGGGCAATTACGTGGTGGAAGGCCGCAATGCGGATAACCATAACAACCACATACCAGAAGAAAAGGGCACCCGCAAGACCATTCTTACCGAACAAAGCCTCGTCAAAACGCTTCAAAATAATATTATTTACAATATTAATGATAAGTCCGATTGTATTGATTACAAAACCAATTGCAACCGCAACTCCAAAGACGCTGAACATAGCAACAATCGAAGACGGATCGCTGGAAGGCATCATTTTCACAATTGGGGCGTGAGGCCTACCAAAAAGACCGGTTATCCACATGGCAAAAGGCTCTAAAAGCTTTTCGTCAGAAAAGAATTCGCCGGTAAGAAGGCCCATAACCGTACTAGTAACGCCGATTGCCATAAAAATCGGAGCAAACTTATTCCAGCCGCCAACCTTAATTACATTAAAGGCCATAAGGATTCCCGCAAGCAGGAAAATCAGTCCCTGACCGCAGTCGCCGAACATGATTCCAAAAAGCAGGGTAAAGAAAACAGCAACAAAAGGTGTTGGATCTATTGTGCCGTACATAGGCGAGCCGTAGCTGAAAATCATTCTTTCAAAGCTCTTTACGAATTTTCCGTGCTCAAGCTTTACAGGAACCTGCTCTTTTCCGCTGATTACCGAAGGAACCTCAAGAGGATTATATTTTCTGATTGCAATACGGCTTTCCGTAATCTCATCAAGGTCCCGCATATAAGTTTCAAACTCAGTTTCAGGAACCCAGCCGGTAATTCTGTAAACAAGCTCGGTTGACTGAAGGTTTGTTTCAACTTCAGAAATCTGCATTCCAATGGCAAAATTTCCTATAAGACGCTTGATAATCTGTGCATGAGCCTCAATAAAGTTCTTTTTTTCACCCTCTAAGGCTTTCATACGGTTTTCCGCATCTTCCTTATTATGGCGCAGCCCCATCAGCATATCTTCAGGAACTCCCTTGAAGTCAGTAGGAATTTCAAGGGGGACAAAACCGTATTCTTTTAATATAGATTCTGCGGCAAATCGGCCTTTTTTTGATGATGCCACAAGAACCCGGGAACGGTCATTTCCAAGAGGAACCAGAACAGCATTGGACATTAAGGAATCTTTTAAATCATCATAATTTTCTACCGGAATCTTTCCCAACTTAAGACTTATAAAAGAAAGGCTTTCCAGTTCTGAATAAGAAACCTTGAGGTTTGAAAAAGCCATAGCTTCTTTATAGGCTTCTGTAGATTTTTCAAGGTTTTCTACGCCTTCTGAAAACCGCTTCTGCAGCTCGTTATAGGCAAGAAGAAATTTCTTTGCATCTTCCCTGTCACCCTCGCCAGGCGCATTATAATCAGAAAGGTCTGTTGGGAAATCTGTAAAATTCAAGGTGGTACAGGCATTTTTTATTTCATTATAATATTGAACATCAAAATTCAGAATTGAATCAGCCTCTGAGCCGGCTTTTGAATCTGAAAATTTCTTTGTCTGAAACTGAAAGGAGCCTTTTTTTCCTATATATTCCAGGACAGTGTAGACATCCTGCTTCAAGACCATAAGTTCAATCAAGCTCATTCGTGCCGTTCTTGCCATATTTACCTCTCTATAATTCCCACTGTATTCATTGCTTCCTGCCCCGGAATTCCAAGTCTCAGGCTTTCTACCGCCGTTCTGATGCAGTTAAGTTCAAAGGATTTTACCTTAAACCATCCGATTATTGATGAAACGGACATTGGATTCTGATGGAAGGCAAGCCGCGCCATTTTTGTAAACTTAATTCTTCCCTTCTCTTCAATCCAGCTTGGATCCACGTTCCAGATTTCTCCCGGCGTATGAGGATTTAAAAGAGCCGCATACTGCCAGTCCTCCCACTGTTCCCAGACGTCAAGCTCCTTATCAAGAATGGCGATTGCCGGACGGGCAACAGGATCATCTTTGGAAGGCGCATCTGTAACATAAATAAGGTTCTGTATTATCTCTTCCTTTGACATCTGATAATTAATCTTCAGACGCAAAGCCCAGACAATATTCTTAAACGTATATTCTGTTTTAAAAAGATTTATGAGGATATCAAAATCATCCCCGGAAAGAGTATGCAGCTGTCTCCAGAAATATTTTACCAGCTGAATGTCGATTCTGTAATCATTTTTCTGCTGCTCGTGAATATCCGCAACCTGATTATACCAGCTGAATTCGGTACCCTCTGTGATTTTTGCAATATCAGGCCAGGCAGCAAAATTAAAACGGGAAAATTCACCTAAATCATAAAGAAGAGGACATTCTTTTTCTCCGGAGCAAAGGGCGGCCGCTGCGGTTTTCAGGTTATCAGCATCAAAAACACGAAGGGGAAGCTCCAGAATTTTCTGTCTTTTATCAAACTGATTGAGAAAATAAACATACTGATTTATCAGCTGTCTGAAGGAGTCGGCTTCTATCTGGCGGGCAAGAAGAACTTCCGGAAGTAAGGGTGGCTGAGTACCAAAAATCAAAGTCCACAACTCACCCATAGTCTTTACATTAAAAAGAAGGGCTGCCCTTTCTCCTGTAAAAGACTTTCCTATAAGTCCGCTTGCCTTTGCATAAATAAAAGATTTAGCTGCAGAATTATCCATAAACTATAAAACCTGACTTTTCTCCAGCAGTAATTTATCCAGTACAGCCTTGAACTGAGCATAATGCTGTTCTTTTGCTTCAAGGGAGCTTTCATAATCCTGAATTATCTTAGAATGATTTTCACTCACAGACTTTACAGAATCATCAAACCTTTTTTTAAGCTCATCTATTAATTTATCTACATTCTGCTTGTATTCTTCATTATATTTTGCTCGGGCTGCCTCAATTTTTTTATTAGCCTGCTCCATTGCCTGACTGATAAGGGAATTTGCCTCTTTTTCAACATCAAGCAGATGAGTAATCATCTTAAGTTCGTCTTTTTCATCAGCCATATTACACCTCCATTCTGATAATTAGCTTTCCAGCTCCACCAGGAGGTCATAAACTTCCTGCTGTGACTGGGCTTTTAAGATTCTTTCCTGGAAATCAGGCTTGCTTACCACAAAAAGGATGTCCCGCAGAATATTAAGATGAGAACCAGTATTGTCCTTTTCAAATACAATCTGAAAAATAACGTTTGCAATAGGATTGAGACTACCGGAAGCTTCAACCGGTTCAAATTCAATTCCCTGTCTGCTGATTCCGATTACAATTCCTGTTTCTTTTACACTTGTGCAGACAGCGTGAGGAACAGCCACCATCGGAAAGACGGCCGTAGAACATTTGTTTTCCCTCTCAATCAGATTATTTAAAACCTCTGAGCGGTTAATTCCGGGAGATTTTTTTACAAGAAGTTCTGTCAATTCTGCAAAAACTTCTTCCTTGTCAGTACTTTCGAGATTCAGTTTGATATCAGCCGGAGTAATATAATCAGTAAGCATAAAAACCTTCTTATCAAGCGAAATGCAAAAGAGCAAAAAAAAAGTTCATCAGACACACAAAATATGCATCTAATGAACTATTATAAACCCGATTTTTGATTTTTCAATCAAAATATCATAAAATATATCAAAATGTTATAAAAGATTACTCTGCAGTTTCAGTCAAAGAAGTTTCTGAACTTTCTTCTGTTTTCCACCATTCACCTGCGGCTGAATTATCAGAAGTCTCTTCTACAGCTGTTGGTGCTACAAGATCCTTTGCAACAGCAGGCTTTTTATTAATCAAAGCAAGACCAAGTGAAAGTCCAAAGAACAAAACAACAAATACAAAAGTTGTTTTTGTAAGGATAGTTGCTGAGTGAGCTCCGAAAGCTGCTGTTCCGCGACCTCCCAAAAGTCCGCCCATTCCGTTCTCACCATCGTCCTGAACTGAAACCAAAAGAACCAGAAGAACGCAAACAATTACAAATGCTACTAAAAGTACAACTCCGAGAGTTCCCATTTTATATCTCCAAAAAAAATGTTTTTAAAATTAGTTTGTAAATGATAATGAAAAGGAAGGATTTGGTCAAGAATATGAAACTGTAAAATTAGAGTACGCAGATTGGTACACAGGCGGCGATTTGCCCTAAGATTGCGAGTGAGCGAGCAATCACGCCGCCTGCCGTTCTGCCCCTGCAGAACGGTCTAACGATTGTAAACTAGAGCACGCAGATTGGAACGAAAGTCTCAGCTTTGAGTGATGCTCCGCCAATCAAACCACCGTCAATATCCGGCTGAGCGAGAAGCTCTGGAGCGTTAGAAGCTTTCATAGATCCACCGTACTGGATGATTACTTCGTCAGCAACCTTCTGGTTGTAAAGCTTTGCGATATAAGCTCGGATGAACTTGTGGATAGCCTGAGCATCAGCTGGAGTAGCAGTTTTACCTGTACCGATAGCCCAAACCGGTTCGTAAGCGATTGTTACGTTTTTCATCTGTTCTTCTGTAACGCCGGCAAGACCTGCAGAAAGCTGGAATGCACAAACCTGTTCAGCTTCGCCAGCTTCGCGTTCGCTCAAAAGTTCACCAATACAAAGATCAACTTCAAGACCGTCATTAAGAGCCTTGCGAACTTTTTTGTTGATAAGCTCATCAGATTCACCAATTTCGTGGCGGCGTTCTGAGTGACCAAGGATTACACACTGACATCCGATATCTTTAAGCATTGTTGTAGAAACTTCACCTGTGTGAGCTCCGTTATCTGTTGCGGCACAGTCCTGTGCTGCCAAAATGATGTTGCTTCCCTTAACAACCTGAGCAACTGCATCAAGGTAAACAAAAGGAACACCAATCATGTATTTGTTAGTTTTTCCTTTAAGCTGCTCAACGAGGTCTTTTGCCAAAGCAACAGCTTCTGCTTTAGAAGTGTTCATCTTCCAGTTTCCAGCAATGTAATGTGTACGTGCCATATTTATCTCCTTTATCGCGGGGCAATCAGCCGTCCGCAAAATTTTCTATTATGTAGATAATAATATATCGCAAAATAAAAAGAAAGACCGCGGCAAAGGAGGGAAACCGCGGTCTTTTGAAATAAGTAAAAAAAGGTTCTATAAATGAAAAAAGTCAATCGTTTGGTGCGTTTGCTTTTCATATATATAACCAGCCGCAAAAGTAAACGTTACAAAATTATTAAAAAAAACGGTTTTTTTTTAACTTAAATTCATAAAAAAAAGTATTTTTTTTGGCTCTTTTTAAATGTCGCCCGTATAATAAGATGTAGTGATTATTTTAAGGAGGCAAATCATGAGTAAGGAAACAAAGATCAGATTGACAAATGAAGAACTTGATATGGTAAACGGTGGCAGCTTCTGGGAATCAGAAGCTGGTGGTGGACATGGTGTAAAATACATCGACTTATACAGATGCGGAATCAGCTTTAAGAACTGTGCATTTACAAGAGATGAATATTCCGTAGGTGGTGTAAGGATTACAAAGGAACAGGCAACAACAATTGTACTTCATGGAAATAAGATTTGGGCTAAATACAAGAACAGCGGAGACCTGGTTGCCTTTTCCCGTGAATGGAAGGGGATTCTTAAAGAAACTTACAACCTGAACTGGAATGGAGAAATGGGTAAATACAGCATAGGATTTTAGAAGATAAGGGGCTTTGACCAGCCCGTATTCACAGGAGGCCGGATATGAAAAAAGAAATCAAAGCAGCTGGACAGAAATTTCAGCTGAATAACGAAGAGCTTAATTCTGTTGCAGGAGGAACCTTCTTCCTGCAAAACAAATACTCTCAAAGCGGTTACCATACATTCGGAATATCAACCTGCTATCACTTTATAGATCCAGATGAGTTCTGGTTTAATGGTAAAAAAATTACATACGAGCAGGCAAACAAAATTATGGAAATCGGAAATAATGTAATGACCAGCTTGAATTCCGGCTTCAATGGTAACGATAAAATCAGTGCAAATGAAAAAGCCTTCATCAGGGCATTCAACATGCAGTTAAAGCTGCAGATGCCAGAGGTCGGACTCTGGGATGGCACGAAAGGCTCTAAGGTATAAAAGGGAGGTTCACTATGGCTAAGGAACTTAATAAGGAAGATCTGGAAAGGGTTGCCGGCGGTAAAGTAAACCCAAACGCAGATGGAAAAGGAATCAACATCGATAATATTATCAACGGTGAAAACTATGATAAACTTGCAGAATGGTTTATGAGACTATTTAAGCTTTATCCTGACAGAAAAAGGGCTGTAAAAAACGATGTGAATATCAACGATGTAGATATCTAAAGCAGTCTGGAAAATCCTGCACAAACAGTGAAGTGCAGGATTTTTTTATAAATTCACCTCTACTACCATAAAAGTTCAAAATTTGATAAACTCTCTTCTATGGTAATTTCTTCTATAGATTTAAAAAATGGACATGTTGTTCAGCTCAAAAACGGAAAGGAGCTGGTGCTTCAGCGCGATGATGCGGATGCGTTGATTGCAGATTTTGACATGTATGGAGAAGTCGCTGTTATTGACCTGGATGCGGCTTTGGGAAATGTTGACGAAAAAGGAAACACTGCAAATACTGCCTTATTAAAATCGCTGCTGCATCATGGAAATGTTCGTACCGGCGGCGGAATCAGAAGTGTAAAACGCGCAAAGGAACTTGTAAGTCTTGGCGCAGAAAAAGTTATCATCGGTTCAGCTGCCTGGAAAAGTGCACCTAAGGCCGGCGAATCAGTTTTAAACGAAGATTTTTTGAATGAGCTTGCCGCCGCAATCGGTAAAGACAGAATTATAATCAGCGTTGATGCTATTAACGGAAAAATCGCTGTAAAAGGCTGGACAGAAACCGTAGATATTCCGCTGGTAGAAGGAGCAAAAGAAGCAGAGAAATTCTGTTCTGAACTTTTGTTTACCTGCGTAGAAAAAGAAGGCTGCATGCAGGGCACAAACATGGATTATGTACGCCAGCTTCGTGAGGCTGTAAAATGCCGCGTTGTTGTAGCAGGCGGAGTTTCTTCGGTTGAAGAAATCTCTGAGCTTGATAAACTCCACTGTGACGTTCAGCTTGGAATGGCCCTCTACACCGGCAAGGTAGCCCTCAAGGATGCCTTTATCAGCTGCCTTGATTTTGAAAAAGTAAAACTGATTCCTGTTATCGCTCAGAGCGTAAACGGCGAGGTTATGATGGAAGGTTATGCAAACGCAGAAGCTTTTACTAAAACCTTTGAAAGCAAAAAGCTCACCTTCTTCAGCCGCGAACGCCAGAAGCTGTGGACAAAGGGTGAAACAAGCGGGAACTTCCTTGAAGTTGTAAAACTTCGTGCAGACTGCGACCGCGACACAGTTCTTGCAACCGTAATTCCTCACGGACCAGCCTGCCATACAGGAAGCTGGACCTGCTTTGGAACAGATCCTCAGGAAAAATCAAGTATGGGCCGCCTTTACGACGTAATCGCAGACCGCTTTAAGAATCCTCGTCCGGGTTCATACACAGCAACCCTGAACGACGAACGTGTCCGCGAAAAAGTAATGGAAGAAGCCGAAGAGCTTTGCGAAGCCGAATCTAAAGAAGACGTTATCTGGGAGGCCGCAGATTTAATCTACTTTGTAAACGTGCTGATGTACAAGGAAGGCGTAACCTGGAAGGACGTATATGACGAACTCGATAAGCGACATAAGGCTTAAATCGAAAATCCGTTAAAAAATGAGCTGCGGCAGCGGGTCACAAGTTTGAAAAACTTGCTAAGCTGCTTGCAGCGACTTTTAGGATTATCGAGAAAAATGCCTCCCAGACGGCTATGCCGGCTGGTTATTAATTTGTAAAGGAAAACTAGAAAATTGATACAGACTATAAAATACACTGACTTAGACGAAAACTTTTTCAAAGGCCGGGATTTTGAAAACACAGCAGAAGAAACTGTAAAATCCGTTCTTGAAGAAGTACAGAAAAAGGGCGATGCAGCCCTCCGCATTTACGGGAATAAATTTGACGTTTCTGTTCCTGCTTCTTTTGAAGTTCCACAGGAAGAACTCAAGGCAGCTGCAGAAAAACTTATGACTCAGAACCGCGACCTTTACGATGCAATCGTATATTCACACCAGCTTGCGCTCGATTTTGCAAAAAAACAGCGCGAATCATTTACAGATTTTGAATCAGAAATCACACCGGGCGTATTCACAGGTCAGAAAACAATTCCGGTAGAACGTGCAGGCTGCTATGTACCGGCAGGCCGCTTCCCTCTTGTTTCATCTGTAATTATGACAGTTACTCCGGCTGTTGCGGCAGGCGTAAAAGACGTAATTTTGTGTACACCACCCCGCGTTCACCCGGAAGACAAGGACACAGCCGGTAAAAAAGGCGAAGGAGTTCCGGGACACGCATTTGCTGGCGGAAAACCTTATGCCGACGAAGGAATTATGGCGGCAGCTTATATCTGCGGTGTAAATCACCTTTATGCAGTAGGCGGCTCACAGGCAATCGGCGCAATGGCTTTCGGAACAGAAAGCATTCCAAAGGTTGATGTAATCGTAGGGCCGGGAAATAAATTCGTAGCAGGTGCAAAACGTGCAGTTTACGGTACAGTCGGAATCGATATGATTGCCGGTCCTACAGAAGTTATGGTTATCGCAGACAAAAATGCAAAGGCAGACTGGATAGCAGCAGATATGCTTGCTCAGGCAGAACACGACGTTGTTGCACAGGCTGTTCTTGTAACAGACAGCGAAGAGCTGGCAAAAAGTGTAAGTGAAGAAATTGAACGCCAGCTTGAAACTCTGACAACAAAAGAAATTGCAAGAAAGAGTATTGAGACTTACGGAAAAATCATCATCACAAAGGATCTTGAGCAGGCAGCAGAAGTTGCAAACCGCAAGGCTCCGGAGCACCTTGAACTTGCAATGGACGAGGGCAAAGAGCGCGACAAACTTGAAAAAATGGTTCACAACTACGGTTCTCTTTTCATCGGTCACGCAGCCGCAGAAGTATTCGGTGATTACGCAGCCGGCCTCAACCACACACTTCCGACATCAGGCTCAGCACGCTTTACAGGCGGACTCAGCGTAAGAATGTTCCTTAAAACCGTTACAACCCTCCGTGTTCAGCCTGAAAAATCAGGTGCTCACAGAAGCGCGGTTGCCGCAGGATTTTTAGGGGACGCAGAAGGACTTGCAGGTCACGCCCGCGCAGCCCGAATCAGAATTGAAAAATAAAGGCTCCGGAAGGCGCCCCAGACAGAGGATATTATGGTTTTAGATATTGTAAAACTTGGTGAGGACATTTTAAGACAGAAGGCCCAGCCGGTTGCAGAAGTAAATGACGAAATCCGCCAGCTGGCAGAAGATATGTTCGAAACAATGATTGAAGCAGACGGTGTTGGTCTTGCCTGCCCTCAGATTGGAAAGAACCTTCGTATGTTCGTTCTTATTGCAGACGACGATGTCCGCCGGGTTTTCATCAACCCGCAGATTATCAAGACTTCGGAAGAGATGGGCGACTATGATGAAGGCTGTCTCAGTATTCCTCAGGTATATGAGACTATCAAACGCCCGGTAAGAGTTACTGTTCAGGCTTTGAATGAACAGGGTAAGCCTTTTACCCTTGATGCAGACGGACTTCTTGCCAGAATCATTCAGCACGAATACGACCACCTTGACGGAATCGTCTTCATTGACCGCGGCGACAAGGATTTTGCGGAAAAAACAAGTGCTCAGTTTGCAAAACGCCGCGAACGCGCAGAGCAGAAACGCAAGGAAAAAGAAGCAAAGGCAAAAAAGATTGCTGCTAAAATTGCGGCAAAAGAAGCAAAGAAAAATAAATAAGAGGTTCTGATGAAAATCCTTTATGCCGGCAGCCCGGAAGCGGCGGCCCTTACACTAAAGATTCTCATTGAAAAACAAAAAGAATGCGGCTTTGAAATTGTCGGCGTTCTTTCTAATCCACCTTCGGGAAAGGGACGTCACAAGACCCCTACCCCTACCCCCGTCGCTGCACTGGCAGAAGAATACAATCTCCCGGTCTACACGCCGGAACACCTGGACTCCAAGGCTCGCGAACAGATTGCCCCCCTTGAGGCAGACCTCCTTGTAGTTTTTGCCTACGGCCATATCTTCGGGCCAAAGTTTATGGCGCTTTTACCAATGGGCGGAATCAACCTGCACCCGTCGCTTTTGCCTAAATACCGCGGCTGCACACCGGTTCCGGCCGCAATCCTGAACCGCGACGAAAAAACAGCCGCTACAATTCAGTACGTCAGTCCAAAAATGGACGAAGGAAACATCCTTGCCCAGCAGATAATCAGCCTTGACGGTACAGAAACAGGCGAATCTCTTCTATTAAAATCAGCAGAAATCGGGGCAGAGCTCTTCTGTAATCTCTTAAGCAAAAACCACCTGCCGGAAGGAAAGGTTCAGTCTGGCGAGGCAAGCTATACAAAAATCATCACAAAGGAAGACGGCAGAATCAACTGGAATGAAGATGCCGCCACCATCGAAGCAAAAATCCGCGCTTATTATCCGGATCCAGCCTGCTGGTGCCTTGAAAAAGGTCAGCCCCTTAAAATTCTCAGCGCCGACTTCATCCCTCAGTCTGATGACCGGGCAAGCGGTTATGTAATAGAACCTGCAGGACAGGTTCTTCAGTTCGTAAAATCAGAAGGAATATACATAAAAACCGGAGACGGGCTTTTGTGCGTAAAGGAACTTCAGCGCCAGGGCAAAAAAGCTATGGGCTACAAGGACTTTATGAACGGCGCAAAGGACTTTATCGGAACTGTACTTGAATAAAAAATAGCAGAGGAAATTATGGACGAAAACGAAAATAAAACTGAAAATAATGAAATCAAAACTGAAAAGCAGACCTCTCAGGCTGAAAATCAGAATCAGATTGTTGAAAAGGCAAAAATATTCGGAAAAAAAGCCGCAAAAAAGGTTAAGAGTGAAGTAAAAAATCTTCCTAACCGCATTAAAAATATAGATATCAAGGTAGAAGAATCTTACCACTCTGTAAAAACAAACGTTCCATGTATGCTTTTTACAGCAATCACAGCGGTAGTCATTATGGTGCTTGCCGCAACCGCAGTTTTCTTTACAGTTGTAAAGGGCCCGGAAAAGGTTCTTGTTCCTGATGTTGTCGGCAAAAATCTTGAAGACGCCCTTCTTGAACTTCAGGTAAAGGAACTTTATCCAAAAATCAACCTCCGCTATTCTGACACTCCTGGCGACGAAGGAAAAATCCTTGACCAGACTCCGGAAGCAGGTTCCATCACAAAGGGCTACAGCCGCGTTTCTCTTGTTGTAAGCCGCGGTGTTATTGTAGACAAGGTAGATGATTACATCGGACAGAAGCTTGACGAAGTTCAGATGAAAATTCAGACTCTTTTTGCAGGCCAGACAAAACCTTTAATCGTGCTTGCTTCTCCTATGTACAAGCCGGATGCTTCTGACGCAGGTACAATTCTTGAACAGGATCCTCCGGCAGGAACAGGAATTTCTGAGCCGGTTACTGTATCACTTGTAGTAAGCCGCGGTCCTAACTTTGAAAATACCCGCCCTCCAAAACTTGTTGGCCAGACAATCAACGACCTCTTACAGTCGATTACCCGCCACAAAATCGTATTTGACATTACAGGACACAAGGCAGAAAACGGGGAAATTCCGGGAACTGTTGTAAATCAGGAAATCTTTGATACAGAATTCATTCCAAACTATTCAAGAATGAAGGTAGAAATGGCCCTTCCAGACGGCGCTTTGAACGACAATATCTACGGAATCTTTACTCAGAAGCTTCCTGATTATCCTTACCCTGTTCCAATGAGGCTTGAAGCAACTCCTTCGGAAGGTGACGCCTATACAATCATCAGCTTCAGCCATCCGGGTGGAGAGCTTACAATTCCTTATGCCGTTCCAAAGGGTACAGTACTTTCTTTATATGTAGTTGATAAATTGAACAGCAAAAAGGCGGTAAATTAATGGCAGCACCTCTTATCTGTATGACCCTGACAGGGCGCTCGATTGAAGAGAACATAAACCTTGTTCGTAAGTATGCTAAATATTGTGATATAGTAGAACTTAGGGCAGATTATCTTGAGGAAGATGAACAGCTTCTGATAAGAAAATTTCCAGCCCTCATAAACAAGCCTTGTATTCTTACAATCAGAAGAAGCACTGACGGCGGACTCTGGACTGGAAGCGAGTTTTCCAGGACAAACCTTTTTGGAAGAGCTCTTGCCTTTGCGGATCCGGATAAGAAACGCAATTTTGCCTACGTAGATTTTGAAGAGGATTACCACATTCCAAGCATTCAGGATGCGGCTATGGCTTTTGGTGTACGAATCATCAGAAGCTGCCACAATATGACAGAGCCGATTACAAACCTGAGAAAGCGCTGTGATTCCATGAGAAAAACCGGCTACGAGATTCCAAAAATCGCCTTTATGCCAAAAACACTTTCTGACGTAGTAAACCTTTTCCACGAAAGTGCCCATATGGAAGGTTATGACCATATTCTCTGCGCAATGGGGGCAGAAGGTTTTCCTTCCCGCCTCTTGAGCGTGCTTTCCGGCTCTTACCTCACTTACACCTCCCCTCAGGAGACAATGCAGAACACTAACACCATTGGCCACATAGATCCGGTAACAATAAATGAACTTTACAACTTCCGTTCGATTACTAGAAACACAAAACTTTACGGAATTGCCGGCTGGCCTCTGCTAAAAACCTCAAGCCCGGAAATTCACAATACAGGCTACAAAAATCACAATATGGACGCAGTCTACTTTCCGGTACGTTCCCAGCTGATTTCCGAAGCCCTGAACTTTGCAGAACAGCTTGACCTCAAGGGAATGAGCGTAACAATTCCTTTCAAAGAATCAGTTATGTTCTATTTACATGAGCTTTCTCCGGAAGTTATGCAGATTGGCGCCTGCAACACAATAGTCCGCAAAAATTATAAGTGGATCGGCTACAACACCGACTGCACAGGCTTTGAACGTGCCCTTATAGAATTCCTTGGAAACGTAAAGACAAAGAAAATGAAGGTTGCAATTATCGGGGCAGGTGGAGCCGCAAAAGCAATTGCCTACACCGTAAAAAAACTTGGAATGAAGGCCTGCGTTTTTAACAGAACCCTGGAAAATGCCCAGAAGCTTGCAGAGCGCTACAATTTTGAAGCCGCTGCCCTTACTGCTGATTCAGTTGAAATGCTGGACGAATATTCTTCGCTGATAATTCAGACAACCTCAGTTGGAATGAACAGCGAAGGTCCTTCATCATCAGAAAATGACCCGCTTTACTTCTATAAATTCCGCGGCAACGAAATGGTATTCGACATAATTTATACACCGGCCGCCACACCAATAATGCGACGGGCTTCATCTGCCGGCTGCAAGGTCTGCAACGGTTATAAAATGCTCGAATATCAGGCATACGAACAGTTCAAATTATTCACAGGCGAAGATTACTAGCACCGGCACAGGAGCACAGAAGCACTAAAAAGGAGCATAAAATGACACAGAGCGAACAGAAGGTAATGGTTGCAAACACAGCTATCGACACCCTTATTGAAAAAGGATTGATTTTCAGCGGCATGAAAATCGGACTTGGAACAGGTTCTACCGCAATGCCGGCAATCACACGCCTTGCAGAGCACCTGAAAAAAGGCGACATCAAGGACGTAAAAGCAGTTGTTACAAGCTTTCAGGCTCAGAATGCCTGCCTTGAATACGGAATTCCGGTTTTCTCTATGAACCACCCGGCAATCAACGGCCAGCTCGACCTTACTTTTGACGGCGCCGACGAAGTAGATCCTGACTGCAACCTGATTAAAGGCGGCGGAGCAGCTCACGTCCGCGAAAAGCTGGTAGAATACAACTCAAAAATCTTTGTAGTCGTTGCAGACTCAACAAAACGCGTAGATACAATCGGAACAAAATTCCCGGTTCCTGTAGAAATTATTCCTGAAGCCCGTGCAAGTGTTACACGCGAGCTTGAAGCAACAGGCGCAAAACCAGTCCTCCGTGAAGGCGTTCGCAAATGCGGTCCTGTAATCACAGACAACAACAACTGGATTCTCGACTGTACATGGGAAAAACCCATTGACGTTCCAGCCATGGAAGACAAAATCAACTCATTTACAGGCGTTGTAGAAGTTGGTCTTTTCAGCAAGAAAAAAACAATCGTTTTCCTCGGAACTGACGACGGCAAAGTAGAAATCAGAAATCTGGACTAAATAATGTTTCCTCCCTTTCCCTGCGAGCAGGCTCATCAGAAAAATCTTGAATTGATTTCGCTCCTGGAAAAGGGAGAAGCAAAACTCCTTCAGCTTACAAAGGAAAGCGAAGAACGCAAGGGCCACGGCATAATGCTGGGGACCCTGATTTGTATTAAAAATGAACTCGGTGCGGGCGGCACGGACAAAGCCGCAATTCCTGCACCAGATTGCCCACCAGAAAATGGGAATCAGGCGCCCGCACCTCTCTCCACCTTCCCCCTTGCGCAGAATCAAAAGCTCGTCTTTCTCCACGCGGTCAGCGGGATCAGCATGCAGCTGGAACTTCCACAGCCTTCCCAATCGCAAATCGTCGTTCCCCCGCTAGCCTCCCCTTCCCAGATAGAAGCCGCCCTGGCCGCCAACGACGCCGCCATCCACGAACTGACAGCGCGAATAAATGCACTGGCCGAGGGTGGGGACACTGCCAGCGAGCAGGGGGCACCTACCGCATCCCGGGAAGCCCTGAAACTTCAACGCAGTTCCCTGACCACAGCATCCCTGCAGAAAGTTTTCGACCTCTACACCTTTACCCGCTTTGACGGCATGAAAATCACCTTAAATGAAATAATTGCCTTACACGGTGGCCGACTTCCTCCAACCGGCACCGGCGACTGCTGCGCACCAAAGCTGCTTTCCTACGCCTTTGAACACGGCCTTATTCCAGTCAGTATGGACGAAGTTTTTTACGGCAAGGACAGCCCCAATAAAAAACGCGGCACTTCATATCCTCCCTGCGACGAACGCTGCGGCTATATTCTGCCATCAATTCTGGGTCTTGAAATCCTCTACCGCGACGACTCAATACTTGTTGTAAACAAGCAGTCAGGCCTTCTTTCGGTTCCAGGCCGCACCCCGGACAAACAGGACTGCATAGAATCCCGCATGAAGGCCCTCTTTCCATTTACAAACCAGCTCAATCAGCCGGCCGTTCACCGCCTGGATATGGAAACCTCGGGCATCATGATTCTGGCCTTTACAAAAGAAGCCCACCGCGAGCTCAACCGCCAGTTTGAAGCAAAGGAAGTTCACAAAAAATACATTGCCCTGCTGGACGGCGTTTTAGAAAAGGCAGACGGAGATGCGGCACCAAAGCACGGCGAAAAATCCGGCCGTATAGAATTGAAATTCCGCCTTGACCCCGACAACCGCCCTCATCAGATTTACGACGAAGAATTCGGAAAGCTTGGAATCACAGACTGGCAGAATCTTGGCCTAGTCACATACCGGGCTCCAGACGGCAGCAGCCGCAAGGCCACAAGAATCCTCTTTATGCCTCAGACCGGCCGCACCCACCAGCTTCGCCTGCATTCCAGCGACCAGCACGGCTTCCACCTCCCGATTATAGGCGACACCCTCTACGGCACCTGCCTCCCCGGACAGCGCCTCATGCTCCACGCCGCCGAAATCACCTTCACCCACCCCATTACCGGCAGCCCGATGCACTTTGTCTGCCCGCCGGAATTTTAATCAGGCCAAAAGACTTTTATTTCACTTTCTGCTATAATTTCAGTAACGTTTCAATCAGAAAAAAGTTTTAAATATAAAACAAGTGGAGATAAAAATGAAAAAAACATTAAAAATCGCAATTTTAGCAGCAGCACTAATCAGCATTAGCACAACATCAGTTCTATTTGCAAAACCAAAAATTGACGCAAACGGCGAACAGGTCGGATTCTGGAAGGAACTCTTTTTGGGAAAACAGAAATATGTTGAATATGACGATATAGAACTTCAGACCAACAATGTTTTCCAGCAGCAGAAGGAACGCCAGTCAACAATGATTTATAACCCGGTATCAAAAAAAGCCGGAGTTTCAACTTACTTCCAGACAATGTTCTTTAATTTTGTATTTTCAGAATCAGAACGCGAGCTTATCATCCGTGCAGTAGATTCGTATATTAAAGATTTTGAAAACAAACGCCTCATTCATAACAACAACAAATCAACAAAAATGTACGGCAGCGGAAAATGTCTGGCTGAATATGGCACAGTAAAAATAATGATGAATCACGAATCAAACACAACATTTAAGGCCGGCTACCGTTTTGAAAAAAAATCTCCATATTTTGTAATCTCTGTAAAAGGTGCAAAGGATGAAGCAAAAAATCAGGGAACTTACACTGTAAAAGACTTCCCTACAGTAACCATGTACTTTACCCGGGCCCAGGCAAAAGATTTTGCCGAAAAACTCTCTCAGGACCAGCTTGATGTCCTTCAGGCCGAATACGATGCAAAAATCGCAGGCTGGCAGAACAAAATCATCCAGGAAAAAGATGAGTACTCAGCCCCAACCCCAGAAAAAGACGTTTACGAAGAGTAAAATACTAACAATTTAATTCACCAACGCCGGTAAGCCTTCAAACTTACCGGCGTTATTTTTTTAACTTTTTTTCCAGAACATTGCCGGAATTTGCACTTTTTTGTCTATTTTAACGGTGGAGAGAAAATTTAGAACTTTTGAGGTATTTATATGGCAGAAACAAAAACATTACCAGGTCCAGAATCAACAGACATTGAAGAAAAAGCAAAGCGCGATTACAAAGATACGCTCTTCCGCTACATCTTTAAGGGAGAAGATGACAGAAGCAAGCGCTGGCTTCTGTCACTTTATAATGCACTGAATGATTCAAACTACACTGATATCAATGATTTAAAAATCACAACGATTCAAAACGCGCTCTTTCTGACGATGAAAGATGACCTTTCATTCTTAATCGATGATGAGCTGAATCTTTTCGAACATCAGTCTACAGTGAATCCGAATATGCCTCTTCGGGGCCTGATGTATTTTGCAAGATTATATCAGTCTCATATCGCAGATCATGAAAAATCGATTTACGGCAGTACTCTGTTAAAAATTCCTGCACCAAAATTTGTTGTTTTTTACAACGGGGAAAGGAATCAGGAGGATGTCATAAAATATCGTCTATCAGATGCCTTTGAAAAGCCGACAACAGAAGGAGAATTCGAATGGACAGCAACAGTTCTAAACGTGAACGCAGATCACAATCCTGCACTTCAAAAAAAATGCAAAGCGTTGTATGATTATAGTAGTTTCGTTGCTAATGTCCGTAAGAGAATAAAAGGCGGACAGGATAGGGATAAAGCTGTAGAAGCTGCTGTTGATGATGCAATTAATGGCAAGCTTCTGGACGGCTTATTCGAAGAACAGAAATGGGATATTATAGGTATTATGTTAGCCGAAGTTGATAAGGAAAAATACGAAAAAACAATTCGCGAAGAAGCTTCACAAGAAAAAGCCATTGAAAATGCCGTTAAGCTCATAAAGAAACATAATTTCACCCCGGAAGAAGCCGCTGCTGATATGGGCGCACCCTTAGACAAAGTCCTCGAGGCTCTGAAACTGCACCCCCAGCCTGCCCAGGCTTAGAAAACTCCTTAGGACATAAAAAAAGCTGGCCTCCACGCCAGCCTTTTCCCCCTAATTCAGACTTTCCCCTTAATACACCTTCACATTCACCTTACCGTCGCGAACCTTCGGAGCCTTCTCCTTCTTTTCGCGGGCAGCGCGGGCGCGTGGCGTGTGTGTCGGACCAAAATCAAAGCGGTAGCGGGCAAACAAAGTTACTTTCCAGCTTGAGGCTTCACAACCGCAGTAAGTACCGTCAGTATTCTTTTCAAAGCCGCTGTCTGATTTATCAGAAGAATAAGCATCACCCGTTACAAGATTCAGCAGGCTGTAATTTACCCCTACACCAGCAGAAAGTCCCTGCCAGATTTTTGCTTCAACAGTTCCTTCAAAGTTCCATGAGCGGAAAAATCCGTGCATCATATCAAGATAATAACGTCCGTTCTGAAGGTAATTATGCTGCAATGCGTTAATCCAAATAAAAGGTGACACATTCGCACCTAAATCAAGTGTCACACGGTCAAAAAACGTTCCCCTCAAATCAACTCCACAGAATATATCGTAAATCTCACGAGTAAAACGAATATCATTATGAAGCTGTCCTTTTGAATAACTTCTTGCCTGATTATTCTTGTCATTCCATGCATAATTTTCGCTGACACCCTGTCCGCCCCAACTGTTATCAGCATACATCGTATAGCGTGTCAATCCAAAACCTACGTATGGACGCACATTAAACCAGCCGCGAATTACCGGAATATCAAACTTCACACGAGTATCGAGGTCAAAATAATCTTCAAGTTTATTTTCATACTCAAAATACTTATTCTTTATGAAAGGATTATAGCTGCAGTCCCATGATGAATTTTCCATTTCACCTGAAGCTTTAGGGATTCCCCAGACACAACTTGCATCAAGATTTATGAAACGCCAGCCCCCCTGTACATTAAATCCTAAATAAGAAAGGGCTTTTCTGTCCCACAAAAATTCGGAAATTTTTGAATCATTACTTCTATATATATATTCATTTACATTGCCGTTTTCAAAACTATAAAGCGGTGCCACAGAAACAAAAAAATCATTTGCATTCACAGCAGATAAACTCAAAGCAGATAAAATACCTGCAATTATCCATTTTTTAATTTTTTTCATTAAAATGCCTCCATTTTATATTGTTGGTACAAGAGGATTATTTCTTCAATTTACAAAAAATAAAGTTTTTTTATGTTTTTTTCTCAAAACATTGCCGGAATTCGCATTTTTTTGCCTATTTTAACTATGGAGAATTTT
Source organism: uncultured Treponema sp. (assembly GCA_900319625.1). GTDB lineage: Bacteria > Spirochaetota > Spirochaetia > Treponematales > Treponemataceae > Treponema_D. The sequence continues at coordinate 2,178 of ONPD01000008.1, read as the reverse complement.
ATCAACAAAAAACGGTTAAAAAGAGGTAATTTATGAACGCAGAAAACGAAATTGTTAAGGAAATTGAAACAAAGTACAAAGACAAACTTTTCAGAATGATTTTTGGAAAGGAAGATGAAAGAAGCAAAAGGTGGCGGCTGGAACTTTATAATGCTTTGAGCGGCAAAAATCACACAGACCCTGACGACATTGAGCTTACGACAATTGAAAACGTACTCTACATCACCATGAAAAATGACCTGTCATTTCTGGTTGATTCACAAATGAATCTGGTTGAACAGCAATCAACTTACAATCCTAACATGCCGCTCCGTGGTCTTTTCTATTTTTCACAGCTTTATCAGATTCACATTACGAAAATTCAAAAAGACTTATACGGAACTGGTCTGATAAAGATTCCTGCTCCACGTTACTTCGTTTTTTACAACGGTCCAAAAACACATCATAAAGAGGATGTAAGCAAACTCCATCTATCTGATGCGTTTGAAAATTTTGAAGACCACGGAGACTTTGAGTGGACAGCCACCGTAATAAACATAAACGCCGACCACAACAAAACACTTCAAAAAAACTGCAAACCGTTATATCATTACATAAGTTATGTAGACAGGATTAAACAGAATCTTGCTAGAGACATGGAAAAGCAGGATGCAATCAATGAAGCAGTTGACTGGGCGTGTGCACAGGATTTGCTTGACGGCTTTTTCAGGGAGAATAAAGCTATGATAGCTGCAGTAAGTTTAACAGAATTTGACCAGGAACTTTATGATAAATGTCGCCGCGAAGAAGGTCGTAATGAAGGGATTGCAGAAGGCATGCAGCAAAAAGCCCTCGAAGACGCCCTGTTACTTATAAACAAATACGGCGTAAAACCAGAAGTTGCTGCGCAGGATATGAAAGTTGAGTTGGACAAGCTGCTTGCTGCTCTAAATTCACAGCCTTCAAACACCTAAAAAAAAACGCGGGCTCTCCCCGCGTTTCACACCCTTAATACTGCCTTACCTCAACCTTGCCCTTGCGAACCTTCGGAGCCTTCTCCTTCTTTTCGCGGGCAGCACGGGCGCGTGGCGTGTGTGTCGGCCCGAATGTAAAGCGATACTTTCCGTAAATACCAACCTGCCAGTTTTTAGCTTCAGTCCAGCCGTAGCTGCCGTAGAAGGTTTCTGAGCTTGTACGGCCTGAAGAAGCATTCGTACTTGTGAAGGTGCCTTCCTTTACTTTTTCAAAGCCGGAATTTTCTGAACCCGAAATATAACTCTGACCGCTGATTGAATTCAAAATGTTGTAGCGGAAGTTCAGGCCGATTTCAAATTCCTTCTGCTTGCCAAGATAAACTCCACCAGCAGCGCCAAAAGACCAGCGGCGGAAAAAGCCCTTCATCATATCAAGGTAATAGCGGCTGCCATTATATTCTTTATTATTAAGCCAGGTAACCGGCGACACAGCGAAATCAGCCTCCACAAAAAAGCGGTCAAACAGAGTGCCGTGAACCGTAGTTCCAAGGCTCAAATCAAAAAGTTCCCGTTTCAGCCAGATATCCTTGCCGTCAGTGATATCAGTCGTAAACATATCCCAGGCATATTTATCCGAATATTTTGATGCCCGGTAATCATAAGTATCATTCAAGCCCTTGTGACCGGAAGAAAAAGCTCCGCTATATTTTGAATAATTATATTTAAAGCCCATATAAGGCTGAATATTCAGCCAGTTCCGAATTACAGGAATGTCAAATCTGAGTTTTGTATCAATATCGCAGTTTTCAGCATCAAGGGAGTTTGAAAATTCCTTATGAGCCTTAATAATATCCTGGTTATCAGTGTTGTAGTCATTCTGAATAATATTTCCAAGAGATTTTGGAATACTCCAGCCGAATTTTCCTTCAAGAGAAATAAAACGCCAGCCAAAGCCTGCCCCAAGGCCGATTTTTGAAATAAACTTATCTTCAAATTCCTGGGAGGTTATAATTCTGTCGCGATTATCCTTTGTAGTCTGAGAAAAATCCCCGTTTGAAAGATTATATTCCGGAGAAATCCAGACATTAAAATCATTTGCAAACTCAGGCCAGACAACATACCCAGTCGCATTTGAACTGAACCCAATTTTTTGGACAGTTTTTATGCTACCAGTTTTTCATTACGAACTTCAACAGGTGTCCGATAATTAAGGACACCTGAATCT
>ONPD01000010.1 GCA_900319625.1 uncultured Treponema sp. | reverse complement strand
AGATTCAGGTGTCCTTAATTATCGGACACCTGTTGAAGTTCGTAATGAAAAACTGGTAGCATAAAAACTGTCCAAAAAATTGGGTTCAGTTCAAATGCGTCTGGGTAGAAAAATCTGCACCTTTTTTTGTTTCTATGCATAAAAACACTTGAATATTTTTTGAACTTAAGTTATATTAAAAATATGAAGGCAAACTTAAACTTCACATCTCAGACTTCTCAGAAATACGGCACAAAGCTGGCTTACTTTTACTATTACTGGTATTATTTTTTCTCTTCTGGGTTCTTTGGTATGTGCCGTTAATGTAAATGAAACTTCATTAAACTAAGGTAAATACAAGGGAACTCTAAAAAGAGTTCCCTTTTTTTTTTGTGCGGCGCGGGCCGTAAGGAGACACACATGATTATTACACTAAAAAAGGAAGCCACACAGGCGCAGACAGAAGGACTTATCGCAAACCTCAAGGAAAAAGGTTTTGGAGTTCACGTTTCAAAAGGTGAAAGCATGACCATTCTTGGTCTTTTGGGCGACACATCAAAAGTTGACCCGGATGACTTTCTGGGCATGGACATTGTTGAAAAAGCTGAACGCGTATCGGCTCCTTATAAAATGGCAAGCCGCGCCTTCCACCCGCACAACACAGTAATCGAAGTAGGCGGCGGACAGGCAGGTGTAACTCCATGCACAATCGGCGACGGAAAATCAGTTGTAATTATCGCCGGCCCTTGCTCTGTAGAAAACGAAGAGCAGATTATGGACGCAGCCCGCGCTGTAAAAAAAGCAGGCGCAACAATTCTCCGCGGAGGCGCTTACAAGCCACGCACTTCTCCTTACAGCTTCCAGGGTCTGGGCGCAGAAGGAATCAAGCTCCTTGAAAAAGCCAAAGCCGAAACAGGACTTCCAATCTGCACAGAGCTTATGAGCGCCAGCGAACTCAAATACTTTGAAAACGTAGATATGATTCAGATTGGTGCCCGCAACTTCCAGAACTTCGACCTTCTTAAGGAAGTTGGAAAAACACACAAGCCTGTTCTGCTTAAACGCGGTCTTTCCGGCACAATCCAGGAGCTTTTGATGAGCGCCGAATACATCATGGCAAACGGCAATGAAAACGTAATTCTCTGCGAACGCGGAATCCGCACCTTTGACGGCTACACCCGTAACTGCCTGGACGTAAGCGCCGTTCCATACCTCCACAAATACACACACCTTCCGGTTGTGCTGGACCCAAGCCATGCCTGCGGAATCAGATGGATGGTAGGAACTCTCGCCTGCTCTTCAATTGCAGCCGGCGCCGACGGTCTGGAAATCGAAGTTCACTGCAACCCGGAAAAAGCCCTGAGCGACGCCAGCCAGCAGCTGACTCCAGCACTCTTCGAAGAGCTTATGGATAAGATGAAGAAGTACGCTGCGGTAGAAGGACGAACAATATAAAATCAGGGGATGGGGAAAGCCTTCCCCACGCTCGCACTTCGTTGCTCGCTACCCCTTCTAGCGGGGGACACCCCCTGCCTAAAATCGAAGAGCCGTTAAGAAAATTGCATCGCAATTTTTAGGCTCATCGAAAGTACGGCTCGAAACAACTGGTTGTTTCGCAACGCCCCCAGGAGAACTTATGAAAAACTTAAACACACTTACATACGGCATTGTCGGCCTCGGCATTATGGGCGGTTCCATAGCCAAATCCATCCGCCAGAATATTCTCAGCCAGAACGGCAGCAAGGGCAAAATCTACGCCTGCAACCGAAGTACCGCCTGCCTTTCTCAGGCAAAAAGCGAAGGAGTGGTAGACGAAGTTTTCACATCCGACCGAGTCCGCGAAATGCTTCCCCAGTGTGACCTGCTTTTCATCTGCCTTTACCCCCACGCCACCCTGGACTTTATGCGCGACAACCGGGACTTTTTCAAATCAGGCTCGATTATTACGGATATAAGCGGTGTAAAAGGCATCTTCCAGAATCTGGATTCTATTCTCCGTCCCGACGTAGATTTTATCATCGGTCACCCCATGGCCGGCGGCGAAAAGGAAGGCTACGCCCATTCTTCAGCCCAGTTTTTTGTAAACCACAACTACATTTTAATCCCGCAAGACCGCAACAGCCCTGACCACCTGGACCTCATGCGGGACCTTATTACCGCCATGGGCTTTACCCGCATCACCGAAACCACCTGCGACATCCACGACTATAAAATCGGCTTCACAAGCCAGCTCTGCCACGTAATTGCCAGCGCCCTTGTCGAAAGTGCTCAGGACCCGGGCATCACAGCCTTTGGCGGCGGCAGCTTCGAAGACCTGACCCGCATCGCCATGATCAACGCTCCTCTCTGGACCGAACTTTTCATCAGCAACAAAGAAAAATTAGTCCAGCACATTGACAACTTCCAGAAAATGATGACCGACTTCCGCACCGCCATCCAGAACGAAGACGCCGGGGCTCTCAAAGCCTTGCTTGAAGACACCCGCGAAAAACGCATTAAAATGGGAAGCATAAGAACTGTGGTGAAATAAAATTTTTTTTCACATTTAGGAAACACTTTTGTTTATCCAATTCGATCTTCAAAAAAAATACCAAATCACAAATAAGCTTGACTTTAAAATATAACAATGTTAAATTATCACCGTTAGATATTATTTTTACAGGAGATTTATGCGAAATCCCAATACGCAGATTACTGCAATTATCAAAGAAAAAACGCTGGGACTCTTAATGAAAAAAAATCCTGAACAAATCGGGATGCGGGATATTGCGGCTGAATGCAAAATCACAGCGACAAATATTTATCATTACTACAAGGACAAGGATCAGCTTTTTCAGGCGGTGTCGCTGGATTGTCTGAATGAACTGAACAAGAGGATTGAGGCAAGCGTAAAAGGCGGAGACATCAAAGAAGATATTTTGAATGCTATCCATACTTTTGAAGACTGGTGTTTTGAAAACCCGCGGCGGGCTCTGCTTGTAATGCAGGGGATTAAATCTGCTGATGATGCAGGCGCAGAAATGATTGAAGCCTTTTATGTTTGTAACCGGACCGGAGGGGAGCTTTTGACAAAAGCGGTAAAGCTTGGTCTTGCAAAGTCGGATAACGTACGTCTTGATATCGACATTCTTGTATCTGGGCTCTGGGGCTGCATTGAGGCAGTTATTCTTAAAAAAAGTGAGCCGGAATACTGGGAAAACGGGAAGGCTTTTACCGGGCGCTTTGTTGACTTGTGGTGTAAGGGGATTTTTACGGCTGAGTAAGGAGAACTGATGTTGAATATTCTTGTTTTGAATGGAAGTCCGCGGAAAAATGGAAATGTTGCCAGGACTTTACGACGCGAGGTGGAAAAACAGACCGGGAAGGCGGACGCGGACGGCTGCCAGGTTATCTGGGAAGATATTTATGATTTGAAATTTGATTTTTGTAAGGGCTGTATGGCCTGCCGGTCTAAATCTGACTGTATTTTGCCGCGCGACGATGCTCATAAAATTGCAGAGGAAATCAAAAAGTGCGATATGATTTTTGCGGGAACCCCGGTTTACTGGGGCAACATGAACGGAAAATTAAAATCACTTTTTGACAGGCTTGTGGGCATTTTGATGGCTGAATCAAAATTGGGAATTCCGCTGCCGCTTCATAAAGGCAAAAAGGCAGTAATCGTAACAAGCTGCACGACGCCCTTTCCTTTTAATTACCTTTGCGGACAGTCCAGCGGAGCTGTTCGGGCACTTAAGGAGATTTTGAAATCGTCGGGATTTAAAGTTGTAAAAAAGGTGAATATTTCGAATACAAAGAAAAGCGGGCGTTAACCGGCCCCGTTTACACAGGAGAAAACATATATGAAAAAATTTATCAGCGTTATTTTGGTTTTAGTCAGTTTTGCAGCGGCCTTTGCAAAGGAGATTTCGGTAAAGGTAACGCCGGGCGAAAACTGGAAGGAAAAACGGGAGCCGCAGGTGGCTGTCTGGCTGGAAGATGAAGAGGGAAATTACATTCGCACGCTTTATGTTACCGAGCGCGCCAGTCACAAAAGCTGGATTTTTAGTCCTAAGAAAGGAAGACCGGAGTCCCTGCCGGTCTGGTATGGGGCGTCTAAGGATGGAAGTACAGCATCCAAAGCGGAAGCGTCATCTTCCGGCACAAAAGCGTCACCTTCCACCGCAAGTGCCCCTTCCCTGTCCCGCAGCCTGGATGCCGTCACAGGAGCCACCCCAAAATCAGAACTCAGCCTTACAGTCCAGATGGAAGATGGCGATTACATCATAAAAGCCGAGTTCAACAACAGCTTTGACTACAACGATTTTTACACAAAGAAAAACTCCGGCGTAAACGGGCAGCCCTCGGTAGTTTACACTGCAAAAATTCCGGCAGACCTTGCGGCCGGGCAAGAAATTACCCTGGATTTTGCGGGCACAGGCTCCCTGACAGGCGAAGACAGCGCCATCAGTAAAAATACACAAAATCTTACGACGGCTAAGGAAATTGTAAAGAGCGTTACGGTAAGAGCAAATTAAAGCTTACTTTATCTTCAACGTTCTCAAATACGCTTTCTGCTCGTCAGTAATCCGATAGCTTTCAATCGCCTTCTGAATGGCCTTGTTGTGAGTCCATTTTTCAAGGCGATTTTTTTCTATGTAAGGAAGGGCGGCCTCGTACTGTTTGGCAAGAGCGGTGGCAAAATACCAGGCAATCATCATGTTGATGTAATATTCTTCCGAGTGGACAGCGGCAACCATTTCCAGATATTGGGGCTTAAAATCCTCGTCCAGAAAAAGCTGCATCAGCTTCCCGATTGCAAAACGCACGGTATAGGTGTGATCAGATTTTATCCAGCGGAAGATATAAGGCAAAAGTTCTGATTTATGTTTTGTAAAAGCCCTGGTAGAAGCCTGATCGCAGGTTGCCCAGTTATCAACATAAGGCAGAAAAGCTTCCACCCGGGAAATGCACTTTTCAAAATCCTTTTCCTCGTTGATTAAAAAGGCATGAAGCTGATTCTGGTCAAAATATTTGTGAGGAAGCGAGGAAAGAAAATCGCTGACTGCCAGGGCTGTCTTTTCGTCACTGGCAGCCGCCTTGTGCAATTCTTTTGCAAAAGCCTTAAGAGCCGGAGTCCGCACCCCAATCACGCTGTCTGGCGCAATATTGGGAATCAGCTTTGCCTGAAAGTCGCGGTATTTTGTGTCCTGAAGCTCAAAAAGACGAGCAGTGATATCTTCTTTTGTCATACTCTCTCCTGGGGAGCTTAGTTTTTCACAGCTTTTATTGAGTTATCTTCCCCGAGCAGCACAACCTTCGGCTGCCAGCTGTCAGCGTCTTTTTCATCAATAGTAGTGTAAGTTACGATAATCACCTTGTCGCCCACGCAGGCTTTGCGGGCTGCGGCCCCGTTCAGACAAATCTCGCCTTTTTTTCCGGGAATGATGTAAGTCGAAAAACGCTCGCCGTTATTTACGTTTAGAATGTCAACCTTTTCCCAGTTGTGCATTCCGGCCGCCTTGCAAAGTTCAGTATCAATGCTGATCGACCCCTCGTAATTCAAATTAGCGTCCGTAACAGTCGCTCTGTGTAATTTAGCCTTCAAAACAGTAATATCCATATTTCACCTCAAAATTCAATTATAGGAGGGGAAAGCCTTCCCCTGGCTCGCACGTTGTTGCTCGCCACCCCTTCGCCTAGGGGGACGCAAAGCTTACCCCCTAAGACCCCAATTTAGTTCATATCTAACGCACACTTTATGCCAAGTAATACAAGCTCCGGGCACATCTCGTCAAAAAGGGACTCGCCGTCAAAAATGCGCGAAAATCCGCCGGTTCCAATTATATAAGGTTTTTCGCCTTTGAAAATAGTGCGCTCGTACTGGCGGGTCAGTTCCTTAACGGCACCAAGATTTCCCCAATACAAGCCCGACTGAATCGCCTCAATCGTAGAAGTTCCGCAGGCATGTTCTGGGCGGACAATTTCTACAATCGGAAGCTTAGCCGTACCGCTGGCCAGTGCTTCCACGCTGATTTTCATACCCGGCATAATAGCACCGCCAAGATACTCTTTTCCGCTCGTCACAACATCAATCGTCGTAGCAGTTCCCATATCAATTACAATCAGATTTTTTCCCGGATGCAGCGACATGGCACCAATTGCAGCCGCAATTCGGTCCGCACCGATTTCCTTTGGATTTGCGTATTTTAATTTCAAGCCGGTTTTAATTCCCGCCTGAATAAAAAGCGCCTTCTGATTAAAATATTTTGTAAAAGCGCTGGAAAGGGAATAATTTATAGAAGGAACAACCGAGCAAACGCCGATTCTTTCAACCTTCTGCCAGCGGAAGCCGTTCTCGCGAATCACCGAGCGGAAAAAAAGCCCGATTTCATCCGAAGTTGTCTTAGCGCTGGTCGTCTGGCGGAACTGAAGCACAAGCTTTCCGTCCTCAAAAAGTCCGCCAGTAATCTGTGTATTTCCAACATCAACTGTTAAAATCATAATTCACTTTCTCCTGCTAGGTTCAAAATCGCCTTACCAAGCCCCTCAAGGTCGCCTGCCACCGCCGCTTCTTCCATCCCGCGTCCGTAAATCACACAGGGGTGCAAATCTCCCTTAATTTCGCTCAAATCATTCGACACCACAAAATCAGGAGATAAAAGATGATTTTCGTTAGCGTCAAATACCTTTTTCACCGCCGCCTTCCGCTCGCCCACGCTCGCATTTGAAGTCAGCTTAAAAGCGATAACTTTTGTCTTATCCCCGCTCCAAAGCTTCAGACTATCCACCAGTTTGGGGTTCTTCTTCATCTTTACCACAAGCTCCGCCCCGGCAGGCACTTTGCTTACCGAACCGCACTGATATTCTTTCCCGTCAACTACAATCTGATAAGGTGAGTAGTCGCTCACAGCCGCGGCATGAACAATCAAATCATAAGCGCCGTTACGGCATTCCCCTTCCAGAGCCGCAGCCAGCTGGGCAAAAGTTTTGTAGGTCACAAGGCGGGCCTTTCCAGCCTTCACGGCCCTTTCCGAAACAATTTCCGTTACTTCATGTCCCGCGCCCGCAAAAAAATCTGCCAGAAAAGCCGAAGTACGCCCGGTAGAAAAATTTGTGACCGCCCTTACATTATCTATGGGTTCTTCCGATCCCCCGCCCGTTATTAATATCTTCATAAGCATCATTCTCACAACATTTTGCAAAGCAAAATGTTAAGCGATGGTTCACTCCGCATACAATTGTAGTTTCTAGTTACGACCATCGCAGTTCTTCCGAGCCCCCGCCGGTTACTAAAATCTTCACTACGCTAGTTCCTTTTTAATAAACTCAAATGCCTCGTCCGGCTCCAGAAGACGGCCTACACCAGTAGTTCCGCAGGCAAGCTCGCCTTCGCCGCAAGGAAGAATCTTTGCTCCCCAGCCTTCAAGCTTTTTCAAGCCTTCCTGAACAGCCGGATGACGGAACATATTTGTATTCATAGCAGGCGCAATCAAAAGCGGCTTCTGGAAATTATTTGCAAGGCAGACAGCGCCAAACAAATCATCAGCCAGACCTGCAGCAAGACGGTTAATTGTATTTGCACTGCATGGATAAGAAATAATCAGATCAGCCCAGTCCTGCGCCAGATGAATATGAGGAATCGGGTCGTCGTTTCCAAACATGGAAGTTTCAAGCTTGTTGTGGCTAAGTCCTTCAAAACTTGCCGCCCCCACAAACTTCAGCGCATCTTCGCTTGCAATAACGCGAACATTATAGCCCTTTTTTGTAAGCAGACTTGTAAGCGCGCAGGCCTTATAACAGCTGATGCTGCCGGTTACATGAAGTAATATATTCTTACCCATAATTTGCTCTCCTTATATTAATCTATCTTCCACAGAAAAATGGCTCCAAATTATCACACGGATTCGATTTTCCTAACGGAAAATCATCTTTATAAAATGAAATTGCGTTAGCAATTTCGAATCCGTGTGGCAATCCCTAAATTGCCACGTTATCAATCAATCTTACTTCTTCCAGGAATACTGCCGCATACAGCCTGTCATCCTTCTTAGTAACGTAATCCACCTTAAATCCCGCAGTTTCCAGCTTCGAAGCAATCTCAGCCTCACTTCCGCCCCCTGCCAAAATCTCATGAAACTTTGGAGCAAGAGCAAGACCTGCCTGACTCAATTTTCTGTTACGGCTGGAAATTGCAAGACCGTTATCCTCGCGAATAATCGGACAAGGAACAAGCTGAATATCCATAAAGAAAGCCTTAACCATTCCGTCCAGAAGTTTATACTGCTGGTAATCCTTTTCTCCAAAGTAAGCCCGTGTCGGACGCACAATATTGAAAAGCTTCATTACAACAGTCAGAACACCGTCAAAATGTCCCGGTCTCTTGGCACCGCACAATTCCTTACTGAAGCGTTTTTCAGTCAGCATATAAGCATAATCATCCGGATACATAACCGGGTAAGTCGGCGCAAAAAGATAGTCCACACCGGCCTTTTCCAGAAGAGCGCAGTCATCTGCAAAGTTAGCAGGATAAGTTTCCAGATCCTTCTTGTCGTTAAACTGAGTCGGATTCAGATAAACGCTGGCCACGCTGATGTCGTTTTCCGCAATCGCCCTCTTCATCAGACTCAAATGCCCATTATGAAGTCCGCCCATAGTCGGCACAAAACCAACGCTCTTATCGCCAAAAGTTTTTCTAATCTCTTTAAATTCTTCAACTGTCTTTATAATTTTCATAATCTTCCTCTATTTTATTGTCACACGAATTCGAAAAATCTAACGATTTTTCTTTTCTTATATCATGATTTTGCGTTAGCAAAATCGAATCCGTGTGGCAATTATTTAATTTCATCTCCACTTGGAAACGCACCTTCATGCACATCTTTACTGTATGCATTTAGCGCTCCCTTAATCAGCTCAAGCCCGTTCAGATACTGACGCACAAAACGAATCTTAAATCCGCTCATGCCGAGCATATCAAAGAGAACCAGAACCTGACCGTCACACTCAACGCCCGCTCCAATTCCAATAGTCGGAATCGAAACTGCCTTAGTAATTTTTGCTGCAAGGGCAGCAGGAATACATTCCAGAACAATCGCATAGCAGCCAAGCTTTTCTGCGATTTTTGCTTCTTCAATTATTTTTTCTGCGGCTTCTTCAGTTTTACCCTGCATCTTGTGACCGCCAAAGGCATTATAAAACTGAGGAGTCAGCCCAAGATGAGCCATAACAGGAATACCGCTCTGAACAAGATGTGCAACAATGTCTTCCTGGCCGTACATTCCTTCAATCTTTACAGAGTTTGCCCCTGCCACCAGAAGCTGACCAGCGCAGTCAGTTGCGTATTCAATGCCCTTACGTGTAGTCAAAAACGGCATATCAGCAACAATGTACTTGTCCGGCGCCCCGTTACGAACGCTTCTGGTATGCTCAACCATCCATTCCATTTTTGCAGGAACAGTAGTCTTTTCGCCGTGCATAACCATAGAAGCACTGTCACCAATCAGAATGCAGTCAATATCCGAATCGTTAATAATCCGCGCAAAAGTCGAATCATAACAAGTCACCATAGAAATTTTACGATTTTCACTTTTCCACTTAGGAAAATCAAGAGTAGTCATAGTACCTGTCCTCCAATCAGATCAAGTCTATAAGATGTGATAAGAAAAAAAATCCCGGCTCAATTCGACCAGGTTCCAAATCTCAGCCGCAAAGGTCTAAGTTCGTTACTATATAATAGAATTATGTGTAATATTTTGCAATAAGGCTTGACAGTTCATTCATAACCGCCCGCTTGTTTGCCGTCCATTCCGGTGCAATAAGGATGCGCTTGGGAGGGTCGCCGGTCAGTCGGTGAACAACCATATTTTCCGGCAGCAATTTGACAGCTTTTTGTATAAGCGAAAAATATTCTTCATTTGTAAGAGTTTTGAATTTACCGGCGCGGTAGTCTGCGGCAAGGTCTGTGCCTCCTACCACATATAAAACCGTTATCTTTATCCCGTCAGTGCCCGCTGCCAGCGCAGACTTCACCGTCTTCATCATATCTTCTTCCGAATCGCCGGGCAGCCCGAAAATTATATGGGTCACCACGTGTATGAATCCACCGCAGGACTCCGCAGCCGCGTGAATACGCCGTACCGCCGCCAAGTAGACCTCGTTCTTAAATCCGCGGCGGCAGTACTCTGCTGTCTTTTCATTTGCAGTCTGAAAACCAAGCTCTATCTGAAGGTAAGTCCTAGTGCTAAGACGAGCTAAAAACTCCAGCATTTTGTCACTCAAACAGTCAGGCCGCGTCCCAATTGCAATTCCCACAACCTCCGGCGCTGCGCAGGCCCTCTCAAACAAATCAAAAAGGCGCGCTTCGTCACCAGCTTGCCCCGCATACGTGCTGGTAAAATTCTGAAAGTAAACTATATATTTTTTAGAAACATTTTCTCCGCGTGCCGTCGCCCGAGAGAATTTCCTTTCAACAAGAGCCTTTGCCTCTTCAATCTGTTTTTCGACCGGCAGTGAGGCTCCAGGAACAAAATCCCCGCTTCCGCTCTGACTGCAAAAAATACAGCCGCCGTAACCCAAAGTACCATCACGGTTAGGGCAGGTACATCCGGCATCCACGGCAATTTTATAAACCTTCTGAGAAAAAATTTTCTTGTAAAAATCTGAAACAGAAATCACCAGAAAAAGATAATATTATCTTTCTGTAGAAATAGAAAGCAGACTTTCAATCTGAATCTGAGCATCATTAAGGCCCGCATCTATAGATTTCTCACCCTTGATAATCAAATCCATTTCTTTTCCAAGAACTGTATAAAAACTAGACCACTGAGTCATAACAGGGCGGTAAACTCCGCTTTCCAGAGCCCGGCAGACAGCTTCATACTGAGGAAATTTTGCAAGAACCTGGGCATCCTTCAAACTTGAATAGCGGCAAGGAACTCCGCCTATATAAACAGAAGCCTTTTGACGTTCTGCATCCATCAGATAAGCAAGAAGCTTTACCGCATATTCCTTATTCTGACTGTTTGCAGGAATTCCAAGTGTCCAGATTCCGTAAACGTTTGCATTATAAGCAGGACTGCCTGAGCTTTTCTTTCCTGTAAGGGCAATATAATCCATTGAAGAATTGTTTGTCGGTGTGTACCATCCCGGCCAGCCGATTCCCACAGCCGCTGATTTATTTGCAATAGCCGCAATCAAATCATCTTTTTTGGCACCGCGTCCTGTTTCAATCAAATCAAGATAAAGTTTCATAGCTTCCTTAAAAACAGAAGTTGTTAAAGTCGGTTTATTATTTTCATCAACAACCCAGCCGCCGCAGGAACGCAGAATCGGAAGAAAATCTACAACAATATTATTTGCAGTATCACCGCGGTACATAAAACCAAGGTTATGGCGTTTTTTTGTAGCCTGACAAATCTTCATAATGTCATCAAGAGAATCAATCTGATCAGGAGTATAGCCGGCTTCCTTTACAAAAAGCTTATTATATAAAAGAACTGTTACGTTTCCGTAATAAGGAACAAGATAGAGTTCTCCCTTGTTATAACAGATTGTCTTTGTAGCAGGAATTACATCATCATCAAGATCAAAACCCAGACTTTTAAGGTTTGCAAGCATATTCTTTGCTGTATATTCTGCAACCCAGGAACCGTCGACCATACATAAATCATAGGAACCGGCATACAATCCGGCTTCAGAGGCAATCTTCTGGTGCAGCTCCTCTTCGCCAAGTTCAAGAACCGTGCAAATTACATTATTTTCCTTTTCAAAATCACCAATTGTCTGCTTAATCACATTTGCATAAACTCCCGCCCTCAATGCAAGAGTCATATTTGCATTTACAGTCTCTGTCTTAGTTTTTTTTCCACCGCAAGAAGTCAATACTCCAAAAATTATCAAAATAAATAAACTAATTCGTCCTTTCTTCATATTTGACCTCACTGTTTTCATGCTGATAAAACTGCATCTTTTTCTTAACGCTTCCAAGACTTTCTTCAATTTTTCTGAGAGGAACCTGGCAGAAATATTCAACTATTTCAGCATCCAGCTGCTTTCCGGCAACAAGCTTCAACTCTGAAATTGCTTCCGTATAAGTAAGTGACGATTTATAATTTCGCTCCATTGTCAAAGCTGAAAAAGTATCTGCTACGGCAAGAATCCGCGATTCCAGCGGAATTTCCTTATCTTTAAGATGATAATATCCCTTTCCGTCCACGCGCTCATGATGATATTTAATCCATTCTGCAATCTCTTCAAAGGCCGGAATCTGATTCAATATTTTTGCCCCGATTTCAGGATGTCTGTTCAAAATTGCTTTTTCTTCATCTTCAAGCTTTCCGCTTTTAGTTATAATGTCGTGTGGAATCCCAAGCTTTCCTAAATCCAGAAGCAGAGCGGCATATGCAAGCCTGTTGGGATTCAGCTTCATCCTGTAACGCAGAGGCAGTTCATCATAAAGCATCAGAACTAGATTTTTTACATTGATTGTATGCCCCTCAAGATTAGGATCACCGGCCTCAACAAAACCGATTACCGTTTCCAGGATTTCCATTCCATGCTCTTCGGCCCCTACAAACTGCATGAAAAACATAAAGAGAGTCAGTGTAAAAACCAGTTCCCCGCAAAATAAAACAATAGCAGTTTTTGACTGGGGAAGATTTCTGGAAAAGACCATATAGTGCATTACGACAATTCCAATCATCAAAATGAGCACAAAAAAGGTCAAAACCAGCCTGAGTCCTTCATTTTTAATCAGAACCGTACGCTTTGAAAGCAGAAAATAAACGCAGAGCAGTACATTAGCAATCATGAGGCAGAATTCAAGTAGAACAAGGTAAAAAGATAGATTAAGCATACTAACCCCGCTTCTGCGATTTGCGGTCATTTCCGTAGATTTTAATCTGATTTTTGCCAGCTTTTTTTGCCTCATAAAGGGCATCATCAGCATGTTTATATGCTATATCCAGATCAAAATCATTTTCATCAAGCTCTGTATAACCGACCGAAGACTTAATTCCCTTGTTCAGACCGTCATAATTTGATGTATTCAGCTTTTTAAGGATATCTAAAAGAATCTGATTTGTATCAATTTCAGAATCCTTTGAACGGTAAAGTACAATAAATTCATCACCGCCAAGACGACCTGCAAGCCCCTTTACATTATGGAGATTCCATTCGGATACAGATTTTTTATAATGCTCGCCTATTCCAAGAACATCTATGATTGTGCGGCCGGCAATCTGAATAACCTTATCGCCCATCTGGTGACCCATAGTATCGTTGATTTCCTTAAATCCATCCAGGTCAAAAAGGGCAATCGAAAAATGAGAACCGTCACCCAGCTTTAATAATTCATCAGCAATAGAAAAAAAGCGCCCCCGGTTCAAAAGTCCCGTCAAAGTATCAAAGCTCGACTTTACTTCCAGTTCCTTTTGAATCTGAATATTCTTCATAAAAAGCTGATACTGCTGGATTCGCATTTTATGGAACATATAGTGCATTCCGGTCGCAAGTGCCTGCACAAGTACAAGATTAAAAGTATCTATATGAGCAATTGAAAAAGTCTTAAATCTGTAGCTGGCCCACAAATAAATAGCACTAAGCAAAGAGGTTACAAAAAACATCCTTATCATATTGTCAGTATAACTGAGGGTTGTAAGAATCATAACTATCAGATAAAAAGTACCAGGAATATAAGGACGGAGGGCAGAAACAAGTATTCCGTAAGAATACATCATGACGACGTTTATCAGAAGGAATTTAAAACTGTGCTTTTCAGAAAACTTAGGACAAAGCCCGATTACAAGGGCATAGGTAAGAGATGCCAGAACATAGCCACCATAAACAAAAATCTTCTCCCGTGTTAAATTAAAAAGATTTAAAAAAGAAGCTATAAAATTTAAAGAAACAACAGCAAGAAAACACAAATTCATAACCATAAGATGATTACGATTTGATGAACGAATCATATCAAGACATTCTGTGTAGCTTTCCTTGTCGTATCCGTAATATTTTATGCTTTTCCCAGCCATAACATCCTTAGATAAATTTCCATTATTAATTTTATCACGGAAAATAAAAGACACAAGAAAAAAACATTGTTATATGAAAATATTTTGCCTATCAGACTGGCAGGTTATAAACCTCCTCGACGCCGGTAACCAGGATTCCGCCCATTTCCATTTCCAGAGGCAGGGCAATATCCATATCGTAGCGGTCCCCGATTGCAAGACAGTTTTCCGGAGCGGTCTCAGTGATTTGGCAGGCTTTCTGGAAAGGCTCAAGGGCTGGCTTAGACTTAAAGCAGGTATCAAGGCCTACGATGTCAGGGAAAAATTCACTGACCCCGATTGCAATCAGCGTTTTTCTTGCCGGCAGGACAGGATTATTTGTAACACAGATAAGCTTATATTTTTTCTGAAGATCAGCCAGTTTTTCTATAAGTTTTTCGTCCCGGCCCAGAAAATTTTTCGGCTCAAGAAGAGTTTTACGCCATTCAACGCTCTGTTCGATGGGAATTCCAAAAGATAAAAGTGTATTACCCAGACTGACTTTTTTTCCGTCATTTTTTGCAGCAAAGTCTTTCCGGTATGCAATGACCTTTTCCCGGGCCTCGTCAGCGGTCATCCCTGTAATGCGGGCATATTCCCTCACCTGGCAGTCCACCTGCTCAAAGGCATAGGCCGCGTTTGTGTAAAGAGTAGAATCTATATCAAAAATGATTGTTTCAAGCTTTTCCGGGATTTTATATATTTTCATTTTGGGGAATAAACCTCTTTGTCACTTTTACGATATGATTGGCGGCATCCTGAATTGAAGCATAGGCGCCAAGTCCGTACCAGGCGGCACAGGCATCACCGGTAAGTTCACTGTCTGCGCAGTTGCAGATTTCAAGCGTCATTCCAAGGGCATCAGCTTTTTTCTGCATCCATAAATCATTTTTTGCCTGCCCGCCGGTAACCGCCATTACCTTTGGAAAGTTCACGCCTTCCGCCTCGAGCGTTTTCCTCAGCAAATCAACCGATTCTTTCACCTGATTCAGAATTTTCATCAGAATCATTCCGCCCTCAGTATTAGGCTTATCCACTGCCTCTTTTACCAGCTTTTCATAAGCTATTGTTCTACCCCGCTCTTTTTCAAGCCGGTGCTTATATTCAACAAAAATTCGTCCGCTTTCTGTAGTCAAAGCAGATATATTCCAGAGTTCCGGAATTACGGAAGGCAAAGTTCTTATTTCTGCTGAAAAAATCTGCTTATCAGAACAGAAATTAAAGCCTTCACTTGAGCCTGCGCGGTCACACAAACGTCCCGGCTGCAAAGTATTCGTACCAATCAGGGCAACCACAAAATCAGGGGCACCCGTAAATACCGGTAAACCTTCCGGCAACTTTAATAAATCCGCCGTCTCTTTAGTCAGATTGCCGGCCTTTGCGCCCACTTCAACAAAGGCAGGGAGTTTTTCAGCTTCTATTTTGGAATCCAGGAGGCGTTCATCGTTCCAGTAGGCACGTTCAAATCGCTTTTCTGGCAGAATCGTTACCGTTTTTTTTGTCATCTGATAAATCAAAAATTCCGGACCGGAAAAAATCATTGAAGATTTCTGATATTCTTCCTCAAAAAGCAAACGCAGCATCAAAATGCGGGGAATAAAAAGCGACATCTTTTCAAAAGACGTCAGATAAAGATTTTTTGGAAGCTCTTCGTTCCACCTCAAAGTCAACCCGGATTCAAGAACAAGTGTCGGACCGGCACCAGAAATGCAGATTCCTTCTATAGAGATTTCTTCTTTGTCGTTTGATTGTCGCAGGGAAGTCCTGATAATTTCCCTTTTCATTTTTTCAACCGTTTGGGCAAGAACATTCATCCACTGCTTTGCAACATAGCGGTCATCAGGTTCAGAAAAAGACTTACGGAATAAAAAAACGGCTTCGCCGTCCGCAGTAAAAAGTCCTGCTTTAAGCGAAGTCGTTCCTATGTCCACGCAAAGAACAGTTTTAAGCATCAGCCTTTGTGCTGTCCTTCTTTTCGTCTTTTTTATCAGACTGAGAATTGTTCTGTAGTTTTACAAGTTTTTCTATAATATTTCGGTTATCAAGCAAATCACCAAGTGACTGATTGTAGTGGATACGTGTGATTACGTTTGCAAACAGACCACTTACGTTTGTGCTGATGTACCATTCGCGCTTCAAAAGCTCTTCGTGATAAACGGCATTTGTACCGATGATTCTATAGAAATATCCCTTTTCATAAGCTTCATCAAAAAGTTTGATTGCATCGCCTGTGAAGAATGGAAGAGAAATTGCGCAGATCACCTTTGTGGCACCCTGTTCCTTCAAGAAGCCCATAGCTTTAAGAAGAGTTCCACCTGTTCCAAGCATATCATCAGCAAGGAAGGCAACCTTACCCTTTACATCACCCAGAAGTTTTACAGACTTAATGTTAGTTTCATTTGCGTTCTGAGTTACGATTGAGTAGTCACGCTCTTTATAAATCATTGCAAGCGGAAGCTTAAGACCAGAAGCGTAGAACTTGTTGCGGTCAATAGCACCAGTATCAGGAGATACAATTACCAGATCCTCTTTTTTACCGCTGAGGTCAACGATTTTTCCAAGTTCACGGATAATCTGATAGCTTGCATGAAGATTTTCAAGATTGATTTTTGAGAAAGCATTTACGATTTCACGAGAGTGAATATCGAGTGTAATGATGCGGGAAACGCCCAGAAGCTCATACATATGGCCCAGCATACTTGCAGTAAGACCTTCGCGGCCCTTCTTTTTATGC
This sequence comes from uncultured Treponema sp., assembly GCA_900319625.1. Classification (GTDB taxonomy): domain Bacteria; phylum Spirochaetota; class Spirochaetia; order Treponematales; family Treponemataceae; genus Treponema_D. Next base: position 74,451 of record ONPD01000010.1, on the reverse strand, counting down.
TGACGGCTGTAAGGATAAGCCGGTACAACAAGACTAATCTGAGCAGCGCCGGCCTGGCGGACTGCATCAATAGTAACAAGCAGTGACATTACATGGTCATTTACCGAAAGCACAGCCTTGTTTTTTCCGTCATTGAGTGTCAGAACTTCGTGATTTTCAACATCCTGGAAGATAAATACATCTTTACCACGGATAGTTTCCAGAAGTTCAGTCTTGAACTCACCATTAGCAAAATAAGTAAACCGTGCATTAACTTTGAATACAGGCGGTCTGTACTTATCTGTAGATCCTCGGATACACATATCACTTGTCTGCAAATCATTTCGCAGGTTGATATGGTTCACAAGCTCTTCTTTAGTTAGCTCATAACGCTTAGATATAACATCGTTCTTCAAGGTGAAGCGGTGTTTATACATGTGTTTGAGGTGCGTTATGACTTCATCGGCGAAAGCTTCGCCACCAGGACAAGCAACAATCGCAAGACTTGTTGGTTCTGTATAAGGCATTTCAAGACCCCTTTTCTATGATTTATAAGAAAACTATACCATTTATTGACATTTAACGCAATCTGACATTAAAAAGTTAAATTTCTATTATTTTTTTGTCCTTTTCACCACTCCGCCCGTATAATAAAATGAAGTGACAGCGTTAAACTGCCGCAGGAGGTAAGATATGGAAAATAAATTACATTTTGACGTAACCTGCCAGTCACAGGAAATTGCTGCTAAATATGAAGAACTTGCTAGAAAAATGCTTAATGACAAGGAATTTCATGAAGCACTTAAGAACTGCAAGTCAGAAAGAGAAATCTATGACCTGTATGTAAAACACGGCTATACAGACCTTCCTTACGAAGAGTTTGCAAAACAGTTAGGCGATACATTGCAGCAGATTCAGAGTACAAATCTTGTCGGCAATGCTGAGCTTACTATGGAAGAACTTGAAGGAGTTGTTGGTGGATTCAGTTTCTTTAATTTCTTCACTTCTGTAATAAGTGTAATTCCGATTGCAGGCCCTATCATCAGCGGAGTAGCAAAAGCTGTAAAGGCCGGAGTTGACGGAAAGGGCTTTAGCGGAGTTGTTCTTGAACTTGCAGAAGGCGCAGGACTTGCCATGGTAGATGCAGTAGTTACAATCGCCACAGCCGGAGTTGGAACTACAGTCGCTACAGGAATAAGACTTGGAATGGCAGGCATAAAATTTGGACTTACAGAAGCAACCGCGTAAAAATCTCAGGAATTACCAGTGCCGTCTCTTATGGGACGGCATTTTTTTTATTTTAAAGGCACTTTCGGGCAAAAAAAATGCAAAATTTCTTAAAAATTTCAAAAAAATTTTCAAAATTCCCTAAACTAAATTTTTCAGTCTCCGATAGATAAGTAAAGGGTGGTGGAAACCCGTGAAGATAAAATCACGCAGGCAAAACCGCCAGAATGATTTTATCTAACCAACCAAAAGAATAAGGAGATTATTATGGTTATTAATCACAATATGAGCGCTATGTTCGCTCAGCGTTCCCAGGGAATTCAGGATCTTAATGCCCAGAAAAGCATGGAGAAGCTTTCTTCAGGTTTGAAAATCAACCGCGCAGGTGATGATGCATCTGGATTGGCTGTTTCTGAAAAAATGCGCGCACAGATCCGTGGTTTGCGTCAGGCTTCTACTAACGCACAGAATGGTATTTCCTTCATCCAGACAACAGAAGGATTCTTGCAGGAAACAACTGACATCGTACAGCGCATCCGCGAGCTCGCAGTTCAGTCATCGAACGGTATCTACTCTTCAGAAGACCGCATGCAGATTCAGGTAGAAGTTTCTTCTTTGATCGCAGAAGTAGACCGCATTGCTTCTTGTGCACAGTTCAACGGTATGAACATGCTCACAGGCCGCTTCGCTCGCCCAACAGGTGAAAATGAAGTTACAGGTTCTATGTGGTTCCATATTGGTGCTAACATGGATCAGAGAACTCAGGTTTACATCGGAACAATGTCTGCTATGGCTCTTGGTCTCCGCAACGTTGGTGATGAAACAATTATGACTTTGGAAACTCCAGATGAAGCTAACCGCGCAATCGGTACTTTGGATGAAGCTTTGAAGAAGATCAACAAACAGCGTGCTGACCTCGGTGCTTACCAGAACCGCCTTGAAAAGACAGTAACAGGACTTGATATTGGTGCTGAAAACCTCCAGGCTTCTGAATCTCGTATCCGTGATACAGATATGGCTGCTTCTATGGTTGACTTCACACGTGATCAGGTACTCAGCCAGGCTGGAACAGCTATGCTTGCACAGGCAAACCAGAGTTCACAGAACGTTCTCAGCTTGCTCCGCTAGTTATATATCTGCTTAATACAGAAAGCGTCGTGTTTGCGGCGCTTTTTTTGTTTTAACACAGTCTGGTTTGCCTGAGCCTATGAGCCGGCCAATTTAATGCAAGTTTTGCGTAAGCAAAACTTGATAGCAGGTTACGTGCATTAAAATTGGAGTGTTGATTACGACCTGCGTACTAACCAGTCTTCACAGCATCAGTTTTCCATAAAAAAAGGGCTGCCTGTTTCCAGGCAGCCCTTTCATTCCGAAGCTAACTCCTATTAATTATTAGTCGTTATCCTCAGTCTCTACAAAGCTAGGTTCCTCAAGCTGAGATTCCTGCTCTTCTTCAAGGCGGCGGCGCTCAAGAATTTCATTCATCTGAGCATCAAGATCGCGGTCGCTGTCATCAAAGAGTTTGATGTCTTTGTAGTTCTTAATACCAGTACCAGCCGGAATCATATGACCGATAGCAACGTTCTCCTTGATACCGTGGAGACCATCAGTTGCACCGGCAATTGCGGCATTTGTAAGAACGCGTGTAGTTTCCTGGAATGAAGCTGCAGAAATGAAAGAATCAACACCCAGAGAAGCCTTTGTAATACCCTGGAACATTGGACGACCAATAGCTGGCTGACCACCTTCCTCGATTACGCGCTTGTTCTCTTCATGGAACTTGTATTTATCAACCTGCTGTCCGAAGATGAACTTTGTATCACCAACGGCAACAATTTCAATTTTACGAAGCATCTGGCGAACGATAATACCGATATGCTTATCGTTAATATCTACACCCTGTGCACGGTAAACGTCCTGGATTTCGTCCATCAGGTAATTCTGAAGAGCGTTTTCACCAAGAATTGCAAGTACGTCCTGTGGGTTTGGAGATCCTGCACAAAGCTGTTCACCAGCCTCAACATGGTCACCATCACGAACGATCATTCGTTTTGTCATTGGAACGAGGTGCTCGAATACTTTTCCGAACTCGTCCTCAATTGTTACGATACGCTTACCTTTTGTAATTCCCTTGAACTTAACAAGACCAGAAATCTGTGCAAGTACACAAGGATTCTTTGGCTTGCGGGCTTCGAAGAGTTCAGATACACGTGGAAGACCACCAGTAATATCCTGAGACTTCTGAGCAGCCTTAGGCATCTTAGCAAGAACAAAACCAGCTTCAACAGCAGCCTTATCTTCAGCAAGGAGCAAAGCGCCGGCTGGCAGGTAGTAAGTACCAAGCTCGTTACCAGCTTCATCAGTAATCAAAATACGAGGCTGTTTTACGTCAAGGTGAAGATCTGTGATGTAGCGCTCTTTTGATCCAGTCTGAATATCAACCTTTTCTTCAAGAGTAGAACCAACAATTACATCCTCAAAGTGGATGAAACCGTTCTGTTCAGCAATGATTGGCTCAGAGAATGGGTCAAACTTACCGATAGCCTCGCCCTTCTTAATAAGTTCGCCGGCTTTCTTGTTGATTGTAGAACCGTTCTGGATTTCAATCTTCTGATCTTTACTTACGAGGTAAAGAACACCGTCTTTAATCATTACACGGCCGGTAACTGCAGCTGCAACTTCTTTTCCACCCTGATTGAGGATTGGAGTTCCGCGCATAATGCTTGTTCCGTCTTCAACAAGAACCTTGTCAGAAGCAGCAAATTTAACTTCATCAAGAATGCGGATTACAGTCATGTGTCCCTTACGAGTAAAGAGCCAGCTTCCGTCCTTCATCACAACGTGTGTACCAACAACATCCTTAAGGAATGCGTTGAACTTAAGAACGATTCTATCATCGTCAGTTGTCATTTCGGCAGCACCACCCGAGTGGAATGTTCGAAGTGTCAACTGTGTACCAGGCTGACCGATTGACTGAGCAGCTACGATACCAACTGCTTCACCGATTTCAACAATCTTGTTGCGGGCAAGGTTCTTACCGTAACATTTAACACAGATACCGTGCTTAGCTTCACAAGTAAGTACAGTGCGGAGTTTAACCTTTTCTACACCGGCAGCTTCAATCTTCTGTGCAAGATCATCATCAATGTACTGGTTTACATCACAGAGAAGTTCTCCAGTAATTGGGTGAACAACACGCTCGATTGTGTAGTGACCTACAATGCGGTCTGCCAGGTGTACTTTAATATCATCACCGTCTTTAATTGCGGCATAATCAATACCGTTAATTGTCTGACAGTCTTCTTCATTAATAACAACATCCTGAGCAACATCAACCAGACGACGAGTCATATAACCGGCATCGGCTGTCTTAAGAGCTGTATCCGAAAGACCTTTACGTGCAGCGTTAGTAGAAATGAAGTATTCGATAACCGAAAGTCCTTCCTTAAAGTTTGCACGAATTGGAAGTTCAATAATATCTCCGTTAGGCTTAGTCATCAAACCACGCATAGCGGCAAGCTGAGAAATCTGACCACGAGAACCGCGGGCACCAGATTTAGCCATCATCCAGATTGTATTGAAACCGTCTTTATCTTTTTCAAGATTAGACATCATAAGGTTTGTAAGTTTATCGTTGGTACGAGCCCAGATGTTACATACACGGTTGTAACGCTCTTCTGCTGTAATAACACCCTTAGAATACTGAGCGATGATATCTTCAACTTCCTTGTTAGAAGCTGCAATCATATCCTTCTTTTCATCCGGAACAAGAATATCATCCATACAAAGTGTTGCACCGTACAAAGTAGCGTTCTTGTAACCTACATCCTTGATTGCATCGTGCATCTGGATTGTAAGCCATGAACCCTTGTTGTGGTAAACGTACTCAATCATCTTCTTGAGTGATTTATCGAACATCTGGCGGTTAACGTATTCAACACCATCAGGCATTGCTTCGTTGAATGCAAGACGTCCGGCAGAAGTTTCAATCAAATCACCTTCCTTAAAGTCCTGTGTTCCAGAAACGAATCCTTCATCACCTTTAACTTTAAGAGCCTTTGAATTGAATGAATCTTTTGGTGCAGGAACCTTAATAAGAGCCTGCCAGTCAATGTTTCCAAGTTCTGCTGCAAGACGAACTTCATCAGGAGTAGAGAAGCGTTTTCCTGTTCCCTTTGCGTTCGGTTTGATAGCAGTCATGTAGTAAATACCAAGTACCATGTCCTGTGACGGTGCAACGATTGTGTTACCGTTAGCAGGGTCAAGAAGATTGCGGGCAGAAAGCATCAAAGTCCAGCATTCCATCTGTGCGGCCTGTGTAAGAGGTACGTGGATAGCCATCTGGTCACCATCGAAGTCGGCGTTGAATGATTTACATGCAAGAGGATGAAGCTTGAGGGCTTTTCCTTCAACAAGTACAGGTTCAAATGCCAGAATACCAAGTCGGTGAAGTGTAGGCGCACGGTTCAACATAACAGGGTGCTCTTTTACAACTTCATCAAGGATTGCGTAAACTTCAGGCGATTCGCTTTCAACAAGCATCTTTGCCTTTTTGATATTGAATACAACATCCTTATCAACAAGCTTTTTCATAAGGAAAGGCTTGAAGAGCTCCAGAGCCATTTTTGTTGGAAGACCACACTGCCAGAGCTTCAATTCCGGACCTACAACGATTACGGAACGTCCAGAGTAGTCAACACGCTTACCAAGCAAGTTCAAGCGGAAACGTCCCTGCTTACCTTTGAGGAGGTCAGAAATTGATTTAAGAGGGCGGTTTGAAGCACCCTTAACTGCGCGCTTGCGTTTTGTATTATCGAACAAAGCGTCAACTGCATCCTGAAGCATACGTTTTTCGTTACGGATGATGATATCAGGAGCAGAAAGCTGCTGAAGTCTCTTAAGACGGTTATTACGGTTAATAACACGGCGGTAGAGGTCGTTCAAGTCAGATGTAGCAAAGCGTCCACCATCAAGCTGAACCATAGGGCGAAGCTCAGGAGGAATAACCGGGATAACATCCAGAATCATCCATGAAACCTTGTTTCCAGATGCACGGAAGTTTTCAACCAGTTCAATACGGCGGAGAAGGCGCTTATCAGATTTAGCACCTTTTTCAATCATCTTTGCACGAAGTTCAGCTGCAAGTTCATCAAGGTCAAGGCGTTCAAGCATAGTCTTAATAGCCTCAGCACCCATATCAGCTGTGAAAGCAGAACCAGCATAGTGTTCCAATGCTGTCTGATATTCTTCTTCGCTCAAAAGCTGACCTTTTTTAAGGTCTGTATCACCGGCGTCAATTACGATGTATTTTTCATAGTAAAGAACCTGGCGCAGAGCTGCCACCTGAAGGTCAAGCAACAAGCCCATGCGGCTAGGAACAGAGCGGTAATACCAGATATGGCTTACTGGTGCTGCAAGTTCAATGTGACCTGTACGTTCACGGCGAACCTTGAAGTGAGTAACTTCAACACCACAGCGGTCACAAATTACACCCTTATAACGGATAGACTTGAACTTACCGCAGTAACATTCCCACTCTTTTGTTGTACCGAAAATACGCTCACAGAAAAGACCATCTTTCTCTGGACGGAGAGTTCGGTAGTTAATTGTTTCAGGTTTTTTAACTTCACCATAAGACCATGATTTAATAGTCTCTGGGGAAGCCAATTTTATTTTAAGACTGTCAAAGTCCTGAACATCACGCATTCTTGTCCTCCTTATCAAATCCGGAAGCTGCTTTATCAATTAAATCCTGATCACGTTCTGTAAGGGCAATCTGTTTTCCCTTAGCATCATAAATAGTGAAATCAAGAGCCAGACCACGCATTTCCTGAACCAATACGTTGAATGATTCTGGAATTCCGATTGGTGATGAAGGGTCACCCTTAACGATAGATTCGTAAATCTTTGAACGACCGTTCATATCATCAGACTTGATAGTCATCATTTCCTGAAGACAGTTTGCGGCACCGTAAGCTTCGAGAGCCCAAACTTCCATTTCTCCAAGACGCTGACCACCGAACTGAGCCTTACCACCAAGTGGCTGCTGTGTAACGAGCGAGTAAGGACCTGTAGAACGAGCGTGCATCTTATCATCAACCAGGTGATGGAGCTTCATAAAGTAGATAACACCAACGAAAATAGGGTTATGGAATGGTTCACCAGTCTGACCTGAGTGAACAATCTGTTTACAGCTGCGTGGGAGACCTGCTTCTTCAAGCTTGTCTGCAATCTGCTCCTGAGTTGGAGACTGGAATACAGGTGCTTCAAAGAACTGGTTGAGGTATTTACCTGCAATACCAAGCTCAGACTCCATAATCTGACCGATGTTCATTCGCGAAGGTACACCAAGTGGGTTCAAACATACATCGAGTGGAGTACCGTCTTCCAGGTATGGCATGTCTTCAATAGGAAGAATACGTGCAACAACACCCTTGTTTCCGTGACGTCCGGCCATCTTATCACCTTCACGAAGCTTACGCTTGTTAGCGATAAGAACTTTAATAACCTTGTCTACGCCAGGGTTCAAATCGTCACCTTCAAGGCGGCTCATCTGCTGAATATCGATTACGACACCTTCAATTCCATGTGGAACGCGGAGTGAAGAATCGCGAACTTCCTTAGCCTTTTCACCAAAGATTGAGCGGAGAAGATTGAATTCTGGAGTTGTTTCTGTTTCTGATTTTGGAGTAACTTTACCAACCAGAATATCACCAGAACGAACTTTTGCACCAATGCGGATAATACCTTCAGCATCAAGGTTAGCAACAGCCTTTTCTGCAGTGTTAGGAATATCGCGTGTAATGCGCTCTGGACCAAGTTTAGTCTCACGGATTTCAACCTGGAATTCTTTAATATGGATAGATGTATACCAGTCTTCGCGAACTACGCGCTGTGAAATCAAAACAGCATCCTCGTAGTTGTAACCATTCCAAGGAACGAATCCTACAAGAATGTTGCGTCCAAGAGCCATTTCTCCGTTGAATGTAGCAGGACCGTCAGCAAGAACACTTCCTACCTTTACTTTTTCGCCTACTCCAACAGTTGGTCTCTGGTGGTTACATGTATCGTTGTTAGTTCTCTGGTATTTGAGCAATGGATATTCATCAATTGCACCAGATTCTGTCTTAACCTTGATAAGTTCACTTGAAACGTAAATTACTTCACCGTCGTGCTTAGCTTTTACAAGAACACCTGAATCGTAAGCACATTTTCTTTCCATACCAGTTCCTACGTAAGGTGGTTCCGGGAAGAGCAGAGGTACACCCTGACGCTGCATGTTACAACCCATGAGCGCACGGTTAGCATCGTCGTGCTCAAGGAAAGGAATCATAGATGCAGATACAGAAATTACCTGACGTGGAGAAACGTCGATGTACTGAACGTCTTTTGGTGAACGCTGAGTATAGTTACCACGGTTGCGGCAAGAAATTGTTTCTGTTGGGAATGTTCCATCCTCTTTCATACCAGGAACAATCTGTCCGATGTAGTATTTATCTTCATCAATAGCTGAAAGGTATTCGATTTCGTTTGTTGCCTTTCCGTCTACAACCTTGCGGTATGGAGCTTCAAGGAAACCGTAATCGTTAATTCTTGTGTACATAGCAAGAGAAACGATCAAACCGATGTTCGGACCTTCAGGAGTTTCAATAGGACACATGCGTCCGTAGTGTGAATAGTGTACGTCACGAACTTCAAAGCCTGCGCGGTCACGAGAAAGACCACCAGGTCCCAAAGCGTTAAGACGACGTTTATGTGTAAGCTCAGCCAATGGGTTGATCTGATCCATGAACTGAGAAAGCTGAGAAGAACCAAAGAATTCTTTGATTGCAGCTACGATAGGTTTGATAGAAATCAAATCCTGTGGCTTCATTGTATCAGTTTCTTTAAGGCTCATGCGCTCTTTAGCGATGCGTTCCATGCGGGCAAATGCAGACTTAAGCTGATTTGTCATAAGCTCGCCTACAGAACGGATACGGCGGTTACCCAAGTGATCAATATCGTCAATCTGCTCGTCACCAATGTAAACCTTAATCAAAGTTTTCATTGTGTTGATGATATCGTCTTTAATCAAAGTAAAGTCTTTAACATCATCAGAGTAGTCGAATTTTTTGTTGAGCTTGTAGCGACCAACACGACCAAGGTCATAGCGGCGCTCAGAGAAGAACATAGAAGTCAAATCCTTTTCAGCAGATTCAACTGTCATTGGTTCACCAGGCTGAAGAACTGCATAAACAGCTGCAAGACAATCTTCTTTAGTTGGTTCGTTATCGATTGAACCTTCTTTTACGAATTTTGCTTCCTCGCGGTCGAAACAGTTGATAATCATCTGAGAATCAAGAGAATTGTTCTTTTCTTCCTTGTTCAAAGGATTAGTACGTGTATCAAAGCGGATTACGCAGATTTTATCGATGTTGTTTGCAACAAGGTCATCAACATCGTGTGCCTTAAGACGTGTACCTGCATTGAAGAGGCGTTTTTCTTCGCCGTTTTCATCTTTGATGAATACAGCAGAAGCAAGAACCTTATCAAGCAATGCGTCTTTGCTTTCGTTGTCAGATTTAACCTCAATGTCTTCTACATCGTAGAAGCAGCGGATAATCTCTTCGCGAGTTGAATAACCAAGTGCGCGGAGGAAGATAGTACCCAGGATTTTCTTTTTGCGGTCAATCTTTGCGTAAATGTATTCATTTTTCTGGTCGATTTCGAATTCGAGCCAAGATCCGCGGTAAGGGATGATACGAGAAGAGTAAACACCCTTGTCGTGGCAGAAAATTACACCAGGCGAACGGTGAATCTGAGAAACAACTACGCGCTCAGCACCGTTTACGATGAATGTTCCGCGGTCTGTCATGAGCGGAATGTCGCCCATATAGATATCTTTCTGGAGGATTGCTCCAGTCTGAAGGAAATTCAAATTAATACGAGCCTTTAATGGCACTGAATAAGTTACACCCTTCTGCTTACACTCGATTTCTGAAAATTTAAGGTTTTCCCAATCCAATTCGTAGAATTCATATTCCAGAGACATATCGCCATTAGGGCTTTCGATAGGGAAAGTAGAATTAAATACGTCCTGAAGTCCCTGATCCAAAAGCTTTTCGCCCTTCTTCAATCTTTCTGACTGAAGGAAGCTTTCATAAGATGATGTCTGGATTCCAATAAGGTTTGGCACATCCATTACAGTCTGGATGTCTTTACCGATGTACTGACGGTTGATAGTCCGTGTTTTTGCGAACATCAGCTTCTCCTGTATTTTTTATAAATTCAGATGTAATCTGCTACATGCTGGAAACTCCGCACAGCACAGAAAACTCTGATTTTTGCTCAAGATAACAGTAATAATAGGAAATGTTAAAAGTCGTTTTATACGACAAAAGGGATATCCGGTAATTTCTTACCAGATACCCCCTGTTTTACTGCTTTTCAGCAGCTATAAAGCTGGATTTGCTCCAACTTATTTCTTAGAAGCTTTACCACCAGCTTCTTCGATCTTCTTAACGATTTCGTCAGCGTCAGCCTTGCTTACGCCTTCTTTAAGAGCTTTTGGTGCACCTTCAACCAAAGCTTTAGCTTCACCAAGTCCGAGACCTGTGATTTCGCGAACTGCTTTGATAACAGGGATCTTTTTAGCTGCATCGAATGATTCGAGAGTAACAGTGAATTCTGTCTGCTCTTCTCCACCTGCTGCTGCTCCACCTGCTGCTGGACCTGCTGCTACTGCAACTGCTGCTGTAACACCAAATTTTTCTTCCATTGCTTTAACAAGCTCTGAAACCTCGAGAACTGACATGTTTGCAATTGTCTCAAGGATGTCTTCTTTTGTAACTGCCATATTGTCTTCCTTACAATAAAGTATATTTTCACCTTGCGGTGCGCAGATTCAACTCAACTGAGTCTTTCTGCTTTTATTTTCACAGGACAGTCAGCAGTTATGAAGCCTGACCTGTGTTGTGCAGCTTACGCCACACAAAAGTTTTGCAAATTAGTTAGCACGCCGTTAGAAGTCAACAAGTTGCCTTCTAACTCAACAAACTAAAAACTGCAAGCAGTTTTTAGTTTGCTTCTGCCTGCTTTTTGTCCACGTAAGCCTGCAAAGTAGCTGCGAGCTTCTGAACAGGACCGTTCATTGCAGACATAAGCATAGCAATAAGCTGCTTCTTTCCAGGTACTTTTGAGAAAGCTTCGATCTTTGCAGCATCGTAAACTTCTTTTTCTACATAAGCACCTTTTACAGTCAAAGTAGGAGCATCTTTTGCAAAGTCAAAAAGAACTTTTGCAACTTCGTTAGCATCCTCTTTTGCCATTGCAATTACAGTAGGACCTTTGAGGTAGTCAGCAACATTTTCTACTTTCATATCCTCAAAAGCGATACGTGCAAAGTTATTTTTCATAACTTTAAGAACAGCGTTCTTTTCGCGGAGTTTGTCGCGAAGAGTAGTGATCTGTTCTACTGTAAGACCACGGTAATCAGCAAAGATGAAGTCGTTGTATTCACCAAGAACTTTCTTTGCGTTTTCAATAGCTTCTGCTTTAGCAGGCTGAATTTTCTTTGCTTTGATTGCCATTATTCACCATCCTTATAGTCAACCCAAACGCCTGGGCCCATAGAAGAACTAACAGATACTGACTGAACAAATCCAGCAGCAGATCCAGCAGGCTTTTTACGACCGATTTCAGCAAGAAGAGTCTTAACGTTCTCAACAACCTTGTCTGTGTCCATAGAACACTTACCAACAGCAATGTGAACGATTCCAGCTTTGTCAGCACGGAATTCTGTACGACCTTTCTTAAGTTCAGCAACAGCCTGAGCTACGTTTGGAGTAACAGTTCCAGTTTTTGGGTTTGGCATCAAACCTTTGCGACCCAAAACCATACCAAGACGACCTACATCTTTCATCATATCAGGTGTAGCAACACAAACGTCGAAGTCCAACCAGCCACCCTTTACTTTTTCGATGTATTCGTCAGAACCAGCATAAGTTGCACCAGCATCCAAAGCTTCTTTTACTTTGTCTTCCTTACAGAAAACCAAAACTTTCTTTTCGCCGCGGAACTGATTTGGGAATACCAATGTATCACGAACAACAGCATTTTTCTCAAGACGAAGTACTACGTGAGCTTCAACAGTCTCATCGAATTTAGCAAACTTCATGTCCTGAACCATTTTACAAGCTGAAGCTACATCATATTTCTTTGTAAGATCATATTTTGCAAGAGCTGCGCGATATTTCTTTCCATGTTTCATATTACTGCTCCACCTCTACACCCATACTGCGAGCAGTACCGGCAATGATTTTCTTTGCTGCTTCGATATCATTAGCGTTGATATCTGGCATCTTTGTTTTAGCGATTTCTTCAAGAGCTGCCTTAGACAAAGTAGCAACTTTGTCGCGAAGAGGATTTCCAGAACCCTTTTCGATTTTTGCTGCTTTCTTAATAAGAACTGCAGCAGGAGGAGTCTTGAGGATGAATGTGTAAGATTTGTCCTGGTAAACTGTGATTACAACAGGAATGATCAAACCTTTCTCCATAGACTTTGTGCGGTCATTGAACTCCTGAACGAATTTAGGAGCTGAAACACCGTGAGGTCCAAGAGCCGGTCCGATTGGAGGAGCTGGTGTAGCCGCCCCTGCAGGACACTGCAATTTGATTACAGCTGTGACTTTCTTTGTAGCCATTTTATGTCTCCCAAAAATTGGTGTGGAAGTTCACTAAGGAATCTTCCTAACGAAGTAACTCTGTCCAACGGACTTTTACTTCTCCCAAAAACAGGATAAAAATGGTTTGTATTTGGGATACAAACCCCTGAATTTGCCAAACAACATCGAATAAAACACAAAGGGTGGTTTTGCCAGAAAGCCCAACCACCGCTGCATTATATTCCTTGTTTAATTTTATTTTGTCTTCTCAACCTGCAGGAAGTTTACTTCTACCGGTGTTGAACGACCGAAAATCTGTACTTCAACCTTAAGCTTTTCTTTCTCAAGATTAATTTCTTTAATTGTTCCAGAGAATGAAGCAAAAGCACCGTCAGTAATTTTAACAACATCATCAATATCAAATGTCTGACGTACGTGTACCTGTTTTTCACCCTTAATAAGACCAGATTTCTGAAGAAGATTTTTAGCTTCATCAGGTCTGATTGGAACAGGACGGTCATTACGGCTGATATTTCCTACAAAGCCTGTAACACCCTGGATTTTATATAATTTAGTACAAGTTTCTTTCCAGTTAAGCTCAGGAAGATCCATTTCAAGAAGAATATATCCAGGAAGAAATTTATTCATTCTTGTTCTTTTCTTTCCATCTTTGATTTCTACAACTTCTTCAAGTGGAACCTTTACATCAAGAACTACTTTAGGATCGATTTCTTCTTTTTCAAGTAAGGATTTGATAGTACGTTCGATTTTTCCTTCGTAGCCTGTATAAGCATTAAGAATATACCAACTTCTAGACATCTCTACGTCCTATTTCATTAAGAATCTGAAAACCTGAGTAAATGCCAAATCAAGTACACCAAGAAGAACAGCAATTACAACAGTAGAAATAATTACAACCTTAACAGAAGAAAAAACATCTTCTTTTGAAGGCCAATCTACTCTCTTTAATTCTGCTTTACTTTCACGAACAAACTGTACAAACTTTGACATATCTATTATTCCTTAAAAAAAATCAGGGCAGGCAGGATTTGAACCCACGACAGGCGGTTTTGGAGACCGCTGCTCTACCAACTGAACTACTGCCCTATATATTTAATCCCGGCGAACCGGTAAAAAATATTAAAAATTATTTTGCTTTTGTTTCTTTGTGCAAGATAGACTTACGGCAGAATGGACAATACTTATTCTTTTCCAATTTACCTGTGATATTCTTGCGGTTTTTGTAAGTTGTGTAATTCTTTCTCTTACATTCTGTGCACTGCAAAGCAATGATTTCTACAGCGCCCTTTTTCTTACTTGCCATTTGTAACTCCTGTTATAAATTTTCTTTAGCCCATTTGCAGAATCGAACTGCAGACCTCCACATTACCGATGTGGTGCTCTACCAACTGAGCTAAAGGGGCAATTTCGCACTTCTGCTTTTGCTATAGAAAACGTGCGTTTTATGAATATAAAGAAACACAGGTTTTATGTCAATAAATTCAATCAAGAATTTTCGAAAATTCATCTTGTTTCTTTATGAATTCTACACTATTTTTAACCTATTGAAAAGATAGATTAAGATTTTGAGGCGCATATGACAATAGACATGCTTATCGACGGTATTCTGGATTCTTACCACCGCTACGGACTCATAAACAGAAGTGATTCAGATTCCTTCCCTAACCGCCAGAACGTTGTGGAAATTCTGGGTGATATTCAGACCCTTGTTTTCCCTGGCTTTAAGAAAGCTGAGGAAATCGATCCGGTAAACATCCGATACGTAACCGGACAGAAAGTAAACAACGTAATTGCCAAGCTTACAAAAGAAATCCAGAAAGCCCTGATTTATATGCTTTCAAAAAATGAAAAATCAGAATGCCGCGAAAACCCGACAAATTCAAAATGCTTCCAGCTTGCCGAAGAAGTTGCAACAGGTCTTATAGAAGAAATCCCTGAAATCCGCCGCAAAATTCAGCTGGATGTAGTTGCCGCCTACAACGGTGACCCGGCCGCAAAAAGCAATGAGGAAGTAATCCTTTCCTACCCTGGCCTTGAAGCCATTCTTGTTCACCGCATCGCCCATTATCTTTACGAAAACGGAGTGCCTATCATTCCCCGCATTATGAGCGAACATGTTCACGGAAAAACCGGAATAGACATTCATCCGGGCGCAAAAATCGGAGAATCTTTCTTTATTGACCACGGAACCGGTGTTGTAATCGGTGAAACCTGTATTATCGGAACAAACGTTAAAATCTACCAGGGCGTTACCTTGGGTGCCCTCAGCGTAAAAAAATCCCTTACAGGCAACAAGCGCCACCCTACTATAGAAGACGACGTTACAATTTACGCAAATGCCACAATTCTCGGCGGTGAAACTATCATTGGAAAAGGCTCTACAATCGGCGGTAACACCTGGGTAACAAAATCGGTGCCGGCAGGCAGCGTTGTGACTCAAGAGTAGGGGAAAGCCTTCCCCTGGCTCCAGCCCGCTTCGCGGTCTTTCGCCACCCCTTCTGCGGGGGTGTTCCCCGCAACGCCCCCCCCGGTGTTAAAAAAAACACGCTTCCCAGACAGTAACACTAAAAGGGAAGCGTGCCGACCAACATAGTTGGTCATCGGAGAGAGTTTATCAGCTTATTTACAAGCTGACTTTAATATAACTTGACTATGTTCAGTTGTCAATTATTTTTTTATTCAGAAGCGATAAAATTCTGTTAAATAAGGAAAGTCTTAGAAAATGGCAAAAAAAACAGGTTCAATTATGTACAAATGCTCCAGCTGCGGATATTCACAGCCCCGCTGGCTTGGACGCTGCCCTGAATGCGGTGAATGGAACTCTTTAGAAGAAATTATTATAGATAAAAACGCAGTATCTCCTGCCGGACGAGGCAGTGAAAAGGCAGAAATGGCAAAACCTGTCAGCCTTGAAAGCGTTGAAGCCGCACAAAGCTCAAGATTTTCTACCGGCATTGCAGAATTTGACCGCGTACTTGGCGGAGGAGCTACAAAATGCTCGGCTATTTTACTGGGCGGCGAACCTGGCATAGGAAAATCTACCCTGCTCTTACAGACAGCGGCATCATGCGCAAAATCTTTCGGTCCAGAAAGTAAAATCCTTTACGTAAGCGGCGAAGAGTCTGCCGCCCAGATAAAAGACCGTGCAAAAAGACTTGAACTGGACTGTAAAAACATCAATATTCTCTGCACAAACCGTCTGGAAGATACCTTAAAAGCCCTGGATAATCTAAATCCAACCCTAGTGATTATCGATTCCATTCAGACTGTGTATTCTGCCGAAGCCGGAATAATTCCGGGTACCGTAAATCAGCTGAAATATTGCGCAAATGAGTTTATTCAGTGGGTAAAGGAACGCGATTCTGTTCTGATTATGACTGCCCACGTTACAAAGGAAGGTTCGATTGCGGGTCCAAAATCAATGGAGCACATGGTAGACACCGTAATTTCTTTTGAACGCAATGATGATGAGATAAGATTTTTGCACGCCCAGAAAAACCGCTTTGGTTCGGTAGATGAAATAGGCATTTTTTCTATGACAGAAAAGGGACTGGTTACATTAAAGGATCCGGCAACTCTCTTTTTGACCCAGCGTACAGAAAACCAGCCGGCAGGCGTTGCCTGTACCCCGGTTTTTGAAGGCAGCCGGGTATTTTTAGTAGAAATTCAGGCCCTTACAGTGCCCGCAAAGGCCAGTATAAGCCGGATTTACAGCGAAAAAATTGATTCAGGCCGGGTTGCCCGCGTTGCGGCCGTCCTTGAAAAACGCTGCGGACTAAGATTTTCTGACCAGGATATTTATGTAAATGTTGCGGGCGGCGTCCGTCTTACAGAAAGCTCTATTGATGCGGCTCTGGCAGCGGCACTTTATTCGGCCAGAACAGATTTAGCCCTTAAAAATCAAACCGTAATATTCGGTGAGCTTAGTCTTGCGGGAGAAATCCGCCCGGTCACAAAGGCTAAGCAGCGCATAAAAGCGGCTCAGCAGCTGGGATTTAATGATGTAATCTGCCCGGAAAGTGAAAAAGACTGCGTAAAAGTTGAAAATATTAAGCAGCTGGTAAAGGCTGTATTCGGAAAATAAATGACTCTGGGTCAATTTTACCCATTAGACTGTGTCAAAAAGATAAAATTGAGTAAATTCTCCCGAATCGGAGGAAAAACGGGCGCTTGAAGTGTGTCACCCTGCGCAGGATTGCAGGGGCGCGAAGCGGCCGCCGGAGCCTCGTGGAGGCGGCTGACAACCCCGAAAAGCCTGTTAATAAGGGATCTCGCCCGAAAATTTCTTAAAAAATCTGAAAATTTTATTTACCTCGTAATCTTGGCACGGTAATTGCTATATGTTAGGTGTAAAAATCGGGAACTCGTATGAGCTCCCTAAAAAAAATCGAGGTACGATATGAACGAACTTTCACTTATCAATTCACTTTTCAATGACGTGTTTGACACACCTGCAATGTGCCATGTAACAGCTTCTTCTCCAAAAGTTGACATTGAAGAGGACGACAAGAGCTACACTCTGGAGATGGAATTGCCTGGTCGCACAGAAAAGGACGTAGATATTGAACTTGACCAGAACAATTTGACAATTGCTTCTTCTAAGACTGAGCAGAAAGAGGAAAAGAAGGAAGAGAAGAAGGCTGGAAAATACATTCTTAAGGAGCGCAGAACAAGTCAGTTTGAACGCCGCTTTGTACTGCCAAAGGATGTTGATACTGAAAATGTTTCGGCAAACTTCAAGAATGGTATTTTGACTATTTATATGCAGAAAAAGGCTTCGGAAGCTCCTAAGAGAATTGCTATTGAAGCCTGCTAATAAGACTTAACACCAAATAAAAAAATGGCCGTTGCGGGTCCCAGCGATACGCAAGAGGCGAGAAAATAAACATTTCAAATAAAATGTTTTTGCCCCTTGCTAGCGTCCCACAACGACCATTTTTTTTTATAGTCAGTTCGCCTTAATATCAATCTTAAAACTATTCTTTCAGCAGCTTTCCGAAATGAATCAAATAGTCAATGAATGACACATAACTGCAGACTACGCAGATTATGAAAAGAATAAGGGAAACTAACTGAAGGGTTGCGATGTTTGCGGGTTCAATGCCGAATCTTACCAGGGTTTCAAGGAAGAGGGCAAAGAAGCCGGATGCTACGTACATTACGGTTTTGAACTTACCGCCTTTGCGGGCTGCGATGGCAGTTCCTTTTTTTACGGCCACCATACGGATAAAGTTCATAGTCATTTCGCGATACAAAATCAGGATAAAAAGATATGGCTTCATGTAGCTGAGTTCAGCCTTCATAGAGAACATAAAGCATACGAAGGTTCCCATGTGAACTACAACGTCAGCAAAAGGGTCAAAAAGCTTTCCAAAATCACTTACTTCATTATTGCGGCGGGCAAAAAATCCGTCCAGAAAATCTGTGAACTCCATAAAGCAGAGCAGCGGAATTGCAATCATCACGCTGGCTTTAGCAAAAAGTCCGTTAGTCCAGATTGGCAGAAAATAAAGGATGAAAAACACCGGTGAAAGAAGAATACGTGTAAGAGTGAATTTGTTAGACAGTTTCATAATAAGATTAGTATAAAGAATATAAGACTAAAATAAAAGGGGGCATTTTTGTGCCCCCTTACGCTTTTTGCAGCTTATTGATATCCCTTGAAATCATGAATAATGCTTACGGCAGACTTAGCGTCATAGCCCGGCATTTCACGCTTGATAATCTGGAGAGCCTGTTCAACAATTCCAGGGCTGTCTGAAACTCCGTGAAGAATTACAGTATTTCCTTCTATACTTGCGTGAACAAACTCAATATTAAGGTGATATTCAAAGCTTAGCTTATTTACGATTGTCTGAGCCTTTAACAGCTCTTCAAGCATCTTATTTCCTTCTTCTTCCTGCTTTATAGTAATTGTCTTTTCAACAAAATGTGCAATTTCTTCAGCTGCAGCGGCTTCCGGAATCAAACCTGTGTTCAATACCATGTGGAAAAGCGAGCAGTCAGAATCTTCTATATTGTAAAAGCTTCTGTGATAACCGGCACGGTTTGCGTCACTTTCCTGAATACGCTGCTTTGCCTGCTTTTCATCCCAGTTGAACTCCGCACGCAGACGGTCGATTCTTGTTTGTTCATCAGCGATAAGACGAACGGAAATATTATTGGGAACTCCCTGCAAAACCGCAAATGCTCCGCGGCCGATAATAATCACATTTTTCTGCTGAGCTGCCTCCAGAATGGCATACTGGCAGTAATTAAAATACTCGTCGCGATTCTTTGCCAGAGAAGCAAAAAAGCCCGGTTTTCGCTCATCATATTTTGGCATTTTTGACTCCGGGAAGCCCAGCTCAACAATGCGCTTTTCAATATCCTTACGAGTTACGAATTTATAATTGAGTAACTTCGCCAGCTCTGCCGCAACCTCATCTCCGTGAGCTGCAACCTGTCTTGAAACTGTAATAACTGCCATGATGTGCCTCCTTTGAAAACTCCGCCTGAGCACAGTTAACTCTGTGTGATTTTTCAATTATTATGTTATTATTGAAAAGTTGATTTGTCAAAATTTTATTTATCCGGGGGCAGGCTTTATGAAAAATTATTTCACGGAAGATGATGAAAAACTTAAATGGAAAACATTGAGCGAAAAAGAAATTCTTAAAACCGTCGTATTTGACGTAATGGCATATGAAAATATTTCTTCAACAGGCGTCAAAGGCGACTATTATGTGATGAAGGCGCCTGACTGGGTTATCACGATTCCGGAAAAAGACGGAAAATTTCTGATGGTAAAGCAGTGGAGACATGGAGAAAAGGCCCTGAGCGTTGAATTTCCCGGCGGCGTAATTGATGCGGGGGAAGAGCCGGAGGTGGCAGCAGCGAGGGAGCTTTTAGAGGAAACCGGCTGTAAGGCAGGAAGGCTGACTAAACTTGGTAAGGTAAATCCTAACCCGGCCCTTTTTTCTAACCACGTGCACGTTTTTCTGGCAGAAGATTTAATTCCGACCGGCAAACAGAATCTCGACGAAGACGAAATGATAAACTGTATGGAATTAAGTAAGGAAGAAGTAATGGAAGGAATGGGAACAGAAGGCTTCCCGCATGGACTTATGGCAATGGCTATGTGTCTTTACTTAAAAAATAAAGCCCTCGCATAAGCGAAGGCTCTGATTAATTACTGACCGCCGTAAGGCTCGTATTCTTTTTTAGGATCGTAAGTTCCCTTGCGGTATTCACCGGTAAGGCTTGGAACGTTCATCTTCATACCTGGAAGAATCAGGTTAGGATTTTCCGGTTTTGGCATTCCTGATTTATTAGCCTGATAAAGGTTTTCCCACAAAAGAGGGTTGTTGTAAATGTAAGGGCGGCCTGAAATATTCCAGTAACAGTCTTTTGTTTCTGCCCAAGGACGTACAATGTAAACTGCAGGAAGAGGAGTAATTTCGCGAACTCCATCCAAAGCAGCAAGGGCAAGCTTTGCATATTCAGTTGCCTTGTCCCAGTCTTCAGCTTCAAAGTATTTCTTTGCATTTTCAAGATTTTCTTTTGATGCTGTATAAGCCATTGGGAAGGTGTGAGGAGCGTCAATTTTTTCTGCCCAGTTAAGCTGGTTTTCTGCAAGCTTGATTGCATCTTCAGCCTGACCGCGTGCCATCATTGCACGGATATATTCCTTTGAAAGGCGGGCATTTTCCTCAGCCTTTTTTGCATATTCTACAGAATCTGCATATTCACCGGCATCAAGAGCGGCTTCAGATTTTCTTGTATATTCATCAGCAAGCTTCTGATATGTGTTATTCTTAAAACTTCTGGCAGCAAACAAAGAAGCAAGGCAAGCAGCACAAGCCAATAATGAAAGAACTTTTTTCATGTTTACTCCTCCTCTGCTGCATGTTTTTCTGCGGCAGTTTCAGTTTCTTCTTTTTCTACCTTTTTAACTTCAACAGGCTTTCCGTTGTCATCGATTGCTTCAGGAATATCGATTTCTGCGGCTTCCGGAGCTTCATATTCATCTTCTTCAAGAAGCACAGTTGAAGCTTCCTCAATTCCTTCGATTTCCTCTGTATCAAGGATTGGTGTTTCCTGGTCAGCTTTTTCTGCAAATTTTTCGCTTTCTTCTACAGCCTTTTTAGCTTCATCAAGCTTCTGCTGAGCCTGAGCGCGTTTAGCGGCAACATCTTTATAAAGAGCCGAAAATTCTTCTTTTGCAGTCTTATAGTTCTTGTAAGCGCCTTCAGGATTTTTGATTGCATAAAGCTGGTCGCCCTGTTTGAAAAGGTCAGCGGCAGCCTTGTAAGGTTCTTTTCTTGAAACGCCGGCTTTTACGCTGTCGGCATCTTTTTTTGCGGCAAAGGCTGCATCACGTTCTTCAAGGGCAAGCTGTTTATAAGCGGCAAAAGTTACGTTCTTGAATTTTCCGTAAGCCTTAAGGGCTTTATCACCGGTAGAAGCATCCCAGTTTTCTGCTTCAAAGGCTTCTTCTACAGCGGCAAGAAGTTCTGAACCATCATCATAGTCCTTCTGGTCATACTTTGCGAAATCATTGTCATCGATTTTTTTCTTTTCATCTTTAGCCTGTGCGTAAGCGGTAAGAGCCTGATAGCGGGCAGCTAAATCTGCGCCTGAAGCTGAAATATCGCCTTCGCTGTTCTTAAGTTCATTATAAACTCTATCAAGTTCAGACCAGATATTTGATGCTTTTTTATCAGCTCCGGCTTCAAGGGCAGCCTTTCTTGCTTCTTCGATTTTTGCAAGGATTGCTTCTCTTTCTTCGGCGTCAGAAGCGCTTGTATCTTCTTCTACAACTATTTCTTCCGGCTCAGTCTCTTCAACCTCGGCAGAAGTATCTTCAACAACAGGAGCCTCTGGTGCTGTTTCTTCGGGTTCGGGAGTTGAACCGCATGATACAAACAATGTAAAAATTGCTGCAGTAGCCATAATCAGGGCAACTTTCTTCATATTTTTTTACCTCCACTTTTAATTTTAACATTTTACTATAAAAAAAATGATAATGCAAACAAAGTGTGATAAAATAATATAAAGCGAGGAAATATTATGGCTGACGATTTTTCATTTGAAATCACGGAAAATGTTGGAATTGTAAGCGAAGGCAAGGGCGGCTGGAAGCTGGAATTGAATCTTGTTTCCTGGGGCGGAAGGCCGGCTAAATATGATTTGAGAAGCTGGTCGCCGGATCATCAGAAAATGGGAAAGGGTTCGACTTTTTCTAAAGAAGAACTGCTTGCCCTGAAAGATTTACTGAATAAGGTAGAAATAAAATAGACTGAAAAACCGGGCTTTAATACTCGGCAAGGCTCATTGCGGCGCCTTTTTTAATAACGATTTCGTAAAGCATTTTTTCCAGAAGAATATCTTCCATAAGACTTCCTCCGGAGCGGATTTCCATATCTGTTGAGGCTAAAATTGCAAGAATTGCAGTTGCCTGCCCTATTGTCCAGATTTTTGCCGCATTTTTATACTGATTCTGCATTGGTACGCTGGAAAAGCCGTTTACTTTTAATGTAAAAGAATCAGGTAAACCGTTTGCAGTCACTTTATGCCATAAAACAAGCTTTCTGAAACATGAAGATAAAGCCGCAATCAGCATAACAGAAGAAGAGTCTTTTGAAAGGCGGATTTTCTGAAGAATTGAAATGCCGTTTTCAAAGCGCTTTTGAACCGGCTCAGAGGATTGCGAAATCTGATTAAAAAGAGTAAAGGCAGATTCTTCGCGGTTGTGAGTGAGGATTTTTTCTACATCTTCAACAGTAACCGTGTGATCTTTTGGAAAGATGATAAAAAAGCGGGAACATTCAGCTTTAAGGGCCTGAGTGTTGTTTTCTATCATATCAAGAATCAGCTCTGCGGCATCCTGATTGAGACGATAGCCGTTTTTCTGGAAAAATTTTGTAAGCCAGGGCACCTTCTGATTATCAAACATTTCCCAGAATTTCTTTTTATTCTGGGCAGGAACCAGCTTATCAAGCTTTGAATCTACACTGACTTCATCAGAAACAAGGATTAAAACAGAACTTTCATCAGGATTTGAATCAAGCCAGTCAGAAATCATGGCAAGGTCATCTTTCTTTTTGAGCAGCTCAGCTCCCTTGCAGACTACACAGACTCCGTTGGAAAAAAGAGTTCCGCTCTGCAAAATTGTCATAATCTGACCAAAGGGAGTTTCCTGTAAATAAAAGAGATGCTCATCAATGTCCCCGAATTTCTTTTTAAGCGCAGTTTTTACCGCATCAACGGCTTCATTGCGCTCACCGAATTCGGGACCTGTGTAAAGATAAATCTGACCTGCCATCTGAAAATCTGCCGCTTCCGGATTCTAGTAACTTTTTAGTAAGTTCTTACGATGTTAGAAAGAATTCCTACAACACGTACGTCTGTGCTGTAAATTGCAGGGAAATCCGGGTTTTCAGGCTGAAGACGAACACGTCCGGCTTCTTTATAGTAGCGTTTCAGAGTAATTGCATCATCAATAACGGCAACGATAATCTGACCATCCAGGGCTGTAGAAGACTGCTCTACAACGGCAAGGTCGCCGTCAAGAATTCCGGCATTAATCATACTCTGTCCGCGTACGCGAAGAGCAAAATAGCTTTTTCCAGGGCGGACAAAAGGCTCTGTAAGATTTACATAACCATCAAGGTTTTCTTCAGAAAGAAGAGGACGGCCTGCGGCTACGTTTCCAAGCAGAGGAACCTTTCCTACATAAAGCTCAGGTGCCTTTTCGCGCATATCAACAAGAACGCGGATTGAGCGTGAACGTTTCTGTGTCTGAGTAATATAGCCTTTTTTCTGGAGGGCTGTAATGTGATCCTGAACGGCGCGGAGAGAAATTCCAAAATGATCGCCGATTTCACGAACGGTTGGAGGACAAACATTATCCTCTGTAAACTGAGAGATAAAAGTTAAAACTTCTTTCTGTCTTTCTGTAATTTCTTTCACTTATTCCTCCTCGAATTTGCTATTGAAAAGTTCTTCTATAGTTTCAGCAGCTTCTGATTCATCCGGTCCTTCTGCGCGCAGAGTAAGCTGAGTATTGTAGCCTGCTCCCATTGCGATTACACCCATAATTGATTTTGCGTTTACAACAGCATCATCACGAACGATAGAAACTTCGCTTTCGAACTTGTTGGCTGTCTGTGCAATAATTGCAGCAGGGCGTGCATGAATACCAGCGCGGTTCTGAACAGTTAAAATTTTTTCAATCATAAATCATTCCTTTTTGACAGAAATCTGTCAGCTTAATATGAATCATCGTTGCCGTTATAGGCAATTTTAGCATCATTTGTTTCAATCCACTTGAGGACATTCTGGTTGAATTCCTTAGCGGAGTTGTATCCCATATTTTTAAGTCGCTCGTTCATGGCGGCGGCCTCAATAATAATAGGCAGGTTTCGGCCCGGACGTACCGGGATTTCAATTACAGGAACCTTTACGCCAAGCAGCTCCTGGTATTTCTGGTCGGTACCAAGGCGGTCATAAGCCTTGCTGGAATTCCAGTCTTCAAGCTGAACAATCAGCTGAACTTCCTTCTGGTTACGGATGGCACCTACACCGTAAAGCTGGGAAATATTGATGATTCCCAAACCTCGGATTTCCATATGGTGGCTTATCATAACATTTGCACCGCGGCCTAGCAATGTGTTACCATTTACACAGCGGATTTCGATAATGTCGTCTGCAACAAGACGGTGACCGCGTTCAATCAGTTCAAGAGCGGTTTCAGACTTTCCTACACCCGAATGTCCGCTCAAAAGAATTCCAATACCGTAAACTTCAACCAAAACTCCGTGAAGAGTCTGATGAGGCGCAAAGATGTTTGAAAACAAACGGATAATTCGGTTTAAGAATTCATTTGAATTGAGTTCGGTTTGAAGGATTGGACAGCAGAACTCTTCGGCAGCCCGACGGAAATCTTCGGTCGGTTCAAGATTATAGGTAAATACACAGCAGGGAATTTCATTTCTGAAAAAATTCCTTACCGCTTCTGAATTCTTTTCTTTATGAAGCTTCTGAATATAGGCAACTTCACCCTTTCCAAAAAGCTGAAGACGCTGGCTGGCAAAATTCTCATAAAAGCCCGAAAGAGCAAGACCCGGGCGGTTGATTTCCGGAACAGTGATGGCACGCGGCAAACCACGTCTTCCCCCGATACATTTGAGGTTCAAAGCATCATGTCCAGACAATTCCAGATTGAGCAAATCTAAAACTGTGAATTTCTTTTCTGCCATAAAACTACTATACACATAATCTAGTATATAAGCAATATAAAATTAATGATTTATTTGTTTGTGCTTTACTAATTTGTGATTTATACTATGTCTATAAAAGCTTACTTGTGTGAGCGAAAACTTTACTTTAGAAGCGATTTATCACTTCGCAGGAGACTATTATGACACCATCAATTAACGCAATTGGATTTACACTTGGAGCAAAACAGTCGGAAATGATTGACACAAAACTGAAGAGAATCGCTTATGCAGATGATTTGATTGTTGATTTGCTTTTGAAAATCAAACATGACAAGGAATTCAGTTTTGAGGCTACAATAAACTTTAAGTGGGGAGCATCGGCTCACGTTGAAGCTCAGGATGATGACTTCGCACCTGGCTTGAACAAGCTTATGGATGTTCTTGATAATAAGGTTAAGAAGGAAAAGGATAAGATTCAGGAAAAGAAATGAGAGAAGAGGCTATGCCTCTTCTTGATGAATAGCAGACCGTTAAGAAAATTGCGAAAGCAATTTTTAGGTCTACCTACTTACGGTCGTAAGGCGGACTAAAAATAGTCTACCTTCGCTTGTATGAATTTTGAACGCCGAGCTGGGAGCGGTATTTAGCTACGGTTCGGCGGGCAATTCGAATTCCACTTTCATTCAGAATTTTTGTCAGTGCATTGTCGGAAAGCTTTTCCCCTTTTTGGGCAGAAAGGATTTCCGACATTTTTATTTTAACGGCTTCTGCTGAGATTGTAGCTTCCTCCGCATTTATGCCAACCTCCCCGTCTGCAGGCTGGCTTCTGGCTAGACCAGATGAAAAGAAATAACTTGCCGGAAAAAGTCCGAATTCAGTCTGAATGTATTTACTGTCCTTTTTTGCGGACATTCGCGATACGGTTGATTCGTGGATTCCAAGCTGCTGAGCAATTGTTTTCCTTGTCAGCGGATGCAGATTTCCCGGGCCTTTTTCAAAAAAATCCAACTGATTTTTTACGATTGCGCAGCCCTGCAGGGCGATTGTGTTCTGGCGGAAAAGAATGTTAT
The DNA here is from genome assembly GCA_900319625.1 of uncultured Treponema sp. GTDB lineage: Bacteria > Spirochaetota > Spirochaetia > Treponematales > Treponemataceae > Treponema_D. The sequence continues at coordinate 48,309 of ONPD01000010.1, read as the reverse complement.
TCAAAAACTGCTTTGCTGATTCCACTGTCTGGTGGTCGTAAGTAGAAGCCGCGGCCGGTGAAAGACGGATTTCAGGCAGGACGCCGGAAGCATATTTTACCTGAAAATGGAAATCCTTGTGGGGTACGGAAATTTTTCCATTTGGAAAATCATCGGCGGGGATGGGGGCGCTTTCCCTTGTAACGGTGAGAACTATATCCGGAAGGGCCGCTTCGTTTGTGGAAGTTTCCCAGCCGAATTCTGCTGCAGGACGGGGATTCAGGCCCAAAATATAACGGATGGAATCAGAAATTGCCTGAGGATTTATATCTTTTGCGTCAAAGGGCAGCTTTTTTGCAAAGGATTTTTTATTCCAGTCATTCAGAAAATCCCGCAGCTTTTTATGAACTTTTTCAGGCTCCGGCGGATTCAAAAAATCAAGATGGCCGTCCAGAATAAAAAGCGTGAGGGGACTTGCGTCGCCGGCAATTTTTGCCTGAATATAAAGGCTCTCTTCAAGAGTACGGCAGCAGGTTCCAACCGGATCCATTTTCTGAATACGGTCCAGACAGCGCTGCAGCATAGAGCTGGTCTGAAGTGGGCGGCTTTTATCAAGAAGAGTTTCCGGCGCCCTCATTGAACCGTAGCAGCCGTTCTTATCAAGATTGTAAATCAACTTCTGGCAGAGGTCGTATTCGTCAGGAGAAAGCTTTGTGGCGTTGAGCTGATGCATAAGGTGCTGCTGAAGGGTTTCGCGGCGATCTGCAGTGGCTTCAAGAGCCTCCATTGCAGAACCTGAGGAAAGACTTACGCCCCGCTCCCAGGAACCTTTTTCTTCCCAGGCGTCAGCCTCCCCTAGCCCGGCGCCTTTTTTCGGGTCATTTACAATTTCCAGGGCAGGATTAAGGTTTACGGTTTTGTAAATTTCCTTGCGGAGGTCGTTTGTGCTCATCTGCAGCATTTTTAAGCCGTAAACCAGGTTTTGAGAAAGCTTTTGAATTTGTTTCTGCGATTGCCGCTGGGAAAGTCCAAATTCTGACATCGGGAAAAATTATAGCATATCTTGTTCCAAAGCGGTATAATTCGGCCTATGAAAAGTATTAGTGAACTTGGACTTCGTGTGCCAGAAATTCTTTTGCCAAAAAACATTGATTTGAAAAGCTGGTCGGTTATTGCCTGTGATCAATATACACAGGACCGTGATTACTGGAAAAAGGCTGCAGAAGCGGCAGGCACAAAGCCAAGTACGCTGAACCTGATTTTGCCGGAGGTTTACCTTGGCGACGGCGATAAAGCAGAGCGCATTCAGGCCATCCGCAAAACAATGAAGGAATACCTTGAAAGCGGAGTTTTTGACCAGGCGCGAAAAGCCTTTGTATATATTGAAAGAAAAACTGCTTTCGGGCGCACCCGCAAGGGACTTGTTGCCCAGATTGACCTTGAAACTTATGAATGGAAGCCTTTTTCCAAGGCAAATATACGCGCGACAGAGGCTACAATTGTTGACCGCATTCCTCCAAGAAAGGAAATCCGCAAGGGAGCGCCGCTTGAACTGCCTCACATTATGCTGCTTGTAAACGACAAGGATGATTTGCTTGTGGGTGGAGCGGGAAAGATTGTAAAAGACAAAAATCCACTTTACCAGGGCCAGCTTATGTGTAATGGCGGCAGCATCACAGGCTGGGCACTTGAAAGCCAGTCTGACCTGGACTACCTTACAGGCGCCCTCAATAAGATTGCTGATGCAAACCGCGCAGCTGACGGTTCCACCTTCCTTTTTGCAGTAGGCGACGGAAACCATTCACTTGCAACTGCAAAAGCCGTTTGGGACGAATATAAGGCAGAACTTCTTGCGGGCGGAGCAAGCGTAGAAGACTTAAAGGAAAATCCTGTTCGTTTTGCCCTGATTGAAATTGTAAATATTTATGATTCCGGACTTACCTTTGAGCCTATTCACCGCGTAATTTTTAAGGCTGATGTAGATGCCCTGATAAAAAAGCTGGCCGGGGAACTTTCAGGCGCGGTAAGCGAGCTTGAAAGTGCAGAAAAGCTTGAAAGCGCGGTAAAGGCCAGTCACGCTGATTTTGGTTTTGTTTACAAAGAGAATGGCGTTCAGAAATACAAGCTTCTCCACACAGATATCAAAGAGCTTGCCGTATCACGTTTCCAGCCGCTTGTAGATGAATTTTTGAAGGCTGCCTGTTCTGCCTGCCAGGACGCTTCAAAAGCCCCGGAAATTGACTACATCCACGGAAGTGAAGAGGTATTCCGCCTCGGTGCCCAGGAAAATACAGTTGCAATTCTTCTTCCGCCGATTGCAAAAGACAGCTTCTTTGAAACAATTAACGGACGCGGCCCTCTTCCAAGAAAAAGCTTCAGTATGGGTGAGGCTGACGAGAAACGCTTCTATCTGGAATGCAGAAAACTGTTCGGCTAGTTATTGAAGTTTGAGGAAAACAATTCCCTGGGAAGGTGAATTTTCGCCGGCAGGCTCTTGCAGGGGGCCTGCTGACGCTGCCGCCTGATTCGCGGGGGTATTGCGGAGGGCGCCTTGCTGCAGACGGGACTGCACTTCTACCATGCGGCGGCGGCAGACATCACTTATTGAGTACATAGGATTCTTCTGATTGACTTCGGGGAGCTGCACAAGAATACAGCGGCGGCTGCCACCATCAGAGGCGTTAAGGCTGGCAACAGCTTCAAAAGTTGTACCGCTGCCCGCAAAAAAATCCATAATCAGGGCGTCTTTAGGAAGGCCGGTAATTTTTATCAGGTGTTCAATCAGGTCGACGGGCTTGGGATTGTCAAAAAGACCTTTTTCGCCCAGAAGCTCGTCCAGATGATGCTGGGCGGCGCGGGTGCTTTCAACGCAGTCTATTATGTTTTTCGGAATGATTTCGTTTTCCTCGGAATTGAAGATTTTTATGCGGGGAACCTGATCGTATTCCGGCTTTTTTCCAAAATAAATTTTATCGGTGGCAATCAGCTTTTGCATTTCTTCGCGGCTTACCATCCACTGGCGCTTCCAGACCTTTCCGCTCGGCGAGGTAAGCTTATAAAAATTTTTGTGGCGGGGATTTGAACGGGCCTCGGTAAAGGAGATGCTGCCGGAAAACCAGTTGCCTCGCGGGTCATCATCAGGGTTGGATTTTGCCCAGTCGGTGATTTCTATGTCACAGAAGGCGTGCAGCTCCCTCTTGTTTTTTGCATAGCAGAGTGTGTGCTGCTGGAGGGTTCGGCTCCATTTATCTTTTTTACCTTTTCCGTGAAGCCACATAAAATCATTTACGAAATTTTCTTCGCCAAAGATTTCGTCACAAAGCAGCTTGAGAACATAAAGTTCGCTCTGATCGATTGCGATGAAAATACAGCCGCGGTCACTGAGAAGCTGACGGGCCGGAAGGAGGCGGCGCTTCATAAAGCTGAGCCAGGCGGAATGTCGTTCGCCGTTCTGAAAAAATGTATCATTATATGTAAATGTGTTTCCGGTGTTGTAAGGCGGATCGATGTAAATTAGGTCTACTTTACCTTCCAGATGGCCGCTGACTATTTTCAAAAATGGATAATTGTCGCCTTCCACAAAAAGATTAGCGTCGGAAGATAAAATTTTCTCAAACTCGGGCGCGGTAAGGTGAATCGGAACAATCTGATTTTCATCACTGTCGCGGTAAATCTTGAGTTTTGACACTTCTTTGTCATCATCAAAAGGTTCTGATATATCATCCCAGGTCAGGTGAGTCATAATATTATTATAAAGAATTTTTTTCTTGCGATAAAGCAATTCAAGTGTAAAATTATATAAATAAGGTAAAGTTAAAAAATGAAAAAAGTTTGCATTCTTTTATTATCGATGATTTTTACATCGTTTTTTTATGCCGGCAATAACGGAACGATAATTTCTGAAACTAAGAGTAACAAAGAAACTGTTCTGGTGCGTAAACACGTTCAGACTGTAGAAATCGGCGAAAATATAGAAGATTTTCAGCGGGATATCCATTCAGGAATTAATCAAAAGGATATTATTGGCATTCTTAAAGAAAATGATTTGATCGATGTCTCTGAAATCTGGTACATAATTTCTAAAAGCGGCAAAAATACTGATATCTGGCTTAAAATTAACTTCAAAAATACTATTGGTTTTATTTTATATGAGGATGGCCAGAAGCTTAAGGAAAACTCTTTATCAATAGACCCTTACAGGGATGGAAACTGGGAGCTTCTGGAAAAATTTGATGATGGCTGGACTTCAAGAAAAGTAAAACAAAGCCTGGCGGTTTATGGTGAAAGTGATGAGATTGAATTAAGAAGCAGACCGGGCAGCAAAAATTCTACAGTCATTTCTCTTATTCCACGAAGTGAAAGAAAAGGAAATGGACAGGTCAATCTTGAGGTTGAAGCTGTTACAGAAGAAACTGAAAAAAAGAAGGGTGGAGAAAGATGGGTACGCGTTACCTGGAATGGCATAAGCGGCTGGGTTTACGCAGCTCCCTTGCAAGCAGAACGCGGCGGACCTAAAATCTGGACCCCGGAAAATATTCTGGAGTGGAATTTAGGCTGGTAATTTCTTAATTTTTAGAGGACATTTATGAGTATTAAATTCAACAAAGCTACAAACAGCTTTCTATTAAATACACCATCTTCAAGTTACATTATTCGAATTTACGACAACCGCTACCTTTTGCACGGCGGATGGATTGCGCGCATTGACGACTGGGACGATGACATCTGCTCTATGCCTATTATTGACCACGCATTTTCTCCTATTCCAGAAGAACTTCATGGCAAGGCTGATTTTTCACTGGATGCACAGCAGCAGGAATTTCCGACAAACGGACGCTCGGACTTCCGTACAGGTGCCTTTGAAGCTTTAAGCGCAGACGGAACAATAATTTCGGAATTTTTTTACGAATCACATAAAATTTATACGGGAAAAACTCCAATAAAGGGGCTTCCTGCAACTTATACAAAAAATGACAGAGAGGCAGACAGCCTTGAACTTAATTTGAAAGATCCTGTTACCGGAATTTCGGTAACCTTGATATACACAGTATGGAATGACCGCGATGTAATTTGCCGCAGAACGGTGGTAAAGAACGACAGCGGGTCTGCAGAAGGCATTTACAAAAATCAGAGTGTTACACTCCGCCGTGTAATGAGTGCCAGCCTGGACTTTATGACCAGCCGCTACAAAATGCTGCAGCTTTCCGGTGCCCACGCCCGTGAACGTCACGCAATCTGGCATCCTCTTGTACCGGGAATCCAGAGTGTTGAAAGCCGCCGGGGAACTTCCAGTCATCAGCAGAATCCTTTTATCGCTCTTGCAGATTACAATGCCACAGAAACTACAGGTGAAGTATTCGGCTTTAATCTTGTTTACAGCGGAAACTTTACTGCAGGAGTTGAAGTTGACCAGTTCAATATGAGCCGCGTTCAGATTGGCTTAAATCCATATAACTTCAACTGGAAGCTGGACGCTGGTGAAACTTTTGAAAGCCCGGAAGTTGTAATGGTTTACAGCAATATGGGCCTTGGCCAACTTTCCCGCACTTACCACGACCTGTATCGCGACAATATGTGCCGCGGCGAATGGCAGTACAAGGAGCGCCCAATTGTAATCAACAACTGGGAAGCAACTTATTTCAGCTTTAATGCGGAAAAACTCTTTAAACTGGCAGACAAGGCAAAAGAAGAAGGAATCGAGCTTTTTGTTCTTGATGACGGCTGGTTTGGTAAGCGTGATGATGACAGAAGCTCCCTTGGCGACTGGTATGTAAACACCAAAAAGCTTACCGGCGGGCTGGAAGAAATTGCAGACGGAATCCACAAACGGGGAATGAAATTCGGTCTCTGGTTTGAACCTGAAATGATTTCGCCGGACAGCGACCTTTACCGTGCTCATCCTGACTGGTGCCTGCACGTAGACAGCCGTTCGCGAAGTCTGAGCCGCCATCAGCTTGTGCTGGACCTTAGCCGCGACGAAGTTGTAGATTACCTTACAGAAACTCTGAGCAAAATCCTCAGCACTGTTGCAATTGACTACGTTAAGTGGGACTTCAACCGCTCTCAGACAGAAGTTGCAAGCGGCTCGGCAAGTCCGGAAAATCAGGGAAAAACAAGCCATAAATACTTTCTGGGCCTTTATCGCCTGCTTGAAAACGTAACTTCCCGCTTCCCTCACGTGCTTTTTGAATCCTGCTCGGGCGGTGGCGGACGTTTTGACCCGGCCTTCCTTTATTATATGCCTCAGTGCTGGACAAGCGACAACACAGACGGACTTTCCCGCCTTGCAATTCAGGGCGGAACCTCAATCGCATATCCTTCCTCTGCGATGAGCTGCCACGTAAGTGCCGTTCCTAACCATCAGACAGGCAGAATTACAATGCTTTCTGAACGCGGTCACTGCGCAATGGCAGGCAGCTTTGGTTACGAGCTTGATTTGAATAAACTCAGTCAGCCTGAACTCCAGGAAATCAAAGAACAGATTGAACTTTACAAAAAAATCCGCCACACAGTTCAGTTTGGTGACCTTTACCGCCTTAGAACTCCATGGGACCAGCCAAGTCCAGCCGAAAGTACAGACTACACCGCCTGGAACCTTGTTTCAAAAGACAAAAAACAGGCTGTGCTCACAGTGGTATGGAAGTTCCCGGAAGGCAACCCGGAAACCCAGCTGGTAAAACTTGCCGGCCTGGCTCCAAAGGCAAAATACCGCCTGACCTGCTACAAAAGCGCCACAATCCGTGCTATGCTTGCAGACTTCCCTTTCCCAATTCCAGAAAGTGAATTTGCACCCTTCCCAGCTGACGTAACTACCTCCGGTGAAAAACTGATGAACGCTGGCCTCTTCATTCCCTACAAGCCACAGTACGGTGGAAGTGTCCAGATAGTGTTAGAAACGGTATAAAAACTTAAGGCTGCCCTGCAAAGGACAGCCCCCTGTTTTCAATTAGTGGTGGAATCGGTATGTGTCGTAATGCCCATTAAAAGTATTTGCGAACCGAACACATACCGCAACCCTTGCATACGCAAGGTTTGCATTCAATTAGTGGTGGAACAAACGAATTCCGTTAAAGGCCATTGTCATGTTGTAGGAATCGGCGGTTTCGATTACCTGATCGTCGCGGACAGATCCGCCCGGCTGTGCAATTACAGTTACGCCGGATTTTTTTGCACGCTCAATGTTGTCTCCGAATGGGAAGAAAGCATCTGAACCAAGAGCAACGTTTGTGTTCTTAGAAATCCATTCTGCTTTTTCTTCGCGGGTGAAAACTTCTGGTTTTACCTTGAAGATGTTCTGCCATTTTCCTTCTGCAAGAACGTCCATATATTCTTCGCCAATGTAAACGTCGATTGCGTTATCGCGGTCTGCACGTTTTATACCGTCTACAAACTGCAAGCCCAGTACCTTCGGCGACTGACGAAGCCACCAGTTATCAGCTTTCTGACCTGCAAGACGGGTACAGTGAACGCGGCTCTGCTGTCCGGCACCAATACCGATTGCCTGACCGTCTTTTACAAAGCAAACTGAGTTAGACTGTGTGTATTTAAGAACGATAAGGGAGATGATAAGGTTTCTTTTGTCATCTTCGCTCAAAGTCTTGTTCTTTGTTACGATATTTGAGAGGGCAGACTGCTCGTCAATTTTAAGGAAGTTGTGGCCCTGTTCAAATGTTACGCCGAAAACCTGCTTTTTTTCCAGCTCTGCAGGCTGATATGAAGGGTCAATCTGAATTACAAGATAGTTGCCGCCCTTTTTTGCCTTTAAAATCTCAAGGGCTTTTGGTGAATAAGAAGGAGCAAGAACACCGTCAGAAACTTCCTTTTTAATCAAAAGGGCAGTAGCTTCATCACATTCATCAGAGAGTGAAATAAAATCACCAAATGAACTCATACGGTCAGCACCGCGGGCACGGGCATAAGCGCAGGCAAGAGGAGTAAGCTCAACGCCGTCAGTAAAGTAAATCTGCTTGAGGGTGTCGCTGAGTGGAAGTCCGACAGCGGCTCCGGCAGGGCTAACGTGCTTAAAGCTTGTTGCAGCTGGAAGACCAGTTGCTTCTTTAAGCTCTTTTACAAGCTGCCAGCCGTTCAAAGCGTCCAGAAGGTTGATATATCCCGGTCGTCCGTTCAAAACTGTGATTGGAAGGTCGGTACCATCGTCCATAAAAACCCGCGCCGGTTTCTGGTTCGGGTTGCATCCGTATTTAAGTTGTAATTCGTTCATGCGCCATATAATAGATTAAATCAGCCTTTTTTTCTACCGCATCAATAATTTAGAAAGCTTTCCCGCAACAGCCGTTGCGTTACATTCACTCATCGGCCGGTTACAAAGCACGATTACGCTGGCACCGTTTTTGAAATTATAGGAATTATAAGAATTGAATACATTTGTGCTTCCCGCATGGAAAATCATCTTGTTTCCGCAGTTAAAGCCGTAATTATATCCTTTTGATTTTCTAAGCTTTTTTATCACACTTTTTGGAACGATTTTGCCGGAAATAAAAGCGCAGTTCCAGCGGTATAAATCAAGCACATTAGAATTCAAATCCCCACACCCAAGCGAAAGTCCCGCCGGAATGCTGTAGTAAACGCCACCCACATAGCCCTTTGCATCAGTATTCTGAAATTCAAAATTCGAGTGAGTCATATGACATTTTTTGAGGATTTTCTTTGTCATATAATCGTGATAGTCTTTGCCGCTGGCCTGCTCTATGATTTTTGCAAGAAGCCAGTAATTTGTATTGCAGTAAAAATAAGTAGAACCGGGCTTTGCAATAAAAGGAGCCGTCGGAAGATAGGCAAGAACCAGATTGTCATCAACCGGGGTACAGAAAAGCTGGTTCTGCTCGATTGCCCGGTAAATATTTATCGGGAAAAATTCAGCGCCCGCATTAATGCAGTCAGTCAAGCCTGAGCGCATATTCAAAAGCATACGGATTGTAATATCCTTGCCTCTCTCAAATTCCGGAAAATAAGAATCAATCTTATCATCCAGGCGGAGTTTTTTCTTTTTTTCAAGCTGAAGGACAGCAGCCGCAGTCATCTGTTTTGTAAGGGAACCGGCCTCAAAAACCGTATTTATTGTATTGCTGCCGGCATCCGCATTCTGAAGGTCACAAACCCCGTATCCCTTTGCAAAAATAATTTCATTTTTCTTTGCAACAAGGACAGCCCCGGAAAAATCATTTTCGCTCAGATACTTATCTGCCGCCGAAATAAAATTTCCGTATTTTTTATTATCTGAAATAATCTGCTCAGATAACTGCCCCTTACTTCCCTTACCGCTGCAGCCGTAAAAGGAAGCCATAATCAAAAACGCAAAAATCGAATTAAAAATATAAAACTTTTTTTTCACTTTTTTACTAAAACTCTCTACTTTTTTAGCTCTTAAATATGATAAAAACCGCTTAAATATTCCTATTTATTTTTATTGATGATTTTTTCCTCGAATTTTCCTGTTGCAATTTCAATAAATCTAACAAAAAGCGAAACTTTATTATCGCCGTTCAAAGCATTCCAGAGCTTGTCAGCAAAAGCATCAAGTCCACCTTCCGCATCAATGCTTACCTTTACAGGCTCGCCGCTGAAACTTGGAAGGGGATTTCCATCTCCCTGGTAAGTGTGAATGTATCTTCCCTCGCCCGCAGCCGGATTTTCATAATCGAAAGTCTGGCGCAGAGTGCAGTCAGGATTTCCGTCATCGCTCTTCAAAATCGAAAGCGCGTAACGAAGGGCACCTCCTTCAACATCCAGCAGACTTGAAATGCGCGGAGTATAGTTTGGAGCATCGTGCTCATATTTGCGGCTCAAAAGTGACTGTTCAAAGCTCAGTCCCTTTTTCATACCATCAAAAATTGTATCAGTCTGATCACCGTTTGTAACAATTGTCTTTTTTCCAAGCTGGCGGACAGCCGCATAAATAATAAGGCTTGGATCCCCTGCAATCAAAGAAGGGTCAAATGCCTTTGTGCGTACAACCTCACTGCCGTTTTCCTCTTCAACAACAAAAACGCGGTTACGGCTTCCGGCACTGCGTCCCATTGTCCAGTAGGCACTCACAGCATATTTTCCGTCAGCAGTAAGTCCGGCAACAATACCGCGTCCAGGGTAAGACACACTTCCAGCTTCCTTGTACAAATCAACAGCTTTCATAATTTTTACTCCACTTTTTTTATGCCCCTTTCAAGATTAGGAGCGATTTTTCTCAACTTCGTTATGAATCTCGTCCAGAACTTCCATTACATGGTCGATTGTCTTCTGTTTTGGGTCCGGGTCATCAGCAGGAACCTTTGCAAGAACTTCATTGCGGAATTCCTTGCAGTTAATAACAGGACTTGCTGTCAAAGTTACAGTATCCGGCTCACAGATATCAGAAAGCATATCATCAGGACTTTCCGGATTAATTCTAAGCGCATTTCCGTTAATAGAAACCAGAATCATGCAGTCAAAAAGACGAAGATAACTGTCAATTTCACGAAGACCGCGTTTTGTTTCAGGCTTTCCAGGACGATAACGTGTACCGCTTGGGAAAACAAGAATTACCTGACCGCGCTTTTTACAGCCGTCCATCGCACGCATAGCCGCAAAGTTGATTTTTCTGGCTCTCTGCTCTTCTGCCTGCAGTTCTTCTTCACTGACCTTTTTTTCTTCCAGCGCATTCAGACTGCGGGTAGGATAAATTACAACACGGGTAAAACCTTCTGTAAAAGCACGAACCGCAGGACTAGCCTCATTAAGCTTCATTCCGGCAACCGCAACAATACGAGAAGACAAATCCTTTGCCCAAGGCTCTCCCTGCTTTTCAAGAAGATAAAGAATAGCCGGCAAATCCAGATTTGTATAATGCTCCATCAGAATAAGTCCGGATTTACCTTCCTTTGTTACAGCGTCGTAAAATGCCTTGAAGTTTTCTATATTACCCAGTCCGGAATCAGCCTTAAAGTTATCATCAAGAAGCTTATACATATACTTGCGTGTTTCAACATTAGCTTCTTCATAAACTTTAGTCTCGTCGATTTTAGCAGCAGCCTTAGAAAGCTTCATAATTTCAGTAAAAACGCTGCCATATTTTTCGCGTAAAGTCTGTCCCATTAATTTCCTCGAAAATTAGTATTACAGAAGATTATATCACATAAGAAAGGATTAAAGAAGATAAAGGGCAAAAAAAAGCCTGCACATAAAAGTGCAGGTTGATTGTAAAAAAGGAGGGGGAAGTCTCCCCCTCGCTACCAAGCTGCGCTTGTCCGCTACCCTCTCGCCTAGGGGCTCTGCCCCTAAAACCCCGGGATAACCTTTGCGGCAAAGCATAGCTTTGCCGAAGCATTCTATCGATGAACCTAAAACAACCCTGGCGGCTTGTTTTTTAACGGTTCTTCGATTATCGCTATGGATTTACAGTAGTTTTATAAGCTGTAGACAATTTTCCGTTTTTCTTTACCATTTCGAGCATTACAGCAGATTTAATAGGGTTGTGCTTTGCATCGAATGTAAGGTGACCAGTTACGTAATCACCAGAGTTTGCTTCCAGAGCGGCACGGATTTTTACTGAATCAGAAGTTGTTCCAGCTTTAATCATAGCATCTTTAAGCATGTAAACTGAGTCATAAGCAAGAGCAGCAAAAGAAGTTGGCTCACGGTTGAACTTAGACTTGAAGTTTCCTACAAACTTTTTAACAGCAGCAGTATCTGAGTCTGTTGCATAGTGGTTAGAATAGAAACCGTTCAAAACTTCATCACCGGCATTGTCTGTAAGACCATCCCATCCGTCACCACCAACGAGAGGACAAGTTACACCGTTTGCACGGAGCTGTTTAGCAACCAAAGCTACAGTTGCGTAGTAATCCGGGAGGTAAACAACATCAGGGTTTACGCTCTTGATTTTTGTGATGATAGCGTTGAAGTCTTTTTCACCAGTTGAGTAAGATTCTTTTGTTACTTTACCACCGGCAGCCTTGAAAGTTTTTTCAAAGTTGTCTGTAAGACCTACAGAGTAGTCGTTTCCGATATCATAAAGAATAGCCGCATTTTTAGCCTTCAAAGTTTCTGAGGCAAATTTAGCACCTACAGTTCCCTGGAAGGGGTCAATAAAACATGTGCGGAATACAAAAGGAATTGTACTTCCTTTTGCATCGATTGTGATATTTTCTGCAGTTGCGGCCGGAGCAATCTGAAGAACCTTAAGAGCCTGAGCCTGGTCTGTAATAGCCTTTGTACATCCTGAAGTTAAAGAACCAACAAGAAGCTTTACCTTGTCCTGGCTAAAAAGCTTTTTGAATGCACTTACAGTTTTTGCAGGGTCACCTTCATCATCTTCTGCAACAAGTACAAGCTTCTGACCAAGTACACCGCCGGCAGCGTTGATTTCTTCAACAGCAAGCTGAACACCGTCACGAGCTTCAGTTCCGTAAACTGCAACACCACCAGAAAGTGGGCCAACGAAACCGATTTTTACATCGTTTGATTTTGGTTTTGCAGAAAGAGCGCTTACAGCAAAAGCCAGAACAGCAGCACCTGCAAATACTTTTGACATTTTTTTCATCCTTATCCTCCAAAAAAAAATCCGCAGCATAGACACCCATTTTTTTGCATCCTTGCATACGGCTTTTTTAAGTTTTATTAAAATCACTTTAATAATACTTAATTTTTATATTTATGTAAAGCATTCAAGTTCCCGCTTAAAAGTTCCGATAAACAATATGGGTTTTTATATGAAAAAAATATTTATCAATTCATTATTAGTTCTTTCTTTTTTCTTGTCTCTGCTTGCTTCCTGTAAATTTGAAGATGAAAGTGAAACTCTTTCTGCTCCTTCAGTAGATAATACTTCAAGTCCTGCAAAAGGAATTACAGTCGCAAGAGAAAGATTAAATTCCTCTACAGAATCCGTGCTAGTATATAGAATAAATGTTGATGATCCTAAAGCCAAAGAAGTTCATATCGGAACCCTTTATCCAAAAATTCTTGCAGAAGAGCTTTTGATTTTCAACGATCAGATGGTTCATTCTTCAAAAACCTATAAATACCGCTACGTTTATGTGGACTCAGATTCAAAGCGCTATTACACAGAATGGTCAACAGCGCTTAAAGTTATTGATGGACAGCCTGCTGAAAAATCACTGGTTTATACAGTTCCTTCAACCGTTTATTTTGAATACAGCCCTTCTGATTACACCTTAAAGCTTACAAATGCAGGAGACATAAAATTTAATGAACAGCAGGAAAGCTGGCTTGAAAAATACAATATGTCAATAGTTTTAAGAACTTCATCAAATCAGCTTTCTTTCCCTCTTACAGAAAAAATGCAGGATCCATCTGCTCCGGACCCGCTTTCACTCAAGGCAATCATTCCTACAAACTGGTATGACACAAAAATTTATGTTTCAGGTATTGTCGGAAGAAATGAGGATAAAAACAAAGACAGCAAGGTTGAACGTGTTTACTGGACCGAACTTTCCCCGGTTACTGTAAAAATTATCATTCGTGATGAAACAGATTCTTCTATTATTAAATCAGAAACCGACATTACTGAAAGAGGATTTACAGTTCCTTCTGTCACCTCCGACGGCGGAATTATTTACTAATTGAATAAAAACTGACAGCTGCCTCCCGTCTCTCTATTCAGTTTGACAAAATCCCTATTTTTTGTCAAAATAAACCTATGAATACATTAGTCGCATTATGCGCAGTCGGTGCAGAAAAAATTCTTGGCAACGAAATTAAACATTTAGGTTATAAACTTATTTCAAACGCTCCGGGACGTGTTACTTTTGAAGGTGATGACGACGCCCTCTTCCGCGCAAACCTCTGCCTCCGCACTGCCGACAGACTTTATCTCCAGCTTGCTCAATACAAGGCCTTTGGTTTTGATGATTTATATGACGGCGCTTATGCCGTAAACTGGCAGGATTTCTTAAAAAAAGATTCCCGCATCGTAGTAGATAAAGTCCGGGTTTACAAAAGCAAACTCAACTCTCAGAACAGCATTCAGGGAATGGTTCACAAGGCAATTTATGCAAAATTAGGTGACGTATGGCATATGCAGACTCTGCCCGAAACCGGAGAGGAATCTGACATCCGCGTTTACGTCGATGACAATCAGGTTTACATTCTTCTTGATTTGTCTGGCCTTCCACTCCACAAGCGCGGTTACCGCACAGACGGAGGTGTAGCTCCTTTACGCGAAACTACAGCAGCCGTTCTCCTCCAGGAAACCATGTGGAGACGCAAAACTCCCCTTCACGACCCCTTCTGCGGTTCAGGAACAATCGCCATTGAAGCAACTCTTTACGCCTTCAATGTGGCACCGGGACTCGGCCGCCGCTTTGCTTTAGAAAATCTTCCTATTTATAACGCAGCCCGTGCAGAAGAAATCCGCGCTCAGGAAGCCGCAAACATCCGCACAGACGTAGAAGTCCGCATTACAGGAAGCGACATCGACGCCCGCGCAGTAGAAAGAGCTAAGCAGAATGCAGAACACGCCTGCGTAATGGCAGGACGCGCCCTAAAATCAATCGGAATAAGCAAACACATCATCCGCCCTGACTTTGTTCAGGCAGATTTTGCAGACCTTTCAGCACCATACGACGAAGGACTCTTACTCTGTAATCCTCCATACGGCGAGCGAATCGGCGAAAAAGAAGAAGTTGCAGAGCTTTACAAAAACATGGCCTCTCTCCGCAGCGACTTCAAGGGCTGGGATATCGGCGTAATCACTTCGTCAGACACCTTCCAGAATGATTTTGGTCACAATGCAAACAAAATAAAGAATTTCAAAGCGGGAAACTTAGATACATATTTTTACGTTTACAGCAGCCGCGAAGCAGAGCCAAAAGCCCAGAAACCGGCAAAAGCTGAAAAATATGTACCTCAAAATAAACACAGGGTGGAAAAATTTTAATCAAGGAAATCTAAATGGCAATTGTTGTTGAACATGACAAAAGAAAACATGAAATCCTTCAAAAATCTCTGGACGTATTTATAGACGAAGGATATGAAGACGCAACCTTTCAAAAAATCGCCGACCGCTGCGGAATCACCCGCACCACCCTCTACATTTATTTTAAAAACAAGCACGAAATCTTTTTGGGCAGCATAAAAGAGCTTCTTTCCGAACTGGAAGTAATCCTTCTTGAAATTGCAAAAGACACAAGTCTCACAGCAAAAGAAGCCCTAATCAAAATCCTAGGCGAAATCATCAGACACTGTTCAGAAAACAAAAAACTTTTCAGTGTCCTTTTAAGCTACCTGATTCAGCTCAGAAAATCCGGCATAGACCCTAACGACCGTGTCCGCCGCCGCGTAATCAAACTCCGCCACCTTATGAGCACCATCATCATCCGCGGCATCCGCGCCGGCGAGTTCAAACGCCTCATCGTCAAAAACATGAACGAACTCATCTACGGCCTCATCGAATCCGCCATCTTCCGCATGGCCGTCCTCAACCAGGACAACACCGACGAAATCCTCGACGCCATGGAGCTTGCCATAGAGGGCTGGGAAGTGTAAGGAATACAATTAAATTAATCAGGACATAAAAAAAGACGCTCACCCGAGCGTCTTTTTTATTTTATTAGAACTTAGCTTTTCTAAGTCGTACTTGCTCTATGTCTTCACAGATGCCGATAATCGAAGAACCGTTAAAAACAAAGCCGCAAGGGTTTGTTTAGGTTCATCGATAAAACGGCACCGAGCCCGATTAATCGGGCGAGTCATTCACATCCTAGAACTTGCAAGTGTCGTAATCTACCCACATTCATTAGTATCCCGAACACTTGCTTCAAGTTTTGCTTCGCAAAACTTGATTTAGAATTTTGCCTTACGAAGTCTAACCTGTTCTATATCTTCACAGAAAAGTTGGCGTAGGTCATTCAATCCCAGGGCCATCAAAGCCATACGGTCAATACCAATACCCCAGGCAAGAACCGGAACATCGATTCCCATTGCGCGGGTTACTTCCGGACGGAAGATTCCCGAACCGCCAAGCTCGAACCAGCCTAAAACCGGGTGTTTGATGTGAACTTCGATTGAAGGCTCAGTAAACGGGAAGTAGCCAGGAACGTATTTTACTTCTGTTGCGCCGGCAATTTCTGTGGCAAACATCTTAAGCATGCCCAAGAGGTTTCTGAGGTTTGCATCCTTACCAACGATAATACCTTCTGTCTGGTAGAAGTCAGAAAGGTGAGTTGCGTCTACCTTGTCGTAGCGGAAACAGCGGGCAATACCAAAGTATTTTCCAGGAATTGTTGCCTTGTGCAGCTGATGAGCAGACAAAACAGTTCCCTGAGAGCGCAAAATCAGGCGGCGGGTAAACTCGTTATCAAACTGATAGTTCCATCCGCGGCTTCCTGTATTTCCACCAGTTTCGTGAGCAGCCTTAACGTTGCTCAAATATGGTTCTTCAATAAATTTTGCGTGAGTAGGATTTTTAATGCGGTAAACATCGTGAATATCGCGGGCAGCATGGAACTGAGGCATGAACAAAGCATCGCCGTTCCAGAATTCAGTTTCTACAAGCGGACCGTCAAATTCTTCAAATCCCAAAGAACAGAGCTTGTCTTTTACAGATTCAAGGAACTGAACATAAGGATTTGTGCGGCCAGGAATAATACGAGCAGGTGGAACTGCAATGTTGTAACCGCGGAAAGTTCCCTTTTTCCATTCGCCGGTAGCAAGCATTTTTGGTGTGATTTCACCAATTTCGTTACCAGTAATTCCGGCCTTTTTAAGTTCTTCAGTAACCTTTGCAAAGGCTTCTGTAAGTTTGTAAGTTACAGTCTCGCGCTCAATCATCTTGAAAGGAGAATCACCGGCACCGCGTTTTTTAGCCAGAGTAGAAATTACTTCAACTTCATCAGCGCTCAAATCATCTTTATTCAAGATTCCGTCAGTAGCGGCAGCACCCTTCTTAATAATTGCAGAAGCTTTTGCTACACGTGCAGGAAGTTCAGCGCCAGTATATTCAGCCTTCTTTTCTGCATTCATCTTAAGAACGCCTTCCTTAGAAAGTGGACCGAAAGCAGAACCAATGTCTTTATTTTCAATTGCAAGCGCAGCAGCAATTTCCGGTAAAGCGTGAGGACCGTTATCGTGAAGATATGCAACCATGCGTTCTTCTACAGTTCCGGTCTTTGCAAGAACCTTACCCATGTCTGTGATTTCATAATATGTGTGAGGAGTTCTGCGTATTTCCTTAAGAAGCTCTTTTCCACCCAGCCAGCTGAATGCCTGGTTAGCGTGACCTTCTTTATAATCCAGTTCCTTCTGAAGTTTTTCTGATGTAAGTTCATCCTTTGCTGTGTATTTGAGCAAAACTTTAATTTCAAGCGGATGAAGATTTTTGATGATGTTTTTGATATCCATTTTTTAGATCCTGTTAAAAAATAAAACCGACAGCCCTTAGACTATCGGTTTTATTCTACAATATTTATTGTAAAAACTGAATAGGTTAACAGTGATTTCTATTACTCAGCAGAATCCTCTGAAGAATTTCCTTCGCCGTTCTTTGGAAGAGACTTCATATTGCTCTTACCAATCATCTGAACGTGGTTGAAATATTCTGTATACTTCATCTTTGGCTTAGCATCCTTATCGATAAAGTTTCTTGTTTTTGGAGGCATAAGATAGCGGTAGTTTGTATAACCGTTAGCTTTAGCAAAATCCTGAAGACATCCAAGAACAGCGTTCATTGCTTCACCCTGATCGAATGAAGAGAATGTTGTTGTATAATAGATACGAACTTCATCATAATACGGATTGAAAGTCATTCTTACCTTAGCTTTTTTATCATCTCCAAGATGCTGATCCTTTGGAACAATGTCTATAGATTTTGTCTTCTGCTCTTCATAGAGCTCCTCTTTTGACATATTCTCCATAATATCGTCTGTCTCGTCTGCATAAACAGCAGCTGCGGCCAATGATAAAGCAACCAGAATTGAAAGTAATTTTTTCATAATGCCTCCTTAAAACAACATCAGTAAGTTGTATATTTAATAATTCTATCCCTTTCTAGGAAAAAATCAAGAAATATTGCATATTGTCCGTTTTTAATTCCAACAACAGGAGGATTTCTAATCAAAACTGAACCAGAAATCTCCTTAGGCTTATTTTTAAGCTCAGTCCGGTAGCGCGCCCTCACAGCCTCTTTCAAGGCATTCTTTGCGGCCGTCTGAATACCGTCAAAGCCCTCTTCAATACGGCCAAGTCCCCGCCCCTGAATCACCGGATGTTCAATCCCGCTCCAAATCTTATAGCTCTGAATCTGATAGTCCGTACGTTCGTAATCGCACCAGACATTAACCCGGTTTTCCTCAAAAAAGCTGTCAGAATAAATGATTTTTTCTTTATCATTTTTGGAAAAAGGTGTGATTGGAGTTACTTCCAGATATTCCTCTACCCCCCGCAGATTGTCCGACGGCGTATAGACAAAATTCCAGCCGTAAACCATTCCTTCCATCAAAAATATGCTCAAATCCCGGATGCGGTTTTTGGTGTAATTTAAAATATCATCATTTTTTTCATAAAGGCCGGGATAAGCATCAAGCTCAGCCCAAACCCCGATTCTTATATTCCGAAGATTTATGGGACTTTGCGAAAAGAAAAGAGAAATCTGCAGGGCCAGTAAAATGCCAAAAATTATCCGCTTTACTTTCATTTTAATATGAGTTTTTCCAGACTTTAAGAGGATGAATTCCCATTCTGATTACAAAATAAAGCCAGGCAGCAAGGAAGCCAAAAAGGTGAGTCATATGAGCAACACCCGAAGCCGGATTAAACTGACTTAAGAATTCGATTACGGCATAAATCAGAACCATAATCGGCGCGGGTACGGGAATTAAGCCCCAGATGTAGATTATTGAACGCGGGAAGAAAACAGCATATGCGAACAAAACCGAATAGATGGCACCGCTGGCACCAAGCAGCCTTACATTCCAGTAGCCCGTAAAATAATAAACTGCATAGGACAAAAGTCCGCTCAAAATTCCGCAGACAAGATAAAAAATCGTAAATTCTTTACTTCCGATTGCCTTTTCAAGCGGCAGACCAAAAACAAGAAGACCCAGCATATTAAATCCGATGTGGCTCAGATTGGAATAATCATGAACGAACATATAAGTCAGGAACTGCCAGTATGCATGATATTTATAAACAAGACCCGGATTCATTGGCCCGAAAGAATAGACATATTGTGCTATTTCATTCGACATATGAGAGAGGGCAAAAATAATAAAATTCAAAAGGATGATAAAAAGCACCCGCCTTTTATACTGATACTGAAAAGGTTTTCTTAAAAAAAATTTTCCCATAGCAAGATTATCTAGGAAGTTCAGGCTTTCTGTAAAGAGTTACGCGGTTTCTTCCGCGGCTTTTTGAAACATACAAAGCCTGGTCCGCCTGATTTACAAATTCATTAGGTGAATTAACAAGATTTGTTTCTGCGTCAAATACCGAAACACCGCAGGAAATTGTGACGTGCATATGCTGACCGCCATAAACAAAATCACATGTGTCGATTGCAGAACGGATTCTTTCTGCAACGAGGACAGCATCCTCTGTTTTTGTATTTGGAAGAAGAACTGTGAATTCCTCTCCACCGTAACGGCTTGCAACATCTGTATCGCGAAGGTTTTTCTTGATTATATTAGCAACATTTACAAGAACATAGTCTCCGCATTCATGACCGTAGGTGTCGTTAAAGCTCTTGAAGTAGTCAATATCAAACATCAGAACCGCAACATTCTGATTCTGAAGGAAGGCCTCATCAATTGCTTCAGAAAGAATATTAAAGAAGTAAAATTTAAGCTTAAGATGAGTCATCATATCTGTTGATGACTGCTCGATAAGAGCCGCATTATTGATTGCCACAGACGCAAGACTGGCAATCGACATAATCTGATTAAGTTCATAGTCCGTATAGGAAACATCATCTTCAATTGCAATTCTTTCCTGAAGAATCAAAAGACCGTTCAGATGGCTTTTCTGAATAAGCGGAACAATTAGAGTTGGAGAAAGGCTGTTCAAAATTGAAAGTGTCTGCTGATCATCAATCAAAAGCTTAAGCTCATCAAAGGTAATCGGCATCTGAACATCAAGAAGCTTTTTAGTGATTGAAGAAGAAACCGGAATTGAAGGTTTTTCGCCTTCATCAAATAAATCCTTGGCTGTCTCCAGCACATAGTTTTCGTTGGTAATTAAATCACGTACAAAAATTTCAGCGCCCAGAACGTGCATCTGTGCCATACAAATATAAACGATTGATTCAAGAAGATTATCAAAATCAAGATTCTGGCAGAAGGACTTTGCAATATCAAGGAGCTGTTCCAGGTCATAAATCTTCTTTTCATACTGAAGGGCCTTATCCAGAGCATCGGCACTTTCCTTAGCCTCTTTTGTCTCCCTTACAACTTCAGACAGAGATTTCCTTCTGGAAGAGACTTTCGTTTTTGTTCGAGTTCTCTTTGGTTCTGAGACAACTTCTATTTCTTCGTTCCTGCTAGCTCTTCTGCTCATTCTTTAAATCACCATTATTAATGATAACATAGTTCTTCATTATCTCAAAAAATATTTTCCAGTTTGGAAACTGATAGTCCAAAAGATTTGTACGTTCCTTATTTCTTGATGACAAAAGCAAAACTTTAAGATTCTGAATAATCTCACTGGATGGCTTTTTAGCATCCGCAAGCAATTCCTCAAGCTCTTTGCTAAGAGCAAAAAGAGTATTCGAATGACTCTGCAGCAGATTGTGAGCTTCATTGTTGATGGAATGGACCATTTTTTCAAGGCGACTATAGAAGGTTTTATCCTTCCTGTTGTCTTTAATATAGCCATCCAGAGCCGAAATACTGTTTCTTTCGTTAGGCGAAAAGGAGTTCTCAAAATCTGCAAATTCTTTATCCAGATTGATAGCCGCATAAACAATTTGTGAAAAACTTGATTTATAGCTTGAGTTATTAAAAAATCCCTCAATTGCTACGTCATCCAGTAAAGCTTTTACAGATTCAGAAACGTATTGCTTCTCGAAAGTCTTCAATACTCTTATCGGCAGAATCCACTGAAAAGATAAGGGGGTTTCGCTCTGAAGTTTTTCGCTGTAATCCTGATTATAGCCCTGCATAGGTTCAAGCCCGCCTTTTGAGAAAAGCTGCTCAATTTCGCGCGAAAGCATTTCATCCTGAATTTCAGACTTGATTCTCTGCTCATCCGAATTGAATTTTGACTGAAGCATCTGGGCAAATTCCTGACGCGGCGAGCCGGAATAAGAGGCAACTGCCGGCTCATAATTAAGGTCTGCACGGAAATATCTAAGAATCTGGCGGAGTTTTTCAGGCTGAAGCACCTGCCTTATGATAAAGTTGATTTTTTTAAGGCAGCCCAAAACCTGTTTCTTTTCGTTTTCATCAAGATCTGCGCCTTTTCTAAGTCTGTAAAGGGCAAGAACAGCGGCTCCTGTCGAATTTGTAAGCTTAAGGCCGCTCATCTGGTAGTAAAGGTCTTCAAGAAGATTTACTGCCTGGGAAAGATCAACCGGCGCGTAGGAAGGCTGATAATTAAAATCGGCCGGAATAAAATTCGTATCAAAAAGCTGAAGAAAAGGAACAAAATTATAATGACATAAATCAACCAGCTGACGCAGAATCAGAATATCCTGATCGATTTTTTTAAAATTATCTGTATTTAAATCCTTGATAACCCTTTCCAGCAGGTGACGCTGGTGAATATAAATGCGGTCCGGATTATTAGGCTCAGAAATTACATCTTCCTTTCTGTTCTGAAACTGAAGGGCGGAAATTGTTTCCTGATCCTCTGCATTATAACCTGTAATGATAAGCTGGGCTTCAAAACGATGACGGCGGGGTAAATCTGCGGTGCTTACGGTATCTGCAAAAACATTATCAAGTGGTCTGGTATTTTTATAGAGAGTGTAAATTGCTTCACCAAAATTAGGCTGAAGAACGCCCGCTTTACAAATCAGAGGCTGATAGCCTTGAATTTCAACATCCATTTTTTTCAAAAGCTGCTTTCTCTGAACTTCCGGTGCAGAACGCCTGAAAATTGAGTCAAATAAATCTATGAATGTTGTAATTAAACTCATTTAATAAACCCTGAAATTTCCCTTAGTACAAAAATACTAAAAAAAAATCGTTTATTCTACCTTCATAGTGGGAAAAATATAAAAATTATGTTATTTAAAGGCTTCAAGAACAGGAGCAAATATATTTTTGTAATCTTCTACCGTACTTGCGTGAACAATCTGAAGGCGCAGGGCCGCTCCATTGTGAATTCCTTTTGAATAGGCGGCAAAACGCTTTCTCATTTCCATACAGGCGTGTTTTTCCTCTGTATCGCGGACAAGGCGCTCAAGCTCGGCAAAGCCGGTTTTTATGCGGACATCAGGCGGAAGGGGTTCGTAGCTTCCTGTCTGAAGAAGACTGGTTGCATCGCGGAAAATAAAAGGATTTCCCATAGCGCCGCGGGCAAACATAACCGCATCAGCGCCGGTTTCTTCCAGCATTTTTTTTGCATCTTCCGGCTTAAAAAGGTCTCCCGAGCCAAAAACAGGAACCGGAATGCGGTCTGGATGAGCTTTATTCCACTCGCCAACGTACTCTACCAGCGCCTTCATTATGCTCCAGTCTGAATGACCTTCGTAGCCCTGAGCCCGGGTTCTCGGATGAATTGTAATTGCACTTGCCCCCGCTTCCAGAGCCGCCTGTGCCGCTTCCTTCCAGGTAATCTGGAACTTTTCCCAGCCCGAGCGGATTTTTACGGTAACAGCGCGTTCACCCGCCGCCTCAACAACAGCCTTGGCAACTTTATAAAGCCTGTCCGGATCGCGGGTTAAAGCAGAACCGGCGCCAGTTTTTACAATTTTAGGCACCGGGCAGCCGCAGTTTATGTCGATACATTCGCAGTTTGTTTTTTCAAGAACGATGTGAGCGGCCGCATTCATAATGTCCGGCTCCGGGCCGAAAATCTGCACGGAATAGACATCTTCGTTGTAGGCGCGGCGCATTAAAATCTCAGTTTTAAGGTTCTTTCGCACCAGAGCTTCGGCACTTACCATTTCGGTATAGGTAAAGCAGGCTCCGTTTTCTATGCAGACAGAACGGAAGGCCATATCGCTGTAACCGGCAACCGGCGCTAAAAAGAGATTTCCTTTGAGTTCGATGTTTTTAATGCGTACAGGATGATATAAATTGGCCATAATCAAAATGCGGTAAAGCTAAAAAATTGCTGCATCGCAATTTTTTTTAACGCTTTGCTATTAAACACCGGGCGCTCTGACCGGCGCCCTTACACAGCTTCCGGAAGGTTAAATGCCTTGCAGCTGTTCTTCCAGAGCTGAACGCTGAGTTCTTCAAGATCCATATCCAGCATTTCTGCAAGGAAGCGGGCTGTAGAAGGCAGCATATTAGGCTTTGTGCGCTTTTTCTCGCGGAATTCAGCCGGAATCATAAATGGACTTTCAGTTTCAATCAAAATGCGGTCAACCGGAATGTTCAAAACTGTTTCGTGAAGATTGCGGGCATTGCGGTAAGTAAGGTTACCTGCAAAGCTGAACCAGACATTCATGTCCAGACATTTTTTTGCATAAGCGGCATCTTCCGAATAGCAGTGGAAAATGGCACCGGCATCAGGCAAACGTTCTGTCAAAACATCATAAATATCTTTTCCCGCATCACGGTTATGAATGATTACAGGTTTATTATATTTCTGTGCGATTTCAAGCTGGGTAATAAAAAGCTCAATCTGGCTTCTCTTGTCACCAAACTGCTTGTAGTAGTCCAGACCTGTTTCACCAACTGCAACTACATTTGGCAGAGAAAGAGACTTTTCGATTGTGTTAATCCAGTCCGGGCCAGGATTTGTTACTTCAGACGGAGCAACACCTACCGCGTGATAAATTCCGCTTACAGATTTGAGGGTAGCATACACCTTCTGAAAATCCATAAGAGAGTTATTAATGCTCATAATGCGTGTAACTCCAGCCTGCTTTGCCTGCTGAATAACGCGTAATTGTTCAATAGGATCATCGTATATAAGCCCGATGTGAGCGTGAGTATCAAAAAAATTCATGGCTTTCTTCCTAGAAAATTGTGATGAGAAAAGCGAAAAAAGTTTTTTAACGCCTTTTTTAAATTTTATATAAAATAAAGATAACATAGGATTTTTTACAAGTCAATGAAAATTCCTGCAACAAAAATGGGATAGTTGAATTCTATTATCTTCTATGTTAAACTTACCGATAATAATAATGAGG
The DNA here is from genome assembly GCA_900319625.1 of uncultured Treponema sp. Taxonomy (GTDB): domain Bacteria; phylum Spirochaetota; class Spirochaetia; order Treponematales; family Treponemataceae; genus Treponema_D. Next base: position 24,077 of record ONPD01000010.1, on the reverse strand, counting down.
GATTATTGTGCCTAAAACTCAAAAAGCAATGAAGAAAATTGAAAAGCGGGTTGCCTCAAATTTAACACAGAAAACATCTTCTGTGTTCCGTTCTATTGGTTCTGCTTTCCTCGCGCTTTTTAAGATTTTTAACAGCAAACTCACAATTATGGTTGTTCCCCACTCACAGAGTAAGGTAATTAACTTTCAAACAACCGTATTTGCACTGATATTCGGATTTCTCTTATTTGTTGGAATTTTATCATCCTTCTTCTACTTCAACCGACGTTCAATTTCTGCAAATATGCAGATAAGTACACTTACTGAACAGAACAGAGCAGCCCTTGCCAGCCTTGATGAACTTCGCGATGAAAATGCAAACCTCTTCCAGGCCGCAAAACGCTTCCAGACATCTCTTTCACAGAGCCTTTCACTTCTGGGAATCTCACAGGGAGAAAACAAGGCAAATACTTCTATTTCTTCCAGCGACCTTTCTTCAATGTTCAACTCAACAGAAATCGCCAGCGGTTCAAGCCGCGAGCTTGCAGATATCCGCGAACTCACTTCTTACCTGGAAGGTGCTGTAGAACCAATCGAACAGGTTGGAAAGATGCTTAAAACCCAGCAGAACCTCTTCACAGAGATTCCTAGTATCAACCCGGTAAAAAATCCTAATACACACGTTTCAATGCCTTTTGGACCTAACGTTCACCCGCTTAACGGAAACTGGTACATCCACAAGGGTATCGACTTTTCTACCTGGCGTTCAGGCGACCCTGTAATGGCAACTGCAAATGGTCAGGTTGTAACAGTCGGTTTTGATAACAGCTTCGGTAACTTTGTAATCATCAAGCATAATCACGGTATTTATACACGCTACGCTCACCTCAGTTCTTTCCGCGTAAAGAAAGGACAGCTGGTTGACCAGGGACAGATTATCGGAAACATCGGTAACACCGGTATTTCTACAGGTCCTCACCTTCACTATGAAGTTCACATTGGTTCTGACGTAGTAGATCCTGCAAAATACATCAATATCAATCTTCAGAAGTAGGATTTTATGGCATTCAGAATTGATGACATTTCCATTAATACAATCATCGGCGGCGGTTCTGCAATCAAGGGAAATCTCAAAATCAACGGTTTTGTGAGAATTGACGGCGATATTGACGGAAATCTTGAAACAGACGGAAATGTAATCATCGGTGAAAACGCCAGAATCCGCGGCAACATCAGTGCAAAGGCTATAATTGTTGGGGGCATAATTCTTGGTGATGTTTCTGCCAGCGAGAGCGTAAAGCTCCTTTCAAAATCAGCTGTAATCGGTGATATTCTTACTCATAAAGTTCAGATTGAAGATGATGCTGTTTTCCACGGCCACTGTGTCGCTATCCGCGATGAAGAAAATTACAATCTTATTTCATCAGAATACCTGCAGTCTAAGGCTATCAAACAGAAGGCTTTCCGCTAATGGCAGAAATCGATTCTTTGGGAAACAGCTTTTACTACGCAGGCCTTCAGAACTCTTCTTCCCAGCTGAAAAATCAAAAAGCAGATAAAGCACAGAAAACTTCTAAATCAAAATTCACTGATTTTCTAAAAACAGATAAAGCAGAAGAAGACCTTCAGACAAACGGTTTACCGGCTGAAATCCAGACAATGTCTGTTGAAGAGGCAGTAGTATTTTTACGAGACCGTGTCGACCTTGCCGGAAACGACCTTTCAGAATCTTCAACCCAGGAAAATCTGAAAAAATTTAAGGAAGCTGTAGGTCAGTTCATTAAATTTATTGTTGATAACAATTTTGAAGTTAACAGCAGAAAAAATCGCCGTCCCCAGTTTGTTTCACCGGTGGGATTTTTCTCAAACTACAACACAAAACCCCGCCTGAAAGACCCAAAAGTTCAGATAAACGTAATCAACGAAAAACTTGATGATTTGACCCGTGATATGCTTTCCAACCAGACCAGTAATCTTAAAATTCTTGCACAAATCAATGAAATCAAAGGACTGGTAATTGATTTACTAAGCGACTAACTTTTATAATAGAAAAAAGGAAAAAAAATGAGTGATATTTTCGAAAGTGATATAGATGACCAGACAGAAAACCTGTCGGAACTTGAAGATGATGAGGGCATTTCCGATTCATCAGACAGTCTTACAATAGATACTCCGCTTTATAATCTTAAACTGGATTATTCCTGCGAAACTCTTTACGCCAAGGTTCCTGAAAAAATAAATCTTAAAGCAGGCGATTTTGCCATTATCCCTACCCGCTATGGAAAGGATATGGCCCGCGTCCTTGGAATTGCGAAAAAGCCTATGGGAATCAAGCAGTCTGATATTGTAACGGTTGAACGCAAGGCAAATGAAAAAGACCTTGAAAAACGTGAAGAACTTAAAAAGAAAGAAAAGGATGCTTTCCCGATTTTCAAGGAAAAGGTTGCCCTTCATAAGCTTGATATGAAGCTTGTTGAGATTCACTTCCTTTCAGAAGAATCAAAAGCCCTCTTCTTTTTCAGCTCAGATAACCGCGTAGACTTCCGTGAGCTTGTAAAAGACCTGGTTTCTATATTTAAAATGAGAATAGAACTCCGCCAGATTGGAGTGCGCGATGAATCCCGCATTACAGGCGGTCTTGGAATCTGCGGACGCCCCTTCTGCTGTCACGGCGTTTCTGATAAGCTTCGCCCGGTTTCAATCAAAATGGCAAAGGACCAGAATCTTTCCCTCAACTCTATGAAAATTTCAGGTCAGTGCGGACGCCTTTTATGCTGTCTTTCCTACGAATACGACTGGTACAACGAGGCAAGACGCAAGCTCCCTAATGAAGGAATCAGAATCTTCTACGACGGAACAGACTTCAAAATCACAGAAGTAAATCCTCTTACATCAATGGTAAAAATGCTTGGTGAAGACGGCCGCCTTCTGGAAGTAAACGCAAAACGCTTTTACCGCGAAAACAACCGCTGGAAGATAAACTAAGTAAAATTCCACTTCTTAATACAAGTTTTGTTTGAAATTACAACAAATTGATTTATAATAGATAGTATATGATTTATATTAAGAAATGGCTTGAACATTATGGGGAACTTTTTCCCGTTACTGACTCACAGATTGAATTCTTTAATAAAATCGGAAGCGGTTTTAATTCACCGGTAAAATTCCTGAGTGTAGACTGCGGAACTGCGGAGCTTGCCCAGCAGCTTAATGAAAAAAACTTTGACTGTACTGTAACAGACACTTACAAAGAATTTATTGATCTTCTCAAGGTAAAAACAACTAATATTGAACCAAAAATCAAATCCTTTAACCTTTTTCCACAGGATATCGGCCGTTATTTAGGAAAGAACTTTTTCAATATTGTTTACTGCGGAGACTATCGCGTAGTTTTTATGCGAGATAAAATCTACATCTCCAAACTTATGATTGATGCAAAATCACTTTTGACTGATAACGGATTTTTGATTTTCGACTTAATCAACTTTACAAAATTTGATTTTTCTAAGGACATTGTAGAGCTTCCTACAAAATCATCATCACGCGCAACATTGAGATCCTGGATTACAAAGGATAAGGAAAACGTAACCTACCTTTTGAACCAGCAGGTTGTTACATTAAACGGAAAAACAATTGACGAAGTAAAGGATGAGCCTATTACTCCAATCAGTATGGAATCCTTCAAGAAGTTTGCTACTGATTTAGGCTTTTCTTCTATTGATTTCTATTCCGATTATGATATGAATCCTCTTAATCCGGAATCAGAAAAAATAGTCTGTGTACTTAGAAAATAAAAATCGCCCTTCGGGGCGTAAAAATCCCTCTAGATTGTAATAAAGGCTTCTTTTCTATAAAATATAATCTATGAAAGCAAGTAAAACTATTATCTCAACACTGCGCGAAGCTCCTAATGACGCAGTTATTGCAAGCCATCAGCTTATGATGCGCTCAGGTTTAATCCGCAAACTTGGAAACGGTCTTTATGCATATATGCCGCTCGGCTACCGTACCCTTATGAAAGTGCAGAAAATTATCCGCGAAGAACTGGACAAGGCTGGTCTTTTGGAAATAAAACCGACTGTAATTCAGCCGGGTGATTTGTGGCGTGAATCCGGCCGCTGGGACAAAATGTCTGGAGAAATGCTCACAGCTCAGAACCGCCAGGGCCAGGATATGGTAGTATCTCCTACCGCCGAGGAAGCCTTCACTGCCCTCGTTCGCGACGGACTTTCTTCTTACAAACAGCTTCCATTCACACTCTATCAGATTAACACAAAATATCGTGATGAAATCCGTCCCCGCTACGGTGTAATGCGCGGCCGCGAGTTCACAATGATGGATGCATATTCTTTTGATAAGGACCAGGCTGACCTGGATGCTTCTTACGACAATGTTGCAGAAGCATACCGCCGCATTTTCAAACGTATGGGACTTTCTACAATCAGCGTAAAGGCTGATACAGGTTCTATGGGTGGTTCTGGTTCAGAAGAGTTTATGGTTGAATCAGAGGTTGGTGACGATACACTTCTTTTGTGTCCAAACTGCGACTATGCCGCAAACGTAGAAAAGGCAGCATGTAAAACTGAAGTTCCTCTCAACAGTCAAGGAAAGCCTCAGGTAAAAACTGACAAGGCAATCGAAGAAGTTGCAACTCCAAATGTATTCAGTATTGAAGATATGGAAAAATTCTTCGGTGAAAAACCAACAACCTTCCTCAAGGCTCTTGTTTACAAGGTATATAACTGCGCCGTTGACCTGTCTAAAACTGAATTCTACAAGAATGCAGAAACAGTTACAGAAGGCGGTCAGACTTACATCCCAGAAACTTTCTTCTGCGTACTTATCCGCGGTGACCTTGATGTAAACGAAACAAAACTTGCCGCTGAATTGAAGGCAAGCGGTGCAGAACTTGCAAGCGATGAAGACGTTCTTAAATATTCAGGTGCTCCACACGGCTTTGTTGGTCCTGTCGGAATTAAGATTCCTGTAATTGCAGATAAATCTACTGTAGATATGCACGACTGTATTGCGGGTGCCGGAAAAGAAGGCTTCCACATTAAGCACGTTGAACCGGGCCGCGATTTCACAGCCTTTATGACAGTTGATGTTCGCACCTGTAAAGAAGGCGACGCCTGCCCTGAATGCGGTGGAAAGTTCTACATGAAGAAAGGTAACGAGCTTGGACATATCTTCAAGCTTGGTACAAAATATACAAAATCAATGAACGTAACTTACCTTGGAGAAAACGGAAAACCTGTTACTCCATTGATGGGCTGCTACGGAATTGGTGTTGACCGTACTCTGGCCAGCATCATCGAAGGTCACCACGACGACAAGGGAATCCAGTGGCCAATGAGCGTTGCTCCTTACCAGGTTGCAGTTATCCCTGTTCAGTACAAGGGACAGATGCAGGAAGTTGCAGACAAGCTTTACACTGACCTTACAGCCGCCGGCATCGAAGTTATCCTTGATGACCGCAACGAGCGCCCAGGCGTTAAGTTCACAGATTCTGAGCTTATCGGTTATCCGGTTCGCATCGTAGTTGGTGACAAAAATCTTCCAAACGTAGAAGTAAAAATCCGTACTGCTGAAGCAGCTGAACTTGTGCCGGCAGAAAAGGCCGCAGAAAAGGTTGCCTCTTACGTAAAGGAAGAGCTGAACAAATTAAATAATTTCTAATTTTTCAAAATACACGTTTATGTAAAACTGGCTTCCAGTCGCGAAGCATGGTTCAGAACCGCGCGATATCGCGCTACACGCTGATTGTTGCAAAGTAACTATAGAATTGACCGCTCACGCGGTCGCAACAATCAGAGTGTTTCTGCCCCACGCTTCGCTCCTTCGCGCCAGTTTTACTTTAAAGGAATCCTATATGAAAAAAACAATATTGTTCATTTTATCAATCTTTCTTTATGCTACCGCCTTTGCAATGCCTGTTTTCAGCTCTTACCTGCCAGATACTTCCGGCGAATACGTTTACTACCAGGACAAAACTTTTGAGCGCGAAAGTTATATCGGAATCATTTATTATGATGATGAAACCTTCGGTATCCGTTATTATGCGCCAAAATCAGAAAGCCTTTATCTGGCTGAAAAAGAAATCGCTCTACTGTTCACAGTAGATAAAAATGCAAATCACTGGGAAATGACCGGAGAAAAAATCCTTACAAATATCAGTCCGGACCCAGAAAGCGGCGATGCTCAGCTTGTAAACTATCTTCACGACCTGCTTTACGAGTTTTCTTCGCGCCGGGGAAAGTGCCCTGCAATTTCTCCTGATAACCAGGCAGACCAGAGTCTTTATACGGATTTTCCTCAGTTCGGAGGGGACGTAAAAATACTTTACGACTGCATTGTTCCTCTTTTCAATATCCGCTCGATAAGTTCTGAAAAGGACGGAAAAATCTTTGACTGCGTTGCTATCGGACAGATAAAATCAACTTCGGATACAACCTTTACAGATTTCAAAGGAATCAACCCTTCTGCTGGTGATGAAAAAGCGGCACAGGCTTACAAAAAGGCAAAGGCCCTCCCTGTAAATTATGAAAAACAGTCTGTAATGCTTGATAAAAACTGGACTCAGCAGCTGGAAAACTGCTGGACACTGGAAGAAGATTCCCTTATTTCAATTTCTGCAATCCCGGCCTTTTATGATGATTATCAGAAAAATTCCTGCTTTTTAATCCGTAAGCTCCTTTTGAGCTCACAGAACAACTACACAGATTTTTCTTCCAGCGAATATTTTATAAAAGAAGACACTATTAAGATTTTTTCTGAAAACCTTAATACAAAAACAGGCAGAAAAATTGTAAATCAAAAGCTTCTTTCAAAAGCGACAGATTCAAATGCAATGGATTATTTTTCAATTGCAACTTATGAAAATGCCTACAACAAAAACCGAAGCTACTTTGAAAAAATAATTAAGAGCTATTGCTGCAAGCAATAAAAAGGATACTTAAAAGCTTCCCTTACTGAGAGGCTGGTCGATTCGGATGCCTTCCTCTCCAAGGAACTGCTTCTTCTGCCCATTAATCAGGAACTGCACGCTGCTTACTGTTGAAAAGTTAGTAGCTGTGTAGACAACCTGCATAAGCTGATTTATCTGACCTACAGTCCCCTCCTGATTGAATTCAAAATTATCGCTGAAATTAAGGTAGGCAACGCCGTTACTAACACGGGCTCCCAGAAGCTTTGTTCCCTTTGGAATAAAGCTTGTAAGGTTACGCTCAGCGGCAATAGAATAATCAGGACCAGCAAGAAGCAGATTGATTGCTGTTGTAAGCGGTGAATCATTTTTTGTAACGGAACGCTTAATCATTTTGCGGACAACAGTTCCGTCTGCATCAATTACAGTAAAGCAAAGCTGAAGTTCTGTTTTTACAGGAGGCTTTGGAGCCGGCTTAGGCTGCTCAACTTTTGGCTTTGCTTCTTCAGTTTTTTCAACAGCAGGAGTTGGAGCAGGCTTTTCTTCTTCAACAGCAGGCCTGTTATAAAAATCTTCAAGGTCTTCAGGCTCTTTTTCTTCGCCCTTAAGCTGATTTATCGTAATTTTTCCGTCAGATGAAGTTTCTGCTTCCGCAGAGCCGTCTCCTTCAGAAGAATCAGGACTATTTCCTTTCAAATTAAGAATTACAGAATCACCGTCACTAGTGACAGCTGGTTTTGATTTTCCTTCCTGCTCGCTAATAAATGTAGGAGTTGTGCCGAATACACGGTCAAAAAAAGCGGTTTCTTTAAGATTGCTTGAAATCTGGTCTTTTTTTACAAGGAAGGCAATAAGAATTATTAAGAGTCCGAGTACAACGCAGGCTGCACCCAGCATATTAGTCTGTCTTTTTTTATTGTTTTTTGATTTTGTATTTGATTTGTCGTTCTTATGTAGCATAATAACTTAATTATCGGAATATAAACCCGAAAGTTTATATTCCGATAATCGATTATTTATTTTGCTAAATATTCGTTGATAGCGGCGGCAGCCTGACGGCCTTCACCCATAGCAAGGATTACGGTTGCGGCACCGAGTACGATGTCTCCACCGGCCCAAACTTTTGTGTGGGAAGTAGCCTGCTTTTCATCAACTGTGATGTGGCCTTTTTTGTCTGCATTCAAGCCCGGTGTTGTCTTAACAAGCAATGGGTTTGAACCGTTACCAAGAGCAACAATCATAGCATCACATTCAACGTCGTGCTCACTGCCTTTAATTGCAACAGGTGAACGGCGGCCAGATTCATCTGGTTCACCAAGTTCATAAGAAAGGCAGCGTACACCACGAACCTTTCCTTCTTCGTTTCCAAGAACTTCTACAGGATTTTCCAGGAAACGGAAGTTGATTCCTTCTTCTTCTGCGTGAGCAATTTCTTCCAGACGGGCTGGCATTTCGTTGCGGGTACGGCGGTAAACAACATCAACTGTTTCTGCACCAAGGCGGAGAGCCATACGGGCAGCATCCATTGCAACGTTTCCGGCACCACAAACTACAACGTGTTTAGCTTCGTAAACCGGTGTTGCGGCGTGCTCTTTGTCATAACCCTTCATAAGGTTAGCGCGGGTAAGATATTCGTTAGCAGAGAATACACCAATCAGGTTTTCACCAGGGATGTTTAAGAATTTTGGAAGACCTGCACCTGTTCCTACGAAAGCGGCATCAAAGCCTTTTTCTGTAAGAATCTGTTCCAGAGTATTTGTACGACCAACAAGAAAGTTCAATTCGAACTTTACGCCGATTTTCTTAAGGTTATCAATTTCTGCCTGAACAATTGCTTTTGGAAGACGGAATTCAGGAATACCGTACATCATTACACCGCCGGCCTTGTGGAAAGCTTCGAATACTGTAACTTCGTGACCAGCGCGGGCACAGTCAGCGGCAACAGTAAGACCTGCAGGACCTGCACCAATGATTGCAACCTTCTTTCCTGTAGCAGGAGCACATTCCGGAAGAGCAACCTTACCATTTTCGCGTTCCCAGTCAGCAACAAAGCGTTCAAGACGACCGATAGAAACAGCCTTTTCTGCACTCTTGAAAACTTTACCTACAGTACATTTTCCCTGACACTGTTTTTCCTGAGGACAAACACGTCCGCAGATTGCAGGAAGAAGAGATGTCTGTTTGATGATATCAACAGCACCCTTGAAGTTTTCGTTTGCAATTTCCTTGATAAAGCCCGGAATATTGATGTTTACAGGACAGCCTTCCATACAGAAAGGTTTTGCACACTGAAGACAGCGGTTTGCTTCTACAACTGCCATTTCCTTTGTGTAACCAAGGGCAACTTCACCCATTTCGCGGGCACGTTTTTTAGGATCACGGGAAGGCATTTCCATCTGAGGAATTGCATTACGGTCCTTTGCAGTAAGCTTACCGTTAGCGGCAAGCAATTCTTTTAATTTGTTATATTCTTTGATAGCGTTCTGAGCCAATTCTTCGTTAGACATCGTTTTTCTCCAACAATTAATTTTTTGCAAGTGCATCAGCCTGAGCCATCATCTTACACTTGTGATAATCTTCCTGCTCGCGAGCCTTGAAAGACTTCATACGGAGCGCCATATTATCCCAGTCAACCTGGTGAGCATCAAACTCCGGTCCGTCAACGCAAACGAACTTTGTTTCACCGCCAACGCTTACACGGCAGCCACCGCACATACCAGTTCCGTCAATCATAATTGTGTTCAAAGAAACTGTTGTTGGAACATTGTATTCTTTTGTTGTAAGGGAAACGAACTTCATCATAATTGGAGGTCCGATTGCGATTACTTCTGCAGGAGGAGTCTGGCTTTCGCAGGCTTCTTTTACAGGAACTGTAGATACCCCCTGACGGCCGGCGGAACCATCATCAGTCATAATGATAACTTCATCAGCAATAGACTTCATTTCATCAACAAAAATCAAAAGATCTTTATTGCGGGCACAAATAACCATAATTACTTTATTACCCGCAGCTTTATGAGCCTGTACGATAGGATAGCAAGGTGCAACACCAAATCCACCACCAACAATCATAACAGGACCGTCTTTCTTTTCGATTACCGAAGGATTTCCCAAAGGTCCAAGAACAGCAGGAAGCTCGTCACCTACATTTTTGAGGGAAAGAAGATAAGAAGTTTTTCCAACAGCCTGGAAAACTAAGGCAATCCAGCCTTCTTCTGCATTTGCATCTGCAATTGTAAGCGGAATGCGCTCACCGAACTCTGCCTCAACCTGAACAATTACAAACTGTCCGGCTTTTCTGTTTCGTGCAATCTCCGGCGCTTCAATTTTCATGTAATTAACGTCCTGAGACAACTGACGCTTTTCGATAATTTTAAACATTTAAAAGCCTCTTATAAAAATCTGATTAGTTCATTTTGACAGAAAAATTAAAAAATGTCAGTAAGTCAGAGGAAAGTTTTAATAATATTAAAGGATTTTAGTAATATTAAAAATACGGCAAACAGGGCACATTAGTAACCGAGCTTAACTGCAAAAAGTCCACCCAGGCCGCCGCCGCTGCAGCTCTTGTAAAAATCAGCTGACTGAGCATTGATTCCTAGAACTAACTCGATTACACGGGCATTTACGCTAAAGGAGAATTGATGAATAAAAATCTGTTCATAATATTCTGTGGAGAAGGTAAAACTCAAGAATTTCAAAAATTTTAAGGTGCCGGACAAATAATATTCTCCAAAGAAGGCAAAGGAATCCTTATCTTCTGTAAAAGGATGACGGAAGCCCATACCAAGACCGCCTGTCAAAATCAACCAGCCGACAGGAGGCTTATAATCAGCAAAAATACTGAACTTCATAGGGCGGTTTATAAAATAAGATGCAGATACAGAATCCCTGTGAGAAGAAGAGAAATTATTTGATCCCAGGCTTCCATTAATGATTTTATCTACCGTAGTAGTAAACTGCATAGTTGTGGTCTGAACCGTTTTATACTTCAGCTGGCCTGGCACTATAGGAATTCTTGCATTTCCGGTAAGGGTAAGGAATTCCAAAAGAGGATAAGAAACAGAAGCTCCCAAATCAAAACCGAAACCGCCCTTAAAGCCGCCGCCACCTGCAATCGGATAGGCAGAATAAATTTCAATATCACTTGAATAATCTACATTAAGGCTTCCGTCAGAAAGATTCGAAAGATTCAGAGTACCGTTGCGGGAGCCCGCGTGCAAAACAGGCACAAACAGTGTCGGCTTTGCAACAATTTTGAATTCTTTTATTTTAAATCCTACCGAAACTTCCTCATAGGCAAAAGCGTCCACATTTAATGATTGAGAAATAGAGACCGTCTGATTAAGTGTATTTCCCTTACCAAGATAGTCAAACAAATCTTTGGAAAGTGAACCCGTCATCCAGACGTCAGAAGCGGTTTTGAAACCCAGTTGAAATTTTTTGAATCTGAAATTCAGACTTATTTCCGGAAGCATATTGGCATTCATCGTTATTCCGCTGGAAGGAATCTGATCTGCCATCTTTCTTAAATCCAGAACAACGTTCTTCTTTAAAACCTCACCAATCTGCAAAGCATCATTTGAAAGCCCGAATTTTGACCCGATTGACAATTCTACATAGCGGTCATCAAACCAGTTATAGGAAAAAGCCCGGGCAGAGAGAATAATCAAAATCAAAAAAAATAAAGAAGTTTTTTTCATTGCCGGCCCCTATAATTTTATAATTCCGTTAGTATAAAGGCCGACAGACATATTCATTTCAAGACCAAGATTTCTTGGTACAGAAAGAATTGCTCCCGAAGGAATATTCAGATTAAGCGCCGGATCAAAAGGATAGACAGAAAGCATATCCATCAACTCTTCATTTGTAATCTTTTCTGTATCCGCGTTAATATCCAGCTCCCTTCTTATATATGGAAGCTCACTTTTTATTACGTAACGGGTATTTGAATCGGTAACTATAGGATTTTTTGAAGTCTTATAATTAATCTCAACCGCTTCAATTACATCAAGATATTTTTGTATTTCCTTTGTATCTGTTGCTTCATCGCGGTTAAAAATATCAGCATTAGACTTATCAGAATCATCTTTTGCAAGATCTATTAAACTGATATCAATAACGCCGGAAATATCAAACTTAAATGGAATTACCATAAAAGCTGTCAGGGCCAGAGTTCCAATTGGTTTACCATCTGTTATTCCGCTAAAGCCAAGATTAAAATCAAGAGTAATTTTACCGGCCTTTTTCTTGTTTCCGTTCAGGATTTTTTTTATGTCACCGTACATACTGGCTTCTTCCGGCTTCACAACACTGACAACGACATTTTCAGACTTATCAATATTAATAATTTCCAGTTCCGGAGCAGAGAAATAAGGAATTACATTTGTCGGCCCACCAATAGTAACGTCCGTTGCAGAAGTATCAGAACCATCATCTGCCACATATTTCATAGTAACCGAACCTGAAAGTTCTGAAGGTTCAAAACCGGCAGGCTTTCCGCAGTAAACATAAAGGGAAACTTCACGGAAATCAGCATTTTCAACAAAGCTTTCGCCAAGAATTTCCTTTATAGATTCAAAAACTTCACTGATATTAAAATCAACTGTGATGGTTGGAATGACAAGGGAAATTGGAACGCCGGCAGGTACTGTTGCAGAAGGCAAGGTAACCGGGTCCACCTTAATCGTCAGCAGATACTGCTGAAGCTTGTCGTCTTCCTGCCCCGGAAAGTAATCATAAATTTTATTATGATCTGTTTCCAAGCCGCTGAAAAGATTTGAAGCCTTAAAGCTTTCGCTGAAATCCTGAGAAATATTTCCTATTGAATAATTATAGTTTGCGTTTGTCTTTACACTGAATGATTCAGGCACACTGAGATTGCAGGCGGAAAAAAGCAATAATCCCGCCGCAATCCCGGCAAGAGAAGTCTTCATATTTTTTGCACTAAACCGTAAACTGATCGATTTCTTCTCCAATTTTCTTGATAGAATCGCTGACCTGGCTGGAAATTTCGGAAAGAGCAGCACTTGTCTGATTCATGCTCTTGGCTCCGGCAGACATTTCCTGCATACTGTCCTTAATGACAAGGGTAGTATTCTGCAGATTCTGAACCTCACCAAGAATCATCTGGTTTCCTTCCTTCATTTCGTGCGAAGCATTTTTAACTTCGAAGGTATTATCATTCATAATCTTGATAGAATCAAGAATCTGCTTAGAACCTTCATTCTGTTCTTCCATTGCCGAGCGGATGTGGCGTACAAGCTCATCGGTTGCCCCAATCAGTTCAGAAACCTGGGCAAAGCTTTCAGAAGTTTTCTGAGAAGCTTCTACAACACTGTTGATTGTTTCAACAATCTTGTGAAGTTCTGCACCAATTCTCTTTGACTGCTCAGATGAAGTTTCAGAAAGCTTACGGATTTCATCAGCAACAACCGCAAAGCCCTTTCCTGCTTCACCGGCATGAGCCGCTTCAATTGCCGCATTCATGGCAAGCAGGTTAGTCTGGCTGGCAATGCTTGCAATAGCATGGTTGGCATCCTGCAGGGTCTTAGACTGCTCTGCAACTTCAGAAACCTGACGGTTTACAAACTGCTGCTGCTCAATTCCCTCTCTTGAGTTTTCCTCCAGAGCTTCAAAAGAATGAGCCATCTTTTCTACAGACTGATTTACGGAATTAATGTTTCCTACCATTTCTTCAACCGCAGAACTTGCAGTAGAAACACCGCTTGCCTGTTTTTCAATCATGTTTTCAAGGCTGTTGATGTTTTCTGCAATTTCGGCAACAGCCGCAGAAGTCTGGCTTACCGCATTAACCTGATTCTGAACCTGAGTTCCAACGCTTTCTATATTAGAAAGAATTTCCGTAATCGAGCTGGAAGCATCATGAACGCTGGCTCCAAGGCTTTCCTTAACGTCGTTAAGATTATCCTTTGAGCACTGAATCTGCGAAATAATATCCTGTAGCTTTTCTACGAACTTGTTAAAGCCGGTTTCAAGGCTTCCGATTTCATCATTGCTGTCCACTTTAAGACGCTGAGTCAAATCCGCATTACCGGAAGCAATCTGATTTACGGTTGTATCTACAGTTTTAATAGGATTTACAATCTTTGTTGCAAAAATAAAGGCAATCAGAATTGAAACAACAAGGGCAATTACAGCCATTACAACAATTGTCGTAACGTTCTGAACAAATGCCTTGAAAATTTCACTTGAACGGCCCACAGTAACAAAAACCCAGCCGTTTGATTTTGCAATAGGAGCGCAGGCAAAATACCAGCCCTTTGTATTGAGATCCAGGAAGGAATCACCAAGGCGGGCCTTATGACCTGCAATATCCTTGTAATCATCAAAGAAGTTTGCGTTCATGATTTTTTTGGTATCTTCGTTGGTAAGGTAATTTCCGTTTTTATCAATAAGGAAAGACAAACCACCGTCTGAAATTTTAAGGTTACCAATCATCGAATGAAGGGTATCCAGCATGATATCAATACCAATAACACCACGAACAAAGCCGCCTGTACGTGACGCAAAAGAAACAGAGGAAACAAGAGAGCCGGTAGTTTCATCAATATAAGGCTCAGTATAAATTACGTCCCCCGATTTTACTGCCTCATCATACCATTCACGGCCCTGTTTATTGTAATCCTCATCAGGAAACCAGTTGTCGCTGGAAATAAAGCGGCCGCCCCGGTTCATAGGAACAGAATCCGCATAGTAGAGACAATAAAGCGAAGGATCCCCCTTAATCATGTCAAGGAAGTCCTTTTCACTCTGTTTCTGCTCCAGAGGAGCCCTTTCCACATACTTTGCAGCCGCCTTTACAATATCTGCCGGTTTGGACAAAAAGGAATCAATAGAAAGTGTAGCTGCCTGCATCTGCGATTTGGCTATAGCGTTAAGATTTCCCTTAATTTCACTAACCTGAGTTACCAGAATAGGTACGGAAATCAAAAGAATAGAAAAGATAACAACAAACATGTAGCCAAGCAGCAATTTTGCGCGAATTTTCTTCATGTAAAGTTTACCTCATATTATAGAAAATAATGTTATATCATTTAAAATGATACACCCGAATTCCCCACTTGTAAAATTTTAGTGAAGAATTCGGGATCCGATGAAGAAAAAAAGAGGGGGAAGTCTCCCCCTGCGCGCACACTTCGTTGTGCGCTACCCTCTCTGCGGGCTCAATCGCCGCCCTGCCTACAATCGTAGAGCCGTTAAGAAAATTGCAAAGCAATTTTTAGGCTCATCGATTAAACCGGCTCGAAACAATTTATTGTTTCGCAACGCCTGCTCTCTTATTTATTAAAGAAAGCCGCGAATGGATTGTAGCTCATGCCGTCATCGCTGCCGGAATTGTAGTTACCGCGGCCACCATTGCGATTATTAGCACCGCGTATCCTGTCAAGTTTGCCATCAGGCAAACTTGAAGGTGCCGCTTTAGCGGCACCAACCTTTTTTACAACAACTACGCGCTTTTTACCGTCGCCGGCTGCGGCGCCTGTAGAAGCAGGCTTAACGCCTCTTCCCATGCCGCCGCCCTGTCCGATTCGGCTTGCAGCGTCGCTCTTCAAAGAAAGACCGATTCGGCGTCTGTCCTTATCAAGCTGGATGATAGTAAATTCAAATACATCGCCAACCTTTACAACTTCCATAGGGTCGCTTACAAAGTTGTCGGAAAGCTCACTTACGTGAACAAGGCCTGTTTCGTGAAGGCCGATATCAACAAAGGCACCAAAGTCTACTACGTTACGGATTTTACCGGTAACCTTCATGCCTTCCTTCAAATCTTCAAACTGCAGAACGCCCTTCTGCATGATTGGTGCAGGGTATCCGTCACGAGGGTCGCGGTTAGGCTTCTGAAGCTCATCGATAATATCGTTGATTGTTGTTTCACCGATATTATATTTTTCGCAGAGAGCCTTACGGGTTTCATTGCTGATTTTTTCACCTTTTTTAACTGCGTCGTAAACTTCGCGGGCTACATCATAGTTTTCAGGGTGAACCCAGGTGTTATCAAGAGGATCAGAGCTTTCTGCAATCTTAAGGAAACCTGCGCACTGTTCAAAGGCTTTTGGACCAAGGCCAGGAACCTTTTTCAAATCTTCGCGGCTTGTGATTTTTCCGTTAGCGTCGCGGTAAGCAACAATCTTCTTGGCTGTACTTACGTTAATACCGGAAACGTATTTCAAAAGCATGTAAGAAGCTGTGTTCAGGTTTACGCCAACCTGGTTTACAACCGAACCAACAACTTCATCAAGCTGCTCGGCAAGCTTTTTCTGATTAACATCGTGCTGGTAAAGACCAACACCGATTGCCTTAGGGTCAATTTTTACAAGCTCAGCAAGAGGGTCCTGAAGGCGGCGGCCCATAGAAATAGCACCGCGAACCATTACGTCAAGGTCAGGGAATTCTTCTGTAGCAACAGGGCTTGCAGAGTAAACAGAAGCACCAGATTCATCAACAACAGTAAATTCAACATCGCTGTCCTTGTAGTTTTCGCTGATAACCTTACTTACGATAGCCTGAACTTCCTGAGAACCGGTTCCGTTTCCAACAGCCAGAACCTGAATGTCATACTTGTCGATTGCGTCATTGATTGCATCGTAGGCACCCTGAGGATCCTGCTCCTGGAAAATCTTAAAGAAGCCAAGATATTTTCCTGTTTCATCAAGGGCAGCACACTTTGTACCGTTGCGGTAACCAGGGTCAACACCAAGAACGCGGCTTCCCTTAATTGGCTGCTGCATCAAAAGGTTTTTAAGGTTTTCACTGAAAATACCGATTCCGTGGTCATCGGCATCATCAGCTTCGTCACTGCGGATTTCGCGAACAACAGCAGGGCTGAGCAAACGAACAACACCGTCTTCAATTGCGTCTTTATGATAGTGATTGTGGATTGCGGCTTTTTTCTGAAGCTCAGCAACTGCTGCATCAACATCAATGTCGATTGTAACTTCAAGGGCACCTTCACGCTCGCCGCGGTTAATAGCAAGAATACGGTGAGGTTTTACCTGATTAAGAGGCTCTGAATAATCCCAGTACATCTGGTAGGTAGAAGTTTTTTCTGCCTGTTCAGCGTCCTGTCCATCAGGAACAATACCCTTTGTTACGATGTTTCCTGTTGCAAGGTAAAGGTCGTGGATTGCTTCGCGGTTCTTTGTTTCCTGGCTTACGCGCTCAGCAATGATGTCCTGGGCACCGGCAAGGGCATCCAGGGCTGTTTCAACATTAAGAGCGGCATCTTCATTATCAGTTTTGATGAATTTTTCAGCTTCTTTTTCGCATGCTGCATCGTCGTTGTCTGCAAGGATAAAGTCTGCAAGTGGTTCCAGTCCTTTTTCCTGGGCAACCATACCGCGGGTCTTCTTCTTTTTCTTGAATGGAGCCCAGAGGTCTTCCAGAGCTGTAAGAGTTGTTGCGCTCATTACTGCATTGTAAAGTGATTCTGTGAGTTTTCCCTGAGCAAAAATGCCCTTTACAATTTCAAGGCGGCGTTCTTCAAGATTTTTATATGATTTGAAAAGGTGGTCGCAGTCGCGAACCTGAACTTCGTCCAAATTGTCAGTTTTGTCTTTGCGGTAGCGGCTGATAAAGGCGATTGTACAGTCTTCATTAATCAGGCTGATTACAGCGCTTACCTGCTGCACGCGGATGTTGAGTTCCGCTGCAATTTTTTTCATGATTTCCACTTCGTTGACAACGAGTGCGTCGATTGATTCTTGTGTAAATTCCATAGTAGAGGAAGTTTAACGGAATTTTGACTTTTGAGGAATATGAAAAAGACTAAATTCTATCGTCGTCGATGTCGGAGATTTCTTCTACTTCGGCGTTGAGGCCTTCGATGCTGAACTTGTTGTAAATCTGTTCCAGGAGGTTCTTGCAGTTTGCGTTCATCAGCTGGTAGATGTTTGGAACTAAAAGCTGCTTGATACGCTGATCAAGACCGTTTGCACCTGTTGAAGAAACGAAGGCAAATACGTAAAGCTCTTCGCCGTTTACAGGACGCTGCATAATCAAAACCGCATCCGAACGGAACATAAAGCCGCGGATATTAAAGTGGAAGTCAGAAACTTTTTCGTACATCTGAACATTCAGTCTTCCTTCCGGGAAAACAAATGAGAAGTGAGAAAGGCTTATATCCTGAAGGACTCCGCTGTGAGCCTGGTTATTCAAATTACAAGAGAAGGTACAGGCTTTTGTACAAAGGGCACGGATGTTCTTACGGCGGCCCTGAGCCTGGTTTGCATACAGAATCTTTTCGATTAAACCGAAATTCTGCTTTTTCTGATATTCAAGCTGGACACAACCGCAGGCAAGTCCGATTTCATAAAGATATTTATATTCAAGCTTAGTCTTTTCATCCTTTGTCTGGCGTTTTGTATAAACTACACCAATACAAGCCTGGTTCTTATATTCTTCTGTAAGGCGCTTAATAAAAATAGGCCATTCAACATCAGGAACGTTATAATCAATGTTAAAGAAAATGATTACATCGTGAAAAATTGAAATAAGAATATCTATCTTCTTTTTGAGGCTTATTCGTTTGTCATACTCTATAAAGTAGCACTCGTAACCTAAAGCAAAATAATCTTCCAGAAACACTTCCGGAATAAGGCTTGTATCAGGTGTGATAAAAAAAGTTTTTCTACCAGCTACTATCTCTTTAATAGAAATACCCAAATTCTTCTCCTACTCTACTTGAAAAATTATATCATTTCTAAACGATTCGGCAAGTTTTTTTACCTTGCCCAGGAAAACTTTTTTTATATAAAATTCTGTGCATTATGATGTTCAATAGTTTTGGTCTTAACAGCAACCACATAACTTCCGAACATTGCAGACATAATATCAAAAAGTGAAGAAAAAGAACAGATAATAAGGGCTGCAGGCTTAAGAAGCAGGAAGCTTGTTTCAAAACCACGGGCATACTGCTGGCAGAGGATTGTTACCAGAATAAAGGCACTTCCTGTCGGGAAACCTCCAAGCAGGAAGGAGATACTGAAGGAAAGTCCGAAAATCCAGAAAATTTCAGCAACCGGAATATTCAGGCTGGAATAAGAGCGCCAGATTAAGATAAAGCTGATGATGCTTACCAGGGCTGAACCACCGCGGGCAAAAATCGAAAAGAGAGGGAAGGTAAAACCGGCACAGCGGCGGCGGATTCCAAGGCTTTCTTTTCCGTGGCGGATTGTAAGCGGAAGAGCCAGATTTGCGTCCCCTCCAAAAAAGGCCAGCAGGGCCGGAGCAAGGCTGGCATACAAAACGCGGTAAGGATAGGGGTCGTGGCAGACATAGCGCAGAATTACAGGATAGATAATGCCGACTACAAGCACAAAATCAACCAGGAACATAATGAACATTGGTGTGTAGATTCCCGAGAACATAATCTGGCGGTATTCAACAAACCACTTTGTCATGATGGCAATCATAAATACTGCCATTGTTTCGGTAAAGAAAACGGCAATATTATAGAAAAGCTTAGAAAGTGAATCAAAAAGCTGGAAAACAGGCTTGTAAAGAGGAGTATCAACGGCTGTGGCACTTTCAAAACCAATCAGAAGGGCAAAAACAAAAGGAACCAGAAGGAAGGAACCTTCGCGCAGGGAATCAAAGGCAGAAAGCGGGAAGAGGGAAAGGAAAAGCGAAGAAATATCCAGCTTAAAAACCTCGGAGCTTGTATCTACAGTGATAGGGATTCGAGGCAGCTTTACAATCAGAATTGAAAGAAGTCCTACCACGGTAAGAATCAGGGTTGAAGAAAGGATTACATAAGCAGTCCACCTTACAGTTTTAAAAAAGAGTTTTGACGAACGCAGCTTATTGATTGAAACGACTGTCGTACAGAAAACAAGGGGCACAACAATATAGCGTCCAATGCGGATAAATAAATCAGTTATAAAAGAAATAAAGCCCGCAAAAGCGGCATTCTGCATAGGAAGAATAAGTCCTGCTACAAGACCAAGTACAATTCCAATTAAATATTTAAACCAAACCTTCATATTATGATTATATCATTGCAATTAAGAAAACGACAACACCGCCTTATTATATTCTTCTTGTATTTTCAGGTGATTTCTTTCTATAATAATGATATGAATCTCTCAAAAATCAAATCAAAAAAGTTATATATTGCCGGCGGGGTTGTGCTTCTGCTGGCTGTGGCCGGACTTGGACTTCTTATTTCTAAGCAGAGCAAAAAGTCGGCAGAGCAGACTCTGAACCTTGCCTTTTATAATCTTCCTGAAAAAGTAACAAAAGCACTTGAAGAGGATATTTCAAAGGCCGGCTTTGCAAAAGTTCATTTCAAAAATCTCAGCCTTGAAGAAATCATCAGTGAAAAAACAACAAAAAATTTCGATATGATTTTTACCTTTGACGGAGTTACTGCCGCTAACCTTAAGGATAAGGGCGCTAACTTTTCAGGAAAGCTTTTTAATATGATTCCGACTTCCCTTCGCCGTGAAAATGAAGAAGACAACAAAAAAGCCCTTCCCCTTCTTCTTGATCATTTTGAATTTTCCTATAACAACCCTATCAGTCAGAAAATCGGGATGGAAAATCCCCAGACTTTTGACCAGCTTCTGAAATATCTTGAAGCTGCAAAAAAATATGCTTTTACGCCCTTTTTTACAAACGGAGGCGATGATGAAATACTTCTGGGTCTGATTTCCTGCCTGATTGAAGCAAAAGGCGGCTACGATGCCTACAGCGATTTTGTAAAGAACGTCCGAAAAAATCCTTCGCTGGAAAATATCATCAACTTGAAGCTTGGAAAAGCCGGTAACGTTTCTCTTGCAGAAGTTTTAAATCTTTTACGAAGCTGGGCCGAAAACGGAATAGTTCATCCCAACTGGTATTACGGAAAATACCGCGACGTAATTGCTTTTATAGAAGACGGACAGGTTGCCCTCTTGTTCACAAAGCTTTCTGTTCACAGAACAATTCCTTACAAGCTGATAAGAACTTTTTCTACTGAACGCGCCCCGGTTCAGTCTGCTTCGGTTGACCACGCTGTAATTGCACCGGCCATTTATGCAGTCAAGCTTTCACGAAAATCAATTAATGATAAAGTGCTGCTTGCTCTTTTGAGCGAGGACGGACAGTCTTCCCTTTCAATGAAAACTCAGCTGGGCCCGGTTGCCTTGAGGGGAGAAAGCTATGATGTTCAGGCTGATGATGTCCGCTTTTTTGCCGCCAGCTGCCGCTATGGAAGCCGGCCCGGAATCCTTCTGGACGCCTTTACACCGGCATCAGAAAGCTCAAGAAAGCTCTGCGAAGGAATAAGAAGTTATCTTAGCTCAGGACGATATTAATCAGATTTTTAATCAGGCTTTTAATTTGGTTCGCCGTGCCCGATAAAAAATGAACGGACATTGTGAATCTTTGAAAGCTTGTCTGCAAACTCGTTGTAATCAAAAATATTAGGCTTGAAAACCTTATAGTACAAAACGACCTTGCCGCTTTCTGCATCGTATTTAAAATCTGTATCTGCAATTGTAAGCCCGGTATTTCGAATGAGGGCAGAGATTTCAGGAACGTTTACGTTTTTATCTTTAAATTCAATTTTCACAAGCTTTGCCTGTTCAATCGGAAAGAAAACGTGTTCAATCTGTTCAACAACAGTAAGCATAATGATACAGATTGCAAGAGTAATCAAAACCGGAAGGTAAAGACCGTCACCACAGGCAACACCAAGAGCCGAAGACATAAAGATGATTGCAGCGGTTGTGAGTCCGTGAATATTATAGCCCTGGCGGAAAATTACTCCGGCGCCCAGAAAGCCGACGCCGGTAACAACACCGGCAGCAATTCGGGTAGTATCGCCGGTCATAATGCCGTTTTTTGCCATAGTGCAGGAAGTAATTCCCAAAAGACAGGATGAAAGACTTAAAAATACAAGAGTTCTGATGCCTACCGGGTGCTTTCTGACCTTTCTTTCCAGGCCAAGACAAAGGCCGCAAAAAATACTCAGAAGAATGCGCAGGATAAAATCCAGAAGCGGGTCATTTGCAATAAAATCCGGGAGAATAAAATCAATCATTTTTACGTCATTCATAGAAAAATCCGCCTTTTATTTGAAAAATGGAAAGCCCGAACCCAATTTTGCACCGGCCTTATTCCAGCTTGCGGCCTGCTTTGCAGACTGCTTTTTAGAATCGGCAAGAGACTGAATTGCGGAAAGAGTCCAGTCACCAAGCTGCTGTTCAGTTCCAAAAGAATCAGAAGAAACAAGACTTTTTGCAAGGAAAACACGCAGATAATCCCGCTCGATTACATTTTCTGCGAATTTTTCGGCCAGGCGGGAAAAAGCCGCAAGGGAAACATCAACAATTTTGGTATTGGCCGCTTCAATCTGATTTTTAATCACAAATCCAACAACAAGCTTTTCCCTCTTCTGCTCAGCCCGACGCAAAATTTCATCGGTAATATAAAGGAAGGGACTAATCATAGTGTCGATTGCAGTCGAAATCTCATCACTGCGGTTATCGATGAATTTTTTTGAAAGATGGTCTGCATCAAAATAGAAAACAACCGCATCAATTCCATCAAGCTTTGTTTCAGCCTTAATCAAAAAGGAATGAGCCGAAATTGCCGAAGATTTGTTCCAGGAAGAAGTATAAATTTTATCACTATAAGAATCTGAATCGGTACTTGAATCCGATTCTGCCGCAAAAACAGCATTTTCGCTTCCCAAAAGCCCCTTCGCAAAATCATAAGCCTCAGGAATATCTTTTCCAATAAGAAGAATTTTTGACATAAGAAGATTATACAGCATTTTTTGATTTTTTTTAGGATTTTTTCTGCCTTTTTTGGAAAACATTGCCGGAATTTGGGATTTTTTTGGAGTATATAGAAAGACGGCAATAATTTGCCATTTGATGACGGCAGTAATATAATGTACATCAATGGCGATATACGTGAAACCGAAACTATTGCTGAATGTATTGGCCTGCCACTGGAAAAAGTTCTGGAACTAAAAAAGGAAATTGAAGCTAGTAAGGCTTAAGTCGCCATTGACATATCAAAAAGGGTGGTTTGAAAAAAATCTACAAGTAAGTGGAAAAAATTCTACTTACTTGTTGAAAGTTGTCATCAAGTAAGTAGGAAAATATCTACTAGTATGTTGAAAAGTGTCATTAAGTAAGTAGATAATCGTCAACAAGGAAGTAGAAAAATTACTACAAGCTTGTTGTAATTTAAGTCATTTATTGGGCAAAGTGCCTGCTACCCAGACGCATTTCGCAGTTCCCTACGGTCAGTACGCGGCAAAAGCCGCGTACCGCTTCGCGCTGCTCAATTCTCGTGCCAGGTGCCTCTTAATACAATTTATTTCACCTTCCCAGTTTTTAGCCACAGATGGGACACAGATTCACACAGATTTTTTTCTAAGATTATCAACTTTTTTCACAAAACATTGCCGGAATTTGAAATTTTTTTGAACTATATAAGTATAACAACAAAATTAAAATTCCGGAGTGTTATATGTCAGAAATCAATAATGTAACCATCAACAGAAACTACAAGGATAGTTTATTCAGATTTATTTTTAAGGGTGACAACGAGAAAAGTCGGCGGTGGCTCTTATCTCTTTATAATGCACTAAGAGGCAGTAATTACGAGGATACAAGTCAGCTTGAAATCACGACACTTGAAGATGTTATTTATATCAGCATAAAAAATGATATTTCATTTTTAATAAATGATGAGATGTATTTATTTGAGCATCAAAGTACAGTGAATCCTAATATGCTGAAAATCGAGAATCCGTTAAAAAAAATTGTGCGACAGTACAATTTTTTAGGATTATCAAGAAAACAGCTCGGAGCGAGACTTGCGAGCGACGGCCATTAAGAATAATTTTGACAGTCCTCGCATAGTCTCGGACTGAGCCATTTTTTTCGATGAAGCTAAACAAAAGCACTGTCGTACTTTTGTTTTTAACGCTTCTTCGATTATTGGCATGGACTGCAACAGTAATAAATATCAATAAAAATCATAGTCTAGAACTACAAAAAACCTGCAAAGCGTTATATGATTACAGTGAGTTTATTGCAAGAATACGTCAGAATATTAGAGCTCGCCTGAATTAGCCACAGATAGTTCACCGAGAAAAACCAAAAATTAGTCCAAGAGAAATAACCAGAAACTCAGCCTCTTTGAACTTAGA
>ONPD01000007.1 GCA_900319625.1 uncultured Treponema sp. | reverse complement strand
GTCGAAGAGATTGTAATTCAGCGCATGATTGAAGTCGAAGTTTCATGCGTTTCAAACAAGATTGAAAAGCTCTGCAACAAGAATTGTAACGATTGCAAACTGCGCCTGAGTGCCTAGTCTTTTTCTGTCTGTAAGTCATCTTTTTAAATTAATGGTTTACAGACAGACTGAACTTCCAATCATACAATTAAATCATCGCTACCAAATAAAAAGGGTTCCGTTACGCCCTTATTGTAATCAGAGGAAAATATCATGAGAAAATTAGCAAGTGTCCAGACTATCTGGGACGTGCAGCCCATAGAAGGGGCTGACAGGATAGAAGTTGTTTCTGTTTTGGGATGGAAATGTGTTGCCAAGAAGGGCGAGTTAAAAAAATATGATTTATGCGTTTACTTTGAAGTGGATGCATTTTTGCCAGTGAAGCCTGAGTTTGAGTTTTTGCGAGATGGATGTTATAGAAGCAATGACTTGAACGGTGAAGGATTTTTGATGAAGACAAGAAATTTCCGGGGACAGGTCTCTCAGGGACTTGTTTTGCCACTTTCAATTCTGGACGGTATCGAACCACTCGATGGTGTTGCCTGGAAGACGGGTGATATCGTAAGCGAACAGCTTGGCGTAAAGAAATGGGAAGTTGCAGAAATTGCCACTGGTAGCGGACGAGTTATCGGGGATTTTCCACACGGCATTCCAAAGACTGACGAAATCCGAGTTCAGGCGGAACCTGGTTTGATAGATGAGTTCAAGAGACTTCCTTATTACATTTCAACTAAGATGGATGGAACCAGCGTGACTATGTATTTGATTGACGGTGATTTTGGAGTCTGTTCAAGGAATTACGAAATTGCTGATGATGAGACTAGCCCGGCATGGAAGTTCGTTCATAAGCATAATGTCATTGAGAAAATCAAAAAGGGAGCTGAGGCTATTGGCTTAAAGAACGTTGCGGTTCAGGGTGAGTTCTGTGGAGAAGGCATTCAAAAAAATCCACTCAAGCTTGTGACTGCTGAATGGTATGTTTTCACTCTGCGGGATATGGACCAGGGAAAAAGATTGGGGCTTCAAAAGATGCAGGCTTTCTGCGAGGCTGCCGGTTTGAACATGGTTCCTGTAGAAGAAACCGGAGACCAGCTTCCTTATAAAACTGTAGAAGAGTTCATCGAAAGGGCAAAGGGAAAGTATGCTAGCGGTAATCACAAGGAAGGAATTGTTATCAGGCCGATTGAACCGGTTTACAGCAAAATCCTTGAAGGTCCGCTTTCTATGAAGGTGATTAATAACGATTACCTTTTGAAGCAGAAATAATGTTCTAACTGTCCGATAAAAGCGGACAGTTAAATCAAATAAATATGGAGACTTTAAAATGGATTATAAACGATTTTTATTTGACTTCATGTAGATAACTATTCTGCGTGGAGGATTAAATGAGTAGAAGTTACAAAAAGCACATGGGCGGTTATTACTGTGGAGGTTCTGATAAGTATTCTCGATCTGTTTATCATCGAAGCAAAAGAAGATCAGACAAGAAGTATTGTTACGAACTTTGTAAAAAGTATGAGATACAACAGATTTTCGAAAGAGAATCGAATTTTTGTTTAGAATGCATGCTTTACACCGAAGAAATATGTTCTGGTGATTGGGCTTATTGTCCATATCAAACTATCGATGATTTACCAACAGATAAAATTGTGGCAGGAGTAGATTACTCTTGTAGATATGCTGATAAATGGTCATGGGCTAGTGATGGTGGAAGTTTTTTGATGGAAACAGAATCTAGTTTGCGAACTAAATTCAATTCAGAAGTCTTTGGATTGGAAAGTAACTGGAGACATGGACCTCAAAATATCTGGCAGCGTTATCAGGCAGCAATCAAGAATAAAATGCATTATTCTTATGATTTTGTTGATATGATTGTTTCAAAGAACTTACCTAAAAAACAGTTCCAGACTTGCGATGAACTTATTTTCTGGTTTAAAGAAAATCAGAAATGGCTTATTCAAGTCTGGAAGAAATTGAATTATGGGAAGTAATTAAAGGTCATTATTTTAGTGGTGGGATTTTTTCAAAATGTTCACCACTAACTGCAAGATTCCAAGCGGCATATGCTTCCTCTTCATGAAGAGCAAGCCAACCTGTCACAATCTTAAGTTGACGGGCAGGGAGTTTTCCTGCTAGTAATTCCCCGTCAATTCCTATGGCAGCTTTATATTCACCATAGTAAACATGTACATGAGGTTTATTGTGTTCTTTATTATCACGGAATAGAAGGTATATCACCATACCCTCAAAACGACTTAATTCTGGCACATCAATCTCCTAAGCATAGTCTTCTTTGGAATATTTATAACTTTCTGAATATAGAGTTTCTGGAGCAATATCAATTTCTCCATCGAGCCATGACACAAAACCATGTGTGACTTTAGCAGTTCTGCGATTTTCTTCTTTACTCAAAGGAGCAAAAGCAGATCCCTTATCAAGTAATGAAGTTACGTCAAAAAGACGGGTTTCACCAGTAGAAAATTCTACAAGGAGCATTCCATCATCGAGGATTTTTATAGAAGAGACTTCAATATCAGGAACTAATTCACCTGCATAACAGATTCCATCTTTTATATACATACCGAATCCTCCTTTACACATGTATTATAGCATATTTAATCAGCTAAATCATTATATAAATATTGGAGAAAATAAAATGACAATCTACATGACAAGCGAC
Organism: uncultured Treponema sp.; assembly: GCA_900319625.1. Taxonomy (GTDB): domain Bacteria; phylum Spirochaetota; class Spirochaetia; order Treponematales; family Treponemataceae; genus Treponema_D. The sequence goes on along the minus strand of ONPD01000007.1, from coordinate 115,983 downwards.
CTGCATGTTGACCACTACATAAATCATCGTGTAAGTCTGGAAAACTACATAAACAATGCACTCAAACCAGCGGATGTACTTTGCGTGGCAGGAGACACCTGCGATGATCCGCATCTTTTTGTGGAATTTTACAAGGCAGTTTCACCACGTTACAAAAAGATTTTTGTAGTCTTTGGAAACCATGATTTGACGGTTCATAATGAATCATATTTTAGAAACAATCCCTTTACTGAAACACAAGCAAAACTGGATTTTCTGAAAGCAGAAGTTTCAAAACTTGGAAATGTTTCAATTCTTGATGGAACTGTTGAAGAGTTTGAAGACGTGAAGTTTGGCGGAACGATGGCATTCAATGATTTCTGCTGGGCTTATAAAGTTGAACCTGAGCCGGAAGGAAATATGACAAAGTTCCTTCGCTACTGGAAACGCTGGTTTGATTACCGACACTGGGAATATATGGGAAATGTTCATAAGGATATTCTTGCTTCACAAATGAAAAAGCTGGATTACGTGGTTTCGCAAAAGCCGGATATCATACTGACTCACTATATTCCGCTTTTCTTTGGCGTTGAAAAAATCTATGAAGATGATGTTTATACAACCTTCTTTTATTTTAATGGCCAGAAATATCTGGATCAGTTGAAGGATCAAAGCATCTGGCTTGCTGGTCATACTCATTCTGTGCGCACAAAAGATTTGGTTCAGGGTGATGGAAGAACAATTCATCTGAAGCTGAATCCGGTTGGTTATCCTGATGAGGACACAGGAAATGCTGAAAGGATGGATGAGTTTTTGATTAAGCGATAAGGAAGATGATAGAGAACAATGAATAAATTGACTACAATAGAAACAATGAACCGTGCAAAACTACACGAATCGATAATCAATAATTCTCAGATGACTTTTGCCCGCAGCGGTGGTAACGGCGGCCAGAATGTAAATAAGGTGAATACCAAAGTTCATCTGGTTATTCCAGTCACTTCCTTGGGTGGCCTTACTGATGCAGAACTTATTCGTCTTCGTTCAAAGCTGGCGGCTATTATCAATAAGGAAGATTGTCTTTTTCTTGATGTTGATGATGAGCGCTACCAGGAACGCAATCGTGAAATTGCACTTTCCCGTTTGGAAAACAGAATTGTGCAGGCTCTGGTAATTCCTAAAAAGCGTATAAAAACAAAGCCGACTCGTGCCAGTAAGGAACGAAAATTAAAGTTGAAGAAAATCCGCAGTGAGATTAAGAAGAACCGGGGAAAAATCTGGTAATTTAATAAGAAGAATTATCATCTTCATATTTTGGTAGCTTATTTATTTTTTCCTGAATTGGTTTTATAAAAAAGTCATGTTCTTTTAAGCCCATTTTGTAGAAATTTCCTAATTGATGTTCTAGTTTCAATCTAATCTTCATAATATGCAATTGTGTTTGTACATCATAATTCTCAAGATTTTTGTCTGTCCAAGTTGCAATTAAAGCATCCTCTTTACGTTCTTCCTCACTAGATTTAAGGCCCTCATCTAGTTTTTGTTCCAGTTCTTCGACGGACGTAACAATGAATCCAGGTTTTTTATAATCCTTTTGCATACTGTCCACAAGTTCTTTTAAGTAAAGCAGCTTTTGATCCGGTGTCATGCAATGCATTTCCATGCTATAACCGATATAATCTTCATCTTCCATAATTAAACCTCTTTATCTTTCAGTATTTCAAATAGTTCATTTTCAAATTGTTGAGTATTGGGATTTACACATGATTTCATTAAACCAAGATTTTCATAATAAGTTGGTTTTGAAAAATATTCTTTGTTTTCAATAATCGATTCCAAATCGCTGTTATTCCTTAAATCGAAAAGAGGATTGAAATAATAAATCCAGTCATTCATTACTAGAGGAATCTTACCTGTAAGTTTTTTGTTTGCTAAAGTCAGATAACAATCAATAATCTTTTTTGATTTTTCATCACTTATGAAAATGTTTAGTTTGGAAACTTTCTGAAAAAAAACTTTTGTCATCAAGCTGTCTGTTTCGTAATCATAAGCTGTTGCAAATAAATCTGTAATTTTCTGAATAAAAGAGCGCTTGGATAAGGCAATTTCTTCATATTCTTCTTGGAGTTTTATAAAATAATCATCGTCGAAAACTTGACCGCAATTCTTGAGTCGAGCATCATCTAGTGCAAATCCTTTGATAAGATATTCCGAAAGAAGTTTAGTTGCCCATTGCCGGAATCGGAGAGCATTCTGATTTTTTACTTTGAATCCGACCTGGATAATAATATCAAAGGCATAAAAAGTTACATCATCTATTTGTTTTGAAAAGCTTACAGAATCAAAATCATCATTCTCAAAAATCTTTGTAACAATCGTCTTTATTGTATTTTCATTTTCATCATAAATCTTTGATATCTGATTTAGGTTAGCCCAGATTTCATTATCTATAAAACGCAGATTTATGTTCTCGCCTGTGGAAATGAGTGTGTAAGAAAGATAATCAGCGATGGCATTTCGATTTGAAGTCATATGTTGATTTTAATAATGATATTCTGAAAAAGATATAAACTGTTAGTTTAAATTCGTTTTTACAGGAGCTTCTTTTCATCTGAAAATAAAAAAGCACCGGCATCCATTCCAAAGAACTTCAACCGGTGCCCCAGATTTGCAGTTTCCAACTGATATAGAAATAACTGTTGAACTTTTTAAGTTTTTAATTGTTCCTTAATTTTTAAAAAGCCATCGACATTCAAAAAGATAAAACCAAGAATACGGAAAATCCGGTTTATAAAATATTATAGTTTTATATTTTTAAAGGCGACAAATGAAGCTATCTTTACTCGGGGGATTCCCAAGAAGACGGCCTGTTATCCAAGTAGATGGAGGTCTTACCCTCCTGGCGCGGATACCAGCTGGAACTTGGTAAGAAAATAATCTGATAACCAATAGATTAAAAGACTAAAATCAAACCAAGTGTGTTTTCCCCCACTCGAAAAACACCTTTCCTGCATATCTGTCCTATAGAATGCCTTCCGGCAATTCATAGTCAATTTTGTGAGTAGCATTGAAAGCTGTAAGTTCATCACGAACAGATTCAAGCTCACGGTTAAGCTGCTTTTTCAATCCAATCAGAGAAAGACCGAAAGTCTCGTCTGTGAGCATTGGATAGTTGTAAGTAGTAACTTTTACACGCTTGTAATTTCCCTTTTCATCCATGTGCTCATAATCATATTCAAGACTTTCTGATTCTGATTCAACAGTTCTCTCCATATTGATCTGATATTCAACAACAGAGAGTTTTGATTTTATTGCAGCTTCCTTGAAAAGCAGATTATGACCTTCGCGGTTTGCTTTTTCGATTGCAGTATTTAATTCAAGAATTGCATCTGTGAGAGTAAACATTCTCTTCACAACATCTTCATAACTCATACCATCAAGAGCAGCAACTTTTTCAGCACGTTTTGCCGAAATTTCTTCAGCTTCAGGAACTTTACCCTTAAATGAAATCTGATGAGGATAATCATGGATAAGTTCATTCAAGTTGCTGACTTCTTTCTTAAGCTCAGCTCTAACACGCATTGCTTTTTGTAATGTCATTTTTCATTCCTCCTTATCTTTATGGTTATAAGATAATGGAGGGGGAGAGAAATTTCATTAAACTTATAATTTAATCCTATCTTCTTTTCAGCATCTTCCTTAATGGTTCTCTAACATAAATTTCATATCCCATGTAAGTGTCACCATACTGGGCTTTTAGTTTCAAGGATTCTGGAAGACCAAACAACTTTCTGTAGGAAGCTTCAATCACTTTTCTTACTTCAAGAAGTTTTAAAAATGGATCATAGAGCAGATTAGAATAATAGTATTTGGACCAGTTATCAGTACGACAAAGACAGCTTCCGTTATAAGTAAGTAATTCATTTTTTAAGAGAAAATCGCAGTATTTTTCAAAATCAGGGACAAGTGAAACAATCGACTTGTAATATGGATTTTCATGAAGATTAGCTATCATTTCTTCCTTCGTAATAATTTCTTTTGGAGTAGAAACTTTTTTTCTCCAGTTTTCAAAAGCCTCTGTTAAGTTATAAATATCCTGCTGATTTTCATCGACGATTTTTCTCAAATCATGCAGTTCACTTTTTAGATTATTGATATCAGCTTTACTCTTTGCGGTATCTCCAAAAATATAAAAGCCTAGTTGAATAAAGTTTAAAATCGCTTCTTCAGCACAGAGCTTATAAAATTCACTTGTGTTTGAAATAGGGGTAAGTTCAAGAGATTCATTGAAAGTGCATAGAGTGCCATTCAAAAAATCATAATTTGGTTTAAGAGCATTGTTTTGAAGGATTGTATCATATTTGCAGGGACCTGATGGAAAGATTCGGAGAGAAGTCCAGGTTCCCTGAAAGAGATAAAAGGAGAGTGCGGAATCAAGAAAATCTTCTTTTTCAAAACCTGGTTCTGAATCCTTTACAACTCTAGATGCTTTTACAGTTTCTTTAAATGCATTTGAAAAATCAGTAATACATTCTTCATAAAGAGCCGTAAGGTTTTCTTTTAGAAGATCTGGATATAACTTAAATTCTGATTTAGAAAAATAATCAAAACCAAAGAAGAGGAGCTCTGAAAGTTTCTTTTCCCTGGAGAAGTTTTTGAAGAACTTAATTTTTTCGTCAGGATTTAATGTTACCCACCTGCTGCAAATTCTTGAATCAATATATAATTCCATTAATTGATATAAATGAAATTGTGCATCTTGAATTATTTCTGGTGTAAGTTCAGTTCCCTTTATGGAAACCAGATATTTATCAAACGGTTCCAACATTTCCTGCAGATATACTGCAATATTAAAATCTTTATCAGGAAGAGCGTTTTTTCTAACTTTTTTGAGCCAAATCATGCAAAAATCTCCATTATCTGCTCAATTATACCCGGTAATTGTGCCATAGAACGGCATTTTGATTTTTTGGTAGCAGATTCTTACAGATTTTTCTATTACGCAGATTTGCGTTTAAATGTTTTTGGGGAAGTAGATTTTTAAGGTTGATTTGAAAGATATTTCAAAGAGCTTTAAGAGGGCTTCAAAGGACTTTGTTGTTAAATGAAAAAAGCTCCCAGCCTGTATTAAGCAAACTGAAAGCCCCATTTTAATTCAATATGTTGAGTTAAAACTCAATTCTAACTCAACATTCGAGTTAGAATTGAATTAAAATCAAGTTAGAAAACTATTCAAGTAAACATACACACGGAAACGTTTTGTGTGTATGTTTACTAAAGATTACGCTATCCCAAATCTCTGTGAAATCCTCTGAACATCTTCTTCAGAAAGATTCAACTCGCCAAGATCCAGTTTAGCAATTCTCTTATCCTTCAGAATCTGTCCTTTCTTTCGTCCTTTTTCAAGTTCTGACAAAACAAACAAAACCCCAAGCTTGAATGAATCTGAATTGATGCCTTTGCCAGTATTAGAAGATTTTTCATCAGCAACTTCTTCGATAACTCCTGCTTTCTTTCTGGCCTCCGCTGCCTTAATCATTTCATGGGCTTTGTTGATGGAAACACTTCCGTTCTGAATCTTCTCCAGAAGTGAAGCATCCGCTTTCTTTGCAATTTCACGCATTTTGCATACCTGGCGGGCAGACTTATTAAGCTGCCGTCCTATCACTTCATCAGAAGACCCTTGCGCATTAGGATTAGAACGTCTGATTTCATCAAGCTTCAAAAATGCAGCAAAATACTCACCATCCGTCAGTCGGCGGGAATTGAGTTGCATCTTATACTCATACTCAATCGTTTCATCCCGACTATCAAACTTCTTGATGATAACCGGCACCTTCTCTAATCCCGCTTTCTTTGCCGCCATAAAACGCGAATGTCCATCAACAATGATATAGGCCTCAGTCACGATAATCGGCCTGGACTTATCAAACCCATTGGCCCTCATATCGTTCGCTATCTCTGCTACCTTATCATTTTCCTGCTGGAACACGTTCTTAAAGTCCCTGTCAAAATGCAGCAGGCTTACCTCAACCAGTTTAATTTTTGCATTGTCTTTATCATTTGTCTTTTTATTCTTATTTCCAAAAATACTCATATATTCACCCTAATCCTATGCCGAGATTTTATCTTTGAATGCCTGTTTTGCAGCATTATCAACAGAATCCTGTTCATTATCACCAAAGAGCTCTTTCATTGCCTGACGAACAATTTCCAGAGTTTTTTCATCTTCAAGATGCTTTGCATAATGATCAAGCATTGCAGAGGTTTTATGTCCACTTAATGCCATAACAATTCGCTTATCAGGGATAACGTCCAACATTCGGGAACAGAAGAAGTGTCTCCATGAATGGAATACAATATCATTTGGATTTTCATATCCAATCTTTTCGAGTGCACGGCGTAAATATTTAACCCAGCCAGAATTATCCATAGGAGAATTGCATTTATCGCTGCAGAAAATATAAGCTTTATCTGTTTCGCAGAATGGATTAAGTTTTCCAAGGAACAAGAGTTCTTCTCTAAGTTCTTTTGAAATTGGAATAGGAATTTGTCGGGCTTCTCCATTCTTACAACATTTATTAGCCCTTGCGTAACGGTCCCATGCATGATCAACAATAATACCTTCCGCATGAATATCACAAATTCTTAAACCTCGAATTTCACTTGCACGCATTCCTGTTTGCATTGCAAGTTTATTGGCAAGTTTTGCCTTATCATTTTCCCAGCCAATATTCATAACCTTATCTGCTTCTTCCATGGTGAGAATGGCTCTTTCCTCACTCTTGGTGTTACGACGTTTAAGACCGTAAAAATTGATGTTTTCGATATACTGATTTTTCATTGCCCATTTGAGAGGAGTTGTAATTGATTCAACAATTCCATTAATAGTTTTTCCGGCAAGTTTTTGGATTTTCTTATCTGAAACAATATCCTTAAGCATATCGTTTGTGATAGAACCAATACATTTTCCTTTGAGTTTGGGAATCCAGTAGTTTTCTACACGGCTCCTTTCATTTTTTACATGAGAGCGTGAAAGAATTTTTCCTTCAAGAGCAAGTTCCTGGACATAAGGAGATTTTTCATAATTCCAGAACTCATCCAAAAACTCTTCGATAGGAATGCTTTGTTTTGAGTTCGGTTTTACAGCAGAAAGAATGAATCCTCTTTTCTGCATGATAGAAATCATCTTGTCGATTTCTTCAGGAGAAAAGTCATAGGTGGACATAGAATTAAAGAAACTGATTCTGTCTACAGATTGAGATTTTGCTTTCTCTGCTTTTGAATTGATACGTTCTGGTATACCGCCAAGGACAGCCCATCTCATAGCAATGGATTCTGCTTCTTTGCGGTCTTTTGTACCAGTAGATTTGTTTTGTGAACGGGATCCATCGGCTAATAAGAATTGTACATAAAAATAACCGTTGGACTTCTTAAATAACGAATAAGGCCTGGTCATAGGCACCTCACTTTGTGACAATCGATTTGCTTAAAATCGTTGCTTAAAATCAGTGAATTGTCTACGCCAAGCCTTACTAATTGGGATTGGTAGTAGCGCTAAGTCTATATAACATATAGACTTAGCAGTATAGCGGGGGCAGGACTCGAACCTGCGGCCTCCGGGTTATGAGCCCGACGAGCTGCCAACTGCTCTACCCCGCGTCGTGTTCGAGTATAGTACACCCTTAATAAAAAATTGTCAAGCGATTTTCGCACAAATTTTGCAAACTCAGGTATTTATTCTGACATTCGATGATTGCAAGAAGAATTACGACAATCGAAAAGTATTTGAGCGGGTTCTGAAAGCCTACAAAGAAATCGTAGGTTCCGTGAAGCAGAACGGCAATAAAGAAAACTGAAATTTTTACCGGTTTATTTCTGCAGCTGAAAAGGAAGAGTCCGCAAAGGCCTGTACAGGTCATATGAATCAAATCTGAGCTGAAGATGCGGAGGAAAATCTGTGAAAGCAGAAGCTGGGCGCCTCTTGAAGCGGCAATCTGCATGTGGTCAAGGAAGTAAACTGCCGATTCAAAGCAGCCTAAAACCAATCCAGTCATAAATGAAAGCAGAAGATATTCAAACTCAGAAAGATTCTTGCTTGGAATCGGGATTAAAAATAAAAATTTTATCAGTTCTTCAATAAATCCGTAAATGATGATAGATTTTAAGAGTGTGTTCAAAACTGGAATCTGTTCAAAAAGGGTAAAAGGAGGTAATAAATACTGTATAACTGAAATTGGAAAAACTGCAATCAGTCCAAGAAGTGTTGCAATCAGCTGGTTTGTAAGCTTAATCTTAAAACCAAGGGTATAAATTACAAAGCAGAGAATCAGCGGTAAAAAACAAAGTGCTATAGTCATAAAACCTCACCTCTAACAATACAACAAAGACTAGACTTTTACAATTCAAATGTTATAATTTCTTTTATGGGCGATTCTATGAACAATTCCATCGTATTGATGGGGCTTAAACATTGCGGTAAGACAACTCAGGGTACTCTCCTTGCAAAAGAACTTTCAATACCTTTCTTTGATACGGACTCTGTTATCGAAGAAATTGTTGGAATGCCATTCAGAAAATACTATTCAGAAAAGGGGCCTGCTGCCTTCTATCTGGCAGAGGAAGAAGCCTGTTCAAAAATATATTCAGAGCATCCTGAAGAAAGAATTGTTGTTGCAACCGGGGGTGGAGTTTGTGATAATGCTCCTGCCCTGAACATTCTCCGTAATCTTGGTAAATTCGTTTTTCTCCGTCTTGATATTCAGTATTCGGTTATGCGCATTATGGCAAAAATCAAGGCCTCTCCTTTCGGTGGATTTGACGGCGCTCCTGCATGGGTTATGGCAGAAAATCCGAAAAGTATGAACGATATTCAGGAAATCATAATGGCACGCTTTAAGGCCAGAAACGAACAGTATCAGAATATTGCAGATATAATCGTGGACATAAAAAATGCCCCGAAGGAAACCAATTTTCAGGCAATCCTCGGAGCAGTTTAACTTTATTCCAGCTTATGCGGGAATATCTTAGTTTCCGCAGCCTCCACAGCCGCCGTCGCCGCAACTACCGTCTCCACATCCAGAACAGTCGTCACCGCAGCCACCGCCACAGCCTCCGCATCCTCCGCCGCATCCGCAGCTTGGATTGAGTTCTTCTTCGGTCGGTTCGCGAACTTCAACTACTTCTACGTCAAAAGTCAGAACTTTTCCTGCCAGCTCGTGGTTTCCGTCAATTTTTACAGTCTTGTCACCAACTTCAACAACACGCACGATTGCAGGTCCGCCCTGTGTCATCACCTGGAACTGCTGTCCGATTTCAATTACGTCGATTCCCTCGAACTTTTCGCGCTCTACATCCATTACCATGCGCGGGTCAAACTCGCCGTAGCCGTCCTTTGGCTGAACAACGGCTGTAAATTTGTCGCCGACTTCTTTACCTTCAAGCTGGGCTTCAAGGCCCGGAATCAGATATCCGTTTCCGTGAATGTATCCCAAAGGCTGTGAGCCAACAGATGAATCAATCTGCTTTCCGTCTTCGTCTGTGAGTGTGTAGTGGATTGCAACCCATTTGTCTTTTTCGATTTTCATTAGTAAGGCATCTCCTCGCCATAGTTAGGGGCGTTGTCCTGAACAACTTCTGTAACTTCAGGGCAGGCATCCTTAAGATAGCGTTCGATTCCCATTTTCAGCGTCATAAGTGCCATAGGACAGCTTCCGCAGGCTCCTGTCAAATTAAGATGAACTTTTCCTTCGTCATCAATTCCAACATATTCCATATCACCACCATCAGCCTGCAGCTGAGGTCTGAACATTTCCAATGCTTCTTTTACTGTAGCTTCCATTGCTTCATTTGCCATAAAAGGGCCTCCTGTGTAAGCGCGCCGGTTAGAGCTCGCGGTGTTCAATGTAATTAATTTACTGAAATATTTGCAAAAAGTCTAAAAAAATCTCAGAAACTTTCTGTTATTTGTGATTATTTGCCGTTTTTGCTATGAAAAGTTAGAAAAATAATACGCTTATATCTGAATCATTGTTGTAAAGCACGTCGTACATAATTGCGGCAGAGAATACTTTTTTTCCGTAATCACGGGTTTCTTTAAAAGGTACTGTTTCCAGAAATAAGTCCTTAGGCATATCAGCTTTTTTATTAAAGCCGATTAATGAACTTTTCAGCCATTTTCTGACTCTGGTAATTCCGGCATTATAAGAAAAAACTGCGGAAAGATAATCGTTCTGGCAACGTCTGACAAGGTCTGCAAAATAATAACTGCCAAAGCTGATGTTTGTCTGGGCATCTTCAAGATTAAAATCAGGCTTTTTCAGGCGGCGGGCAATATCTGCAGCTGTTGCGGGCATAAGCTGGGTAAGGCCGACTGCCCCCGCGTGACTTATAATTGAAGTGCTGAAGAAGCTTTCAGTTCTGATAAGGGCGAAAAGAAGCTGAGGTTCCAGCCTGTATTTTTCTGCTTCTGTAAAAACATATTCCCTGAAGCCTTCTGGAAAAAGATATTTTAAATCTTCTGGTGTAAGGACTCTGTCTGAATATTCACAGGCCTTTACGGCAAGCCTGATGCTTTGAACATACCAGCTATTATTTTCTGCCCCGCATCTCTGTAAAAAATCGCAAAGATAAAAGGCTGCATCTGCTGAAATTCCTTTTTTGTAAAGGCTGCAGTATTCCGGATAAATCATCTGAGGAAAACCGAAGGTTGCATAGCCTGTCAGAAGCTTTTCTGCGGCCTCTGCCTTTTCTTTATCATAATCCTTTGAGCTTTCCCTGCGGTAGTGTTCAGAAAGATATTCTGTAATCTGCTGGTGAGTGAAACCCAGTTTGCAGGCGGCAAGGAATTTATAATAGAAGGAATCTCCGCTTTTAAGGGCTCTTTCTAAGGCTGATTTTTTATCTGAAGCTGGCGCTGATATAAGCCTTTCTTCAATAAGTCTTGCATAAATATAGGCATACTGGCCTGTTATTTCATCTGTTGCAAAACCGTCAATTGTTTTATAAACCTTTCCGAATATATCAAAATTGCCTGAGGCAAGCAGAATCGGAGAAAGTGAGTCAAAAAAATCATCAAAATAGTAAGGATTTGACCACTGGTGGCAGCATTTTTCGATTGCAGAAAGGATTTGCGACGGCGATTCTTTTAAGGAAATATCCAGATAGTACCAGAGGGCGTTATCCTTTTGTGATGGCGTATGGGCTGTACTTGCGGCATTCAGAAAACAGGTTTTTGCTGAAGTTTTATAGCGGGGTGCCTTGTCATAAAAGCGTCCTGCGTAAAACCAGAAATAATAGGCAGAAGCGGCATTTTGAGCCATATTTGCCAGATTCTTAAAATATTCTGCATTTGAAAGAAAATCCTGGCTTCCGTAAAGATAGGCTTTGCCGATATCAGAACAGAGCTGGGGGAGGGGAGGAAGGTTTCCCTGCTGAAAGTAAGAAAGCAGAATTTTTGAAAGAGCCAGGCCCAGAGTGTAGTTTCTTCTATAAATAAGGATGCGGAGGTTGAGGGCATCAGTCTGGGCCTGTGTCAGTGCGTTTTCCGGACGTTTTTCTTTTGGAAGGGATGTCTCTGTTGCATGGGCAGGAGATTCTGTGTCCTGGTCTCCAAAATCCTCAGAAAATAAATCATCTATATCAGATGCTTCGATAATATCCTGCTCTGCTTTTTCAAGTTCAGGTTCAAGGTAAATATATTCAGTAAAAAAATCATTATGAAAAGAAGAAAGAGGACGTTGTGTGAACCATTCAAATACAGAATTCAGGTAACGTGAATCTCCTCTTTTTCTCATGGCTTCAAGGCGGAGTTTTACAAGTTCATTGCTGTCTTCTGCAAGATCGCAGTTTTCTGTAAGCTCTATAACCTTACTGATTTCTTCTGCGGAATAAAGCTGTCTTGCGGCAATCAGAAGGTTTTCTGCTTCCGGGTAGTCTTTTGCAAGCTTGAGGCAGGCAGCGTTTTTGTCCTGAACAGAGCCGATTTTACAGAGATTCTGTGCGCTTTTCATAGCGCAGTAATAAGTTCCTTTTTTTATGCAGGCTTTGAATTTCTGAGCTGCTTCGTTTTCGTTTCCAGCTTCAAGAAGTTTAAGCCCGATAAAGTAGTTCGCATCCGGGCCGAATTTTTTCTGGCCTTCCCCTTTTATGCTGATGTCGGTGCAGGAAGAAAGCATCAGGCTTGAGAGGAGGCATAGAAAGGAAAGACTTTTTTTGCAGAACAAAGGACGCTCCAGATTTTTTATTACTCAGCCGGAATTGTGATATAGGTTCCCGAAATGATGTAATCAGGATTTTTAATTCCGTTATAGCGGGCGATATATTTATATCTCCATGGATTTTTGTAATAAGTGTCAGAAATATCCCAGAGAGTATCGCCCCACTTAATCTTGTAGCTGATGTTCTTTGGTTTTACAGGTTTTACCGGAGGAGGAAGAGGCACAACATCCTCTGCATTTTCAATAATAACAACTTCTTCCACCTTTGACTGAGGAACTGGAGGAAGTGGTTCCGGCGCTGTGATTGGCTCTGGTTCCGGGGCAGGCTCAACAAAGCTTACTTTTGGATCCGGAGCCGGAGATGGTTCTGGAGGAAGCTCTGTTACTGCCGCTTCAGTTTTTACAGCTTCTTTTCTAGCTGTCTTAGTTCCGAAAAGGCTGAACTTTGAAGGAACTACCATCAGAACAAAGGCTGTTGCAAGTACGCAGATTATTGCGCACAAGATACAGATGATTACAGCTGGTTTTGCGGATTTTCTTTCTTCCTCAGAAGAAGCGGAATTACCAAGTTCTGTTTCTTTATCATAAAGTCCCGTAAAACTGATTGGCTTTGCGCCGCTCTGTGCAGTCTGTGCTGGACTGTCAAGGTCATCAAAATCCAAATCATCCAGGTATGAATTGTCATCTGCCGGAGTTTCTGTGTGTGAATAGGTATCCAGATCTGAAAGGTCTAAGTCTGTATTGAAGGAATCTGATGAAGAATCTGTAGAGAAAGAAGTTTCTTCTGCAGGTTCATCAGGAATTGAATCGAAATCCGGTAAATCAAGGTCGAGATTAAGGTCTTCTTCTTTTACTTCTGTTGAATCGTTATCTGTCAAATCTAAATCTCCTGAATCAGAAATGCTGGAAAAATCAAAGCTTGGAAGGTCTGATACAAAGTCGTCGGAAGTATTACTCTCTTCAGAAATCTGTGTATCACCGCTGCTTTCTGATTCCTCCTCAGAATTCTGCACGTTATCTTCCGGAATGTCAAATGTAAAATCAGGAATGTCAGAATTTTCTGTAGCAAGGTCTGCAGGCCTTTCTTCTGCTTCCTCAGAAATTTCTTCAGTTTTTTCTTCTGATTGATTTTCATCAGCCGTTTCTTCTTCTGTGTTGAATTCGTCGATGTTAAGTGCGTCATCTTCCAGAACAGGCTCGTCCAGCGGATTGAAATCAGAAATTTCCGGGATTTTTGTATCATCATTTTTTTCTTCAGCAGTTTCCTCTACAGCAGGGCTTTCCTCAACAGGAACTTCTTCCTCAGAAATACTCTCTTCAGCCGGGATTTCCTCTTCAGCCGGAACTTCCTCCGCTGTAATTTCATCTTCTGTTTCAACTGAAGTTTCATCAACCGGCGCTTCAAATTCATTGATTACGTCTACGGCCGGTTCATCTGCATCATCAAAGCTTGGATTAGGGCCTGTTTCAAAAGAAAAATCTACAAGAGGATTTTCTTCTGTTTCAGACGGATTACTTTCGGCGTCATCATTCCCAAAAAGGGAATTTTCTTCTGTCTCTGTAAGGGTAAGACCTTCGACGGTAGGATCTTTAATATCATACTCGTCTGGTAAAAGGCGTTCTTCAAGGGTTCGGGAAACAAGGGTGATTGTGGCATTACTCTGGAGACCGGTTTCGTTATCTACCATTTTTGCAGAAAGCTTGTTGTTTTCATCAATTGAAACTGTAAAGGTGAGGGTAGGCTCTCCGTTGGGATGTTCATTCAGATCTTCAATCTGCAGGGAGTCAACATATTCTGCATCTTCCATTGAGCCGAGCTCAGAACGGTAAAGGTCAACCATTACCTTAGTCTGATTATTGTGGGCTGTTGTAAGTTCCAGAAGACGTTCTGAAGGCGCACCCTCGTTCAGAACAGGATAGAAAGAACCGTCTGCAAGTTTAATTCCAATAGTTTTCATGTTTTTCCCCGAAACAAAAAAAGAGTATTCCCTTTTTTATCGGAAAAAACGAATTTTTATTGAGAGAAAATTTTACTTTTGCTTGATTTGCATTTATATTTAATAAAAGCATATTAATATATAGGAGTATCGTAATTATGGCAAAAGATCTCAAAGGGACACAGACAGAAAAGAACTTGCAGACAGCATTTGCAGGTGAGTCACAGGCTCGCAATAAGTACACTTATTTTGCAAGCGTAGCTAAAAAAGAAGGTTATGAGCAGATTGCAGCTTTGTTTCTTGAAACAGCTGATAATGAAAAAGAACACGCAAAAATGTGGTTCAAGCATCTTGGCGGAATTGGTGATACAGCAGCAAACCTGAAGGCAGCTGCAGAAGGTGAAAACTATGAGTGGACAGATATGTATAAGGAATTTGCAAAAACTGCCCGCGAAGAAGGTTTTGATGCAATTGCTTTCCAGTTTGAAAAGGTTGCCGAAATCGAAAAGCACCACGAAGAGCGCTACCGCAAGCTTTTGAAAAATGTAGAAGACAAGGTAGTATTCTCAAGCGAAGGCGATGCAATCTGGCAGTGTCGCAACTGCGGTCACATCGTAGTTGGAAAAGAAGCTCCAAAAGTATGCCCGGTATGCGCCCACCCACAGGCTTACTTCCAGATTGAAGCGGTGAATTACTAAGCTGGAAAAACAGTAAAGGGACTTTTGCCATAGCAGAAGTCCCTTATTAATTTTGGAAGGAACAAATCACGGTTCTTGCGAAAGCATTTTTATTTAATATTCGTAAACAAATTCTGCAATAGAAATAAGTTCGTTTACTGTTGTTCCAAACTTATCTGCAATATTGTATTCTGAAATCCTGCTTATATTTCCCTTATCGTCATATTTTACAAGAGTTCGTTTTACAACCTTATCATTTTCATAAGTTGTAACTTCTGCAAGAAGTCCCACATCATCATAGCGCAGGCTTTCAATCTTTGCTTCTTTCAAATCTTTGTCAAAATAAGTGATTGCATCCAGAACTCCTTCCACAGTGTAAGCGTAAGTCTGTTTTTCGCGCAGGCTTCCGTCAGCGATATAGTTGCACAGAGTTGCGATTTTTCCTGTATCTGTGTAAGTGCAGATTGTTTTTTCAACCAGAGCGCCTTCTCCGTCATACAGGGTCTTGTCTGTCAAAAGATTGTCGGTGTATGTGTAGATTGTGCGGTTTTTAAGGTTGCCTGTGCTGTCGTATTCAGAATGATCCTGCTGAACGCCGTCCTTGTAAGTCATAGCTGTTTTCCATTCAAGATCATTTTCAGCATTTGAGCATACCTTTTCGCTAAGGTTACCCTGCTCGTCGTAGTTCCAGACTACTTTTCTGATAACTACATCGCGCGGTGTAAGGTGAATTTCTTCAGCTTCCTTACCATCTGTAAAAGTATGGGTTGTTTTTGCTGATGGTGTACGGAAATAATTTCCGAATTTTGTGGTTACAGTGTAATCAGTCTGAGTAAAACTTTTGATTTTTCCCTTTCTTCCGGCAACGCTGAAAATATCAACGGAAAAAGCAGAAAAACTGATAAGTGCCATAGCAGCAATACAAAGAATTTTTTTCATAATTACCCCTCGAATGGTTTCTGAATTTATTCTATATTATAACAGAAAATGAATTTTTACGAGATAGAAGCCTTTATTACTCTTTCAAAACTTCTTCACTTCGGAAAAACTGCGGATAAATTGAATATGAGTCCTTCTGCCTTAAGCCGTGTGATTTCCCGCCTGGAAGAAGAAACAAATACAATTCTCCTCGATAGAAATAATCGGCAGGTTTTGCTCACGGAACAAGGAAAAGTTTTTAAAAAATATGCGGAAGCCCTGCTGGAAAAAGAGCAGGAGATGAAAGAGCGTCTTAACGATATTGGTGATGAAATTGAAGGAACCCTCCACGCATACGCTTCTGTCACCGCCTGTTACACGATTCTTCCGGATTTTATCAAAAAATTGACGACCCGCTATCCTAAAATCCATTTTTCTGTGGAAACCGGAGACCCGGCTGGAGCTGTTTCCGCAGTAAAAGAAAACCGCGCCATGATTGCGGTTGCCGCCATCCCTGAAAGCGGGCTCAGTTTAATGGAAACAAAGGCTGTTGTAAAAACACCCCTTGTATATGCTGCCGCGAAAAACGGCCCTTACACCCAATTGAACGGCTCTCCTCAGGATATTCTTTCTTCCGTGCCTCTTGTTCTTCCAAAGACAGGACTTGCCCGCATGCGTTTTGACAAGTGGATAAAATCCCGTAACGTAAAACCGACTATTGCGGCCGAAACAGAAGGAAATGAGGCTGTTCTTGCTCTGGCGGCTTCCGGGCTTGGTATCGGACTTGTTCCTCAGATAGTTCTTGAAAACGGGCCTTATAAAAATGAATTTGAAATTTTTTCTGCGGGAAATATTCTTGGCTACTATAACGTCGGCTTTATCAGAAAATCTGAATTTTCTGGTACGATTTCCAATAAAAAAATCTTTGATGCAATGGTAAAGGTGCTTAATTCTTATGACTGATTATCAATGGAAGGCTTTCTGCAATTTTAAGGCAGAGTTTAAAAAGAAGATAGAAGAGTGGCTTAAAGCCGCTCCTGAACTCCCTGCCCTGCAAAAGGCAGCGGCAGATGCAGCGAATACTCCTTCATATCCTTTTGAAACGGCTGTCGTTTATAACACTGACCTTGACCGTCTTACAAAGGAAGATGACATTCACCTGATTGTGATAGGAGACAATCCCGGCAAGGACGAGCAGCTTGCAAAAAACAAGCGCTATCTGGTTGGTCAGGCAGGAAAGATTGCGGATGGCTTTTTTAAGCGTAATCCTCAGCTGCAAACTGATTTCAGGAAAAACGTAATCATTCTGAATAAGACTCCTGTTCACAGCGCAAAAACTGCCCAGCTGAAAAAGATGATGAAGGACGGCGGTAAGAAAATCTGCGATTTGATAGAAGAAAGCCAGCTGTGGATGGCGGAGCAGACTGCCAGGCTGCACTGCGAACTGTGCCGGGGCGCCGGGGCAGGAGGCACACCTTTCCCTACGCCCGAACTCTGGCTGGTAGGCTATTCCGAGCTCAAGGACAAGGGCTTTTTTACCCCCTACAAAAATAAGCTTTTTGAAACTTACACTTCTACTGACGCCTCAGTCTGGGATAAGGTTTTCGTTTTCCAGCATTTTTCGATGAACCGCTTTACGATTGACCTTAATGAACATTCTGATACTGTAAGTCTTGAAGCAATTCACCAGCTTGGAAAGCTTCATAAAAAAGAGATTTTTGCCCGATAGGGGGCACTTGGGCTTACACAGGAAAAACATATGAAATTTGAACACATTTTTTTTGATTTAGACGGCACTTTAACAGATTCTCAGGACGGAATCCTTAATTCCTTCAAAAATGTATTTATACACTTCGGACTCGAAATCCCTGATTATCAGACTTTATGCACTTATATCGGACCGCCCCTGCCTTTCACTTTTGCAGAAATCCTTGGGTTTTCTAAGGAAAAAACTGAGGAAAGTATTAAGGTTTTCAGAAATTATTATAATGAAAGAGGTTATCTGGAAAACCGCGTTTATCAGGGAATTCCCCAGCTGCTGGCGGCGCTAAAGGAAAATGGATTTAAGCTTTCTGTTGCAACATCAAAGCCTGAAGTGACGGCAAAAAAGATCATAAAAAATTTCGATCTTGAAAAATATTTTGATCATATCTGCGGAAGTGCTTCTGATGAAAGCCGCAGTAAAAAATCAGAAGTGATTGAATATGCAATTGAAACTAATAAGATAGCTGACCGATCTAAAATCCTTATGGTAGGGGATAGAAAATTTGATGTGGAAGGGGCTGCTCAGACCGGGCTCAAATGTGCGGGCGTTCTTTTCGGCTACGGAAGCGAAGAAGAATTAAAAAAAGCGGGAGCCGCATTTATTGCAAAAACTCCCGCTGATATTCTTAAGTTTGTTTTGTAGCAAGTCTTACCGGCGCAGCCAGCTTACAGGTTAGCCATTATATAGGCACAGATTGAATTGTCCCAGGTGTGACTGCCGCGAGGCAGAATTTTCCAGTACATTCCAAGGGTAGGATAGTAGCGGGATTTTCCGTCGTGGGCAAAGTTGTATTCAGCAAGAATCTTGATTCCGTTACCCCAGGCAGAAGTGTCAGAGAATTTTGATACTTTGTCAGTTTCCACAAAATCTGTTCGGGCGCCAAGCACGTAAGCAAGTCCCGTACAGAAACCAGCAAGATTAGGGAAAACTTTTATGCCCAGCGAAAAATCATAGTTCAGATGATTTGAATACTGAGAGCCTTTCCAGATAAAATCGCAGATTAAATCAGAACCAATAAAAAAGGTTGCATTGTCAGAAACGTTGAAGTTTGCAGAAGCAAGTGTTCCTACAATAATTCTGCTTGGATCTGACATACTCTTGTTGCAGTCATTTACATAAGAAGAGCCGTAAAATGGAATGCCGGAAGCAAGTCCTACAGAAAATCCGAAAAAACTCTGGTAGGCAAAAGCGCAGTTTGCAGCAAAAAGTATAATCAGTGATAGAAATATTTTTTTCATTTTAATCCTCATCTCTATTAGCGGTACACAACCTTAAAGGTCTGGAAAACAAGTTTCATATCAGGTGTGAATTCAAAACCAACCACGGCTCCTTCATCTTCAAGATAATCCTGCTGGCGTTCCTTCCAGGCGCCAAGGTTTTCGTCCTCGCCCTCCTGTTTTGCCATCTCCCAGGTTACCTCGTTAAATGGAACGATTTCTACACTTTCAAGTTCGATTACACAGCGGGGTGCGTTACTGCGGTCAACGACAATGTAAAGTTCCCCCGAAACAGGAAGCGGTTCCATATCAATAGAGTAGGTGGCCCAGCTTGCAAAAAAAGCCGTTTTCTGTCCTCCAAGAACAAGGGCGATTTTTTCATCGCCGACAAAGCCCTTAGCCTCAAAGTTCAAATCGCCGGAACATTTATCGTCCTCGCTTCGGCCGCTTTTCTTTATAAATTTTTCCCAGTATTCATCAAGTTCTGTCATAATTAAAAGTCCCTATATTTTTCTGCAAAGCATAATAATAAATCCCAGAATAAAAAAGAGCGCCGGAATTAGCATTGAAAGAAGTGAAAGAAGAGGGATGCCTGCGAGGCAGATTTTTCCTTTAGAAAGGATTCCCAGTTCAATTAAGATTTCCAGAACGGTTCCCGCATAATTACATAAAAATCCGCAGATTACGCACATCCAGGCCGCATCCCTCATTTTTGACATAAGAAGGATAGCAAGAAAAGTTACGATTCCATAAACTGCAAGCTTGATAATATAAAATAAAACTTCCGGATTCATCATTTAATTTTCGACATTAAAAGGCAAAAGGTGAGCTTTTAATTGCCGAAAAATTGCCTTTATCAACCTTGTAAGGCACATAAGACTGGCCTTCATAATGAGGATTGATGATAATGTGCTTATCAAGACAGTAGAGAACAAAGTCGTCATATTTTTCACGGCTGATTTTTGGAGTCAGATAACAGCCGTTTCGGGTAAAATATGGATTCAGGAAGGTATCGTAAATAAACAAGTCCTTTTCTTCGCGGACAGCTTCTTCTGCCAGATAATCGTAAATGGCGCGGCTAGCAGCGGCTTCTAATGCAAAGGGGAACTTTACCTGGCCCGGAAGCTCCGGCGGAAGCTGAGCGGCAATTTCATCATAAAGCTTTTTATCAAGGGCAAGAAGAAAAAAGTTGTTTGTCCAGCTTAAAGGCGGACAGATTACAAGCGACTCAAAATTTGAGTAGTCAATCTTCTTGTTGAAGGGCTTCCAGAAGCCTGATTTATCGCTTGAAAAATTAATTGAAGCGGTCAAAGCTGATTTTTTATCAGAAAAACAGAATAGCTTTACTTCTTTCTTCAGAAGTTTTGAAACAGCCTTCTGGAGCCGGCAGCTTTCCTCAGTTCTGAAGCTTCCTGTAAGTCCGCGGGAAAGATAATTTTTCATCTGAGTGAAAGCCGAGCCTGTATGCCAGCCGAGAACGGCCCTTCCGTTCTCAAGAAACATATCAGTAAGGCGGACTCCTTTTTTTGTGTATAAAAAATATCCGCGGGCACGGGTTATCGCCCCGTATCTTTTGAAAATCTCTTCTGAAAGTTCTTTCGTGGTCATCTTTATTCCTTACTGATAAATCTCTGATTTCGAATGGAAACCTGAATTTATAATTATGTCTTCTATGTTATTTTTGTCAACTAAAGTAGGCTTGAGCCAGAAAACCGGGACATCCTTTGCCCCGTTATTAATTGTTTCTGAAACGCCTTCAAGCTTTTCTGCATTTTTTACCTTAGCAAGTTCTACAGCAAGCTCTGCAGACTTTTCAGCAAGCTCCATAATCGGCTTGTAAATAGTAAAATCCTGTCTTCCCCTAAGAATGTTCTGGCAGGCTTCGATATCAGCATCCTGTCCGCAAATAGGAATATGGTCGTTAAAGCGGTATTCCCTGAGTGCCTGGAGCACACTTGATGCGATTGCATCGTTACCACAGATAAGCACCTGAGGAATCTTTTTTGAACTTATAAGGTCAAGCATATGCTGGTAAGATAAATCATAGTTCCAGCCGTCTGTATAGAAAATATTATCAATGCTGATGTTACGGCCTGTAATTGCCTGCCGCAGTCCCGTGCTCACCATGCTCATATTGAAGTCCTCTTTTGCGCCAAGAATGCAGTACCAGTTTCTTTTATTAGTTACATTAAGCATTCCATTTGCCATAAGACGTCCTACCTCATAGCAGTCAATCGTTACGTATAAATCAACATCACAGTTTCGCAAAAGCCTGTCATAGCTTACGACAGGAATGTTTTTTGCCTTTATTTTTTGAATAGAATCAGAAAGTTCAAGCGCGTCTTTGGGAACAACTACCAGAACATCTATTCCCTTTTCTGCAAGATAGTGAATCTGCCTTTTCTGCTCGTCAAGGCTGTTTCCGGCGTTTTGAACGATGATGTTTGCTCCCAGTTCGTTTACGGTGTTCATAAAAACATCAAGATCGCGCTGCCATCTTTCCATTGCAAGGGTATCTATTGAAAAACCGACGGTAATTTCAGTCTGAGTCAGGGAATCTTTTTTTGCTGTTTTCTGGGCCAGAGAATCAGCTGATTTTTTTGAACAGCCTGAAAAAAACTGGACAGAGAAAAGAAGAGAAATTAAGAGATTTTTAAATACTTTTTTGTTTTTCATAACAATTCCTAGTTATTTCGGAATTCCGAAGGTGAAATTCCAAACTTATTTTTAAATAATCGCGAAAAATAATTCTGATCATTATAGCCGGTAAAGGCCGTAATTTCCTTTATAGAATATTTTGTTTCGCTGAGAAGTTGTCTTGCGCGTTCGAGGCGTTTATTAGTTACAAAGTTCACAATGCTCTCGGATTTTTCTTCTTTAAATAACTTGCTTAGATAGAAGGTGCTTACATCTGCAACATTTGCAAGCACATCAAGTGACAAATCCTTATCAAGATTATCATCGATATAAGAGCAGACTTTTTCAATTATAGGGTTTTCCTTCTGCTTTTTAACGGAAGAAATAGCATTTACACAGTCAGAAAGCAGCTGACTTACAAAATCTTTCAGGGCTGAATTGTTGTCTTCTGCCGCAAAAAAAGAAAAAAGATCATCAAATTTTGAATTTGTGTAGGAAGAAACTGCTTCGTATGTAATGTTTTTTGCATTTACAAGGAATTCAATCAGTGCCGATTTTAATTTTGTCTGATTTCCGCAGGCAGATTCAAGCTCAGCAAAATATTCATCAAAAAGCGAACGGACACCGGGGAAATCTGCAATCTTAATTCTGTTATAGATTTTCTTTTCAATTTCAGCCGGATTTGCATTCAGAGTTCTGATAGCATCTTCCTCTCCAAAAAATACTATGCCCCCATCGGCAGGAACCTTGTTCAAAGTTAAAAGTGAATCATTATAAGACTGAATTATTTTATTTTTGTCATTTTCGATTCTGCTTACACCGATTCTTATTCCGCTTCCGATTTTATTGCTCAGAATATGGTAGATTCGTTTCATCTCCTGCTGGAATTCCTGATAATCTGAATAGGCTTCCGGAACAGGAAAGAAGACTGCAATCCGGTTGATTACAAATGAACTTACTAAAAAGCGGTGTTGCTCGTTCAAAACCGAACGGACATTCATATAAGTGTCCTGCTGGTTGCTCTTTGTTACGCGGGGGATTTCCATTGTAAAAAAGCACCAGAGGGGATTTTCGATGTTAAAGTATTCCAGGTAGGATGACAAATCACTGTTCATTTCCCCATTGAAAATTACAGAATACATAAAATCGTTTTCAATCATAGGGGAGAACATATCCATTTTGCGCTGCAGGGCATCTTCGTCAAAATGCTGGCCCCGCCTGTTATCTACGATGTTCATAGATTCGCGGACAGTCTGAATTATTACGTTGCGGTTTACCGGCTTTGTGATGTACTTGAAAACGCCCAGGTTCATTGCCTCCTGAGCATACTGGAAGCGGTCAAAGGCACTGATAATGATGATTACAGTTTCGGGGCGCAGCTTGTTTATGCAGCTTACCGTATCAAGACCTGTCAGGCCCGGCATATTGATATCCATAAAGACAATGTCGATTTTTTCCTGATTGATAATCTGCAGGGCATCGGTACCGGACTGGGCAGTAAAAAGAGTAACATTAGAATCAAAATTCTTTGAAATGATGAATTTGAGAGAATCAATAGCTATCTGTTCGTCGTCTGTTATAAGTATATTATACATTTACCGGAATCCTGATTATGAATTTTGTTCCTTTTCCATCGTCATTTTCTGTGATGTCAAAAACATCGTTTCTATGGAAATACAGCTTAAGCCGCATAAATACGTTGATAAGCCCGGTTCCGTTTCCGCCTTCATCTTTTTTTACTGCATTGGAGTCAAGGGAAACAAGAACATTCTGAAGGCCGTCCTTATCCGAATTTTGAATTGCCGCAAAAATATTGTCCCTTATTTGAGCAGGAAAGCCGCTGCCGTTGTCAGAAACAGAAATCTGGATAAACTTTTCGAATCTCTGAATGTTCAGAACGACCCGCCCGATTGAATTTTTAAGCCCATGCTTTATGCAGTTTTCTACAAGAGGCTGCAGGGTCATAACCGGAATCTGCTCTGTAAACTGATTTTCATAGTCACCTTCCGGAAGCTGCTTTTCAAACTGAAGGCGGTTTCCGAAGCGGACGCTCATAATATAAACAAAATTATCGACCAATTTAAGTTCTTCGTCAATTGAGACAGTCTTGTTCTTCTGCTGAATATTGTAGCGGAAGAAGTCAGCAGTCTGTTCAATGAAAAAGCAGGTTTTGTCGGCGCCTTCCATCATGGCAAGCTGGGCGCCGGTATTCAGAGTATTGAACAAAAAGTGAGGGTTAATCTGATTCTGAAGGGCTCGCAGCTGGGCATCGGCATACAAAGCCTGCATTTCAACTTCTTTTTCTTTGAGTTCAGCTTCAGTTACCGCTTTTTCCCAGATTGCATCGATATATTCCCGGATACTGATAATCATTCTGTCAAAGGCATCACAGATGTTTCCGATTTCATCATGTCTTTTAGCATAAAAAAGAGGAACATTAAAATTCCGCTGGGAGATTTTATGGGCAACACTTGAAATTTGTTTAAGCGGTCTTACAATCTGTGAAACGGAAAAATACATAACCGTAACAATAATAGAAGATATGGTAAGGAAGAGAAGAAAACTCAGTTTGTAAAGGCTGTTCATCTGCTCCAGGTTGTGATTATAGTTCATTGCGTTCTGCTGCAAAAGCAGGGAGTTGAACTCCGAAAGTTGATTCATAAGCATATTGTAGCAGCTGATGGTTCTGTTATAGTAATAATTAAGCGAATTAAAGTCGTTTGCCCGCCTTGCGTGAATGGCCCTTCCGCTGTTCAAAAGAAAATTCTGCGTAAACTGAGATACAAGATATTCCTTCTGCTGAACTAAATCCTGGGAGGGGCGCATCTGCATTTTTTCCATATATTCAGAAACCTTATTTCTGTAGCTGTAATAGGAATCGATACTGTCGAAGGTGTGAAAATTTATGTAGTTTTCCAGGGCTTTTTCGGTAAGGTTCAGGGAATCTGTAAAGGAGGTGAGCTCCATATTTGATTTGTAGGCGCTTCCGATTATTTTTACCGAATAATATTCAACTCTGTAAACTGCCAGAAGTGTAATCATAAGTATGAAAATCGAAACAAAAATTGAGAGCATAATGCGCCAGCGGAGACTTTTGCTTTGAAAATATCTGAAAATATTTAAAAAAAACATAAGTATATTTCTGACCATTATTTAGCCTTCCTAATCTGAATTTCTGCGTTCAGATAGTTATTTGAATTATGAAGGGCAAAATATTCAAAGATTTCTGAAATTGCCAGACAGCCGATTTTTTTAGGATCGACAGCGATGATTTCGGTAATTTTTCCCCGCTCAAAAAGATTTTCTGTGATTTCTGTGTTTCCGACACAGATAATACTGGTGTGAAGTTCGCCGTAAGTAGAAAGAAGCTGTGAAGTTTGGACGGCAGCATACTCGTTTACTGTTATGAAAACAAGATTCTGCTCAGGCTGAATTTTGTATTTTTCAATAAGCTCTGCTTCCTGCGGGATGTCGTCTATAATATACAGAGGATAAGTTGAGCCGTATTCCTTTGCAAGGGCTGAATAAAAGCTGTTCATAAAGCTTGAATTATGGCTGCTGTTTCCTATGTCGCCCTGAACAAGAAAGATGAGTCCGCTTTGTTTTGTAAGTAGAACCGCTTCTTCTGCCGTCTTTTTTCCCATTTCAGAATAGTTAATACCTATGTAGGCTACCTGTGGAATCTGAGGATGATAGCTTCCTATTGTGATTATTGGAATCTGATGAGAATCATTTTTTTCGGGCATTACAAGGTCTGTTAAATCATCATTTTGCGGAAGATATGCGATTACTGCATCTGCATTTGCAAAGGAAACGTAGTCAAAAAGATGCTGAAGACTTTCGTTCTGAGCATAAGACTGAGGAACGTAAAGTTCTACAATTGAATTGTAATTTGCACTGAGGGATTCAGCCCCTTCAAAAACCTGGGATAAAAATAAGGCATTTTCGTAATCGCCTGTAACTAGTATGTGATAATTTCTGTCTTCAAGAACGTTTTCAAATTCCAGGGCCCGGTTTTTAATATATCTTGTGACAGAAATTGAAAAAAGCGTAATAAAAAACAGGGAGGTTGAGACAAAAAGAATGGAAAAGAAATTAAATTTAATTTTTTTGAGCATTGTTTTTAATTTATTTTAAATATCAGTTTGTCTTCTTCTGAATTGAAATCAACTTCGCATTTTCCGCCCTTTTCAAGCTTTCCAAAGAGAACTTCGTCCACAAGCTGGTCTGCAATTTTGTCTTCAACTGTGCGGGCAACGTTTCGCGCTCCGAATTCCTTTGAGTAGCCAAGCTTTGTAAGGTAGTCTACGCAGGAATCTGTAACAGAAAGAATAACCTTTTTTTCTGCCATGCGTTTTGCAAGACGGGCGATTTCCTTTTTGCAGACCTTTTTTACAATTTCCAGGTCCAGGTAGCCGAATGGAATTACTGCATCAAGGCGGTTACGGAACTCCGGCGGGAATTCCTTATCAACTGCTTCTTTTAATGAAGCTTCAAGATTATCGTTATTTTCTGAGCCAAAGCCGATTCCCTGTTTTTCCAGATCGCGGGCACCGGCATTACTTGTCATGATGATTATGCAGTTACGGAAATCAGCCTTTCTTCCCTGATTATCAGTAAGGCTTCCGTAATCCAGAACCTGGAGAAGAACGTTATAAATATCTTCGTGAGCTTTTTCAATTTCATCAAAAAGAACAACTGCCTTAGGATTCTTGCGGATATCCTTTGTAAGCTGTCCGCCTTCCTCAAAGCCAACGTATCCCGGTGGGGAACCCACAAGTCGGCTTACTGTATGCTTTTCCTGATATTCACTCATATCATAGCGCAGAAGCGGTTCATTTAATATTTTTGCAAGAGTTCGGGCAAGCTCTGTTTTTCCGCAGCCTGTAGGTCCCACAAAAAGATAGCAGGCTTCCGGTTTTTCAGGATTTCTGAAGCCGGCTCTGGCGCGCTTTACGGATTTTCCAAGGGCGATAATTGCCTTTTCCTGACCGAAAATCTCCTTACGCATGGAATCTTCTATCTGGCGCAGGGCTTCTTTGTTTTCTCCCTGAACTGAATCAATAGGAAGCTTTGCAATTTTTGCGGTTACCTTACGGATTAAAGCCGGCGTTACAAGAGGGTAGGGAGCCGGAACTGTTTTTTCCTGCATTTCAAGCTCATCATAGCCCGAAATTGTAACGACCTTTTTGTCCTCAGAAATTTTTGTATTTCCCAAAAAGCCGCCTGTTTTTGTGATGTGAAGGTAGGCTCCGGCCTCATCAAGAATGTCGATTGCCTTGTCCGGCAGACGGCGTTCAGCAAGATACTGAACCGAAAGCTTTACTGCATCTTCAATAGCGGCTGCGCTGTATTTTACGTGATGATATTCTTCGTATTTTTTAGAAAGCCCCTTGAGGATTTTTACAGTTTCATCCGGACTTGGCTCCGGAATATCAATCTTCTGGAAGCGGCGGGCAAGGGCACGGTCCTTTTCAAAGTTCTTTGAATATTCTTCAAAGGTTGTAGAACCGATAAATTTCACCTCTCCTGTTGCAAGAACAGGCTTTAAAAGATTTGCGGCATCCATCTGAGAATTGCCGTTTGTACCGGCTCCCATAATCATGTGGATTTCATCGATAAAAAGGATAACCTTTTTCTTCTTTTTAAGTTCATCAATAATTGAATGAAGTCGCTCTTCAAAATCACCGCGGAATTTTGAACCCGCAAGTAAAAGTCCGATATCAAGAGAATAAATGGTAAAATCTTTAAGTGCCTGAGGAACGCGGCCTTCAATAATGCGCTGGGCAAGGCCCTGGGTGAGGGCAGTCTTACCAACGCCGGCGTCCCCTACATGCAGGGGGTTATTCTTTGTTCGGCGGCAGAGCACCTGAATCGTGCGTTCAAGCTCTTCTTCCCGGCCAATAAGCTGGTCGAAGGCGCCTTTTTTTGCAAGTTCAGTTAGGTTTGTTGCAAAGCGTTCAAGTCCGCCCGCGTTATTTGAAAGTAAGCCCTCCGGGATACCATTGGGATTTCCCTGAGCCTTTCTTCCGTAAGGATTGTCTGTATTTTCGCGGTTTACCGGCTTGTTTCTGCTGATTATTTCAAGCAGTTTAAGACGGTCAACACCGCTGGTTTTCAAAAAATAAGAACAGTAATTTCTGCCCTCGTCATACATGCTCACCAGAACATCTGTAATGTCGATTACGTCGCTGGAACTTGCTACACAGTGGAAAACTGCCTTGTTCATCATATTCTGAAAGCCTGCAGATTCTACGGGGCCTTTTACCAGCTCCGGATTGGCATTTTCAGAAACAAGGGGCATTTTTGTATTCAGATATGAAATAAGATGAGTTTTTAGATATTCAAAATCTGCGCCGCTTGCCGAAAGAAGATTTTCTACAAATTCATTTCTGATTGCAGCCGCAAGAACGTGTTCCGGCGTAAAAAACTGATGATGAGACTGCTTTGCATTTAAAAGCGATTCAGAAAGAATCTTAGTAAGCATAGGGCTTACTTTCATCTGTCTTACTACGCCCTTTGAAAAATCTTCCTTATCTGGCATAGTTCTATCCTGTTACTCTACTTCTACTCTGAGAGGGAATCCGTTTTTGCGGGCCACCTGCTTTGTAAGGTTTGCCCTGGATACAGCAATGTCAAAAGTATAAACGCCTACAACTGAGGAACCGTTTTCATGAACGGCAGTCATAAGGGCTTCAGCTTCTTCGTGAGATTTGTTAAAAATGGAAACCAGAACGTCAACTACAAATTCCATAGTCGTAAAGTCATCATTATAAAAAACGACCTTGCGCTCTGGTGGCAGCTCGAAGCTAGTGTCTTCTGCAAATCCGCTGCCTGTATTCTCCGCCTGATTATCAATATTACTCATACCGATAAATATAACACAAAAAGTCAAAGTAGAAAATAAAAAAAACTCAATGTATAATGAATATATGGCTAATAAAAAATCTTTTTTCGGACTGAAATTTATCTACGACGCTCCTGCGACCCTTACCTTTGCTTTTATCTGTATTATCCTTTTTATTCTTGATTCCCTGCTCTTAAAGGGGCAGCTTTCTCATAATTATCTTATATCACCTACAACAGCCGCAGGGAAAATGCCCTTTATGGCTTCAAATCCTCTTTCCTACCTGCGCCTTGTGCTTTATTCCTTCGGCGCCGCTTCTGCTTCCACCCTTGTCTGCAATATGATTTTTGTCCTGCTTCTTGGACCGTCAATGGAAGAGCGATATGGAACTGTCGTGATTGCAATTATGATGGCTGTCTGCATTTTGTTTTCCGGCGTTCTTACAGCCTGCTTTTCAAAAACTTCTCTTACCGGTTCTTCTGCAGTGATTTTTATGATGATTTTCCTAAACTCATTCGTTTCTCTTTCCAAAAAGAAGATTCCTGTGAGTTTTCTTGTGGTATTCTTTCTTTTTATTTTCCGTGAAATCTTTGAGCTGGAAAATGCTTCGCTGGCAGACGGTATTAAAATCATAATAAATATTGCAGGCGGTCTTTGTGGAAGCCTCTTCGCTTTTCTTACATCTCCAAAAGCCAAAACTGCCAGAAAAAGCCAGACTGCAGATACCTCTTCTTCCGAACCGACTCAGGAAAAACGCGGCGGTCTTTTCAAGCGCGCATCAGCTTACAACGACGCCGACGAAACCGTAGTTTCCAGCATAAAATTTGAAGACTGATATTGCTGTTCTATAATTTGAAAGCGCTTAAAGCCTTATAAGACTTCTTTTAATAACACAATTTTAGCCGGATTTCCGGTAACGATACTTTCCTCTGTTTGTCTTGTTTTAAAATCAAAAAAAAACAGAGGTGTATATGAAAAAATATGTTTTTATTGCAATCGGATTATTACTTTTAGCGGGACTATATGCTGCAAATATTCATAAGCGGTCGCCGGAAGGCTTTAAAGAACCTCCTGCAGACTTTAAGGAGCCACCAGAGGGCTTTGAACCACCAGAGGGTTTTGTGCCTCCTGATGGTATTGAACCTCCCGAGGGCTTTGGAAAGGGGCCTGCTTTTGTTCCTGATGAAGAAGAGCCTGAACTTGATGCCAGTCTGGTAGTTTCGTCAGAGGAAAAAGAAATTTCGAATCAGGAATTAAACAGCCGGGAGACAGATAAATCAGTTTTTCTTGTAAAAAATGGTGCTAAGGTTACAGTTTCTGATTCAAGCCTGAATAAAAGTGATGGAGATTCTTCTAACGGCGGACAGAGTAATTTTTACGGCTTAAATGCAGCAATTGTTTCTCAGGCCGCTTCTACTCTTACATTGAATAATGTTGCAGTTTCAACCGATGCAGATGGTGCAAATGCAGTTTTCTCTACAGGGGAAGGCTCCGTTATTACTGCAAATAATATTAAAATCAGGACAGAACAGAATTCTTCCAGAGGTCTTGATTCAACCTACGGTGGAGTAATTTATGCTGAAAATGTTGATATTATAACTCAAGGGGACCATTGTGCTGATTTTGCAACGGATCGCGGTGAAGGTACAGTGAGTGTTAATGGAGGAAGTGCAGAAACTTATGGTGAAGGTTCCCCGGTAATTTATTCAACCGGAAATATTCTTGTAAAAAATGTTCAAGGAAAGGCTGATAGATCTGAGATGGCCGTCATCGAAGGAAAAAACTCTATTACACTTGAAAAATCTCACCTCACCGGCGGAAAGAAAACTGGACGTGAAACTGGTTGTGGAATCATGCTTTATCAGAGTATGAGCGGTGATGCTTTTCCTGGCGTAAGTATATTTACAGCAAATGATTCTGTACTTACAAATACATCAGATGGTCCTGTTTTTTATATCACAAATACCCAGTCCGAAATTAATCTTTCAAATACAATTATTGAAAATCAGGGGGATAAGCTGCTTCTTGCTTCTGGTAATAAATCAGAAAGAAAATGGGGAAAACCGGGAAAGAATGGTGGCAGTGTAACCTTAAAAACTGAAAATCAGGTGCTGGAAGGCCAGATTCTTTGTGATGAAATCAGTAAAGTTGCGGTAAAGTTTGGAAATAAAACTATTTTCAAGGGCTCCCTTAATATGGATATCGCAAGTAAAAACGTAAATCTTTATCTGGATAAAAATGCAAAGGTTGAACTGACTGCTGATTCTTATCTGAATGATTTTATTGATGCTGATAAAAAATTCAAAAATATAACTTCAAACGGCTATACTCTTTACTATAATGCCAAATCAAAGGCAAATTCTTATCTTAAGGGTAAATCAATTAAACTTAAAGACGGCGGATATATAAAAGCTTATTAAGGTAAAAAAAAAGGAGCCTTTCGGCTCCCACTTTTTAGCATTACCTTGCATACTCTACAATTCGTGTTTCGCGAATCATTGTCAGCCTGATTCTTCCAGGATAGCGCAAATCTGTTTCAATCTGCTTAGCAATGCTTCTTGCCAGGTCTTTTACGTCGCTGTCAGGAATCTTTTCGTTATTAACGAGGATTCTGAGCTCGCGGCCGGCCTGAATAGCATATGCTTTTTCAACGCCAGGGAAGCCTTCTGCAATTGCTTCAAGGTTTTCAAGACGTTTAACGTAGTTGTCAATTGTTTCGCGGCGGGCACCAGGACGGGCAGCAGAAATTGCATCGGCAATCTGAACGATTGTAGCTTCGATTGTTTCTGCCGGAATGTCGTTATGGTGAGCACCAATTGCATTTACAACACGGGCATCTTCACCCATTTTGCGGGCGATTTCAGCACCAACTTCTGCGTGGTTCTGGTCGCTGTCTGTTTCAGCTCCCTTACCAATATCGTGAAGGATGGCTGCGCGTTTAGCAAGCTCGCGGTCTGCGCCGATTTCTGCGGCCAGCATAGCAGCGGCTTTTGCAACTTCCTTAGAGTGGTTAAGAACGTTCTGTCCGTAACTTGTGCGGAAGTAGAGGCGGCCAAGGGCACGAACGCCTTCTGTGTTCATATTGTGGATTCCAAGATCGAACAAAGCCTTTTCGCCTTCTTCGTAAATCTTGTTCTGAATCTCGTGTGTAACCTTCTGAACTATTTCTTCAATGCGGGCTGGATGAATACGTCCGTCAGAAATAAGTCGTTCAAGTGATTCTTTTGCAATTTCCTTGCGAACAGGGTCAAAACATGAAATTACAACTGCTTCCGGAGTATCATCGATGATGATATCAACACCGGTCAGTGTTTCCAGGGTTCTGATGTTGCGTCCTTCACGACCGATAATGCGGCCCTTCATTTCATCGCTTGGAAGTGAAACAGTTGCTACAGTAATGTCGCTTGTTGTTTCCGGTGCGATTCTCTGAATTGTTGTGATAAGAACGTCTTTTGCCTTCTTTTCAGCTGTAAGCTGGGCTTCCTGCTCAATCTTATTGATGAGAGCCTGAGCATCGTGGCGGGCTTCATTTTCAAGGTTCTTGATAATGAGTTCTTTTGCTTCTGACTGAGAAAGTCCTGAAATTCGTTCAAGCTCCTGACGGTAGTGCTCTTCCTGTTTAGAAAGCGCTTCTTCTCGGCGGGTCATTGCAGTTTTTCTGTCTGCAAGTTCTTTTTCAACTTTTTCAAATTCCTGAGCTTTCTGATCAAGAAGTTCTTCTTTTTTGTTTACTTTTGCTTCGTAACGCTGAACATCTGCTCTGCGTTCGCGGTTTTCTCTTTCCTGCTGATTGCGTTCCCGAATGAGCTCATCTTTTGCATTTAATAAAATTTCTTTTTTCTGTGCTTCAGCTTCACGAATCGCTTCCTGACGAACGCGTTCCGCTTTCTGCTCTGAAGCAGTTAATTGAAATCTGGCATAAATCCAGCGAATAATCCATCCAAGAACAATTCCAATTACAGGGAGAGAAATGAACCAAACTACATTTGGCATACTTTTCTCCTAGCGTAATTTTTTTAAAATGTTCTTATTAATAATAACGTACAATAGAACAAAATGCAAAGGCTTTTTAGGTGGATATGACGAAAAAATATAAAAATATGTTAAGACTTTCATTTATTATGATTATTTGTATTTTCTATTTGATTTGCCCGCCTAAGAATTTGATGATATAATCACTTTTATGATTACACCAAAAAGAGCTGATTACATTTCATGGGACGAATATTTTATGGGAGTTGCAAAGCTTTCGGGCCTGCGCTCAAAAGATCCTAATACTCCGGTTGGAGCCTGCATTGTTTCGTCAGACAATAAAATTCTTTCTATGGGTTATAACGGATTCCCTCGCGGCTGCAGTGATGATGAATTTCCCTGGTCACGCGAAGATGAAAATCCCCTCAATACAAAATATATTTATGTTACTCACAGTGAATTGAACGCAATTTTGAACTACAGGGGCGGAAGTCTTGAAGGTGCAAAAATCTACGTTTCGCTTTTTCCATGTAACGAATGCGCAAAGGCAATCATTCAGAGTGGAATTAAAACTGTAATTTACGATGATAATAAATACGACGGAACACCAAGCGTTATTGCCTCTAAAAAGATGTTTGATGCGGCCGGCGTAAAATACATCCACTATGAAAGCAGCGGAAGGGAAATAAAAATCACCCTGTAAAAAAGGCGGCAGATAATGAAGCTGTTTTTACGATTTTTAGTTGTTTCGCTTGCAGCTGCCCTGATGGCAGTAAACATCAAGACATTCGTTCACACAGGCGGTCTGCTTCCGGGCGGATTTACGGGAATTACCCTTTTACTTCAGGAAATCTTTCTGAAATTTGCCGGCATAAAAATTCCTTTCACGGTATTTTACTGGGGCCTCAACCTGATTCCTGCCCTCATCTGCTTTAAATACGTTGGAAAATACTTCACCCTTCTTTCTATATGGATGATTATTCTTTCAGGCGTTCTTACCGACTTTATTCCTGAAATTACTATTGTAGCGGCTGATGATACAATCCTCTGTTCTATATTCGGAGGTCTTCTAAACGGCTTTGCAATTACCCTTTGTCTTCTTGCCGGGGCAACAAGCGGCGGAACCGATTTTATTTCGATTTATGTTTCAGAAAAGACCGGAAGAAGTATCTGGAATATGATTCTGATTTTTAACGTTATGGTTCTGGCGATTTTCGGCCTGCTTTTTGGCTGGGAACGCGCCCTATATTCTATTGTATTTCAGTTTGCGACAACTCAGCTTTTAAATGCCCTTTACAAACGCTATCAGAAATCAACACTCTTTATTATTTCTGACCATACAGACGAACTGATTGGTGTAATCCGCCAGGTTACCGGCCACGATGCAACTCTTTTTACCGGAAAGGGCTGCTACAAGGGTGCCGAAAGAAAGATGCTTTATACAGTAATTTCCAGCGATGAAGAGTTTAAGCTTGTCCGTTCTATAAAGGAAGCTGATCCGGGCGCTTTTGTAAACATTATGCAGACAAAAATGCTCAAAGGTAATTTTATCATGAAAAAACAGGACTAAGCCTCCTGTTGCTTTTTAACTTTACCGTAAATAATTCTGTGTTATAATTTTTCTTATCTAAAAAAGTTAGTGGGAAGGGTAGATATTTTTCAGGAGGCTTAATTAATGGCTGAAATCAAAGATCACGGCTTTTTTGGAAGTTTGAAATTTAAAGTAGGTGGAATATCGGTTTTTATTCTGCTGGCTGTTGCCGTAACCTATACCGGCGTGGCGCTGCGGACTATTATGTCTCTTCAAAGCTATACGCTTGAAAAGCAGAAGACACTTATGCTCAGCGCTTATGATGAAAAAATTCAGTGGCAGGTTCAGAATGCAATCACTGTAATTAAAACCTACGATGAGATTTACCAGAAAGAAGGACTTCCTCTTGAAGAGCGCCAGGCCCGTGTAAAGGAAATTATGCGCGGTGTCCGCTATGGAAGTGACGGCTATTTCTGGATTGATACCTTTGATGGTATAAACGTTCTTTTACCTCCAAAACCAGCTACCGAAGGTACAAACCGCCTTGACTGGACTGATGAAGACGGCAAGCATATGGTTGCTGACTTTATTGAAATCGGAAAAACTGATGCAGGTGGCTTTACAGACTTTAAATTTCCTAAGCTGGGAAGTGATAAACCGGAGCCTAAACGTTCTTATACGGCACCTTACAAGCCTTATAAATGGGTTGTTGGTACCGGTAATTATATTGATGATATTGATATTGCGATTGCGGCGGAACATAAAGAACAGGAAGGTCTATTTCATATAATCCTCATAAAGCAGATTCTAATGGGACTTATTGTAATTGTAATTGCCTGCGTTATTTTTGTTCTGGTAGTTGTGATTACCTTTGTTCATCCTATTGCCCGCATTACAGAAAATCTCAAGGATATTTCTGAAGGTGAAGGTGATTTGACTGCAAAGCTCCCGGTTTCGGGTAATGATGAGATTGCACGTTTAAGTGAATACTTTAACCGCACAATTGAAAAGCTTCGAACGGCGATTGCTCACATAAAAACTCAGGCTGGCGGAATGCATTCGCTTGGTGAATCACTTGCAGGAAATGCCTCGGGAACAGCAAGTGCAATTTCTCAGATTATTTCTCACATTGATAACATAAGCGGTCAGATTGCTGAACAGACAAACGGCGTTCATCAGGCGGCTGATGCAGTTGATACGATTGCAACAAATATTACTCAGCTTGACAGTATGATTGAACGCCAGTATTCAAGCGTAACGGATGCTTCAAGTGCCGTTGAAGAAATGATAGGAAATATTGCTTCTGTAAACTCTTCTGTTGATAAGATGGCTGGTTCCTTTACACTGCTTGCAGGCAATACTGACACTGGTGTAAAAAAGCAGCAGGATGTAAATGCCCGTATCCAGCAGATTGAAGAACAGAGTAAGATGCTTCATGAAGCAAATCTTGCGATTGCAAATATCGCCAGTCAGACAAACCTTCTTGCTATGAATGCGGCTATTGAGGCGGCTCATGCGGGTGAAGCTGGTAAGGGCTTTGCGGTAGTTGCTGATGAAATCCGTAAGCTTTCTGAAACTTCGAGCGCCCAGTCTAAAACAATCGGACAGCAGCTTAATAACATCAGGGAGTCGATTTCGGGTGTAGTAGTTGCTTCTACCGAGGCAAGTGAAGCCTTCAGTGTGGTTTCAGAAAAAATCACCGAAACAGAGCAGCTGGTAACTCATATTAAAAATGCAATGCAGGAACAGAACGAAGGTTCTATGCAGATCAGTAATGCACTTCGCGGCATGAATGACAGTACAGGTGAAGTTCGCAATGCTTCAAAGGACATTGCAGGTCGTAACGAACTCATTCTTGGTGAAATGCAGAAGTTGAGAACGTCGACCGAAACAATGCGTCAGGGCGTTGAAGAAATGTCAGGCGGCGCTCATCAGATTGGAGAAAGCGGTTCTGTTCTTGCCCAGAACTCTTCCGAAGTTCGCGACGCGATTGAAGAAATCAATTCGCAGATATCTTTGTTTAAGGTTTAAAATGAAGAAGGCTGCCGGAAGGCAGCCTTCTTCTTGTATCACGCTTTGCGACCAGAAGCCATTTTTACATTAGTTTTCGTCTGATGTAGCTTCAATGTGTTCATCCTTTTCAGCGAAGATTGGTCTTACGCGGTTTACAGTGTCGCAGGCAGCAAGTTTTGCGATAATATCATCTGTAACTTTTCCGTCTACGTCGATGATGTTGTAAGCAACGTCACCGCGAGCCTGGTTGATGAATGATGCAATGTTGAGTTTTGCTTCACCAAGAATTGTTGTGAACTTAGAAATTGTATCAGGAATGTTTTTATGGCTGATACAAAGACGAGTTCCGCCCTGTGGAATTGGGTTATCTGTAACTGTCTTAGGGAAGTTTACAGAGTTTGTAATGTTTCCGAATTCCAGGAAGTCCTTAAGTTCTTTTGCGGCCATTACAGCGCAGTTGTCTTCTGCTTCCGGAGTTGATGCTCCCAGGTGAGGCAGACAGATTACGTTTTTGTGGTTCAAAAGCTCTTCTGCGGCAAAGTCTGTAACAAGGGCAGCTACCTTTCCGCTGTCCAGAGCAGCAATAATATCAGCATTGTTGATAAGACCACCGCGGGCAATGTTGATGATTCTTACTCCGTCCTTCATTGTTTTGATTGAAGAAGCATTAATCATTCCCTTTGTATCGTTTGTCTGTGGAACATGGATAGTGATGTAATCAGATTTTGCGTAAAGTGTATCCAGAGTTTCTGCAATCTTTACGTTTTTGTTGAGCTTGAGGGCTGCACTTACAGAAAGGAAAGGATCATATCCGTAAACTTCCATTCCAAAGTGGAGGGCAAGGTTTGCAACCATAGCACCAATTGCACCAAGACCGATAACACCAAGAGTTTTTCCCATCAATTCTGGTCCGACAAACTGGCTCTTTCCTTTTTCTGCAAGTTCAGGGATTTCATCACCTTTTCCTGCCAGTGCGTTTGCCCATTTGTTAGCTTCAATTGCAGGACGGCTTGAAAGCAAGAGAGCCAGCATTACAAGTTCTTTTACGGCGTTAGCGTTTGCACCTGGAGTATTGAATACAACAACACCTTTTTCTGTAAGCTCAGGAATTGGGATGTTATTAGTTCCGGCACCGGCACGTGCAACTGCCTTGATAGAATCAGAAAGTTCCATTTCGTGCATATCTGCAGAACGAACAAGAATAGCATCAGGATTGTTGATGTCAGATGCAATTTCGTATACGTCGCGTTCCAGCTGGTTGAGACCGACAGCGGCAATTTTATTTAATGTCTGAATTTTAAAACTCATAGTTATTTCCTTTGATTATTTGTCACACGGATTCGATTTTGCTGACGCAAAATCATTCGAATCTGTGTGATATTTTTTTATTTATTTTCTTCAGCGAATTTCTTCATAAATTCAACAAGTGCTTTTACACCGTCCAGAGTCATAGCATTGTAGATAGAAGCGCGCATACCACCAACAAGGCGGTGACCCTTAAGGTTTACAAGACCTGCGGCAGATGCAGCCTTAACAAACTTGTCGTTGATTTCCTTTTCTTTTGCAGCTGCAGCTTCATCATCTGCGGCGTGGTCAGAATATTTTGTAAGGAAAGGAACGTTCATCAAAGAGCGGCTTCCAACCTGAGCTGTTGCGTGGTAGAAGTTTCCTTCGTTGTTATCAAGGTAGTTGTAAAGGTAATCAGCCTTTTCCTTGTTGCGTTTAAGCATGCCTTCAGCACCACCATTAGCTTCAATCCAGTGCAAAACTTTTCCAAGAACGTAAATTGTGTAGCAAGGAGGTGTATTGTACATAGAACCGTTATCAGCGTGAGTCTTGTAAGCAAGCATAGTTGGTGTGCCTGGAAGACAGTTTTCCGGCTCTGGAATCAAATCTTCGCGGATGATAACAAGAGTAACACCTGCTGGGGCCAGGTTTTTCTGAGCGCCTGCAAAAAGCAGACCGAATTTTGAAACATCAAGAGGCTCGCTCAAAACGCATGAAGAAATATCAGCTACAAGAGGAATATCTCCTGTGTCCGGGATGTACTCGTAGTGAGTTCCCATGATTGTGTTGTTGAAACAGATATAAGCGTAGTCATAGTCGCCGCTGATTTTTTCAACTTTTGGGATATATGAATAATTCTTGTCTTTGCTTGATGCAATTACATCAACTTCAATGCCAAGTTTTTTAGCTTCTGCAGCAGCTTTTTTTGCCCAAACACCAGTTTCGATGTAAGCGGCTTTTTTATGTTTAATGCCAAGATTTTCTGCAACCATAGCGAACTGTGTGGAACCACCGCCCTGAACAAAAAGAACCTTGTAGTTTTCAGGAACATTCATCAGCTTGCGAACCATAGCTTCTGCATCTTCAATGATTGGTTCATAAGCCTTTGAACGGTGGCTCATTTCCATTACTGACTGGCCTGTTCCATTGTAATCCAGCATTTCTTTTGCACATTCGTTCAGAACTTCTTCCGGCAGGCAGCTAGGACCTGCGCTAAAGTTGTACACTCTTGCCATAATCGACCTCTTTGTCATTTTATTAATTTAAGCGCATTAACAACGCTTATATTTTCAACTTTTACATTTTCAGGAACCGTGAGCACGGCTTCCGTCATATTCACAATTCCCTTAATTCCTGCCCTGCAGAGCTTTTCTGCCATTTTGCAGGCGTTTTTTGAATCCACGGTGAGAACCGCATATTCAATTTTTTCTTTTTTAATTACAAACTCCATTTCACTGGCAGGGTAGAGCGGAAAGCTTGAGCGCAGAATTTCAACACGATAAAGGTTGGAATCAAATCCCGCTTTAATTACAAATCCGCTTTCCAGAAAGTAATCTTCATCAAGAAGAGCAGCTCCAAGTCGTCCCAGTCCCACAATGCAGAGGTTTTTCTTTGGGGCTTCTGAATCTGCTTTTAGTCCAAGTTTTTCTTCCAGCTCAGACTTTAATTCAGCCGTAAAGTAGCCGTTTGACACTCCTTTTTTCAAATCCAGCAGCCAGAAATCATGCCTGATTGTAGAATCCGTCCACCCCGTAAGAGCCTTAATCTCCTGCGAAGTGATTTTTTCTTTTGAAAAAGAAGCAAGCAGCGTACAAAGCTGAATCATTCTTTTTTTTACAACTTCCGGAATATCCCTTGTTTGTAATGACTGCATTATAGAAATCCCCCGCCTGACGGACAATAATTTTTACTGATAAATTCAGCGAATTTGACTGAATTCAGGCCGAATTCAGTCAAATTTAAGAGTTATTGTTAAATAATTAACAGAATAAAAATAAGATGAAGACAAAAAAAAAGCAAGACCGAAAAAAAACTAAAAAAACGGTCTTGCTTAAAATTAGGAGGCTGTCTCAAAGGAAGTTACGGATAGTTTCTGCGTCAGCAAAAAGCTCCGAAACTTCATTTATGAAAAAGTTATTTGCGGCCAACGTAAGCTACTGTAATTGCAGGTGCTGTTTCGTTCTCGAAATAAGGAGTAACCTGCTCAGCAAATAACTGTTCCAGCATTCTCTGGTATGCCAGAATTTTTCCGACATAATTTAATGTTGTGAGAGGCGTTTTGTTGGAACGTACTCTCTGTGTTCCTGCATTGTACATTGCAAGGGCTGAAACTTCAGTTCCTGCATATCCAAGGCAGAACTTCAAGTGCGAAAGGCCATAACGAGCGCTTGTATTAGCGTCGTAAAAGTCAAGTTCAGTCAACCCCGGAAATGAATTGCTGTTCAACTGAAACAATCCACGGTCAATGGAATTGTTTGTGTTCCGGTTGATTGCCCTCGCATTGAAGGAGCTTTCTGTATGCGCCAAAGCGAACGCAAGCGAAAGCGGTATATCATTGGCATCAGCCTGCTCAAGAATAGCAAGCGCTACCTCACGATTTCCTGTAATCTGGCAGTAGAACCATTCTACCGCAGCTTTTGATAAAGGCTGTCGATAAAGAATCAGGCCTGTGTCAGTATTATCATTCAACTTCTTTACAGTGTACTCAGAAAAATAATCCTGAAACGCTGCTGAAAAATCCTCTTCAGTTTCTTCAGAAAAGTTTGCAATAGTAACAATCTCTTCTGCTTCTGAAGTTTTATCCGATGGTAAAAGGAAATAAACCAGAAGCGCAACTGAAACCAGGATAAGGCTTAGAGAAGCAAAAAACATTGAAGAAACTTTGAAGTTTGATTCGTTGTTTTCGTACATCTTTTTCCTGCCGCGAGTTTTTAGCCCGCTAACTTTTTGTTTGCTACAACCCAACATCTAGTGTTGTTTTGCTGAACGAGGCTTATAATGCCACAATCTAAAAAAGAATTCAAGTGATTTTTGATGAAAATTTCGTTTTTTTTGCAATTTTTTTAGAATAATTTTGCAAATGATGTGATATTTCGCATTTAGTGCGGTTTTATTGTATTACAACGTTGTAGCTTGAGAGGTTTTCTGCCAAATTGAAAGCTTCTACATCTGATTTGCCTGCAAAATAAACGTATTGAGCGTGTTTTTTTGCAAGAGTGTCAATAAAATCGCCCTGAATTTTTGCTTCAAGTAATTTTGAAGGAAGTTCGAAACCGGCAACGCTTACGCAGTCCTTTACGCGGCGGGCTGTGTGATTCATTGCATTAATAAAAGCTTCTTTCTGGTCAGAAGTTTCAAAGGTTTTATCGATTTCCGGAATAAGGATAGCGAACTTGTTCTGGGCTTCCAGCGCCTTCAGATTATCACGGAGATTTGCCAGTAATTCTTCATTGTAAACTTCGTCGCTAAGCTCAACTTCCGACCATTTTACAATGACTTTTTCAAAATCAGCTGGATTTACAGCTGAATCATCTTTTGCAGAGAAAAGTTTATTCTGTTTTACCGTGAAAAGGGCTTCAAGTTTCATAGGCCAAATATAGCAAAAAAAAGACCTTTACGCAAATGCATAAAGGTCTTCGCCAAAATCGAGGTTGCCGTTGTTTACGCGGTAACTTTTCTTCTATTCTGTAAGAATTCTGATAACTTCAGCTTTATCCTGAGTATTCAAGATTTCCTGACGTTTTTCAGGGCTCTTGAACAAAAGGCTTACTTCAGCAAGGAACTGAAGGTGTGGGCCTGTTTTGTTTACAGGAGAGAGTGTCATAATGAAAATGCGGCATGGTTCCTGATCCAATGAATCGAAATCAACAGGATTGTCAGAAATACCGATGCAGGCTACCAAGTCTGTAACAGTATCTGTCTTTCCGTGTGGAATAGCGATTCCATGCTTCATACCAGTAGACATCTTGCGTTCACGGTCAAGTACACATTCGCGTGCAGCGTTTTTATCTGTTACCTTTCCTGCCTTGTAGAGCACGTCAAGCATTTCGTCTACGATTTCTTCTTTAGTTGTTCCCTTCAAATGAAGGTTTACTGTGTCTGTTGTTAATACTGTTCTCAAATCCATATCTTAAATAGTATTTCTAGATGTCGAAGTTGTCAAGAAAAAACGCGGCAAAATCGGGGTATTTAAAATAAAAAAAAATGTTATGAAAATTCAGGAATGTGGTTTATATTATTAATATAACATATTCGACTACAAGCGCAAACGGAGAGCTTATACAGGCGTCGGTACGAGTACTTGTAAATTATGGTGAAATGACTTTTCCTTGGGATGACAGAATGCCCTGCGTTTCCGGTTTATGGTAGCGCAGGGTATTTTTTTCTACAGTCAGGTAGAATTTTCTTAATTTTTCCTATATATTACTTTTACTTTCGAGTTTTTCTCGACAAATCATTATTTATTAGAGGCAATATATGATTAATTGGACAAATGCAGATTCTCTTTCTGCCTGGAAAAAGTTACAGTCACTTAAAGGTATGGTTTCTGTCGCAAAAGAACTTTCGTCTTCTGATGCTGCAAAACGTGTTGCTGACTATTCTGTAAAAATGGGCGGTGGTCTTACTTATAATTATGCTGCTAAACAGGTAAATGAACAGATTCTTAAAACTCTTGCAGAGCTCGCAGACGAAGCTCAGCTTGTAGAAAAATATCAGGATTTGCTTAACGGTTCTGTAATCAACACTGGCGAAAAACGTATGGTTCTTCATCAGCTTACACGCGGACAGCTTGGAAAAGACGTTGTTGCTGACGGTGTAAATAAACGTGAATTTTATATTAATGAAGTAAAACGCATTGCTGATTTTGCAAACGATGTTCACTCAGGAAAACTTGTAAACGAAAAAGGTGAAAAATATACAACAGTTTGTCAGATTGGTATCGGTGGTTCTGACCTTGGTCCACGCGCTATGTACCTTGCTTTGGAAAACTGGGCAAAGAAGAACGGCACTTTCAAAATGGAAGCACACTTCATTTCTAACGTTGACCCGGATGATGCTTCTGCTGTTGCAAAATCACTTGATTTGTCTAAGACAATTTTCATTCTTGTTTCTAAGTCAGGAACAACTCTTGAAACCCTTACAAATGAAAGCTTTGTAAAAGATTACCTTAAAAAAGCCGGTCTTGATACATCAAAGCACATGATTGCCGTTACTTCTGAAACTTCACCTCTGGCTCACAACCCAGACTACATGGCTGCTTTCTATATGGATGATTACATTGGTGGCCGCTATTCTTCAACTTCAGGAGTAGGCGGAGCTGTTCTCAGTCTTGCCTTTGGTCCTAAAGTATTCCAGGACTTCCTTGACGGTGCCGCAGAAGAAGATAAGATGGCTTTGAACAAGGATCTTACAAAAAATGCCGCATTGCTTGATGCTTTGATTGGTGTTTATGAGCGCAACGTTCAGAATTATCCTTCAACAGCAATTCTTCCATATTCACAGGCTCTCAGCCGCTTCCCTGCACACCTTCAGCAGCTTGATATGGAATCAAACGGTAAATCTGTAAACCGCTTTGGAGAAAAGATTGACTACGTAACAGGTCCTGTAATTTTTGGTGAACCTGGAACAAACGGTCAGCACTCATTCTACCAGCTCTTGCACCAGGGAACAGACATCATTCCTTTGCAGTTCATTGCATTCAAGAAAAACCAGACTGGTGATGATGTTGTAATCGAAGGTTCTACAAGCCAGGTAAAACTCTGCGCTAACGTAACAGCTCAGATTATTGCATTTGCCTGCGGTAAAACTGATGAAAACCCTAACAAGGCTTTCGCCGGTGAACGCCCATCAAGCTTGATTTACGGTGAGGACTTGAATCCAAAATCTCTTGGAGCTTTGCTTGCTCACTACGAAAACAAAGTAATGTTCCAGGGCTTTGTATGGAATGTAAACTCATTTGACCAGGAAGGCGTTCAGCTTGGTAAGAAGCTTGCTAAGACAGTTTTGAGTGGCGATATGAACGGTGCTTTGAAAGCATACGCTGATCTTTTAATTAAATA
Organism: uncultured Treponema sp.; assembly: GCA_900319625.1. GTDB lineage: Bacteria > Spirochaetota > Spirochaetia > Treponematales > Treponemataceae > Treponema_D. Next base: position 72,926 of record ONPD01000007.1, on the reverse strand, counting down.
ATAATATAGTCATTCCGAGTTAAGTCGGGGAAATTGAATAAAAAAAAGTCACAGATGAATCGTCTGTGACTTTTTTTTATCTGTTTTTGAATACAATTCCGTTTGGCAATGTCGTATTGACGTTAAATAAAAAAGGTCTTCTAATTTCTTAGAAGACCTTTTAGGCGGCTCCTGCTGGGCTTGAACCAGCGACACATGGATTAACAGTCCATTGCTCTACCGACTGAGCTAAGGAACCAGATGTTCATTGCTGAACGTGAATATCAATATAATGAATTCACCTTTTTGTGTCAACTGGTTAAATTGGAATTATCAATTTTTTTTTAATTTTTTGTATCCTTGGAAAGAATCCGTAACTGCGGTGCCTGTGGGAAATATTTTAAGGCTTCGATATAGTCCTGTGGGCCTGCATCCTGAATCTGCTTGTATTCAGTCAGATAAAAATCTGGTCTTGGGGCATCCGGAAAGAGTTCTGTTCCTTTCTGAATGAGCAGGGCTGTTCCTCGGTTTGATGCAGTTTCTTCAAGCTGTTTTTTTGTCCAATCATTTTTTATCTGAACAAGTACCGTGCTGTTTGCTCCTGGCGATGTAAGCTTTGCAGACAGCTTCTGTAATGCACCTTTTATTGCGTTCTCTGTCTGGCGCAGGCTGGCAACATTTTGAATAATAATGAAGCCGTAATCAAGATTGTATGAAGGCAGGCGGATTTCAACCTTCTGACGGCTGTCCTTTATCGCCTTATCAATTTCGAACTGAATTTCTGATTCAAGATAGTTTAAAAGTGCGCAGAACAAGGCCGCTTCCTTTGTGCCCCCTTCCGGTGCCTTATAAACGTAAATAAGCGGGTCAAGGAATTCTGTAGTAGGAATTAAAACTGCCGGCATTGGACCCGCTTTTTCAGCCGGCACGTCAGTGAGGAAGGTGTGGACAATTTTTACTGAGACGGTTTTGTTTTCCACAGCTTTTGCAGTGTTCTTTTTTACGCTGAAGGCATTTTTTCTGGCCGCAAGAATTCCAAATTCTTTTTTTATGCGCTCAGGAGCATCTTCCTCAAAATCTCCTGTCAAAATCAAACTGAACTTTGAACCGTCAAGGAAGGTCGGATAAGCCTGCAAAATGCTTTTGTAATCTGTTGTCTGAAGAATATCACCTGTAGTGCTGGTAATAGAACTCATCGCGCTCTTTCCAAAAAGCGTATAAATTGCGGATGAATAAAGCTGACGAACGGCACTTCCGTTTTCAAGGCGTTTTTTATACTGGCGGGAAGAAACTGCCCTGTCAGCAAGGGCCGGCGGAATCTCTCCGTATATGATTGCTTTTGCGCTGGCGGCACATACCGCATTAAAATCCTGCGGAATACAGCTGATGAGAATTGAACTGGTTGCAAGCTTTGTCTGAGGCATAATAGTAACGTTTCCTAGAATTACGTGATTTGTCTGCTGTAAAAGCACTTCCTTTTGAATCATTCCAGCCATAATATTTATCATGGCTTCCTCAAAGCCGTGATTTGCAGATGAATTCAGTTCACCGCCCTTAACAGAAATCAAAAGCGAAACATCCGAAGAACTTGTATTCTTTTTCAGTGTCAGCGGAATATTGTTTGAAAGGACTTCATTCTCAATCTGAATTATATTCCGCTGATAATAATCATTGTCCGGGGAATCTTTTGATGCGCTGAAATAGGTTTCCTCCTCAGGCTTAAGCTGATTGCGGATTTCCCGGTACATTTCCTGGGCATACCAGGAGGCTTTTTCTATCGTGATTTCCTCAAAGCCTGCCGCTTTATACTGGGCCCGCAGCTTTTTATAGTCATCAGTATTGATAATCACAAAAACAAAAGGTTCTTCGGAAGAAAGCTTTTCCTGCAGCTCCAGACTCGAGAATTTTGACAGGCTTTCCGGCTGATTTTGAAATTCTTCTATTAATGTAAGCTTTGAATAATCTGTCTTCTGATACTGTCTTACCTCCCAGAATTTACAGAGGTTTTGCATAAAGGCCTTGGGATTTGAGCTGAGCGTTTCAAAATCATAAAAAAGCTGCTGGCGGGCAAGATTTACTTCATCCGCCTGAAGCTGAGCCTTTAATACTTTATCTACAAAGGAAAGTGTCTGTTCGCAGCTTGTGATTTTTGATTTTTTATCTTCAGGCTTTTGCAGAAGACTCTGAATTATCACGCGTGAAGTGTCTTTTTTATGGGCCGCCGCAACGTGAATGTATTCATCTCCGGGAATATTGAGGTTTAAGTCAGATAAAAGCTGATTTTTTAGAGTCGAGTTTGGAATGTTCAGGGCCGCCGCAGTAAGTTCGGCCTCTTCGCGGTTCATACCTGTGTACTGAAGGACAATCTGAGTAAGTTCCGGTGAAAATTCCGGGTTATGAAGGACATATCTTTTTTTTACGTTTACAGGAATGGCTGGTCGCGAAAGTGGAAGCGGGTAGGAGGAATAAAAGCGGCCGAAACTGTTCTTTATCAGATTCAGCGTTTTTTCTATATTAATATTTCCGCTTATAAAAAGTGCGCTGTTTTTCGGGATATACCATTTCTGGGCGATGGCATTAAGAATGGTTCTTGCCTTCTTTTGCGTGGTTTTCTTAAAAACTTCGGGATAGATTCCTGAATCATGCTGCCAGGGAGCCGCAGAAAAAACTTTTGAATCAATAGCGGAGTTTATAAAGCCTGCCATACTTTTTGCATTTTCCTCTGATTCAAGCTTTTCGTTTGCAAGCTCTTTTGCAAGCATTTCATCACTAAACTGAAGTGAAAAAGTGCTTTCAGAAAGCCTGAGGAGGACTTCTTCAACCTGATCTGCAGTTGTATTAATCACATAAGATGAAGAATCAGAATTACACTGGGCATCATCAAGCTCTGAATACATAGCCCTTACAAGATTTGTGTAAAGCTTAAAAAATCCATTGGTCTGCTGAGTCTGGGAAGAAAATCCGGCCTTTACCGAAAGTTCTATGTGGACAAGGGCGTCGGAGGTGTCCTCCAGAAGAAAAACCTCCATTCCGTTTTCAAGAATAAATTCATGTATCTGATCTGCGGGTTTTGAAAATAAGGGATAAAAACAGGCCTGAATAAAAACAAATGCGGCCGCTTTCAAGATTTTTTTTCTTATAATTTTTCTCATAAATTGATTATAACAAGCCTTGGACAATTGTCTATAAGAATAGTAAAATAGAAGTTATGGTTAAAGTAGAAATAGCATCAGAAATTGATTTTACATATAAAGTTCCTTCAGAATATAAGAATGGAAAACGTCACCTTACGGATAAAGAGATAAAAGTATTAAAGGAAAATCAAAATCATAACCTTGACGAAAGTTGGAAAAATATTCTGGTTGATGACAGCCCGGATGGATTTGATCCTTCCTTGATTAAGAACTGTTTTTTTTCAGGTTATATTGTAATCGGAAAGTTGCGTCTGGTTTTTCTGAAGTGGAATGACCTTCGTCTTGCCGCCGGAATCAGAAATTCCAAGCTTAAAAATATCGTAATCGGTGATGACTGCGTTGTTTATAACGTCGATTATTTTGAGAATTACAGAATCGGAAATCGGGTAATCCTTTTTGATATTAAAGAAATCTGCTGTACAAATCATTCAAAATTCGGAAACGGAATCCTTAAGCAGGGCGAAAGTGAGGACGCCCGTATGTGGATTGGCGTTGCAAATGAGAATGACGGCCGCAGAATTCTTCCCTTTGAATCTATGATTGCCGCTGATGCCTACCTCTGGTCTCACTACCGGGATGATAAGGAACTTTTGCAGCGTTTTGTAGAGCTTACCGAAAGCGGAAATACAGGTGCTCTTGATACAATCGGTTTTATTGATGATGATACTGTCATAAAACAGGTAAATATCATAAAGGACGTAAAAATCGGAAAGTGCGTTTATATAAAAGGCGCCCTGAAACTGAAAAATCTTACCATTCTTTCTACGCCGGAAGAGCCTAGCCAGATTGGAGAGGGCGCAATTCTTGTAAACGGAATTATGGGCTATGGTACTCACGTTTTCTATAATCCGATTGCTGTCCGCTTTGTTATCGGAAGAAACTGTAATGTAAAATACGGTGCCCGTCTTTTGAACTCAGTCCTTGGCGATAATTCAACAATTTCCTGCTGCGAAGTTTTGAATAACCTGATTTTCCCTTTCCATGAACAGCATCACAATTCTTCCTTCCTTATTGCAACAACCGTTATGGGCCAGAGCAATATTGCTTCCGGAGCGACAATTGGAAGTAATCATAACTCAAGAAGTCCTGATGGTGAAATTTTTGCAAAACGCGGCTTCTGGCCGGGACTTTGCAGCGATTTTAAACACAATTCAAGATTTGCAAGCTTTGTTCTTGTTTCAAAGGGCAGCTACCAGCATGAGCTTGATATTCCTTATCCTTTCTCTCTGGTTGCTCCGGGGCAGAATGGTGATCCGGCGATTCATATAATTCCTGCATGGCTTTTTATGTATGATATGTTTGCCGTTATGCGAAATAAGGATAAATTTGCAAAGCGGGATAAGCGAATCGAAAAGGTTCAGAATATTGAATTTGATCCTCTTGCTCCGGATACAATGGAAGAAATCCTTTATGCACTGAACCGAATTATTACACTTACAGCAGATTATCTTTCGGCTTCAGGTGATAAAAAAATCAATGATATTTCCAAAGAAAGTAAAAAACTTCAGTATGCAAAAGATTTCCTTCATAAAAATACTGATGCGGTATTCACACTTTCAGATGGTCAGTGTCAGAAAAAATACGGAGCGACAATCTGTAAGCCTGTAAGGGCCTATAAAACCTACCGTCAGATAGTAAAGTATTTTGCTGTACGAACATTGATGGAATATGCAAAGACTCTTAATTCTTCGGTTCTTACAAAAGAAATAATGGAACGCATCAAAAAAATTCCTTTGTTTACTGAATGGGAGAACATAGGCGGCCAGATTATTCCACACGCAAAAATTACTGAATTATTTGCGGCGATAAAAGACGGCTCAATCAACAACTGGGAATCTGTTCACCAGTTTTATAATCTTTGCGAATGTTCTTACGGCCAGTACAAGGTTCGCTATGCAATTCATCTTCTGGAAACCTTGTATTCCAGAAATTTTGAAGATTTTACAAATGAGCTTTTTGAAGATATTGTTTCTGATGTTTCAAAGTGTGCTCAGCAGATTTACGATTCATCTGTAAAATCCCGCGAGAAAGATTACACCGATTACTATAGAACTATGGTTTATCGTAACAAAGAAGAAATGGAAGAAGTTCTTGGACAGCTTTCTGACAACTCTTTCCTCAAAGCCCTGAAAAAACATACTGCTGCTTTTATTGAAGATGTAAAAAATCTTTTCAGCAGACTGTAAATTCGAGGACCATAAATTCTATTGTAAAAATTGCATAAATATTGTATATTTTTGTATATTTATGCAATTTTTGAGGTCTTAGAATGAAAGAACGTCAGTCGCGACTTAAGCAGATTAAAACTCTTATTAAAAACAACAGCATTGAAAGTCAGGATGTGCTGCTTTCGCTTTTGCAGAAGGAAGGTTTTGACGTTACTCAGGCTACTCTCAGCCGTGATCTTAAGCTTTTGAAGGTGGGTAAGGTACCTGATGGAAAATCGGGCTATATGTACGCCCTTCCTGACGACGAGGAAAACAGCGAAAGTCAGTCAATTTACATTCAGGACTTTTTGCGCGGTTATGTCAGCATTGATTTCAGCGGAAATATCGTCGTAATCAAAACTTTCTCGGGACATGCCAACACTGTCTGCAATGCAATTGATAACCTCAACCTTGATGATATTATTGGAACTGTTGCCGGCGATAACTGTATGTTTGCCTGTCTGCGCGAAGGCGTTACCGGCGAGCTCTTTATGGAGCACCTGAGAAAAATCATTCCTGACCTGGAAGATTAATTCTTTTCTAACAATTTGTAATAAAAGCCTATAGAAATCCCCTTGTGCTAGTGGTATAGTTAATATATGAACTTTAAAAGCACAAGAAATGAAAATCTTTGCGTAAAATTTTCGCAGGCGGTTCGCGACTGTATTCCTGAGGACGGCGGAGTTTTTATTCCGACTGATATCGAGGATTTGCGCCGCTGGATTTATTATATCAGCAAATACACCAGTTTTACTTCTCTTGCCGGTTCTTTAACTTCGGCTTTTATCGGGGATGAATTCAGCCCTATTATCTGTAATAAAATTGCAATGGATGCCTTTCCTTTTGAGCCTGTGGTAAAGCAGCTTGATGACAGGCTTTTTTTAATGGAGCTTTATAACGGTTATACGGGCTATCATCGTGATTACGGAGTTTCTTATCTCTGTTCCTATCTGGAAACGACTTCTGAACTTAATGGCGGTCAGGCCCTCTTCCTTGATTTTACTCACGGGGGCCTTGGTGCTGTTCTTGCCAATACTTTGCGGGGTAAAAAGCACGTAAAGGCTCTTCTTGTTTATAAGAAGGGAACTGTGCGAGGTCTTGAGGATTCGGATTTATTCTGGAACGGCGGAAATATTTATCCGGTTGAGATGGAGGGCAGTGAAGAAGAAATTAAGGCTGAAATTGCAAAGGTTTTTGCAGACAGAACTTATGTTCACGACAATGCCCTTACGGTAGCCAATACAACGAATGTCTGCCGCCTTCTTGGTCAGGTTTTCTTTTATCCTTTCAGCTTTGCAAAAATCAAGGAACGCATTTATGGTGATTTATATTATGCGCTTGATGCCGGAAATTACGGAACCCTTACAGCCGGACTTATGAGCTGGAAGTTTGCCCTGCCTCTTAACGGCTTTATTGTGCCTTCTTCCAATGCCTTATCACGTGACGGCGCAGGAAATCCTGTGATTCTTGATTCTTTTGTAGACATTTCTGAGCGCAGTGCGGTTAATCCTGTTTATCCTGCAAACCTTGAACGCCTGGAGCATTTTTTCGGCGCCCACGGAATGATGCTGAAAAACTTTGTTTATCCGGTTGATGTCTCTGATTTTAAGACTGAAGCTGCCGCAAAGGAGCTTTATATTAAGTATGGAGTTTACTGCGACGAACAGGCAGCCAAGGCTTATGCTGCTGTAAAGGAAACTGCCCCTGATATTCTTGATGATGAAGGCGCTGTAGTTTTGTATTCTTACAGCCACCCTGCAATCCACAGTGATTTCAGCCGCCACGCAATAGGGGAGTCGCCTGAAATCCCTGAGATTCTACGCTATTCCCTGGTAAAAAAAGAGCTGGACCGCCCGCTTTGTCAGGGGGCAGCCCAGCTTCGCAAAATTGTAGAAGAAATTAATAAGGGCTGGTAAAAGCGCTTATTTTTTCTTTGATACGCTCTTCTTAACTGTTTTTTTTGCAACCTTCTTTGCTGCTGGCTTTTCCTTCGCACTGCTGTCGCTCTTGCGGCGGGCAGCTTTTGGCGCAAACTGCTTGATTAAAAGCTCGCATTTGTAAGCAGCCTTTAACTTTGCGGTGTTCAGATTCTTGAACAAGGCCAGAATTTCCGGAACAAGGGCTTCTTTAGCGTCCAGAAGCATCAGAAGTGTAATCTGGTTAAGGCTTGATTCGATAACTTCCTTATTAAACCATCTGATATTATCAAAGGTGTTTGCTCCACTGAGAGCTCCTGCCCTGTTGCTTGCAACAAGAAGATTTACGATTTCAAGGCAAATCTTCTTACTGTCTTTCGCAAGCTCTTTTGTTGAAGAAACTGAAGCCAGAACAAAGAGTTTTACAAAAGTAAATCTGTCTTCTTCGCGGACAATGTTTTCCATTTTGCAGAACTGGCTGAGTTTTCTTCCGAATGCCCATTTTTCTGCAAGACCGGTCTCGGCAAAATCAGCTGTCATAGCCCAGCCTAAAAGTGCAAGCTCAAGGCTCTTGTTTGAAAGAAGCATAAGCTTTGCAAAACTTACAGTATCCTTGCATTTTGCAAGGCTTGCCGTAATGTCCTTTGGCATTTTTACTGCTTTTTCATTGTGGATTTTAGCAAGAAGCTTTATGCGGCTTTCAAAAAGGGAAAACTGCTTTTCTTCTGTAAGAGTTTTTGTTTCTCCTGCAAAGTTCTTAGCTTCCTTATAGAAGGCAAGGGCTCTTTCTTTTGCCCCTGTAAGAATCTTTTTGATTTCTTTTTCGTCTGCAAGGACAGCTTTTTCAGTCTTTGCAGCTGCTTTAGAACTTGCCTTAGCGGCAGTCTTTGTCTTCTTACCGTCAGTTTTTTCTTCAGCCTGCGGAGGAAGCTCCGGCTTGTATTCCAGTCCGAAGGCTGCTGCAAGCGGCTTGAGGGCTTTTTCTTCGAAGACTGTGAAGGCAGCATACAAATCTTTATAAATGATTTCCTGCCATGCAATTTCTATGTCTTCGCAGCCTTTTCCGTTCAGAGTTTCGCATAAAATCTTGTAGCGGTGGTCTGCAAAATCACTTACCTGATGAACGTCCAGCAGAACCTGGTATTCAAAGCCGTTGAGGGCAACGTACATACCTTTTTCGCAGATTTCGCTTGATTTTCTGATGTACCAGAGATTGCTTCTGTGCTCACGGAAAATCACATATTTATCATCTTCTGCGGTGAGGTTGAGTCCTTCAGAAATTGAACGGCTTCTCATCTGGATTCCGTCTGCTGTTTTTACTGCATAAGGATCTGATTGTTTAATCCAGCCCGAAGCACGGTCGTATTTGTTGTTATAGAAAACAACTGCATATTCGTTTCCGCATGAGTTTGAATAGGCAAATACGTTTTCGTTTACATGGCCGTTATCCCACAAATCATAGAAAAGGAAGTTTTCTACGTTTGCAAAGATATGGCGCTTGTGCATAAGAGGGAAAATCTCGCGCCAGTGACGGTCTACCAGCCACTGGTTTGGCTTTTCATCCTTGTAAGCCTTGGTATATTCCATTCCATATTTTTCGGTGTAGCCTTCAATCTGACCGTGACCGAACATTGGAAGACCCGGCATTGTTACCATAAGTGTACAGACACCAAAGTATTTGTCTCCGTCACCAAACTGAGCAATGGCAGTTTCCTCATCCGGGTTATTCATAAAGTTTACGTAACGCTTAAGAATCTGAGGATCAAAAGTGATAGTATTTTTTACAGTGTCGCGGTATTTCTGGTTTTCCTCTTTTTTCAGCATGTTCATAAAGGCCGAGTTATAAACACGGTGCATACCAAGAGTGCGGACAAAGAATCCTTCCATCATCCAGAAAGCTTCTGCAAGAAGAAGGGTATCCGGCACTTCCTGAGCTACGCGGTCAACAACTTCACGCCAGAATTCATTTGGAATTGCGTCGTTGAACTGCTGGGTGCTGAGTCCTGTTTCGCTTCGGGTTGCAATGTCTCCTCCGTGTCCAGGCTCCGGATACCAGAGGCGGCGGATTGATTTTTTAGCAAGAACCATTGCCGCATCAAAGCGGATGATAGGGAAGTTACGTGCAACGTGAAGAATCTGCTGAATAACTTCTTCCCTGGTCTGTGGATTCAGATAGTCCAGCTGGGCTGTATCGTTCCATGGAAGGCCTGTTCCGTCGTTTCCGTGGTAAATATAGCGTACATCGCCGGTTTGATTGTCTACCCGCTTAAATACTACGGCACAGTCGTTCTTTGAATAATAGTGGTCTTCAAGGTAAACGCTGGTGCGAGGGTCGTGCGAAAGGTTTTCGCCGTTGAAAGTATAGGTTGGGAAAGGACAGTCGCGGCGCTGAACAAAAAGATCAGGCTTGTTCATAACCCAGTCGCCGTCCATACCAGTGTGGTTTGGAACCATATCCGATGCAAGGCGGATTCCACGCTGCCAGAGACGCTGACGCAAATTAGCCAGTGCATCCCAGCCGCCGATATTTCCAGCAATATTGTAATCAAAAAGTGAATATGCCGATGCAGCTGCTTCCGGGTTTCCGCAAAGCTGTTTAATGCGTTTAGAAGCGTTACTGCGCTCCCAAAGTCCAATCAGCCAGAGGCCTGTAAAACCTTCGTCCCTCAGTTTGTCCAGCTCGGCATCCGGAATCTGGTCAAGACGTGTAATTGGATAACCGTACTGTTTTGTAAGCTGGTCCAGCCATACAAGAACGGTTTTTGCCATCAAGATTACTTTCGGCATCCAGTCGCGGTCAGGACTGAAGCGTTCATATTCTTTTGTAAGTTCTTCAAAGCTGTAAGGCTGCATATCAGGCAAGTCACCGCCGCCAAAGCCCTGCCAGGCTGCCTTTTCTTCCTCAGAAATAAGGTCAATTCCGGCAAGAAGACGTTTGAGCCATTCACCAAGAAGATCAGCCCAGTGCTTTCTGATGTATTCGAGCTGGCCGCGCAGACTGTTAGGACTGTAAACAACCGGCTCTCTCAGCATGGAAATCAAATCATGATTGAATGGACCAAAATTAGGCTTCGATTTTGCATAAGCCTGAATTACAGCCCAGGATTTATTGTAAAGTGGATTTTTCTGAAGTTCTAAGTCGTTGAAAAGAATGGCAAAAGGCTTGAAGGCTGGATTTTCGTTGGCAAGGTGAAGAAGAATCATTTCTTCAAGAGTCTGCTCGCGGTTGGAACGTTCAAGTCCAGTTCCAGCATCTACGCAGTTTCTTGAAAGGTATTCTTTAGCCGAAGTTTTTTCCTGGTAAACTTCAACAGGCGGAAACTCCTTCATAAAATCAAGAAGAAGATTATCAACCTTTTGCTGTGTAAACTGCTTATCGAGTACCGCCAGCATTTCCTTCATCATTGAACCGAGTACGTCGCGGCGGTAAAGCATGCAGACATAATGGAAGATTTCATCCAGAAGTCCCATTGCATTCAGCTGGCCGGCGGAAATCTGCTTATCTTCCTGATTGCGGCTTTTGAAAACGTCATTTACCAGCATGGCAAACTTTCTGACGTTTGCCATATTTTTTATAACTACATTTCCGGAAGAAGAAAAAAGCGATGAGTCAAAGTTGCATAAATCGCGGATTTTTCTTCCTACGTGGAATTCATTGTATGAAACTTTCATTATGTCCCCCAATTTTTATTCATACTTTTTTAATTTTTTTTCCTGCAAACTGCCTCTGTTCAATTTGCAGGGATTTTTTTATCTTTCTGCTATTTCCTTAATTTTTGAAGTAAGGTTTTCATCCTTTTCAAGTTCAGAAATTGCAAGCGGAAGGCGGTAAGTCCAGTTGAACTGAGTTACACTTCCCGGAATATTGATTCTTTCGTCTGCGGCATTATCCAGCCAGTAGCGTTTTTCCATATAAAGGAAGTCCTGGATTGGAATGATAAGCCACATAGAGTTTGCTTTTTTGCAGGCGGTGAGAATCTTCTGGGCAAGCTCAGGAGTAAAGTCTGAAGAAGCAAAAGTCTGTGCTTCGTTCCAGTCCTGTTTAATACCAAAGGCTTCTGCATTTTCGTAAACAAAGGCCTTTGCACTGTCTTTTTCTTCATTCCACCACTGGCGGATTGTTGAAGAGTCGTGAACTGAAGTTGTCGCAACAGAAAGTGAATTATAATCTGTAAAAGGAATATAAGGCTGTCCGTCTTCTGCCCATTTACGGCTCCATCGGATTACGCGAAGGCCTAAGATTCCGTTTTTCTGCATGATTTCAGGAACGCATTTAATGTCTACGCCCAGGTCTTCTCCGCAAGGAGTCATCTTTACGGATTTTGTGAGTGCAGAAAGAATTTCATCCGACTGCTTTTTCCACAAAGCCTCGTTTTTTACGTCCAGGGCATCGAATTCTTTTTTAAGAGTATCTTTTTCGCGGTCGTTCAGGCTCTGCCATGAAGTTGATTTGAAGTAGATCCAAAGCGGTACGAATTTATTTTTTGCAACTTCAAGAAGAGTGCGGTTAGACCAGTATTCTACAAGCTTCTGACGGATGCGGTTTGCTGCATCGTCGTTGCAGTATTCGCTAAGGTTAGTCCAGTAAATCTGCTGACTTCCCTTTACGCTCTTTTTAAATCGCCAGAGCTCTTCGTTTTCGATTTTGTCACAGAAAACTGAAAGTATTTTGTGGGCACTTTCGTGATTCCAGGTGATGTCTTCGACTACACCTGTAGGAATATGAGGCTGACTCAGCCAGCGGATTCTGTCGTCATCAAAGCCCAGCTTGTATAAATCATCGATTTTAAGTGCTGCATAAGGCTCTGTGTGTCCGTTAATTGCATTTGCATCTGTGTCCGGAATAGCCCAGATGCGGAAGAAGCCCAGAATGTGATCAAGGCGGTAGGCATCATAATATTTTTCTGAAAGAGTCAGGCGCTTTTTCCACCAGGAATAATCGTCTGCCTTGAGGTTTTTCCAGTTGTAGGTTGGGAAGCCCCAGTTCTGGCCGGTAGGATTTTCGTTATCAACAGGGGAACCTGCGCGCAGCTCCTGATTGAAGAACTGAGGGAAGGCCCAGGCGTCGCAGGAGTCGTCGTTCATAAGAATAGGCATATCGCCCTTGATTTTTATTCCCAGATCGTGAACTTTTTTTGTTGAAGCTGAAAACTGCTCAGCGGCAATCATCTGACACCAGGCATGGAAGAGGTGTTCCTTATGAAATGCCTTAGTATTCCACAACTTAAGAATTTCTTCTGCGGATTTTTTCTGGTCTTCTTTGTGCCAGCTTTTCCAGCTTGCCTGTTCATAGTTATGCTTGAGGTTCTTATAAACGGCGTAGGTTTTAATCCAGTCGTTTTCCTTTATGAATTTTGCCAGTTTTTCGTCAGCCTTTCCGTTTTTGTAGGTTTCTGAAGAAGAATAAAGCAGAAGAAGGAGATTTTCCTTTGCTTTTGAGATTCCGTCGTAGTCGTAACGCAGGCAGTAGCCGAATTTTTTTATAAAATCATCGTATTTCTTTTTGAATTTTTCATCTGAATTATAAAGAGCTTCAAATTCTGCAATATCTGAAAGTCTTATATATATAGGATGAAGGGCATAAGCCGAAAGTCCTGAATATGGAGAGCTTTGAGTTCCTGTATCATTTACCGGAAGAAGCTGAATAATGTCGATTCCTGATTTTTTACAAAAGCCTGCAAAATCTGCAAGGTCGGGATATTCACCGATTACTGGATTTTCTGTTGTGTATAAGGCTCCAAGGGGAACTGCTACACCTGTAAGTTTTTTATTAGAATTTGCCATGCAAAAATTATAGCATAAAATAACAGAAATAACAGAAGAATATAATCGAATTTGATAAGATTTTTAGCGTTCAACTAAAGTATTGTTTTTTTTCTTATTAAGATGATTTATAAAGAAAAAGACCGGCTCAAGGCCGGCCTTTTGACAAAATATTATCGGTGATAATAAGAAGTATCTTCGTATGTTAAACTTCCTCCATCTGTTATGGTTCCGGTGGTAGTTGTTCCCGATGAACTTGTAAAGGTTACTGTTGAACCAGACTTTGTAAAAGTTCCTGTTTCTGTAGAATCTGAGGAGTTTGAATCTACTGTAGACCATTTGCGTAATGTGTATTTATTATCTTCCATCAGGAAATAATTTAATGCACAATATTTTATTCCAGAAATGTCTCCCCTTGCTTTTATGTACTTTGCTGATGTGTGAATATAAAAATCAGAGGCTGCTGTTTTTTTGTATGTATTAGAGCCTATTTTCAGATTTCCATCAGAATCTATACTTCCTTTTCTACCATCACTTATGGTTACAGTTGAATTTGTCTTATCATAAGTGTAGGTAGATTTTGAGCTATAATGGTCATTATAGAATCCATTAGACAAGACTTTATTATAATTCATTCCATCACGTATTACTGTTACATCTCCATTTCTTTCAAATTTATAGAGATAGAAATAAGAGCTTGCTGTTGGATTTTCATCATCAAGATTATATTTCAAATCAGCTAGATAGAAATTTCCCGAAAAACCTGTATCGACCGGCGTTGGAGTTACAGAGCCGCTGCCAGAATCATCAGAACCGTAGTCACAGGAAGAAAAACACAAGCCAAGCAAAAAAAATGATGCAATTACGGAAAAGAATTTTACAGATAATTTTTTCATTAATAAGCCTCCTTAAAGGTTATAAAAAAAATCCCGTCCGGTAAGTCGGGCGGGATTAAAAATCAAGCTAAAAACTATTCGTTGATTTCGATGAAAGCAAGACCGCCTTTGTCAGCGCGTTTTACATCTTTGATTGTTCCTTTTGCAATGTAAACAGGATCTGATGTTGTGTTGTTTGTGTAAACTGTTACAGGAACGTATTCTGCCTTTGGAATTCCGCCAGCACCAGTTTTGTAACCGCAGAATGCTTTTCCTGTGATAACGTTAGCATAGTCTCCGCTTCCAGCGTCAACCTTGCTTACATAAATCTGGAATTCTGCTGGTTTTCCAACAATCTTGTTATCTGTTACGAACTTCTTGAAAACCAGAGCTGACTGTCTTGAAATGTTGCTCATAATAACAGGAGATGTAAGAGCCTTGCTCAATTTTTCCTGATATTCCTGATCACCCCATGAAATAAGACGTTTTGCAAGGTCTTTTTTAATCATGGCTGCAAGTCTGTCAGTAGATTTCTTTGTGTTAGATGTCTGAGTAGCAGTTTCCAATGGATTTCCGTCACTGTCAGAACCGATTGTTGTCATATCAGAAACTTCAACGATAAAATCTGTCTCATTTCTTCTGATTGCAACAGTGTAATCCTGTCTGATAAATCCAACAGTGTGTTTTTTTACACAGTAACCGGTGATTACATATTCATTGTTTGCAATATCTGCAATCTGAAGTTCACTTTCTTTGAAAGATTCGCTGTCATTTGCAAATTCCAGAACTACTGGAAGAATATCTCTTGAAGCAGGGATTTTCTGAGCAAATAAAGATGTAAAACCAAGAAGCACGCTTGCTGTTAATACGATAAGTCTTTTCATTTTTTGTTCCTCCTGATGAAAACTAATTAAAAAATGTTATTAATATTATACTCCAAAAAATCAAGCGCGCAAGAAAAAAAAGAGGAACTTAGTATGAAAAATATGCACCCAAAAACATTTTGCCTGCAAAATGTTAAGCGAAGGTTGGGAAGATCTGGAAGTTGGTGTTAGAAATTGCGACCTTCGCAATGCCACAAGGGTTTTGCGAGTTTATTTGAGAAGGGCTGAGGGCGGCGGAAATCAGGCAGCCAGCTTGTATCATCAGAAAGTTCCTGATAGAAAAGATAGTCAAAATCATAGGCTTCGATTAAATCCTGGATGTCGCCGTCTTCCTGGGCGGTAACCAGGCGGTTTTCTATGGAAGAAAGTGATTTCTGGCGGCGTTCGGCCCGGCCTTTTTCTTCTTCAAAAGGAACCGGTGTGTACTGATTCATCAGGGAAATGATTGCATCGCCGTCTGCGTTCTCCTTGAGCCAGGAAAGAACATCGGCAGTTTCTTCAAAGTGGCCCGGAAGATAAAGGTGACGAATGATTACGCCCTGAAGCATTTTTTCTTTTGAACAGAGGTTTCCACTTTCCCGGTCGATGCCGTTTTTTTCTTTGATTCTGAAAGGGTGATTTTTTATCATCCAGCTGATTGCTTTTGTGGCAACTTCCGGATAGTCTTCGGCAGCAAAAAGATTTTTTGAAAGTTCCGGTTTTAGGGTTTTAAGATCCGGCAGCCAGATTGTAACTAGGCCCTTGAGCAGCTCCAGCATTTCTACTGACTCGTAGGCTGAAGAGTTCCAGCAGAAGGGGATTGTGATGCCGTCAGCTTTTGCGGCACGGATAAATTCTGCTAAAAGAGGAATGTGATGGCTTGGAGTTACAAGGTTTATATTTTCTGCACCGGCATTTTGCAGGTTCTGGCAGATTTTTGTGAAATTTTCTGAGGTGAGGGGGGCACCAAGTCCGTCCTGGGAAATCTGATAGTTCTGGCAGAAGGCGCAGCGCAGGGTACAGCCTGTAAGAAAGATTGTTCCGCTTCCCCCGTGCACGGTGATTAAGGGCTCTTCGCCGAAGTGAAGGCCTGCAAAGGCGGCACGGAGTTCTGAAGTTTCGCCGCAGACACCGGTTTTGCCTTCCATACGGTTTACGCCGCATTTGCGCGGACACTGAGTGCAGGAACTGTAATAAGAAGAAATATTTTCTGAAAATTGCATATAAAGGTAATATTTTTAGATGCGTGAGGGCGTGGAGTGGTGGCGGAGCCAGTGCGAAGCACCGCGCGTCAGCAAGCCACGGAAGGCCCGACGGCAGTTTACTGCCGGCACGCCCTAATATGCCCCCTTACTTACGAGAGTTGACATGAGGGTCTGCAGGGAATCCATAGGAAGGTCGTCGGCCTCGTAGCGGACAATGTCGGCAAGTTCGGTCCAGTCGTTATCGGCAAGGGCATCGACGTCGTCATCACCTTCGAGGAAGGAGAGCATGGCGGCAAGCTTTTCGATATGGTCTGAGGTCGGCTCGTTTTCAAGTTCACTTGAATTATGAATATATTCATTTTCCCAGTATTCAAAAACGGAGTTAGCAAGAGTTTCCGGAAGGCTGGTGAAGCGGGCAAAAAGCTTCTGAAGGTCGGGCGCAATGCGCATAAAGTCAGATTTTCCGCTGTTAGCCTGGCGGTCGTGCTTTAATAGCCGCTGAATATCGGCTTGAAATTTTGATACGTCGGTCATAGGGAATAGTATATATAGTAAATAGGGGATAGGGAATAGGGGATAGTAAAGAGGGTATTTTTATGTTTAGGAAGGCTGGCGCGAGGGAGCAGAGTGTGGGCAAAAACACTCTGATTGTTGCGACCGCGTGAGCGGTCAATGCAATAGTTTCTTTGCAACAATCAGCGTGTAGCGCATTATTGCGCGGTTTTGAACCATACTCTGCGACCGGGAGCCAGTTTTTATGCAATTAAGGAGCTCTGTTACATTTTGAAATTGCACCTTATATCCGCTATACTTGGGGCTATGTTCAGTGATACACATTTTCATTTTCGTAATATGACAGAAAACCGGGGAGTTGACGGGGCGGCAGCTTTGACTGCCATGGCGGAGCGTAAGTGTGCTTTTGCCCTTGATATTGGTACGGAGGCGGATGACCTTCTGGAACGCCAGGCCTGCCTGGAAAAGGCAATAAGTCAGATGGATTTTGATGCGGCTACGAAGGCCCGCGATTTTGTTTATTTTTCTGCGGGAATCTGGCCCAGTGTAGATGAGATTCATGCGCGGGCTCAGAGAATGGAAGTTTTGAAGGCGCAGATTGAGTGCGCGGCTAATGATGAAAATCAGGATACATTACATAGAAAAATTGTGGCGCTTGGGGAGTTCGGTCTGGACCACCACTGGAATCCGGCGGGGGCTGACGGCCGCTGCGAAAGTGATTTTGACAGCGAAACCTTTTTTGGCGAACAGGAGCTTTTTGAAATGCAGCTGAATCTCGCCCGGGAAATGAAGCTTCCTTCTATTATACATAGCCGTGATGCCTTTGAAGATACTCTGGCCTGTATCAAGCGGGTTGGAAATCACGATGGAATTATTCATTGTTACAGCTATGGCCTTGAAGAGGCGAAAAAGTTTCTGGATTTAGGCTGGTACATCAGTTTTAGCGGCAGTGTTACCTATACCAAAAAATCAAAGATGGAAGATATGCTGGCTCTGCTCCGCTATGTGCCGGAAGACCGCATTTTGTGCGAAACTGATTCTCCTTACCTGGCGCCGGTGCCTTTGCGTGGTCAGGCCTGTTCTCCGGTTTTTGTTGAGCATACTTACCGTTTTGTTGCTGATGCCCGGGAAGTCAGCGCGGAAGAATTGAGCGAGACTGTTGATAAGAATATTAAGGCTTTATTTTTTGAAAGATAAGATTTCTTCTTGCGTAAGTTCGCGGTATTGGCCGGGGACGAGATTTTTGTCTAACTGCAGACTGTCGATTGAAAGGCGGTGCAGGGCGGAGACTTCGTTTCCAAGTGCGCGGAAAATGCGTCGGACTTCGTGGAATTTTCCTTCGGTAACGGTGATGGTGCAGATGTCCGGGGAGCGGAAGGTTAGCCTGGCGGGAGCGGATTTTTCTTGCTGGGCTTTATGGTCTGGGGGCAGGAGAAGGCCGGCGGCGCACTTTTTGATGTAGTCTTCCTGCTGGGCGGGGTCGGCGATTGGCTTTTTTAAGGTTACCAGGTAAGTTTTATTTATGGCAGATTCCGGTGCTGTTATATGGTGGGAAAATCTGCCGTCGGTAGTCAGAAGAAGCAGGCCTGATGTATCTGAGTCAAGGCGACCGACCGTGTGAAGGCGCACTCCGCGGGGGGCAAGGAATGCCTGCTTCTTCTTTTCATCATCTAAAAAAGAAAAAACAGTGGGATGCGAATCGCTGGCGACGGCACAAACGGCACCCAAAGGTTTATTCATCATCAGGTAGAGGTGGGGAAAATCGGGATTGAAGCGGGCGCTTTTTCTCATAGACGGGCGGTAGTGTTTGCTGTGTTGCGTTCCCAGAAAACGCCGTCGGCATAGCCCTGGATTGTGGTGTCCGAGTCGGCCAGGGTCAGGCGTTTTTCTGCCAGCAGGGCATATTCTTTGTTGAGTTCGATTCCGCACCAGCGGCGGCCAAGTTTTTTTGCAGCAACGCTTGCAGTTCCGCTTCCCAAAAATGGGTCAAAAATTACGTCGCCGGGCCGGCTGCTTGCCAGAATCAGCTTTGCGTAGAGTTTTTCGGGCTTTTGGGTCGGGTGGTCGGTGTTTTCTGGCATGGACCAGAAGGGCACGCTGATGTCGTCCCAGAAGTTTGAAGGGCAGGTGTCGCGGAAGTTTCCGTTTTTTGTTTCTTCCCAGTCTTTGGGCTTTCCGTCCTGCTTGTAGGGCGCGATTACGCGGCGCCGGATTTTTACAGCTTCCAGATTAAAATAGTAGTCGTCGGGATTTTTTACGGCAAACCAGATGTCTTCCATGCCGTTTTTCCAGTTTGATTTTGCGCCCCGGCCTTTTTCCCGCTGCCAGGTGATGCGGTTTAAAATTGTAAGTTCCTTTTGGACGGCCCGCTGCAGGGATGATGTGCATTTCCAGTCGCCGCAGATGTAAAGGGAGCCTGTTGCTTTGAGTTTTTTGCAAACTTGCGGAAACCAGGAGGCTAAATATTCGTCGTAAGCTTCTTCTGAGCGGGCGTTAAAATGAAGGCCGTTGAAATTGCGGGAAAGATTGTAGGGCGGGTCGATGATAATAAGGTCTGCAAAAGCATCCGGGAGTTCTGGAAGGGCGGTCAGCAGGTCGGCATTTATTGTTCGGTTTATAAAGGTATTTTCGTCCGAAGCGGAAATGCCCTCTGCGTGCACCAGTCGGGAAGAAAGAAGTGATTTATCTTCGTCTGTAAGTGTGATAGTTCTGTTTCTTGGTGCACGTTTTTTTTCTTCATTCATATTATTATTTTATCAAAATTTGATAGAATAGGTAATTATTTGTAGGAAAAAATACGGAGCAGAGGTTCGGGTTTCGCGTAGCATTGAACGCTGGCAATATATAATAATTTCCTATCAGCGTTCACCGCGGAGCGAAATCTGGTTCTCTGCGGGAGTATTTTTCTTTAGGAGTTTTACTTGTTCTATAAAAACGGACTTAATTTTGAATGCCAGCGCTGTTCCTTCTGCTGCGGGCATTCGCCTGGCTTTGTTTATCTTTCTCACCGCGATTTAGAGGCTTTTTGTGCTCATTTTGGAATGCGCGAAGTTGATTTTGCCCGCAAATATTGCCGCTGGGCAGATTATTATTACGGAAAACAGGTTCTGGCCCTGCTGGAAAAAGACAATTACGACTGCATTTTGTGGGAATCTGGTTGTTCGGCTTACGAAGCCCGCCCTGTGCAGTGTTCAACCTATCCCTTCTGGAGCTGGATGGTGGCTGACCAAAAGACCTGGAACGAATGTGCTGCCGACTGTCCCGGTATGAACAAGGGGCGCAAGTGGTCTTTTGAAGAAATTGATGCCCAGAAGCGGCGTTATGATGCCAACGTGCCGCTTGAACGCGAGCAGTTTGAGACTATGTTTAACGGCGGTCAGAGGGTTGAACTGGGAGATTAGTTACTGTCTGTAGATTTCCGGCGCGAGCGACAGTGAGCTTACAATTGAAGGGGCGCTGTGTTCGCGGAAAGTGTCACTTACGTCCCCCGCGCTGCCGGTGCCGGTTCCTGCCTGTTCAGCCTTCCTTACCGCGCGAATCAAAATATTCTTTGGCGTGTGCTCCATGTCGATGAATTCCATAAGCTGAACGGAATATCCCTGGTCTTCCAGCCACTGGCCGCGGAGGGCGTCTGTCAAAAGTGCAGAAAAGCGTTCCCGGATAAGGCCGTATTTTAGAAGCGGCGCAAAGTCTGAGCCTTTGAGTGCCGATTTTTTTTCAGCAGGAAGCTTTTGCAGCTGGCTGTTTATCTGGTGCTGGCAGCAGGGAACGCTTAGAATTGCCTTTGCTCCCCGCTGGCAGGCGTATTTCAGGGCAAAATCTGTTGCTGTGTCGCAGGCGTGAAGAGTGATTACGATGTCCGGGGAATTTTTGCCGGAATAGTCACTGATGTTTCCGGTGTGGAAAATCAGGTTTTCTAAGCCCAGCTTTTTAGTGATTTCATTGCAGTAGGCAATTACGTCTTTTTTTAAGTCCAGGCCTTCTATCTGGCAGGGGATATGGCGGATTTCTGTAAGAAGATAATGTACCGCAAAGGTGAGGTAAGATTTTCCGCAGCCAAAGTCCGCAATTCTTACGGGGTTCTGGTCGCCGGCTGCATTTTTGAGCTCTGTTACGTCAGTTAAAATATCATCGATGAATTCAAGAAAGCGGTTTATCTGGCGGAATTTGTCGTATTTTGATGAAATGACTTTGCCTTCCGAATTCATTACGCCCAGCAGAACTAAAAATGGAACGGGGGTTCCTTCTTTAATAAGGTAATTTTTTTTCTTTTCTGATTTATCAGCGGCTTTAGGCTTTAATTTGATTGCAAGCTTTTTGGAAAGTCTTGTGATTTTTCCTTTTTTGTTTGCAAGGATTGTGATTTCTTCGTCTTCGGTACGTTTTACGCAGTTTTTAAAAGTTTTTCCTGCCTGTTCTTCTATAAAATCTTCTGCTTCTTTTTCTGAAAAATGCTTATGAAAAACCTGTTTGTCCGTAAAAAATTCTGCAAAGTAAGATGCGCCGCCGGCACCCGAGCTTGCGGTAATTTTGATTTTTGTGTAAGGCTTTCCAAGGACGGATTCTACGTCAGAGGATGGTTTTGAAAGGGTAGAAGAAATCAACATTCTTCTAATATACTAATTTTACAAAAAATGTTATACTAATTTTATGGCTAAGACTATTGTTTTTGTAAATCAGAAGGGTGGAGTTGGAAAGACAACTTCCGCTATAAATATCGGGGCTTATATTGCTCTTGCCGGAAAAAAAGTTCTTCTTGTTGATTTTGACTCGCAGGGAAATATGTCCAGCGGTGTAGGAGTTTCTCAGGATAAGCCGACTATTTATGAACTTCTGGCTGGTCAGATTGATGCAAAAGACGCTGTAAAACACACGGGAATTGAAAATCTTGATGCAATCAGTGCTTCGCTGGACTTGTCTGGTGCGGCAATCGAGCTTGTAGATCAGGAAAACCGCGAATTCTTCTTGAAAAATGCACTTGAGCCTTTGAGAGCTTCTTATGATTATATAATGATTGACTGTCCTCCTTCTCTGGGAATCCTTACTTTGAATGGTCTTGCCGCTGCTGATACTGTTCTTGTTCCGATGCAGTGTGAGTATTTTGCCCTGGAAGGTATTACCCTCCTCCTTCAGACTGTTGAAAAGGTTCAGAAGGAAATAAATCCGTCGCTTACTATCGGCGGTATTTTCTTTACTATGTATGATTCACGCACCCGCCTTGCCCAGGATGTAGTAATGCAGGTTAAATCTTATTTTAAGGAAGTTGTTTTCAATACAATTATTCCGCGCAATGTAAGACTTTCCGAAGCTCCTTCTCACGGACTTCCAATCTGCAAATATGACCCTTCCTGTGTAGGTGCCCGTAGCTATGAAAAACTTGCGGAAGAGGTAATCAGACGTGGCTAAAGCAACAGGATTAGGAAAAGGACTTGGAGCTCTCCTTAAGGAGACTTCTGTTTCACCGGCCTCAGTAACTTCGGTCGGTGCTTTAAAGACAAAGACTGCATCTCAGGGAAATCTTCCCGATTGTATTGAAGTTGATGAAAACGGTGGTCTTTGGATTGATCCGGCCCTTTTGATTCCTAATCCCCAGCAGCCTCGTGTTGAATTTAACCAGAAGCAGCTTGAGGAGCTTGCCGAATCGATTAAGGTAAACGGCATTTTGCAGCCTATTATCATCGAGCAGGCTAACGAAAAAGAATTTTATATTATTGCGGGTGAACGACGAACCCGTGCTTCCCGTCTTGCAGGCCTTACAAAGGTTCCTGTTCAGCTTAGAAAATTTGATGAGCAGCAGAAGCTGGAAATGGCTCTTATTGAGAATATTCAGCGAACTGACTTAAACCCTATAGAAGAAGCTATGGCTTACCGCAATCTTGTTCAGATGAGTGATTTGACTCAGGAAGAGGTTGCAAAGAGGGTTGGAAAGGCGCGCACAACTGTTGCAAACTCTATCCGTCTTTTGAACCTGCCTGAAGATATTCAGAAGGCGCTGGCTGCCGGGCAGATTACTTCCGGTCATGCCCGTGCCCTTTTGATGGTAAAATCAGATTCTGATATGCGGGTTATGTATGGAAAGATTCTGGGTTCAGGACTTTCTGTACGCGAGGCTGAAGCTATGGCTGATGCCTTTAATAACGGCGGTCGTGCAAGTGCGGCTAAAAAAGCAAAAAAGGCTGCAAAAAAAGATCCTGATGTAGCTTTGTTCGAACAGCAGCTGAAAAATCTTTTTGGTGTGCGCGGAATTACGCTGAACGGTACAATCGATAAGGGTAGTATTGTGATTGAATACAGCTCGAAAAATGATTTTGACCGCATATGCGATATATTGAAGC
Source organism: uncultured Treponema sp. (assembly GCA_900319625.1). Classification (GTDB taxonomy): domain Bacteria; phylum Spirochaetota; class Spirochaetia; order Treponematales; family Treponemataceae; genus Treponema_D. The sequence goes on along the minus strand of ONPD01000007.1, from coordinate 50,076 downwards.
TGGAATCTAACTAAAAAAAATCACCTTACAAAAAAAATGCTCCCAGTCGCGTAGCGTGGTTCAAAACCGCGCAATAATGCGCTACACGCTGATTGTTGAAAAGAAACTATAGATTTGACCGCTCACGCGGTCGCAACAATCAGAGTGTTTTTGCCCCACGCTACACTCCTTCGCGCATTTTTTTTATGAGTGTTTTCTAGTTATTTTTCAATCTATCTCAGCTGCAGGAAAGCCTTATAGCCCTCATACAGCTGGCTTAAATCTTCCTTATTTGTAATTTCCCATGGGGCGTGCATGCTGAGCACTGCAATTCCGGCGTCCAGAACGTTCATTCCGTATTTTGCGGCATGGTAGGCGATTGTTCCGCCGCCGCCCTGATCTACTTTTCCAAGCTCACAAAGCTGGTAGCTTATCTTTTTCTCGTCCATTGCGGCGCGGATTTTTGCGATGAACTCAGGATTTGCGTCACTGGCACCTGATTTTCCCCGGCTTCCTGTAAATTTCTGGAAGGCAATTCCGCCGCCAAGAAGGCTTGAGTTTTCCTTGTCGTAAAGGCCCGGATTCATAGGGTCGTAGGCGGCATTTACGTCGCTTGAAAGCATGTTCGAGTTTGCAAGACAGCGGCGCAAAGTAAGCTCGCTGTAAGAATCTTCCGTACGGGCAATAATTTCTGCAACAAAATTTTCAAAAAGATTGCTTGCCATGCCGGTTGCACCCACACTTCCGATTTCTTCCTTGTCTACACAGAGACAGCAGTTTGTGCGCTCGTCTGCCTGGCTGTCCAGAAGGGCCGCAAGGGAAGTAAAGGCGCAGGAACGGTCGTCCTGGCCGTAGCCAAGAATCATTGAGCGGTCAAGTCCGAGGTCGCGAGCCAGTCCTGCCGGAACAATTTCCAGCTCGGCAGAATTGAAATCATTTTCTTCAATGCCGTATTTTTCTTTCAGAAGTTCAAGAACAAGCTTTTTACTCTTTTCCTTTGCGTCCTTTTTTTCATCCTTGCTGGCATCTTTTTTAACCGGCACAGAAGAGCCCATAATCAAATCCAGGTCTTCGCCGGTAATAAACTCAGAAGCCTTCTTCTGAACCTGTTCCTGGGCAAGATGAGGCAGAATGTCGGAAATGCAGAAAACAGGATCTGCTTCGTCTTCTCCGATTACAACATTTACGATGCTGCCGTCTTTTTTGCAGACAAGACCGTGAATTGCAAGGGGCAGGGTTGTCCACTGGTATTTTTTAATTCCGCCGTAGTAGTGGGTGTTGAGATATGTGATGTTGTCTTTTTCGTAAAGGGGATTCTGTTTTGCATCCAGACGTGGTGAGTCGATGTGGGCGCCAAGAATGTTCATTCCCTCTTCAAGTTTTCCGCTTCCAATTTCAAAAAGGGCGATAGCCTTGTTCATCTTTGTGATGTAAACCTTGTCACCTTTTTTAAGCTTTTTAAATTCAGAAATATCTTTGTAGCCTTTAGCCTTTGCACTCTCAATAATCTGAGCTACACATTCACGCTCAGTTTTTCCCTTATCCAGGAAAGTTTTGTAATCACTTATTAATTTTTCGTTCATCGTATCCTCTAAAAAATCTTTGTTAGTCTTTATTAATATAGAAAAAAAAGAAGGATAGGGCAAGTAAAGTAAAAAAATGTAAAACAGACAAAAAAAATTGCGGGAGTGCTTTTTTTTTTTTGTATAATAAAGAATAGATAAGAAATATTTATTCTTTTCTTATCCGGAAAAAAACAGCGCGGGAAAGAATTTAAGCCCGCGCACACAGGAGTTTATTAAATGAAAAAGTTTTTAAAACTTTGTCTGGCCGTAGCCGCTCTGGCTACTATGTTTGGTTTTGCTTCTTGCTCGAATGGCAGCAGTGATGATGCAACAGCGCCAGCTGCTACAAAAGAAGTTTCAGTTAAGACAAGAACTGTAAAAATCGGTGAAACAGAGTATGTTTATACTGAAACTGATGGAAAAGCTGATGCAACTGACAAAGTAAAAGTTGGCGAGGACGGAAGTATTACAGTTACAGCAGCAGACGGAAGTAAGGTTACCCTCAGCAAAGACGGAAAGACAATTACTTATACAGATAAAAACGGTAAAGTTTACACTGGTCAGCTTGGTGGAGAAAGCATTACTTTAAAATCTTCAGATGGAACTGAAGTTACAGCAAGTGCGGCAGAAAAAACAGAGAAAAAGACTGTGCCTACTACAACACCAGCTGCAACAGGAACTGTAAGTGAAGCAAAGATGACTGTTACAGAACTTACTTTTACTGATTCTCAACTTGCAGATAAAATCTTCAAATTCCAGAATAATGGTGACTCAGGAAAACTTGAAGATCGTTACTATCTTTTCCATGGCGGAAAATGTTATAAAGACGATTCTATTGAGGGGGTAAAATATAAGGTTGGTAAATATGCAGAATCCGATTGGAGAACTATAACAATTATAAAAGTAGGTGATAAACTTCTACAGGGATCAAAAGCTACAAGAGCAAGTGGTGAAGGCCTTTTCGCAAAATGGACCACAAATGATGGTGATTCTATGACTCTTAAAGCCGACGGAACTGGAACTATGGTAGTGCATGGTGAATCGGTTGCGTTGACATTTACAAATGATGGTGGTTTAGTAACTTTGAAAGTAACCGAAAAAAATCAGACTATGCCAGGCTATTATGATGGAACTTATCTTTATCAGGCAGCTGATAAAAATGTCCTTCATTTTGTAGAAAATTACACAGCTTCAAACTAAGTATCTGGTTTTAAACTATAAATATATAAGCCGCACGGACTATGTTCCGTGTGGCAATTTTTTTTCCTCTCTGCCCAATTTCCACAAAATCCGCTATAATCACCTTATGAAAAATGACTTCAAACTCTGTCCTATGTGCGGCAGTAAGAATATTCAGAATAAAAATGACCGCAAATGGTTCTGCCCGGACTGCAGCTTTGACCTTTACTGCAATGTTGCGGCCTCAGTGGGCGTCCTGATTTTTGACGACGACAAGAACTTTCTTTTTGAAAAACGCGCCAAAGAACCAAAAAAAGGCCTCTGGACCCAGCCGGGCGGCTTTATAGATGCAGACGAAAGTGCCGAAAAGGCTGTAGAGCGTGAATGCCTGGAAGAACTTGGCGCCCGTGTCACAGATATCCGCTATCTTGGTTCTTACCCCAACACCTATGAATACAAAAACATCACCTACAAAACCTGCGACATGTTTTTTACCGCAAAAATCGCCGGAGAATCGGCTGATGGCGGGGAAAACGCCGCCGCGGAAGGTGTCGCCGGCTGGGCAGGTGACGGATACAATGCAGGCAGGAGCAGCCTGAAAAGTCTTGCTGCAAAATTAAATGCCCAGAAAAGCGAGGTTGAAGAAGTAGTTGTACAAAAAATAAGCTCAGCCGCCGAAATAGACTCCCTTCCCCTTGCCTTTGTTTCCACAAAAAATGCCCTGAAGGACTTTTTTGCGCGAAAAGGTGACGCTGCTGACTTGAAGGGCAGTGAAGATCTTGATGATAAAACAAGCGAGGAGCTTTTATGGATATAACTTTTATTCTTTTGTTGATTTCTTACTGCGCGTCTCTAGTCATTCTGCTTTCAATACCGCTGCGACGCCGTGCAGTTCTTCTCAGAGCCGGCCGCCGCATAGTAGAAATCAAGGCAAAAAAACGGGCCTTTTTTAAGACACTTTTTATCGTGCTTCTGTGCTGGCTGATTATTTTTGTGGTAAAAATCCGCTATTTTTCTGTTTTTGTAGAGATTGCCTTTTGCGGAACTGCGATCCTGGGAATTGAGTTTGCCGCCCGTCAGTTTTCCCTTATGACTCTCAACGGCGCCTGGCAGAATGCACTGATTGTTGATTCTGAGGCTGTGCTTTATGACGATATAGCTGTTTTTCCGGTTTTGCAGCTGCCTGCCTCCGAGCAGAAAAACTACCCGAAAAATGTGCTTGTTATTGAAACGAAATCCCGTGGTACTGTTCAGCTGATTTTTAAGGATGAAAATCTTCTGAATAAGGTTCTGGAAGTTGTATTTACAGAGCGTCCGGATTTGAAGCCAGGTGTGGAAGAGGAATAAAAAAATGAGCCGGCACTTAAGCGCCGGCTCTATATATATGAACACTACGGGGCTTTGCCTCTGCGTAGTGATAAGGAGACTTTATTGAATCAAGAGTAAAAAAGGGGCAGTCCCGCCGCAAGCGGCGGTCGCTACGTCCGCCCTTCGCTGACGCTCACCGTCCTCACTCACTTCGTTCGTTGCGGTCGGCTGCTTCGCAGGGGGCTCCCATCGCTACTGCGTTTACCTAAAGTAAAAACTTTTACTTACAGTTGTAAGTTGGTCTCTACTCGACCAAAAATAAAAAGGTAGTCCACAAATTTAAGTGCATTTGAATAGAGTGTAAAAAAATAATTTCGGAACGAAATTATTTTTTTATTCTATTTCATCAGAGCAAAAAAGGACAGTCCACTGGACTGTCCTTTTTTGGCTTCTCAGGTGTGGATTGGAGTCGAACCAACCAATGACGGTTTTGCAGACCGATCCCTTACCGCTTGGGTACCACACCAAAAATGTGTTGTTACTTTAACATTTATGATTGGCTTTGTCTAGGGGGTGAGGGGAAAAATAATCAAATGTTTGGCGTAAAAATATACAAATTTTAAAAGATTTTAGTTTACCGCTAATCTAAACCGTGCTACAATAAATTTATTAAAATTGTATTTTTTATTGTAAAATAAAAATTGACACGTGTTGATTAACGTTGTAAGATTTATTTATAAACTAAAAAATACTAATTCATTTATCGGGCTAAATGCCTGACTTGTTCAAAAATAGGAGGATATATTTATGAACAAAAAGATTTGGGGTGCAGCTGCATGTTTGGTTGCTGCAGGATTGGCTTTTACTTCTTGTGGTGGAAAGAAGGCTTCTAAAGAGAAGGTAGAACTTACAGTATGGGAATCAACAAATGGTCCTGATGAATTCATCAGACAGGCCGGTGAAGCTTTCACAAAGAAGCATCCAAATGTAACTGTTAAATTTGTAAACGTAGAACTTGGTGATGCAGTTACTCAGATTGCACTTGACGGACCAGCTGGAGTAGGACCTGATTTGTTTGCCGCTCCTCATGACAGACTTGGTACTCTTGTAACTGGTGGACACGTACTTCCAACAAATAATCCGGAAGCTGTTAAAAAAGAAGTTCTCGGTGCATGTTCAACAGCCCTTACTTATAATGGAAAAATGTACGGTTATCCTGTTTCTGCAGAAACATATGCTCTTTTCTACAACAAGGAGCTTGTAGACGAAGCTGATGTTCCAACAACCTGGGAAGGAATTGCTGATTTCTCTAAAAAATTCAGTGCAGAACATCCTGGAAAATATGGTTTCGTAATGGATGTAGGAAACGCTTACTACACAATCGTATTTACAACTGCTGAAGGAAACCGCCTCTTTGGACCTTCTGGAACAGATACAACTTCTACAAACATCAACTCTGATGCTTCTGTAAAAGGTATGACTTTCTTCCAGAAACTCAGAAAATCAATTGATATTCCTGCTGCTGACTTGAACACTTCTACTTGTGACTCTAACTTTGCTGCCGGAAACGCTGCTATGCACATCACAGGTCTCTGGAACATCAAACCTTTCGAAGATGCTGGTGTTAAATTCGGTGTAAAAGCTCTTCCTTCACTTCCTGGTGAATCAAAACCTTGTTCTTCATTCTCTGGAACACGTGCTATGTTCGTATCTGCTTACACAGAACATCCTGAAGAAGCAAATGCATTTGCAGAATTCCTTCTTACTCCAGAAATGCAGAAACTCCGCTTTGACTTGACTGGTACTGTACCATCAGTAAGCGTTCCTGTTTCAAGTCCTTACCTTGCCGGTTTCATGGAGCAGTTAAACTATGCATTCCCAATGCCATCTATTCCGGAAATGGGTATGTACTGGGCTGCTATGAATGCTGCTTCTGTAAACATCTGGGAAGGCGCACCAATCAAACCTGAACTTGATGCTTGTAACAAAACAATCCTTGGCAAATAATTTTGCATAATTCTAACGGGGCTGTTAAAATTGTCTTAACAGCTCCGCGCTTTTCTTGAAATAAAATCATATTTCAACTTATTTTTTGGGGGACGTTAATGTCAAAGGAATTACCAAAGGATGGCAGTTCAGAAAAAAAGATAAAAATTACTGCATCCTGCTTTATGGGACTTTCCCATCTGGTTTATCTGCACGATTATGTAAAAGGCCTTTTCTTTGCTTTGTGTGAAATTCTCTTTATCGCCTTATTGCCTAATACTGTCAGAAAACTTTTCGATCTTATCACTTTGGGTACACCACATCCGGATCTTCCTATAAAACAACGTGATAATTCCGTTTTTATGCTTATTGACGGCATTTTGATGCTTGCATTTGTCGCAATATTTGTTATCGTTTATATCATTTCTGTAAAAAGTGCGACAAAAGAATATAAAGACTATTGCCGTAAAGGATACTTAGGCAATCAGAAAGAACATTTGAATACAGCACTTGGAAAATCCTTCCCGCTTTTTGGTCTTGCTCCAAGTTTTATTATAGTAGTAATTTTTGTAATTGTACCGCTTCTCTTTTCTGTATGCGTTGCCTTTACAAACTATTCAGATCCTGCACACATTCCGCCGGCCAATACTGTTGACTGGGTTGGCTTTCAAAACTTCTATGAGCTTATGGGTGGTAACGCAACCTGGTCAAAGGGTTTTGCCCGTGTTGCCGGCTGGACTCTTGTTTGGGCTGTGCTTTCAACCTTCACCTGTTACTTCGGTGGTTTGATTGTTGCCGTTCAGCTCAAGGAAATCAACGTAAAAATTGCTCCTGCCTTCCGCTTTATCTTCATTCTTCCTTATGCTGTTCCTGGCGTTGTAAGTCTTCTTGTATGGAAGAATCTTTTGAATGGAACCTTTGGTACAATCAACAGAACTCTTCAGGCTATTGGTCTTCTTCGTCCTGATAAGACAATTCCATGGCTTGGAACTGCAACTATGGCTCAGATGACTTGTGTACTTGTAAACCTCTGGGCTGGTTTCGGTTACTTTATGCTGCTTTCTATGGGAACAATGACTGCAATTTCTGAGGATATGTATGAGGCTGCCAGAATTGACGGTGCCAATAAAACTCAGATTTTCAGAAAAATTACACTTCCTCTGGTTTTGTATCAGACAATGCCGCTTATCATCATGAGTTTTGCCCACAATATCAATAACTTTGGTGCCATTTACTTCCTTACTGGCGGTGCGCCTACAGTTTCGGATACAACGACAACCCTTGCCGGTGGTACGGATATCCTTGTTTCATGGATTTACAATTTGACTGTTACCCTGATGAAATATAACTATGCATCTGTAATTGCAGTTATGATCTTTATTGTTCTTGCACCGTTTGCAATTTTCAATTTCAGACAGACAAAAGCCTATAAGGAAGGAGAAGTATAATGCAGGACAAAGAAATTTCCCGTACAAAAACTACAGACCTTATTAATAGAGGTGTAATTTATATTATTTTTACCATTATTTCCTTTCTGGTAATTTATCCTCTGGTTTATGTTATCAGCGGCTCATTTGCACCTGGTAACAGTGTTGCATCTATGAGTATTGTTCCTTTTGCTGATGGTTTTACTTTGAAGCACTTTAAGTTCCTTCTTACAAAAACACATTACGTAAAGTGGTTTATGAATACTCTTTACATTGCATTCTGGACTTCATTTTTTACAGTAATTACCGCTTCCCTGAGTGCTTACGTATTCAGCCGCTTTAAGTTTGCTTTTAAGAAGCCTATGATGCTTTCCCTTTTGATTCTTCAGATTTTCCCTTCTTTCGTTGGAATGATTGCAATTTACGTAATCCTCCTTCGAATTGGTGGATATGATACTCTCTGGGGACTTGTTCTGGTTTATACTGCCGGAAACATTCCTTACAACACCTGGCTTGTAAAGAACTATATGGATACTGTTTCAAAGAATCTGGATGAGGCTGCCCGAATTGACGGAGCTTCTAACCTGCGTACTTTTGTGCAGATTATCCTTCCTATTACACGCCCGATTATTACTTTCCTTGCCCTTACAAGCTTTATCGGCCCATGGATGGACTTTATCTTCCCTAAGATGGTTCTCCGTTCTCCGGAAAAACAGACTCTGGCTCTGGGACTTTTCAGCTTTGTAACAGACAAGAAAAACGAGTTTACAACTTTTGCATCAGGTTCGCTGATTGTCGTAATTCCGTTTGTAATCTTCTTCCTTCTTACTCAGAAAACAATGATTACAAGCTTTGGCGGCGCAGCTGTAAAAGAGTAACGATGTCTTTTCCGGGCTTGTCCCGGAAATCTAATTTAAAAGCAGGATTTATTTATGAATGCATTCTCATTTGATGAAAGGTCGCTTTTCCGTAATGGAAAACGCTGGTTCCCTGTGATGGGGGAAATTCACTATTCGCGCTATCCTCACGAATTCTGGCGTGAGTCTTTGAACAAGATGAAGGCCGGTGGAGTTGATATCGTTTCGGCTTATACAATCTGGATTCATCACGAAGAAATTGAAGGTCAGTATGATTTTACCGGTGACCGGAATTTGAAGGAATTTTTGCAGGCCTGTCGCGATTGTGGCGTTAAGCTTTTACTCAGAATCGGTCCCTGGAGTCATGCGGAGGCTAGAAACGGAGGTTTTCCTGACTGGCTTTTGAAAAAAGATTTCCCGCTCCGCGAAAACGACGAGCGTTATTTTGAAACTGTACGCAAATGGTATGCAAGACTTTATCTGGAAGCGAAGGACTTTCTTTGCCAGCCGGATAGGGACGACAATGTAATTATTGGCGTGCAGATTGAAAATGAATACGGGCACTGCGGCGGTCTTTCTGACGAAAGCGGTGACGAACATATGAGACGTCTTCAGCAGATTGCAAAAGAAGAAGGCTTTAACCTGCCTTTGTACACGGCAACCGGCTGGGGCGGAGCAAGAACCGGCGGAATGCTTCCTGTAATGGGCGGCTACTGCGATGCTCCCTGGGATCAGCGGGTAACAAAAATTGAGCCGAGCGGAAACTTTGTTTTTACTTACGAACGCAACGACCACAATATCGGAAGTGACCACGGCTTAGGCTATGGAATCACCTTTGATTCTTCAAAATTCCCTTATCTTACGGCAGAACTTGGCGGCGGTCTTCAGGTAACTGAGCACAGACGCACAATTGCTCAGGCTTCTGACGTTGGTGCTATGACTCTTTCAAAAATGGGAAGCGGCTGTAATCTTCTGGGTTATTATATGTACCACGGCGGTACAAACCCGGACGGAAAACTTACGACCTTGCAGGAATCTAAGGCTACCGGCTATCTTAATAATCTTCCGGAAAAGAATTATGACTTCCGTGCTCCTGTCCGCGAATATGGTCAGGTAAGCGATACTCTGCGTGAAATTAAACTTTTTGCAGGTTTTGTTCACGATTTTGGCGAGGAATTCTGTGGCCTTGCTGCCCATATTCCTTCTGATAATCCTCTGCAGCCTGATAATCTTAAGGATTTACGATATTCTTTCCGTACAGACGGAAAAAAAGGCTATCTTTTTGTGAATAATTATGTTCGCCTGCACAATATGGCAGAGCATAAGGCCTGCAAAATTACAGCTCCGGATGGAACTGATTTTCCTGCTTTTGATCTTGCGGATAAAGAATACTTCTTCCTTCCATTTAATATGGAATTCGGCGGAGTGAAGATAAAGACTGCTTCTGTAAGTCCGCTTTGCAAGCTTTCAGACGGCTCTGTAGTTTTCTACGGCCGCAAAAATCAGACAGCAAGAAAAGATTTCTTCCAGTTTGAAAAGGCTGCTGACGAAGGTAAGGTAAAATATCTTGTACTCAACCGGCAAGATGCCCTCAATGCCTGGAAGCTTGCTGACGGAAGTCTTATCATTTCTGATTCAGCCGTAATCACAGACGAAAAAGGTAATGTACATCTGACTGGCAGCGGTAAACAGACTTTCCTTTCTTACCCGGAATTAAAAGTTGTCCCGGATGGCTTTACAAAGACTGGCAGCCTGAACAAAAATCTTGCTGAAAATATGCCTGCCTTTGAATTTGCTCTTTATGAAAAGGCAGAAGAAAAAATTGACGGAGAAGTAATCGTAAAAGAACTTTCTTCGGATGCAGAAAAATCACTTTATCAGCTTGATGTCAGTGCTCTGGTAAGTCAGCTTAAGGCTGGTAAGGCTAATGACTCATTTGTAAATATTTTCTACACCGGTGATAAAGTCCGCCTTTACGGTCTTGTTGACGGCAAGAAAAAGCTTCTGGACGACCACTTCTTTATGCAGCAGGATATTGCTTTTGAGCTGGGCTTAAAGCGTTATGTAAATCAGAATATTGATTTTACTGCGCTTGAGCTTGAAGTTTATGCAATGCAGGAAGCAGATAAGGTTTACCTTGAAAAAGAGCCTGATTTATCGGCTGGTAACTGCAGGCTTGACAGCTGCCATGTCAGATGGGAGCAGGACAGCATCATAAAATAGAAGGTTCGGGGCTTATTACAGATTTTCTTTGTAGTAGGCCTCAATTTTTTCACGGCAGGCAAGAAAATATTTGTTCAGCATAGGGTCAAAATGTCTGCCCATTCCTTCCTGGATTATTTCAAAGGCCTTTTCGAAAGAGTAGGCCGGCTTGTAGCAGCGTTCACTTACAAGGGCGTCGTAAACATCGGCAATAGCCATTATGCGCGCTTCCAGAGGAATCTCTTCGCCCTTGAGGCCTTTGGGGTAGCCGCTTCCGTCATAGCGTTCATGATGATAATTTGCGATACTTTCTGAAATTCCTGCAAATTCAGGCGCATCAATATCCTTAAAAATGTGATAAATTATTTCCCCGCCCTTCTGAGCGTGAGTTTTCATCACTTCATATTCTTCTTTTGTAAATTTTCCAGGCTTTCTTAAAATTGCGTCGTCTACACTGATTTTTCCGATGTCGTGCATAGGAGCTGCCTTAACCAGATTTTCATAGAAAGACTTTGGAAGCTGGAGAAAATTGTCTTTTTTCATTTCATCAGTAAGGAATTTTACTATTGTACTGGTTCGTTTAATGTGTTCTCCTGTGTTGTTATCACGGTTCTGAACCATTTCTGCAATTCCCATAAGGAACTGATTCATAATCTGCTGTAAGCGGGAGGTCTTTTCTGCAACGTCTTTTTCAAGGTCTGAATTATAGTTTGTGAGAAGCTGAAGGTATTTCTGTTCTTTTGTTGCGTCTGTAATTCTAAGCTGATAGCCGCAGGGTCTTTTGCCTCTGAAGAGGTAGGTGGCAGAAATTCTTAAAATAAAATCTTCTTTAGGAAGATAAATATCAGTTTTATGATTTTTTGAAAAATTTCCCAGGAGATTTTTTATTTTAATAAAAAGCTCGCAGTCATCCGGCAGTTTAGAATCAACGTAAAGGTTTGATAATTCCGGCAGGAAGGTGGTGGCCCGGCTGTTGCTTCCAAGGTATCGCATTGAAAAATCGAAGGCAGCAATTCCTATCATTCCTTCCTGGGCGATTGTGCCGCTTACAAGTAAATCAATATCATAAAGGACAAGACGGGGAGCAAGCAGCAGAAATAAAACCTGAGTTAAAACATATACAAGGGGCATTACTTCGATTGATTTTGTTATTGCTCTTCCAGTGAAAAAGGCTGCGACAATCATTGCGTACATGGCAAAAAGAAAAACGATATTTTTTTTAGAAACTTCCTTTTTGTGCAGGCCGTAAAGCAGCACGCTTACATCTACGGTAACAAGGACAAATATCAGTGCGTAGTAAACAGTGTGCATGGGAAGGTAAGTCTTTTTAAGGTAGGAGATGCCGTTTACCTGGTAGTGACTTACCGTTTTATAGAAGATTCCTACTGTGAATTTTGAAAGGGTAACGGTATAAACCCAGAGAAAAATTATTGAAAAAAAGGAAAGAATCAGAAGTGGATTTAGTTTGATTTTGCAGAAGAAAAAAACATATAAAAAGAAGAGGAACTGCATTAAAAAGCTTAAGATATAAATTAATCCGTTGCAGAGGAGGGCTTCCGAAACGGTAGTGCTGATAGCCAGCTTCAGGTAACATAGGTTAATCAGGGGGAAAAGGAGAACTGAAAGTGAAATGAAGATTGAAATCTGTCTTCCCCAGCGTGAAATCAGCCAGAAGGTAAAGATTGCAGATGTTACAAGAAGCATCTGGTAATAAAAAAGCATTGCGCCTCCAACAATTTTGTTTATGTTAGAGTATAAAACAGGAAGAATGAAAAGGCAAATCGCTGTTTGCCTTTTCATTCTATAATAATAAATTACAATGTTGGATACTTGTCGAAGTAAGCCTTTGTTTCCTTAGCTACGATTCCGCTGAGAACAATCAGGGAAATACAGTTAGGAATTGCCATCAAACCGTTTGTAATGTCGGCAATTGTGAATACGGCGTTTACTGTGAAGTAAGGACCGATTGCAATTGCGGCAATGTAAATAAGACGGTAGATGAATACAAGCTTCATACGGCCGTTTGTGATGTATTCAAGACATTTTTCTGAGTAGTAGTCCCAGCCCAAGATTGTTGTGAAAGCAAAGAAAGCAAGACAGAGCATCAAGAGGAACTGAACTGAAACACCGTCACCACCAAGGTTGAAAGAAAGAGCGTTTGCTGTGAGTTCAACACCCTTCCAGCCGTTAGCCTGATACTGAGCGAAGAAGTCTGGATTTGTAAGGGCAAGAGTGATTGCAAGACCTGTCATTGTACAAACGATAAGAGTATCGATTACTGTACCTGTCATGTTTACAAGACCCTGTTCAACCGGTTCGTTTGTCTGAACTGGAGCGGCTGCGATTGGAGCAGAACCGAGACCAGCCTCGTTAGAGAAGATACCGCGTGCAATACCTTTCTGCATTGAGTCTGTAATCTGTTTGAGAGTCCAGCCTACAGCACCACCGGCAAGAGCCTTGAATCCGAAGGCTGATTTTACGATGAGTACGAATGCTGCAGGAATGTGTGTTGCGTTCATGATGATTACAGAGAAGCCGAGGAATACATAGATGATTGCCATTGCTGGAACAACTTTTTCTGCAACCTTAGAAATGCGGCGAAGACCGCCAAGAATTACAAGTGCTGCACAAACTGTAACTACGATACCGCCGATTACAGTTGCCCATGTGTACTGAGTTTCGCCAAGTGTGAAGGCGATGTTTTTGCTCTGTGGGTCGAATGCCATATTTACAGCAGATGTGATACCGTTGATCTGAGTCATTGTACCGATACCAAGCAAACCTGCAAGAACTCCGAAGATTGCAAAGAGGATAGCAAGCCACTTCCACTTTTTGCCCATTCCTTTTTCAATTGTATAGAAAGGTCCGCCCAAAACGTGGTCCTCTTTTACTTCGCGGTATTTGATAGCGAGCATACATTCGCTGAACTTTGTTGCGGTTCCAAGAATTGCTGCAATCCACATCCAGAAGAGGGCACCTGGTCCGCCGGCTGCAATAGCTGTTGCAACACCAACGATGTTACCAGTTCCGATTGTCGCAGAAAGTGCTGTACAAAGTGCAGAAAAGCCGGAAAGTTCTCCGTGACCTTCGTTTTCCTTAAAAATTGATTTGAAAGCTCGTCCAAGCTTTGTGAACTGAAGTCCGCGGGCGCGGATTGTCAGGATTAAACCTGTTGCCAGAATAAGAACGATTGTCGGGATTCCCCATACTACATCGTCAATGGCGTTGAGAATAGAGTCGAACATTATATTCACCCTTTTAAAATAAAATAGAGTTTGCGTCTGTTGCCGGCTGGCAATTTAGCAAACTCTCCAGAGTAGGAATGGAACTTTTTTTTGCCCTGTCCTTTGTGCCTGAGATATCGGCTGGAATAGCCTTAACCCTTCGGCGTCCTGCTTCCTTGCAGGAGCTCTCCAGAGAATCATTACTTCAAAACACGTTGATGCAATGACATTTTAATACTATATAAAGAAGCAATTTTTTTCAAGTATTGAATCGGCCTTAGATTTCATTGTATAATCTATGAATTATGACAAGATGTTTTACAATGTTGAAGCCGGGTGTTGTTAACCGCCGGTTGGTTGGCGAAGTTATTTCTCGCCTTGAAAAAAAAGGATTTAAACTCGTAGGTTTGAAAATGCTTCATCCTTCAAAGGAAATTGCAGAAGCACATTATGCAGAGCACAAGGGAAAACCTTTCTATGATGGACTTGTAGAGTATGTTACTTCTGGTCCAGTTGTTGCAATGGTATGGCAGGCTGATAACTGTGTTGAATTGATCCGCAAATTCTGCGGTGCTACAAAACCTGAAGATGCAATGCCAGGAACTATCCGTGGTGATTACTGTACTCACACAGCACGCAACATCATCCACGCTTCAGACAGTGATGCCAGCGCAGAACGCGAAATCAAGCTCTGGTTCAACGAAAACGAAATTTACGACTGGAAAGACGCAGAGGCTGGCTGGTATTAATCCACCTTACAAAAAACAAAAGAAGGCGATAGTAATGAACAAAAAATCTGTTGGCGTAATCGGAGGCGGTGCCTGGGGTACAGGATTAGCACAGGCACTTGCACGAGGAAATCACAAGGTTCAGATCTGGGCTTTGGAAGAAGACGTAGTTGATTCAATTAATAATGAGCATGAAAACAAGAGATTTTTAAAAGGCTTTGCACTTTCAGAAAATCTGACAGCTACAAATGATATTATCGAAGCTGCAAGTAACAAGGATTTTCTTATCATTGCATCACCTTCTTTGTTTCTGGCAAGCACAATCAAAAAGATTGTCGACGTTCCTAATATCAAAAACGGAAAGACAATCATCGCTTCCCTTACCAAGGGTTTTGTGCCTACTCCAGATGGTCCTAAACTGATTCTGGAAACAATGGAAGAAGCTCTTCCTGCCTGCTATAAGCACAACACTGTTTATGTTGCAGGTCCTAGCCATGCGGAAGAAGTTGCTATGGGAAAACTTACCGGCCTTGTTTCTGCTTCTATGAATCCCCGCAATTCAATCAAAGTGCGCGAGCTTTTGCGCGTACCGGGCCTTATGGTTTATTCAAGCTTTGATGTAATCGGAGTTCAGATTTGTGCTGCCGCTAAAAACGTTGTTGCCGTTGTTTACGGTGCAATGGATGCAATCGCAGAACATTCTGATACTTTTGGTGACAATACAGAAAGCCTTTTGATGGCAGCAGGTCTTAATGAAATCCAGATGCTGGGCTTTGCAATGGGAGCAACTCACGCAGAAACCTTTACTTCAATTTCCGGAGTAGGTGATCTGGATGTAACCTGTAAGAGTAAATACGGCCGCAACCGCCGTTTTGGTCAGGATTTAATCAAAACTGATATGCTTTCAAAGTTCAAGGATATTGATGATTTGATAGCAAACGTTGCAAAAATCGGCTACCTTCCTGAAGGTGCCATTGCCTGTAAGTACGTTCACGAAATTGCAAAGAAAAAGGGCCTCAAGCTCATGATTTGTAACGGACTTTACAGAATTTTGAACAAGGAAATTACCCCTGAAGACTTTATGAACGAGCTTTACAATCAGGGAAAAAAGATATACGTAAGACGAAAGAATACAAAGAAAATTGTACCGGATAAGCGCTAAATCGAAGAACCGTTAAAAAACGAGCTGCGGCAGCGGGTCGCAAGTTTTAACTTGCTAAGCTGCTTGCAGCGACTTTTAGGTTCATCGATAAAATCGCTCCGAGCGGAGTAATCCGCGAGTCAATCACTTAGTAGGAAAAATAGTATGTTAGAAAAACTTTCAAGTGCATTTAGCGGAATTGTTAAAACTATTAGTGGTAAGTCTACAATTACCGAACGAAATATTGAGGATTCAGTTGAGCAGATTAAAATGGCTCTTCTTGAAGCCGATGTAAACCTTCGCGTTGTACGCCGCTTTGTTAATTCTACAATCGAAGAAGCAAAGGGAGAAAAGGTTCTTAAAGCCGTAGATCCTGGCCAGCAGTTTGTAAAAATCATTTACGACAAAATTGTTGCCATGCTGGGTGATACAAAGGTTGACCTTCACCTTAAGGGACCTGATACTCAGTCGGTTATCCTTATGCTCGGTTTGCAGGGTGCCGGTAAAACTACTGCTGCCCACAAGCTTGCCGCAAAACTCCTAAAAGACGGAAGAAAGCCTCTTCTTGCTGCCTGTGACTTAGTTCGTCCAGCCGCTGTTGAACAGCTTTCTCAGCTTGGAGAAAAAATCGGAGTTCCGGTTTTCAAAGAAAATTCAAAAGATGCCGTTAAGAACGCAAAAGAAGCAATTGATTTTGCCCGCCGTAACGGAAACGATACAATCATCATCGATACTGCCGGTCGTCTTCAGATTGACCAAGAGATGATGGCAGAACTTGTAAAAATCAAGAAGGTAACTAGCCCGGTTGAAGTGCTCTTGGTTGCCGATGCAATGACCGGTCAGAATGCCGTTGATATTGCAAAGAGCTTTGATGAGCAGATGGGGCTTACCGGCGTTATCCTTACAAAGTTTGACTCAGATGCCCGCGGTGGTGCGGCACTTTCTCTTAAAACAATCACTGATAAGCCTATTTTGTTCGTTGGTACCGGTGAAAAAACAGAAGATTTTGAAGTTTTCCATCCTGAACGAATTGCCAGCCGTATCCTTGGTATGGGTGATATCGTTTCCCTGGTTGAAAAAGCCCAGGAAACTGTTGATGAAGAAGCTGCCCTTAAAATGCAGAAAAAACTCCAGCGCAACGAGTTTACCCTGCAGGATATGCTTGAGCAGTTCCAGCAGGTTAAAAAGATGGGCAGCATGAGTAAGCTTTTGGAAATGCTTCCTGGCATGAACGGAATTGACCCAAGCCAGCTTGATATGAGCGGCATGAAAAAGAACGAAGCTATCATTCAGAGTATGACATACAAAGAGCGTCTGAACCACCTGATTATTGGTCCTAGCCGCCGTAAGCGAATTGCCAAAGGAAGCGGAACCAGCGTTGCCGACGTAAACAAACTCATCAAGCAGTTTGAAAAGACAAAGCTTATGATGAAAAAGGTAAGCCGTAACCGCGGTCTCCAGGGCAAAATGATGAATCAGCTTGGTCTTGATCCGTCAATGATGGGCGGTGCCGGCGGCCTAGACATGAACGCTCTCAAGGGAATGGATATGAGTAAACTTCAGGCCATGGCTAGACGTTTTAGATAGAGAAAATCCAATGCGAATTCTGCGTATGCAGAAGTCGTGCAAAGGTTACATGCCTCCGGAAGTTAGTATTTGGATTACGACCTTTGCAGACATGGCTAGGAGATTCAGATAGCAGGCGTTGCGGGCGGCGTTTGAGCCCGCAGAGAGGGTAGCCCGCAACAAAGTGCGGGCGCAGGGGGAGACTTCCCCCTCTTTTTTTTATCTAATTCACTCTAATCACGCTGGCACTGCGGCCGTCTGCGGTGTAGATTTTTTCCGGGTTGGTGTTGTCCAGAATTGGGGTCAGGCCCAGATAATAGTTGTAGTAGTAGGTGCCGGTGGTCAGGGGCAGTTCCAGTTCGTAAAGGCCAGGCTGAATTTCTTCCAGCTGGTAAATCCATGGGTCCCAGTTGGTGAAGGTGCCGGCAAGATTGAGTTTGAGGCCGCTTTCGCCCTTGTAAATGAACTTTACGGTGTCGTTTTTGGTGGCTTCGGTTTCTATGCGGATTTGCCCCAGATTATCGAGTTTAGAAAAATACAAATTTACCTGGTCGTCGTATTCGCGCTTGGGGTTCATCGGATCTGTTGTCCACAGGCCGTCGATTACAAGGCGGTATTTCAACGTGTCAAAGCGGTGCTGGCGCTGGTAGCAGTAAAAAAGATGCTTGCGGGTGGAATTTCCGTCTTCATCTGTGCTGGTCAGCAGCTGGAAAGGATGAATCACCTGATAATTTTCAAAATCAAATGCAATTCCTACCGAACGGTTCTGCACTGGAGCCGTAAAAATAATGTAATCTTCCGTAATGATTGGCTCGCAGGGCTTATCGATGTTGTGCAAAAGCGTATCAAGCTCGTAGTTCTGGAAATTCAAGGGAGCTGCACAGAATGCTTTTCCCGCCAGTGCTAAAAACAGGCTTAGGGCCAGGAGAATCTTTGTCTTTTTCATACTGTGATTGTCGGCAGCGGGCGCGTGAGATTTAGGATTTTTTTCAAATTTATAAATAAGAAAAAAGTGTTAAAGTGCCCCCTCAAAAATTCCGTTAAACTAATGAAGAGTAGGGGGAAAACAACTCTCTTGTAATATTGAAGTGTTGTGGGGTAAAATTAACTTATGCCAGGCTTAAATCAACTAAAAAAGTTTAACAGCGATATGCTCTCTCTTGGTAACGAAGTTTCTGTTCGTGCATCGCGCGGAGAAAAGCCTGTCAAAGTTGAAATCCCGTCTACTATCCCTGATATTGATGACTCTGAAGAATTTGTAATCGGAATGCCTGTGAATGAGGCGGAAGAAGAAGCGGCCCCTGTTGAAGAAGATTTTTCTGATATTACCGGTGAAGGAGCTCCTTCCGCTGACAGTGACTTATCCGGAGATTCTGCTGAGCCTGCCGCTTCTAATGCCCCTGACATGTCTGATCTTTTGAATATGGGAATGGGAGCCGGCGCTGATGACGGTGCTGGTGGTGATGAAGGCATGCCAGATCTTTCTATGTTTGAGGACGAGCCTGAAGCAGAGCCGGAGCCAGAACCTGAGCCTGAAATTTCGATTGCTGATATGGGACTTGATGCCCTTCTTGCGGGTGCCGGATTTGACGAGCCGGAACCAGAAGTTGAAACTGAGCCAGAGCCGGAGCCTGATATTAATATTACTGATTTCCCGGAACTGGCTGAACTGGAAGCTTCTGCTGATAGTACAGACAGCACAGATACTACTGATATTTCTGATATTGAAGAACTTGGAGATTTAGACGAGCTTACCGGTGTGAAACCTGTGCCTGGTGCTGACGGTCTTGATTTCCCTAATGATATTTCTGACCTTTCTTTTGATGATACTTCAGATTTGCCTTCGCTTGATGACGGGGCTGAAGCTAATCCTGCTGACGAAGTTGTAAT
Organism: uncultured Treponema sp.; assembly: GCA_900319625.1. GTDB lineage: Bacteria > Spirochaetota > Spirochaetia > Treponematales > Treponemataceae > Treponema_D. The sequence continues at coordinate 31,024 of ONPD01000007.1, read as the reverse complement.
TCCTGAAGAGGATGCAGTTCCTGATTTATCTGATGTTACTGAGCTGGATGATTTGCCTGAGCTTGGTGATTTAGGTGACACTAGCGGCCTGGAGGGAGACCTGGGCGATATTCCGTCTGAGGCTCCTGCAGGTGCGCCTCTTGAAGAAAATGATTTAATCGGACTTTCTGAGGTTGGCAGGGAAGACAAAGCTGAAAGCCAGCCTGCTAAAGAAAGTGAACTTGAAGTTTCTGATCTTGAAGAACTTAATCTTGATGACATTCCGGATATGGGAATGGATCTTGAAAAGAGTGTTGCTGCCGCAGGTAATAAAGCAAAACAGAAGCCTGAATACGATTATGATGAGTTTGATATAAGCGCAGGTTTTGATGATGATGAAGAAACCAATATGCATCCGGATCAGCCTGCTCAGAATAAAAAGCCTGAAGCTGATGCTTCTGATGATGCAACTGATCTTGCTGACCAGCTTGATATAACAGATGAAAGTGCAGCACCAGAAGTTCCAAAAACTAATCCGGCTGATATTAATATAGAAGATTTGTCGCTTGATGCCCTTGATATTGACGGCTTTGATATGCCGGATATGACTGAGCCGGCCGCTGAGGTGGAAGAGGCAGCTCCTGCTGAAAGTGAAAGTGAGACTGAGGCTGAAGGGGAGACTGACCTGGCAGATGATGCTGCCGAGGCGATTGATGTGCCGTTTACAGTTGAAGGAGAAGCTGCTTCCGAAGAGCCTCCTGCAGAAACGGAAGCGACACCTGAGGCTGCACCAGAGACTGACGCCGAAGCTCCTGCTTTCAGTGACGACATCTTTAACCTTGATGATATGGATGCTCCTGTAATGGAAACTTCTCCAGAGCAGGAAGCTGCTGCCGCCCCTGAAGAGGGACTTTCACTTGAAGATACTCCTTCTGAGGAAGCTTCTCCTGCAGCGGACCTTGACCTTTCATTTGATGATGCCCCTGCGCCGGAAGGTGAGGGGGAAGCTGCTTCCGAAGAGCTTCCTGCAGAAACGGAAGCGACACCTGAGGCTGCACCAGAGACTGACGCCGAAGCCCCAGCTTTCAGTGATGATATTTTCAACCTTGATGATATGGATGCTCCTCTTCCAGATGATTTCTCATCTGACGCTCCTGTCGTAGATGAAGCTTCTTCGGAAGAGTTCTCAGCAGAAGAAGCGCCCGCTGAGGAAAGTCCCGCTGAAGAAGCCCCTGCTGACGAAGTGTCTTCTGAAGAAGCACCGGCAGAGGATTTCTCGTCGGCTATGCCGGATTTAGGAGATCTTGGTGATTTAGGAGATCTTGGTGATTTAGGAGATACTAGCGGCCCTTCAATGGATGACTTCAATGTCGAAGGAATTGCAGATGATGAAGCCGAAACTCCTTCAGAAGCAGCAGAAGCTGTTCCTTCAGACGAACTTCCTTCCGAAACCTTCAATCTTGATGATATGGACGGCTTTGGCAGTGGCGCACCTGACTTTACAGATACTGTAAGCGAAGAAAGTGGTGATTATTCTGACTTAGATAATACCGAAGGCCTGGATGATATGAATTCAGGCGAGCCTCTCGAAACCTTTGATACAACCGGTATGGATGATATTGACTTTGGTATTTCCGATACCGACAGTCAGCTTGATTCAGGTTCCGATGATTTAGGCTTTGATACTGACTTTGAAATTACAGGCTTTACCGATGTAGATGCTGCAGAAACAGAAGAAGCTCCTGCTTCGAAAAAAGCAAAAACTCAAAAGCCGTCAGCTCCAGCTCACGAAGAACTGGATACACCAGACTTTACAGACGCTCTTCCGGGCGAAAAGCTGCCTCCAAATACTCTATCTGACGAACAGTACAAGACCTTCCTTAAGAATTTCAGCGAATATCCTCTGAATGTCCGCCTTGCCTTTGAAAATTTCATCGTTCAGGATGAATTTACAGATGATGCTGAATTTGAAGTAATCGAAAAAATCCTTAATAAAGCACCGGCCCGTCAGGTTGCCGCAATGCTCGAAAAGATGATGGATATTTCGATTCCGGTTCCTCGTGATTTTGAGCACCGTTCAGCAGAAGAATACGAAGCCTATAAAAAATCTCTTTCTTATCAGCTCAGAAACCGAATCATTCCGGGCTTTATCGTCGGCTGTGCCCTGCTTCTTGTTGGAATCGGACTTTTCAATTTTGGAAAGAACTGTATCTGGAAGCCGCTTATGGCCTCAAAACTTTACAAGCAGGGTTATGCCCTTTTGCAGGCAGAAGAATATCCTCAGTCAGAAATCAAATTTGATGAGGCTGTAAGCTACCGTCTGAACCGTAAGTGGTTCTTCAATTATGCCCGTGGCTACAGGGAGCATAAGCAGTTCCAGAGGGCAGAAAAAATGTATCAGAATATCCTTATGTGCTTCCGCCACGATAAGGAAGCCGGCCTCGAATATGCCGATATGGAACTTGAAGATATGGTAAACTACGAAAAGGCTGAGGAAATCGTCCGCCGTGAAGTTCTTGATTATCATATCAATGATCCTGACGGAATCTTAAAGCTTGGTGATGTTTACCTTGAATGGGGAACAGAAAAGGACCCTGCAAAGCTTGAACTTGCCCGTGAACAGTATGCTTCTCTCATCCAGCTCTATAAACCGAATAATCTCTATATGTCGCGAATGATGAGATATTTCATCCGTTCTGATAAGCTGCGTCAGGTACTTGAAGTTAAGCAGAATTTTGACGGAAATCCTAAGTCTTTGTCTGCCGAAGACTGGACTGAACTCAGCGGTTACCTTCTTGATAAATATTATGGACCTCTTCCTGCAAGTCAGGAATACCTGCGCTTCCAGATTGACGGACTCAGAAAGCTTCTTCTTACTGCTGCCCACGCAAATCCGGATAATCCGATTGCCCTTTACAATCTTTCGCGCTATTACATTGAATCTCAGGAATCTGAGCATATCGAAAGAACATTGCAGAATACGCTCAAAAAGTTTGATGCAGCCCCTTCTTTGAAACGTCGTGATATTTACAAGTACATCGACAGCTACAGACTTCTGGGCGAGTTCTATGAAAGCAACGACGAGCACGTTCAGGCCCAGGAGCAGTTTGCAGATGGTATTTCTCTTTATACAAAGGAACGTGATAATGCCGGCTTTGAAGGAAATCAGCAGATTGGAAAGCTTTATGAAGATATGGCTGATTTGAAATATTTTGTTTCAGCTGATTATGACGACGCCCTCAAAAATTATATGAGTTCTGTTGAGCTTAATAACGACAGTCCTAAAATCCGCTACCGAATCGGCTTTATTCAGTATAACAATGATAATCTTACTGAAGCACTTGGTTCATTTATGAAGGCCAGCGACGGAAACGTAAAGGAACCAAACCTTATGCTTGCAATGGCGAATACCCTTTCTCTCCGCGGGGATGACTATGCGGCTGAAGGCTATTACAATCAGCTGGTTGCTTACCTTGATAACGAGGTTGCTGACCGGGGAATGGTTTTCCCTCAGGTTAATGATTCAGATAATGATATCGTAAATACCTATCTCTATGCGGCTAACAACTACGGCGTAACACTACATCGTCTTGCAAAGCGAACAGGAAACAGCGGACTGAATGCAAAATCAATCGTTCAGTTCCAGCAGTCTCTTCGTGCCTGGGATGCGCTTACAAGAAATCAGACTTCTATGCTTCGTCTTGGCGGAACAAACCTGGCAGAGCAGAATATCAGATATGTTACTCATAACTTTACTGAATACGAGCCGGCAATTTATACAGAAATTCCAAAAACTCTGACCGATAAGGAAAGAAAATAAGCTTCCGGAGGAAAGTGATGAATGAAAATGTAAGGGCAATACAATACGGAATATATTTACGCCAGAAGGCAAACTCGATTGCAAAGGAGCTTTTCAGAAAGAGCATTCATATCTGCTCAAGTTTTGTTCCTTTTTTTCTTCATCTGGCCTTTTATCCGACAATCGCAATGCTGCTGTTTGCAGTTTGCGGCTATTCAGTCTGTGAAATTCTCCGCCTTAAAGGCGTCACGATTCCTCTTGTGTCAAAAATCACCGAAGTTGCTGCCCGAAAGCGCGATGAAAACCGTTTTGTACTGGGGCCTGTTACCCTTGTCTTCGGAATAATTATTGCGGCTCTTTTTCTTCCTTTTGAAAGTGCCCGTGTTGGAATCTATGCCCTGGCTTTTGGAGACGGACTTGCCAGTCTTTCGGGAAAATTAATCGGACGAATTACAATTCCGGGAAGTCACGGGAAAACTGTAGCCGGAAGTCTGACCTGTTTTCTTGCAGTTTTCATAGCTGTTTTCTGCTGCTGTACAAACTGCTATGTAAGTCTGCTTACCGCGGTTTTTGCAATGTTCCTTGAAATGCTTCCTCTTTCCGACTTTGACAACCTTATTATTCCGGTTACAATCGGCTGCGTGTTCGGATTGCTGATATAAAAATCAGTTGTTCCACAGATAGCGGTTGTGAAGCTCTTTAAAGTAGATAAAGGTTCCGCCGCCAAGAATTATCGTTGACAAAATCATCATCAAAAGAGAATAACTCTGCCTCAAAAGCAGGGCTCCAAGTTCAATAAGGAAAAAGCCCAGCGTCATAAGCTGGCGGATTTCATTCTTAAAATTACTTATCAAAAGCGAAAAAACGGCAATAAGGCTGAATACAATGTAGGTTGTCCAGACAATCTTTTTGAATGAGCAGGAAAGACCATAGTTTGGAAGGAGAATTGCAGTGTTCAGCGGAATAGCAAAGGCAAAAAAGGCAGCCGCAACCAGAAGAATCAGACAGTTCTGCTCAAGGTTCTGACGGTATTCTTCCGCAGAAAAAAGAACCAGACACAAAAGCGAAAGCGGTGAAAGAATCGTTCCTGTAAAAATAATATTTCCAAGTGTGACAAGGCTGGACGAATAGGTGTTGGAAAGCTGAAGCAGGGGAATGACGATTCTAAGACTGTCCATCATCAGCGATAAAAGAAAAACCAGAAAATAGCCCAGCTCTCCTGCCTGTGTTTTATAAAAGGCATACAAAATCATCAGACTTGTGCCGCTTATATAAAACATCTGTATAAATATAGAAAGAAATGTAAAAAATGGTCTGTAACCTGTTATAAGGGAAGCCGAAGCTGTTTGTGACTGGTAAACCTCCGGCAGAACAAGAAGTCCTTTAAATTTCAGATAGTGAAAATATATTAATGAAAGAATCAGAATGGTAATTGAAATTGCGAAAAAGAACATATAGAAACGATTGCGAGCTTTAATTGTCATACTTAAAAAATAACCTTAACAAAAATAATAGTAAAGTCTTGTTTTCAAATTCCGAAAATTAAATAGAATGAATATTTAGGGATCTTGGGAGGATTCATGAAAAAATCAGTTTTATGCAGTTTTGTTTTTGCATTCGCTTTGTTTTCAATGAATGCAGGTGACGTAGCTTCTCTTGTAGATAAAGGCTTTTCTTCTGACGGAAAATATTACGTATTCGGTCAGTACGGAAAAACAGATAAAAAATTCCAGGGCTGGGCGGAAATCTATCAGGTTGATATTGCTAAAAATGACTATGTAGATTCTGGCGTTTTTAAGACAAAACCGACAGCTGCGACTGCTTCTAAAAACGGAAAAGACCTTTATGAAGCGCTTGAATCTAAGAATGCAGGATATCTTAATTCTCTGAACTGTAAGAAGGCAAATCCTGATCACGTACTTTATATTCTTGATGATGTTCATAAAAGCGGAACTGATGAAATCATATTTAAGGATTTTAGAAGTGCTCCTGTAGACAATCAGATTTCTTACAGAATCACTCTTATTCCTTCAATCAGCGGAAAAGGTAAAAATGCAAAATCTTCCTTCTATATTAAACTGGAAAAATTTGATGCAGACGGCTATGTTTTGAGCACACAAAAAATCGGCTCTCCTGACATCGTGCGCCACGGCGTTACAAATTATAAAATCGAGCGTATTTTCTGCGACGACTCTGAACAGAACCTGATTTTTGTAATTGAAAAGCATTTTGAAGATGATGCTGGACTTTCAGTCCGCTATATGGTCGAGGCAGCAAAAATTAACTAAAAAAAGTAAAAATTTTTTAAAAACATTGCCGGAATTTCAAATTTTCGGCGACTATATATGTAAGGAATTAATTAAATCCCATGTCTAAAAAGCATGGGATTTTTTTTTATGCCTTAATTTCTTTTTGAGAGGATTTTATGCTTTTGAAAAATTTTAAGAATGTTAGGGAAGTTCTTCTGACTTTTGTTCAGGCTTCGCTGATTTCGGCAATTACGATTTTTGCAGTCGTGCCTGTGTCCTGCAAGGTATCAACCGAAGGGATTCAGATTGTCGGAGGTGATTACACTTCGCCCTGTATGGAAGAGCTTAAGGTAATCGATGAGAATTCTGTGCAGATTTCTTTTTCCAAAAAGGTCCGCGTTACTAATGCCGTACTTTCTCCTTTTATAGAAGGTCTGTCTGATTCCGGGGAACATTCTGCGGACAGTCAGCTTTCCCCGGCAATAAGGGCGGCGGGAGGGGCCTTTGGAAAGATTCCTGTGACTGTTGAAAGTGCGGAAGGGGAAAGTAATCTTCTTTTTAAGTTTGAAAGCCCGACGGCGGTAGGGAAGGCTTATGAACTTTACGGCATTGTAGAAGATGAAAGTGGAAATTCCCTGACCTTTACAGTTGGATTTACAGGCTTTAATCCTAAGGTTCCTTCTCTTTTAATAACTGAAGTTCAGATAAAATATAAAAAAAAGGAAACTGTTAAGGCTGGTGTCGAGTACCTCTGTGAGTTTGTGGAAGTGCTTGTTTTGGAGGATGGAAACCTTGCGGGGCTTAGAATTGTAAGTGCCAGTGACGGTGAAAAAAAGGCTTATGAAATGCCGGGTATTGAAGTTCATAAGGGGGAAGTCCTTTTGTTTCATTTAAGGACTGCTGGAGACGGCTGTATTTCTGAGCTTGAGGATGATCTTAATCTTTCTTCCGGAACTTACTCTGCTGCCGGAGTTCGGGATTTATGGAGCAGTAATACAGTGGCGCGTTTTAATGACACCAGTGACGTAATTTTTATAGAAGATAAGTTAACCGGAACAATTATAGATGGTCTTATGTATGCCGGCGAGGGCTGTGAATCATGGAAGGATAATGTTGCAGTTTATGCAAAACGTCTTTATGAACAGGGAATATGGTATACGGAAGATATTTCCGGTGCGGTTTTGAATAACGGCACAAGTCATACAAAGTCTTTTCACAGGTTGTGTGGCGCTGAAATTTTGAAGAAACTTGAAGCGGGGGAAGAAATAGAGCTTCCGCTTTGTTCTGATGAAGACAGCTGGAAAATAGGGGATGTAAGCCATGGAACCTTGTAGGGGGGGGTGAAACTTCTAGCGGCAGATTAAAATATATGCTAATATTATCGAATGGTCGAATTATTAGCTCCTGCGGGAAATATCGAATCTTTGGACGCTGCCATCGGTGAAGGTGCCGATGCTGTTTATTTGGGATTGAAGAGTTTTAATGCCCGATTACGTACCACGAATTTTGCCTGGAATCAGTTTGAAGCGGCAGTAGAAAGCCTTCACAGGCAGAACAAAAAGATTTATGTCACGGTTAATACCGTAAGTGAAGAAAAAGAAACCGAACGTCTCTATCGTTTTTTGTCATACCTGAATGAGGTTGGCCCTGATGGACTTATCGTTCAGGATTATGCCGTAATGCGCATGGCACAGCACTTCTTTCCAAATCTTGAGCTTCACGCTTCAACTCAGATGAATGTTGAAAGTACGGCTGCTGTCCGCCTCCTTCAGAAAGAGGGCGTAAAGCGTATGGTTCTTGCCCGTGAACTGGGCCTTGATGAAATTCAGAAAATCAAAAATGAAACCGGCGCTGACCTTGAAGTTTTTGTTCACGGAGCCCTTTGTGTAAGTGAATCAGGCCTCTGTCTTTTCTCCAGCTTCCTTGGTGGAAAATCTGCTAACCGCGGTATGTGTACCCAGGCCTGCCGCCGCTTTTATTCGGCAGAAGTTCCTGGCGGAGTCCGTGAAGGTTATTATTTTTCTCCATGTGATTTACAGCTTATAGATCAGATTCCGGCCCTTGTCGAAGCCGGCGTAAATTCCTTCAAGATTGAAGGCCGAATGAAGAGCGCTGAATATGTCGGCAGTGTTGTTTCTGCCTACCGCTATGTGATTGATCATTATAAAGAAGATAAAAAAGGAGCCATTGCTGCCGGCAAACGTATGCTGGCCTCTGACTTTGCCCGCACAAAGACTACTTACTGGTACGGCTTTAAGGGCCTTGAAGAAGGGGTAGAGGGTGCCGCAGAAAAGATCTTGAATCCTAATCAGGCAGGTGGAACCGGTATCTATCTTGGAAAGATTTCTTCTATTAAACCGGCTCCTGCCGAGCTTGCCCAGGCAATCCGGGAAAATGCAAATCCTGATACTCCAAAAGAGCAGCTTAATATTAAGATGGCAGTTCTTTCCGGCGGTTCATATGATCCTGATCCGGGTGATTCAATCCGTATTCACAGAAAGGATGATACTGGCCGCGTAAGCCACAAAATCCGTTCTGTAGAGATTGATGAAGAAAATGGAAAACGCTGGATTGATATTCCTGGTGGTTTTTCTACCGGTGACGAAGTTTATCTTCTTCAGATTAAAGCCGATTCAAAACGCTACCCTCATGTTCTTCCAAACGATATCGGACGCTACAGAAAGCAGCCTAAGGACGAAATCCTCCCGATTCTTGATCTTACTCCTGTAAAGCCAAAGGAGCTTGCCTACTTCCCGGAAGGCGTTTACGCTCAGGTTTCATCTATTCCGGACCTTTTTGCCGTGCAGGGACTTAATCCTGTCCGCGCAATTATCGAATATAATTCTGAAACTTCTTATGACCTTTTGAATCATAAGACTGTTCTGCCTTTCTCAAAAAAGCAGCTTTACATTTCCCTTGATCCATTCTGTTCTGCGGCTCAGGAAGACCAGCTTAGCAATGAGCTTTTGCAGCTTGTTGCAGACGGTTTCCAGAACTTTGTAGTAAATAATATTGCCCACATCCAGATGCTCAAGCAGGCAAATGTAAATATGATTGCGGGGCCTTATCTTTACACCTTCAACCGCTGGGCAGTTTCATGGCTTGAAAACCTCAATATAGGAGCTTTTATCTCGCCTTATGAAAACTCCCGAAAAAATCTTGAAGCTACTTATGAAGAAAGTGTCCGCTCCCGCGTTCTTGTTCCTGTTTTTGCATATCCTGCACTTTTCCGTATGCGCTTTAAGATGCCGAAGGATTATGATTTTACCTTCTTTGCAGATAAAGAAGAAAAAATATTCAAGCTCAGCTCTACAAGAGACGGTTCATTTGTAATGCCTGAAGAGCCTTTCAGCATTGTTGATAAGGTGAAAATCCTTCAGGGCGCAGGCTTTAAAAAGCTTCTCGTTGACTTTTCAAAAACAAAGGTTACAAGAAGTCAGATTAAAGCAATTATGACCTCGCTTATTAAAGCTCAGCCCCTCCAGGGTGTTTCCAGATTCAACTGGAAAGACGGCTTTTATTCTCCTGAAAAAATTGAAGAATACAAAGCGGCTAACGAGCGGGCTGCTCAGGCAAAGGCAGCAAATCAGAATCCTGGAAAAGCTTCTAAGCCTTCAAATGCCCGTCCCGCCAGCCGTGGAGGTAAAAATAACACAAAACGGAGAGCAAAACGCTAACCGGCTATTAGATCAGGAGTCTTAGAAAACTTCTACGGCTTCCTGCTCTGATACTGATTTATCTGCTGTCTCTTCAAGTTCAGCAGAGCTTTCTTCTGATTCCCCTGTTTCCTGAGAGGAGGCAAGGGAATTATTGAAATTCGGCTTATACTCAATGTGTTCTGCAATTACATAGCATTTACTCTGAGTTTTGCCGTCTTTGTCTTTCCAGCGGTCCTGCTTAAGGCGGCCTACCACTCTAAGGCCTGTTCCTTTTTCAATTTTTTTGTTACATACTTCTGCAAGCTTTCCGTAGGCTTCAATATCGAAAAAAGAAACCTCAGAAACACCTTCGTTGTTTTTGTTCTTATACCAGCGGTTTACGGCTACAGGAAATCTGCAAACGTAGAAGCCTGCTTTTGGTTCCATAAAATCTGCTTTTCTAACGGCATTGCCTTCCAGAATTAAAGAATTTAACTGATTCATAAATACCTCGTAGTTTTTTTTGAATGTTCGTTCTCTGGCCAGGAGCGTGCAAGCAGCATTTCTGCCTGCACATATATAATTCAAAAAAAATACGAATTCCGGCAATGTTTTGAGAAAATTCTTTAAAATTTTTGAAAAATTCTGAGAAATTTATTAATTTTTTTTAGCGGTTAGAAATCAAGCGCAGCATATAGAGCGAAACATACTCTGTAAGCGCCTTTGGATTTCCGATTTTCTGCATATTTGGAGTAGCAACAAGGTTTTCCGCAAGGTTCTGGATTCTTTCTTTTGTGAAGGTTGCTTCAGAAAGAGTTCTTAAAACGCGTCTTGTGTAATCCCGGATTAAAGAGTTTACGTCTTCCAGAAGAATATTGTATGCTTCCTTTGAAAGCCTTTTGTTCCACTGTTTTTCCAGGTAGTTTAATTCGCGGTCAAGAGATGAGCCTTCCGGAATAAATTCCGCAGTAAGGGATTTTGCCTTTGCCGAAAGCACTTCGGCCCGGTTCTTTTTCTGTGAAGGAGAGATTTCTTCTTCAAGAGCCTCAAGCGGATCCTCTGCAAGCTTTTTAGAGCTGCTGACTTCGTGATGCTTTTTAGTAGCAAAGAGGGCAAAAATCCAGGAGATAATCGGCATTGTGTAATAAAAAGGAAGCCGGGCCTTAGCATTTGCAAGAATCTTTGAATTCTTAAGCATAAGCAGGTCGTGGTAAGGCAGAAGCTGTCCATTAACAAAAAGCCTGAAATCACGTGGAATATTGTCATCGTGCTCGTAGGCAAGAAGAGTCATAAAGTTTGAAGTCAAAAGGGCATGAAGGACAGGTGAATTGTTTTCAACAAGTCTGTGAAGCTCACTTTCAAAGTGAGGTGCGCTTGTCATTTCCAGAAGCTTTTCATGGCTCAAAAGCTTGTTATACCATTTGTCTTCAAGATATCGTTCTATTGAATCATGACCTTCGTTACAAAGACGTACGATAACCTGCATCACGTTCTTTTTGTAAACAAAATAGCGGGTGCCGGAAGGAACCTTAAAAACAAGAAGCGGTGGAAGCTCGTTTGATTCACCTTCCGTTGTAAGTCTCTGTAAAGTCTTTTTCAGATCTTCTTCAGAAAGAATACCATACAATTCCTTGCCGCTCTTATCCTTAAACTTAAGAATTTGATTCATAGAGAAGAAGAATGGCGGTTTTCCAAGGTTTCCCTCAAGTTCGGCAAGTGCTTCTTTTCTCTTCTGGTCATCCTGAAATTTTGCCTTAAGGTATGAACTGTGGATTTCTGCAATTAAAAGTGATTGCAATACACTTGTATCGTCTTGAGTCCTGTCCTGAATCTTGAGGTAATCCTGCTTGATAAAATACAAAAGCTGATTCCAGAAATAGTAATCATCACCATCAGCCAGTTGAGAAAAGTTGTTTTCATTTGCATCTACAAAGCGGGCATAAAAATTCTTTATCGTAAGTTCCTTTGTTGAATTGGCAACGCGGAGTTTTTTCAAAAAATAATCGTGATGATCTTCTTTTTTCAGGATTTTTCTGATTTTCTGCTGGGCTGCTTCAATCAAAAGCATCATAGGAATTTTTGAAGGAATCAAAAGGGCTGGAATGTCCTGACTGAATTCCAGAATATAAAGAAGATTTGTTTTTGAAGTATCTTTTTCTATTAATGACGGAATGTATGAAACAGCAGCTTTTCTTTCTATTGCATTTGTCGGAAAAAGCTTTGGCAAATCCGAAACCAGAGGAAATGGAAATGTGTCGTTTCTGAGGATTTCATTGTAACGTTCCGTAAAAAAAGAAATGAAATAACTGAAAACAACGATAGTTCTTTTATTTCCGTGGTTAATAAGGGCTGCCAGATGTTTTTCAGAAAGCCCCTGAAGCTCTGCCTCAACGGTACCAACGGGGTCTCCTAAATATTTGACGAGTGCACTCTGCTCTTCAACATGATGTTCTGCGTATTTTTTGATGTAGGTACAGAATTCCTTAAAGTCTATAAACCCTGATTTTTGTTTCTCCGCATAATATTTTATAATTGAACTCAGATTTGCTGTGGTCGCCATATCATATCTATTTTACTTTAGATTCATTTACTTTACAACGGAAAATCACTATAATTTTTTCTTATGAAAGCAATTGAATTAGAGAAAGCTTACGAGCCTAAATCTTTTGAGGATCGTATTTACAACGAATGGGAGAGCAAGGGATACTTTAAACCTGCTTCAGATGAAAAATCCCCGGTACACGCACAGTACAAATGCCAGTGCGCTGAATGTAACAATAAAACAAACACATATTCTGTCGTCATTCCACCTCCAAACGTAACAGGCGTGCTCCATATGGGGCACGGTCTTAACAATACCCTTCAGGACATCGTAGTCCGCTATCACCGTATGAAGGGCGATAATACTCTCTGGCTGACTGGAACTGACCATGCCGGAATTGCTACTCAGAACGTAGTTGAACGCCAGCTCAAAAAAGAAGGAAAATCACGCTATGACCTGGGACGCGAAAAATTAGTTGAGCGCACCTGGGAAGTAACACATCAGCATCATGATATCATCGTAAAACAGCAGAAAAAGCTGGGAAATTCTACTGACTGGGAGCGAGAACGCTTTACATATGACGAGGGGTTGAGCGCTGCAGTTCGCGATGTTTTCGTTACCCTTTATGAACGCGGCCTTATGTACCGCGGACAGCGCCTTGTAAACTGGTGCCCGCGCTGTGGTACTGCCCTTGCAGATGATGAAGTAGACCACGAGGATACACAGGGTGCAATGTATCACCTTTACTACGAATATGCAGACGGAAGCGGAAAAATTGAAGTTGCAACAACCCGTCCTGAAACCTTCTTTGGTGATACAGCAGTTGCCGTAAATCCTAATGACGAGCGCTATAAGGCAATCGTAGGAAAGAAGCTCAAGCTTCCTCTTACAGGAAAAGAAATCCCTATCATCGCTGATGATTACGTAGATATGGAATTCGGAACCGGTATGGTAAAAATCACTCCGGCTCACGACCCTAACGACTGGGAAGTTGGTAAACGTCACAACCTTGAAGTAATCAATCTTCTTACTCCGGACGGAAAACTCAACGAAAACGTTCCTGAAAAATACCGCGGACTCAAACCGGAAGCTGCCCGCAAACTTGTAATCGAAGATTTGACAGAAGCAGGCCTTTTTAAGGGTGAGGAAAAAATGGTTCACTCTGTAGGTCACTGCTACCGCTGTAAGACTGTAGTTGAACCATATTTGAGCGACCAGTGGTTTGTAAAGATGAAGCCTATGGCAGAAAAAGCCCTGGCAGCCTGGAAGGCCGGTGAAATCAAATTCTTCCCTCAGAAATGGGAAAACACCTACGAGCAGTGGCTTGTTAATATCCGTGACTGGTGTGTAAGCCGCCAGATCTGGTGGGGTCACCGTATTCCTGTATGGTACTGCCAGAAGTGTGGTGAGGTAATCGTTAGCCGTACAGATCCTGACAAGTGTCCTAAATGCGGATGTGGAGCTGAAGACCTCAAGCAGGATGAAGACGTTCTTGATACATGGTTCTCTTCATGGCTCTGGCCTTTCTCAACTTTGGGATGGCCTGAAAAGACTGATGACCTTGAAAAATTCTATCCTACAACAGCCCTTGTAACTGCTTACGATATCATCTTCTTCTGGGTTAGCCGTATGATTATGGCCGGTCTTGAATTTACAGGAAAGGCTCCTTTCCACGATATTTACATTCACGGACTTGTACGCGATAAGCAGGGCCGCAAAATGTCAAAATCTCTTGGAAACGGTATCGATCCTCTTGAAATCATCGATATGTATGGTTCTGACGCCCTTAAGTTCACACTTGCCTTTATGTGTGCCCAGGGCCAGGATATTCTTATTGATAAAGACAGCTTCAAGCTTGGTTCACGCTTCTGTAATAAAGTATGGAATGCCAGCCGCTATCTTCTTGGAAACCTTGAAGGCCGCAACCTGGTTCCTGTTACAGACGCAGACCTTACAGAGCTGGATAAGTGGATTTACGGCCGCCTCAACTACGCCGCAAAAACTGCCCGCGAAGCCCTGGATTCTTACCGCTACAACGATGCCGCTTCTGCCCTCATGGAATACTTCTGGAATGAATTCTGTGACTGGTATGTTGAAGCTACAAAAATCAATTTTAAGAATGGTGATGACAAGGAAAAAGACCGCCAGGCTTCAGTTCTTATGAACATTCTGGAAGAAAACCTTCGTCTTCTTCATCCTTATATTCCTTTTGTTACAGAAGAAATTTACGCAAAGCTTCCTCTGACTGAAATTGCCGCTAACCGCAAGGCAGCAGGTGTACAGAAGATTGCATCTGACAGCGAATATGCGGGAATGCTTATCAACGCACCTTATCCTGAATATTCAGCAGACCGTGATAATGCAGAAATTGCGGCCCGCTTTGATGTTCTCAAGGAGCTTATCGGTAAAACCCGTGCCCTTCGCGTAGACTGCGGAATTGACCCGGCTGTAAAAATCAACATTGCCATTCTTATTGAAAAAGGCAGCAGCGCTGAAGTTGCCCGTGAAAAAGTTGAAATGATTCAGCTCTTGGCTGGTGTTGCAAAGGTTGATTTTGTGGATGCAAAACCTGCTTCTTCAATCGGTACTGTAGGACTTGGTTTTGAATCCTTCATTCTTGTTGACGAAAGCATTAATAAAGAGCAGCTTATTGCCCGCTTCCAGAAAACTCTGGAAAAAGAGCAGGGATATGCTAGAATGAGTCAGAACAAGCTGAACGGAAATTTTGCACAGCACGCGCCGGCAAACCTTGTCGAAGAAGAAAGACAGAAGCTTGCAGAAAGTGAACGCAAGATTGCAACTCTTCAGTCTTATATTGACGGTTTAAAATAAAAGGTCGTGGCAATTCTGCGCTAGGAGGAAACAATGGCAAAACAGAAGTATGAGATGAGAATTGACCGCTCAAAGGATATGGATCCTCAGCACATGCAGCAGTTGAAAGACATTGTTCTTGCTCCTTACATGCAGCTTGCCACAGGATTGATTGGTAAAGCCCGTCACGCCGGCGGAAATATGTTCCGCCACCAGATGGACACCCTTTCAATCCTGATAGACTACGGCTACATCGATTCAATTCTTTTAAAAGCCAGCGTTGTTCACGATACCGTAGAAGATATTCCTAACTTCGATAAAAACCTGATTATTAATTGTGATGAAGAAGGGCAGACAGTCCTTAATCTTGTAATGGAAGTTACCCGCCGCGAAGACGAAGATAAACGTCAGTTCCTGCGCCGCATCCTTGATACCGGCAGCCAGAAGGCAAAAATTCTTAAGTGTGCCGACCGCATTTCAAATATGATTTCGCTGGGCTACGTTACAGACCCGAAATTTATTGAACGTTACTGCGACGAAACAGAGTTCTTTCTGCTCCCTATGGCACTGGAAATTGACTACAACATGTACCAGGAGCTTATCAGCCTGATTATGACCCGCCGCCGCTACCTTGAAGACGGCGGATATTTTGACAACCGAAAAAAAGAGTCTACTCCGCCTGTTGCAAAGTAGACTCCCTGTTCAACAATTAAAATATTTTAGAATCTAAAGCCTTTCAAAAGGTTTTTAGCCTGCTTTTCAGCCTCTTTTTTAGCCGCTTCTTCGGCTTCCCTGCGTACGCGTTCGGCTTCTTCTCTTGCGCGGGCTTCTGCCTCGGCGCGTAATCTTTCAGTTTCTGCTTCAGCCTGAGCGCGTGCCTGTGCCGCCTGCGCCTCAGCCTCTGCCTTCAGCCTTGCCGCTTCCGCCTCCGCCTGCTGCTTTGCCTTGCGGGCCTCTTCTTCCGCCTGTTTCTTAAGCCTGTCTACTCCGCCGTTAAGTGCATTCTCCAGCTCCTTCTTTTTGTTCTGCAGCTGTTTTTTCATATCCTGCACGGCTTTGTCCGAGTTTTTAATCAGGCCTTCAATATCCATAAATTCCTTGATTTTATCCTGGGCAATTCCGGTTTTTTCCGCAAGCAGAGCTGAGATTTTTTCTTTTGCATCAGCCATAATTTTTGTCGCAGCTTTATTAAAGGAAGAAGTAAAGGCTTTCTGGAATTGATCTGCGGCATCTGTATTCAAATCAAGACTTAATCCATCCTCTTCATTCCACTTATAGCCGAACTTAATCTGCATTTTCTTAATCGAATCAATCGTATCTTTGTAGATGTCATAAACGACAGCCGGTTCAAAAGCAGGAGTGATAATCTGAATACCGGAAAGATTCATAATTCCCTGTCCGTAAACGCCTTCATCTGCATTTTTTACGATTACAGAACAGTCCAGAGCGGAAGTTGATTTCATACCATAGTCTTCAATGATGACGTCAGTCGGAATATTCTTTCCATTATAATTTGCATTTACCAGCGGATTTGAAGTCTTGCTTCTCAGGTCAATTACCGCAGAAACTTTGTTGTCAGTTCCAGCAATTGAAAGTGCCGCATCAAGAAGCGATTCTTTTCCCCGCTTGTCAGCGTCACTTGAAAATTCCTCTGCTTTCAGACTCCAGCCTTCTCCTGAACCATATGCCTTTTCCAGAAGGAATTTAGGCACTCTGTCTTCTTTGTAGTAAACAAAACGACCATCAGCGCGCTGGGCCACGCGTTTTTTCATTTTGAGCTTTTTAGCCTTCTTTTTGTCGCTGTTTTTCTTGGCAGCTGAAGCATCGTGCTTGGCCTTTAATTCCAGCGCCTTATCAACAATTTTTCTTCCGTGAGGTGAATACTGCTCGGCCATACCGTAAACAAAGGCTGTAATCATATCGTTGAAAATATTTTTGATACCCTTGTCTTTCAGGGAAGTGAATTTACTGATTTCTGAATCCAAAAGCTTTTTATCAGCCGCAATAGCGTCGCTTATATCCTTTGAAAGCTGCTGAACTTTTTTTCCGTCAGCTTCAACTTCCTTTGCCAGATTCTGAGTCTTTTCTGCAATGGAATTTCCCGTCTGAATGCCAGAATTCACAATTTCAATCATTTCCTTGATTTTTGCCGGGTCATTCAGCTTCTGCCAGTCAAAATTATTTACGTCTCTTACAAGCTTTTGAACATCATTTACGTAATTCTGAATGTTTTCAGGCTCTTTTTCCCATTTTGCAATAAAGTCCTCTGCACTTTTCTGGGCCTCCTGGGCTACGGCAGGTGATTTCAGTTTTGCCTGCATATTCTGATAAATATTTTCCGGATTATAGTCAGCAAACATATTGCTCAGGGTATTCTGAGTTTTTGTCATCAGCCCATTCTGTTTTTTAGTTTTTACGCCGTCGGATTTTTTATTCTTAGCGGCTTTTGCTTCTTTCTTTGCCTTTTCTTTTTTAGCCTTTTCAACCTGTACAAGCTTTCCGGATTTTTTTCTGTCTGTATTGATAAGAACTTCGCCCAGGGTGATGTTTTCAATATCAACCTTACCGCGAAGGGCTTCCGTAAGGTTAAAATCTACAGTAAAGTCTGCAATCTGGAAGAGGTTTTTCATCTCGTCATCGCTGCTGGCCTGCTGAAGATTTTTTACCTGCAGCTTTGAATTAAAGATTTCAAGGTGAACGTAGTCAATGTCAGTTTTTGCATCAAAAGCCGACTGCATTGCCGTAACAATAGCTTTTTTTACCGCGATATCCTTAAACAAAAAAACTCCGATGCATAAAGCCGAAATAAAAATTACGACAGCCGCAAAAGGTATAAGCTTAAATCCAAACTTACGGCTTTTAATATCCTTTGCAAGTTTTTTGAATTTTTTAATCTGACTTTTTTCCATTTGAACCGTCAGGTCAGCGGCAAGAAGACCCGGCTTTTTTTCATAAGGCTTAAAAAGATTCTGAACCATTTCCCGGTCAGCTGGAACATCAATATTTTTCAGGAGTTTTTTCTCCAGAGTCTTCTGATTATATTTCTTCTTAAAAAGTCCCGGCAGTTTTTTTGCAGAAACAAGCTTAATTTTCTTTTCTTTTTTAGTTTTATCTTTTTTCATATTGTTTGTTCTCCGATTTTACATCAACTCAAGTGAAGCTTCCCTGAACTTAGAAACCAGCGGTAGTTTATAGAAGAAAGCCGCAATTTTACTGTTATTCCAAAGAGCGGTAATTTTTGTTCTCCATATTTTTACAAAGAAAACAAGTCCGATAAAAAGCGGAATGTAAATTATCAGGCTGAAGGCAAGGGAGCCGCAGACGATAGTATTGTTGAACTTTGTAAATCCAACAAAAGGAATATCAATCAGCTTTGCAAAGAGGGGAGAAAGACCTTCAGAAGTCAGGATTGTGTAGCCGAATGAATCGAAAAATCCGTCTGCAAGATGGGCAAAAAAGGACATAATCAGTGTGGTCAGAAAATAGGCGTTTTTATTGATTCTTACGAAGGAAAAGAATATAAAAAGTATGTACCACAAAAGATTGTTTTTAGGAACAAAGCCCAGCATAATTCCCAGGCATACAGCGTTTGCAATTTCTCCGGGTTTTGAATTGGAGTTGAGGATTTTAAACATCGAAACAATTTTTTTTATCATAATGAATAAATTATAGCACAGTAATTTCTGCTTGTCGCTTGAAAACACTCCCCTTCATCTGCCGGCTTTAGCTAAAGTTTTTAGGTGTAGACTATTTGTTAAAAATTCATTATTTTTATGGTAATTAATTCTAATCTAATTAATTTTAGGAGATATATTATGGCAGTTAGAGTTGCTATTAATGGTTTCGGCCGTATTGGTCGTTTGGCTTTCCGTCAGATGTTTGAAGCTGATGGTTATGAAGTTGTTGCAATCAACGATTTGACAAGCCCAAAAATGCTTGCACACCTTTTGAAGTATGATACAGCACAGGGTGGATTCATGGGCCGCATCGGTGAAGGAAAACACACTGTATCAGCTACAGAAGATTCTATCATCGTAGATGGAAAAGAAATCAAAATCTCTGCTGAAAAAGACGCAGCTAACTGTCCTTGGGCAGCTAACAAAGTAGACGTAGTTCTTGAATGTACAGGTTTCTATACATCAAAAGACAAGGCTGCTGCTCATATCACAGCAGGTGCTAAGAAAGTTGTAATTTCAGCTCCAGCTGGAAACGACCTTCCTACAATCGTTTACAATGTAAACCACAAAACTTTGACAAAGAACGACAACATCATTTCTGCTGCTTCTTGTACAACTAACTGTCTCGCTCCAATGGCTAAAGCTTTGAATGACTACGCTCCAATCGCTTCTGGTATCATGTCAACAATCCACGCTTACACAGGCGATCAGATGATTCTTGATGGTCCACAGCGCAAGGGTGACCTCCGCCGTTCACGTGCTGGTGCTCAGAACATCGTTCCAAACTCAACAGGTGCTGCAAAGGCTATCGGTCTTGTAATTCCTGAATTGAACGGAAAATTGATTGGTTCTGCTCAGCGTGTTCCAACACCTACAGGATCTACAACTATCCTTACTGCTGTAGTAAAGGGTAAAGATGTAACAAAAGAAGGAATCAACGCTGCAATGAAAGCTGCTGCAACTGAATCTTTCGGTTACAACGAAGACGAAATCGTATCTTCAGACGTTATCGGTATGAAGTTCGGTTCATTGTTCGACGCTACTCAGACAATGGTTTCTAAGATCGATGACGATACATACCAGGTACAGGTTGTTTCATGGTATGATAATGAAAACAGTTATACATCTCAGATGGTTCGTACAATCAAATACTTCGCTGAAAACTGCTAAGTAACACTTAATTAACATAAGGGCATCTAAGGAAACTTAGGTGCCCTTTATTTATTTTAAACGTACTTAATTGTTCTTGCTGTTTAGAGCTGCTCGCTAGTCTCGCAGCTTGAGCCGATTAAACGATAATCCTAAAATGACCCGCTGTCGCAGCTCATTTTTTAACGGATTTTCGATTATCGGCTGGTTAGAACAATTAAATACTTCGCAGAAAACTGCTGCTGACTTTTTTTTTATTCCTTGCCGCGGTAAAATATTATTATGAAAAAACATCGTCCTTTTTGCCCTGAAGAAATTATATTTTCCTGCACGACGGCCTGTAACCTGCACTGCGAGCACTGTTTTGTGAACCGGGAGCCGAAACGTATATCCATTGATGCGGCTAAAAAGTTCCTGCTTTCCTGTAAGGGCACTTCTATAGAAAAAATCGGGTTTAGCGGTGGGGAACCTTTTCTTTATCTGGAATTCCTCTGCGAAATTACCCGCGCTGGCCTTGAAAATGATTTTATGTTCGATCAGATTATGACAAACGGCGACTGGTGGAAGGGCGAAGCGGATTTACGACTCACTCTGCAGAAGGTTTACGACGCCGGCTACGACGGAAAAATCGGGCTCAGCTGGGATTCTTATCACGGTCAGAGCACAGAACGCATGCAAACTTTTATCCGCACCGTTCAGGAAATCTTTGGCGAAGATTCTATAAATATTCAGACTGTGAGTGAAGCAGCCGGGCTGCTTCTTGATGAATCGAAAGCCGTTAAGAAATCTGCGGCAGCAGATTTTAGGCTGTCTTCTCTTTCAATCGCAACGCCCCCGTTGGTTTACCACCTTACGCGTTCCTTTCCTTCTGAAGATTCGCGGGCCTGGCAGAATAAAAAGTGGTTCAAGGAAGATTACTGCGAAGGACCTGGCCACATTTTCTATGTTCACGCTGATGGAAACATAGCACCCTGCTGTGGTTTTGCAAACGAAAATCCGGCCCTCTTTATTGGCACAATAAATGACAGCTTTGAAAAGCTTATGGAAAATGCCAGTCAGAACTGCATGCTAAAAATCTGTTATGAAGAAGGCCTTTCTCACTTCCGCCGCCACGGACTTAAAAAGCTCTTGAAAGAGCAGGGAAAAAAGCTTCCAAAAGGAAAATGCGGCGAAATCTGCTCCTTCTGCGATTTTGTGTGTAAAAACTTCTAAACTTCTATTACGCAAGGTTCGTTGTAAGCTGCGAGCATAGAATCATGGCTTAAAAATAAAAATCCTTCTGCTTTAGCCTGTGAAATCATTATGCGGTCAAATGGGTCGTTGTGAGGCGGTGCATCTTCATCCCGGACAAGGCCTGCAAGTTCTACAACATGCAGATCATCTATTGGAAGCTTATGATAGCCGGACTGCTCGCAGTAATGCATAAATTCGATTCCCGATATAGGCATTTTACCAACCATATATTTGATCTGAACTTCCCACATTGAGGCAATGCTGTAATAAATTGTATTTTTGGGATTCATAATGAATTTCCGCATATTTTCATTCAATTTATCATCGTTAGACATAGCCCAAAGAATAATGTGAGTATCTAGCATTATTGAATTTTTTCTGCTTGTCATAAATAAAACTCCTTTAATCTATTACTCCAAACATTCTTGCAATTTCATCATTGCATTCGTCTATGTCATCTGGAACTTTAAACTTTCCTTTTGCAATTCCAATTCGTTTTGAAACATCTTCATATTCGTTCCATAAGACAATCTTTACAACCGGCTTTCCGGCTTTTGCAACAATAACTTCTTTTTCATCATGATTTTCCAGCATTGCAATTATCTTTGAGAAATTTGTCTTTGCTTCTAAAACATTCATCTGGCACATATTGCACCTCCATAAATTATTTACTTAGTCAACTTGACTAAGTTTATTATGGATAATACTATTTGTCAAATTCATTTTTATAAAGTAAATTATTATTATGCGTACTACAAAAAAAACTGAATTACAGAAAGAAAAAATAATAGAAAGAATTGAAAAGAAACTGGAGCGAAAAATTGAAAGTTTTGAGCTTTGTGAACTCCGCGGAACGATTGATGCGGTAAATAAAATCGGTATTTATCCTAAATCCGGACTGGGAACTGCCTGGGGACTGATTTTGTTCTGTCAGGCTGAAGGTCAAAAAAAAGACGTATATTTTTATTATCCGGCTACCGAAGGTATGTTTGATTTCTTTTTCCGCCAGAACAGCGGTGATGCTCCCGCAGAAGATCAGTTTGTACTATTAAATACTCTTGAAAATCTGACTTTTGAAACACCAAAAAAAACATTCTTATCTTTCTTAAATCCGGATGAAAAGCGGACTATTTTTGCCAGAACAACAATAAAAGGCGAAGAGGTAAAATTCTGTTTTCTTCTGATGGAAAACCGCGCTGAAGAGGTTGCGGATAAACTTAAAACTTTATAAAAGCAGGCGTTGCGGGCGGCGTTTGAGCCCGCAGAAGGGGTAGCGGAAGACCGCGCAGCGGGCTGGAGCGAGGGGAAGTCTTTCCCCTCCCTAGAATTTATCTTGCAAACACATTATTATATTTTCATAAATCATTATTAGGAGTTACAAATGATTAAGACCGTTAAAGACGTTGATTTGAAAGGCAAACGCATCATTATGCGTGTTGATTTTAACGTACCTATGAAGGACGGAGTTGTTCAGGATGATACTCGTATCATGGCTGCTCTTCCTACTATTAAATACATTCTTGAACAGAGCCCACGTTCACTCGTTCTTATGAGCCACCTTGGTGACCCTAAAAAGGACGTAAAAAAGGCTCAGGAAAAAGCTGAAAAGGCTGGAAAAACTTGGACTGACGCTGATGCTGAAAAATTCATCAACGGAAAGAACCGTATGAAGCCTGTTGTTGAATACTTCGCTTCAAAACTCGGAAAACCTGTTACTTTCCTTCCAGATGCTCTTGGACAGAAGGCTGCAATCGACGCTCTTCCAGAGGGAGCTGTTGCAATGCTCGAAAACGTTCGCTTCCACAAGGAAGAAACATCTAAAGATGCTGCTGAACGCGATGTAATGGCAAAAGAACTTGCTACATACGGTGATATCTTTGTAAACGACGCTTTTGGTACAGCTCACCGCGATCAGGCTTCTACTGCTTCTATCTCAAAATTCATGCCAGTACCTTCAGTTGGCGGATTCCTGATGGAAAAAGAAGTAAAATACATTCAGCCAATGGTTGAAAACCCACCAAAACCACAGGTAGCTATCATCGGTGGTGCTAAAGTTTCTTCTAAGATTGCCGTTTTGGAATCACTTTTGAAGAATGCTTCTGCCCTCGTAATCGGTGGTGGTATGGCTTACACATTCCTCAAGGCTCAGGGCCACAAAGTTGGTATCTCATTGGTTGAGGATGACTTCATTGATACAGCTAAAAAATTGCTCGCTGATGCAGCTGCAAAGAATGTAAAAATTGTTCTTCCAGTTGACCACGTAGCAGCTGATAAATTCGACGCTAACGCAACTCCAGTTGCTGTTGACGGTGTTGATATTCCTGATGGACTTATGGCTATGGATGTTGGTCCTAAGACTATCGAAGCTTACAAAGAAGTTCTTTCTACTGCAAAATCTGTAGTATGGAACGGACCTGTTGGAGTATTCGAGTTCGACGCATTTGCTAAGGGAACTGCAACTGTTGCTCAGCTTGTTGCTGATGCTACTGGCCGCGGTGCTATGACTGTAGTTGGTGGTGGTGATTCTGTTGCCGCTGTTAACAAGTTCAACCTTGCTGACAAAATGAGCCACGTATCTACTGGTGGTGGTGCTTCCCTTGAATTCCTCGAAGGAAAAACATTGCCAGGTATAGCAATATTAGCTACAAAGTAAGGCTAAAATCGAAAATTAGTTAAAAAATTAATGCCGTTCTTTTTTAGAACGGCATTTTTTTTCTTGAATTACTTAGTTACCTCCGCAAACGCAGAGATAGAATTGAGTAAAAAATAAACCCGCCATCTGTGTCCAAACTCTTGGCGGGTTTTAAACCAAAACAAAGAGGCAGATGCATTTCTACGAATGCCTCTTTATTAAATATAACTTCTATTAATATTGTAGTCAAGTTTATTTATGCTGTAATATATTAAAAGAAAATATTCCGCCTGAAACTATAGCAAAATGCTGCGAACTTCCCCTCGAAAAGGTGCTGGAACTTAAGGCACAGCTTGAAACGGAAAATGCTTCTGTTTAGTTTAGCCGTAAACTAAAATAAGAAATTGATAAAAAAACAAGTTGTTGCAACCGATTGCCTAACCTATTGCAATCGGTTGCTTTTTTTATATTTTTCGCTTTAGCGTAAAACCTTCATAAACCATTTTAAACCAAAAAGTTACAAAATTTATGCGTAAATAAGGGAAATTTTAATAAATTTTCTTGACTTGCTATTTTGGGTGTGCTAAGATTTTTATATAAAATAAAAAGGAATCAAATAAAAAGTCGTTGACTCTTTTGAGGCCTAAAAAAAAAGGAGGATTTTTTCAAATGAAAAAAATCGTTGGAATTATTGCAGCTGCTGCATTGGCAACATCTGCATTCGCTGAAATCAATATTGGATCTTGGAACAGAGCTGTATTTGAGCCATTACACTATGATGGAGATACTCTCCGCTCTTTTAATGGAGCAAGCTGGGGAGTTGGTGACAAGGGTGGTTCTCGTACATCTTTATCTTTCTCTGCTTCAACAGAAAATGCCGGAGTTGTAATTGACCTTCATTCAAATCCTGCAATTGGAGTTGGTGATAACTCATATGTATGGGTAAAACCAATTGATATGCTTACTGTAAAATTTGGTAAGATTGATAACGCTAATGGTCGTCTTGACCACTGCTTTGGTGCATGGGATGCTTCACGTTTCGCAACTATGGAAGGTGAAGGTCTTGCAGGTGTAGACCGCTCTTGGAGAGGTGGACAGGCTGCTAACATCGTACTGGAACCAGTTGAAGGTCTTATTATTGACTATCAGGCTAACTTTGAAGCATCAGTAGACGGTACACGTGTTTCAGATTCTCATGCATATGATATTCTTTGGGAATCTTCTTCTACAATGATCGGTTACAAGGCTGACTTCGGATTCATCCGTGCAATCATCAATGGAAAACAGGCTACAACATACAAAGCTGGCGAAGACACAAAACCTGCTGCTTTGATTGGTTTAGCTGCTGATATCACAGCTGTTGAAAACCTTACTTTGAAGTTTGGTGTTTCTGTTCCAACAGATCTTACACATTTTGAGTACAAAGCTGGAAAGGCTGCTACTACAAAATATGTACTTGATGAATATACTAATAATGGAGTAAAAACAAAGACAGAAGATGTTGCAGCTACTAAAGCAAGCTTCAGCGGAAATGCAATCAAAGCTGCTGTAGCTGCTGATTACAATCTTGACGCTTTGGCATTCCATGGACATGTTGAAGCTGACGTAATGCCAAATAAAGTTGAAGATGGTGAAGCAAAACTTGGTGCATTTGGTGTAAAAGTTGGTGCTGGTGTTGACTATGCATTCAATGATGCATGGAAACTCATTACAGACTTCCGCTTCCAGTCATGGACAGCTACAAAGGTTGATGTCACAGATGTTAAATACGAAGATCCAGCTTGGGGTGCTTACCTCGGACTTCGCCAGCAGCTTACAAACGCTTCATTCGAATTTGGTGGTATGTTCGGAACACGTTCTTTGAAGAACACTGCTACTGGCAAAGAAGACAACTTCACATTCGCTGTACCTCTTACAATCACAGCTTCATTCTAATTCCAACCCATTGGACTTAGAAACCTAGCTTAAAAAAGCAAAAAGCCAGTTCGCAAGAACTGGCTTTTTTTATCCCTACACAGAAATGACGTTAGACATTTCCCAATGCAACGCACCTGCTTGCATTGGTGTGTGACAATTATTCCTCAATTCTAAACCACCGGCACAAGGTCTTTTACGATTTCCTTTACCTGTTCAATTGACATATTAAGTGATTTTGCAATAACTTCTAAAGAAACGCCGTTAGCATAAAAACTGCGTGCATCTTCAACAGCTTTCTGCTCTGCACCGGCCTCTTTGCCACTTTCGAAATCATATGCTCTCTGTCTTTCCCATTCCATATACTGCCTCTTCCATTGCGTGTTATGCTTTGCGTCCTCTGCCAGCCTGGCGACCTTCTTAGAAAAGTTATCCCCCGCTTTCTGACCGGCAACCAGCCTTACAGAACAAAAGAAATGACGTTAGTCATTTCCAATCCGTGTGACATTTTTTTGAAAAATTATCTTCCACTACACCACCGGCACAAGGTCTTTTACGATTTCCTTTACCTGTTCAGGCGTCATGTTCAGAGATTTTGAAATAAGCTCTATTGAGACTCCGTTGGCATAAAAACTACGGGCAGCTTCAACAGCTTTCTGCTCAGCGCCAAGAGAAATTCCAACTTCCTTGCCAATTTCTATGCCGGCCTCTTTGCCGTTTTCGAAATCATATGCTCTCTGTCTTTCCCATTCCATATACTGCCTCTTCCATTGTGTATTATGCTTTGCGTCCTCTGCCAGCCTGGCGACCTTCTTAGAAAAGTTATCCCCCGCTTTCTGACCTGCAACCAGCTTTAGAAATTCCTTCTGCTTTTCATTCAGTATTTTATCATAGTTATCCGCAATGTAAAAGATTTTATAAGCCCGGTCATTAAGACGAAGAGAATTATCTTCAAGACAGATATTTTCAAAATGATAACATGGCAGCCCTTTCTGGAAAATATCTGGAATACAGATAAAGATAACGTATGAATTTTTCAGCTCCTTATACGTTTGCCCCGACTTCAAACAATCCACATCAATCGTTCCCTGATAATAACGGGCACGTTCTGCCAGCTCCTTTGTATCCGTTGTCTGAAGCTCTATATTATAAGCATCTTTTTCATTCTTAGCATAAATATCCAGCCGGATTCCCTTACTGCCAAAGTCCGTTTCAATTACTTCTTCCCCGCGCATTTCGATGCGATCTATTTCTATTTCCAGAAGAATTTCCAGCAGCTCCTTGCAGACGTCGGGATTATGCCGCATTACCTTATAAAAGATAAAATTGTTTGCAATTGTAGCCCGCTCCCATTTTTCTTCCGGTGTGAGTGACCGCTCATCAATATTTTTTCTTTCAGTCATTCAAAATCCTCCATACCTTAATATGGATTTTTTTTGCAATTTCCGGCAATGTTTTGGAAAGAATTATTAAAAAAACGTGAAATGTGAGCAAAAAAAACTTACTGACTTTTAACAAAAAGTCTCCTGGACTTTAACTTAAAATCCAGTAACCTAGGTGTTAAAAGTCACTGACTTAGGGAGCATAAGTCAGAAGACTAGGAGTTAAAGGTTACTGAACTAGACGTTAAAAGTCAGTGACCTTTTTAAACGAGAGTTATGACTTTGCAGTAAGCTGTTGCTGTAGTTCCAGAACCTTTTCTATAGAAAGACCGGTTATTTCAGAAATATCAGAAGAGGGGTAATTCTTTTGTAACATTTTTATTGTTGCTTCGACGGCTTTTTCTTCCTGACCTTCAATAAAGCCTTCTTCTCGGCGACATTTATCATAAAGTTCCTGATCAAATTCTGTTAAACTTACTGCAGTTACCATAGCCTTATGCTCCCTGAAAAAGCCATCAAGCAAATTCTGAGCACACGCCCAGTCAACTGCTTCATTTATTGCATCCTGCTTTTCCATCTTTTTGGCAAGATTCAATTTAATCCTGTCAACATAACTTATATAATCATATAATGGTTTGCAGTTTTTTTGAAGTCTTTTATTGTGGTCGGAATTGATGTTTATTACAGTAGCAGTCCATGCCAATAATCGAAGAAGCGTTAAAAACAAAAGTACGACAGTGCTTTTGTTTAGCTTCATCGAAAGAAATGGATCAGTCCGAGACTATGCGAGGACTGTCAAAGTCATTAGTATCGGCCGTCGCTCGCTAGTCTCGCTCCGAGCTGTTTTCTTGATAATCCTAAAAAATTGTACTGTCGCACAATTTTTTTTAACGGATTTTCGATTATAAGCATATTAGGATTATAAGTAGATTGTTGCTCATAAAGACTCATCTGTGAATCTACCAGAAATGATAAATCATTTTTCATTGTTATATAAAGTACATTTTCAATTGTTGTAAGCTCAATATCATCAGGGTTTGTGTGATTTTTACCACTCAGTGCGTTATAAAGTTCCAGTCTCCATTGTTTACTTTTTTCATCATCCTTTCCAAAAATTATTCTGAAAAGTTTGTCTTTGTACTTTGTTTCAATTTCTTTAGCAATAACATTTTCTGTGTTCATAATCTTTCCATTTTTTTGATTTTCTTTTTTACGCTCTCTCCATAATTAAAATAGACAAAAAATTGCAAATTCCGGCAATGTTTTGGAAAGAATTATTAAAAAAACGTGAAATGTTAGCAAAAAAAAAGCGGACTTCCTCGGAAGTCCGCTTTTTTTGTCAGTTTCTTGTATATGTTACGTATTTAAAGTATACATAAAACGAGAGTTTTTAAGCCTTTTTCGCAATCTGCTTTTGTAAATCAAGTATCTTTTCTTGTGAAAGACCTGTTATTTCAGATATATCAGAAATCAGGTAACCCTTTTTGAGCATATTTTCTGCAGCTTCAATAGCTTTCTTTTCTTCGCCTTGCTGTATTCCCTGCTTCAAGGCTTCGGCGGCACGTATATCACCATACTCTTCTACAATTTTACTTGCCATTTCTACCCCTTGCTCATCCTGCTTATGGAATCTTACTTTTGAAGCAAGTTCATCATAATACATTTCATCGGCATTTGGGGTTGAAAAATCGTGCATCAGTTTTCCAAGAGAATTATCACCCCGATAATCGCCATTAACGTACATTATATTACAGCCACCATCAAATGGCAAATCTTTACCATCTTCGTTTTTTATATCAAGTGATTTTTTTATATGATAAACGGCCTGACCGCTTTCAAACAAATCATGTTCCAAAATAAATATGATATAAAGATTTGGTAACTCTTTGAATTTTTGATTATGTTTAAGTGTGTGACTATCTATCATAGCCTGATGATAACGAATTCTTCGGGGGTCAGCCCCTTCATCTGCACGTTGAATTTCTATGTTATACTCGGTTTTGAAAATATCCTCAGCAACTACATCAAGTTTAACTGAGCGCCCAAACAGATTGTGCTTTTCAACCTGCGTCATCGATTTTGTAACCGTAAGGTCATTGCGATTAAGTAAAATTCTTATAAGTAATTCTGTAGCTTTTTTGTCTCCACTGAATACAATAGTCATCAGCTCATCATCGATAAGACGTAAATTTTTTACGCGTTCCAAAACTTCCTGATTAATATTGTCAAAAACTGTTTCTTGCAATTTATTCCTCCGTTATAATATAGACAAAAAATTGCAATTTCCGGCAATGTTTTGAAAAGAAATATTAAAAAAACGTGAAATGTGAGCAAAAAAAAAGCGGGCTTCCGAGGAAGTCCGCTTTTTGCTTTTAAGCGTATTCTAACTTAGATTAGAATGAAGCTGTGATTGTAAGAGGTACAGCGAATGTGAAGTCATCAGCTTTTGCTGCAGTCATAGAACGTTTTCCGAACTGAGCACCGAATGCAAATGTTGCATTTGAAAGCTGCTGCTGAAGTCCAACGTATGCACCGAATGCTGGATCTTCAAGTTTGATATCAGACTTGTCTACATCGTTTTTCTTTGTCCATGTCTTGAAGCGGAATTCTGATACAAGTTTCCATGCATCAGTGAAAGCATAGTCAAGACCTACACCAAAAGCAGCACCAATGTTTCCAAGTGTAGCTTTCTTATCTTCAAATTTCTTAGGAAGAACGTTGAGAACTGCATTTGCATGAAGTGCAAGTGCATCAAGATTGTAGTCAACAGCTGCAACACCATTTACATAAGCGTCTTCATTCTGAAGATATGTAGGAACTTTAACACCAAATTTCAAAACAAGGTTTTCAACAGCTGTGATATCAGCAGCAAGAGCGATAGAAGCAGCAGGAGATGTATCTGTAGCATCACCATAAGCTCTAGCAGTTTCACCGTTGATAATTGCACGGATGAATCCGAAATCAGCTTTGTAACCAATCATTGTAGATGATTCTTCCCACATTACTTCATATGTGTGGTTATCATTTTTGAAGTTTGCTTCATAGTCAATTACAAGACCTTCAACTGGCTGCAATGTAATTTCTGCACCACGACCCTTCTTACGAACGATATCACCAAGGCCTTCTCCTAAGTAAGCATCACCCCAGTTGAAACGAGCATAGTCCCAGGTTCCGAAGCAGTGATCAAGACGACCCCAGTTATTATCGATCAAACCGATTTTTACTGAAAGCATATCAACTGGTTTAACCCAAACATTAGCGTTATCACCAGGTCCAAAATTTTCTGCATGAACATCAATAGCGATACCTGCATTTTCTGTAGAAGCACCGAAGCTAAGTCCAGAACGAGTCTGACCGCCATTACTTACTCCCCAGCTAGGACCTGTCATAGAACGAAGTGTATCTCCATCATAGTGGAATGGAGTAAATACAGCTCTGTTCCAAGAACTGATATTAATCTCTGCAAATGCAGATGCAGCCAATGCAGCAGCTGCAATAATTCCAACGATTTTTTTCATTTGAAAAAATCCTCCGTTTAAATTGGATGGTGGTAGACAGAATAAAAAGGGAAAAGTAAGTTTAATATTGAGAATATAAGCGTATTATCTTGAGAATTGATGCTACACTAAAAGTAGACACTAACAGGCAGAAAAATTTCGTTAAAAGTAGATATAATTAACGAAGAACTGCCATGGAGGTGTTACATGGGTAAACAGTTGAACCCGCTTGAAAAGGAATTTCTTATCAGAACTTACAGAGCAAAGACAGAAATTCCGCTGAATGATTTCTGTTACATCAACGATGTTTCAGTTACATCAATGAAGAAATGGATGCATCTTTATGATAACGGTGGACTTGATGCCCTTGCCAGACAAACTGCAGGAGTGGATGAGATTCTGCCTGAAGGAGTTGACCGCACGGAAGAAAACTACAAGCGGGAAATCCTGAAGCTGAGAATCGAAAATGAACGCCTTAAAAAAAACTATACAGTCCAGAAGACCGACGATGGACAGACTGTA
>ONPD01000019.1 GCA_900319625.1 uncultured Treponema sp. | reverse complement strand
ATGCTATTACAAATATATCCGAAGAAGAACAATAAAAAATCCAGATGCAGAATTAATACAGATTATAGGTTCTATCCAGACACAGTTTAATTATTCAATGGAAAAATACCCTTTTGGAATTAATTAATGTTGACCTAAACAACTTTTTTTAGGAATATTTAGCCAACAAAAGATGTTACCCATTAGGGGTTCATATCAAATCAACATCACGAATATTCATTTTCTTCCGGTCGCTGCGCTTTCTTGGTGACTTGCCGCCGGAGGCTTTCTGTCTTAAATCGCCGTTGGTTAAAACTGAAATAGATTTTTCGCTGGACTGGCGGCGCTTTTTGGCATCCGCATCAAGCAGCTTATAAGCCCTCGCAGCACAGCTGCTCGGAGACTCGCTTAAAATGCTCCACCGGAGCATTTTATCGGCTTCGCCGTCGCTCCCTACTTTCTTAATCAAAATATCATTTGCGCTGTTCAGATGAAGAGCGAATGGTAAATCCTTGTTCTCTGCCAGATATTCAATGCAGATTTCTAGATCTTTCAGGCAGATACCAGCCTTATTCTTTCCCTTAATTTTTGCGTTTTCACGAACTTTTTTCGCAAGTACGGCTTCTGTTATCAAAGCTTTTTCTTTCATCTGTTCAAGAGCGGTTGATATTTCTTTCTGGATTGGTGACAGGTCGTTCATTTTCTTTCCTTTTTTAGTAATCGAGCTTCCCAATGTATTTCAATTTTTCAGATTTTGCAAGCTGACCAGGATTTGTACCAGCCTGCCCTACCGGAACCGGCAGTCCGAGTTTTTCATAGTATTGCTTCCAATAGTCAGAAACTTCATTTTCTCCATCACCAAACTTCATTGGTATTGTATCAAAAATCGGGAGGATTTCAGCTATATATTGAGAACAATAAAACTTTCCGTTTTCGGGATAAAAAGTGTGATTATATTCACAGCCTAAATAGCGCTCAGCACGTTCCTTGATGATTTCAGCAGCAATCAGAGGATAACGGTAAATAAAGATATCACGATTTTCTTCAATCAGAAATTCAGCAAGTTTCTGTTTTGCAACGCCAAGCTTTCTTGAAGCATGATAAATAAAGCCGTCAAAATATATTCCTACATGACTGTAGGTTTCTGTGGCTTCAACAATTGCCTTTGAAAATTCTGACTGATCCCGCATAAAAAGCAGGTCTCCGTTTTGTAAAATCATGTAACCTCGTGCAGCCACTTTCCGCTTAGAACTCTTATTACACCGACGATCGATTTTACTATCGATTCACTTGAAAGGAATAAGAAAATCATCGGGGCAGGAAGATGGAGTACAAAGGCTGCAAGGTATCCCAGAGGAATTGCAACACCCCATAAAACAATCAGTTCGCCCGCTGCAGAAAATACAGTGTCTCCGCCGGCTCTGCACACACCGACAATCCAGTCCATACAGAAAGAATTAAAGGGATAAATTAAAATCAGAATCATAAGAATCTGACTTGCCATCTTAATGATTTCAGGCTCAACATTGAAAAGGAAAGGCAGCAGCTTAGAAAGCGGCAGCAGGAAGATTCCAACGCAGGCACCAATCAGTGGCATAAACCACATAGAGCGCATGGCATATCCTTTTGCTTCATCAAGCTTCTTTTCGCCGATACGCTTACCAATCAAAACTCCAATACCGTTTCCAAAGCCCATACAGAATACCCAGGTAAGCTGACTGATTGTACTTGTAATGCTGTAAGCGGTAAAAGAATCTGTTCCCGCATGAGCATAGATTCCGTTATAAACTGAAGTTCCAAGTCCCCAGAAAGTTTCGTTGACAATAACCGGGAAGGCAATCTTCAGATATTTGAAAACAAAGCTCCAGTCAAAGCCCAGCAGCTGGCGAAGCTTTCCGCAGATTTCATAATCGTGAGAATAAGACCAGCTCAAAAGAATGGCAAGTTCAACAGCACGGGAGAAAACAGTTGCAATTGCGGCACCTTTTACCCCAAGCCCTGCTACAAAAATCAAAAGATAATTTGCACCGGCATTTGTAAGAAGCGAAACTGATGTACAGACAAGCGGAAGCTTTACCCGTTCGGTACTTCGCATAGCAAGTGTAATAGAAAAACTTATTGCCGTAGGTATATAACTCAGACAGGCCAGACGAAGATATTCTCCACCTACCCTCACAACCTCAGGATCTGGAGAATAAATTCTTATCAGCTGATGAGGAATAAAAAGTCCGAGTACAGTGAAAACTACGGCAACAAAGCCTGCAATCAAAGTCATCAAACCTAAAGACCTTCTGATTCCACCTAAATCTTTTTTACCCCAGAACTGAGCAATGAAAACACCGCCACCAGACGTGATTCCAAAAAGAATCATAGTGAGGATAAAGAAAATCTGATTTCCCAGCCCTACGGCCGCAATTTCAACACTACCAAGCCGCCCGATCATAACAGTGTCGAGCATGTTTACAAAGTTCTGTAAAAGAGCCTGAAGAGAAATTGGAATTGCAATAGCTATAAGAGAAGAATAAAAGCCTTTAAGTTTCATTTCAAATACATTATAACATATTACCACCACTCAAAGAATAATCCTGCGAGCGGAGAAAGCACAATCATGATACAGGAGAATGTGAACGATTCAACTGAAATCAAGGTTGCTCTCTGCTCGGACGGGAACATATCCTGAAGCCGTGCGTTTGTTCTAACCTGGAGCGCATCGTCTGCAAGTGCCGCCAAAAATCCGCCCAAAGTCATAAGGACATAAAGGCCTGAATGTTCAAGCGCAATTCCCGAAAGAATTATAATGGTAGAAAGTGCAAAAACCGTGCGGTAACGGAAAGTTTTTGCATAAAGAATGATTTTAGCACCTATAACACCACCTGCCTGCAGCACAAGAAGTGCAATTCCGAGCGCCCAGTTTGGAATTCCAGCCATCGGGAGCTTTGCCTGCAAGAAGAACAAAAGCAGAATATCCATCGCGCCCACAAAGGAATTGATGAACATCATCGCGAGTGCTTTTCGGGCTTCTTTCAAGAAAAGAAGACTTTGTTTAAAACACCTGCTGATTTCCTTCCAGATGTGGAATTCTTTTGCCGGAGCTTCAAGACGCACTTCAACAAGACCTGCGAGCAGGAAAAGCTGAATGAAAGATGCAAAAACGCCGGTTGAATAAGCGATTTTGTAGCCTAAAATCAGGGCAAAACCTGCGGTCAAAGTCGAAAGACCTTCGCACGCACGGTAAATTACAAGCTGATTCGAAGCATATTTTTCAAAACGCTGCTCTTCTCCCACAGATTTTAATGAATCATAGGCAAGTGCATCGCCGGAACCGGAAGAAAAATTGTAGCACAGGGCATGAAGTCCAATCGAAATACATACCATGGCAAAGTTGTTGGAGAAAATCATAACGATATTGCCGGCCATTCTCATGAGGCAGGAAATAACGAGCGTCTTTTTGCGGCCGAATACGTCTGCCAGAACGCCCGAAGGAATCTCAAACAGAATGCTTACGATATGAAAAATTGTTTCGGCAAAGCCAATCTGAGCAAGAGAAAATCCCCGGGAAGCAAGAATCGCAACCCAGGCGCCCGAAAGCGAAAGCTGTCCGAAAATGGCAGAAGAATACAATCTGCCGATTTGTTTTTTAATGTTCAACATAGTGCGCCGCCCCTTTACGGCTGAAAAAAATAAAAAGAAGGTTGATAAAAAGGGGAAATGGAAATGTAATCTGGATTTTTGATTTTAGAAAAAGGTTTGACAAACCCCAGCTTTCTGAAAAAGACCCACTACCCCTATGACAGGGTTGAGAAATAGCATTTTTCTAACAATAAAACTGGTGTTTTCCACATAATAAATTCATCTTAAGGCATAGGAAGTGATATGTCAAGAAAGATGATTGGGCTTTGTTATGCATTTCATCGGGAATTTTCTGCATCTTATGTGAATTTTATAATAATTTCTTATTTTTTCTTTTATAATTAATAAAAAGCTATATAAGAACAAAAAATAATAATGGAAATCGATTATGGAAGAATTTATCAGATTAGATGAAAGCTATCTTTTGCAGGCAGCAGAATTGTTCAGCTCTTCATTTGCGGGAGATCCATGGAATGACGACTGGAGCGACAAAAAAATGCTGGAAAATTACATAAAGGAAGTCTCGGGCGGTTACAATGCGCTGAATTACGGTCTTTTGACAGATGGAAAGCTTTGTGCCATTGCGCTTGGTTCAATCCGTCACTGGTGGGAAGGGGCAAATTACAACATCGAGGAATTCTGCGTTTCAAAAGATTTGCAGGGAAAGGGAATCGGAAGCCGCTTTATGAAAATGATTGAGGATGACATAAAGAAAATGGGTCTTGCAGGCATTTTTCTCCAGACCGACATTGACAAGCCGTCATTCAAATTTTATACGAAAAACGGATTTTCAAACCTTGAAAAGCACGTAAGTTTATTTAAGAGCGTAAAATAATTTGGAAATGTAGGAGCATGCAATTGAAATTCCAACTCGCAGAAAAAACAGACCTTGAAAAAATAATTCAGCTCTACAAAAATGCAATCGTAAAAATGTATGAGCAGAATATTCCTCAGTGGGACGAAGTTTATCCAGACCGCGCGACTCTGGAAGACGACATAAATAAAAATCAAATGTTCGTCGGAGAGAAGGATGGAAAAATTGCAGTCTGTTTTGTCTTGAATGAAGAATGTGACGAAGAATACAAAAATGGAAAATGGATTTGCCCGGACTCACGCTTTTGCGTTATTCACAGGCTCTGCGTAAACCCGGACTTTCAAAATCAGGGAATTGCAGGCGAGACAATGAAGCACATCGAAGAAGTTTGCCGCACTCAAAAATACGATTCAATCCGCCTGGACTGTTTTACAAAAAATCCATATTCAAGGCGATTGTATGACAAGTGCGGCTACACGGTCACAGGCTATGCGGACTGGCGCAAGGGACGTTTTGAGCTCAGGGAAAAGAAATTGTAAGGCCTGCAACCAAAAGTAACCTTAAAATATACAGTAATGGAGGCTTCTAATGAATCATAAAGGGACTGTAAGAATAGAAACAGACAGACTAATTCTCAAACGGCACAGAACAGAAGATGCTGAAGCTATGTTCAAAAACTGGGCGACAGACGAAAAGGTGACTAAATTTTTAAGCTGGCAGCCTTACAAATGCGTGGAAGATGTAAAAACGAAGCTTAGCGAATGGGTTTCATCATATTCAAAAGCTGATTTTTACTTCTGGGCTATCGAATTGAAAGAAAGCGGAGAACTAGTTGGCGATATCTCAGTTGTAAATCTTGATGAAAGCACGGAATGTGTAGAGCTTGGTTATGGCATCGGAAGCAGATGGTGGGGACAGGGAATCACTGCGGAAGCTGGTCGTGCTCTGATAAAATTCTTTTTTGAGGAAGTTGGCGTAAAGCGGGTCTTTGCAAAACATGCTGCTGAAAATCCAAATTCAGGAAAGGTCATGCAGAAAATGGGAATGAAATACGAAGGAACCCTGCGGCAGTCAGGAAAATGTAACTATGGAATTGTTGATGAAGTCTACTATTCTATTTTGAAGGATGAATACAAGAAAAAAATGAAAATCTACGAAATTAAAGAAAATAAAAAGCAGTTTCTTTCTCTTCTCCTTCTTGCAGATGAGCAGGAAGATATGGTTGACCGTTATCTTGAGCGCGGGCGGATGTTTGTGCTTGATGATGGCGGAGTCAAAGCTGAATGCGTAATTACAGATGAAGGGAGCGGCATTCTTGAAATCAAAAATATCGCCACCATGCCTGAAAGTCAGGGCAAAGGCTACGGTAAAAAACTGATTGATTTTGTTGCCCGGGAATTTCAAAAAGATTTTACTACCCTTCAGGTTGGAACAGGAGACAGCCCGCTTACAATTCCC
>ONPD01000004.1 GCA_900319625.1 uncultured Treponema sp. | reverse complement strand
AGAGGCAATACCCGTTCCCATACCGAACACGGAAGTCAAGCTCTCTTACGCCGATGATACTGCACTTTTGCGGGAAAGTAGGTAGCTGCCGGCTTTTTTTATTTAACATATCTGTTTGTAATTTGACGCTGTGTGTTTCAAGGTGAAACCCGCAAAAGTGCAGTCCAGGGGCATAGAGCACCGCTGTAGGCGGTGCGAGCGTCAAGTGCGCAGAGCGCACTTGATTAGTAAATGCGAAGCATTTACGTAGGAAAGTAGGTAGCTGCCCACTGGTAGAAGACCCAATCACTTTTGGTAGAAATTATCCCCACACATAATCATCGGACTCGCACGCATGGCGTGCTCGGAGCCGTTTTGTCGGATAATCCTAAAAGTCGCTGCAAGCAGCTTAGCAAGTTTATAATAAACTTGAGACCCGCTGCCGCAGCTCATTTTTTAACGGATTTCCGATTATCGGCTAGTAGATATCTGCCAGTTGGTAGACTGCACTGGGATAAAAAAATAGGAACACTTCAGTTTGTAAAATTACCGAACCCCTTTAAATTCCCGCAAAAGTGCAGTCCTAATAAACTACTCAGATAATTTCAAACGAATAGTAAGATTTCCTGTGCTTGGGCCTGATGATCCGCTGTCACTGTTAGCCGGAATACTGTCTGAACCAGAAATGCTGGAAGTTGTGCTTGAAAGAGCAGCAAGACCGCTGTCAGAAATTGAATCTCCGGTAGCTGCTGTAAATCCGCCTACCGAAACAGAATCTGATACCATTGAAAGCTGAGGTGAAACTACACGACCTGTGGCTTCATCGGTAGTTGTTGACTGACCTGCGTAAACCGGGACTCCGCCTTCTCCTCCTACATCTGCGGTAGAAGTAAATACGGAAGAAACAGCTTCCGGCGGAAGGTAATCGCTTGGCTTATCGCTTTCCGAAACCTGTGCAGTCTGACTTGTAGAAGGTGAGGTTGCTACAATACCTTCATTAGTTGAAATTTTTCCTGTTGCCCTCATAGAAAAGTCTGTACCTCGGACAGAAGCTGTTGAAACAGGAGAGCGTACTTTAAAATCTGTTCTCTTGTTTTCTGCGTGCTTTACGTTTGCAAAAACCTTTCCGGTATCAATAAAGAACTGGGCCTGTTCCTTTACGTCATTTTCTGCCAGCTGTTCAACTGTCATTCTTGTAAGGGATGCAAGTTTTACTGTGGTGTTTTTTATTGAAAGTATAGCTTCGGAATTAAAGCCGGTTGAAATAATATCACCTCTGGAAAGTTCTGTGCCTTTTGTTACCGGCTCCCAGCTTGTACCCTTTAATATTTCAACTTTTCCTGTGGTAGAAACAACTGTAGCCTTTAATGCCTGCTGTGCGGCAGCTGAAAAACTTAAAGCGCCTGCGAGGGCAATCGTAAATATAATTTTTTTCATAACTCTTCCTCCTTAATTAGAATGTAAGGGTTGCGCTTACTATCATTGTGGCCTTTGAATTGCTGCTGTCTTTTGCAAAGAACTGAGTAAGGCTTGCATTAATGTTCAAATCACTTAAAACCTGAAGGTTTCCTGAAAGTCCTGCTTCAAATCCATAATATTCAAAATCTTCTTTAGGGCAGCTGAATACAGCATTTGCATTTACTGCTGTATAGATAGATTTTATAGGCTTAATCGAGGCGTTTATACCGGTTTTTACAAGACCTGAATATTCAGGTTCTTTAACTGAAGCAACTGCGGGAGAACTTGTAAAGCCTTTGAAGGCTTTTAACCCCATATGTTCACCGGAAGCATAAATTCCCGAAAGCGATATTGCCATATTCTTGAAGTTAGGGAAGAAGGTAAAGGTGAGCTTTGTCAGGTTTGAAATTCCGTTTTTACATTCACTTCCGATAGTTGAAGTAAGAAGATAACAGAGGTTTCTTGAAAGAAATCCGTTTAATCCGATTGTTGCCCACATCCTTTTATAATCTGTTTCAACCTTTTCAATTCCTTCTGTAGCAAAACTTGCAAGAAATTCTGCACTTACTGTCTGGTTTGCAAAAAGGTAAGGGAATTCAAGCTGTGCTCCTGCGTTTACATAAGGAGCTGCACAATACCAGCTCTTTTTGGTATCTAAAATATAAGATGAAGCTGTTTTATTAAGAATTGTAACATTCTGTGCGTTCAAAAGTCCTGTGTAGTGGCCGTATAATTTTACATTCAGCCTCTTAAAGTCAGCAGAGATTGCAGCTCCGTCTGCTACTTGAGAAAGAACTGTTGCTGAAAGATCAGAAAAGTGAATTCTTCCAGCATTGATGATTATCTGATTTTTTCCTGCAGAGATTTTTTTATTAAAGCGTAAAAGCTTTACATCTGGAATTACAACAGTATTAAAGGTTTCTGATTTTTCAAGATTTGAAGCTGTCGTTCTTATTCTTGTATCTGCTTCTGCGGCGATAAAGCTTGTTGTGTCAAAATCATGACGGAACCAGAGGGAAAGAATTTCTTCCTGTTTTATTGAAAAGTTTTTGAACTCATCACTCTTAGGCTCTCCAGGAGTTCCGAGCTTTGTATAAGTTCCGATTGAACCACCAAAATCAAAGGAATGAAGGTTGATAAGTGCGCAAAATATCCCGGCGGCAAATAATTCTGCTTTTTTTAATTTCATTTTGAAGCCTCCTGCTGTTCATATTCACAGCTGGAAAGAATGTCTATCATCTGTTTTCCGCTTACTATCTGATGAGGTGCCGCATTATTAGGAACTACACCCATTGCCTTAAGCTCCCGCAAAGCATAACGCGGAGATTTTGTAAGTCGTAAAAACAAACCTCCCTTAATTCCGTTGGCTTTTGTACATAAAAGGGCAAAATCCTGAAGTTTTATCTTGTCATCCTTTGAAGGCTCTTTTTTATGATTCAGATAGCCGTTTTCTTTGATTAGATTGTATGCCTCCTCAGCGGAAGCTTTATCTTCACATAATCCATTTTGAACAGCAATAAGCCAGCCAGCATCAGCCCAGGTGGCCTCTTTAGTAGAGATTAATTCCGTCAACTTTTGAGCTGATTGAGAGAATCCTGCTGAACCAGCCAGTGCAAGCAATAAAAAAATCAAAAAATCTTTTCATTTTTAAAAAATTCCTTTATACAAAAATTGTAACATAAGGTTATAATTAATGCTATGAAAAATAATGTAGTTTTTAATAAACGTCACAGTGAATTTTTTGTAGTTCTGGGCTCTGTAATTGTCTGCACTTTACTGTGGCTTTCAGGTTCTTTCAGAAAAATTGATTATAAGCTTTATGATTTTCTGCTTCCTTTTACCAAAGAAATTAAAAGTGATGATTCTCTTCTTCTTGTAGAAATAGATGATTTTGCCATTGAGCAGGTGGGTGACTGGCCCTGGACCCGCGATATTATGGGAAATGCCCTGCTTCGTATGAAGGAGCTTGGCGCTGAGCGGGTGGTATTCGATATTGAGTATCTTTCGCCGGCAAGTCTTTCCCTCAATCTTAATGCTCAGGAAAAAACAAATGAAATCTTTAATTTTGAAGCTCAGTCAATTTCTGAAGGACTGAATAATTTTTCCCGTGCAATTTATACTGGCCAGATTCCTTTAAAATCTCTTGATTCTGCCTCTGACCAGTTTTTTTCAAACAGCATTCTTCCTTCTATAATAAGTATGAAGAATGCGACTGATTCTATGATTCAGGATAATGATGATTATTTTTCGCGCTGCCTTCAGTTTTTTGGAAATTCCTGGCTTACGATTAATATGCAGTCTATGGGCGTTAACAGAAGTGAGGAGGAGCAGGCTTATGCAAAAGCCAGGTTCGGGCTTAAAATTGTAAGTGACCCTAAAGCCCTTATTCCTCTGGGAAATGCGGAAATTAAAAAGCTTGAAGCAAAGGCCTCTAACTCTACTGTGGAAAATATGGCCCAGTATTTAACTCCTGCGGTAAGTCCTATTATTAATGCGGCAAGTGGTGCCAGCTTTACAAACTGTTTTGTTGACCTTGACGGAACAAGACGGCGCATTCAGCTGATTGAATCTACGGGTGATTCCTACATAGGCCAGCTTGCCTTTGCCCCTCTTGTAAATCTCCTTGATGTGCAGGAAATCCGCCGGGAAAGTTCAAAACTCGTTCTTGAAGGAGCTAAATATCCTGGAGAAAGTGAACGTAAAAATATCAATATTCCGCTTGATGATACCGGCTGTATGCTCATAAACTGGCTTCATTCAACCTATATTGAAAGCTTTGGCGGCAATCTTGGAAATGTTAAGGAAAACCGCCATGAATCCCTTGCTTTTTTGACAGAGCTTGACCGCCTGGAAGAATATCTTGCAGATAATCTGAGCATTTTTGCCGGACTTGATTTTCTTCCTGAATATTTTTACGGAAAATCTCTTGAGCTTTCTTCTGCCTGGCACGATATGGCTAACTTGAAAAAATCCCTTCTTTCTACCTGTAAAGGATTTGATGTGGATGGAAATGCAATCGGGGGCGGAATCAGCGAAAGTCTTCTTAATCAGTATTTTGAACTCAGAAGGATGTTTTTTGCAGATCTGGCGGCTCTGGTAAACAATGCTGATTTTGACACGCTTGGTCAGCTTTATGGAGATGATATGGCTGAGCTTTGTGACAGTACAAAATCTCTCTGGGAAACTTATACTGCCTACGAAGCTGATATGTCTGAAAAATATAAGGGTGCCTTCTGTCTTGTTGGCTTTACAGCAAGTGCCAGCACTGATTTTGGAATTATGCCCTTTGACCGTATCTATGCAAACCTTGGTGTTCACGCGAATGTAGCAAATACCATTTTACAGAATGATTTTATAAAGCCGCTTAGTGCCCTCTGGGGCTTTGCCTTTGCCCTGCTGCTTGTTTTAATCGTCGTCTTTGCCGGAAGAAAGAGCGGTGTAGCCCATAAAATTGCATTCGGACTTTTTTATGTTTTTGCTGACCTCATAATTTTTGTTATCCTGATGACCGGCTTTAAGATTTTTATTCCTTCGGCCCTGTCACTTTTCTTTGTTCTTTTCTGTTTTATTGGAAATACAGTAATCAATTTTATTCAGCTCGAAAAAGACCGCAGTACGCTTAAACGTGGTTTTGATGCCTACGTAGCGCCGGAGGTTGTAAGCCAGATTGTAAAAAACCCTGAAAAGCTCCGCCTTGGTGGTGTTAATACCCGCCTTACAGCGCTTTTTTCTGATGTAAGAAAGTTTTCGGGCTTTACTGAGTGCGTAAACCGGGAGGAAGGTGAAGAGCACGGTGCGGAACGCCTTGTTGCTATTCTCAACGATTATCTTGGTCTTTTGAGTAACGCGATTATGTCTCAGAAGGGTACAATTGATAAATACGTAGGAGATGAAATTGTTTCCTTCTTTGGAGCGCCGGTTGCAAATCCTGACAATGCCTTTGATGCCTGCGTAGCCGGAATCAGAATGAAGCAGGCTGAAGATATTTATAACACCGAGCACGCTGCTGAGCTTCCGATTCATCCAAAAACAGGTACTCCATTCCTTTTGAAATCCCGGGTTGGTCTTAATACCGGCGATATGGTTGTAGGAAATATGGGAACTGAAAAGAAGCTTAATTACACGGTTATGGGAAATAACGTAAACCTTGCCAGCCGCCTTGAAGGAACTAATAAGGAATATGACAGTTGGATTATTGCAAGCGAAAGCACCTGGAATGACGCAAACAGGGGTGAGAATGAAGGAAAGCTTATTGCCCGTCAGCTTGACTGCGTAAAGGTAATAAACGTGGAAAAACCTGTGCAGATTTACAGCATTGTGGGACTTCGTTCCGAGCTTTCTGCGGCCGAAATTGAAGCGTCAGATATCTTCAACTCTGCAATGGAGTTTTATCTTAAGGGACGAGAGACTCCGGACCAGCCTAAAAATCCTGATGACTTTAAAAAGGCAATCGAGCTTTTTGAGAAGGCCTATAACTGCTTCCATACAAGTGACCCGCAGGATCCGGGCTTTATCAGTATGGAAAAGAAAATGATTCTGCGCTGTAACGAATACCTTAAAAACGGAATCCCTAAAATCTGGGATGGAGTTTACACAATGACTACAAAATAGATATAAAATTTTGTAATAAAAATGATTTGCGATTATGCAAAGTGGGTGTAGAATATAAGAACATAGAATGAAACTGAAAATAGGTTTTAAAAGAATAACACCTGATAAGATGAAATTTCTCTCGACCTTTGCAGTTGGCCTTATCATAATGCTGCTTGTTTATTTTCTTGCAAGCACGGTTATGAAAAAGTCCCTGAAACGTGCAGAAGAGCAGTATATGGAAAGCTGCGAGCAGGTCTTAAAGGGCTACTCAAATTCGATTAATTTTTATCTTGAAAATTATCATACTTCACTTTCTTCTATATTTTATAGAGAGCTTTTTGAAGAGAGTGATGTAAAAAAAATCCATAAATGGCTTATGGATAACGTCAATTTTTTGCATAAGGATATTTCCATCACCTTCTGGTATGATGTTGCAACCCGAGTGGCTTATTTTTCTCAGGGAAATATAATTCATATGGGTGGCCGCAAGGATTATCTTGAAAACGCAAATTTTGAAAATTCCAGCTATTATGTCAGCGATATTGTTTATTCAGTTTATTTTGATTATGCCGCCTTTGTTGTAGAGGAACCTTTTTTTGATAAAAACGGTGAGCTAAAAGGTATTTTATGTGCAGTTATCAAAATTGACAAGCTTTTTGGGCTTACAGAAGGTATTGATATTGAAGAAAACAGTACTGCCTATATGGTTGACCGCAACGGCCGCTTTTTAATTCATCCGGACAGGTCTTATATAGGAAAGGTTTTTGTTCCTAAGAATGAAAAATATGTTGAAATAACTTCAAAACGAACTGCCGTCAATAAAAATGAAGTTGTTGAAACTGAAAATGAAAAAGGCGAAATTGTTGATTTGTTCTCTACTCCTGTAGGCCAGACCGGCTGGGTTTTGTCAATTGC
The DNA here is from genome assembly GCA_900319625.1 of uncultured Treponema sp. Taxonomy (GTDB): domain Bacteria; phylum Spirochaetota; class Spirochaetia; order Treponematales; family Treponemataceae; genus Treponema_D. The sequence continues at coordinate 246,329 of ONPD01000004.1, read as the reverse complement.
ATATCCTAAATCCTTTATGCAGAAGGTTTACAGCCAGCAGAATTCTACAAAGCAGTTAATAATTGCGGTTTCTGTTATTTCCCTGCTTCTGCTGCTTTTTCTGGAAATGCTTATCACTGACTATTTTTATAAAAGGCAGATGATAGACACGATTTATGACCCTCTTACAAAGCTGTGGACAAGGCAGAAATTTGAGGAAGAAGCTCATAAAATCCTTCACCATAACAGAAACGGGCTTTTTATGCTTGTTGAAGCTGATATCAGAAGCTTTAAGTTTCTCAATACAAAGTACGGCGAAGACAACGCTGATAAAGTTCTTTACTACTATTCAACCCTGCTGAACAGAGTTGTCGTTAAGCATAGCGGAATTATAGGACGAGGTTATGCAGATCATTTTTATGGACTGATTTATATTAAGGATATCAAACGCGCAATGTCAGAATTCCGTAAGGAAATTGACGTCATGAATGAGGAAATTAAAAAATATGATGTGAATTTCTTTCCTCAGTTTGGAATAACCTTTGTAAGCCGAAAGGAAGAGCATGATGTTTCTGTTAAAAAACTGATAGGACAGGCTTCGTTCGCAAAGAGTACGATTAAAGATAATATGATGGTTTCCTATTCTCTTTTTAACTCCCATCTTCTTGAAAAAATCAAGGATCAGCGATATATGGAATCGCGGATGGAAAAGGCTCTTGAGGACGGAGAATTCTTTGTAATGTATCAGCCGAAAATCCTTTTGTCTGATGATAAGCTTGTAGGTGCTGAGGCCCTTGTAAGATGGAGTACACCGGACAAAGGTCTTATCATGCCAAATGATTTTATTCCTCTTTTTGAAAAGAACGGATTTATCACAAAGCTTGATTTTTACGTTTATGAGGAAGTTTTTAAGTTTATAAGCGCTCAGTTAAAAGAAGGTAAGCCGATTGTTCCGATTTCCGTAAATATGAGCCGCAATCATAATAAGCCTGATAAGTTTATGCGGGAATTTATGGAAATTTTCAATAAGTATAAGATTCCGCCTCATCTTATTCAGGTAGAAATTATTGAACGCTCTTTTATGGATAAGGATACCCTTGCAGAAATTACAAACAGCCTTCATAAAAAAGGTTTTTCTGTTGCAATGGATGATTTTGGAAGCGGAGAATCTTCTTTGAATATGCTTACCAAGGTTCCGGTTGATGTTTTGAAGTTTGACAGGGAATTTTTGCTTTCTTCTGTAAAAGATGACGGAAGCCTTGATGAAAAATCTGCAAAATTCATTCAGATTCTTGTGGATATGAGTAAGCATCTTGAAAAGGAAACTGTTTTTGAGGGCGTTGAAACTCAAATGCAGAGGGATTTTCTTCGTTCTATAAATTGCGATCAGGTTCAGGGATATTTTTATTCAAAGCCGCTTAAAGAAGAGGATTTTATTTCCTTTATGTCAAAGCATATTTAAAATCTTCCGATAATCATAATATGAAACTGTCGGCTGCAATTGATGAATTTTTAGTATATATCGGGACTGTAAAAGGCCTGAGTCCCAATACGGTTGAAGGCTATAAAAATGATTACAGACTTCTTCTTGAATTTTTAGGACAGGAAAGAGAACTTGAGGATGTAAATCGCGAGGATTTGAATGTCTGCATCGGCGAGCTTTCCAAATTAAAGCGAAAAAATGCCAGCATTAACAGATTTATCTCTTCTGTAAGAACCTTATTTTCCTATTGCCTGAAATTTAATTATATTGAAAAGAGTCCTTCTCTTTCCCTGAAAACAGTAAAGCGTTCTAAGGTTATGCCGCGTTTTATGACGGAAGGTGAGGTTGAAGCTTTATGCGAGCTGCCCGCAAAAAATGAACTTTTGTGGGAAAGCCGGGATAAGGCGCTTTTTGAGATGCTTTATTCTTCGGGCTGCCGTGTAAGTGAAATTGCCGCCCTTAAGATTTCTGATTTTCAGAATGGAACGGGTTCAGCTGTCGTTCACGGAAAGGGTGGAAAGGACCGGATTGTTTATTTTGGGCAGGAGGCACAGAAGGCCTTCCTTGAATATTTAAAAGACCGAAAAAAGATTCTTCAGACTCATAATATTGCCGGAAAAGATGTTCAGAACGTTTTTATAAATCAGCAGGGTGGGCCTTTGTCCTGCGGCGGAATAAGGTATATTCTTTCACGCTACACCGGAATTGAGGGAACCGGACGGCATATGAATCCGCATGCATTCAGGCATACCTTTGCAACCCAGCTTCTGGCAAATGGCTGCGATGTAAGGCTTGTGCAGGAGATGCTGGGGCATTCAAGCATTTCCACAACTCAGCGCTACACTCACGTTACGACTGAAAAGCTGATTGAAACTTACAGGAAGGCGCATCCTCATAGTAAGTAGCAGGGGAATTTTTTATTTGCCCAAGCTCTTATAAATCATTATATTTTAACCTATGGGAAATAAGATTAAAATTAGAAGCACCACGATTCTTGCTGTGCGCAGAAACGGACAGGTTGCTATGGCGGGTGACGGACAGTGTACTCTTGGCGAAACTGTATGCAAGGGTAATTCCCGCAAAGTCAGAAAAATTTATGACGGAAAGATTCTTACAGGCTTTGCCGGAAGTGTTGCTGATGCTTTTACACTTCTTGACCGCTTTGAAACTAAGGTAAAAGAATACAACGGTGATATTATGCGCTCGGCTGTTGAGCTTGCAAAAATGTGGCGTACAGATCGCATGCTGCAGAAGCTTGAAGCTATGCTCCTTGTTGCAGATAAGAACAAAATCCTTTTAATCAGCGGAGACGGTAACGTTATTGAACCTGAGCATGATGCAATTGCAATCGGTTCGGGCGGAAACTATGCATATTCTGCGGCTCTTGCTTATCTTGATTCTTCTGATTTGAGCGCAAAGGAAATTGCAGAGCGTTCTTTGAAAATTGCCGGCAGCATCTGTATTTACACAAACCAGAATTTAACTATTGAGACTTTGGAATAAACGAATTATGGAAGAAATCGAAAATAAGACAGAACTTACCCCAAAACAGATTGTTGAAAAGCTTGATCAGTATATTATCGGGCAGAAAAAGGCAAAAAAGGCTGTGGCAGTTGCTCTTCGTAACCGTTTCCGCCGCCTGAAACTGCCGGTTGAAATCCGCGACGAGGTTGCTCCAAAAAATATTCTGATGATTGGACCTACCGGAGTTGGTAAAACTGAAATTGCCCGCCGCCTTGCTAAGCTTTGCGGGGCACCTTTTTTGAAGGTTGAGGCTACAAAATATACAGAAGTCGGCTATGTTGGCCGTGACGTTGAATCAATGATTCGTGATTTGATGGCAGTTGGTTATAACGACGTAAAAGCCGAAATGGAAGACCAGCTGAGAGAAAAATCAGTTTCTGTTGTAGAAGAAAAACTGCTTGACCTGCTGGTTCCCGGCTCTGATACTCCGGACCAGAATCCTGAAGAAAAGAAGATTGAAGAGGAAGGCTTAAAAACTACCCGAGAGAAGTTCCGCACAATGCTTCGCGAAGGAAAGCTTGAAGACCGCGAGGTTGATATGGTAGTCCACCGACCTTCTGGAATGCCAAGTATGGAAATCATTGCGGGCGGTTCAATCGATGACCTTCAGAACAGTATGCAGGGCATCCTCAATATGATGAACGGTTCCGGCCGTGGTAAAAAGCGTTCCGTTACAATCCGCGAGGCCCGTAAAATCCTTACAGAAGAAACCCTGGATAACATGGTTGACCACGACAAGGTTGCAGACGAGGCAAAACGCCGTGTAGAACAGAGCGGAATTATCTTTATTGATGAAATTGATAAGATTGCCGTTCACGGTGAAAGCCACGGACAGGACGTAAGCCGCGAAGGTGTTCAGCGTGATATTCTTCCTATTGTTGAGGGAAGTAACGTAAATACAAAAATGGGTGTTGTTGATACAACTCACATTCTCTTTATTGCTGCCGGTGCCTTCAGTGTTTCAGCCCCAAGCGATTTGATTCCTGAACTTCAGGGACGTTTCCCTTTGCGTGTTGAGCTTGAGTCCCTTCATAAGGAAGACTTCAAGAAAATTCTTATGGAGCCGAAAAACTCCCTTATCAAACAGTACACAGCGCTTCTGGAAACTGAGGGCGTAAAGCTTGAATTTACCGAAGATGCCCTGGACAAGATGAGCTTTATTGCAGAGGATGTAAATTCAAAGGCAGAAAACATCGGTGCAAGACGTCTCCATACAATTATGGAAAAAGTTTTGGACGAAATTTCTTTTGATGCAGACGAGCACGCCGGCCAGACAATCACAATTGATGCTAAATACGTTGAAGAAAAACTCAACGACGTAGCTTCAAGTGAAGATTTAAGCCGCTACATCTTGTAAAAAAAATCCTAAACTAATTTTTTGACACTCCGATGATGTAATCAAAGGATGTCAAAAAATGAATAGTTTTACACGCTCAATCGATTTATTACAGCGCGAAATGGATGTTTCAAGCCTCCGCTATCAGGTTACGGCAAATAACCTTGCGAATGCTGAAGTTCCTAATTTTAAGCGCCAGACTGTCAATTTTGAAAGCGAACTTAAACGCGCTTTCGATTCCGAAGAAAAGGCAAAAAACGCTTTTCAGCTTAACCGCACAGACGACCGCCACATTGCAATCAACCAGCCTTATGATTACCGCGAAGTCCAGCCTCGCCGCGTAACAGATTATCTTTCTACAGCAAAAGCAAACGGCAACAACGTAGACGCAGAATACGAAGCTAACAATATCCTTCAGATCCAGATGCAGTACCGCTTACTCACACAACTGACAGCATTTGAATTTGACCAGGTAAACACTGCGATGAAAAAATAATAGGAGGCACTAAATGGGAATGTTCACTAGTATAAACATTGCGGCAACGGGAATGAGTGCCGAGCGTCTTAGAAGCGACGTAATTTCAGATAATATTGCAAATGCAAGCACAACCAGAACTCAGGAAGGGGGAGCCTTCAAACGCTCTTCTGTAATTATGAGTCCTGTAAGCGATTCTCATCCACAGTGGAGAATGCCTTTTACTCCCGCAGACCTTGATAACGGTCCTGGACGCGGCGTAAAGGTAATGGAGATCGTAAAAGATACATCAGAAGGAACTTTTGTATACGATCCTGATCATCCGGATGCAATTAAATCAGGCCCTCACGCTGGTTATGTAGAATACCCGAACGTAAACATCGTAAACGAAATGGTAGATTTGATATCTGCCAGCCGCGCTTACGAAGCAAACGTTACCGTAGTTGACGGCGCAAAGGATATGTTTAACGCCGCATTGGACATTGGCCGCTAGTTGGTGTAAACTGATAATCGGGTGGTGAATATATGAAAATTGCAGAATTCGGATCTTTACAGATGGCGCGTACAGATGCGCTTCATTTTGGAAAATCAAAGCTTTCGTCGCTAACAAATGCCGCAACAATGCCTGTCGTTAATGAGATAAAAGGCGTTTCTAAAGACACAGAATTACATTCTCTCTCCGGTGTAAAGGAAGCTTCAAGCCGTTCTTTCCAGTCTTATCTTATGGAAGCTCTGAATTCAGTAAACGGCAGTCAGCTTGATGTTTCTGCCGTTCAGGAAAAATTAATCACAAATCCGGATGAAGTTGATATTCACGATGTTACAATCGCAATGTCAAAGGCCAGAATGAGCCTGAACCTTGCTCAGAACGTAATCGACCGCATTACAACCAGCTGGAACGAAATTACAACAACGCGATAAGCGATAATCAATAATTTTTAATTGTCAAATTTCCCCTCTTATGTTATAATTTTAGTGAATTTATATAAATTTCTTTAAAAGAAATTCGTTCACGGGAGGGGACAGATGAACGAATGGCTTAAAAAGTTTACCGAAAAGCTCAGCGGGCTTTGGAAGAACGGAAAACCAGTTCAAAAAGTCATATTAATTATTGTTGCTGCTGTTATAGTTATTGCGGTTGTTTCTGCCGCAAGATTTTCTTCAAAACCAACTACTGTAAGGGTATTTACTCAGGCAATCACAGATCAGGATACACTCACAAGAATCACAGACAGAATTGATGAGGAGCATATTCCTTGTACCGTTCAGGACGGTTATATCATTGTTGAAGATGAGCGCACTGCAAGAAAGCTGCAGACCCTGCTCGTAAGTGAAAATTTAGTCCCTTCTTACGTTCAGCCTTTTTCAGCTTCAGTTTTCAAACGTGACTGGTCAACAACAGATGCCGACCAGCTTATGAAAATGAATAAAGAGCTTCAGAATGAGCTTGAAGGAATGATTCTTACTCTTGATGGCATTCGTTCTGCAAAAGTAATTATTGTTCGTCCTGGAGAAAAGCTTTTTGCTGCTGATCAGAAGCCAGTTTCTGCATCTGTAAGGCTTTCTTTTAATAATGGAAGTGATTTTCCTACCAATCGCCGCCGTATCCTTGGACTTCAGCGCCTTATTCTTTCTGCGGTTGAAGGACTTACAGAAGATAACCTTGTAATTACAAATTCACAGAGTGAGCAGATTAATGATTTTGAAGGAATGGCCGAAAGTGACCGCATCGATTTAGTCGCAAAACAGCAGAAAAATATCAATAAAATGGAAATTCAGATGACTGCCACAATTCTGGAGTCATTACAGGGAATTTTTGATTCTGACAGAATCCGTAACCTTAACGTAAAGCTTGAGATGGATTATTCACAGAAAACAATTGATTCTACAAAATATTCTCCAATCGTAAGAAAGGAAGATAACCCGGATACCCCTTACGATGATTCAGATTATGTTGACTATCTTCCTGTCAGCTCTCAGACAATCACAAATGAATGGCAGGGAACAGGCTATAATCCGGAAGGCCCTGCAGGAACTGAAGGTCAGACACCTCCGGTTTATTCTGATATGTCCAATGTTGTAGGCCGTTCTACCCAGACAGGTGTAACTCAGAACAATGCCATCAATACTACAGTAACTCACGAAGAGTCGGCTCCAAAGCCTGAAAAATGGTCTGTTTCTGTCAACGTTGACGGAACCTGGAGAAAATTCCGTGATCCAAAAACTGGACGATTTGACATTGATGATGACGGACGTATTAAGCGAGAGTATGTAGCGCCAACTGAAGATGTCCTTAATCAGGTAAAAAGTTATATTGAAGGTGCAATCGGCTATAACAGAAGCCGCGGTGATATTGTGAGCGTAACTGCAATTCAGATTGACCGTACAAAACAGTTTGAAGAAGAGGATGAAGCATATTTTGCGGCAATTCAGAGAAGACGAACTATAATTCTTTCTTTGATTTCGATTGCAGTTATTCTTGTTGGCTTTATTCTTTTCAGAATTATTTCAAAGGAAATGGAAAGACGCCGCCGCGAACGCGAAGCAAGACTCCTTGCAGAACAGCAGGCAGCCCGCGAACGTGCACTTTGGGAAGCAAAAGACGAAGGTATGGACGTTACAATGTCTGTCGAAGAGACAAGACGTATGGAACTTCAGGAAAATGCAATTGCTATGGCAAAAGAGCATCCTGAGGATGTTGCAATGCTCATTAGAACCTGGTTGATGGAAGAGTAGGGAGGATATAAATGGCTGACGAAGCAGGCGGAGAAATTAAATCATCTCCAAAGCCGGTCTTAAAACCAGCAGGTGCCGGCGGAAATAAAAAAGGAAATAAAGATTATAAAAGCCTTACCGGCCGTCAGAAAGCGGCTATTTTCTTAATCTCACTTGGTCCGGATGTTTCTGCAGAAATCATGAAGCATCTTCGCGAAGATGAAGTTGAAACCCTTACTTTTGAAATTGCCCGTCAGGAAAAAGTAAATCCTGAATTTAAAGATGCCGTTCTTGAAGAGTTTCAGGAGCTGATGAATGCTCAGAACTTCATTACAACCGGTGGTATCGACTATGCCCGCGAACTCCTCGAAAAATCTTTGGGAAGCCAGAAGGCTATCGATATCATCAACCGCCTTACAAGTTCCCTTCAGGTTCGTCCGTTCGACTTTATCCGCCGTACAGACCCGGCTCATTTGTTAAACTTTATCCAGCAGGAATATCCTCAGACTATTGCCTTGATTCTTGCTTACCTTGAACCAGGAAAGGCTGCCGTTATTTTGCAGAACCTGCCGGAAGAAATGCAGGCTGAAGTTTCTAAGCGACTTGCAACAATGGACCGTACATCTCCTGATGTTTTGCGCGAAGTTGAACGCGTATTGGAAAAGAAGCTTTCTACTCTGTCTTCTGAAGACTATACTGCAGCCGGTGGTGTTGAATCTATCGTTGAAATCCTCAACCTTGTTGACCGTTCTTCTGAAAAGGCAATTATCGAACAGCTGGAAGAGGACGATCCGGACCTTGCAGAGGAAATCAAAAAGCGAATGTTCGTATTCGAAGATATCGTTATGCTCGACGACCGTGCCATTCAGAAGGTACTCCGCGATGTCGATCAGCAGGAGCTTGCAAAAGCCCTCAAGTCTGTCGATACAGAAGTACAGGACAAAATCTTCCGCAATATGTCAAAACGTGCGGCTTCTATGCTTAAGGAAGATATGGAATTCATGGGACCTGTCCGCCTGAAGGACGTTGAAGAGTCTCAGCAGAAGATTGTATCTATCATCCGTCGTCTTGAAGACTCTGGTGATATCGTTATTGCTCGTTCCGGCGAGGACGAACTGGTTTCATAATATTAAAAAAGTGATTGTATTCGGGAGAAGTTAAAAGTGGCAAAAACAGTTTTCAGACCAGGCGAGGCTAAAGAACTTGAGAAAAAGATGGTTCTGCCTCTTTTTAAAGATTATACTCCTGAACCGGAAGAAGAAGAGGTCGTAGAAGAGGTTTACGAAGGACCTACAGTTGAAGACTTAAAAAAAGAAGCTGACGAATTTAAGGCCCAGTGGGAAGCTGAAAAGGCTCAGATGGAAAATGATGCCCAGCTTAAGGCTGATGAAATCATAAAAAAAGCTGAGCAGGCTGCTTTTGAAGAAGTTCAGCGTCAGACAAACTCAGCGGCTGAAATAAAAGCTCAGGCCGAAAATGAAGCTAATGAAATCCTGACTAAAGCACGTGCAGAAGCTGAACAGATTGTAGCTGAAGCAGAATCAAAAAAAGCCCAACTTGAAAGCGATGCTCACGATAACGGTTACCAGGCCGGTCACAAAGAAGGTTATGATGACGGAGTCGCAGAAGTAAACCGCCTTATTGAACGTATGCACAAAATGGTTGAATCTGTAATGCAGCGCCGTGAAGAAATCCTTTCTGAAACTGAAAGCCAGATTGTTGAGCTTGTAATTCTGATGGCCCGAAAAGTTATTAAAATCCTTTCTGAAAGTCAGAAAAATGTTGTTATGGCAAATACTCTTGCGGCCCTCAAAAAAGTAAAGGCCCGCGGTAAGGTAACTTTGCGCGTAAATCTTGAAGAGGTTAAGCTTACAACAGCTCATATTCAGGAATTTATAAACCACGTAGAAAATATTGAAGCAATTAAAGTCCTTGAGGATTCTTCTGTAGAAAAGGGCGGCTGTATTGTAGAAACTGACTTTGGCGCTATTGATGCCCGAATTTCAAGCCAGCTTACAGAACTTGAAAATAAAATCCTTGAAGTTTCTCCTCTTAAGACAATTAAGCCGCAGGATAATCTTACTTCTGCTGAGTAGGAGGACAGGGCTTTATGAAATCTTCTTATACAAGAGAATTCAATTTTACAAAATATCTTGAGAAAGTCTGCGATGCGGAAACAATTTTGTACACAGGCCGTGTAAGCGGTGTAAAAGGCCTTGAAATTGAAAGTGAAGGCCCTCGTTCTGTAATCGGAGAAATCTGTACAATAAAACTGCCGGATGGAAAAGCCATTAAGGCTGAGGTTGTCGGCCTTGATGGAATTAAAGTCCGCCTTACAGCCTTTGGTGAAACTAAGGGAATTGAAGTCGGCTGTGAAGTTATTGCATCCGGTGCAACCCTGCAGGTTCCTGTAGGAATGTCTTTGCTTGGCCGTACAATCGATGCAACTGGTGAAGCCATTGACGGCCTTGGAGAAATCAGTCCTGAAACTTATTATCCTGCCATTGAAGTTTCACCGGACCCGATGAGAAAGGCTCCGGTAAATAAGAGAATTACAACCGGTGTCCGCGCCATCGACTCTCTTTTGACAATTGGTAAAGGACAGCGAATCGGTATTTTTGCGGGTTCTGGTGTCGGAAAATCAACCCTGCTTTCAATGATTGCCCGAAATACTGATGCAGATATAAACGTAATCGGATTGATTGGTGAGCGAGGCCGAGAAGTTCTTGATTTTATTGACCGGGATCTTGGAAAGGAAGGCCTTAAGCGCTCGGTTGTCGTAGTTGCTACCGGAGATAAGCCGGCAATCTGCCGAGTTCGCGCTGCCTACGTCTGCACCGCAATAGCAGAATACTTCCGTGACCAGGGAAAAGACGTTGTTCTTATGATGGATAACGTTACCCGTTTTGCCAAGGCCCAGCAGGAAATCGGACTTTCTAACGGTGAGCTTCCTGGAAACGGCGGTTATCCTCCTTCTGTTTTTGATATGCTTCCAAAGCTAATGGAACGTACCGGTACAAACGAAAAGGGCTCTATTACAGCCTTCTATAATGTCCTTGTAGATTCTGATGATATGAACGAGCCTATTACTGATGCTGTCCGCGGTATTCTGGATGGTCATATCGTTCTTTCCCGCCAGCTTGCCCAGGCTTATCATTACCCGGCAATTGATGTCCTCGCTTCCATAAGCCGTCTTTCTAAGCGCGTTTCCGGTAAAATCACCCAGACTGCAGCCGGAAAAATCCGTACCTGGATGGCAACTTACCGCGATAATTCTACAATGATTACAGCCGGTATTTATCAGAAGGGAAATTCTGCAAGCATTGACGAAGCTATCGATAAGCACGATGAAATTGAAGACTTTTTAAAACAGGAAGAATTTGATCCTTGTCCTATGAAGGAAACTCTTGATAAAATGGCGGCTCTTACCGGCATGAAAATTCCAGAGGAAGAATATTCTGAAAGTCCGGCTTTGAATCGTCCTACAACGGCTCAGATTGTTGATGCTCAGAAAAAAGTTCCTGAACCTGAGGATTTTTAACGTGTGAAAAAGTTTAAGTTTGAACTTGAAAAAATCCTTGAATTCCGCACTTTTGAAAAGCAGCAGGCAGAAGGGGAGCTTGCAAAGGCTCTGGCTGTTGAAACTGAAATCCAGAACAATTTAAATCTTATTGCCCAGAAATATGCCGCCCTTGATAAGTTTATGTCCGGCTCCCTTGACTTTAATGATATGATGAGCATGAGCCGGAATAAAAATCTTTTGAATTATCAGAAAGAAGAATTACTTAAGCAGCTGGCAGAAGCCAAGCTTTTGAGTGAGCAGAAAAGGGAAATCTTAAAAGAGTGCATGAAAAAAACGACTGCACTTGAGAAGATGAAAGAAATTCAGCTCGCCCAGTACAAGGATGAACTGAAGCGGGCTGAAAATAAGAGATTACAGGCGCTGGCTGTAAGTAAAATAGCTGCGGATCACAATTAGCGCCCTCGATTTTAAGTTAATATTTAAATGCCGAGCCGCCGATAAATTCGCGTATAATCGAACGTGGTGGTACGGCGGTTGGACTTATGGTGCTGAAGTTTTCCAGGAAGCCTAAAAGGCGCTGGGCTTCGGCATATTCCGGCATTGTCGGGTTTACACGGCGAAGAAGAGGGGTTGCATAAACTCGTAATACAGAAAGCTCGTAGTCCAGGGCTGTATTCAAAACTGCATCTGCATTGTTCTGGAAAGGGAAGATGTGAAGCTCTTCACCTTTGCGTACGCTAGGCCACATCTGAATTGTGCCTTCTGCCGGCTTTCCTCGGAAGTTGTTGTCGCGGACGATTCGGCGTATAAGGCGGTTATCACTTGTAGAAACTCGGTTGTGGTCGTCCAGATTCAGCTGGGTAAGGGCAGAAAGATAAATCTTAAACTTATATTCTGCCGGAACCTTTGGCGTCAGCTTGTCATTCAAACCGTGGATTCCTTCCATAATAAGAATCTCATTCTTTCCAAGAGTCATCGTGTTGTCTTCCTCAAAGTAACTGGTTCCAGTGTGGAAATCATAGCTTGGAAGGTTGATTTCTTTTCCTGCAAAAAGATCCATAAGATTCTGGTTCAAAAGCTCGATGTTCAAAGCTTCAAGACATTCAAAGTCCGGCTGGCCGTTTTCATCAAGCGGAGTTTTATCTTTGCCGGCATAGTAGCAGTCAAGGCTTATAACTTTAGGAGTATATCCCAGTGCCTGAAGTTCAAGGGCAAGTTTTTTTGCAGAGGTTGTCTTTCCTGAAGAAGAAGGACCTGCAATCAGAACTACACGAACTGTTTTTCTTTCAATAATCTGACTTGCGATTTTTGAAAAGTTTTTCTGCTGGAAAGTTTCTGTAATTTCAATAAAGTCATTGATTTTTCTCTGGGCAATCAGCTCGTTCAAAGATGCGGCAGATGTTACGTTAATGCGGCGTCCCCAGTCCTTGTACTTCTGATAAACTTCAAAAAGCTTAGGTTCATCATGGAATTCTGGTAATTCGTCCGGGGTAGCGTGACGAGGGAAGCGGAGAAGGAAACCCTGTCCGTATTTTTTGAGTTCAAAGGTTTTCAAGATTCCTGTTGAGCGTACCAGCGGACCAAAGTACAAATCAGAAAATCCATCAATTGTATTGATTTTTACTGATGAAGAAGAAATGTATTTGAGCTGCTTTCTTGTTTCCTTAAGACCAAGCTTATCAAAAAGTTCTGTCGCTTCGGCATAAGAAATGCGTTCTGTTACAATCGGAATGTTTTTTTCGACCATTTTTGTCATTTCGTTCTTGATCGAATCAATTACTTCCTGTGTATCTTCCTTTCCATCATCCAGATTGTAGTAGTAGCCGTAGCCCAGGGAATGTCCTACAAGAAGACGGGTCTGGGGATAAAGCTTATGTGCCGCAGACGCAAGAAGGAGGCAGAGGGAGCGGCGGTAAATTGCGGCTCCATCCTTTGTTTTTTTCATAATCGGCTCGATTGTTGCTGTAAACTGAATTCGTTTTTCCAGCGAGCAGATTTCATTGTTGATTTTCACACCGAAAATATCTTCTTCCGGCAGGTTAAAGTTCTTTATAATAGAAAAGACTTGTGTTCCTGATTCAACAGTTGTTTCTGAGATTACCTTGGATTCATTTTTAAATGTAACTTTAATTTGTCTAGCCATAATGCACCTCTCAGCTAAAAGTATGATTATTAATTATAAAACGGATTTTTATATTTGTAAAAAAAATAAATTGACACGGGCAGATATGTGTAGTAAAGTTATCAGTGTGATAGTGATACTATCACAAATAACGACAGCAAATTATTATAATTTTTGAGGTAACGTTTTATGAAAAATCTTAAACTGTTGTTTTTACTTTCATTGACTCTCCTTTCATTTACCGCCTGTAAAAATGACAAAGACACAAAAATCTTACTTTCTGAAAACTGGTCTTATACTCTGGACGAAAGCGGAAATTCCGGCTGGAAAAGTCTTCCAATGGAAAATCTTACAAATCTTCCTCCTCTTCTTGAAACCGGAGTAGGTTATGTATGGCTTAAAAACGAAGTAAAGATTCCATCAAATCTTGAAAACGATGATTTATCGATTTACCTTGGCCGTATCACTATGGCTGATGAAACTTATTTTAACGGAAGCCTTATAGGAAGCGGCGGATATTTTCCTCCAAAAGAGTGGAGCTCCTGGAACAAGGTTCGCCTTTACAATATCCCGACAGGTATCATAAACAAGGGAAAAAGTAACGAGCTTAAAATCAAGGTATGGATTAATGGTGAAGGTTCTGTAGTTGCAAGTCCTTTCCCATATATCGGTTTATCTGATGCGGCTGAGCATACTTACAAGCGTGAGCGCTTCTGGAATGGTACTGTTTATGCTCTTTGTGCATTTGCCCTTCTTGTAATTGCCGCTTATCATATTCTGATCTTTGTAAAACGTTCTAAAGACCGCGAAAATATCCTCTTTGCCCTGATTAATATCGTCACCGCTCTTTATCTCTGTGTTTTCTATATTGATGATTTACCGGATCTGCCTTTTAAGGGACTGAACTTTCTTCTTTTCCAGAAGATTTTCTCTTATGCCCTTCCTTTCCTTTTGATTTACTTTGTAGGCTCTTTTGTTGAAGTATTTCTTGGAAACAGGGAAAAGAAAATCGTAAAAATTGCCAGACTTTCATTTGTTGCTCTTCCAATTCTGATTTTATTCTGCGCTCCAAATTACGCAGTTTTAAGAGGACTCTGGATCGGCTGCCAGCTTTTTCTTCTGCCACCTGTAATTTTTATTGGCGTAGTTATGGTAAAGGGCTATTTACGTGATAAAAAGAAAGTTCTTCCTCTTCTGATTGGCTTCTCACCTTTCATCCTCGCAATCCTTCTGGATCTTGCCCACAACATCTTCCAGTGGTATGCGCTGCCATATATTTCTATGTACGGCTGGATGCTCGTAATCATTATGCTTTTGTTCATCCTCGCTAGTAAATTTACAGAAGCCCGCAATGAAGCTGAAGATTTAAACGAAAACCTTGAAAAGAAGGTTAATGACAGAACCCGCGAGCTTTCTGAGGCTAATGAGGCTCTTGCGGCGGCAAACAAGCAGGCCGCTGACGATATGAAGCTTGCAGTTTATGTTCAGCAGAGCTTCTATCCTCGAGTTGCTCCAATTACAAGTGATTATGATGTAGCCTTCACCTTTAATCCAAAGGCCGGCGTTTCTGGTGATTTGTTTGATTTCTATAAGACCGGTAACCGTCTTTCTGGTGCCGCTCTCTTTGATGTTTCTGGTCACGGTATTGCGGCAGGCCTGGTTACTATGCTTGCAAAATCTATAATTTCAAAAGAGGTTATTGATAATATGAATAAGCCTCTTGCCAGCGTAATGAGCATTATCAGTAATAAGATTGCAGAAGATAAGGGTGATGTAGAAAATTATCTTACAGGTATTCTGCTCCGTTTTGAGGATGATCATGTTTACTATGTAAACGGCGGACATCCTGCTATGTTCTTCCGTAATGCGGCAGGAAAGGCAAGTATGGCTGCAATTGCCGGAAAGGAAAAAGAAGCTTCGGGCGGTTTGATTGGAATTAAAAATCTTCCTGTTGAATATACCGGAATCAAGTTTAAGATGAGTCCTGGTGATGCAATCCTCATTTACACTGACTGTCTGTATGAGACAAAGGATGAAAGGGGAGTTGAGTTTGGTACTGACAGAATCAAGCAGGCCTTTGAGCATGCGACAGGTCATACAGCCCAGGAAAAACTCAATCAGGTTCTTGGTGAGTTCAAGGAATTTGTAGAAGGCGCTGAAGTAAAAGACGACCTTACAATGATTGTAATTCAGAAGAAATAGATGATAAATATATGAGGTAATTGAAATATTTTGCCTAATATGCTAAATTAAACTACTAAATTTGTATTCTATTTTAAATAAAGGAGTTCCCCATGTCAGGACACAGTAAATGGGCGACAATCAAACACGCTAAAGGAATCGCCGACGCAAAGCGCGGTAAGATTTTTACAAAATTCATTAAGGAAATTTCTATTGCTGCACGTATGGGTGGTGGAGATCCTAACTCTAACCCACGTCTCCGTACAATCATCATTAAGGCTCGCGCTGCTAACATGCCTAAAGACAACATCGAGCGCGCAATCAAAAAAGGTACTGGTGAAGACGGTGCAACATCTTACGAAGAACTTGTATACGAAGGATACGCTCCAGGCGGAGTTGCTGTAATGGTTGAAGTTCTTACAGATAACAAGAACCGTGCAGCTGCTGATATCCGTAATATCTTTACAAAGAACGGCGGAAACCTTGGTACAACTGGTTCTGTTTCTCGTATGTTCCAGCGCAAAGGTACAATTGAATATGATGCAGAAAAAGTTTCTGAAGACGAAGTAATGGAAGTTGCTCTTGAAGCAGGTGCTGATGATATCGTAAACGAAGACGGAGTAATCACTGTAACAACAAGCCCTGATGCATTCGCTGCTGTTGCTGATGCATTGAACGAAAAAGGCTTTGAATCACTTTCTGCTGATGTTGGTCTTGTTCCAGATGCTTACCAGCCAGTTGATAAAGATACAGCTGCTAAAGTTCAGAAAATGATTGATAAACTTGAAGACAATGATGATGTTCAGAACGTTTATCACACAGCTGAATTCCCAGATGACTTCGAGCCAGAGGAATAATCTTCTCTCTTAGTTTCAAAAGCCCGCCTAAACAGCGGGCTATTTTTTTATGCAAAACTTTGAAAGCCTGCCGGGCACCGTTAAAAATAATGATAATCCTCTTCCTAAAAAAAATATCCGTCGTGTGCTTGGTATTGACCCGGGGCTTGCGAATACAGGTTTTGGCCTAGTGGATTTTTGCGATGGAAAATACCGCATGGTAAGCTATGGCTGCATTACAACTAAAGCTGACCGGCCCCACGGTGAGCGGCTTCTTTCTATATATAACCGTCTCTGCGCTGTAATCGATGAGTTTAAGCCTGATGAAGCGGGTATGGAAACCCTCTTTTTTGCAAAAAACGTAACATCTGCCATGGGGGTTGCGGAAGCCCGGGGTGTGGTAACCCTCTGTCTTGCCCAGCACTGCATAAAGCTTGGAGAATATCAGCCTAATCAGATTAAGCAGGCTGTAACCGGAACCACAAAGGCAGATAAGGAACTTGTGGAACGCTATGTAAAAATCCTTTTAGGGCTTAAAACAGAACCTAAGCCTGACCACGCCGCCGACGCCCTTGCAGGGGCGATAACACACTTACATTTTAACTCTCTTTCCTAGTATAATATTAATTATGTTCAACTCAATTACCGGAATCATAACGGGGAAATTTCCAAAACAGCTTTTTTTGGATAATAATGGAATAGAATGGGATATCTGTGTTCCTGATTCAAATCTTGAACTTTTGCCTCCTGTTGGAAACGAAGCAAAGGTTTATACCTGGCTTCAGCATACCGACCAGCTTATGAGTCTTTACGGCTTTGCCAGCAGCGAGGAGCGTTCTGTATTTTTAGATCTTCTGAAGGTTGACGGAGTGGGGCCAAAGGGAGCTGTAAAAATAATGAGTTCAGTTTCCAGCGGACGATTGAATGACGTACTGGAACGCGGCGATGTTGAAATGCTTGAAAAAATTCCGGGGGTTGGTAAAAAAACTGCCGGAAAGATGATGCTTACTTTGAAGGGAAAGCTAAAGATTTCTGAAAGCAGCCTTTCTTCCCCACGCAGGGCTGATGCTTCACCTTTTGCAGATGTAATTGCTTCTCTTGCCAGCATGGGCTATGACAGGCACCTTGTTGAACAGAAAATCCTTGAGCTTTCGGAAGTTCTTGCTGCTGATTCCTCTTTTTCTGCAAAAACTCAAAAGGAAAAGGAAGATTTTATATTCCGCAAGGCAATTATAGAGCTTTCGTAATTCATATATAATTATATTTTATTTTCTTTTTGCATTCTTAAATTTCTGGGTGTATAATTTAAGGGACTTCTAGTTTGCTTTTGCAAGGAGAAAGAAAATATGAAATTTTTGAAAAGTTTAAAGCTGTCTTTTAAAATTGGTGTACTTATTGCTATTGCGATAATTCTTGCTTCTGCCTCAGTTGCCTTCTTTTCGACAAAAATTGTAGCTTCCAGAATTGCCGCAATGACAATGGAAAATCTTGAAACTACAGAAATGGGCGTTATGGCCACTTTAGAGCAATGGTCGGAACAGCTGAAATATTCAACACTTGTTCTTGCAGATAAAACCAGACTTGCCGCAGCCCTGGATACAGGAGATGTTGCAACTGCTAATTCCCTTACTGTTGAACAGAAAAAAGTTCTTGATATTGATTATCTTGTAACTGTTGATACCTCCGGACGTGTAATTGCCGGTAACGGTGGAATTGGAAAAAATGTTTCTAATGTTCATTCAGTTAAGACCGCTCTTCGTGGAAATCCGGGTTTTTCTTATGAATCAACTGATTTTTATCCTTTCAGTTTAAGTTATGCTTATCCGGTAAAGAGAAATGGCAGTGTTGTTGGTGCCGTACTTGGAACCTTCAGTATGAGTGACAGTGAATTTGTTGAAGCTATTAAAAAGACTTATAAGCTTGAATGTACAATGTTTGAAAAAAACATTCGTGCCGCTACAACTCTTGGAGCAAATCTTGTTGGAACAAAGCTTGATAATGAGGCTATTGTTCAGCAGGTTCTTAATGATAGCAAGCGTTATGAAGGAATGAATACAATCAGCGGACAAAGATATATGTCTATTTACGCACCAATTAAGGATGATAGTGGTGAAGTAAAGGGTATGCTCTTTGTTGCAAAATCAACCGCAATGATCAATGAAACTATGAACAGTATTCTTATTGTTATAGTTCCTGTTATAGTTGTCCTTGTTATTGTTCTTTGTGTTATTGCGGTCTTTGTTCTTGGCAGTCTGCTCAAGCCTCTTAATGGTGTAAAGGATACTCTTAATGATATTTCAAGCGGTGATGCAGATCTTACAAAACGAATTGAGCTTAAATCTGAAGATGAAATCGGTGCTGTTGTAAACGGCTTTAACGCTTTTGCCGGTAAGCTTCAGAATATCATTGGTGATGTAAAATCTTCTAAAGATGAGCTTATGGTTGCCGGAGAAAACCTTACAACCGCAACTCACGATACAGCAAGCTCTATTACAGAAATTGTTGCAAATATCGACAGTATGAAAAAGCAGATTGAAGGTCAGACACAGAGCGTTAACCAGACTGCCGGTGCCGTTACAGAGATTGCATCTAATATTGAATCTCTTGGACGAATGGTTGAAACTCAGTCAAGCGGTGTAACTCAGGCTTCTGCTGCCGTTGAACAGATGATTGGAAATATTTCTTCTGTTAATACATCAATGGATAAAATGGCTCATTCCTTCAACGATTTGCGTTCTAATTCTCAGGTCGGAATTGATAAGCAGAAGGCTGTTAATGACAAGGTTGAACAGATTGAAAATCAGTCTCAGATGCTTCAGGAAGCAAACGTTGCAATTGCAAATATCGCCAGCCAGACAAACCTTCTGGCTATGAATGCCGCAATCGAAGCGGCTCATGCCGGTGAGGCAGGTAAGGGATTTGCCGTTGTTGCTGATGAAATCCGTAAGCTTTCAGAAACATCTTCTGCCCAGTCAAAGACAATCGGTGTTCAGCTCAGCAATATTAAGGAATCTATTAATGAAGTAGTTTCTGCTTCTTCAGAGGCAAGTATTGCATTTGAATCTGTATCTAAAAAGCTGGAAGAAACAGATGCTCTTGTAATGCAGATTAAGTCTGCAATGGAAGAGCAGAATGAAGGTTCAAAACAGATTACAGAAGCCCTTCACAGTATGCAGGACAGCACTCTTGAAGTAAAGAATGCTTCTGCCGAAATGGAAGAAGGTAATAAGATGATTCTCAGGGAAGTTCAGACCCTGCAGGATGCATCTATGAGTATGTCCCAGAGCATGGAAGAAATGAGCATTGGTGCCAAGAATATCAACGAAACCGGTGCTGCTTTGAGCGAGGTTTCTGATCAGATTAATCACTCAATTGACAAAATCGGCGTTCAGGTAGACCAGTTTAAAGTATGATGGTCGTAATTCACAAGTTGTAGGATATATTAGAAAGGGCTTCCGACTGGAAGCCCTTTTTTGTTTAACAAAAAAATGTTAATATAAAGTTATGCAAGATGAAGATTTTGGGGCTATAGTACGCGCCGACATTCAAAACCGTTTTGACGAACAGGATAACAAGCTGCGCCCGAAAATGCTTTCGGATTTTTTAGGACAGGAAAGCATAAAAAAGAATCTTTCAACATTTATAGAAGCAGCAAGACAGAGACAGGAACCTCTTGATCACCTGCTTTTAATCGGGCCTCCGGGTCTTGGAAAAACTACTCTTGCCCAGATTACGGCAAACGAACTGGGCGTTGATTTTAAGGTAACTTCTGCCCCGGCTCTTGATAAACCAAAGGATCTGGCCGGTATTTTAAGCACAATTACAGAGCGTACGGTATTTTTTATTGATGAAATTCACCGCTTAAAGCCTGCAATTGAAGAAATGCTTTATATCGCAATGGAAGATTTTGAACTGGACTGGATAATCGGGCAGGGAGCAGCGGCTCGTACTGTACGCATTCCTCTTCCTCCTTTTACTCTTGTTGGGGCAACAACAAAGGCTGGAAGTGTAAGCTCTCCTCTTCGTTCCCGCTTTGGTTTTATTCCCCGCTTTGAATTTTACTCTCAGGAAGAGCTTTCTAAAATCATCATAAGAAGTGCCGGAATCTTAAACGTTCAGATAGAAAAAGATGCGGCTCTTCTTCTTGCCCAGTGCTGCCGGGGAACTCCGCGAGTTGCAAACAGGGTTCTCCGCCGCATGAGGGATTTTGCCCAGGTTCAGGGAAGCGGCTGCATTACTGTTCAGACTGTTGATGACGGTCTAAAAAAGCTTGAAATTGACGAGCTGGGGCTTGAAAAGGCAGACCGCGATATTCTTCGTTCAATAATTGAAAATTTTGCCGGCGGGCCGGTTGGAGCTGAAACCCTTGCAATTTCAATTGGGGAAAGTATGGACACTCTGGAAGATTACTACGAGCCTTATCTGATTCAGTGCGGACTTTTACAGAGAACACCCCGGGGACGAATGGTAACTGCAAAGGCTTACTCACATCTGGGTCTTAAGGCTGCCGGGGACAAGGCTTCTCAAAACGGTCAGCAGTCGTTATTTCTGCAAAGGTCGTAACCGGTCTTACAACTTCCGAATGTTCCGAACCTTTGCTTAACATTTTGCAAGGCAAAATGTTGTAGGATTTCTTTTTAGGAGTTTTTAGATGAAAACATCTGATTTTAATTTTGAATTACCCGAAGAACTTATTGCCCAGCATCCGAGCGGAGTTCGCGGTCAGGATAAACTTATGCTTTTGAACCGCCAGACAGGCGAGTTTGAACATCACATGATGGATGATTTACCGGATTTAATTACACCTGACACTTTGATGATTTTTAATAATTCCCGTGTCCGCCGTGCCCGCGTTTACGGAATTAAGGAAACTACCGGCCGCGAATGTGAGTTTATGTTTTTGAACACAATCGATAAGGACTGCTGCATCTGGAATACAATGGTAAAGGGTGCAAAAAAGCAGAAGCCCGGAATGCATTATAAATTCCCGGACGGAACTATTGGAACTATTGTTGAACATGCTGGTAATGCAGGAACAGAATTCCGTGCAATGAAGTTTGATTTTGCAATTGACGAAGACTGGTTTGAACGTAACGGGCATATTCCTCTTCCTCCTTACATTAAGCGGGGCGATACAGAAGAGGACAGCGAACGCTATCAGAACGTTTATGCCACCGATACAGGTTCTGCTGCCTGCCCGACAGCCGGCCTTCACTTTACGGAAGATATGCTCAAACGCCTTTCTGACAAGGGAATTGAAAGAGCTTTTGTAACCCTTCACGTTGGTCTTGGAACTTTTCTTCCGGTACGTGAAGATGAAATTGAAAATCACAAGATGCACGAGGAGTGGTACACAATCCCCTTGGAAACTGCACAGAAAATAAATCAGGCAAAAAAAGAGGGAAGACCCATTCTTGCGGTTGGAACTACAAGTGTAAGAACTCTGGAAAGTGCCGCAAAGGCAATTATTGATGCGGGCGGAAAGCCTGGCGATAATAATATCTGGGTAAACGCCGGAACCTCTTCTACCAGTATTTTTATGTACCCGGGTTATAAGTTTAATGTTGTAGATAAGATGTTTACAAACTTCCATACTCCGGAAAGTACTCTTATTATGCTGGTAAGTGCCTTTGCCGGCCGCGAACACATTCTAAATGCCTACCAGGCCGCTGTAGAAAATAAGTACAGATTTTTCTCATATGGAGACTGTATGTTTATCCGTTAGTTTTGCGGAGCAAAACTAATTAAGCACGCGTTAGCGTGCGACGAGATTGCATGTTTATTCGTTAGGTCAACTGCTCAAAAGAATATCTAGTCAAATTAAAGAACTGCTGGCGTACAACATCGCTGATCATTTTGTCTGTGGCGGTTTTATTGAACTCAGCTGCGGCATTGGCACAAATCTGAATTATGTCTCTCTGGGTAAGCGGCAGCCTTTTACCTACAAGAGAGTTTTCGAACTCCTTACTGTGGAAGGTAAAAGGACCCGCAAAAGTAAGTCGGACGTTTAAAAGAGAGTTTTTTTCGATTTTCGCAAGGAAGGCAAAGGAAGCTGAATCCTCGGATATTCCCTGCTCGGGACCGATACGGCGGAAAATTGAAAGATCTGAATCAATCAGAGGAATGCGGATTGCCGTAAGAATTCTGCCGGCTGGAATGCCCTTAAAGCTTAAGATGCTTTCACTTGTTGTTTCAGACTGATTTTTAAAATCCAGGCGGGTGTCAAGGGCCATAAGAGGGGCGTAAAGTGTGTGCTTTTGACCGGCAGCAAAAATATTTCCACCGATAGTTGCCATATTTCTTATAATCGGGTTTGCAATGCTCTGAAGCGCTTCATAGAGGACTGGCGGAATATGGTTTTGTCCAAGACTTAATATCTGGTTTAAGGTTACTCCTGGTCCAACAGTCAGAAAGCGTTCGTGGCGTATTATGTGGTTAAATTCTTTAATTTGTTTTATCGAAATTGCCTTTTGAGGAAATTCTTCGATTCCCGTGCAGCCTCCGACAATTACAGCTCCCTGGTTGTTCTTTAGCAGGGAAAGAAGATCATTTACAGTTTTTGCATATAACATCTGTTTGTTCATTATTCACGGATTCCTGTTATTTTCGTAACTCGCTTAAGTTTTCTAGCCTGAATCTGCATTGCATAGATAACACCGTTTACAAGGGTTTCAAGGTCTGTGCAGCAGGAAGAAAGATGCTTCATCTGTTCTTTTATTTCTTCTCGGGTAGGAATTTTCGGACTTCTTAAAATCTGGTAAGCGGAAAATATTTTCCCGGAATTGCAGTAGCCGCAGAGTTTAATTCCGGCTTTATTAAAACCTTCCATAATTACAGAATATAATTCCGATTTTTCAAACAATTCAAGGGTAACTATATCCATATCCTTTACAAGCCCAACCGGAATTTTGCAGGCAGCTGCAGGAATATTATTTACAAGGACAGTGCAGGAACCGCAGCCACCTTCCATGCAGCCGTTTTTTACCGAAGGACAGCCGTTTCGTCTGAGCACTTTTGAAAGAAGTTCATCCGGCTGTTCATCAAGAATGATTTTTGTCATATTTAAGGTAAGTGGAATTTTCATTTTTTAACTTCACCCCGCTGTTTTATGAGTGTGAAAAGCTGCTGCTCCGTACAAGGAAGTTTTGTAACCTGAGTCGCAAGAGCTGAGGAAAGGGCTGCTGTAAAGGCGGCTGGAAAGGCATTGTGAACAAGTTCTCCTACCTGGCCCGCAGTATCCTTTGACGGAAGAAACTGCACGAAAACATCATCGCAGCTGACCTTTTTTCCCTTTACCATCATACACAGCTCTTTCTGAACTTCAAGTCTGATTGTCCTGAGGGCTGCGGCTTCATCAAGGATTTCTCCGCAGTCAACTGTCAGCCATATTCCGCGAACCTTTTCGTTATAAGTGTAAACGTCGAGTTCTACTTCTACAGCACAGGAAATAAAGGAGTTCGCCATAAATGGGTTTCCACAGAAATTTTCCTTATTCCATTTTGTTTTTCCGCCTGCTGTAATTCCTTTTTTTGATGTGATAGGAAGCGGATTATGGAAGCGCTTTTTTTGAATATCAAGGCAGCATTTTTTGATTATCTGATTGATGATTCCGATTGTACTGAAACTGTCTTCCGGTGACTCGGGGATTTCTTTTACCTTAAAATTAGAATCAATCTGAATATTTGATTTTGGTATTTCAAGTATTTTACTTGCGGTTGTCTTCCAGATATCCTGATTTACTTCTGATGGCTGAATTGTGTGAATGACAAGCTTTTCATCCGGGTAAAGGGTAACTTCAATTTTAGGATAATATGAGAATGTACTCTGACCATTATAGCCTGAACTGTTATAGGCGCAGGAAAGTCCGATTCCACGAAGGGGCAGGGCAAAAAAAGGCTCTTCTCCCTGCTGAACTCGGTCTATGGAATCCATATGGAAAGAGGCAAATTTTCTGTTGAAATCACTCATCTTAATTGTATTCTGGATGACTTCATCTATGTTCTTTGTATCAATGTCAAAGGGGAAATCTTTAGTCTGGGAAGAAAAATTTATTTCCCGTATTTCATCAGGGAAGATTCCTGTAACATTACTGATTTTTTGAATCTGATTTTCAATTGCAAAAAAGCCCTGTGAATCTACGCTTTTTATGCTGATTGAGGTAGGTGCGTGTTTTGAAGTTTTTGCCCTTGCCTTAATGTAAAGGTTTTCAGGTTTATAAATGTTGCAGGCCGCAATAGTAATTCGGTCTGTGATTTCTTTTGCAAAGGGATTTGCTGTTCCTACGTCGATATCAATGTTGACTTCGAGTGCCTTAATACGTCCGTTTTCAGAAACTGCGGCCTTGTAATTGATTTTTGTATCAACTCCAGGAGCCATATACTTTTCCTGTTCCTTCTGAGAAATCATCAGTTTTACAGGCTTTTTTAAAAGGTAAGAAGCAATAGCCGTCTGCAGGGCTATCTGAGTTGTTCTCCAAAGGCCGTCAGAAAAAATACCTGAGCTTTTTGTTTTGTGAATATAGATGAGTTCTATATCAATTCCAAGGGTCTGGGAAAGGGCGTTTTGTAAGAAATGAGTCCAGCGGGTAGGGGTATAAACGTGAAGCTTTTCTCCTTCTGTGTAGCAGAAGGCTCCTGCACTTTCCTGCCATTTTGGATTTACAATTTCCTGACACCAGGTTTCTTCTACCACATATTTTTCTTTTTCAAAAAGTGATTTTGATGCTTCTTCAAAGGGCTTTGTTTTATAGACTCCGCTTGTTACGTTTCTTTCTGCAACAATTTTTTCATTTTCTATCTGTTTTGTTCCTGTTACAGAGTCCAGGGAGGGAAGATTGCTGAGGCTGGAAGCCAGGTCTTCTAAATCAGAAGAGTTTATTGCCGGCGGTTTTACGTGAGTTTTCATTACTTTGGAAAGCGCCGATTCAAGGTTCTGAATGTCAAAATAAATAGAAGCTTTATCTGTCAGTTCCTTGATTTTTCTTTCGTCCGGGCCGACTACAATTCCTAGCGGCTCACCGGTGTAGTTTACATTTCCGAAGCCAAAAATATTAGTTACAGTGTCGTTAAAGGTCATTGTTTTTTTTCCGGGAATATCCTTAGCAGAAAAAAGATAATAACCTTCCATTAAGTCTGGGATTTTTATGTCCTTTACAATACCGGTTGTTGCCGGACTTCGAATCAGGGCTGCGTATAAAGTGCCCTCTTTTGAAAAGTCTGAATAAAAGCCTTTTACTTCGAGAGAGCGGGTTACAATTTTTGGTGCCTGTTTCTGTTTTTTCATCTTTCTATATTATACAATACTTTTCTTTATTTGTGATTTTCTAATCCGATTTTTGTGATTGTTTCTATAACAAAATCTGCCTGTTCTTCTGTCTCATCCGGGAAAAGAGGAAGAGAAATGGTTCTCTGATACTGACTTTCTGCATTGGGATAGTTTTCTGCAGTAAAATCCGGATAAAGCTCCTTCCAGTAGGTGAAGTGAAAAATCGGGATAAAGTGAACTGAAATTCCAAGGCCTGCTGCCTGAAGCTTTTTGGCAAATTCTTCCCGGCTGATTGTAAGCTTTTCTGGAATGAGGCGCATAAGGTAAAGATGCCAGGAATTACCCTGTCCATCTGGCGGCAACTGGATAAAGTCAAGCTTTGAAAAAGCGGCATTATATTTTTCTACAATTTTCTTTCTCTGCTGGTAAAATAGCCAGGCCCGGTCTACCTGGCAGGAGCCGATGGCGGCAAGTACGTCAGGCAGGTTGAACTTATAGCCTGGGGCTATGATGTCGTATTCCCAGCTTGCGCGAGGGGAGGTGTAGCGGTCCCAGGTAGTTCTATCCATTCCGTGCAGGCGCATTACAGTCATGCGGTGTGCAAGGTCATAATCTCGTGTGCAGACCATACCCCCTTCCGCGGTAGTAATTGTCTTTGTAACGTAAAAACTGAATACGCCCGCATCTCCGATTACCCCGGCAAAGCCCAGTTCGGTAGGCGACGGGTAGGCATGGGCGGCGTCTTCGATAACGTAAATTCTGCGGGAAGGAGAACTGTATTTTTTTGCAAGGCTTACAATGCGCTTCATATCGCAGACATTACCCGCAATGTGAACGGGAACAATGGCGCGAACCTTTGGAGAGCCGGATTCTGCATCTTTTTTAAGGATTTCTTCTATTTTATCTGCATCAATGCTGTAGGTATCTTTTTCTATGTCGGCAAAGTAAACGTCGGCACCCAGGTGGCGGGCACAGGCGGCGGTAGAAACGAAGGTGTAGGGAGTGGTTATTACGGCTGTACCGGGGCGGACACCGCAGGCTTCCATCGCAAGAATCATACCGCTGGTATTTGAGTTTACAGCAAGGCTGATTACAGACTCTGTTGAAAGTCCCAGTGCATTGCGTTTTTCAGAGACAGTTTTTGCGTCAAAAGGAGAGTCGTTGGATACGGAGGACTTTTCTGTAAGCGAGGCTGAAAATTTCTTTTCAAATTCCAGAGCGTATTTTCCGGTTGTAAGCCAGCCTGAACGCAGAACCTCAAGAACTGCATTTTCTTCGTCTTTTGTAATTGCTGCCCTGTGAAAAGGCACTTTTATTTCACTCATACTTATATTTCCATATAAATCAAAATAATTCTAAAGCAGGTCTGACTGGGTAATTCCCTCTGTCTTAATCTGCTGGTAAAAGTCATTCAGGCTCTGGCAGTCGGCACAGAGAATGTTTACAAGTTTACTTCTGTTTCTGAAATCTTCTTCCTGTCCGGCGGTGTAAAAACAGCAGGGACGGAGTTTTTCAAGAAGCTGGTCCAGCCTTTTTTCATCATATTCGATGTTTTCCAGCTGAAGAATTTTAGGGTATTTTGTTGCCTTTGGATTTTCTTCCTTAAGCCAGAGAGGTTCGTTCAGTCTTTCGCCCTTTCTTGCCCCTATGAACTTGATGTCTATGTCGCGGTAAGGCTCAAGACCGGAGAATTTTATAATCTGCTCTGCAAGATCAAGAATTTTTATAGGCTCTCCCATATCAAGAAGGTATGAAACTCCGTTTTTTCCCACTCCTCCTGTCTGTAAAACAAGGGAACAGGCTTCCGGAATGGTCATAAAATAGCGGACCATATTTCTGTCGGTAACGGTGATAGGGCCACCTGTCTGAATCTGGTTCTGAAAAACCGGAAGAATTGAACCACGGCTTCCAAGAACATTTCCGAAGCGCACGAACATAAAGGCCTGGTTTTTATTTACCTTTTTTGCGGCATTAAGAACCAGCTTTTCGCAGAGCATTTTTGAAACGCCGTAAACGCTGACCGGGCTCACTGCCTTATCAGTAGAAATCAGCACAAAGCGGCTTACCCCGTGCTTAAGGCTGGCGTCCAGAAGATTTTTTGTGCCGAATACGTTGTTTTCGATGGCCGCAACCTGATTTTCTTCCATCATAGGAACGTGCTTGTAGGCGGCGCAGTGGAAAATTACGTCGCACTTTGTATTTTTGATGATGTAGTCCACGTAGTCACGGTCCCGCATATCCCCGATAATTGGAACAATGGTTGCTTTTTCGCCAACGCCTTCTGCCTGCAGCACCTTAAGCTCGCGGTAAATATTGCAGATTGAGTTTTCCCCGTGTCCGAACAGATAAAGTCTTTCAGCCCCTCCGCTCAAAAGCTGGCGGGCAAGCTCAGAACCTATTGAACCGCCGGCTCCTGTAATCAGAACTCGTTTTCCGCGGAGGTAGTGCAGGCTTTCTTTTAAGGAAATTGCAATAGGGGTTCGGCCAAGAATATCAAGCGGGTCAATTTTACGGGTCTGAACAAGATGGGCGTCTCCGTTAATTACCTGGCTGATTCCCGGAAGAATCTTTATGTGTGAAAAATGATTTTTCTGCAGGGTATCGTAGATTTCGCGGATGCGTTCTACCGGGGCGCTTGGAATTGCGATAATCGCTTCATCTGAATCAGAATTGTTGAGGATTGATGCAACTGAAGAAATTGGGCCTAAAACCGGAATGCCGTCAATCTGGCTGCCGATGATTTTTTTATCATCATCTAAAAACGCATTTACCTTTCCGAATATTTTCTTTCTTTTAATATCATCTGCAATGGTTTGTCCGGCAAAACCGGCTCCAATAATGTAAATACGTTTTTCCATTTTCCCAACCCGGTATTCATTCTATCACAAAATTTAATAGAACTTAAATACGTTACCGCCTTCTTTTTTACATTCATACATCAGCGAATCGGCTTTTTTATATATCTGTTCGAATGTTTCATTGCTGTCAATAATAATTGCTCCAAGACTTACCGAAACCTTGTGATTTTGAAGTTCTGGAATTGAAATCTTTGTAATATTATTCATAAATCTTTCCAAAACACTATTTGCAATTTCCTCTTTTTCAATATCAGGGGCAAATATAGCAAATTCATCTCCTCCGAAGCGGATTAAAATATCTGTAGCTCTGAAAGATTGTTTCATACATTTCGCTATTTCAACCAGAACCTTATCGCCTGCAGAATGACCGAAGTTATCATTTATGAATTTAAACTTATTTGCATCAAGAGTACAGAAAAGTCCGCGTTTTCCTTCTGACATGGCTTTTTTTATCTTGTATTCACCGCTTCTTCGGTTACAGATTGTCGTAAGGGAATCAGTTTCTGAAAGAATGAGCAGGTTTTCTTCGAGTTTTTTCTGTGCAGAAATATCGATGAAAGAAAATATGATTACATTTTCGCCGTTTGAAAGGTTTACACTTTTTGCGTGGCTTAAAAGATGAACTTTTTTTCCATCCTCATGAATTGCGTAGGTTTCGTATACAACTTCTTCCTTAGACATTTTTGCCAGCTGACGGATATTTGCAATCTTTTCTGTTTCAGCCTCGTCAAAACGGTCTTTTATATCTTCCATTCTGAGTGTAGTTTTAAGAGCCTGATTGATACCCCAGAGCTTTAAGGCCATATTATTTACAAGAATAATATTGTTGTCGGCCGAATCTGTTACAAGAGTTCCAACAGTCTGGGCTTCAAGAACCTCAGAAAAGAGCTGGTTTTGATTTTCAAGTCTTGCCTGAAGCTCTTTAACTGCGTTTGAAATGACACCGAATTCATCTTTTCTGAGCAGATATTTATTAAGTAAATCTGAATGGCTAAAGTCTTTTACCTTTAAATTTTCTATCTGGGTGTTGATTTTGCGGATTGGTTTCATCTGATATTCTACACTCAAAGCACAGGTTACAAGCATAAGAATGGTTATCAGGATACAGATAGCTAAGATTATTTTTCTTACAGACTTGATAATTCCAAAAACATTTTCGTTTGAATCTTCTATTACAAAAATCCAGTTTCTTTCTTCCATATAAAAGCAGGATGCAACGGATTTGTCTGACTTATAATTGAAAATTTTTGTTTTAATCTGGTTTTGGAATAATTTAATTGCCCTTAAAAGAAATTTATCTTCACAGTTTTTTCCGACAAGACTCCTGTCACTGCTGAAAATATACTGTCCGTTATTTGCATTTAAAACAGAATATTCAATATCATCTTCTGAGATAGATGAAAGAATTTCTTCAAGACCTGTGGTATAAAAAGCGGCACCGGCAAAACAAACTGCCTGACCTTTTTCATCATAAACCGGAGCATAAACTGGAATTACCATCTTTTTTGTAACCGGAGCAAGAACAATTCCTGTACAGAAAGCTTTGTCCTTGTTTTTTATACTGTCTTCCAGTTCCTTTGCCTTATCTTTTTTCCTGAAGGTTTTATTCATAGAATCCTTGTTTGTGTGTTCATAAACATAGGTATCCCAGTCTGCAATGTAAAGTCCTTCTATATAATTATGACTGGTGGCATAAGCTTTCGTGAGTTCATGTAACTGCTGAACAGCAGAGGCCTTATCCTTGTTCTGTATAAAATTTCTTACGACCGGATTTCTTGCATAACCATCAACAAAGTTGCAGCAGCCGGAAATATAGGTTTCAACAAGCCGAGCTCTGTCACGGATGATCACGTTCATATCGCTCATTGCTTTATGCTCAAGAATTATAGAAAGGTTTTGATTAATAATCAGAAAAAAAAGCGACATAGCAACAACTTCTACAAGTCCAATCAAAGCCGCAATTTTTATACTGATTCTCGATTTCTTTAATAAAAACATTTATCTATATTTTATCACAAAATACTTAAAAAAAAAGTCTAAACTCGATTTCTTTTTTCACCGAAAAGATAAATAAGAAATAAAAGAAGGGAAATAGCATGGGAATAACAAAAAAGCTTATTATTTCGCTTGTACTTGCAGTATTCTATTCATTTGCAAGTTTTGCTACTCAGATTTCTTTTCAGATTCTTCAGTTTGATGAAACCTGTGAAGAAGTAAATTCTAAATCCTATGACATAGAAACTTATCTTCTTGACGGTTTCTTTGAAAGAAATTATATCGTAACAACTTCTCAGGCATCGGTTATTTATAATGATGATGATGCTTTTGATTTGTGGAAAACAGGACTAGGAGAGGCTTTCAATGGTTCTTCTGATTATTTTGTTCAGATTGAACTCCATTACGCCGCTGATATGAATCTAAGAAAGCCTGTTGGAATGGTTAATAGAATCACCTGGAAGCTTGCGGTAGTAAAAACCGGAACTGTCATCGATGGTGAAACTGTTACTGATATTACGAAAATGTCAAACGGACAGGAAGACCTTGGGGCACTGACCCTTGATCTTGTAAAACATATAAATAATGCAATAAAGGCTTAGTGTTCTTAAGGATGGGTAGGAATATGAAACATATCAAGTTTATTACAAAGTTAGCAATGGTTGTTGCCGGCTCTTTTATGCTCGCATCATTCAGTCCTTCTCTTGACGGAAGGGCCGTTGTCGTTGATGAGGGCCTTATGCCGTCTGGTCTTTTTGCAAAGACGGTCGGATACCTTCCAGGAGACGTGATCAGCGTTTCTAATGTAGCCGGAAACTCAACTGTTGATCTTCTTGTTATCGGGGCTCTTGATGCTTCTGAGGGAGTTGCAATTATGCTTACTCCTGAGGCTGCAAAGGCTGTTGGAATTGAAAAGGATTCTAATTCAATTGTAAAGATTACTAAAAGAAACGGACAGGATGACCGCGTTTATGGTAACGCAGTTATCTCTTCTGATAAAAAAGCTGCTCAACAAGCTCCTGCAAGTCAAAAAACTGCCGCTCTTGATAATCCTTCTGCAGATTCAGTTGCTGAGGAAGTTTTCCAGGAGGAAGCTCCTGTTGAGGAAATTACTCAGGCTGCCGCTGGTAGTCCTATGCTTGAAGAAAGCCCTGCTGAAGAAGAGGTCTTTGCCGCAGCCCCAGTTGCTGCACCTGTAATTGAAAAGGCAGAAGATACAAGCGAAGCTCAGGCTCGTGCCGCAGAAAGACTTCAAAATGCGCCTGAAGAAGAGCTTGCAAAGACTCCTGCTGAAGAAACTGAATTTGAAAAGCTTATTGATGAAATGCCTGCAAGAAATGAAAGTGCAGCTGTAGCGGCTTTGCCTCTTGCCGTAAGTGAAGAAGATGCTGAGGAGCTTGATGAAATTGAAGAAATCCAGGAACCTCTTGAAAATTCTATTACTGATAATCAGGAAGTAGTTATTGATGAGTTTGTTTCTGCTGATGATAACGAAAATTATGATTCTTACGAAGCAATTGTTCTTGTTCCTTCTGTTGCAAATCCACCTGTAAGCGACCAGCCTGGAGATATAAGTCCTGTTCCTGGAGAAGCTTCAATTCTGCCAAAAACTGCAAATCCAGATACTCCGGCTCCAAAGACTATGAAGCCTCTTGTAAATTATCAGGATTTTGTTGTTGTGGGAGAAAAGGATTTAATTCGTAATTCTTATTACGTTCAGATTGCAACAATGCGTGATGATGCAAATATTCAGGAAGTCGTAAACAAATACGGTAATAACTATCCGATTACCATTGTTCAGCTTTCTAATAATTCAAAGCAGATTTTGATTGGTTCACTTTCTATGGATGAGTATGCCGTAGTTCTTGAAAGATTTAAATCTTATGGTTATAAGGACGCCTTCCTTAGAAAAATCAGATAAAAATAACGGATTGGGATTAATATGAAAAAATCGATTTTTACTAAAGTTTCATTTCTTCTTATTTTTTCAGGATTTTGTTCTGCCCAGGCAGTAGAAAAAGCAGCAGAAGAAAGTTCAGCATTAATCTCAATTGATGAAATTGCCCAGGAACTTGAAAGTGAAGAGGCTCTGCCTGATGTAAGTGTTGAAGAGGTTATTGAGGAAGAGGTTTTTGATTCTGATACAGAAAATGAAGCAGCTGCGTCAGAAAGCCTTCTTCTTCCTGTAAATGATAAAGCCTGGAGGGGAAAAACTGCCGTTGCTGCTGAAAATGAATTTCCAAAAGGAATTTTTGCAATGGCAAAGGGCTATTTTCCTGGTGATACCTTAAACGTTATTAACAGCAAAACTCAAAAAACAACAAATGTTCTGATAATCGGTTCAATTGACCAGTATGATGATATTGGTATTAAATTCTCAGCTGAAGCCGCAGCTGAAATCAAAATTACTGATAAGACCGATGCTAATGTAATCCTTGATGAAAGAAAAAATCCTCCTGAAATGCGCGAAGTTGCTTCTGCAAAGCTTGTGATTTTTGGTCAGGATGAAAATGATTATTCGGCATTTTCTCAGCCGGTTTCGATTGCAGAAGATGAGGAAATTCTGACTGCCGAAGCAGATGCTGTTGAAGAAGTTGCTGTAATTTCTGAATCTGAAGAAAGTGCAGCATCAGATGAAATTGTAGAAAATCCTGTCGGCGATATTGCTGAAGTTTTTGAAGAAGAAAATACTGAAGTTTCCGACGAAGAAGCTTCTGATTCCTATGCTCCGATTATTCTTAATGTTCCTGAAAGCGTAGAAGAGCTTGCAGAACAGGAAGAAGAAAAAATTGAAGAAGAAGCTGAGCCTGAAAAAGTTTGCGAAGTTGCAGCTGTCGAAGAAGTAAAGACTGAAGTAGTTCCTGCTTCTGATTCAGAGCCTGTGAAAACTATTGAAGTAAAAAGACCTGATATAAAAACTTGCAAAAAGGAGGCCGTGCCATATAAAAAACTTATTGCAAATGAAAGTATGGTTCGCAAGGGCTGTTACATTCAGCTTGCCTTTCTTGCAAACGAAGATAACCTTCAGAAGTTTGTTGATAATTACAGTGATTCTTTGAAGTTATTTTTGATTGCTCATAAAAACGGCTATAAGATTTTTGCAGGTGTCTTTGACGAAGATGATAAAGTCGCCGCCCTTGAATATGTAAAGTCTCTGGGCTTTAAGGACGCCTTTGTTTGTAAAATGGGAAAATAGAAAGAGTTTATAAACAAAAAAAAGCAGCGGTTTCTTAATCGAAGTCCGCTGCTTTTTTTATCTAAAGATTAATTTTTAGATAGTATAAATCCATCCTTCTGGTGCTGGTAAGCGTCCCATCTGGATTCCTGTCAATGCGTCGTAGATTTTCTGGAGAACTGGTCCCATCTCATCTTTTCCATCATTGAACTTAATTTCTGTTCCGTGGTCATTGATTGTTCCCACAGGGCTGATTACTGCAGCTGTACCACAAAGACCGCATTCTGCAAAATCCTTGAGTTCTGCCTTGTTAATCTGGCGCTCTTCAACTTCCATCTTAAGAACGTCTTTTGCTACTGTAAGAATAGACCGGCGTGTAATAGAAGGAAGAATTGAACCTGATTTTGGAGTTACGAGCTTTCCGTCCTTTGTTACCAGAAGAATGTTTGCTCCACCAGTCTCTTCAAGATATGTGTGAGTTGCTGGGTCTGTGTAGATGTTTTCTGCAAAACCATTGTTGTGTGCATCTACGATGTTGTAAAGGCTCATAGCATAGTTCAAACCAGCCTTAATATCACCTGTTCCGTGAGGAGCGGCGCGGTCAAGGTCAGAAATACGGACTGTGATTGGCTTTGCACCGCCCTTGAAGTAAGGTCCTACAGGAGTTACAAGAATGCGGAACTGATATTCATCAGCTGGTTTTACTCCGATTACATTGTTTGAACCGAACATATAAGGACGGATATAAAGTGTGGCACCGCTTCCGTAAGGTGGCACCCAGTCTTTATTTGCTTCGATAGTTTTAAGAACAGCTTCGATGAATTTTTCTTTTGGATAAACCGGCATCTGAAGGCGTTTGCATGAATTTTCCATGCGTTCTGCGTTCAAGTCAGGACGGAAGGTTACGATATCACCGTGTTCTGTTGTGTATGCCTTCAAACCTTCAAAACAGGTCTGCGCATACTGAAGGACGCAGGCACATTCGTCAATTTCGAATGAATGTTTAGAAGTAAGTTTTCCTTCATCCCATTCTCCGTTCTTGTAGTTAGCAACAAAGCTTTTTGATGTTTTGATGTAGCCGAATGGTAAATTGGCCCAGTCAAGATTTTTCTTTCCCATTTTTTCCTCCAAAGCGTGTCGCAAAAGGCCCGCGAATTTAATATTATTTAAGATATTTTAATATTATTACAGAAAGATTTCAATTAAAAATAATTCTTGCAATTTGAAAAATGTGCTTTATAATTTGAATAGTATCTGATTCGAATCTTTATGGTGGAAGACGGCAGATACGTGAATAAAAAAATAAAATGGTTATCAATAAAAAAAGAAAGAGAATCACCTTGTGGAGGGGAAATGAAGAAAATTCTTTCGTTTTTGGCCGTTTTATGTTTCTTTGGCTTTGTTCTGCTTGCAGAGCAAAGTTATTCAGTTAAGGCTGTCTCTGGTAAGGTTTCATACCGCCAGAAGGACGGTTCCTGGGCACCGGTAATGGTAGGAATGGATTTGTCCAGTTCAACAAAGGTTGCAACCGGGCTTAATTCCACAATGATTGTACGAGGCGCAGAAAAGACAATCGTTATCCTTCCTTTAGAGACCGGAAATGTGTCCGATGTGGTTATTCGCTGTTCTGATTCAGTTTTAAAGAAAGCGGATAGCATTTATTAGGTTCCAAAGTTGTTACTCCTGTCCTGTGGATTTTTTCCGCAGGACTTTTTTATTTGTAAAAATAAATATATTATATAGAAGATATGATTATATACTCTGGTAAAGACATACAAAATTCCCTTTCAAAGGAAGAATCTCCAATTGAGCTTCTTGCAGGCTCAGGCATTGCTATAGGAAGTTTTGACGGACTTCATCTTGGACATAGAAAAATCATTTCCGAGCTCGTTGAAATGTGCAGAAAGGAAAATGTACTTGCTGGCGTTGTAACCTTTGACCGTCCGCTTCCGCTTTACAAGCATGCTGCTGACTATACAGGAGATGTTTCAACTCTGGAGCAGAGACTTTCTTTGATGGAAGAGCAGGGAATTAAATTTGCAATTGTTCTGGATTTTACCGACGAGGTTTCAAAAATAAGCGGCCACGAATTCCTTACAATTTTGAAAAATGTCTGCAATATGCGCTGCCTGTGTGAAGGGGAGGATTTCCGCTGCGGTTACAAGGGTGCAACTGATATGACTGCCATAAAATACTGGGCAGAACAGAATGATGTAAAAACGACTTTTGTAAAACAGGTGCTTTATCATTCAGGGGCTGAGGATGAAGAAAGAATCAGCTCTTCCTATATACGTGCAATGATTAAAAAGGGCTTTTTCTCAACCGCAAACCAGCTTTTGTGCCGCCCTTATGAACTGGACTTTAAAAAATGCACTCAGCGCTCGGAGGATAAGCTTTATATTTCTAAAAAAGAAATCAATCAGGTTTTGCCACCAAACGGTATATACCGGGTAAAAAATGAAAGTGAAGAGGAAGTAAGGCTTGAGATTACGGACACAGATTTAATATTTGATTTGCAGAGCAATCTGAAGCTTGCAAGGTTTATGTAAAGTTTCAGCATGAAGGCTTCATCTGTCAGGCTGCTATCTTGAATAAATCTTTGTAATAAATTAATATAAGATAAGTCTGTTTATACGACTTACTTTGTGATTTCTTTCCCGAAACCCGGAAATTGACCTGCAAAGTTTTTCGCGAAGGCAGACAATTATAATATTTTTAAGGGGTTCCAAAATGGCACTTTCAAAAGAAACAACTGCCGCAACCGTAAAACAGTACGGTGCAAAAGACACAGACACTGGTAACGTAAAAGTACAGATTGCTTTGCTTACTCAGCGTGTAGCACAGCTTACAGCACACTCAAAAGCATTCCCAAAAGATGCTTGTGGTAAACGTGCTCTTCTTAAAGTTGTTGGTCAGCGTCGTAAGATGCTCCGCTATTTTGAACGCACAGACCTCGAAGGTTACCGTGCATTCATCAAAGAACTCGGACTCCGCAAGTAGTTTTGTGTTCTTAAAGAAAGCCTGTTGCCGTTTTGTTTGGCGGCACAGGCTTTTTTATTTTCAGAATATTAGTGTAACTAATAAATAGAAAAAAGCATGCGTCGGATGTAGTGACGTATGTAGGAGTAAAATTTATGTCTGTAGAAAGAGTAACCTACAAACTTGGAGATGCCGATCTCATCCTGGAAACTGGAAAAATCGGTAAACAGGCTAACGGATGCGTTTACGCTCAGTGGGGTGGAGCCGCAGTTATCGCAACAATTTGTGCTTCATCAAGCGTAACAGAAGGTCAGGATTTTGTGCCTGTTACTGTTGAGTACAACGAAAAATTCTATGCTGCCGGAAAAATCCCTGGTGGTTTTGTAAAGCGCGAAGGTCGTCCAAAGGATAAGGAAATTCTTGTAAGCCGCCTTATCGACCGCCCTATGCGCCCTCTTTTTGAGCCTTCATTTGGTCACGAGCTTCAGATTGTTCCAACCTGTGTTTCTTGTGATGGTGTTCACACTCAGGATATTCTTGCCGTAATTGCTGCTTCTGCCGCAACTACAATTTCTGATATTCCTTTCCACGGCCCGGTTGCTGCCTGCCGTATCGGATATTTGAACGGTGAATACATTGTAAACCCAACTTTCAAACAGATTGAAGAATCTGAACTTGAAATTGTTGTTGCCGGAACTAAAGACGGCTTTACAATGGTTGAAGGTGGTGCAAACGAAGTTTCTGAAGATGTAATGCTTGGTGCTCTGGAAAAGGCTCAGGCTTTCATTACTGATATGTGTAAGCTTCAGGAAGAACTCCGTGCTAAGGCCGGAAAAGAAAAGCTTCCTTTGAATCCTCTTGATGTTACTTTGGCTAACGCTGAAGAAATTGAAAAAGAGGCAACTCCACTTTTGAAAGAAGCCTGCTTCCAGGACGGAAAAATGAACCGCGGAAAGGCTATTGCAAAAGTAGAAAAAGAGCTTGCTGCAAAATATGCAGAGCAGCTTGAAGATCCTATTCAGGCTAAACTCTTTATGACTTTGATGGATGACATTCAGTATAAGCTTCTTCGTAAATCTATTCTTGATGACGGAGTTCGTATTGACGGTCGTAAGACTGACGAAATCCGTCCAATCACCTGCGAAGTAAATGTATTGCCAACTCCACACGGATCGGCTCTCTTTACCCGCGGTGAAACTCAGTCTCTTGCTGTATGTACTCTTGGTACTGCAATGGACGAACAGTCTTATGATGACATCGATGGAGACCGCTCAGAGCACTTCATTCTTCACTATAACTTCCCTCCATATTCAGTTGGTGAAACAGGTAAGCTTACAACAGGCCGCCGTGAAATTGGTCACGGAAACCTTGCCCGCCGCTCACTTGCTGCAATGGTTCCAAGCCGCGAAGAGTTCCCATATACAATCCGCGTAGTATCTGAAATTATGGAATCTAACGGTTCTTCATCACAGGCTTCTACTTGTGGTGGTACACTTTGTATGCTGGCTGCCGGCGTTCCAATGAAGAAGATGGTTGCCGGTATTGCAATGGGTCTTATTACAGAACCTGAGGGAGACAATCCTTACGGACGTTATTCAATCCTTTCTGATATCCTTGGTGAGGAAGACCACCTTGGTGATATGGACTTCAAAGTAGCCGGAACAAAAGACGGTATTACTGGTTTCCAGATGGATATTAAGATTGCCGGTGTAACAACAGAAATCATGAAGAAGGCTATGGAACAGGCTCGTCAGGGTCGTCTCCACATTCTTTCTATCATGGAAAAATGTATTGATAAACCAGCTCCTTTGGCTAAGAACGCTCCACAGATTCTTACAATGAAGATTCCTGTAGACAAGATTGGTGCTTTGATTGGACCTGGCGGAAAGAACGTTAAGGCTCTCTGCTCTCAGTATGATGTAACAATCAACACTGATGATGACGGAACTGTAACAATCTACGCTAAGAACGGCATGAACGCAGAAGCTGCTCAGAAGGCTGTAAAGGGTATTACAGAAGATCCAGAGGTAGGAACAATCTACCAGGGAACTGTAAAACGCATTATGGAATTCGGCGCTTTCGTAGAAATCCTTCCTGGAAAAGAAGGCCTCTGCCACATTTCAAAGCTCAGCCGCCAGCGCGTAAGCAAGGTAACAGACGTTTTGAAAGAAGGTCAGGTAATTCCTGTAAAACTTCTTGAAGTTGACAAGCAGGGAAGATTGAACCTTTCTTATGTAGATGCTCTTGAAGAAAAGAAATAATTTTTCTTGAGTTATGAAAAGGCTGTCCTTCGGGGCAGCTTTTTTTTTGCAGTTTATATATAGAAAACAATATGCTATAATAACATAAATGTTCGAAGAAATTGTAAGCCGTCTTAGCGAAGTAAAAATTGTTCCCGTAGTTACCGTTTTTGATAAGGACGAAGCGGTTAAGTTAGCCCATTCACTTGTAAACCGAGGCTACTCTGCCGTTGAGTTTGCCTTCCGGAGCGCAAGCAGCGCCGAAGAAGATTTTAATAAAATTGCAGCCTGCATAGAAGCGGTCAGAAAACTTTGTCCCAAAATGCTTTGCGGGGCAGGAACTGTTATAAATCCAAAATTAGCCCAGCTTGCAAAAAATAGCGGTGCTCAGTTTGCCATGGCACCCGGCTTTAATCCGGCAACTGTAGAATGGTGCATAAAAAATAACCTTGCAATTTTCCCTGGTGTAAATAATCCCAGTCAGATTGAAGAGGCCCTTATGTTCGGGCTGGATGTGCTTAAATTCTTCCCGGCAGAAGTCAGCGGCGGTGTAAAAATGCTTAAGGCACTTGGCGGCCCCTTCCCGGGTGTAAGATTCATTCCGACAGGTGGTATTGATGCCGCGAATGCTGATGACTACCTTGCCTGCAAAAATGTTATTGCAGTTGGTGGAAGCTGGATAACTTCTGTAAAATAAAAAATGCCGTCCGTACTGAAAAACAGTTCGAACGGCAAAAAAATCGTTGGAGAAAAAATATCTAAATTAGAAAGAATATTTCCAATATACAGGGAAGTTTACGCGGGAGAAGTCTTCGCCAAAATATACGCTTACTCCGGCTTTGAGCTCGTGATTTCCGATTGTGTAAGTAACAGAAGGATTTACCTGGAAACGGTTATCAACCTTCTTTTCGCTCTCTGATTCTGTATCCAGGGCTGCAGCTACTGCACAGTCAACAGAAAGAGGTTCGATTACATTGTATCCTGCTGTTGCGGCAATATAGAAGTCATATTTCTTTTCTTTTGAATTGCCGAAGTTTGTAGCAAACTCAAGGGCAGTGTGGAAGGCATCTTTTTCATAAGTTCCTGTAAGAGTAGCAAGATTTCCTGCAACAGAGCTGCCACCAACCTTTGTAACGTTAGGTTCTACAGTTGCGTTGTAGCCAAAACCTGCGTTCAAAACAAGACCTTCAACCTTCAAAAGACTTCCGTATACACCAAAGCTGATGCCGTCTGCAGAATTAGTTTCGCTTGCTTCATTATCTGCCACGTTGCGGACTGCAGCACCCAGAGCAAAAGCGTCGTTTGCCCATTCACCACCGAAGTTTACAACCGGTTTGTATTTGCTGTCGTTGAATACAGAAAGGAAATCAAGACCAGCGCCGATTTTCAAGCCTTCAAGAGGGCGGATTACTGCACCAAAGTCACTTCCCATATTTCCGGCTGTTACATTGTCATCCCACATAGGGAAGTAAGATCCGGCAAGCCACATTTTTTCATGGAATTCAAATCCAAGGAAATCGAATGGACGAACTTCAAGGAAGGTATCACCAAAATCATAACCGGCAGGACTGTCTTCCGGATGACCTAGTACAAATACTTCTTTTTCGTCAGTACCGTCTCTTTTTGTT
Source organism: uncultured Treponema sp. (assembly GCA_900319625.1). GTDB lineage: Bacteria > Spirochaetota > Spirochaetia > Treponematales > Treponemataceae > Treponema_D. The sequence continues at coordinate 206,016 of ONPD01000004.1, read as the reverse complement.
GACCAGAAAACAAGTTCAATACCGGCGTCTAATTTATCTGAAGAAAATTCAAATACCGATTTATTTCTGATGCCTGAAAATTCATTTTTTGAATCAGCGCTTCCTTCTTTTGTTATATCAACAATATTGCTGGAAATCTTGTTCCAGAAAGAAAACTCTGAATCTGCAAAAGCAAATCCACACGCCAGACTGAGTGCAGCACTCGCTGCTAAAACTTTTGATTTAATCATTTTAAGAACTCCTTTTATTTATGTTAGTATTATCTAACATAACAGTGTGATATATAAAAGCAAAAAGAAGGGAAATAATCAAGTATTTTTTGAAAAAAAAGTTAGTTATAACTAACTTTTTTTAACAGGTGGTTAAAAATGCGCTAATCCGTTATAATAATTTTATGACAAACATAAATATTAAAGTTGTAGCAAAGGAAGGCTCAAAGCTTCCTCTTTATAAAACTTCCGGAGCTGCCGGTGCGGATATCTGCGCGCTGCTTGAAAAGCCTCTTGTTATTGAAAGCGGTAAATCAGCTATGGTTCCGACGGGACTTTTTTTTGAAATACCTGAAGGTTATGAAGTTCAGATTCGTCCACGCTCAGGCTTAGCGGCAAAAAACGGAGTAACGGTTTTGAATACCCCGGGCACTATCGACAGCGATTACCGTGGCGAAATCAACGTAATTTTAATCAACCTGGGCGACAAGCCTTTTACCGTAAATAACGGAGACCGCATTGCCCAGATGCTGGTTGCACCTGTAATTCAGGCAGAATTTTCTGTGGTGACAAGCCTTGATGAAACAGAACGCGGAGCCGGCGGCTTTGGTTCAACTGGCGTGTAAACTGATTATTGGAGAGAATTAGTTGCCTGATATTTCAGAACTGAAAAAAAAACTCGAAACTGCTCTTAACATTGTCTCTGACCGTAAATCCAGAGCCTATAAAAGAATTGAACCTCTGATCGACCGGATTCTTGAAATACTGAGTCCGTCAATTGAATTTATTCAGAAAAAATATGAATGGTTCAGGAAGAATATTCTTAAGGAAGATGAACTTAAAAATCACATCCTCATAAAGTATCTTTTTAAGGATTTGTTTCTATACTTTCTCGTAGCCTTCCTTTTCTTTTTTATGATTTTCTTTGTAAATCAGATTCTTCTGACGGTAGAAAGTCTTCTCGCAAAATCTGCTCCCTTCAGTGATGTAATGCGCATTATGTTTTACAGCCTGCCTTTTATCATTGCCCAGTCAGCTCCTTTTGCAACCCTCGTAGGTTTTTCCATGAGCCTTGGCGGTATGATGAGCAGTAATGAGATTCTGATTTTCCGGGCTTCGGGTATTTCCTTTATCAAGATTTTTTATCCGGTAATGATTCTTGGAGCGGCAATTTCGGTAGGTTCGTTTTTTGTAAATGACTATCTGCTTCCTCTTGGAACTATGAAATATAATCAGCTTTTCAGAAAAATCATGCAGTCTACTCCGGCAGTTTCACTTGAATCAAACAGTGTAAAAACTCTGGACAGTGCAAGCATTGTTATGGGAACTGTAAATTCCGGTAAGGTTTCTGATTTGATTCTCTTTGATACTTCTGATGATTCAGAAAAAATAATTGTAGCCGGAGAATCTTCTCTTGGAGCTGGAAATGTCCGTGGTGTTCTTATGCAGCTTTCTATGACGGATGCCCTTGTTCTTTCAATAAGTAAAAAATCCCGTCATAATTATGATGTCCTGGAGTCTGATAAAACTGTTCTTAATGTTTTTGATAAGTCAGTTTTAGGAAATACAAATCATTCTGCCCGTGAAATGACCACCTACGACCTTTCGCGGGAGCTTAAGCAGATGAAGGCTAACGTCGGAGACTCCTTCAGCGAAAAACGCCGCCTCAAGCTCTGGACAATGGAGTTCCATAAAAAATTTGCGCTTCCTTTCGGCTCTGTTTTTTTCGCCTTCCTGGCTTTTTCGATAGCCTTTGTTTTTGGTAAGCATCGTGGTCAGACAATATGTCTTTTTATTGGTCTTGTAGTCTGCGTTCTCTATTGGGCAATGCAGATTATGGGGCAGCTTTTTGTTCAGAGAATCGGACTGGATCCTTTCTGGTGTATCTGGGTTCCCAACTTTGTAATCGGCGTTATGGGACTTTCATTCCTTCTGGTTCTTTTGAAAAAATAGGGGAGCAGCTTGAAGCTTGTAGGATATCTTCTAAAGAAAATAATTCCTCTTTTTATCGGCGCAGTTTTGTTTTTTGCTGTTGTTCTGAATCTTGTAGACCTTTTCATGAATATCACAACTTATATGCAGAACGGCTGTTCCTGGCATGATGTAGGAGTCGTAATGCTCAATTATATTCCCAAGACTGTGTGGTATGCGGTTCCGGTTGCGGTTCTGTTTTCTACTTCCTACAGCCTTAGTAATATGTACGCAAATAATGAACTGGAAGCGCTTTTTGCTTCAGGAGTTTCACTTTTTAAGTTCACACTGCCGGCCCTTATCCTTTCATTTATTCTTTCCTTTGCGCTTTTTGCTTTTGAAAACGGCCTTGTAGTTCAGACCTACGAAAAAAAGGTAAAGCTGCAGAATCAGCTTTTGCAGAAATTTGAATCTGAAAATAATGATAACGTAATTGTAATTTCTGATAACGGAAAAATCATTTATAAGGCTTCCCGCTATTTTGAAGAAACAAAACGCCTTATGAATGTTTATATTATATTCAGAACTGAAGATAAAAATCTTGAGAATCTTGTATACGCGGAGATTGGGGCCTGGGACTTTGATGCAAAGCACTGGAAACTGGAGAATGCGATTCAGTATGAAAAGTCAGAGGAGGACGGCCGTTTTATTACAAAGGCTTTTGATTCAGCCTACGAAGAAAAGCTTACGGAATCCTATGAAATCTTCCGAAAAAATATAGTGGACGTTCAGTCGGTTTCTGCAAAGGAAGCAAAAATCTATATTGAACACCTGAGGAAGGCGGGACTGCCCTTTGGCCAGCAGCTTTCAGAATACTACAAAAAATATGCCTTTCCCTTTATTGTTTTTATCGTAGCCTTTCTTTCTATCGGATTAACCGGAAAGACAAAAAAGAACGTGCTTTTAATCAGCCTGGCTTCCTGCATCAGTGCATCAGTGCTTTTTTATGTAATGCATATGGTAACGATGGTTTTTGCCAAGCACGGATATATTTCACCCTTTGCGGGTGCCTGGTCGCCCGTGATTTTATTTACAATTGCAAGTATAATATTATTGAAATATAGTAGGACTTAATATGATTACAAATATTTTTGACATACATCACAAATCGGCAGACGGAAAGGCCAGAACCGGCGTTCTTCACCTGGCTCACGGTGATGTTCAGACTCCGGTTTTTATGCCGGTAGGAACCAATGCCACTGTAAAGGCAATGCCAAAGGATTTTCTTGAAGAAATTAATTTTGAAATCATCCTGGCAAATACCTATCATCTTTATCTGCGCCCGGGTGCCGACCTCATCGAAGAAGCAGGCGGACTTCACGGATTTTCAAAGTGGAACCGCAACTTCCTTACAGACTCCGGCGGATTTCAGGTATTCAGCCTTTCAAAGCTGCGCAAAATCAGCGACCAGGGAGTACGCTTCCAGAGTAATATCGACGGAAGCTACCATATGTTCACGCCTGAAAGCGTAGTTCAGACCCAGCGCAAGTTCAATTCCGACATTCAGATGCAGCTGGATGTCTGCACAGGCGCCGGAGAACCCCGCAAGGTTGCAGAAGGCGCCCTCAAGGTTACCTGCGACTGGCTTCTTCGCGCAAAAAAAGAGTGGGAAAGCGAAGTTGAAAAGGGCTACAAGGGAGTCCTCTTCCCGATTGTTCAGGGAAACTTTTTTGAAGACCTGCGCCGGCAGTCTGCGGACTTTGTTACCCAGCAGAATATGCCGGGAATTGCAATCGGCGGCCTTAGTGTAGGCGAAACTCCTGAGGAGTTTACCCGCTTCCTTAATTACACGGTTGAATACCTGCCGGAAGAAAAGCCGAAATACGTAATGGGAATCGGAACTCCGGAATATATCCTGGACGCCGTACAGGCCGGAATTGATATGTTTGACTGCGTTCTTCCGACCCGCAACGCCCGTAACGGTTCATATTTTACTCACCGCGGAATGCTCAGCATAAAGCAGGAGCGCTGGACTCACAGCCACACCCCGCTTGACCCTGAGTGTAACTGCAAGGTTTGCCGAACCTACACAAAAGCTTATCTCCGCCATATTTTTAAGGAACAGGAAATCCTCAGCTCAATTCTTGCAAGCTACCACAACCTCTATTTCCTGCATAATATGATTCATGAAATCCGCGCCGCAATCAACGAAGACCGCTTTGAAGAATACCGCAAGAACTTTCTGGAAAAGTTCCATTCGGGAGTGCAGGAGTAATTTTTGAAGAAGATAATTTTTGCAACAACTGCGATTTTTCTCACAAGTCTTCTTTCTGCACAGGAAGAACCAACTGCGGTAAAGGATTTATACCCTATGGACAGCGTGACTGTCAGCGATGATGCGGCGCAGGCGGTGGAAGACAAGCTTTCTGACATCCTTGGTGACCTTGACCTTACCGATGAAGAAAAAAAGCTCCTCGAAGCGCCGGATAGTCCGGATATAGATGATGTTTCGGAAGCCGGCACGGACGAAGTTGAGTCACCAGCTTCAGACAGCACTCCAGAAGAGGAAGACCAGCCGGCTCCCGAAAGTCCTTCCGACGAAGACGAAGCCTCCGAAGAAGAGGACGTGCCCGCAGAAGAAGAATTTTCCGAAGAGCCTTCGGGCGAAAAAAAGAATTCCCTTGCCGGCGTTGCTGAAGTTCCAAAGCCAAAACGTCCTAAGCCGATAGACCAGGATAAGGCAAAGGCAGCCGCAGACAAGGATGAAAATCCTGATGTTGTAGAAAAAAATCAGAATACAATCAAGTTTGGAATTCCTTCCGAAATTTCAAATCTCATAGAAGACCTTATAAAAAATGATGACCCCCGCTTTACCGAGGAAATCTATGATTTGTTCCAGGTGAGCCAGAACGTCGTCATTCAGAAAAAAATCCTTGAATACTTTACAAAGCTCGAAGACCCTTGTCTTGAAGATTTTGCCGTAACGGTGTTAAACGACCCCTACGACACAAAGCCCGACGTTGTAAAAGCCTGCTTTGAATACATTCAGAAGGTTCACACAGAGCCTGCAATTCCGGCAGTCTTTACAATCCTTGAAAGTGAAAACGAAACCTACTTCAATGACACACTCGCCACAATCGGTGAAATCGGCGGGCCAGACGCTGCCGTTTCTGTTGCAGAATACCTGGAACGCGATGATTTGAGTGATGCTCAGCGCCAGACTCTGATGAAAACTCTGGGTAAGCTTCACGCCGTTGAAACCTTTGATAAAATCGTTGCTATTCTTGAAAACGAAGACGAAAACTCCTTTGTCCGCATGTATGCCGCAGAAGCCTTAGGCCTGATGGGAAAGCTTGAAGCAATTCCTGTTCTAACGAATGCCTTTAAGGATGCAAATCCAAACCTGCGCCAGTATGCAATCAAGGGACTTAGTGAGTTTGCCCAGAATGAAGATGCTCAGGCTGTTGTACTTCAGGGAATACGAGACGAGCACTGGAAGGTTCGCCAGGAATCAATTAAGGCCAGTGAAAAAATCCTTGACCGCCACGCAATTCCTTATCTTGAATACCGTGCAGAAAACGACAGCGAGCGCATTATCAAGGAAGAAGCAATTTATGCCCTTTCCTTGTATAACGACGTAAATGCCGACCACTTCCTTATCGACCAGCTTGAAAAGAAGATGGCTGATTCTACCAAAATTAAGATTGTTGCAACCCTTCTTGAAGCCGATCACGGCGAAGAGCAGATTCTTGCCCTTGCTGAAAAAGCCCTCGCTGATGTCCGTATGAAAAACCTTGCCAAAGGAATCGGAAAAGAGCTGGCAAAATATTCCCGCTCAAGCTTCAAGGATATCTGTCTGAAATATCTTGATAACAAGGATGCTGATATTGTAGGCCTGGGCCTTGATATGTACAAAAACTACAAGTTCGGCGGCGAAGTCGAAGAAAAAATCAAAGCCCTCTACGACAGCCGCCAGACCAACTCAACCAACCGCAACAGGGCGAAGCGTTTGCTTGGAATAGAAGACTAAATGTCAAGTTTCGCCATGCGAAACTTAATCCTTCTTATCGTAAAACTTATTCACAAGCCGGAGGGCTGAGTTAATGCGCTCTTCAGCTTCAGGACTAAAATCTACTTCTTCTTCTACCAGTGCTTCCAGACTGGCGTGAGTTTCCTGCAGGGCAGTTGAAAAACCGCGGGAAGTTTTAAGCCAGTAATTTCCCTTGCCGTCTGTGTAGAGAGTGATAAAGCCGTATTCTTTGTTTTTCTGCTTTGCGATTGTTGTACGAAGGACTACTTCAAGAGCAAAAATAATCTGTTCTTTTTCTACCTCGTTGAAAATGCTTCCGTTAAAATTGCGGTTCCAGTGTTTTTCTGCAATCGGGGTAAGAATGATATTCTTTGCAATTTCAAGAATTGTAGAAAGTTTTTCGCCGTCCAAAAGGATTCCGCCGTCGCGGAGAATTATGCGGCCTTTGAGGTTTGCGCAGGCCTTGATTTTGTTTTTATCAGTTTCTGCCTGAGCCGCGGTAATAAAGCGCTCAAGAGGAAGAAGGGCAGTTTTCTTTCCCTTAATCTTCTTGGTTTCAAAGCTGTCGCCGCCAAAGTAAAAGTTTTCGTCTGCTTCTTTTGCGGCTGCAGCCTTGTTTTCTGCATTTTTCTTATCTGATTTTTTTAGGCTTGCCTTGGCAACTTCCTGCAGCTTCTTTTCGCGTTTTTCAGCCCGGGCAGTATCCTTTGCAGATTTACAGGCCATAAGGCGGTCAAACAATTCCGGGTTTATCATATCCAGCATAGGGTGTGTAAGAGGCGAAACACTCATTGCAAAAATGCGGGATGTGCGTACGATTTCTCCTGCCACAATAAAAACCGGATTCTGGCGGAACATAACGCTGCCCGGGTGAATGCAGATGTGGTCTGCGGTAAGAGAGCGGTAATTTTCGCGGCCTGTTCTTATGCAGACAAACTGAATCATACCTGCCGCAATACAGCAGAGGTAATCCTGCATGCTGCCGTTTTTGTGGGTAAGGGGAATGCCCATTTTGTCGCCCACAATTTCGCCAAGCTGTATGTAAATATTTTCAATTTCCGACATCACGCGCTCGTCGAGGTAGTTTTTCTTGCAGAATTTTTCGCGGTTGTCGGTCTGTTTCCAGGCGTTAAAGAGGTTGATAAAGGTGCCGAAGTCGCCCTGAAGGTCGCGGAAACGGTGATGAGCCTTGCGGGCTTCCATTTCTTCGTTAGGAGGCAGAACAAATGGAGAGTTTGCGCTCAAGAATGAAGCAGCCACAAGTGCCTTGTCGATAACATCCGGGAAGCGCATGATGGCTTCTACAATAATACGGCTGATTCTCGGTTCCAGCGGGAACTTTACCATCTGCTTTCCGATTTCAGAAAGGGTATTGTCGCTGTCCAAAGCTCCCAGCATATTTAAGGTATCTACAGCGCCGATAATTCCTTCGCGGCCAGGGCTTGCAATAAAATCAAAGTTGTAAAAATCTGTGATTCCAAGCTCAGCCATGCGAAGAACAACTTCACTCAAGTCTGTGCGGTAAATTTCTTCTTTTGTGTACATTTCGCGGCTTTCAAAATCCTTGCGCGAATAAAGGCGGTAACAGGTTCCTTCGTGAGTACGGCCGGCGCGACCCTTACGCTGATTGCAGCTGGCCTTACTAACTAAAGTTTCCACCAGGCTTGAAGTAAAGGTTCTGGGGCTGTAAAAGTTCAGCTTTGCAAGACCGCAGTCAATTACGGTTGTAATGTCCTGAATGGTAACCGAAGTTTCTGCAATGTTAGTAGAAATTACGACTTTTTTCTTTCCGTTAGGAGGATTATCAAAAACCCGCTCCTGTTCTTCTTTCTGCAGGCGGCCATAAAGTGGCAGTACCCAGAGCTGGCGGGAAAAAGGCGAGTGTTCAAGACGGTACATACAGTCCTTGATGATTTTCTCGCCCGGAAGGAAAATCAGAATTCCGCCCTCGTCGCCATTGTCTAAAACGCGGTCTACCGTGCGGCAGATTTTATTCAGAATGGCATCGCAGCCGGCCTCAGTCGCTGTAGTTGCCCCGCCTTCAATCGGGTCGTAAACCACGCTTACCGGGTAGGTGATAGTATCAATAGAAACAATAGGCGCGTTATCAAAATATTCCGAAAAGACCTGAGTGTTCATCGTTGCCGAAGAAACAATTACGTGAAAGTCCTTTCTTTCTTTTAAAACGCGTTTTACAAGGCCAAGAACAAAGTCAATGTTAAGGCTGCGCTCGTGAGCTTCGTCAATCATCAGAACGCTGTATTTAGAAAGCCAGGGGTCCAGCTTCATTTCCTGAAGAAGGATTCCGTCTGTCATAATTTTGATTCTTGTGTCCTGGTTTGTCTGGTCTTCAAAACGCATCTTGTAGCCCACAAGACCAGGGTAAGTAGTTCCCAGCTGTTTTGAAATAAATTCGCTTACGCTGAGGGCCGCAATTCGGCGGGGCTGGGTTACGCCAATCATTCCGTTGGTAGCATAGCCTGCCTCGTATAAAATCACCGGAATCTGGGTAGTTTTTCCCGAACCGGTCGGGCTTTCTACAATTACAACCTGGTTGTTTTCCAGGCAGTCTAAAATTTTCTGTTTTTGAGCGTAAACTGGTAATGATTTGTAGTCTATTGCCATTTAATTAAATCCTTTGTGTAATATTCGTTAATTTTAATCCGCCTTCCCGCATACAAGGCCCAGTCCTTCCGCTTTACTTCCTTAAGATAATTTACAAAGTCCTGATTCAGCGGCTTGAGCACAAATTCCCAGGCGGTATTTATATATGTTGTAATGAAAACAGGCTCAGCCTTTACAATCTGAACCGGATTCTCATTCTCTCCGCTTTCATTATAGCGCGAAGAGCCCCCCTTTGTCTTATCTTTTTTGAAAGTTACGATTTCTAAAAGTCCGTCGCCGGTGTTGTCCCGCTCGTCGCTCGGCCATTCGGAAGTCAGCTTTGGCTGGGTTCTCTGGGCACTGATTGTGTTTCCGTTTGCATACATAATCATTTTCTGCCGGCCCGTAGTAGAATCAAAAATGAACTCCCGGTCCTTTACAATGTGGGCGTGGTTTGCCCAGATTACGTCTGCCATGCCTTCATTCAAAAGGGCTAGGTAAAAATCCCTCTGTTTTTCGGTGACAGTACGTTTATATTCAGGTTCGTCGGCATGCATGGAAATTACAAAAAGGTCGCAGGGGTGAGCTTTACGCAGTTCCCGGCAGTAGTTTATAAAATCCCGCCATGATTTTTCCCCGCTTTTTACATAATTTATAAAAGCATAATCATGAGGATAGTTGAGAATGCCCGTTACAGGCAGAAATAAAATCTTCCAGCCGTTTTTTTCTATTATATTAAAAGTATAATCCCCGTGCTTAATCTTTTTTAGCCCTGAAAAATAAATATCTTTTCCTTCTTCCGCTTTTTTTGTCTGCAGCTCTTCCATTGAAATGATTGTGTTTGCAATGCCTTTTTCTCCCTGATCAAAGGAATGATTGTTTGCAAGGGAAAATACGTCAAAGCCTGCGTCAACAGCCGCCTCAACATAGCGCAGGGGAAGATTGAAGTTAGGGTAGGAAGATACCGGCTTTGTCTGGTCAACAGGAGATTCAAGGTTTGCAAAGGCCAGGTCGCTGTCTTCTATGTATGATTTTACATCCCGCCAGATTTTATCGTATTTTGTGATGTTGTGATTGTAGGTATGGGCCATAATGTCGCCCGCAAAAGTGATTGTAATGGTTTGTGAATCAATGTCAGATTTTTTAGCCGGACTGACTGCGGTAGGTGCACTGGCATTTACGGAAGATTTTTCAAAAAGTTTTTCTTCGTCCTGAACTTTTTCAACCTTATTACTTGCACAAGAGGCCAGCAGCACTGAGAAAAGAATAAGAAAAAAAGTCCTGAACGATTTTTTCACAATTTAATTATAAAGCAGAAAAGCAGATTTTTAAACGAAAAAAAGTGCGGACCTGGCAGCATTCCATGTCCGCACTTATTCCAGAAATTACTTTCCAGTCAAAAGAATCTGATTCCTTTTTTTAGAATTCAATTTCTTTTTCAGCAATTTTTCCATCCTTCTGGCTGTTGATGTAGAAGGTGTATTTGCCTGAAAAACCGCGGTTTTTGAAAACATCCTTGAAATTTTCAATTGTATTCATAGCCGAGTTAAAGTGGGCTTTTGCAACTTTATCAAGATTTCCATTTCCTACAGCATAGTACTTCTGCATTTTCTTCCAGTCAGAAATGTATTCTTGTACAACTGCATCTAGAGGTGCTCTGTCTGTTACGCCCGCAGGTGGTGTAAAGTCCATTGCATACTCACGGTACACATTACATGGTTTTTTGACTACATTCCAGTACTTTTGGTCGGTATCACTATATATTCTTTTTCCCTTGAATTTATATCCCGTTGTTATACCCCATTTTTTTACAGATTTTCTCCAGGCTGTATACATAGTTAGTCGAACATTTGTATAGGTTAAAATCTTGATAGTGTCTTTAGTGTCGTCCACATCAGCTGGCTTCTCGAAGAGAGAATATGAATCAAATACTGCGGCTGTCTTTTGAATGGGCTTAGGATTATCACATTTCATCTTACCACCAACTTTACTTATACTGCCTGTGAGTGTTTTGGTAGTAAATTTCCATCCTGTAGAGTGTTTAGTAGCATCTGGCTCAAATCTTATTTCTATATGTGGAATGGTTGTTGTAGACGACTTTTCCCATGTTACACCTCCGTCTATTCCTACTGAAGGTCCGTCTTTAGAAACTCCGAAGTTGCCCGAAAGGCTTTTGCTTATGCCAGTTGTAAAGGTGTCTGAACCTGCTTCATTCTGAGGCTTGCAGTCATTTGTTCTAGGGGTTGAGTCAGGAACTCTTACACTGCTCTGGCAGTAATCAAAATAAGGCGGTTTATAATAATCTTTATCCCAGTCATCTGTCCATTTTAAATCCTGATTGTTGCAGGTAACGGAATTACGGATAAGGTAGTATTCAGTAGGAGGGTTACTGTCGAGATTGCATACAGTCCAGACATCAGTTATTACCTCAACATTCTCTTTTCTTCCATCATAACGTCCATTATAATGAGACCTGTCTTTAGTTTCAAATACGGCTGTATAGTTATGGATATAGGTTTGTGCTTTCTGGGCTTCATTGACAGCATCTTCAAGTGCATTGCGGGCTGACAGGCTTGCGTCAACTGAATCAATAGCAGAACGTTCAAGGCTTCTTGCATAGTCACTGGATCCGGAAAGCCATTTTGCAAACTTTGCAATAGAAGAAGCTTTTACTTCCGTATAATCTGTTGAAGGCGTAACATAATCAGCAGGATCGATGTCAGGCTCTTCACCTGCAATTATCTCTCCGCCTTCTTCTTGCCAGCCCTCAGAAACAATCTCTTCTTCTTCAGAAGACTGCTCCTTTTTTTCACAGGTGGTAAAATCATGAACATAGTAAATCTGTGAACCACGTACGGCAATTGCTATAAATTGTTCGTCATCTTCTTTTTCCGACAAATCTGCCAGCAAATTTTTGAAGCCTAAAGGCCTTGTTTCATACTGCTCTTGAAGAATAGCTTTAAGGGAAACCTGATACTTCAGCATCATGACTAAATTTGTAAGCTTTTTTGTAGGGCCATCAATCAGAACTGTTTTTCCATCAAGAATAGTTTGTACTAAAAGTTCTTTTTGGGAATCTGTAAGGCTGGAATAGGTTGTGTCGGTGATAATATAAATATCAGGCGTTGAACTTCCGTCTGATTTTACGTATGCAAATTGCTGTAAGCTTTGTCTTGTATAGTCAGATATGGCGGAAGTTGAAAAAAAGACTGATTTTACTGCCCCCGAAGAATCCGAAGAATCCGAAGATCCGTTTGAACATGCCGCAAAGGAAAATAGAGTCAGACCAATAAGCAAAATTGTCAGAATATTATGGAAGGAGTTTTTCCCTCCATAATATAGCTTGTAATTTCTATTCATATTTATTCCTCCTGATGAATAAATATATATACTTTCATTATTCACTTATGCCGATTTATGGAAGATATGGTTTAGGATGAGCTTTTCTATTTTCCTCCTCTCTGGCTTTTATTTCTTCTTCAAGTTTTCTGTCTTCTTCAGCTTTTCTAGCCTTTTCTTCCTCAGCCAGGCGGGCTTCTTCCTCAGCCTTTCTGGCCGCTTCTTCTTTAGCTTTTATAGCCTGTTCTTCCTTAGCTTTTTTAGCCTTTTCTTCAGCTATTTGTGCTTTCTTCTCAGCTATTTCTTCGTCAATACTTTTTGGTGTATCTCTTACAACAAGATAGAAGAAATGACGGGTGTTTGCATAAGCAAGGTCGTCTTCGTCGGCTCTTCTTTCCTCCATCAATATTCTCGTCCATCCATTTCTGTAATTATAAGGTTTTGTACCCTTTATAGGATTTGCTCTCCATGCTTCCATGTAATTAATGGAACGCCTTGCCATATCGGTGGTATAATCCCTGTACATATTAATTAAATAATTATGTCCCGAGTATTGAAATCTTATAACTTCAACACCGTCCTGTTCCTCATATACTGCTATTTTGTCCTTGTTGTTTGCCGCAATAGCCGGTATTAAAAGCCTATGAGTTCGATTTCGACTACCTTTCTTTTTTGTAAAAATCTTGCTTTTGTGCTTGCTTCCTTTTATGAGAAAATATTTCTGGTCCTTACGTTCCTTCCAGGTCGGCTGGAACATATTGTCGTAGGTGTAGTCTTTAACTATAAAATTAACATAGTCCTGAAAGTAGTAGTGATTTGGCTCCCAGTGATCAAATTTTCCTTTTTTATTGTAGTGGGGTTTATCCCAGGATGGGAAAACAGCATGAACATCGGGTGGATATTTTCCGTAATATTTTTCAAGAGCCCATTCTTCAATTTCTGGAAAGACTTCCGGTTTAAATTCATAATCATGAACTCTTACAGTGTTAGAAAAGCCTCCCTTTTCAAGAATCTGAAGCATTGTTGGATGAGGTTCCCCTTTTACAGTGTAGGCATCCCAAAGTTTTTTGAACCATTTTTCATCAAGGGTAAAGCCCTTGTTATTGCTTGGCGCAACCGAACCGCTGACATGGGCAACATTGGCTGGCGGTAAGCCCTGATAAACACAAGCGGCGTTACGTCCATTTTCCATTATACCAATGTATGAATCCATGGATTGTAAATCCCTATAATAATCATCTTTATTTCGATACTCCTCAAATCTATAATCATCATCCCATTCCATACATCCACCTCCACTATATCGTCTTGTGTCATACAGAGTCCAGAGCAGGTGGCCGTATTTTATTTCGTGGAATTGTCCTTCAAATATAATAGGATGCTTTTTATCCAGAGTAAGAATAGGACTTGAGTGAATTACAACCGGGTACTCAGCTGCCATATCTGCCATTGCCTTTACGGCGTTTCTTACAAGTTCGCAGTTTCTTGAATTGGTACCTGCAGATTCTGTAATGGCAAAGTAAGCATTTGCAAGCATTCCGGCCTTAAGCATAAGGGCACAGTCCATATCGCGCATCATATTGCGCCATTCATAGCCTTCACATTCCCAGATATAAGCGTAGTAAGCCAGCTTGTCATAAACCTGGAACATATTGTAGCGTTCCTTTCCTATGCGTCCGATTTCCTTCTTTGTAAGGAATTCTCCAAGAGTCAAAAAGTCTACGGCATAGCCCATTTTTCCCCACTGCAGGATTGCATTTGTAATTGTTTCATCCTGCTCTTCAACATAGGGATTGTCTTCTGAGGCAATGAAGTCCGCAAAACCCGGGTCATCTGCAAGGGATGCCATAAAGGCAGTTTTTTCATCTGTGCTGGAACGGTTCCAGTCCGGGGAAGCTTCGATGTTATCGCCATATTTGTAATGAAGGGCTGCAACCCATCTTGCATCTTCAATGGTATTCCATGTGATTGTTGCCTGGTAGTAAACGTCAAGGTATTTTTCGCGTTTTTTGTTAAAGGCATTATCCAGAGTAAGGTCATTAATCTGATTTGTAAGGTCATCAAGGTGGGTTTGAATCAGCTTAAGCTCATCTGTCATCTCATTGAGTTTAGACATTACTGACTGCTGCTGAGGGGAAGATTTTGAAAGTCCTATAGTCTTTATCAGCTTTGTAGAAATTTTCGGGCTGATTTTCTTTCCCACAGGACCAAGATAATAGCTGAGGCCTGCTTCAACCCCCTTTTTGATTGCTTTCTGGCCTTCCTTAATTGCATAATTTTTGGCAGTATTGGCAATCTTGTTGCCGAATTTATCCAGTGTAGATTCCTCTTTTTCTGCATCTTCCAGTACACCCTCCGAACTTTCAAATTCCGTTCCTGTAGGCATACCGGTATAACTGCCGTTGTACTGTTCCTTTACAGACACAAATTCTTTTTCAAGATGATTGTTGATTTCTTCAATATCGTGAAGAAGGTTGTGGGTTAAATCAACAGGAATATTACCCGGAGAGTCTGCTTTTACAGCGCCTTTAGCATAAAGTGGTGACAGGGAAAGAACTAATGCTATACATAAGTACCCCCCCCCCAATTTTTGAAATTTTTCTTCATATAATACCTCTCGTGTACATAAATGATGGTACTTTAATAATAAAATAATGTTATAATAGAAAAGTGGATTTGTAAAGGAAAAAAAAACGGGTCACAGATATAAAAATCATCTGTGACCCGTCCGTATTAATCTGTCTGTATTTGTGTCAGAAAAAAACTATTTATGCCAAATCTTTTCGCGGACAAAAGTCTGGTTTCGGTCTGCACCAACAGAAACAATACCAACCTTTGTGCCTGTAAAGTCTTCGATAAACTCTACATAAGCCTTGGCATTCTTAGGAAGTTTTTTGTAGTCTGTACATTTTGTAATGTCAGCCTTCCAGCCGTCAAACTTCTTAAGAACTGGTTTTGCGCGGTTGAGTTCAGGAATTGAAGTAGGGAAGTCAGTTACGATTTTTCCGTCAATGTCGTAAGCAACGCAGGCTTCAATTTCGTTCATGTCATCATAAATATCAAGGTGAGTAAGAACAAGGTTGTCGATTGAGTTTACATGGCATGCATAGCGGAGAGCTACAAGGTCAAGATAACCGCAGCGGCGTGGACGTCCTGTTGTTACGCCAAACTCGTTACCAGTGTTGCGGACATAGTCGCAGAGTTCGCCTTCAGTATCAGCATTGAATTCAGATGGCATTGGACCGTTACCAACGCGAGTCTCATAAGCCTTGAATACACCGTAAATCTTGTCCAGAGCCTTAGGACCAATTCCTGAACCAGAAGCGGCACCGTAGCTGCCTGAAGCGCCAGAAGAAACGTAAGGATATGTACCAGAATCAATATCCAGCATGGCACCCTGAGCGCCTTCGAACAAAATCTTTTCATCGCGGTATTCGTACATTTTAGCCGCAATGTTTACGCGCATTTTAATAAGCTGGTCTTTATACTGTTCAAGGAACTTCTTGTCTGCATCGTCAAGGTCATTCCATTTTTCTTCCCAGTCAAGGTCTGCAACGCGGATACCGTCGCGTTCAGATTTCATAGAATATGTAGTTCCAATTCCGCGGCCTGTAGTTCCGATAGGACGCTTGCGTGCTGCATCGCGGGCTTTATCCATTTCGCGGTAGCCAGGAAGAGTAAGGTGAGCACGGTCAGAAATAAATACACGGCCTTCCCAGTTTATACCGTTGTCTTTGAGCATCTGAAGTTCCTTAAAAAGAGCCTCAGGGTCAATTACCATTCCGCTTCCAAGAAAAACTGATTTTTCCGGGTAGAGGATTCCAGAAGGAACCTGATGGAGAGCGTATTTTTTTCCATCAACAACGATTGTGTGACCTGCATTAGCGCCGCCCGCAAATCGGACAACGTATTTTGCATCCTGAGCAAGGTAGTCAACGATTTTTCCCTTGCCTTCATCGCCCCACTGGGCACCCATTACTACAATATTCATGGTGTTCTCCTGCCGCTGAATCATCGCGGAGTAAAAGATATTTTTTGCGGTTTCCCGCCTGCCGACGCCCGAAGAATCATCTCAAGCGTTCAACGCCGATACTATAGCACAAAGACAATTTTTAGTCATTATGAAGATTTTTAGTAATTGTAAAGAGAATAGGGAATAGAGGATAGGGGAAAAATTCTTCTATACAATTATACAAAAAATCTGTTATAATATTTATTATGTTTGTAGGTGCTGTCCTTTCACATAAGGCTAACGTTTGCTCATTCAAGAACAACAGAATTCTCATCAGGCTTAAGACTCCAGTTTTTCAGGTTGTTATCAGCGATAAGGATTTGACCTGCATTTCTAAGAAAATTGAATTTTTTATTCCGTCTGATTTGCATGGAATAAAGGCGCGTGTGATGGGCCGCGAATACGAGCCGGATGAACTTAAAGTAATTTTCCCGGCAATCACACCAAGTATGTGGATTTCGACACAGTTTGACAATGGAACTCTGGAATCGAACCTTGAAGGAATTGCAAAAACAATCGGGGGAAAGGTTATTTTTGTAAATGAATTCAAGTCTCTGGATGATGTTTATGTGCTTCTGCTCAAGCAGGCAAACTACGAAGCGGCAAGGCACAAGACGACAATCCGTGCCTACTGTGAAAAAAACATTGAGCTTTTGAACGATCAGATCCGCAAGTTCAATTCGGAGAAAAACTTTTTTACTGACATGCTTAGCGAAGTTTAATTTTATTAAAAGATGGGTGGGGAAAATGAGTGTAATGGTGAAAAGATTTTTTATTTTTGGAATGTTGTTCGGAATCTTCTTTGCTTCCTGTTCCTACAATTCCGGTTCGAATCTTACAACTTCCTGTTCAATCGAAGTCGATAAGGACTTTGTGAGCGGAATGCGTTCTGTTCTCCAGAAATCCTATTCTAATACCACCCAGGTAAGAGTAAATATAGAATGTACCGGCGGCTACGAAACTTCCAAGTGGTATGATGCTACAATAGGAACCCTGCCGGGCGTAGTATTTTCTTTTGAGGAAGTTCCTTTTGACAAAACATTTTCTATTTATGTAGGCGTTTACAAAGGCAGCGAACTGATTTATGAAGCTAAAAAAGAAGACGTAATCATCAAATCTGAAAATCCAGTGATTGAACTTTCTATGATTTTAAAGAGTATCTATGATTTTGCGAAAGAAACCAAAATTGTAGTTTGGAATTCAATTATAAATGGATTTGAAACGACTTATGATTTATATACGCTGAAATCTCCTTCTGCTTCTTTAAAAAGTTCATTTGCAAGTGATTTGAATCATTCTACCTTCTTTTTTGATGCTCCAGGAAACGTCTGGTATCCTGTTTCTGAACAATCAGGTAACAATTATGTGACAAAATTGAAATCAGATACAGGAAATGAAATTGATTTTTCAGATGTTTTTGATACTGGTTATACCCAATTTGCTTGTGTAAGAGAATTTAATATTTTATATTGCGTTACTGTAGAAATCGATGCCGACGATTATAATAGAACATTTGTTTTATATAGATTTCCAAATATTCTTACTGATACTAATTCTAAAATCTGTAAAAAATATATTCTTTCAATAGATGATTCTTCTGTTGAATCTAGGCTTTCATGGCCAGCCGTTTTTTATGATGGAACAACTGAAAAATTTTATGCTGTTTCACAGGGGGAAGATTCACTTTTGTTTGAATTTAATCTTACCGGTAAAGATGATGGTAATACTGTAATCGGAGAACAAATATTAAATCTTTCTGAAGAAATTAATGATGTTTTTAATGATAATTATTTATGTATTTCTGATTTGATTTGTTATGAAGATGCAATTTATATTTTGGTAAAAGAGCCACCCGTAGATAATTATTGGATGTCTGCTTCTCCTAATTTAAGGAATCGAGGATTCATTATGAAATACGATATTTCAACTGGAGAGTTAAAAAATGCAGGATTCAGTTCTGATGAAATAGCGAATACTGAAATCGAAAAGATGTATTGTTATTATCAAAATGAAGATACTTTTAAAATTACTTATAACGATAGCGATAAGGCTGAGTATACATTGCTGGAAGGCTCAGAAAAATTGAATTTTAATACTAAGGTGAATACAATCTTCCCTTCAATCTGTTCACCAAAAACGAGTTTTTCTAACTCAAAGTTAAATCTTTCTACATCAGCTTTCTATGGGCCTGCAAAAATTATCGGACTAAAACCAAAAAAACTTGTTATCGCAGATGATGGTTATGCATTTTATGTTGATGAAAACGGAGGATTATCATTTAAGAATGTAAACCGAATTGTTACAGTTGACCTTGAAACATTTGCAATGGCGTTTAATGAAACTTCAGCGACATTTGATGAAGAGAATAAATTATTTAGAACCTATTCTATTATTTCTGATAATGGTACTGATGGTTCATTCTATCTTTCTGCTTCTAATTGTTATGTTGGTAACGGTTTCACTGAAGTAAAAAATTGTTATATTGGTATTAGAAATACTGACGGTGAATAATCCTTTAATTTCAGTATGTATTCCGCTTTATGATACCGAGCCTTTTCTTGAACAATGCCTGCGTTCTGTAATTACGCAGGATTTTGAATCTTTTGAAATTGTCATTGTAAGTGATGCAAGCCGAGGGTGTGATGGAAATGGGCGGAATGCAAAGAAAATTGTCCGGCTTGCAGAAAAAGAATGTAAAAAATTTAGAAAAGAAAAAAATCTTCCTTCTGTTTCATTCCGCTTTATAGAGCATCGTGAAAACCGAGGCCTTATTGAAGTTCGCCGTACTCTTGCTTATGAAGCAAAAGGGCTGTACTTAACTCAGGTAGACAGCGATGACGAAATGGCAGAAAACGCATTAAACTTTCTATATAGTTCGGCACAAAAATATAATTCTGATATAACCCACGGTACATCAACTGCGGGTATTTTTGATGATAATGGTAATTTTACACCCTGTCAGGAAAATCGTTACGGAAAGATTTATTACGGATTAATCAAAAATGATGTATTAAAAAGATGGCTTTTAGATTCGCCTTTTACTGCAAATACGTGGGGGAAGCTTATCAGACGCGAACTTTTCATTAAGGCTTATGAAAATATTCCTTATACACAATGCAATATGGCTGATGACGTGCTTTTGTTCTTCTTTATTGGATTGTACGCAAAATCATATGTGGGAATAGAAGAGAAAGTTTATCGTTATCGTGTAAATACAGGAATGTCTTCAGCCCGAAAAATCGACAGCCTGAAAAAATGGAGTATGATTTGCTCAACTGCAAGCGTTTTTTCTATTATCTCGGAATGGATAAAAAATAATGAAAAGTCTGGGGTAGGAGCAAGCCTTTCTGAAGAGGAAATAAAAAGCATAAGACGAATGACTACTTTTTACCTTGCCAACAATCTCAAGCAGCTTAGCGAAACTGTCATCCCAGAATTACAATCACAGGCAAGGGAAATGCTTTGCGAATACTGGGGCGCTTCCTTTGTGGAACGGGTGGAAGGCTCTGTGAGGAATTTATCTTCCGATAGGGGGTGTCACACGGATTGGAAATGACTAACGTCATTTCTTTTTTTTAGGAGGCAGCCGGCCGGAGCGTGGAGGGTGGCGAAGCCAGTGCGGCAAACTTGTTTGACGCACCGAACGTAGAGGAGCCCGGAAGGCGACTGGGTATGGGGTCTTGCCCCTATGCTTTTTCTGTTATTTTTATTGCTTCCAGCACAAGTTCTAGAGGGGCATTCATGTCCTTAGCCGCGGTTTCAGGAGTAGCATTATACTTTTTTACTAGCATTACGGCGTCTTCTACAGCTTTCTGTTCAGCACCAGCTTCCTTACCAATTGCAATGCCTTCTTCGCGGGCTTCGGCCTGTTTTACTGCAATGTCAGTTTTATAATCATACTTTGCACATAACATGTTTACTACCTCCCGCGATTTTCTGTCTAAATATTCTGTAAGAATGCCTTCTTCTTTCGCGATTTCTACTGCCCGTCTTATTGAGCGCTTTGAATGCTGCTTGTTGTAGGTTTGTTCTACAATTTCTATAAATCTACAGTACTCCTTAAGAATATCACAATCCGAGAAAATCGGCAAATTCTTGTAGTCTGAACAATTTTTAACCTTTACCACAAGCTCCAGTCTGCTGTCGTCTTTTTCATAGAAAGCATCTGAAAGCTTGAGTTCCTGCTCTTGAGGAATTGATTTCTTTCCTACGTAAACAACATAAAAATCAGGATTCGGAATTTTAAAGACTTTTTCCTGATAGCGCACCTTCACAGGAACAATTCCTTCATAAATTCGTGTAACATATTCCAGACAACGGAAGGGCATATTTTCATTTACTGTTGATTGATGTTCAACTAACACAATCAGCCTGCCGTTTATTTCCCAGCTGACATCGTTATTGAAGGTTTTGTAGAGAGTCTGCTCGATAATCTTTCTTTCAAGATGTACCTCTCCCAGCTTAAAATTATTGCCGGACAAGGCATTGTAAAGTTCCAGAAAATTCTTTTTTCCGTCCCTATCGCTTCCAAATAAATCTGTAAATACAGAATCCTTGTAATTTCTTCTCCAGAATGCCATTTTTTTTAACCTCTCACTTATATAGATTCAGGGGAAATCCCTTATCTATATAATTCAAAAAAAAATCAAATTCCGGCAATGTTTTGAAAAAAAATAGAAAATCTTTGAAGAAATCTCTGGGGGTAGAAAAAATATCTGTTTTAAACTAAAATGCTCGGTTAATATATTAGGAAAAGAGGTAAGGCGATGGCATATTTTTTTGAAGAAGAATCCCACACATTCGATGAGTATCTGTTGGTTCCGGGCTATACTGGCCCTGATTGTATTCCGGCAAATGTAAGTTTGCAGACTCCGGTTGTGAGATATAATAAGAAGAAGGGTGAAAAATGCCCCCTTACAATGAATATTCCGATGGTCAGCGCGGTTATGCAGGCTGTTTCTGACGATAAGCTGGCTGTTGCGCTTGCTAAAGAAGGCGGAATCTCTTTTATTTACGGTTCGCAGACTATTGAAAATCAGGCTGCTATGGTTGCCCGCGTAAAGGACTACAAGGCCGGTTTTGTAACTTCTGATACAAATATCCGTCCGGAGCAGACTTTGAACGAGCTGGTTGCGGCTATTGAGGAGAGCGGTCATTCGACTGTTGCGGTTACTGAAGACGGTTCTGCAAACGGTAAGCTTCTTGGTATTATCACTGAGCGCGATTTCAGAATTAATCACTGTGCGCCTGATGCAAAGGTAAGCGAATATATGACTCCGCTCAAGGATCTTGTTAAGGCTGAAGACGGCATCACTCTTGAAGAAGCTAACGACCTTATCTGGGCTAACAAAATCAATCAGCTTCCTGTTGTTGATAAAAACGGTAATCTTATGTATCTGGTTTTCCGCAAGGACGCTGCAAGCCACACTGAACATCCTCTTGAACTTCTTGATTCTAAGAAACGCTATATCGTTGGTGCCGGTATCAATACCCGCGATTATATGGATCGTGTTCCTGCTTTGCTGGCTGCCGGTGTTGATGTTATGACTCTGGACTCTTCTGAGGGCTTTACTGAATGGCAGCGCCGCGCTTTGCAGGATATTCACGCTAAGTGGCCTAATGCTAAGGTAGGGGCTGGTAACGTTGTTGATGCTGAAGGTTTCAATTTCCTTGCTGAGGCTGGTGCTGACTTTGTAAAAATCGGTATTGGCGGCGGTTCTATCTGTATTACCCGCGAGCAGAAGGGTATTGGCCGCGGTCAGGCTACTGCTACTGTTGAGGTTGCTAAGGCCCGCGATGCTTACTACGAAAAAACTGGTATTTACGTTCCTATCTGTTCGGACGGCGGTATTGTTCACGACCATCATATCACTCTGGCTCTGGCTATGGGTGCTGACTTTGTAATGCTGGGCCGCTACTTTGCCCGCTTTGATGAATCGCCAACTAACAAGCTGATTGTAAACGGCAACTACGTTAAGGAATACTGGGGTGAAGGTTCTAACCGTGCCCGCAACTGGCAGCGCTATGACCTTGGCGGAAAGAAGGGTATGGCTTTTGAAGAGGGCGTTGACTCTTACGTTCCTTATGCCGGTTCGCTCCACGATAACGTTACCCTTACTACAAGCAAGGTTATTCACGCTATGTGTAATTGCGGTGTTATCACAATTCCTGAGCTTCAGCAGAAGGCTAAGATTACACGCGTAAGCGGCGCTTCTATTCGGGAAGGCGGCGCACATGACGTTATCGTAAAGAACAGCATTAAGGCAAATTAGTTTTTTTGACACGGATAAACGCGGATTAGCACGGATGGGACATAGATAGTCCTGCAACTTGCGCTATGCGCAAGTTAAGCAATGGTGATGTTGATTTTGAAGTTGTAAGGTTGTTTTTTTGCCATTGCAAATCTGTGGACATCTGTGTTTATCTGTGGCCGTTTTTTTTCTTTATTTTTTGATAATCCCCGTGTATTCTTTAACTATGGAAAAATTCTTTCATATTAAGGAAAGCGGCTCTGATGTAAAAACCGAGATTATTGCCGGTCTGTCAACCTTTATGACAATGGCGTATATTCTCGCGGTTAATCCACTTATCCTTTCTGCCTGCGGTATGGACTTTACAAAAGTTTTTGCCGCCACGGCTATCGCATCTGCAATTTCCTGCTTTGTAATGGGCTTTTATGCCAATCTTCCTTTTGCGCTTTCTGCCAGCATGGGCGTAAATGCCATGTTTGCCTATACTATCTGTAATGCAATGGGCTATTCCTGGCAGTGGGGCCTTACAGCGGTTCTTATGGAAGGCATTATTTTTATCCTTCTTACTGTTACTAATTTGCGAGAGGCAATCGTAAACTGCATTCCTTCAACACTTAAAAAAGCAATAGGGGCTGGTGTCGGGCTTTTTGTGGCTTACATCGGTTTGAAAAATGGAAATATTATTGTTTCTGACCCTGCTACTATTACAGCCATCAATGCGGAATGGTTTGTGGGAACTCCGCTTTTGACAGTTCTTGGCGTAATAATTACAGGCGTTTTTCTTGTAAAGAAGGTTCGCGGGGCAATTCTGATTGGTATACTTCTTGTAACTCTGCTGGGTATTCCTATGGGTGTTACCCACTATGCAGGCGGCAGCTATCTTCCTGCAAGTCCCTATTTCTGTGAATTTTCATTTTCTGAGATTTTTACAAATCAAAAAACTATTTCGGATTTTATAATCATTACGCTTACTCTTTTATATGTTGATATGTTTAATACTGTCGGAACTTTGATTGCCTGCGCTGGAAAATCTAACATGATAAAGGAAGACGGCACAATTCCGAGAACTTCAGAAGCCTTGATGTCTGATGCGATTGGAACTACTGTCGGCGCCGTTTTAGGAACTTCTACGATTACAACCTTTGTTGAAAGTTCAACCGGAGTTGCGGAAGGTGGCCGCACAGGTCTTACCACAATTGTCGTCGGAATCCTCTTCCTTCTGTCTCTGTTTATAGAACCGATTTTTGGTTCGATTCCAGCTGCTGCTTCTTCGTCAGCCCTTATTCTTGTAGGCTGCATGATGATTGCTCCTATGAAGGATATTGATTATTCAGACTATACAGAGTTAATACCGGCTTTCCTTACAGTTCTTATGATGATTTGTACTTCAAGTATTTCAGATGGAATCCTTTTTGGAATTTTGTCTTTTGTACTTATTAAGGCATTTACCGGACATATCAAAGAAGTTGAAACTATGACCTGGGTTGTAGCAGGCCTTTTTGTAATAAGAATAATAATCGGGATTTTGTCCTGATTAGAGAAGTTGATTATGGAAAAAAGAAAATTAAAGAAACTTATTGAAACTGCGACGGGAAGAGTTCCGGCAGATTTGTGCATAAAAAATGCTAAGGTCATTGATGTTTTTGACAGAAGCGTTTTTAATGCGGATATTTATATTTCTGATGATTATATTGCGGGCTTTGGCGGTCCTAATTTTCCTCAGGCAAAGGAAGTTTTTGATGCCAGGGGAAGTTATATTGCGCCAGGTCTTATTGATGCTCATGTTCATATTGAATCAAGTCATCTTTGTCCTGCAGAATTTTCCCGTCTTGTTATGCCCCACGGAACCACGACTATAATTGCGGATCCTCATGAAATCTGTAATGTATGCGGTCTGGACGGTTTTGATTATATGATTAAGGCTACAGAAAATCTTGCCTTAAAGGTTTTTGTTCAGTTTCCTTCCTGCGTTCCTGCAACTCCTTTTGAAAATTCCGGGGCAGTACTGGGGGCAGAAGAAATTGCTTCCCGCATAGACAGCCGTCGTGTACTGGGACTTGGGGAGCTTATGAATTATGTTGGTGTCTGCAATTCTGATGATTTAGTTCTTGATAAGATAGCTGTTTCAAAAGAGCACGGAAAAGATTTCTTTGACGGCCACTGTCCCGGATTGGGAAAATCAGGGCTTGATGCTTATATTGCGGCTGGTGCCTTGAATGACCATGAATGTATAAGTCCTGAAGACGCTCTGGCAAAGATAAGAAGAGGTATGTACATTATGCTTAGGGAAGGTTCTGCCACCCATGATGTAGTAACACTTTTGCCTGCTGTAAATGACAGGAATTATCACCGTTTTATGTTCTGTACTGATGACAGGCAGCCTGCAAGCATTGTAAATGAAGGTCATATCGACAATAACATAAGAATTGCAATAAAGCATGGCCTTGATCCGCTTACTGCAATTACAATTGCAACTTACACTGCTGCAAACAGTTTTGGTTTAAGAAACCGTGGGGCTGTTGCTCCGGGACGTCTTGCAGATTTGATTTTGTTTGATGATTTATCTGATTTCAAAGTCAGAAAAGTCTGGGCCAGCGGTAAGCTTGTCGCAGATGAAGGACAATATCTTGCCAAAGACCAGCATGTAAAGCCTGAAAAAGTAAGCGGCAAAATGAATGTAAAAAACTTCAGCCGGGAAAGACTTGCCTTGAAACTGGCTTCTGACCGGGCTAAGTCGATTAAGATTATTCCTTATTCAATTGTTACAGATGCTTCTGAAGTAAAGGTTTTGCGTGATAAAAATGGCTGCTGGATTCGAAATGATGATGATGTAGTTAAGATTGCCGTTGTGGAACGCCATAAGGGAACCGGAAATGTGGGACTTGGACTTATTCAGGGCTTTGGTCTTAAGGGCGGGGCAATTGCGCTTTCCATTGCTCACGATTCTCACAATATAATTGTTGCAGGCGACAGTGATGAAGATATGGAAGCAGCCGTAAACTGCCTTGTAGAAATGGGTGGCGGTCTTGCCATTGCAAAGAAGGGAAAGGTAATTTCCAGTATTCAGCACGAAATTGCAGGCCTTATGTGCGATAAGCCGGCTCAAGAAGTTGCAGAAAAAATTGAAAGTATGGTAGATATTGCAAGAAAAGAACTTTCGGTTCCGGAAACAGTAGATCCTTTTATGACGCTATGCTTTATGGCACTGCCTGTTATTCCTGCATTAAAAATTACGGATATGGGACTTTTTGACGTTACCAGGTTTAAGCATATGAGTGTAGAAGTCGAATAAGCAGGCTTTCCCCTCAACCTTATTTCTACTATAATAATCTGCATGAAAGCAAATGATGAGAAGATAGTTATCCGGGGGGCAAGGGAGCATAACCTTAAGAATGTTGATGTTGAACTTCCGCGCAATAAGCTTGTTGTAATTTCGGGGCTGAGCGGAAGCGGTAAATCTTCCCTTGCTTTTGATACGCTTTTTGCCGAAGGCCAGCGCCGTTATATGGAAAGTCTTTCGGCTTATGCCCGCCAGTTTTTGGGGCGAATGGATAAGCCTGATGTTGATTTGATTGAAGGGCTTTCGCCTGCCATTTCTATTGAACAGAAATCTACAAATAAAAACCCGCGCTCTACTGTGGGAACTATTACAGAAATCTACGACTATTACCGTCTGCTTTTCAGCCGCATTGGTAAGCCTCACTGTCCTAACTGCGGACGCGAAATCCGGGAGCAGTCCATTGACCAGATTATAGATACCATTATGACCTGGGAAGACGGCACTAAAATGCAGGTGCTGGCTCCGGTTGTGCGCGGTAAAAAGGGTGAGCACACTAAGATTTTTGAAGACGCTAAGAAATCCGGTTTTATTCGTGCCCGGGTTGACGGCGTTATGGCTGACCTTGACGAGACTGTAAAACTTGATAAGCAGAAAAAGCACACGATCGAAATTGTTGTCGACCGAATCGTAAAGAGTGCGGATGTTCGAACCCGGCTTACAGACAGCGTGGAAATTGCCCTTAAGAGTGCCAAC
The DNA here is from genome assembly GCA_900319625.1 of uncultured Treponema sp. Taxonomy (GTDB): domain Bacteria; phylum Spirochaetota; class Spirochaetia; order Treponematales; family Treponemataceae; genus Treponema_D. The sequence continues at coordinate 179,627 of ONPD01000004.1, read as the reverse complement.
GGTATTGTTGTTGTTACCCGCCGGACTGATGCCGGGGAAGAAGAGGTTTTCTTCAGTCAGAAAAATGCCTGCCCGGACTGCGGTATTTCTATTCCGGATTTGCAGCCCCGTCTTTTTTCTTTTAATAACCCTTTTGGTGCCTGCCCCGAATGTACAGGTCTTGGCCAGAAAATGGAGTGGGACGAGTCTAAGATTTTACCAGACCGAAACCTGAGTTTTAATCAGAAGGCTCTGCCGTTTTTTAATCCGGACAGTGAATGGAATCATTCTATGTTTGCGGCTGTTGCAGAGGCTTCTGGCTTTACTCTGGATACTCCTATTAATCAGCTGACAGACGAGCAGTTTAATTACCTCTGGCATGGTGATGCAGAAAAGAAAATCCGCTGGGTTTACAAAAAGCAGAGCGGGGAAGGCTATTCTGAATATAACCGCCCATGGCCTGGAGTTTTGAACGAAATGAAGCGCCGCCACAATGAAGCCTGGGGCGAAAGTCAGCGTGCAAACATTGAAGAAAAATTTATGACAATCAGCGAGTGTTCCTGCTGCGGCGGAAAAAGGCTGCGTACAGAAGCGCTTGGCGTTACCGTTGGCGGAAAGAACATCTGGGATCTGACTACTCTTTCTGTAAATGAATCAATTGCCTTTTTTGACGCCCTCCAGCTTACTGAAAGCGAAAAGAAAATCGGGGAGCAGGTGCTTAAGGAAATTAAGGCCCGACTGCGCTTTTTGAAGGATGTTGGTCTTGAATATCTGACTCTGGAACGGGCTGCCGAAACCTTGAGCGGCGGCGAGGCTCAGCGAATCCGCCTTGCAACTCAGATTGGGTCTGCCCTTTGCGGTGTTATGTACATTCTGGATGAGCCTAGTATTGGTCTTCATCAGCGGGATAATCAGAAGCTTATTGATACTCTGATAAACCTGCGTGATAACGGAAATACTGTAATTGTTGTTGAACACGACGAGCAGACTTTGCGTACTGCCGACTTTTTGATTGATATGGGACCGGGCGCCGGTGTAAACGGCGGTCAGGTTGTTGCGGCGGGAAGACCGGAAGAGGTTGCAAAGGTAAAGGAAAGTCTTACCGGCCAGTATCTTGCGGGAACCCTTACAATGGATATTCCAGCTCAGCGCCGAATCGGTAACGGAAAGTTTTTGACTGTGCTTGGCGCTACTGAGCATAACTTAAAGGGCGTTGATATTTCTGTTCCTCTTGGAACTTTTACCTGTATTACCGGCGTCAGCGGAAGCGGAAAGTCTACCCTGATGGGAGATATTATTTTTCCTTACGTAAGTAACCGCCTTATGAGGACAAAGCTGCCGGTTGGAAAGTGCGCAGAATGTCACGGAGCCAGCGCCCTTGATAAAGTAATCAATATTGACCAGAGCCCGATCGGTCGTTCTCCTCGTTCTAACCCAGCAACTTACGTGGGTGTTTTTGACGCAATCCGCGATTTGTACGCAAGCCTGCCGGAAAGTAAGGCCCGCGGCTACCAGAAAGGCCGCTTCAGCTTTAACGTAAAGGGTGGCCGCTGTGAAAACTGTCAGGGTGCGGGCGAAATCGTAATCGAAATGAACTTTTTGCCTGATGTTTTTATTCAGTGTGAAGTCTGCCACGGAAAGCGCTTTAATCACGAAACTCTGGAAGTTTTGTATAAGGGAAAGAGCATTAACGATGTTCTTAATATGACAATTGATGAGGCCTGCGAATTTTTTAATTCCATTCCTCATATTTACAGAAAGCTTTCGACCCTGCAGGCGGTTGGTCTTGGCTACATTCAGCTGGGACAGAATGCCCTTACTTTGAGCGGCGGCGAGGCACAGCGAGTTAAGCTTGCAAATGAGCTTGCCCGCCCTGGAACCGGAAAAACCCTCTACATCCTTGATGAGCCTACAACCGGTCTTCATTTTGCCGATGTAAAGCAGCTTATGAGCGTTATCCAGAGTCTTGTGGATAAGGGTAATACAGTGCTTATGATTGAACATAACCTTGACGTAATCTGTCAGGCGGATTATCTGATTGACCTGGGACCGGAAGGCGGAACGGGTGGCGGAACAATAGTTGCTACGGGAACTCCGGAGCAGGTTGCCCAGGTGGCTGGCTCTTACACAGGACAATTTGTAAAGGAAATGCTGGCCCTGAAAAAGTAACCGGCGTGCCTTTATGTGATTTTTTAATAAAAGTGTTTTAAAGTGATTACAAAAAGTTTACATAAAATAAAGTCATTTTTTCTCTTTCTGCTGCTTGCCTGCGGCTTTTGCGGGGGCTATAACAGGGCCTTTTCCGAAGAAGCCAACACAACTGTAATCACAATAAAAAACGCCAGCCAGACCTCCTACAAAAAATCAGAGGAAACCGGCAACGATACAATCATGCTCAACGGCGAGGTAAGGATTTCTGTACAAAAGGGAGGCGTCACCTCCGAAATTTCAGCCGACCTTGTAACCTACGACCGCAAGACCGAAATGCTTTATGCGGAAGGCAACGTTTCCATAGCAACTACGGGCGCAGCAAGCGGTAATGACACAACGACCGCTAACTCCTTTTTACTGAACACAAGCAGTCTGGAGGGGGTTTTTGACGGAGGAAGGGTAGTTCAGACCCAGTCAGACGCAATCAACCTGCCGTCCGGATCAACCCTTATTGTTTTTTCTGATATGTTCGGAAAGGGCGCTTCAAACGCAATCGCCTTTAAGAATTCCAGTCTTACCTTCTGTGATGACGTAAATCCTCACTGGCATATTGACGCTACGCGTACCTGGCTGCTTCCGGGCGGAGAATTTGCTTTTTTCAATGCCCTTTTGTATGTCGGAGAAATCCCGGTCCTTTATCTTCCGGCCTTTTATTATCCAAAGGATGAGCTTGTTTTTAATCCGGTTTTTGGTTTCCGCCGTCGTGAAGGCTACTTTATAGAAAATACACTTTATTTATATGGTAGAAAGCCGCTGGATACTTCTTCCTCCTCTACAAGTTCCTCTAGTTCTTCAAGTTCCAGCAGTACAAGCACAGAGGAGGAAAATAAAAGCTCTGCCGGGGCCGATGCCTTGAAAGGTCTCTACAACTTTATGAAGCCTTCACAGCTTAAGGAACAGAAGCTCGAAGGGCTTGTTCTTCATAATCTTGAGGAAAACTACACGGGAAATACCTCGAATTACCTGAAATTTATGCTTGATTATTATTCAACCTTGGGAACAATGACTGGTTTTTCAGGTGTTTTTAAGCCGTCCGACAAATATCTGACTTCCTTAAATACAGATTTCAGTATGGGCTTTTCAAAGACAATTTTTAAGGACGGAAACAAATATTATCCTTACAATCCGTCAGATGGAAATACTTATTCTGATCAATCTAACTTTATTGGTATGAAGCTTCCCTTCCGTTACGGCGGAAAAATTAATTTTACACTTTCAAATCCGGTAAACCTTACAGTGGATATGCCGTTTTTTTCAGATCCTTATTATCAGTATGATTTTATTACAAACCGCGCTGAATATATGGACTGGATTTCTTATCTTCTTGATCTGAATACGATTGCAAATGCTACTGATACGATTACTGTTGCGGAATATTCAAGCTACAGCTGGAGTTTGACCTCTTCGAAATCCTTCAGCCTGCCCGGGCTCTGGAATAAATATTTTTCAACCTTAAGCTATAACCTTACTTCTTCTGTGCAGTTTACAACTTTATCAATTCCTGGTGGTGTTGGAAGCACTCTGGGGGAAAACAATCAGTTAATAGATGATACATCTTACTTTAAAAAGTTTTATGCGCCTTCCCAGGTGACGCCGCTTTCTCTTTCATTTAATATTGCCGGAACTCTTTTTCAGTTTCCGTCCGATACCTCTGTCTCGAAATCTTCAAAAACACCTTCATACGCAATTTCTATGAATAAGACAGAGGAATTAAAAAGTCTGGCTGAATTAAAGGAAGATGCGGAAAAGGCTGAAAAAGCGGAAAAAGATAAAGCTGAGGAAGGGGATAATTCTAAGGCGGCTGAAACTGAAGCTAAAGAGAAGAAAGAGGAAGAAGCTGATAAAAACGAAAATGAGTTTTTTAAGGATGGTAATGTAATTCCAGTTCTCCCGGATCTTGATTTTTCTGCCGAAAAGCAGGCTCTGTCTGAAGGTTTTGTTTATAAGCTTAATTATTCCCTTACACCTTCTTTCCTTGCCCAGATGGCCTATTCTACTGACAGCTCTTATATGAAAACCGGAAGTGACTTTAAATGGGAAAATATAAAATCTTCGATGTATACAATCAAGCTTCCGACAACGCTTTCTAATAATGTTACCTACGGCGGCTCGGTTTTTACCCTTACAAATTCTTTTACCTATAGTCCGATTTATCAGAAGCATCCTTATATAAATACAAATGGAGCCTCAGAAGGCGGATATACAGAATCTGAAGCGGCTACCTTAAAGGTTACTGACTATAAGGCTGAATCTCAGGATATTTTGACAACAAATTCAATTAATATTTTTCCATTTGCCTATATTCCTTTATTCTGTGAAACAGGCTTAAAGTGGAATTCTACAGCAAAGCTGTACCGCCAGGAATTTATTGGTGATGCAGATACTCCTGAATATAAATATTACACTCTGGACTGGGGGGATGAAAACTGTATTACCGTAAACTCCCTTGATTTTATCCTTGGTCTTACCGAAATGGATAAAAAGTTCAAGCAGACGCTGACCTTCAGTCAGGTTATGCCACCTCTAAACCGCCAGTACACCGGAACCTTAAGCCTTGTTTTCCCTTATGTGACAGAAACTATTACTACAGGCTTACAGGAAAAAAATAAAAATGCTAAGGACTGGGATGAGCAGTGGGACTGGAAGGACTTACAGCAGTCTACAACTATTTCTGGAAATGTTCTCGGCTCAACTCTTTCTTTTTCAGAATCCTATAACTACAACCTGGAAGAGTACTATCATTCAAGCTTAAAGCTTTCTACCAGCTGGTATGGTTTTCAGGCTTCGTATGTTATGTCTTATACTCAGGGCTATGATTTTGAAGATAATCAGTGGAAGCCCCGTAAGGATTCTTCCGGAAAAGCCTATAAAGAATTTCTTCCCTACAGCTTTGGCTTTTCTTACACAAAGCCGTCAAAAACTTATTACAAATGGTTCAACCGAATTTCTGTTGCACCGGGACTTACAACAAGCCTTACGGCCGACCTCATAAAACCGACAAGCTCATACTTTATTTTTACACCATCGCTTACTTTCAATATCAATAATTTCTTTTATATAAAGTTTTCTTCAACAACTCAGAACTCTGTTATCTACCGTTATTTCCAGAAGATGATGGGAAATGAAGGACGTGTTCCTGGTGAGGAAAATATGTGGGTGGATTTATTTAATTCCTTCCGCTTTGATAATGAGGCTCTAAGAAAGGCTTCCGGCTTTAAGCTGAAATCAATGAATATGGAAGTTACCCACGACCTTCACGACTGGAAGTTCAGTATGACTATGAGCTTTTCTCCGCGTCTGCTTACAGAAAATGGCAAGACCTATTATGACTTCAATCCTCTTGTTACAATCGGTGTTGTCTGGAAGCCAATGGAAAGCATGAAATCTCAGATTAAGGATAACTACGGCGATTGGACTTTTCAATAAATTCATTATATAATGGAATCTGTTAATGAAAGATTACACGATTGTTGTTCCAGACCAGAATGTGCTTTCCTGCGTGTGCGGAACAAATGACAGCAACCTTAGACTCATAGAAGAACATTTAGGCGTTCCTGTTTTTACAAAAGGTAACGAGCTTTCTGTAGAAGACGAAGATCCGCTGATACGCCAGAAATTCCAGTTCATTGTTGACCGTATTATTGATGAAGTTGCCGCTGGCGGAAAAAACGGCGAAGACATTGTAATTTCAGTTTTAAATACCCATAAAAAGCCAAGAACAGAAGAAGCCGTAATTTTAATTCCGGGTGGATTAAAGCGGGTTTATGCCCGTACCCAGAATCAGGCGGAATATATTAATCTTTTGCAGACAAAGGATATGGTTTTCTGTACCGGTTCTGCGGGAAGCGGAAAAACTTTTCTGGCCGTATGCGAGGCTTTAAGTCTTGTTTTAAGTCACAAAAAGCAGAAGTTGATTATTACCCGCCCGGTTGTTGAAGCCGGAGAAAGTCTTGGTTATCTTCCGGGTGACCTTGAGCAGAAAATTGATCCTTATATGCGGCCGTTAAAAGACGCAATGGAGACTGTTCTGCCTGTTGAAACTGTAAAGCGGCTTTTTGAAGCGGGGATTATTGAAACGGCCCCTCTTGCCTATATGCGCGGCCGTACACTTAACAATGCAGTTATCATTCTGGATGAGGCACAGAATGCTACAATTCCTCAGATGAAAATGTTCCTTACCCGAATGGGCGACAATTCAAAGGTTTTTGTAACCGGGGACCCGACTCAGGTGGATTTGCCTAAGAAAACTGAATCCGGCCTGATGCATTCTGTGAGTATTTTGTATAAAATTGATGATATAGGATTTATGCAGTTGGGAGCAGATGATGTCGTAAGAAATCATCTTGTTAAACAAATCGTAAAGGCGTATGAACATGAAAAACAATATGAATAAAGCTAAAAAGAGCCAGGGAATGATGGGCTTGTATTTTAAGTCCCTGGGCGAATACATTTCTAAGAATTATCTCTTTTTGATTTTGTTCTTTGTAGGTCTTTTGACTGTTTCTGCTGTAAATTTTGTAAAAATTTCTACAGTTCAGACTATTGCTGATTTTTCTCTGGATGATTTTGAAATCAATCAGATTTCTGACCGTACAATTATTGCTCAGAAGGATCTGCCTCCTGATGAATTAGACCCCATTTCCATAGAGAAGGGGGAAAAAATCATAAAAAAAGGCTTCCCGATTACGGAGGAAGGCTACGCAAAACTGAAAAAAATGTCAGCTTCGCCCCTCTACATTGATTACCGGGCCTTTGCAAATGCTGAGCTTTTTCTCCTGCTTCTGGCAATTATGTGGTATCTTTTGTATACCTTTATTCCATTTAACCGCAAGATTTACGTCCGCGAGCCCCTGCTACAGATTATTTTCTTTTTGATAACTTATGTGATTGTTGCCTTCTGCGGAAAATTTCAGGTATTTTCGTCAGCCTATTCTGTCTGCATTATCATTCCTGTTTCGCTTTTTGTAATGCTGGTAACAATTCTTTACGGAAACATTTCGGCTGTTCTTCTTTCCTTTGTGCTTTCTCTTGGTGTTCTTGTTGCAAGTGACTGTCAGGTTCCTACCTTTATTTTTGCCCTGGCTGCCTCCCTTACCTCAGCGGCAATCGTCCGCAAAATTGAAAAACGCCTTGATCTAGTTTTTGCTTCAATTATGCTTGCGGTTTTCAACTGTGTTTACATGATTATTGCCCACGTAATGTTTAATCAGGCCTTCTACGACCTGCCAAAACTTCTGGGCGGCGTTGCTGTAAACGGCTTCCTTTCGGGAATCCTGACTCTGGGACTTTTGACTCCGCTTGAAATCATGCTCAATACTTCTTCGGTTTTCCGCCTTATGGAGCTTTCCGACCTGAATCAGCCTCTTATGAGGAAAATGCTGGTGCAGGCAAGCGGCACCTACCAGCACTCGCTTATGGTTGCCCAGCTTTCAGAAAATGCCTGCCGCGAAATCGGGGCGAACTCCCTGCTTGCCCGTGTCGGTGCCTACTACCACGATATCGGAAAAATCGAGCAGAGCGAATACTTTGTTGAAAACCAGAAGGGCGAAAACAAGCACGATGATTTGAACCCGTCACTTTCGCGTTCTATTATCAAGAGCCACGTGCGAAAGGGCGTAGAAAAAGCCCATCAGCTGCATCTTCCACAGGCTGTAATCGACATTATTGCCGAGCACCACGGAAACTCAGTAATTTACTATTTTTATAATGAAGCTAAAAACATTGACGATACACTTTCGCCGGAGGAATTCTCTTATTCTGGAAATCCTCCTAGCACCCGCGAATCTGCCGTTGTAATGCTTGCAGATACAATTGAAGCGGCCTGCCGTACCTTAAAAAGTCCTTCGGTTCCTCGTCTTGAGGCTTTTATTACAAAGCTTATCAGCGATAAAATTGATCACAAGCAGCTTGATAACTGTGATTTAACCTTCCGCGATGTTTCTAAAATCAAGGAGGCCTTTGTTCAGATTCTGGCCGGCTACTATCATAGCCGCATTGAATATCCTGATCAGAATGAGGGTGAGAAGGCTGATGAAAAAACTGCCGATAAATCTTCGGAAAAGGCTGAAAAAGCAGAAAAGCCTTCAAAAACGGAGTCCTAGTTATGGCAAACCGGGTTTTAGTTTCTGTTCAGGAAGATTTGGATTCTCCTTTATGGCTTGAAAATGTCCAGCCTTTTGTTCAGAAGGTTTTAAAGGCCTTTAATTTTGACGGAGAGGAAATCAGCATACTTTTCTGCAATGATTCTTACATGCAGGAGCTGAACTCAAATTACCGGGGAATTGACAGTCCTACCGACGTGCTTTCATTTGAAAATGATGAGGAATATGAAGACGAGGAAGGAAAATGGCTCTGCGCCGGCGATATTGCAATCAGCCTTGATACCCTCCCTGTAAATGCCGCATATTTTGAACAGACTGAAAATGATGAAATAAAAAGGCTTCTGGTTCACGGAATTCTGCATCTTAACGGTTATGACCACGAGCCTGAACACATAGAAAAGGGCGTAGAGCCTGAATGCGAAATGCTTGTAAAGCAGGAAAACTTACTTAAAGAATTAAAAAATGAGAGTGTAATAAAATGAGTTTTTTTAAGAAAAAGAAGAAGCCCTCTGTAGTTGAAGAACTTAGCGCTGCCCAGAAAGAAATCCTTAAAGAAGAAAAAGAAGACATGATAGAAGGTGTTGAGGGACTTTCAGAAACTGCCGTAAAGGAAGTAATGATTCCCCGCATCGATGTTGATTTTATTTCGGTGGAAACTCCCCGCGACGAGCTTTTGCAGAAGCTGATTGCAAGCGGCCATTCCCGCTTCCCGGTTTACCAGGATTCAATTGATAATGTAACAGGAATTCTTTATGTAAAAGACCTTCTTCATCTTTTTCTTGAAGATTCTGAAATTGACCTTAAAAAAATTATCCGCCGCCCATATTTTGTGCCGGAAAGCAAGCGAATTGATTCCCTCCTTCGTGAATTTAAACGCCAGCACCTGCACATTGCGGTTGTAATTGATGAATACGGCGGAATTTCGGGCCTTGTTACAATGGAAGACATCATCGAAGAGATTGTAGGTGATATTCAGGACGAATTTGACAAGGAAAAAGAAGCAATTATTGCTGCGGGTGAAAATATCTGGCTTTGTGATGCCCGCGTAGACCTTGATGATTTGAACGAAGCCCTTGATGCTAAGTTCCCTAATGAAGATTTTGATTCTCTTGGCGGTTTTGTATTTGATTTGTTCGGCAAAGTGCCTGTAAAATATGAAAAGACCAGCTGGAATGAATTTGATTTTATTGTCCAGAATATGGAAGGTCATAGAATCAACGTTATAAAGGTAATTAAAAATAGTGAGAAAAATGAAAAGTCAGAAGAATAAGATTGCAATCACCTTACTTTTATGTTGCGCTTTTTGTTTTCAGCCCCTTTTTTCTCAGAAGGGACAGAATAATCCTCTTGAGCTTTTTGAGCAGGGAATCTCTTTTGAAAATCAGGAAAACTGGTTTGATGCCGCCCAGAGTTTTTTTCAGGTGGTTACCTTAAATCCTTCCTATTCGGAAGCCTGGTTTCATCTTGCCAGCTGTAATTATAAGCTTGGTGAATTTGAACTGGCCCTTAATTATCTTTTGAAGGCTGAAGAATTAGAAAAAAATAACAGTCGCATAGAAAACCTTAAGGGGTTGCTTCTGCTGGCTCTTGGAAGGGCAGACGAAGCCAAAACTATTTTTAATAAAATCCTGAAAGAATATCCAAATGATGTAAATGCCCATTTTGGCCTTGCAGAGCTTGAGCTCTATGACGGAAAATTTTCCGGAGCTGAGCAGCAGTATGCCGAAGCCTTGAGACGACAGCCGGTAAACCGCAAGGCACTTCTTTCTATGGCCCTTATCTGCGCAGAAACAGAACGCTTTACTCAGGCGGAAAAATTTTTGAATCAGGCAATGCAGCAGTATTCGGGGGAAAGTGAAGTTCATTTTCTTGCTTCCCTTATTCAGTTTATGAAGGGCAATATTAAGGATGCTGAAAAACACGTCAGAATCTGTATTGAATTGAATAAAGGTTTTGAGCCCGGCTATCAGCTGCTTTCGGCAATATTGTATTCGGAAGGCCGTTATGAAGATGTAATCGATATCAGTGATTATCTTATAAGCCGTAACCGCAATAACGGCAAAGCCTGGTATCTGAAGGGAATTGCCCAGAATAAGCTTGGAAATACAGAAGATGCAATTGATACCTGGGATGCAGGGCTTTCAGTTTCTCCTCAGGATGAAATGATGCGTTTTCAGCTGGAATTGAGCGCAAGAGAGAAGCTGCCGCTTGATGATTCCCGCCGTAAGGAATGGGCCGGCTATCATCTTGTGAATGCAAGACAGTATGAAAGCCGTTTTGATAAAAGCGGTGCTGTTTATGAGTACCAAAGGGCTTTGCTTTTAGACCCGCAGAATGTTAAGGCAAGGCTTTCTTATGCTGACAATCTTGAGATGAACGGCATGCACGAGCTTTATCTTGAGCAGCTTGCTTTTATTGAAGAAAATCATCCGGAAGCAATAAATCAGAAGCTGAAGGATACTATCGAAGGGTATAAATCGCTTTTGGGAACTACGCTGGCTAAAAAGTGGAATATTGATCCTTTTTATCTTGATAAAATCCGCTGGAATATTGCAGTTTTTTACCTTGATTCTAATACAAGCATTAATCATGCAGATTCACAGCGTCTTACCGCTCTTGCGGCAAGTGATGTTTTTTCAGGTATTGCAATAACTTCTGTAAAAACTCAGGTTACGCCGGTTTCGGGTTACAGTGAGGCTTATAAAAAGGCCCGTTCTGCAGGCTTTGACTATTTTATCCTTGTTTCTTCAAGTGAATCTGAAGAAGATATTACATTAAAAGCTTCTATGTACACCGGTCGAACGGGAACTCCTGTTATGGAAGGCAGCTGGTTTGCAACAGGTAATAATCGTTTTTCTACAGTTTTACGCCGCTTCAGAAATAAAGTTCTTGAAAAGCTTGTTGTCCGTGGAAAAATCCTTGTCCGTAACGGAAAAGTTATTGTCGTTGACCTTGGAAAATCAGAAAACGTCGGAAAAGATTTCGAGTTCAAAATCGTAAAGAAGGGTGGCCTTAAAATTTCTGATAGTGACGGCGGACTTACCTATAAAGATTCTGATGTTACTGGCTCTCTTATAATCACTCAGACTGGTGAAGAAGTTTCTGAAGCTGAAATTACCCAGCACGGTTTTTATGACCGGGTAAATGTCGATGATGAAATTATTCTTGTAAAGGTTCCCGAAAAAGAAAAAGCAGAAGGCGTGGATACTGTTCCAAATTCTGATGAAAATGGAAATCCTGTTGTTTCAAACTCTGAAGGTCAAAGTCTTCTCAAGGAAATCAGAAAAAATATTGAAAAACCTGCAATTGTTGAGATTCTGCGTTCAATTTATTAAAAGAATCTTAAAGCTGGTCAAGTGAATTGTCTATCCACTGCTTTGAAAGCTCCGGATAGACATTTTCAACTCTTACAAAGGTTTTGATTGCCTTTTCATAGCGTCCCAGCATATAAAGCGATTCGCCAAGATAAAAATATGCCCTTGTACGTGTCTGGGAAGAAATATTAGTTCCTGTCAGCTTTTCAAGTTCAGCGATAGCTTCGGCATATTTTTTCTGAATAAAGGTTGTTTTTAATATTTCAAACAGAAGAAAATCATCTCCTCCGTCCGGGGAAATCAAATCCTCTTCAAAAACGTGAATCGGAAGGCGGGCAACCTGCTTTTTACTTTCAAGACCAAGACTTTTAGAGGCTTTGGCAACTTCCTCAGAAACAAGATATTTTTTTTCGAGTCCGTCAATATAATCAAGATAGGGAAGAGGAATTTCGCGCAAGGCACCCTGAGGATAAAGCTTTTCTTCTTTTGCTTCCGGCTGAGGGGCACTTGTAGAAAAGCCTGATGGAATATGAGCACCTGTAACAGTCGAGTTAATCGACATCATAATAATGTCGTATGGTTCATCTGTAACACAGATAACGGCATAAAAATAATCCTTGTAATCAGTAACTGTATCGGTATAACTGGTCAAAATAGGAAGAAGTTCGGCAATAGGGTTAAGGCTCTGAAGCTGAGAGTATGAAGAAATCGGTGTCAGGTCTCTGTAAACCAGAAGCTTTGAAAGCTCTTTGTCCGGATTAGAAGGAAGATTCCATAAAATATTGATTCTGTTTGTGTTTCCCGCAACTGCCTGAATATCCTGAACGATAGGGCGCTGGGCTGAAAGAGTAAAGGTAAGGGCAGCAAGTATAACAGAAATAAAAATAGACTTCTTCATATATAAATTGTCGGCAAAAATGGGGATTTTATTAAGTTGTAACTTACGCTGAAAAAATGTATTCTTATATTTATGTTAGAAGAAGTAAAAATACAGATTGAAGAATTAAAAGAAGAAATCAACAGCGTTTGGGGGCGTCTTTGACTCGGACGCAATCGATAAATCAATAAAAGAAAAAGAAAAGCTTACTGAAGCCGACGGCTTCTGGGACGACCACGAAAAAGCAGAAAAAGTTATGAGCCAGATCCGCCGTTTGAAAGGCCGCGTAGAGCCATGGCGCAAGCTGATTGCTGACTTTTCTGACCTTGAAGCAATGTATGAACTTGCCCTTGAAAGCGGAGATGCTTCTGACGAAGATGAAGTAACTTCGATGTATGCTTCCTGCAAGGAAAATTTTGAAAAATTAAATATTTTGAACCTGCTTTCCGGCGAGGTTGACCAGAACGATGCATATTTAACCGTTCATGCAGGGGCAGGCGGAACTGAAGCCTGCGACTGGGCCTTTATGCTGAGTCGTATGTACCTGCGCTGGGCAGAGCGCCACGGCTTCAAAACAGAGGTAGTAGACGAACTTGAGGCGGAAGGGGGCATTAAGTCCATTACAATTCAGATTTCAGGCGATTATGTATACGGCTACCTTAAGTGCGAGGGCGGAATTCACCGTCTTGTCCGCATTTCTCCTTTTGACGCAAACGCCCGCCGTCACACAAGCTTTGCCTCAGTTTACGTTTACCCGGTTCTGGACGATACAATCGAAGTTGAAGTGCGCCCGGAAGACCTGCGTGTAGATACCTACCGCGCCGGCGGAAAGGGCGGTCAGCACGTAAATAAAACAGACTCTGCCGTCCGCTTTACTCATATTCCGACCGGAATTGTCGTTGCCTGTCAGACTGAGCGCAGCCAGATTTTCAACCGTCAGGCCTGTATGAGTATGCTTAAGGCCCGCCTTTACGAATATTACCGCGAGCAGAAGGAAAAAGAAAATTCCAAGTTTGCCGCAGAAAAAAAAGATATTTCCTTTGGAAGCCAGATCCGTTCTTATGTTTTCCAGCCTTACACGATGGTAAAAGACCACCGCACAAAGTTCGCAACCGGAAACATTCAGAGCGTAATGGATGGCGATATTGATGAGTTTATGAACGCATACCTCGTTGCCAAATGGAAGGGACTGCCTATGGACGGCGGTGGGGACGATGACGTCGAAGAGTAGGTCAAAGTTCCGGAAACTTTTATCTTTTCTCATATTAAGCCTTTTTTTTACTATGGCACTTTCAGCAGCCGATTCCTCTTCCTCAAAATGGGTAATCGCCGCTGAAAAATTTGCCTATAATTCAGCTTTTAAGGAAGATCCTGCGGTTGCTGACGGAATTGCCCAGATGTTTCCTAACCGCATTATGGAAAAACTTGATGAGGACTGGAGTCATACAGAGTATCCGGATGAACGCCTTGAAAAAACGCTTTACAACCTGAGAAAGGACAGGCTTTCTCTTTTTTTACAGCTTTCCTCTGAATATAAAAAACGGGATTCTCTGATACTGCAGAATTATTCAAAAGGAAAACTTAAAGCAAAAGTCCGCGATGCTGATAAAAGCATTGAAGAAATTCAGAAAAAAATTGCCGACAATCTTAAGCTTGTTGACGAGGCAATGCAGCGGTTTACAAAAGAAGAAAAGGATGTTCAGAGGGGATTTTTTAACGAGCAGCAGGATTCTGAGGCAAAAAACTTTGGAAATATGTTCCGTACTATGTTTTCAAAGGATGCCGTTCTGATTAATCTGATGGACATTTCCTTTTATAAGGATGACCAGTCCGCTTTTTTTACTCCGACCGAAAAGGCAAAAAAAGCCGGTTATGACAGTTTTGATTATGAAAAAGAAGCTGTTTCTGCCGGTATTAATTCTCTTATTACAGGCTCTGTTACAAATTATGGAGAATATTATTTTGTTTCCGTTGACGTATATGAATATCCGGGCGGAAAATTAAACCGCAGTATTTCTGAAGTCGGAAAAATTGAAGATGCTGATTTTATTTCGGCCAGTCTTGCCCATCAGATTGTAATCACCCTTACAAACGGAATGCCGGTTGAAGTTGAATTTACGATTGAGCCTTCCGAAATAGCAAAAAAAGTCCGCATTTATTTTGATGATGTGCTTCAGCCGCCGGAAATAAAACATCTTATGACAGAATCCGGGGTGCACGCCGTAAAGTTTGTCTGCGACGGCTACAAGGAAATGGGAACCTCCTATTTTTTTGAAGGAAATCACACTTATTCCGTCGAGGTCAAACTGCAGCCTCTTACAGAATATTTTATAAATGTAGTTAATATACTTCCTATGAAGGGAACATTTTATGCGGCCGGAGTGCAGACAGAATCAAGTACTGATGAATTTACCCAGTCAAGAATTAAAATCAATGATGCCCAGATTTTAGGACAGTTTATTTCTGCTGAAGGTTATACAACCAATTATTATGTTCCGGAATCTTATCTTACTGATGATAACACTGTTGCTTTTAAGGCTCATAATTTTGATTCCAACGATTATATTGATAAGCGCCGCCGTTATATGTACGGAACCTATACTCTTTTGATGCTTTCCATGATTCCCTATTTCTATACTTACGGAAATTATTATAATGCGGCAAACCTTTATAATAAGGGGCTTGGAGATTATAATGATGCCTTGATGTGGCAGACCCGTAATCAGATTTGCGGCGGAATTGCAATCGGCTGCGGGGCGCTTTTTGTTTATGAGCTTGTGCGCTATCTGATTGCAGCAAACTCTGTTCTTCCTGTAAAAACAAAGGCTATCAGTCCTGAAAAACTGGAAAAGAAACGAAAGGCTGCGGCAAAAAAGCGTCTTAAGACTGAAAAACGTAAAATTGAGGAAGAAGGCCCAGAAGTTTCTGAAAGTGAAAATACAAGTGAAGCTGAAAATAATGATGAAATTAATGATGAAAATAAATCTGAAATTGAAAATGCTGAAAAAGAGGAAATAGAATGAAAAAATCATTTGGCGAAAAATTAAAAAACTTGTTTTCAAAAAAAATTGACGAAGAATTCTTTGAAGAATTAACTGATAATCTTGTTGAAGGCGATATAGGGGCAAAAACTGCCTTTGAAATTACAGACCAGCTTGAAACAATCTGCCGTCAGAAAAAAATAAGCGGGCAGAAAGATATTTTGAATGAGCTTAAGACTCTTCTTCTGCAGAATATTCGTGAAATCAAGCTGGAGCCTGACATGACAAAACAGAATGTCTGGATGGTGCTTGGCGTAAACGGAGTTGGAAAAACTACCAGTGTTGCAAAACTTGCTGCCTGGTTTAAAAATCAGGGAGTGGAAAACCTTGTCCTTGCCTCAGCTGATACCTTCCGTGCCGCCGCAATTGAACAGCTGGATACCCACGGAAGTAAAATCGGGGTTCGTGTTGTAAGTCACCAGCATGGAAGTGACCCTAGTGCAGTTGTTTTTGATGCGGCTGAGGCCGTAAAATCAAAAGGTCCGGGGCTTGTAATTGCAGATACAGCGGGACGCCTTCATAACAAGGAAAATCTTGTACGAGAGCTTCAGAAAATTGACCGAACCTGTTCTTCAAAGGCTGACGATGGCTGCTATAAAAAAATCATAGTAATCGATTCAACAACAGGCCAGAATGCCCTGCGTCAGGCTGAAGTCTTCAATGAGGCTGTAAAAGTTGATGCAATCATTATGACAAAGTGTGATTCAACTGCTAAGGGCGGTGTTGCCGTTTCGATTGGCCGGGAGCTGGGAATTCCTGTTGCCTTTGTCTGCACCGGTGAAAAATACGGGGATATTGCTCCTTTTAATGCGGAAAAATACATTGATGATTTTCTGGGACTTTAGAATCTGATGAAAAAATCCCTTCTTTCTGTTTTTATATTTCTGTTTTTCTCTTTTGTAACTGCTGCCCAGGAGCTTTCTGATGATGGAGAACTTCCTGTAACGGAAGTTCCGGAGTTTGAAGTTCCTGTGATGGAGCCTTACGAAAGCCAGGATTTTTACGGAAAAGATGATTTGCTGGCTTTTTCTGAATTTGAAAGTGAGGTTATAGAGATTTCAAAATCAGAAGATAAGAGGGTAATTGTTTATTCTCTTGGAAACCGGGTAAACCGGCGTTTTTTTGACCAGGATTACAGGCTTGTAAAATCAGAATTCTGGGAAATTGCAAATTACAATGATTCAAAAATAACAAAGACAGAAAAGTTTTATTATAAAGGGGATAGAAAAAAGCCTTTTTTAAAAACTGTTGATTATGATACAAGCCGTGAAGATTTTTATTACCGCCTGGACGGACTTGTTGAAAAAAAAGAATACTATAAAAAAGTAAATCAGAAAAATTACATTACGGAAATTACCCGCTGGACTTTTGACAGTCAGAACAGAATTACTCAGATAAAGACAAGGAGCTTTTCTTATAACAGTGAGGAAGATACAAAAAGACGTGATGTTTTTGTAAAAAGCTTTGTTTATAAGTATAATCCTACGGCTGAGGATGGTCAGGAAATTCCGCCTGATGTAAAATATTTTGAAAATGACATCCTGAAATCTTACGAGCGCTATTCTGCGGTAAGCGGAACCTATACACAGCATTATTATTTTGATAATGGAATTAGCATAAAAACCTGGTATGTGGATAATAAAAAAGTTCGTGAGATTATATATCAGGATGACAAAGTAATGAGGTCCAATAAAATAGATGAGGAAAAACATCATCCAGAACATTAAACTGATTTTTTCGATTGCAAAAAGATTTTCCTCACAGGACAAAAGCAGCCGTTCTTCTGTTACATCACGTCTTGCTGCTGCCGGAATCTGTTTTGGTGTGATGACTCTTATTGTTGTGATGAGCGTTATGAACGGCTTTCAGATGAGCTTTATAAAGGCGATTCAGGAGATTTCTTCCTATCATATTCAGGTGGAAGGCCTTAAGCCTGACTCGCAGGAGGAAGCCGATTTTGAAAGCTGGTGTCAGGCTTCAAAGAATGTAAAGCTTGCCCTTCCGTTTTATCAGGCCCAGACTCTTATGACTTCTCTTTCTGATTCTGAAAAATCTTCAGCCGTTTTTGAAAGCCCTGCCGTAATCAGGGCCCTGGCTCCCCAGGCTTTTTATGAGGATGACGGGCTTAGAAAAGAAGTTTTCCTTGTTTCTGGCAGTCTTGATTTGAGCCAGAAAGGCGAAATCCTTTTAGGAAATCAACTTGCTTCAAATCTTAAGGTAAAGGTTGGCGATAAGGTAAATCTTTTTGTGCTTTCCGGTTCAAGTGATGTTGATTTATTTTCCGGCCAGAGGATTTTTATTGTAAGGGGAATATTTGCTTCGGGCTATCAGGATATTAATTCAAGCCTCAGCTTTATAAATACAGAAGATGCGGCGGCTTATTTTGGAAAAGGCGCTGAAAAAATCTGGGGTATAAAGCTTTTTAATATCAATGATGTGGAAAAGGTTATAAAGGGGCTTAAAAAGACTGACTCTTTTGAAAAATTGAACGTACGTTCCTGGAAGGAATTCAATAAGTCATTTTTCGGGGCTTTACGAATAGAGAAAAATATGCTGCTTCTTGTTGTCTGTCTTATTTTTATAGTTGTAGCAATCAATATTTATAACGGAATGCGCCGCCTGGTTTTTGAGCGGAAACGTGAAATTGCAATCCTCTGCGCCCTTGGCTCTGAGCCGAAAACTGTACGCGCTGTTTTTATTATGAGAGGATTGTATACAGGTCTTATCGGTTCAAGTCTGGGACTGATTTTAGGACTTCTTATCAGTTTTAATACCGACGCTGTATTTAATGCCGCCTCCAAAATCGTATATTTTCTGCAGTATATTTTTACGGCTGTATTTGACCAGGAAAACCTGATGTATGTAAGGGAAAATTCTGCCTATGCCCTTTACGCAAGCATTCCGGCCCGCATTTTCCCGGGAGAAACAATCCTTATTTTTATTTATGGAATTCTTGCCCCTCTTGCGGCCTGCTTTTTTGCCAGCAGAAACGTACTTAAATTGTCATTAACCGAGGTACTACATGAAGAATAGTATTGTATCAATAAATGGTCTTGAAAAAACTTTTGTCTCTGCAAGTGAAAGCCTGACTGTCCTTTCGGATTTGAATCTGGAAATTGAGGAAGGAAAAAAAATCGTAATTGCAGGCGAGAGCGGAAGCGGAAAATCTACTCTTTTGAATATCATTGGTGGCATTGAAAGTGCTACTAAGGGAAGCGTGCAGGCCGGTCAATGGAAGGTAACTTCCCTTAAGGAAAAGGAACTTTCAAAATACCGTTCAAGCTTTGTCGGCCTTATCTTTCAGTTTCACTATCTTCTTAAGGATTTTACAGCCCTTGAAAATGTTTATATGCCAGCCCTGATTGCAGGAAAGCCTGAAAAAGAAGCCATTGCCAAGGCGGAAGCCCTTTTACAGGATGTGGGAGTTTATAACCGCAAGGGCCACCTTCCATCCCAGCTGAGCGGCGGTGAAAGACAGAGGGTCGCCGTTGCAAGAGCCCTTATAAATGACCCGGCTCTGATTCTTGCGGACGAGCCTACCGGAAACCTGGACCCCGCAAATGCCGCCTTAATCAGCCAGCTGCTTTTTTCCATGGTAGAAAAATACAATAAGACTCTTCTTCTTGTAACTCATGACATAAAGATTGCAGAAAAAGGCGATTTTATTTATCACATTAAAGACGGAAAACTGGAACTTGTAAAAAGCAGTGGAGATTTGTAAGGTGACGTTAAAGGCTTCTCTTTATTTTGCAAAAAGTCTGATTTTTCCCCGTACCCAGAAAAACACCGTAGCAAGAAAAAGTCTTTACGGTTCAATCCTCTGTATTGCCCTCAGTGTAGTTCCTTTAATCGCTGTCCTGTCAATTACAACTGGAATGATAAACGGAATGACAGAGCGCCTTATCGGGCTTTCTTCGGGCCATCTTGAAGTTCGGGTCGCAAATGGAATAGAAGAAACTAAAACTGAAGAAAAATTTTCAGCCTATGCAAAGGGCTTTGAGTCTGTCAGCGGAATAAGCAGGGCCTTCCCGGAAGTGACTCTTTTTGCCCTGGGAGTGGGAAAAAACATGAGGACCGGCGCCTTTTTGCGGGGAGTGCCGGAAAATATTTTTGAGGAAAACCAAAGCTTTAAGACTCTTTTTGATGTAATTGAGGGGGATACAGGCTGCCTCAAGGAAGCTTCGTCTGTGCCCTATGCTGTAATCGGCGATAAGATGGCGGAAACGCTTTCTCTTAAGGCGGGGGATATTTTCAGAATTATCACTACAAGGAAGGCAGGGGAGACTGTTCTTCCAAAGGTGACCAGCTTTAGGGTAGGGGCAATCGTAAGTTCCGGCTATCAGGAAATGGATGAACTATGGATTTTTGTTCCCCTTAAAGCCTTTTTCCGTTCTTTTACAATGGCTAATGCCAGCTTTAATATTCTTCTGGAAAGTCAGGATGCCTTTTCACCCTCTCTTGTTGCCCTGCAGCATAAGGTCAAAAAGCACTGTGGCCGCTTTGCAAATGTTTACCGCTGGGACCAGGTAAATGCTGCCCGCTTTGAAAATTTTTCTTCCACAAAAGTTATGCTTGTTTTTATCATGATGATGATTATTTTTGTCGCAAGCATTAATATTTCTTCGGCTATCGTTATGCTTGTAATGGAAAGACGTAAGGAAATTGCAATCCTGAAAAGTACGGGGGCCACTCCATTTGGAATTACCCTGGCCTTTATCCTTACGGGGCTTTACTGTACGGCGGCTGGACTTCTAATCGGAGTGCCCGTGGGAATCCTTATTTCGGTAAAGGCCAATGAACTTATCCACTTTATTGAATGGTTTGTAAATCTCTTTAAGGAGGTGCGGCTTATGGACCCGGCCTATTATTTACAGACGATTCCTCTTGCAATTCCGGTAAAGCAGATAATAATGGTAATAGGTGGAACTCTTGTGCTTTCCGTTTTTGTTTCTTTAATTCCGTCTGTCAGGGCCGGAAAGGAAAAGCCTTCCGAAGGATTAAAGCTTTAATGGGTGAGAAAGTTTGCCGCGTCTGCGGAATGACATACGAAGAAATCTCAAAGAGTCAGAAAATCGGCTGTTCTGAATGTTATTATACTTTTAAGGATGAATTTCAGAAGACGCTGAAAAAATACGGTATTTCAAGCGCTTATCAGGGAAGCTTTCCTAAAAAGCTTAAGGGCTACCGTTCAACTCTGATCAGCCGGGTAGAAATGCAGTTCAAGCTGGAAGCTGCTCTGGAGGCCGAAGAATATGAAAAGGCGGCCTTTTACAGGGACTACCTTAAGGTTTTGAATAACGAAGCATATAAGAATTCATCAGATAAGACAGTTTTATTTGATACTTCGGCTGATGCTGATATCGATATAGAAAAAAAAGACAAAAAAACAGGGGACCAGGATGGCGGAAAGTAAAAAAACAGAAACAAGTCTTCCATGGTTTTCCCTTGCCGGGCAGAATGATGATATCGTGCTTTCTACCAAAATCCGTCTGGCCCGGAATCTTGCTGACTTTCCCTTCCCGGTAAAAATGAATCAGGATGATATGGAAAGGGTAAACTCTCTTGTTTACGACGCCGTTCAGGCTGATGAAAAATTTCATTTTATCGATTATAAAAATATTTTTTCCCAGGGACGTCAGGTTCTGATGGACAAAAATATCATCACTGATGAAAAGGAATTTGACTGTACTGCCGTAGTATTAAACGATGATGATTCAAAAAGCATCCTTGTAAATCATATCGACCACGTAAGAATTACAAATTTTCATTCCGGTTTTGAAACTGAAAAGGCCATGTCTGAAATCTACCGGGTTGATGAGCTTTTGCAGGAAAAACTGCAGTTTGCCGCCAGCCGGGAATTCGGTTATCTTACTTCCCACATCAAGGACTGTGGCACAGGACTTAAAATCTCCATAAGATTATTTATTCCTTCTATCGTGCTTTCGGGGCAGTTTGATTCGATTATATCTATGGTGACAGAAAAAAAACTCTGTATTTCACCGGTCTTTCAGGTTTCGGATACGGCAAATTTTGCAAATTTTATTTTTGATTTGTATCCGGGAAACGCTTCGGAAGGAAGTGAACTTGACCAGGTGGCTAACATCACCTCGCTGGCCTCAATTATTTTTAAAACAGAACGCAAGATTCGGCGTACTTTTGCCGATAATAATCCTACAATACTCTTAAATTTTGTAAAAAGGGCTTATGCAAAGGCAATGTATTCGCTCCTGCTTACTTACGAGGAAGCGGCGGACATTATCAGTGTAATTAAGTTCGGTTTGCAGACCGGCAGAGTCAGCGGGATTATGGAGCAGGATTTAAATGCCTTGTATTACCGTGCAAAACACGGCCATATTCTGTATGTAAACGATAATTACGCGTTTTCATACGAAGAGGATTTAAAGAAAGATTTGAGCGCCCAGCTGCAGCGCCTGAGAGCTATTGTAATTCAACAGGCTTTTGAAAAGCTGACTATCAGTTAAAATATAGTCAGCCAGGCTATTGGGGTTTTTAATTGAAAAATTTCTCACTTCGCGCAAGAAAAATTGTAATGATTCTGGCCCAGGATGAAGCCAGACAGTTCGGCTCAAAAGAAATACTCCCTGAACATGTACTCCTTGCTATGCTTAGACTGAAAGAGGGTGTTGGCTTTTCTACACTCACAAAACTCAATATGAATCTTTTAAGGCTGGAAGAGTCTCTGGAAGATTCCTTTTCTTCACTGGAAAAAGAGCCTACTCTTGATGAAGTTCCTCAGAGCCAGAGAATGAAAAAACTCATCAGTGATGCAGAAAAAGAAGCGGCAAATCTTCATAATTCATATATTGGAACTGAACATCTTCTTCTTGCGGCCTGCAGTGAATCAAAAACAATTACAGAAAACTTTTTCTCGGCTTCCGGCTATTCGATTATGGATGTACGCTTTACCGTTATGGAAGTTCAGAGCGAAGTTAAGGCTTCTTACAGCGATTTTGACCTGCACAGCTATGCAGATGAATTTTTTAAGTCTCTTTTTGGTGATGATCCTTCGGATTTTCTTCTTACGGGAACTGCTCCTGAGGAAGAAAATAATAAGCAGCCGGTGGATAAAAGTCAGAATAACGGTGGAGAAGAATCCTTCCTTTCTGAGTACAGCCGCGACCTTACAAAAATGGCCCGGGAAAACAAAAGCGACCCTGTTGTCGGCCGCGATAAGGAAATCCACCGCGTAATTCAGATTCTTTCGCGACGCACAAAAAATAATCCTGTTTTGACAGGGGAACCAGGGGTAGGAAAAACTGCCATTGTTGAAGGTCTTGCCCAGGCAATCGTAAACGGCAAGGTTCCTTCAAATCTCCTTAAAAAACGAGTGCTTTCCCTTGACCTGGCAGCTATGGTTGCCGGAACTAAATACCGGGGTGAATTTGAAGAGCGCATGAAAAAGATGATGAAGGAAGTTCAGGAAAATGACGACATCATCCTCTTTATTGACGAGCTTCACACGATTATCGGAGCGGGCGGTCCAGAAGGCACAATGGACGCTTCCAACATTATGAAGCCGGCCCTCAGCCGCGGTGAAATCCAGATTATTGGTGCTACAACAACAAAAGAATATACCCGCCACATAGAAAAAGACCTGGCTTTAGAGCGAAGGTTCCAGGTGGTAAAGGTAAGCGAACCAAGTGACGCAGAAACTGAAGAAATTCTTAGGGGAATTAAGACAAAATACGAAAATTTCCATCACGTCACCTACGAAGATGCAGTTATCCCTGCCATTGTCCGCTTGAGCCGCCGCTACATTCCGGAGAAAGTGCTCCCAGACAAGGCAATCGACATCCTGGACGAGGCAGGAGCCGCTAAAAAAATCAGCGAAGAGCAGCGACCTTCTGAGCTTGTTGAAATCGAAACAAATATCAGTGACCTTATTGAAGAAAAGAAGTCCCTTGTCCGCAATCAGGACTACGAAAATGCAGCCGTTGTCCGCGACAAGGTAATTGAACTTAAGAAAAAGCTCAACCGCTATTCTTCTATGCTGGTTGACGGGCAGCTGGGTGAAAAAAAGGTCGTTACTGTCGGCGATATCGAAAAAATCATCTGCGAAATGACTGGAATTCCTGTTGAACAGCTTACGACAACAGAAATTGCCCGCATTATCCATATGGAAGAAGAGCTTCATAATACTGTAATCGGTCAGGAAGATGCCGTACGTGCAATTTCTGGTGCAATCAGAAGAAGCAGGGCCGGTATTTCTTCTCCAAAGCATCCGGTTGGCTCTTTTATTTTCTTAGGTCCTACCGGCGTTGGAAAAACTCAGCTTGCAAAGGCTCTGGCAAAATATCTTTTCGGTTCTGAGGATTCACTTATCCGCATTGATATGTCGGACTATATGGAAAAGCATACCGCAAGCCGCTTAGTCGGAGCGCCTCCGGGATACGTAGGCTATGAGGACGGAGGTGTTCTTACAGAAAAAGTCCGCCGCCATCCTTATTCGGTAGTTCTCCTTGACGAAATTGAAAAGGCTCATCCTGATATTTTCAATCTGCTTTTGCAGCTTCTTGAAGAGGGCGAGCTTTCTGATAATCTTGGGCACACTGTAAACTTCCGCAACACTGTGATTATCATGACTTCGAATGCCGGTGCACGCCAGATTACAAACGAAGGTAAAGTGGGATTTGGAAGCCGGGAAGGCGTAATGAGCTTTGATGAAATCAAGGCCGGCGCAATGAACGAGCTTAAAAAGCTTTTGAATCCTGAGCTTATAAACCGAATTGATGATGTTATTGTATTCAACGCCCTTACAAAGGCTGAAATCTCAAAAATCCTTGATATTCAGATTGCAGACCTTGCTTCAAGAGTTTCCCAGAAGAACCTTAAGATTGTCATTCAAAATGACGCAAAGGAATATCTGATTGAACACGGCTATAATCCGGCAATGGGCGCCCGTCCTATGAAGCGCCTTATCCGCAAGGAAATTGAAGACCCGCTTGCTATGGCAATTCTTGAAAATACAGATAAAAAGAAGGCCTTTGTAAACGTAAGTCTTTGTGATGGAAAACTGAGCATAAGTCTTTCTGAAAAAGAAAAAATTCCTGTGCTGCAGTTAGTTGGAAAAAACGGCGTGATTGAGTAAAATAGACAGATTAAACGAGGTATAAAATGATTAAAGAATTTCTGGACTATAACACAGTCCGCAACAACGCATTAAAAATTGCTAACAAAATTTATAAAGACGGATTTATTCCTGATGTAATTTACTGTTCACTCCGTGGCGGTGCCGCAATGTCTAACGTTATCAGTGAATATTTTAAGATTGTCTGCCGCGCCAAAAACTATCACCCGGTATTGTACGCCGGCGTTGTAGCGCGCTCTTATTCTGACATTGCCCAGCACACAAAGGTTTTCATCGACGGCTGGACTTACCCTCCTGAAAATCTCCGTCCCGGTGACAAAATCCTTCTGGTTGATGACATTTATGATTCCGGTCGCACAATCAACTGCCTGGTTGAAACTCTGATGAACAGCCGCGGCTTCAAGCGCGAAGACATTAAGGTTGTCGTTCATGATTACAAGCATTTTAATTATGACAACGGTCACGCAAATCTTCCTATCCAGCCGGATTATTACTGCCGTAAGTTCGAAATCAATAATCCTGATGAAAACCGCTGGATTCACTACGCAAGCCACGAGCTTATCGGCCTTACTTCTGAAGAGCTCGAAAAATATTATTATAAGGATGACCCGGAATTGCGTGATATTCTTGGTCCTTATTTAGGAAAATAAAAAGGCAGAGAGAATGGAAAGAAGTATCAGAAAACTTATTATATGTCTGATTTTTCTCATGTGTGCAGCTGTTTGTAATCTTTTTGCAGAAATTAAGGTAATAAACCCTGCAAAGGGCGTTTGGGCAAACAAACAGATGCTGGTTCTTGATACTTCTGAAGGCGGGGAATTCTACTATTCGGTAGACGGTTCCAATCCTGTAAACTTCGGTTTTTTCTATGACCGGCCGGTTTTCCTTGATGTGGAAGGGGACGTAAATCTCACCGTTTCTCACATCAAGGCTGACGGAACTTCAGAAATGACAAATATCCGCTATTCTGTTGTTCCGGATGCCGCTAAAGACAAGTCTTATGCCGCTTTTATTTCCCAGTTTTATGATTCCGGCGTTGTAAATTACTCTTCAGGTTCAGTTTTTTCAATTCCTTCTTCACTCAGCTTTAAGATGAACAATTCTCCGGAATTCCTTAAGGGAATGGAGCTGGCAATTTCTGAAAAGAACGTGCTTTCCCGCTATGTTCCCTGCATTGTCCGTTCAAATGAAGGCGGAAAAAACTGGCGCTTTGTAATTAAAACTTATCCTCACGTTGCGGGTCTTAACAATGTCCGCCAGGTTCCAATTAAAATTGAAGACTGGGATAAGGTTATTTTTACCGACACTAAGCTTCTCTATAAAGTTGATGAAGAATACTGGAATCTTCCTTCCGAGCCTAGAATAATCGACCGCTCGCGTCCTCACATTGTTTCCTGGCAGAGTCTTGATTACAAAAAGGGCTCTGCAATTGATTTCTGCATTCTTCCTGCCAAGCCAAAGGTTCAGTCCTTTGTAGAAAAGGATGGAACGACGACCTTTGTGGTGGTAGGGGACTCCTCTTACACAATGAGCGTAAAGGGCGATAATAACCGCTATACTGAGCTTTATTCTCAGATTGGCGCTGATGTTTTTTACGGTGATAATGCTGAAGGAAAGCTAAAAATCGGACTTTTTTCCAGCTCTGTTTACCAGGGTGAAATTGAAGTTGCCTACAATATTGATAAGAGGGCACCAAAGGCTCCTGTAATCACTTCTGATTTTGAAGGCTTTTATTCCCGCCACGACGTAAAGCTTGGAATCGAAACTGAGGCAAAAAATAAGCTTTTTGTTGCCTACAGCCGTCCCCTTTTGATAAAGGATGTTACAAAACTTAACGAAGAGGTTATTGAAGCGCTTAAGCAGACCTCTGTCGGACAGTTTAAGGAATGTCCTTCTTCAGGTTATAGTCACAGCTTTGTAAGAAATGATGCCGGAGCCCTTTTCTATAAGGTTCAGGCCTATACTCAGAATGAAATTACAAGCAGTCAGATTGTTGAATATTCTCTGATTATTGACAGCTATAACTATTTCTTTGATTCTGCGGCTTCCGGCGTAAATGCAGACGGTTCGGCAGCTCATCCTTACAATGACATCAAAGCCTGCCTTGAAGATATTAACCGCTGTACTTCTGTTCGCCTGCGCATGAAGGGTAATGCTCAACTTCCTTCTCAGCCTGTAAAAGTGATTGCGGACTGCGAAATCCTTAATGACGGGGAAGGGGCTTTGATTTTCAATAAGGACAGCTCTCTTCAGATTGAAAATGCGGCTCTTACACTTAATAATATCCGCGTTCAGAAGGAAAATGATTCTTCTGAAAATGCAATTTCTCCTTTGTTCGCCGTAAAGAACGGAACTCTGGAGCTTAAGGACTGCGAAATTTCCTGCGATTTTGAAAAGAACGGCACTGTAATTGATGCAGATGAAAGTGTAATCAAGGTTTACGACTGTATTGCAAGCGTAAGTGCCTCCCTCTATTCTTCATTTATCTCAAGCCTGGGCTCTTATGTGATTCTGCGTGATTCTGTAATCAATACTGCGGCTGATACAAGCGTAATAATTTCAGCTTCAAAGGGCAGTGTGGATTCAATCAACAATCAGCTTAAGGTAACCGCTAAAACCGGCCGTATTGCTGAGCTTTTCGGCGTAAAGGGTGATTTTGAAAAGAACGTTTATAAATGCGCTCTTTCAGAACCTCTTGAAGGCCTTGAAATGGTTTTTGCTAACCGAGATTCAGTCCTTACCCAGGCAGAGAACTCTGATTATGCAGACTGATAAAATCATCCTTACCGTCGGTTTTGATGAAGCCGGACGTGGTCCTTTAGCGGGACCTGTTTATGCGGCCGCCGCAATTCTTCCTCCTGATTTTCCTCTTGAAATCTTAAATGATTCCAAAAAGCTTTCGGAAAAAAAACGTCTGGCAGCAGAAGTCATCATAAAAGAAAAAGCCTGTTATGGAATTGCCTTCTGTGATGAAAAGGAAATTGACCGGATAAACATCCTTCAGGCAAGCCTTCTGAGTATGAAAAAAGCCCTTGCCCAGCTGATGGAAAAACTCCCGGCCTGGTGCGAAAAAAATAATATTGATTTTGAAAAAGCTTTTCTTACAGCAATTACCGACGGAAATAAATGTCCTGATGTAAAAATCCAATGCCGGGCAGAGCCTAAAGCTGACGGAAAATATCCCTGCGTTATGGCCGCAAGCATTTTAGCAAAAAATGAACGCGACCGCTTTATGATTGAAATGGATAAGCTTTACCCTCAGTACGGTTATGCAAAGCATAAGGGCTATCCTACTGCCGCCCACCGCAAAATCTGCCGGGAAATAGGGCCTTCTCCCATTCAAAGACTTTCTTTTAAAGTCTAAAAACGCTAAACTGACTTCAATATGAAAAAAGATACATTCCAAATCTCTTACCCATCAATCCATGCAGGTACTGAAAAATCAGAAATTACATTTTTACCTGGAAAACCAGACCTGGTTTCAGTTTATAATCCAGGTGCTCAGGATGCACCATGCAAACGCTTTTTTGTAACTGACGCAACTGTTGCAAGCCTTGACTGTATGAAAGAATTTACTGCAAAGTTTGATGACGGAGTATGCGGTAATGACTGTCTTTTGATTTTGGGTTCCGGCGAGCCTTTTAAGACCATTGAAAGCGTGCTTTCAATCATCACTACAGCCCTTGAAGCCGGATTTTCAAGAAAAGACGTATTTGTCGGAATCGGCGGCGGTGTAATCTGCGACCTTACAGCCTTTGCGGCTTCTGTTTTTAAGCGGGGCGCTGCTGTAGAGCTTGTTCCTACAACTCTTCTTGCCATGGTAGATGCTTCTATCGGTGGAAAGACCGGCTGTGACTATCAGTCTTACAAAAATATGATTGGTTCCTTCTTCCCGGCAAAAAAGCTTTACTACTGGCCGGAATTTGTTCAGTATCTTCCTGAAAATCAGTATAATTCAGGCCTTGCAGAAGCCTTTAAGACAGCCCTCCTTTTTGATAAGGAAATGTATAATATTTTCAAAAATGATTCTGAAAAGCTCAACGCCCGCGACCCTGAAACCCTGGAAAAAATTATAAACAAGAGCGTTCGCGCAAAAGCGGCCGTTGTAGAAAAAGATTTTACCGAGCAGGGAAACCGCGCAACCTTGAATCTTGGACACACCTTTGGCCATGCCCTTGAAAGCGTTGCAGGACTTGGAAAAATTACCCACGGTGCCGCTGTAGCCTGGGGAATCGGCCGAGCAGTAGCCCTGAGCTTCCGAAAGGATTACTGCCGCGAAGCCTTTATGAATGAGATTTTTGATGTCCTTAAACTTTACGGCTGGGATACAAATCCTGTTCCTGGAGCAATTTTTGGCGGCGGCTCAGGTGAAAGACTTTTGAACGTAATGCACAAGGATAAAAAGAACCTTACTTCAAAAGTAAGACTTATCCTTCAGAAGGGTCTGCAGGATACTTCTATTGAAGAAGTAACTGATGCAGAAATCCTTTCAGTTTTAAAATAAGCGGAAAAATACCATGACAGAAAGCGAGCACTATTTTGACTGGGCTGCAACCAGCCCGGCTGATAAAGAAATACTGAGAGAGGCACTTGAGCTTACCCTTGATGACTGGGGAAATCCTTCCAGCATTCATCAGGCGGGAAAAAATGCAAAGGCTCTTTTTGAAGCTGCCCGCGAGACCTGCGCAAAAGCCCTGGGGGTAAAGGCTGCAAATATCTTCTTTACTTCAGGCGGTACCGAAAGTGACCACCTGCCGCTGCTTGCTGTCCTCAACAAGATGCAGAAGGGGTCTGTCCTCATAAGTTCTATTGAACACCCGGCCCTGCGTGAAATGGGCGAGAAAATGAAAAAAGTCGGCTGGAAGGTAAATTATATTCCCGCTGATAAAGACGGCGTAATCACTCCGGAAGCTGTAACATCTCTTTTAACAAACGACACCCAGCTTGTCTGCGTTATGGCCGTAAATAATGAAACAGGCGTTATTCAGCCAATAAAAGAAATCTCTCTTGCAATCAAAAAATGGGCGGAAGGAAAGAGAAAGCCAAAATTCCACGTGGACTGCGTTCAGGCAGCCGGAAAGATTCCTTTTGATTTGAAGGACTGGGATGTAGATTCTGCTGCCTTCAGTTCCCATAAAATCTGCGGTCCTCGTGGTATAGGAATCCTTTACCTCAAAGACGAAATCGACTCATTTTTGAGAGGCGGCGGTCAGGAAAAAGGAATCAGAAGCGGAACAGAAAATGTTTTCGGAGCCCTGGCCTTTGGAAAGTGTCTTGAAAAATACTTTATTTCGGAAAGTAATCAGCCTGCGCTTTCTTCCTATAATGAGCAGAAAAAAGTCACTGAAGAATTTGTAAAAAAACTTTCTGAGCTCAAGGGCTGTACGATTATTCCGCCATCTCGCCTTGAAAAGCCTGATTTATTTTCTCCTTACGTTGTGCAGGCCGCCTTCCAGAATATTCCGGGAAACGTAATGCTGCGAGCCTTAGATTCGAAAGGCTTTTACATAAGTACCGGCAGCGCCTGCTCTTCAAGAAAAGCAAACCGCCCGGTTCTGGAAGCCATGCACGTAGATGCAAGCCTTCGCGAAACTGCCGTACGCTTCAGTTTTGGCCCCCTTACGACTGTTAAGGCCGTAGACGAACTTTTTGAAGAAGTGGCAAATATTGCAAAAACTTTTAATCCGTGATATCTTGATAAAACACATTACAAGGGAAGGTTCTTTATTCGGGCTTTATCCCTTTTGTTTTTGAAATCATTTTTTTTAAGAGGTATGAATATGGGAGCACGTGGAGAACTTTTTACTACTCAGATCTATCTTGATAACCGTTCTTATTTTTTCAATGTAAAAGAAAATCGTACAGGTGATGTATTTTTGCAGATTGTAGAGAGCAAGAGCCGTGACGGCGCTGAAGCTGACCGCCACCAGATTGCTGTTTTTTCTGAAGATATGCAAAAATTCCTTCAGGGAATGGAAAAATCCCTTGAATTTATTGAAAAGGACCGCAAGGCCCGCCAGAAGGCAATGCGCGAAAAGAAAGCTGCAAAAGAAGCTAAATACGGAGCTGGTGCAAAGGCAGCCGGTAAAAAAGTTGTACACATCAAATCTGACCGCAATGCAGAGGAAAATCCAAAATATGAGCCACCTGTAAAAAAATCAGGACGTGTTCACGTTGTATCAAAAAAATCCGATAATCAGTAATAAGAAATTTAAACTGAGGATTAATTTTATTAGATATGCTGTTAAAAAAGTTTATAGTCTTTGAAGGTATCGACGGTGCCGGTACCTCAACACAGATTAAAAAGCTCTGTTCAAGAGATCCAAAAACTCTGATTCCGACTGCAGAACCTACCGACCGGGCAACAGGACGTTTTTTGCGTCAGATGCTGGCCGGCGATTTTAAAGTTGATGAAAGAACAAGCGCTTATCTATTTGCCGCTGACCGCTGTGAGCATCTTTACGGCGACGGCGGAGTAGAAGAGTTTTTGAAGGCCGGAAAAATTGTTGTAAGCGACCGCTATTTCTTTTCAAGCCTTGCATATCAGTCAGCTACCTGCGGAAATGAAATTCCCCGCCATGTAAATGCGCCATTTCCTCTTCCGGAAGTGTTATTTTACTTTGAAATTAATCCTGAAATTTCATTGAAGAGGGTTGAAAGCAGGTCAGGGGCAAAAGAAATTTACGAAAAAATCGAATATCAGAAAAAGACAGCCGCCCTTTACGAAAATGTTATTTCTGAATACGAAGACAATAAAGAGGGTATGAGTGTCGTAAGAATTGATGCTACAAAATCAATCGAAGAAATTTCTGAATTTATCTATAAGACTCTAATCAATCTTAAAATCATCCGATAATTAAATCGTGAAAAGACCAGTCCTTGTTATTTTACTGTGTACATTTTTATTAGCCATTCCTCCTAAAAAAGCTTATGCCTACATGGTAAAATACAAGGAGGACTGGTACAAACTTTACCACGTTCACTACCAGCAGTACCCTGATGACTGTATAGAAAATATCTACTGGCTGGAAAAGGCCGCCCAGGCAGATTTCTGTAATCCTCAATTTGCAGATTTTAAAATCGAAAGTGAAAAAGAATGGGAAAAATACCGCTATCTTTTTCAGATGCACATAAATTTAAAGCTTATTGAACAGCATCTGCGGCTTGGACGCACCTACGACAAAAAATGCATTTATTTTTATGACGCCCCCTGGAAAGACGAATATCTTCGCAATATGGAAAAGGCTCTTTCCTGCTATAAGGCAGGCCTTTACTACTGGCAGGAAGCAAAAGTATGGTGCGAAAAATCAAGCAACGCAAGCTTTAATTTCCTCACAATCACCGCAAAACAGAACTGGGAAGACGAGCGTGAGCGGATCATCTCAGGTCAGCTGAATTACGAAAAAATGCTTAACCGCGAAATCTCCCGCCTTGAAAAAAACATTGCAGAACTCAATGCAATGGAAAAAACTTATTAATTTTTCTCTCAGATTTTCTTTTCTAAAGTTGTTATAATAAGGTATTATTCAAGTCTTCCGATAATTATAACGATGAAGGTAAGTCTTTTAAAAATTAGAAGCTTCATTTTTATTTTTCTCTTTCTGCTTGGAACAGCGCTTACAATTCCACTTCACAGGAAAATTGTATCCAGAGCTGAGGAAATGGTAAAAGGACTTTCATCAAACTTGTATGAGAAAACAGGGCTTTATTTTAATTACGAAAATTTATCGCCTTCAATTCTTTCAAAAATCTTTGTACAAAACATTATCTTTTATGATGGAGAAGATAATACTCTTCTTGCGGTAAATAAAATCAGCATTAACTACAATATTTTTAAGCTGCTTGGCAGAAATATTTCTGACGGAATTAAAAGTATCGTTATTGATGGTATTGAAATTAATCTTACTGAGCTTGTAAAACTGAAAGACCATTTTGCAAAGGGCTCCGGCTCTAAAAAAACTTTTAAGCTTTCAGATTTGAATGAGCTCCTTCCAAAAAACGTTAAGCTGAAAAATATAAATCTGAATTATGATAATCAGAGCTTTAGAACAGTTATTAATGTAAAGGATTTTTTATTCTGGCCTAATTCCAGTAAGAATTCCCTAAATTTTGAAATTAATTCCCTTGTAAGGCTTGAGCTGCCGTCCTTAAAGCAAAAAATCAATTTCCGTTCCAGCTTTGAAGGCAACCTGAATCAAAATTATGATAACTCTTCTTTATATGTAAAACTTTCGCAAATTACAAACGGAGATTATACAATCCGAAAGCTGAATTTATATATATCTTATTTGGAAAAAGTTCTGGACCTTCATATGATTCAGTCTGAACTGCCGGTTTCTTTTGGCGCGGACTATCGTTTTGATTCAAAGGATTTAAATATTCAATTTAAAACAAAGGATTTTTATCCGCTTTCTGCCTTGAAAAGCAATGCAAATAAGAAAAAACTTAAGGTTCTGAATGATTTATTTGTAACAACTGACTCAATTGTAAAGCTCAACTTTGAAGACAAGGGAATTGATTACATTTCTGATACAAGGGTTCATATTCCTTCCTCAATTATTCCTGAGGGGGCAGAGCTGCTATGGTCTTTTTATGGTGATGAAAGTCAGTTTGAACTTGATACCTTTAAGCTTGATGGAAAAAGAATCAATGCAGATGTAAATCTGAACTACGAATTTAAGGATATGAAGCTTTCAGGAACAGCCTCCCTTCCATATTTTATTCTCCCGAACGGTAAAAGTATTTCAAGCGAGCTTTATATAGATGCCCTTGAAAAAGGATTTATGATTTTTTCTCCTCAGCTTTGTATTGGAGACAAGCAGCTTGCTTCTCTGCAGTTTAATCTGCTTCCGAACGGAGATTCCCTTTATTACGATTTTGAAGCGGCGGATTTTGCACATGCCATGGAAGGGGAGCCTGGCATAATAAAATTAAACGGAAGCTTCCTGCCGAAAAACCGTTACGCAGAAGCAAATGTAATGTTCCATAACCTTTTTGCGGACAGTATTATGGATTTTTCTGCTGAATTCTTAAATGAAGAGCGGTCCCAGACAATCAGAAAAATCTCAACTTCCTTGAATACAACGGTTTTTTCAGGCGATATGTACCTGTCTTCGGATTTCAAATCACTTTCATACAATGTGCCTTATATCATTGTTGCAGATTCTATGAAGGAAAACCGCTCTCTTTTGCTTTCCTTCGGTGGTAATGAGCAGTCTCTTACCGTTAATAAATTTAATGCAATTTTTGGAAAAATTAACCTCAATGCAAGTGCCAGCTTTGATGTGGACAGAAAGGCAAAAAATATGATTTTCCTTCTTGACCTGTCAAACGGCAGCATACCTTATCATTTTTCAGGAACCCTTATGAAGGATTTCATTTATGTTTCCGGCGATTATAACACGGAATTTACCCTTAATTTTCTTAAAAATGGAAATCTGACAGGTTCCTTTACCAGTGAAAATCTTCCTCTTCTTTACAATGACATAACGGCAGTTCTTTCTACCCAGTCTGACCTCAGTTACTCAAATACTGATGGTCCTCAAATCAATCTGAATTATTTTGAACTTGAAGCGGCAGGTGCAAATTATAATGTAACACCAAAAATTACTTTGGGCGGAAACATTACCCGTTATGGGGCTCATTTTGATTCCTTCGGATATTCAGATATGTTCTCATCCCTGGCAGGAAATGCGGATTTATCCTTTGATTATAACAATAAAATTTTTAATTCTGTCGGAATAAATATGAACCTTAATAATTCATTTTCCGAAGAAACAATTAATCTTTCACTGAATGCCTCAAACCCGTCCTCTGCACCGCTTTCAAAGGAAATGCTGTTAAACGATATTTACTTTGATTTGCAGATGCAGCTGGTAAATTTTAATCTGAATCACTTTGCCTTTGCAAAAAAAGACAACAATCATATATCGGGCTCTCTCTTTGCCAGCGGAACCGCAAATCACCCTTATGTTTCCCTGAATATCGATAGACTTTCGATGATGCAGGGCGGAAAATTGATGGAGGCAAATGGAGTTGCCATACTTGAAGACAGGGATTTGTCTATTCAAAACCTTAATATTACAAAGGGTAAAACTGAAATTTCAGATATTTCGGCAGAATTTTCTATAAACGAGATGACAGGCAGTGCAAAGGGTCAACTTTTAACTTACGTTATCGGAAAAAGCATAAAGATTCCTTTTGAACTATCCTTTACAAATCCTGTTATTCCTAAGGGAAAACGTTTACCGGATGCCTTTATGGTTAATCTTTCTTCAAGCCTTGTCAGCGGAACTTTTATCAAAAAGCCATTCCCCTTCAGCCTTTCCCTTATGTATGACAATCATAATTTCTCTTTCTTTACTTCAGATAATCTTGGAATTTACGGTCTTTATACTCAGGACAAATTCCTGGACATAAGCTATGACAATAATAAATTTGCAAGCTTGAAGGTTTCCGGAAGTAAAAAGGATAATATGGATATCCATATTTCAGATATAAACATAGATCTTGCCCAGGCCTTTTCTTATTTTAATTTTGATTTTTTCTTTAATTATACAAACGGAATTATGACCGGAAATGTAAATCTTACCGGCAGCTCTGCAGATCCGGACCTTACAGGTTCTCTTCTTATTACGAATCCGGAGTTTATTTTTAATCTGATTACAGATCAGAAGCTTAATGCCCCTTACTCAACTATAGAAATCGCAAATAATGAAATCAGCCTTATAAAGGCTCCCTATTACCTTAAAAGAACTCCAAAGCTTACAATTGCTTATACAGTATTCCTGAACAGACTCAGTTTTGATCACCTTGAAGTTTATGTAAACTCAATCGATGGTCAAATGATTCCCGGAAAACTTGATGCCGGCCTTTTTGTCGTAAAAAGTGATATCGATGTAGATCTTGATTTTCTTTTTGAAGGGGGCATTCTTGATGTAGAAGGCACTATCAGGGGTGAAAAGACTTCCTTTACCTCTTCAATGGATAAGGTTGTCGCAAAACCAAAAAAGAAGAAAAGTAAAAAGGAAGAAAAAAAAGGTCTTGGAATTCAGATACGTACAGACCTGGATATAAGTCTTGGAAATCACGCTACCTTTATTCTTGATCCTCTTCTGAGGGCAGTTCTTGTTCCTGATTCAAAGCTTGGTGTTAATGTTGACACCGGGGACGGGGTATATGCGATTGAAGGGGATGTAGGTGTACGTTCCGGTGATATTTCCTACCTGAACAGAAACTTTTACATCAAAAACGGAAGAATTAAATTTAATCCGGAAGAGCTGATGAACCCTGTAGTTACGCTTAGGGCAGAAACAAGGGAAAGGGACAATAAAAATCAGAATGTAAAGATTTCAATGAGTGTTGAAAGGCAGTACCTTCAGGATCTGAATCCTCATTTTACATCGGATCCTGTTAAATCTGAAAATGAAATCCGCAGCCTTCTGGGGCAGATTGTTATTGCGGATTCTTCAAACAATAACAGGCTGAGCGCAACAAACTTTATTATGTCTGCCGGAGACTATGTAATTCAGTCTGCGCTTGGACGTAAAATCGAAAATTCATTGCGTGAACTTCTGAATTTTGATATATTTTCAGTTAGAACTAATGTTTTGCAGAATACGGTGAATTATAGTATGGCCCGAAACTCTTCTGCTTCAAAAGAAGTTTTTGCCATCGGTAACCTTTTGGATAATTCAACTGTTTATATGGGTAAGTACCTGAACAATTTCATTTATGTGGATGCAATGCTTCATCTTTCTCTTGATGATACAGTCCAGTCCTATAATGAATTGGTTTCTTCCGGCGGCAATCTTGTTTTCCAGCCGGAGGTTGGTATGGAACTGGAGTCTCCCTTTGTTAATATCCGATGGAGTGTGGCTCCAGACATTAAAGCCCTGATGAATCAGCAATATAAACCTTCCAGCGCGTTGACGCTTTCCTGGAAGTTTTCTTTTTGACATTAGGACGCAAAAAACGTAGAAAAAAAAAGTTTCTACATGGGAGATTTTTCATGTTCCGTAAGCTTACAGCTTTTGTTGGGTGCCTTTTACTTTGTGCTGGTCTTCTTTTTGCACAGAGTGAGGATGAAGGGGAGTGGTTCTGGAATCAGCCTGTCACAAAAATAGATTTCAGCGGATTAAAAAACGTAAAAAAATCTGAGTTATCGGGTGTAACAAGTTCATTTATCGGTGAGCCATTCACTGAAGAAACCTACAATGAAATCCTTGATAAACTTTATGCCCTTGATTTATTTGATGAGATTGAACCTTATGCAAAGCACGCTTCAAAATCAAATAATGACGTTCTTCTTGTTTTTACAGTTAAGGAGCGTCCTGTAATCAAGTCGATTACTTTTATCGGTAATAAAAAAATCAGAAATGGTGAACTTCGCGAGCAGATTAAATTAAAGGCAAGTGATGTTTACGTTGAATCAAAGGTTTTAATCGACGAAAGAGCAATCAGAAATCACTATATTCAGAAGGGATTTTCTACTTCATCTGTAACTCATACAACTCAGAAAACTGACGACGGAGTTATCATCACATTTAAAATTTCAGAAGGTGCAAGTACTGTAATCCGTCACATTAATTTTGCAGGAAATACAATCGCCTCTGCAAAGAAACTTAAGAGCAAGCTTTCCCTTAAGGAAGTTGGCGCATTTAAGGACGGCGCTTTCCAGCAGGCTTCACTTGAACAGGATAAGCAGGCTCTTATAGCCTTTTATAAGGAAAAAGGCTATGTAGATGCTTCTGTTCTTGATGTTCAGATTGAAGAATCTTACAACGAAAAAAAACAGAGAAATGAACTTGCCATTACATACTTTTTGCAGGAAGGAAGCCAGTATACTTATACAGGTATCCGTCTGCACGGAAATGAAGTTTTCTCTGATGATGAACTTGTAAAAAATCCAAAACTTAAAATGGGTTCTACCTATAACGAGGTAAAATTCCAGGAAATTCTTTCAGGTGTTACAGGAAAATATTATGAAAACGGTTATATGTCTAACCAGTTCTATCCTGTTCCTTCTAAAGACCCTGAAACTCATGAAATTTCCTATGATGTTACAATTCAGGAAGGTCCTCGTTCCCACATCGAAAATATTATTATCAAGGGAAATAACAAGACTAAGGATTATGTAATCCGCCGTGAAATTCCAATCGAGCCTGGTGATATTTTCAGCCGCGATAAGATTATTTCAGGTCTCCGTAACCTTATGAACCTCCAGTACTTCTCCAGTGTTGTACCGGAGCCTCAGCAGGGCTCTGAACAGGATCTTGTTGACCTTGTCTTCTCTGTTGAAGAGCAGTCAACAACTTCTTTGCAGTTTGGTATGACCTTCTCTGGTTCTTCTGACCCTG
Organism: uncultured Treponema sp.; assembly: GCA_900319625.1. Lineage (GTDB taxonomy): Bacteria > Spirochaetota > Spirochaetia > Treponematales > Treponemataceae > Treponema_D. The sequence continues at coordinate 141,637 of ONPD01000004.1, read as the reverse complement.
ACAATCCTATTCCGATTTCACTTTTTGTAAAGGTAGAAAACTCTAACCTCTTTGGCGAAGGAAAAACTGTATCTGCCGGAACAACAATTTCGGCTTCAGAACAGTCTGTTGATTTAGGCTATTCTCAGAGCTGGATTGGGAAACTTCCTATTTCCTTCTCGGAATCCCTTTCTTTCTCTCATAAGAGCGCTTATTCTCTTACAAATATGTGGCTTCCAAGCGGTGACTATACTCAGCGCTATTACTACACAAAATACGAAGGCTGGTCAGCATCGCTTTCTACTGCTTTCGGACGCCGCTGGGCCTTTGACTATGCTATTCTTTCTCTTGGAACTGGTCTTACAGACAGTATTACAAACTATGTCTTTGATGAAAATATCAACGTTCCGATTGACCAGGGACTTTCAAAGTATGCAAACCGCTGGGGTCTCTTGAATGGTATCTGGATCAGTGGTTCCGTTGATAACCGTGATATTAACTATGATCCTACAAAGGGATGGTTCGCAAGCCAGAAATTTACCTGGTACGGACTTCTTCCTGGAATTGAAAAGGAATTCTTCCTTAGAAGTGATACAAAGCTTGAAGGCTACCTGAAGCTTCTGGACTGGCACGTAACAGAATCCTGGTCATTGAAGCTGGTATTTGCCGCTTATACAGGCTTTACAGTATTGTTCCCGGCTCCGGATTCTGCCGTATCTGATTCAAATAAGGTTTATATTGATGGTATGTTCAACGGCCGTGGATGGACAGAGGCCTATAAGGCTGCAAAAGGTCAGGTTATGATTTCTAACCGCCTTGAACTGCGTATGCCTATTGTTCCAAATATCATCGGAATTGACTTCTTCTATGATGCGGCTGCTGTAAAGTCTAATATGAACCAGATGTCTAACCTGGGAATTGAAGACTGGTATTTCAGCTATGGTCCTGGAATCCGTTTCCTTCTTCCTCAGTTCCCGCTCCATCTTTTGTTTGCCTGGAAGTATAAGATTGACAGCGACTGGCATCCTGTTAAGGCATCTGACTGGAAAAAGCACAAGGGTGGTACCGGTACTGATTTCAGCGACTTCCAGTTCGTACTTTCATTCAACATTACAAACAAGTAAGGGGATATAAATGAAAAGAAACATAAAGATTTTTTCGCTAATTGCAGCTTTATTTGTATTTTTTTCTGCCGGTGCTTTTTCCCAGCAGATTACCCGCTTTGGTGTAGTTGATACAGCAAAGGTTTACAATGCATATTTCAGAAACTCTGCTCCAATCCGTAACTATGAAAAGAAAAAGGCAGAATTTCAGGCAGAAATCAATAAGAGAACTGAAGAGCTTAGAAGTCTGCAGGAAAAAAAGCTTGAGTATGAAAACTCAAACAATGATGTTCAGGCAATGAGAATTGAATCTGAAATCACAAAGAAAAAAGATTATCTTACTGAATATACAAACGCAAAAAATGTAGAGCTTGAAAGCCTTCAAAAATCTCTTCGTACTTCTGATGAATTCTACAAAAAACTCTATAATACCCTTTCAAAAATTGCAGAAAGCGGCGGCTATAGTATGATTTTGAGCCTGCAGGATGCAAATGCAATTTTGTGGTACAGCTCGTCAGTTGATATTACAAATCAGGTTATCTCTGAGCTGGGACTTGAATAATGGCAGGGGAAGAGGCAGGTTCTGAAGAAAACCTTACCCCGATGATGATTCAGTATCGGGCAATTAAAAGTAAGTATCAGAACGAGGTTGTTTTTTTCAGACTGGGTGACTTTTACGAAATGTTTGATTCAGATGCGGTAGAAGTATCGCGTCTTTTGAATTTAACATTGACTCACCGTGCAAAACAGCCTATGTGCGGTATTCCTTATCACGCTGCAAAAATCTATATTGCAAGACTTCTGCGCCTGGGAAAAAAAATCGTAATCTGCGAGCAGGTAGGCGAAATACCTAAAGGTGGGAAGGGAATTGCGGAGCGGAAGGTTGTTGAAATCATCACACCAGGAACCGCCGTTGAATCAGAATACCTGGATGGTTACAAGGCAAGTTACCTGGCCGCTCTTTCTATCTTCAAGGGACGTGTGGGATTTGCCTTTCTCGATGTTACAACCTCTGCCTTCCGCGCAACCTCCTGGCCTGCCAGCAAAATGTCCGAAAATTTTGCCAAGGAATTAAACCGGGCCGGGCCTCGTGAGCTTTTGCTGCCTCTTTCATTAAAAACAAACAATGACATTCAGAATGTCCTTGCCTCAGATACAAATCTTTCAGTCTCCTATTATCCGGACTGGGATTTTAATTATGATTTGTCATATAAAAAGCTTACCAGCCAGTTTAAGACACTGAACCTTAAATCTTTTGGCCTTGAAGAAAATGACAGTGAAATTGTACCTGCCGGCTTTTTACTTGATTATCTTGAAAAGACCTGTAACTCTGTAATTCCTCATATAAGTTCAATAGACGTTTACAGGGACAGCCAGTATCTTATGATGGATGATTCTTCCCGCCGCAATCTTGAAATTACAGAAAATATGCGGGACGGAACAAGCCAGTATAGTCTTTTGGAATGTGTTGATTTTACAAAAACCGCGATGGGTGCCAGACTCCTGCGTAACTGGCTTATCTTCCCCCTTACAAAAGTCCGCCAGATAGAAGAGCGCCAAACCCGCATTTCTGATTTTGTAGAAAACCGCCAGCTGCTTGAAAAAATTAAGGCAGATCTTTCACAGATTCTTGATGTTGAACGTCTTTCCGGCCGTATTGCAATGGAGAGGGCCCACGCCAAGGATTTACAGGCTCTCAGAGTCAGCCTTGAAGCCTGGACTACAGTAAAAGAATATCTTAATCAGTATGATTTTTCTTTTGTTGAATCAGAAACTTCACGTCAGATTTGTGAATTAATCCAAAATGCCATTCTTGATGATCCTTCCACTTCTTTGACAGACGGCGGAATAATCAGACCGGGCTGGTCTTCTGAGCTTGACCACTGGCGTCAGATTCACGATAACTTTAACAACGTGCTTTCTGAATACGAGGCTGAGGAAAAGGCTAACACAGGTATTCCAAACCTCAAAATTAAGTATAACAATGCTTCCGGATACTTTATTGAAGTTACAAAAGGAAAACTTTCTTCTGTTCCTCCTCATTTCATTATGCGGCGTGCCCTTGTAAACCAGGACCGTTATACAACGGCCCGCCTTCAGGAGCTTGAACAGCAGCTCAATGAATCTTCAACTAAAATCCTCGAGCTGGAACGTGACCTTTTTATTGAAGTAAGAAAAAGTCTTGGTCAGCATATTCCTTATCTTTTGCAGCTGGCATCTGAAATTGCAAATACCGATGTAATTGCTTCTTTTGCCCAGGCAGCCATTGCCCACAAGTGGGTAAGGCCAGAAATGGACGAATCCACTGTTTTTGAAATTAAAAACGGACGACATCCGGTGGTAGAAAATCACCTTCCAACCGGCGAATTTGTCGCCAACGACAGCCTGATATCTTCTGATGACGATGCAATTCCTTCTTTTGACCTTATTACAGGCCCTAATATGGCGGGTAAATCAACCTACCTGCGCCAGAATGCCCTTATAGCCCTGCTTGCCCAGACTGGTTCATTTATTCCGGCCGATAAGGCCCGTATTGGAATTGTAGACAGGATTTTCTGCCGCGTAGGTGCTTCTGATAACCTTGCGAAAGGGGAATCAACCTTCCTGGTAGAAATGACCGAAACCGCAAATATCCTTCGTTCCGCAACAACCCGTTCCTTAGTCATTATGGATGAGGTAGGACGCGGTACTTCCACAGAGGACGGACTCGCAATTGCCCGCGCTGTTTCTGAATATCTTCTGGACAACTTAAAATGTAAAACTTTTTTTGCAACTCACTATCATGAGCTTTCCCGTATGGAGCATCCACGACTCAAATTCCTCTGTATGGACGTAAGCGAGCAGGCGGGCTCTGTCGTATTCCTTCGAAAAATAAAAGAAGGCGTTACAGAAAACTCTTATGGTATTCATGTTGCGGCTCTTGCCGGTATTCCAAAAGAAGTTATCGATCGTGCAAAGGTAATTCTTTCTCATATTCAAAATGCGGCTAATGAAAATCCTTTGATTTTTGACGAAGAAAGCCTTAAAAAAGAAGAGGAAAAAGAAAAGAAGGTTGAATATTCAACGCCTGGACTTTTCAGTGATGAAGAAATAATTATCTCAGAAATTCTTTCTTCTGATGTAGATAATATGACTCCTATGGCGGCCCTTCAGTTAATTTCCCGCTGGAAAAAAGAGCTTTCTGGTCTGTAAGGACTGATTTTTCCAAAAAAAATACAATTTTTTCTTGAAACATTGCCGGAATCTGCACTTTTTTGCCTATATTATAGGTGTGAAGCGGATTTTCTTTGAAGCCTTTCAATTTATTAAATTGCTTTTTCTTCTCTTTTTCAGCTTTCTTTCGGGCGGGCAGACCTGTGTCATCTGCGGAAAGAAAAGCCTGCTTTTGCCCCTATGTAAAAGCTGCCGGGCTACTCATTTTTACAGGCGGGTAGAAGCGCCATCTTTTTATGAAAACCGCTGTTCAATATGCGGGCGTCCCCTTATATCAACAAAAAATACCTGTCATTGCTGCCGGGAAAGTCAGGTTTTGAAAAATACTGACAGGGCTTTTCCTCTTTTTTCTTATCGACTCTGGAACAAGGAGCTTTTGTTTTTATGGAAGATTCAGGGAATCAGAAGCCTTTCTGCCTTTTATGCTTCGCTTTATGCCCTTGCCTTAAAAAAGCTTTCTGTAAAATATCTTGTTCCCGTACCGCCCCGCCCGGGAAAAATCCGGAAAAATGGCTGGGACCAGATTGATGAGCTCTGCACTTTTCTTTCCCTTCGCTACGGCTTTATCCTTTTGAAGCTGCTGGAAAGAAAATCTGATATTCAGCAGAAAAAGCTTGGCCGCCAGGAAAGATTTCAAAAGTCTTCTTTATCATATTTTATGAAAAGTCAGGGGGAGGTGGAAAAGGAAATTGAAAAATCTGGGGGGAGTTTTCCTGAAAGGGTTTGTCTTGTGGATGATGTATGTACGACGGGAGCCACAATTGAAGCCTGCGCAGCTCTTCTGAAAGCTCATGCAGCTATAAAAGAAGTATATTCTATGACGCTTTTTATAGTTTAGCAGGAAAAAACAAAAAATAAGGAGGTTTAAAAACAATTAAAAACTTGCATTGCTAAAACTGAAATTTGAGAGTATTATATAAGAGATAATAAACTCAGTTAATCTGTCTAAAGGAGATTTTATGGCTGAACTTGAATCACAGTTTCAATTAGTTACTTTTCATCTTGGAGAAGAATTGTACGGTGTAAACATCATGGATGTAAAAGAAATCGTAAAGCTCCAGAATGTTCGTTATATTCCAAATGCTCCTTACTATGTTGAAGGAATTATTAATCTTCGCGGTGAAATCATTCCTATCATCGATTTGCATAAACGCTTTAAGATTCAGTCTTCTGTTTCTGAAACAGAGGAAGATTCAATCGACGGCGGATTTATCATTCTCAAAATAGAAGGAAGTCAGATTGGTATCATAATTGATAAGGTTGAGCGTGTTGTTTCTGTAAAGGCAGAGGACGTTAAAGAGCCACCTCAGATGCTCAGCGGCATTGGATCTGAGTATATTGAGGGTGTAATCCGTGAAGAACACGGTTACCTTATTATGCTTAATATCCGTAAGCTCTTTAATGCAAAAGAACTCCAGAAAATTATCGAAATGCAATAATGATACAGACTTATTCTACTACTATTCGACGAAAAGAAATGGATGCCGTGCTTACCTGCATGGTAGATGAAAAAATCGGACCTGGTGAATTAAATACAAGACTTATTCAGCAGGTTAAAGAATTTATTAAATGTGATGGCTGCGTGGCTTTAAGAAGTCCTTCCATCGCATTAAAATACGCCTTAGCTTCCCTTGGTTTACAGGCTGGCGCTAAGATTATGATTTCAGCTCTTGCTCCGCTCTGGCATTATAAGGCTGTAAGCGAAGCAGGATTTGAGCCTCTTGTTCTTGATGTAGAAGAAGCATCTTCTCTTGTTACTCCCGAAATTATTAAAAAGGGAATGGAAGAGGGGGGCGTATTGCTTCTTCTTCATGAAACAGAAGGAATCTTGCCTGATTTTGAAAAAATCATTGAGCTGGGCGTTCCTTTTATTGAAGATATCTCTCAAAGCGCAGGTTCTTCTGTGCCTGTAAAAGATGCAAACGGAAATGTAACTGACCAGAGAAAAATGGCAGGAACCTTTGGCGTTTATTCTATTATGGGACTTGAAGAGCGCAATGTAATTACAGCAGGCGGTGGAGCCGTTCTTATGGCACCCGGACGCCGTGAATGGATTGTACTTAAGCATCTTACTGATGAAACTGATGAAACTGATCTGCTTCCTGATATTAATGCGGCCCTTGCCTGGGTTCAGATTAAGGAATTTGCCCGCAATGAAAAGACCCGTAAGGAGCTTTTCGGACTTTTCCATCAGGCATGTATGATTGGACGTCACAAGACCTTTGCCCGTGAAATGGAAGAAGGCTCTACAATGTGCAGCTTCCCTTTAGTGCTTTCAAGTTCCTTTAAGGACGTTAAGCAGTATGCGGCAAAAAAGGATATTGAACTTCAGCTTGCCTTTGAAAAATCAGTAATTGCCGCTAAGGACGAGCTTTCTGAACGCTGTATTCACGCAAAGTCACTTTCTCTTTGCTGCGTACACGTTCCTCTTTATCCGCGCCTTACACATTCAGAAAGTGCAAAAATTGTAAAGGTTCTCGGCTCATTGCCGTAATTTTTGTTTTTAATTGTTTAGAGAAAAGTTATGAAAAAAGCTCTTGTTATTATCAATGTCAGTAAAACTGAATCGATGAAATTATCAGACCAGATTGCGGCTTTTCTCAAAACAAAGGGAATTCATACCGATACTTTTGTATTTGACGGTTTTTGCGCCGACTCAAAGATTACAGGCTATGATTTTGTAATCACTCTTGGCGGCGACGGAACCGTTCTTTTTGCCGCAAGAAATACAGCTCATTCTCCGATTCCAATTTTTCCTGTTAATTTCGGACAGTTTGGTTTTATTGCCTCTGTTCAGCCGGAGGAATGGAAGGAAGAACTGGAGAACTTTTTGCAGGGAAAAAGTATTCTTGTTGAGCGCAGTATGGCAAATGTGCGCATAATTCATAATGATGAGGAAATTTACTGCGGAAACGGCTTGAATGACGTAGTTTTGTGCGCAAAATCTGCCGCAACAACAATTTCCCTTGATGTTTATTATGAGATGCAGCTGCTTTGTAAGCTGAAGGCGGACGGACTTATTGTAGGAACACCTACCGGCTCGACTGCTTATTCTGCGGCGGCAGGGGGACCAATTCTGGATCCTTCCCTTAATGCTTTTGTGCTCACACCTATTAATTCCTTCTCCCTTTCTTCCCGCCCCATAGTTTTGAATCAGGACGGACTTCTTTCGATTAAGGTTTCGGAAAGCCGGGCAGATGGAATCAACCTGAAAATCGACGGGGCAAAGAACCTTGAACTTACGGTAGGGGACACTGTCCTCATAAAAAAATATGAAAAGAAAGTGCAGCTTGTAAACTGCACTGCAGATAAATTCTACACAGCTTTACGCTCAAAATTGAACTGGTCGGGAGGCCCTCATGCTTGAAGATTTAACAATTAAAGATTTCGCCCTCATCGACTCAGATTATATCGAGTTCAAAAAGGGCTTTACTGTTCTTTCCGGTGAAACCGGTGCCGGAAAATCTATTCTCATTGGTGCCATTTCCTTTTTGTTGGGAGGAAAATCTGATGTCGGGCAGATTCGTGCCGGAAAAAACGAAGCTAATGTAAGTGCCACCTTCCTTTTGAACGAGCCCCCTGTTTCTAAAGAAGCCCAGGCAGCCATTCAGGCTGATGAAGAATACGAGCCTAAATCTGCCCTTGAATGGCTTTTTATGCACGGAATTGAAATCGAAAATAACCGTGTTTTACTCCGCCGCTTTATCCGCGCAAACGGAAAGTCCGGCGCCTGGATTAATGATACTCCGGTTACAAGAAGCGACCTTGCGGCCTTTTCTTCATTTTTAATCGACATTCACGGTCAGCACGAGCATCAGTCCCTTATGAAGGTGAGCGAACACAGAAAGTTCCTTGATGCCCGGGCCGGAATTACAGCTGAAGTTGAAGCCTTTACCCAAAAATACGCACTTTTAGTTTCTAAGCGCAAATCTCTTTCTGATTATTCAATGAGTGAAAGCGAGCGTCTTCGTAAGCTTGATATGATGAAGTTTGCCGTAGAGGAAATCGGAGTCTTAAAGCTTAAAAAGGATGAAGATACGGCACTCGAAGAAGAGGAAGGCCGCCTTTCAGGCTTTGAGAAAATATATTCTGAGGTAGAAGGTATTAATCAGCTTTTGTCCGGTGGAGAAGAAGGTGTAACAGGGGCTCTTAAAAAGCTTATGAGAAGCGCTTCTTATGTAAGCGGCCTTGATAAATCCCTTGAAAAACTCAGCTCCCGCGTGGAATCTGCCTTTTATGAGCTTTCTGACATCAGTGATGAGTTTTCTGACTATCAGTCAAAGCTTGTTTTTGACCCGGCCCGTTTACAGGAGGTTCAGGACAGACTTTCTGCAATCTATAACCTTAAGAAAAAATACGCTTCTTCTGTAAATGCACCTCTTTCTGAAGTTCTTTCTTTTTATGAAGAAGCTCAGAAGTTTATTGAAGAAAACGAAAGCGGAAACGATAAAAAATCCCAGCTTGAAGCAGAAATTAAAGTGCTGGAAAAGGAAATCCTTACCTCTGCCCAGAAGCTTTCTGATGCCAGAAGTCAGACAGCAAAAGTTCTTGAAAAAGAAACCGATGAAATCCTTTCTAATCTTGGAATGAGCGGAACCCGTTTTGGAGTTTCAATTACACAGAAAGAGGGGACTGACGCTGTCCAGAAATGCGGCCCTTATGGTAAGGATGATATCGAGTTTATGATAAGCGCTAACCCTGGAAATCCTTTACAGCCTCTTGCAAAAATTGCTTCTGGTGGTGAACTTTCCAGAGTTATGCTGGCTTTGAAAACTATTTTTGCCCGCACTTCAACTCATAACATCGAAACCCTTATTTTTGATGAAATTGATACTGGTATTGGCGGTGAGGTTGCCGTTGCGGTAGGAAAGCATATCAAAAATCTTTCAAAAAACACGCAAATTTTCTGTATTACACATCTAGCGAGCATCGCAGTTTATGCCGATAATCAGATTAAGATAGAGAAAAGTGTTTCCGGAGAAATTACATCATCGAACGTTCATCCTATTGAAGGCGAAGAAAGGGTTTGTGAAATTGCACGAATGCTTTCAGGGGATGCCCAGCAGGCTCAGTCTCTTGAACACGCTCGCTCTATGTTACAAAAATTTAGCGGGGGCTACTGATGGCAAAAATTTCGGAAGAGCGCAGACTTCATTTTTCAGAAACAATTTCTCCTTACAAGGATAAAATTACTCAAACTCTTGAAAAAGAGAAGACTATGCTCAACGGAATGCACGAAGGCGATATGGATTTTGAAAATAAAAAAGTCCTTTTGTGCGAAGATATGATTTACGTTGCATCTCTTTATATGGCACAGAACAGTCTTTCTGAAAAGGTTCTGGAAGTAAAAAACAATGAAGTTTTGAATGATGCCAGAAAGATGATTTACAAGGCTATCATTTATCTTGAGGAAATTGTTACTCCTACAATTGACGTGCCATATTCAGATCTTCTTCCTCATCATGAAAAAATCCGTAATCTTTCTCTTGCCAGACGCTATACAATAATCAGAAAGCTTGGACTAGCAATCAATCTTTTGCGGGATGCCTTTGGTGATAATTCTAAATGGAGATGGACTTTCGTAGAAATTGAAGGCCGCTTTGCAACCGTAGCAAAAAACTTTATCGACATGAAAAATGCCGTAAAAGATTATTTTGATCCTCGTTCTCAGAATTATGAAACAACCGTAATGTACATCCGAATGCTTGATAAAATGCTTAATGAATCTGCGACTGCTTACCGCGATAAATACGAGCTTTCGACCCGCCGTGTTGATGATATGCGTAACGCAATCAAATATCTTCTTGCTTTAAGAAAGCTTTACATAGCAATCGGAAACGCAGAACCAGCCGAAGAAGTTAAGAAAAAGGCTGTTGTCTGGAAGGACAAGATGGATTCTGATGCTAAAAAAGGCTTGAGCAACTAAGAGTGTATTTCTGATGGACAAAAAACTTGCGCTTAAAATTTTTGAAGGCTTTTCAATTCAGAGATGGAACGATTTAATCCGTCCTTTTGATATGGTAGAGATGGATAAGGCTGCCGAAAAAATGGTATTAGCCTATATAATCGGAAAATTTGAAGAAAATAAGGGCGTTTATATTGACTGGGAATGGATTATAAACGCTTCATTTTTTGATTTGCTTCGTAAAATTGCCCTTTGTGATATTAAAGCGCCAGTTCAACAGATGCTTAAGCGCGAATTCCTTTCGGAATATATCCGTCTTAACGAATGGGTTTTGAACCAGTACCGCCCCCTGATTTCTGACCAGGATTTATTTTCAAAGTTTACGATTTATGTCGGTCAGAAGGCAGGTTCCTTTTCTCTCCCTGAAGAATTAACTCCGTCTTTACGCGTTTACAATGCTGCCCACAAATATGCAACTATGCGGGAGCTTGATATGCTTGCCGTAGTAAATGAAAAAGAGCGCCTTGAAAAAATCTATACAGAGCTGCAGGCAGATATTCAGCCTTTCCTGGATCTGGAAGGACTTCAGAAAATTATGACTCATCAGAAGGCCTTTGACTTTTTGATGAAGATTGAACAGCTGCGCTTTCAGACAAGATGGAATCAGACTCCCCGTGTTCCTGCTACCTCAGTTCTGGGCCACTGCTTTTATGTTGCAATTATGACTCTTCTTTTAGGACGAGAATCTAATCCTAATATGTGCCGCCGCCGCATAATCAACAATTTTTTCAGTGCCCTTTTTCACGATTTACCTGAGTCTGTTACCCGCGACATTATTTCTCCTGTAAAACAGGCAACTGATGAGCTTCCGAATATCGTAAAGAAAATCGAAGATGAAATCGTAAATAAAGAACTAGTTCCGCTTATGGAAGATTTTTTCAGAAAAGAAATTATTTATTATACAAGTGATGAATTTTCTGACCGCATTCTTGATTCAAAAAAGAAGGTTAAAAAAGTTTCCTGGGAAGATTTGAATAATTTTTACAACGAAGACGAGCTTAATCCCGTTGATGGCCGCCTTGTTCGCATCTGCGACCATTTGAGTGCCCTTATGGAAGCTGATATTTCTATCAAGCACGGAATTACTTCAACTCATCTGGCAACAGGAAGGGCCGGTATGCTTGCCCATTACAAAGAAGGGGAAGTTATCAGCGGAATAAATGTTTACCAGCTTTTTCATGATATTGCTGACTAAAAATACTTTATTTCTATTTGTGCGTTGCCGATAATCATTTTATGAAGAAATTAATTCTATTTACTTTAATTGCGCTTACTGCCATTTCTTTTTCTTTTGCAGATTCAACCTATGTCGTTCAGAAGGGCGACACTTTATATTCTATAAGCCGAAAAAATCAGATTACAGTTGCAGAGCTTCGTGCCGCTAATAATCTTTCTGATAATGATGTTCTTAAAGCCGGCCAGAAAATTGTAATTCCAGAAGCTGACATTGGAACTGCTGCCGCTCTTTCTTCTACCAAGCAGACTGCACCGAAGGCAGGGGGCACAACTTCAACTTATGTCGTTCAGAAGGGGGATACCCTTTACGGAATTGCACGTAAAAACGGAATGAAAGTTCCTGAGCTTCTTGCAATTAACAATTTTGACAATAATGTAGTTATTAAAGTTGGACAGAAATTAAAGATTTCTTCTCAGCCTGTAAGTGCTTCCCCATCTACTGTATCTCAATCTCCTTCTGCTAAAAAAGATAATCCTGTTTATGAGGCTGATAATAATTCAGCCCCTCTTACTACAATCAGACTCGACGATAAAGCTCCTGATACTAGAACTTATGGTTCAACAGTATCTTCAGATGCAAATACAAAATGGCCTGTAAAAAATCCGCGCATTACTTCGGTAAAAGGAAAGGTTTCAGGCGTGCAGCTTTCTGCTTCTCAGAATGAAAAGGTTTTGTGTATTCATGAAGGTACTGTAATGTATGTGGGTGTTTACCGTGGCTTTGGTCAGGTTCTCTTTGTTCAGACAAAAACCGGCCTTATTTATGCTTATACAGGGCTTGGCAGCGTAAACGTCAAGAAAGGTGATTACGCTGTAAGCGGCTCTGAGCTTGGAACTGCTGGTGTTGATCCTATCAGCGGAAAGCCAGGCATTACTTTTATGGTATTCCAGAACGGTCAGCCGGTAGATCCTAGAACGGCACCACGTAACTAAATTTTTTGAACAGGGGCGGTATCAGTCAGAATTCTGAGAAATAATTCTTTACAGGTCACAGCATCGTCAAAGGCACGGTGAGAGTGACCTTTATTTATTTTTAAGGCATCAGCCAGATAATCAAGCTTGTGGCGTTCTGCCTTGGGGTAGGCCCAGCGGGAAATGCGCAGGGTATCAAGCGCGTGATTACGTACATAAGGAAGTCCATTTTTTTCGCACTCAGAATTTAAAAAGTTCAAATCAAACTGTACATTATGTCCCATTAAAATTGAATCACCGATAAAATCGATAAAGCGGGGCAGGACCTCTTTAATGCCGGGCATACCGCATACCATTGAGTCTGTGATTTTTGTAATTTGTGTGATTATTGGTGGAATAGGAAGATTAGGATTTATAAGGGTGGAGAAGCGGTCAAGTTCTCCATCCTTATTGAATTTTACAGCACCAATTTCGATTATTGTGCAGTCTTCCGCCTTTATGCCCGTAGTTTCGGTATCAAAGGCGGTGATGACTGCTCCGCTGTTTAAAAGCTTGAGCAGCCGTCTGTTATCCTGCAAAATCCTGTTGTAGTGCTGCATTTATTTATTTTGAAGCGGCATCAAGAATAGAGTTGATGTCAGCTTCGATTGCGTTACAGAAGGCTCCGGCTTTTGCCTTTGCATCCTTAAGCCATGCATCACTTCCGTTTCCTGCCGGAATTACAGAGTTGATGTAGAACTTAATCTTAGGCTCTGTTCCGGAAGGACGAGCACTTACAATTGTACCGCTTTCAAGATAGAACTGAAGTACATTGCTCTTTGGAAGAGTAATTGCAGTTTTTGCAGAAGGATTTGCAGGATCGAATACTGTGCTTTCCTGAACATCGCGGATTTTAACAACCTTTTCACCGCCAAGAGTCTTAAGACCTTCTGTGCGGAGTTTAGCCATAATTCCTTTCATTACCTGAACGCCAGAGCTTCCCGGGAAGTTCTTAGAAATAGCGCGGTCTTCAAAGTAGCCGTATTCCTTGTACATGTCATCAAGGTGTTCAAGAAGTGATTTACCCTGTGAACGCCAGTAAAGAATCATTTCTGCACACATAGCGGCAGCAGAAACACCGTCTTTATCCATAACGTCTTTTTCAATCTTATAACCGTAGCTTTCTTCAAGACCGAATACATAGTTGTGAGTTCCGGCCTTTTCAAAATCCTCTTCTGCGGCAGCAATCCACTTAAAGCCTGTAAGACATTCAACAAGTGCAATATTGTGCTTCTTGCAGATTGCATCTCCAAAGTTTGAAGTAACGATAGAGCGGATGATAGCAGGATTCTTTGGCATTTTGCCAAATTCTTCGCGGCTTCTGATTACATAATCCATCAAAAGGGCACCCATCTGGTTTCCGCTAAGAAGAACGAAGTTTCCGTCCTTGTCCGGGAAGGCTGTACCAAAGCGGTCTGAGTCCGGGTCTGTTGCCATTACACCGTCAGCCTTTTCTTTCTTTGCAAGTTCAACTGCAAGAGTAAGGGCTGGTTTTTCCTCAGGATTTGGTTTTTCTACAGTAGGGAAGTTTCCATCCGGTTCGCGCTGCTCTGGAACTGTAATTACTTTAAGTCCAAGATCACCAAGAACTTTTTCTACGTGCATAGCACCGGTTCCGTGGAGTGGTGTGTAAACAATGCGGATATCCTTTGCCTTTTCTTTGATAAGTTCAGGGCGGAAGAGCTGAGCCTTACACATAGCCCAGAATTTTTCATCAATTTCTTTATCAATGATTACAAGTTTTTCTTCTGCAATGGCCTGAACACGAGTCATTGTCTTAACTTCTGTAACCTTGTTTACTTCTTCAATAATACCAACATCATGAGGTTCGATTACCTGAGCACCGTTGTCCCAGTAAGCCTTGTAACCGTTATACATGCGTGGGTTATGTGATGCTGTTACTACAACACCAGTTTTTGCTCCAAGCTGGCGGATTGCAAATGACAATTCCGGAGTAGGGCGAAGGCTTGAGAAAAGGTAAGCCTTAATTCCGTTTGCAGCAAAAATCAAAGCTGTTGCTTCTGCAAAAACGTCTGAGTTCAGGCGGCTGTCGTAAGCAACAACTGCGCTCAAAGTTCCCTCTTTTGCTTCTTTTGGGAAAGCCTTAAGAACGTAGTTTGCAAGACCCTGTGTAGCCTTGTTGATTTCCAGTGTATTCATACGGTTTGTACCACCGCCCATAATTCCGCGGAGTCCGCCTGTACCGAATTCAAGAGTCTGATAGAATCTGTCTTCAAGCTCTTTGTAATCTTCTTTAGCAATGAGTTCTTCTACTTCTTTACTGAAGCGAAGGTCTTTTTCTTCTGCAATGTAAGCTTTGGCTCTCTTTAAGATTTCTGCCTGTTCCATTCAAAAATTCTCCTGTTAATTGATACTAATAATTATAAGTGATTTCTATTGATTTTGCTACTATTCATGTTAAAATTATAAGAACTTGAATAGTACATTTGCAAAGAAAATAAAGCATTATGATTCTCTTATTATTACGATTCTGGTGATTATTGTTTCCATTGTTTTAGTTGCATTCGTATATGGAAAAATGTATCGTCTGACCGAATATAACTCCTGGCTTCGTCTGTCCTCAGTTGCAGAAGAAGTCGGCTCTAATTTTTCTAATAACCTTCAGTATCAAAGCCTTTATTTAAGTGATTATGCCCAGATTATCAGGGAAAATAAGCTTGATACAAAAGAAGAACTTGAGGATTTTGCCAGAAAACTTCTCTTAAATGCCGGCGTTTATGAAGTTTATGTCCTCCTTCCGGATAACCGTGTTCTTGGCGAAAAAGGAAAACTCATTTATAACGAGAGTCCCGGAGCCTTCGGTAAAATTTCAAAAAAGGGCGAGCATTATTCCGATATACTTCATAATTATGAAAATCCGTCTTCATTTCTGATTAATCATTATTATCCTGTTGATGTAGACGGAAAAATTGTATGTGTGCTTTTCTGTCCTATAGACCTGGATTTCCTGTCTAATGAAGGAATTGTAACAATTTATGATGGTAATGCCGATTACATCATTTTCAATTCGCGTACCCATGAAATGTATGTGAATACCTATACCAAGCTTATGGGTAATATTTCAACCTTCCTGATGAGGGTTTTTCCTGCTAAAAATCAGATTGATGCCTTTATTGCGGCCTGCGAACTCAGGGAAAAGTCAACTCTTGAATTAGGCTCTGATTCAGCAAAAATGTTCTTCTATGCAATGCCTATTGCCAGTGATGAATTTTCTTTGTGTGTTTTTTCACGATGGAATGTTTTGTTTTCTGACTTAAGGCTTTTTAAGAGTGTTTCATCAAAAATCATCCTGATAATGACGATTGTATACATTATCTATCTCTTTTATATCATCAAATCAAACAGAGATAAGCTTAACGTTCAGCTGGTAGCAGAAAGGGTAAAAAAGGCGGAATCAGAAGCAAAATACAAAACAATGTTCCTTTCGGAAATGAGCCATGATATCCGTACTCCAATGAATGCAATCGTAGGATACATAAATCTTGCGCTTTTAAATTCTGATGATACAGTAAAAATAAAGCATTATCTTTCAAAGAGTCTGCTCGCTGGAAATCATCTTTTGTCCCTGATAAATGAAGTTCTTGATATCAGCCGTATTGAAAGCGGAAAAATCAACATTACAGAATCGGAATGTGATTTGTTCGAACTTTGTAAGGAAATAGAAAATATTCTTACAGTACAGACAAGAGCAAGAAAGCAGAACTTCAGAATTGATACAATGAAGCTGAAAAGTTCTTTTGTAATGTGTGATAAGCTTCATCTTTCCCAGATACTCATAAATATTCTTGGTAATTCAGTAAAATATACACAAAAGGGTGGGGAAATTTCCCTGTCAATTATTGAAAATGCACTTCCTTCTTATCAAAATGCAGACGCTTCCGAATATGAATTTATAATTAAGGATAACGGAATTGGAATGAGCAGTGATTTCCTAAAGCACGTTTTTGAGCCATATGCAAGACAGTCTTCTGTTGACACAAAGATTGTGGGAACAGGTCTTGGACTTGCAATATGTAAGCAGCTTGTTGAGCATATGAGGGGAAGTATTGCTATTAAGAGTGCTGAGGATATCGGAACTGAAATTACTGTAAAACTTCGTCTTTCTCATATTGCAAAAGAGCAGTATGAAAAACAGAAGTTTATTTCAAACCACGATACTAATAAAATTGAATCTCAGCTTAAAGATACAAGTCATAATTACAAGGGAAAGACACTACTTCTTGTTGATGATAATGATTTTAACCGCGAAATTTCAACAGAGATTCTAAACAGGGCAGGCTTTAAGGTTGAAGAGGCAAGAAACGGACAGGAAGCTGTTGATAAGGTTTCTTCCAGTATTGCCGGTTATTATTCAGCAGTTCTTATGGATATTCAGATGCCGGTACTTAATGGTTATGAGGCAACAGCCCTGATACGAAGTATTGAAAACAAGGCTCTTGCCTCAATTCCTATTATTGCTGTTTCTGCCAATGCCTTTGACGAGGATATTCAGAGGGCAAAGCTTGAGGGAATGGATGCTTATGTTGTAAAACCAATTAACATCACAAAATTATTTGATGTTTTAGATGGAATTTTTGTAAAAAAAAATGAAAACCTGGTGTAGAATATAAATATTAGGGAGTAGTATTTTGACAATAAAAGAATTTTACGAAAACACACATTCTGATTATGATGATGCAATGGAGCGTCTTGGTTCAGAAAAATTGATTTCAAAATATCTGCTAAAATTTATGGATTTAACAGATTACAATGATATGATTAATTCAATTCAGATTAAGGACTGGGAAGGCGGCTTTAAGGCTTCTCATAATCTGAAAGGTATTGCACTGAATATGAGTTTTACAGCCCTTGCAAAATCTGGTTCTGAACTCTGTGAAACAATGCGTCACGGGGCTCCTCAGAGTGATATAACGGATCTTGTAAAGCAGGTCGAAGCTGATTACAAGCTTGTTATGACGGAGCTTAAAAAGTACAGGGACGAATTACAGTAAGGAGAAGCTCTATGCGAAATAAAGTACTGATTGTAGATGATGTTGAGCTAAACCGAGATATCCTTTCTGATATGCTCAGCGATGAATATGAAATTCTCACAGCTTCTGATGGCCGCGAAGCAATTAATATTATGAATTCACAGATTGCTTCCATTTCTGTAATCATTCTGGATCTGGTAATGCCTGATGTAGACGGATTTTATGTTCTTAGCATAATGAAAGAACGCGGCTGGATGAATGATATTCCGGTTGTTGTAATTACCGGAGACCAGACTGCCGAGGTGGAAGCAAAGGCCCTGCTGCTTGGGGTAAATGACTTTGTTCATAAGCCCTTTAACGTAAAACTTGTCCGCCAGCGAGTAAAAAATATCACTGATTTGTATAATTATCGTAAGCAGGCTGAAGAACGCTCTTCAATTCAAACAGATATTCTTGAAAAGACAAATGATTTGCTTCGCCGTCAGGCCTTTGAGCTTCATCAGAATAACGAAAGAATTATTGATGTGCTGGGTACTGTAGTTGAATACCGTAATCTTGAAAGCGGACAGCATATTCACCGGGTAAAAGGCTACACAAGACTTCTGGCCCTTGAATATATGAGGCTTTATCCGGAAAGCGGGCTCACTTCAAAAAAAGCAAATATGATTGCTTCGGCAAGTGCCCTGCATGATATCGGAAAAATTGCAATTCCGGACTCAATTCTCCTAAAACCTGCTCGTTTTACCCGCGAGGAATTTGAAGTTATGACTTCTCATACAACAAAAGGTGCTGAAATCCTCAAGGAAATGGCAGATGTCTGGGATGAAGAATATGGAAAAACCTGCTACGAAATTTGTCTTTATCATCACGAAAGATGGGATGGTAAGGGCTATCCTAAGAAGATTAAGGGAGATGATATTCCTCTTTCTGCCCAGCTTGTTTCCCTTGCCGATGTATACGATGCTTTGGTAAATGAACGCTGCTATAAGGATGCCTTTACCCAGGAGCAGGCCTACAATATGATTATCAACGGGGACTGCGGCACCTTTAATCCAAAAATTATCGAATGTTTCAAGAATCTTCGCCAGGAATTCGAAAATTTTGATACTGACAAGGTGACTCTGGATAATCAGATTTCAGAATACTTTAATATTTCATAATTTATTATTTATTTATAAAAAGAAAGCCGGTGAAAACTATCTTCACCGGCTTTCTTTTTAATCAGCTTCTTTTATAAGCTTTGTTTCCCATTCAAGAAGTTCTTTTTCTTCTTCAGGCTTATTGCCTTTTACATCACACATAATTCTGAATACGGGTTCTGTACCGCTTCCACGCATCCAGATAAATGCAAGAGGCTGGTCATTTTTATCCTTAAATAAGATTTTAAGACCGCCTTTTTTACTCAATGAAAAATCCTTTACATCCCGGCTTTCTTTTGTTCCGTTTGTAATGATTGCCTCGTATGAAGTGATTCCGAACTTCTTTTCAAGATCAGCTTTCTTTTCCTTCCAGTCCTTTTCAAATACCTTCTGAAAAGATGCCTTGAGCTTTTCGTGGTCTGTGGTCTTTACCTTGAGTACAGCACGAGGCTCACTGACTCCCGTTGTCGTATAGGCAGGCAGACTTTCAAGAATATCTGTCAGCGTAAAATCAGGCTTGAAGTTGTTTCCGGACTTTTTGCACCAGAGTTCATAAAGACCGTCTTCGCGGATTGTAAGAAGCTTAAGAAGGGCAAAAACAGTATTAAGAGGGTCTCTGACGCTTGAAGGATGGGTAATAGTTCCTCCGTTTGAGCCCTCTCCTAGAATTGGTACTGTATAGCCTTCAGCTCGTTTTTCGCGGGCAAGATTTACAACGTTTGCTTCTCCTACTTCCGCACGGAAGGCCTGCGCCCCAAGAGCCTTCGTAATTTCTTCAATCCTCATTGAGGTTGGGCAGTTTACCGCAACGGCAGGCTTTACATCCTTGCCCTTGTTATTCCAGATGCACCAGCAAAGCTCCGCAAGAACTGAAAGACTGAAAACCTCCTGAGCCTTTAAGATTACGGCTTTTTTCTGCTTTTCATCCCAGTAGACTATGTTGCCGCGGTCCCCGTCGCAGTCCGGCATATAGCCCAGAATATATTCCTTGTAGCCCTGGGCCTGCAGCCATTCCATCTGTTTTGCAACGTGAATCAGGTTTTCTGATTCAGGAATAATTTCATGAACTATTTCTGAATCATTTATGCTGTTAAAGTGGATATTATTTTCAGCAAAGAAATTACGGTCAATGCAGAAGTTACGGGAACTTCCGTTAAAATCGCAGACAACGCCGATAGGCTTTTCTTCGCCGGCCGCCTTAATCATATTGAAGAACTTTTCCTGCTCTTCCTTATCAGCTGAAGAAGAAATACTTTCTTTAATAAAGCTTTCGTAGGCTTTCAATGAATTGTGTTTTGAGCTTTCTCTTGTCTGATAAACCTGTTCAAGCTCTGAAGTTCTGCAGTTAAGACAATCCTCAACAAGAGCATTTAATTTATCATCATCTTTAAGAAGCTCAAGAAATTTTTCACAGACCTTAGCATTCTCCTGGGCGTTCAAAACTCCACCGTCGTTTGTTCCGAATTTAATTCCATTATGTCCAACAGGATTGTGACTTGCAGATATATAGATAAAACCGTCAAGCTTTCTGGCGTAGGCCATAATCTCTGGAGCAGAGGATACTCCCAGATACTGAATTACGGCTCCTTTTTTTACAAGCGTTCTGAGCATAGCGTCAGCAAGTGCCGCTCCGGTTGGTCTTGTATCCATACCGACAGCAATTACAGGACATTCCTGCCCGCTGACATTTTTAAGGTAGTCAAAAAAGACACAGGCACTTGCAACTGCAATAGCCCTGCTTTTCACAGTGATTTCAGGCGACTTGTCCTGTTCATTTCCAGAGGCTGCAAAAACCCTTCTCCAGCCTGAGGCAGATAAAATCATTTCGTGTTTCATAATTATATTTTATCACATAATTAGTAAACTGTAATGTTATAATTTAATTGTCTTGTATCGCCTTTTATATCTGTGAACAAAAGTGAAAGAGTGAATTTACCGCTTTTAAGGGCAGCTTCACCAATAAGCATAAATTTATCATCAGGATAGATTTCTGTTCCGGAATAATTTTTGATTCCCATAACATTGCAGGTGCCGCCTTCCTGATTTATTGAGTTCAAGCTTATCTCATCAGAAAGCTCGCCGTTCAAAAGAATGGAAGTCTTAAAGGGAACTACAAGGTCATTTCTCTTGAAATAAATTCTGTAGGTGCCTGCGTTAAAGTTTTTTGCATACTGAAGGTCGTAGGCAACGCCGTTTTTGTTTCTTATCTGAACGGCAGAAATAGAAAGAGGCGGAAGATTTGGCAGCTGAGGAAGAATTGTAAGGGGATTTATGGATTTTCTTTCCTTAATATCAATCAGCTGGAAGCTCAGGCTTCCGTCTTTTTTCTGAAAGCCGCTTTTTCCTGTCTTTGCAATTGGCTCTGCCTTTGTAAGCTTTTTTGTATAGTCCCTGCTTCTGATTGAATCCCGGTCAAGATTGGAATATACACAGATAAGATTATCATTATGGCTTACAATTACAGAAGTGCCGAGGGCCGACGGAAAAAAGTCTGTATCGTCATTTGAATCTTCAATTACAATAAGAGTATTTCCTTCGTCAGAGGAGATGACATCTTCGGCATCAGAAATAATAAGCGATGTAGATGGAAGGCTTCCGTTCTTCTGTCCAAAAAAGGAAGTAATCTGTGAGGCTTCTACCTTCTGGAAGGGCCAGTCAAAGCAGAAAAGATTAGAAAAAACTGAAAGAAGTATGGAAATTGAAAAGACTGTTTTTTTCATAACTATTTTCGCTCCAGAGAGATTTTTGAAATTGAGTCATCTTTTCCGACGTAAAGGGTGTCATATCCGGTCTGAATGAAGGCTGTCTCTGCAATAAAAGAAAAGCTTCCTTCCAGAGTATTTGTTTTTTCCAGAATATACACAGAATATTTTTTACCGGCTTTTCCCAACAGGAAAACCAGATTATCAGTTTCTCTTATAGAAATGATTTTTGAATTGATTTTGATAAGGTCATTCTGATTTTTCTTAAAGTCGTAAATTCCGATAGTGTTTTCAAAATTGTAAATTACACGACTTTCATCATTACAAAAGTGGACAAGGCACTGATTTGCGCTGTTTGTATCAAGGAAGGTGTGGAAAATGATTTTGGGCTGATTTTCTTCGCGGTGAGCGAGTACAAATCTCTGTTTGTTGTGACCGCAAACTGCTGCAATGTATTCTCCGTCCGGGGAAATATCAATTCCAAGGACAACAGGAAGATCACTTCCACCCGGTGCAAACTGAATTTCAGCTTCGCCGTTTTCGTTATTAAAAATATTGATTGAACCGTCTGCAAAACCTGCGGCTGTATATTTAGGGCCGGCCTTAAAAGCCGTTATCGGAAGGATTCCCTCGTATTTCCATTCCTTATTGCCGTCTGAATCACACTTTATGAATGAGTTTCCGCCAGGAAGCATTACATAAATCATATCATCAACGATATAAGGAAAGCCTTCAAAATTAATAACGCCCTTTGCAGTTCCCGAATTTTCATAAAAGGTTGTGTTTCTTGCATAGTTATCATAGAGGCAGAAATATGTATCAGAAATTGAAGCAAGATTTGTGAAGGTCTTATAAAGTGTAATATTTCCTTCGTCTGTAAAATACCCAAGATTCTTTCCAAGACGGAAGTAATAGAGCTGTTCATTTTCCTTTAGAGGTGAAACCTGTTTTGTAATATTTATTTTCCAGACTGGCTGGAACTGATATTCTTTATGAAGCGGTTTAGCTGCAAGAATTACATATAAAATAAAAAAGATGATTGCGGCTCCGATGAAAAGCGGAAGTTTTTTATTTGATTCCATAATTTAATAATTTTATCATAAAAAAATGAATCTCACAACTTGTCGAATAAAGACTTGAAAGCTTTTCCTAAAACTTGAACAGAAGTTTTTCAGGTATCGTACATTGACAAAAAAACGTAATTAATGCAAAATATTCTAAGATTTTCTAATTAAAAATATCAAAAAGGAATGGAAGTGGGGTACAATTGTGGAAGACGATATTCTTACAATAGAAGAAGTTGCTAAATATCTTCGTGTATCAGATCGTACTGTATATGACTGGGCTCAGAAGGGTGAGATTCCAGCCGGAAAAATCGGAACTGTATGGCGTTTTAAGAAGTCAGAAGTTGAAAATTGGGTTAATGCACGACTTTCCTCAGACTCATCAAAACAGACTCAGATTGAAGTTCAGGTTAGAAATATTCTTTCTCCTGAGCGCGTAATTTTTATAAATCATACTACAAAGCGTGATGCTCTTGTTGAGCTTGCCGATGTGCTTGCTACAGCACCTCAGGTAAAGAACGCACAGGAGCTTACAGCTGAAATCCTCAAGCGCGAGGAGCTTATGTCAACTGCAATCGGACGCGGAATTGCAATTCCTCACGTTCGTCTTTCTTCTGTTACAGACCTTGTAATGGCAGTCGGCGTTTGCAAGCAGCCTCTGGAAGACTTCCAGACAATCGATGATGAGCGCGTTAATCTTTTGTTTATGATTGCAGCCGCTTATAACCAGCATTCATACTATCTTAAGACAATTTCGCACTTCAGTGCAAAACTTAAGAAAAATGATTTGCGCGAGCAGATGGTAAACGCTGCCAGCGAAAAAGAAGTTTACGACTTATTGCTTAAAGCATAGATAATCCGAACTACAAAAAAAAGCGGACTGCGGGTCCCAGCGACGGCGAAAATCAAGGTATCATCCCCTCACGGGGGCCCCCTTAATTTTCGCCTGCGTCCCACAGTCCGCTTTTTTTTTAATTCATCTTATTCGGCTTCAATAGTCATCCACTTTTTTCTGTCAGCGTGGTCCTGGGCTATTGTGCCCCAGTTTACTTTTGCTGTCGTTTCTCCCATTAAATATTCTTCGCCGCTTTTTGGATCTTTGAAGGTCTGGCCCGGGGCATTAATTTTTACCGCAGCCATAGCGTGGGCGTATTCCGGCGAGAAAATCATTAAGCATGGGATTCCTTTTGCGCTTAAAAGAGCGCTTAAAAGCATTGCACGGCTGTCGCAGTCGTTGCCGCTTCCTTCCAGAACTGCAGGCAGGGATGTAAAGCCTGAGTTCATATTCTGGGCTGTTGAAGGCTTGGCTTGTGCGTATTCAAAGCTCTGTACCCAGCTTAAAAGCATCTGGGCATAGGCAAGTTCTGGCTGCTTTGCATTCTGTTTTTTTGCCTCAGGATACAAGGCCTTGTATATGTCCTCAGCAACTCCTGCCATACGGGCCTTGCTGTCTCTTTCTATCATACGGTAATAGCGCTTCCAGGCATCCATCTTAAGAGGATGATTTGCATACATTGTAAGGATGTTAAACTCAATATTGATTACAAAAGAGCTTGCTTCAAGGTCGCTTTTATCAATTTTAGTTGCAACTTTTTTACCGCCTATATTAAGTGACAGGGCTTTTGCCCCTTCTTTTGGATATGCGATTGTTGTAAAGATTCCTTCCGTATTTTTATCACCAATTTTTAGTGAATTTATAGTTGAAATGATAAAGAACTCACATTTTTTTGCCATAGAAGCGGGCGCATAGCAGAGAAGGGTCAGAAAATAACCCGCTTTTGTTGTAGGCGCACATACGGCCCAGCCTTCATAATCTGAAACTTCTACCGTAAACTTTGCATTTGCAACAGAACAGAGAGAATCATTCCATTCAAAAATGCTGGCTTTTTCCTTAGAACCGATTTTCTGCATTGCAGTCTGCAAAACAGAAAGAGCATCACCCTCGCTGTCATAGATTTTTACAGCCAGTGTAACCGGTAGATTTTTATGATTAAAGGCCAGGCTTAAATTGTCGTTGCCTGTAGCAGAAAGCTGGTAGCCTTCCGGAATATCAAGGGCGTAGCCGAAGGTTTCATCAATAACAGTTTCTGCAAAAAGGCAGAAACTTAAGAAGGCAGCGGTAAAAAGGGCCGCTATTTTTTTATAAACGTGATTTCTTGTCATTTTGTTTTTTCCTTATTATTATATTTCGGATGAATAGCGTTCCCATTTTATATGAAGATAAAGAAATTTATGTGATAAATAAGCCTGCCGGCCTCAGCGTTCAGGGAGGTCAGGGGGTAAAGCATTCTCTTGATGAAGATTTTGCGATTCAGACCGGACAGAAGGTTTATCTTGTCCACCGCCTTGATAAGGATACAGCAGGACTTATGGTAGTTGCTAAATCGCCGGCTGCCGCTTCAAAATGGACAAAACTTGTCGGCGGAAAAGAAGTCCGTAAGGAATATATTGCCGTCTGTGCCTCTGAAAATGAAGTAAGCTTTCCAAAAAAAGGCGTAATCACAGAGGAAATCATTCAGCACGGACAGAAAAAAAAGGCCGTAACAGAATATGAAGTTGAAAAAAACTGGCGGGAGGAGGCCTTTCTTGCTGCTGAAAGTGAAGATGAAAAGGCTGCCTTCAATTTTTACAAAATCCGCCTTAAGCTGCAAACCGGCCGTATGCACCAGATCCGCATTCACCTTGCTAAAAGCGGGCTTCCGATTGCAGGGGATGACCAGCACGGAAATTTCAAACTGAATAAAAAGCTGAAAAAGACTTTTAAAATCAAGCAGCTTTTACTTGCCTCTGTAAAACTGACTTTGCCGGACGGACGCTTTTTTGAAATTGACCTTCCCCAGCATATGATTTTTGCTAAAGACTAAAAATGAAAAATATATTATAATAGAAAATATGAGTAGAAAATTACATAACATTCTTATTACAGGCGGAGCCGGCTTTATCGGTTCAAACTTTATTCATTATCTTTTTGGACTTTCATCAGCAAAAAATAATCTTTTCAGCGATGCTGAATTTGACGGAAAAGTTGTAAACGTAGACTGCCTTACTTATGCAGGAAATCTTGAAAGTCTTTCTGATGTCGAAGAAAAATTCGGAAATGCTGCCGGAAATAATCAGCGATATTTCTTTGAAAAGGTTGATATCTGCGACCGCCCAGAAATAGAACGCATTTTCAAGCAGTATGATATTGATACTGTAGTTCACTTTGCTGCAGAAAGCCACGTTGACCGCTCAATTCTTGGTCCTGAAGCCTTTGTAAAGACTAACGTAATGGGAACCTTTACAATGCTGGATGTTGCCCGCAATTACTGGAAAAAAGAGGACGGCTCTATCCGCGATGACGTTCTTTTCCATCATATTTCTACAGATGAAGTTTACGGTTCTTTGGGAGAAACAGGTTACTTCCGTGAGAATACTCCTTACGATCCTAGAAGCCCTTATTCTTCTTCAAAGGCATCTTCAGATCACCTTGTAATGGCTTATTTCCACACTTATGGCCTGCCAATCACACTTTCTAACTGTACAAACAACTATGGTCCTTACCAGTTCCCGGAAAAGCTTCTTCCGCTTATGATTTCTAATATCAAGGACGGAAAAAATCTTCCTGTTTACGGTAAAGGCGACAATATCCGGGACTGGATTTATGTAGAAGACCACAACCGCGCTGTATGGCTGATTGTAAAAAACGGCGTAACCGGTGAAAAATACAACATCGGCGGTGAAAACGAATGGCAGAATATCAAGCTGCTTCATAAGGTAATTGAACTTACAGCCGCCGCAACCGGTAAAAAGGTAGAAGACGTTGAAAAAACAATTACTTATGTAAAAGACCGTCCTGGTCACGACAAGCGCTATGCCATCGACTGTACAAAAATCAAGACTCAGCTTGGCTGGAAGCGCCTTATGACTTTTGAAGAGGGCTTGCAGGAAACTGTAGACTGGTACCTTGCAAATTCTACCTGGATTGAGCACATTCAGAGCGGTTCTTACAAGGACTGGATTTCTAAAAACTACACACAGATGGGCAGATAGCCTTCAGGATAAAATATGTTTGACGTAAAAGATACAGATTTTTTTGACCTTGAAGATGAATCCTTTGACAACATTGTTGAAAGTGATATTACTTTTTCAGGCGACATAAAGCTCAAAAAGACATTTATGATCCGCGGAAAGCTCAACGGCACAATTACTTCAGAAAGTGACCTTGTGGTTGATACAAATGCGGTTGTAAATGCAGACATTAAGGCGGAGCGTGTTCTTATCCGCGGAAAGGTCAGGGGAAATGTATCTGGAAGCAAGCTTATTTTCGTAACGGCTTCAGGTTCGCTGGAAGGTGATATTTCTACACAGAAGGTGGTTCTTGAGCCTGGCTGTGTATTTACCGGAAAATGCCAGATGCAGCCTGCAGCAGAGTAGAGAGGGGAATCTGATGAAGAAATTATATTGTGTACTTTTATTGGCTTTAAGTTTTTCTTTTAATATTTTTTCTCAGGGCTCAAAGCGTGATGCCCTTGTTTTGTATCATAACGGAAACTATCTTGATGCAATTCAAATCTGTGAGCAGGAAATTACAGATAATCCTAACCGCATTGATTCTTATGTAGTTCTCTGCTGGTCACTTGTTGCAAACAAGCAGTATGCAGAAGCTGAGCAGAGGGCTGATGCCGGATTAAAAGTCAGCCCTTATGATCTGCGTCTTATCGAAATTTTTGGTGAGGCAAAATACTATCTTGGAAAAAATCTTGGAGCGCTTGAACAGTTCCAGAAATATGCCGCAACAGCCTCAGAAAGCGGAGCCCGAATTGGTGCCGCCTACTATTATATGGGCGAAATCTACATTCGTCAGGCAAAATACCAGCACGCAGATATTTCCCTTACAATGGCCGTAAAAAAAGAACCTCTGCGTGACCGCTGGTGGGCAAGAGTTGGTTTTGCAAGAGAAATGGCCGGCAACTATGCAGAATCACTGCAGGCTTATGATGAGGCACTTAAACTCAACCCGAATTCTTATGATGCCAGCCGCGGACGAGAGAGAGTCAGCGCAAAGCTTAATTAGTTGATTTATTGTGAGTGATATTAGAATTGAAACCTTAGGCTGCCGCTTAAATCAGATTGAAAGTGAAGCGGCTGCAAGATTCTTTATAGATGCAGGCTTTTCTGTTGATATGAAGGGCATAACAAGCTCTTCGGCAGAAGATTTACAGACAAAGCTTTGTATTTTAAACACCTGTACAGTTACACAAAAGGCCGAGCAGAAGGCCAGAAGAATAATTCGCCTGCAGCTGAAAAAATATCCCAATGCAACAGTGCTTGTCACCGGCTGTTATGCCCAGATTAATCCTTCAGAAATTAAGGCAATCGACAGCCGCATAGCCGTTCTTGGCGGCCAGATAAAAAGCCGCATAGCAGAAGTCCCTCCTTTATTAAAAGAAGTAAAAGATTCATTTGACCCCATAAGCTTTGCAAAACTTATTAATACTAAAATATCTGCTTCTCCGACTCTTAAACAGGGCTTCCCGGAAGCTTCTTTTACACTTGCAACCTCTTCTTTTATTGCTCATTCCAGGGCTTCCCTAAAAATTCAAGACGGATGCAATAATAACTGTTCTTACTGTGCAATTCATATTGCCAGGGGGCACAGTGTATCAATTCCGGTTGAAACAGCTTTACAGCGGGTTCTGGAGCTTGAGGAAAAGGGTAATGATGAGCTTGTAATTACTACTGTAAACATTGGACAGTACCGTGCAGAATATAAAGGGGAAATATTTAATTTTACCCGGCTGCTGGATTTTCTTCTGCAAAATACAAAAAAAATTGCCTTTAGAATTTCAAGCCTTTATCCCGAAGTTGTTGATGATGAATTCTGCCGGGTAATAAAAAATCCCCGTGTCCGTCCTCATTTTCATATTTCAGTTCAGAGCGGAAGTAATTCTGTCTTAGAGAGGATGAACCGGGTTTACAAGCGGGATGCTGTTATTAATGCATGTCAAAAGCTCCGCCAGGCAAAAGAAAATCCTTTTTTAGCCTGCGATATAATTACCGGCTTTCCCGGAGAAAGTGATTCTGACTTTGCGGACACAATGGATTTATGCAATAAATGTGCATTTGCCTGGATTCATGCCTTCCCGTATTCTGAACGTCCCGGAACTCCAGCCGAAAGTATGAAGCCAAAGGTTCCTCAGAGCGTCAGCGGCCAGCGTGCAAAAAAAATCACAGACTTTGCAATTAACAGCAAGATAAATTACGTAAATCAGTTTGTGGGAAAAGAAATGGATGCAATCTTAGAAACAGTGCGCCGTCCTGTGGCTTTGCGCTCTTCTAACGGAAATCTGATTTATCACGCCGTCACAGAAAACTTCATTCACTGCGAAATTGTTACTAATCAGCCTCTTACCGTAAATAAGACAGTCCGAGTCCGCATAGAAAAAGCCCTGCCTGAACGCATTTTGAAAGGCGGGGAAATTGAGTGCAGCGCAGTTATAGTAAAAGCATAATATAATAAATATTTTTCAAATATTTTATTTTCCATGTTATAATGTGGGAATGACTGACTCTATAAAAATTATCAGTATTGCCACTCTTATTATCCTTTTTTTCTTTTGTTTTCAGGCCGGGATTTTTTTGTTTTCCGGCAACAGAAAAAAGATAAACGGCAGGCGGACTCTTATTTTTGTTGAATTTTTTACAGCCTTTCTTCTGCTTTTTGATGCTCTTGCCTATTATTACAGGGGGAATACAAGTCTTACAGGCTACTATATGGTGCGCCTTTGTAACTTTTTTGTCTTTATCTGTAATTTTTCCCTGCCTTTTTTTATCTGTTTTTATGTGTGTGAGTTTATAAATCAGTCAAACTTAACTTTTTCTATTATTTTTCATCCTGTGAAATCTGTAAGAAAGGGAATTCCCCGTCAGCTTTTTATTGTCTTCTTTTTATGCTTTACAGGAATTGTGCTGACTATTTACAGTCAGTTTACGGATTTATTATATTATTTTGATGATAATAATCTTTACCATAGAAGCGCATTTTATTCTTTGAGTGTAGTTCTTGGACTTTTACCAGGCCTGATTTCCTTTACTATGCTTATACAGAACAAAAAGAAGCTTTCGTCAAATATTTTTATTTCGCTTCTTGTTTATTTTATTCTTCTTCTGGTTGGTGTGATTTTTATTCTGATTATTTACGGCTTACCCTGCATAAATATCAGTCTGGGACTTGGTTCATTACATCTTTTTTATTCATCAATCAAATTAATTGAAATAGAATTTTTTGCAATGGACAGTGGGACTCTTGCAGTGAGTCCTGCCTGTAAGCCAGAGATCGCTGTTACTGAATCAAGAAAAAGACTTGTAAGAAGTCATTTATGGCAGACACTTTCCATAACTCTTGGCGGAATTCTTCTGGTTTTATTAATCATTTCTATTACGGGAGTAACTCTTCCTGAAAAAAGTCTTGTAATTGACCAGCCTTATTCAGAAAACGATTTTTCAAAATCTGTCTGTGTGACATTTATAAGAAATGCCGATAAACACTGGATTGATGAAGAGGATCCTGACAGAACCGGTGCCCAGTACGATGGAATGATTTATAATAACATGAAAAGTACGATTATTACCGACTGGGAATTTTCAGTTTCTGTCCCGGAAACTTCTACGGTTGATCCCGGTCCCTGGAACGGAACCTTCCGCCTGGTTGACGGAAATCTTATTGTAAAAAAGCCACATGAAGAGGATGCGGAAAATATTCACGGTGTTGATTTTTATACTATTACTCCGCTTAAGAATCTTGGCTTTGGTTGTATCATGTACACTCCTCATAATTATCATCCTCTGGAGCAAAAAATACTTTTTACTTATTCAAGTATTTTAAAGCCCCTTACAAATACGCTTTTTGATATTTTTCTGGGGCTTCTTTTTGTGATTTTCATCATTGCAACTACAATCATGCTTTTTGAAGGAAAACTTATCCGCGTTGAGGAAGAAAACCGTAAGCTTGAAAATACCGTAAAGGAACGTACTAAAGAGCTTGAAGAGGAAAAGAACCGTTCTGAAAGGCTTCTTTTGAATATTCTTCCAAAAGAAATTGCCCGTGAGCTTACGGCCCATCCTGACCGCACGATAGCTAAGGAATATCCGAATGTTACGGTGCTTTTTACTGACATTGTCGGCTTTACAAAAATAAGCGGAGAAATGAATGCCGAAGAAATTGTAACAATGCTGAATAAAATGTTTTCTATGTTTGATGAGCGGGCACAGAAAGAAGGTATAGAAAAAATAAAAACGATAGGGGACGCTTACATGGCGGCAAGCGGACTTACAGAAGATCCGTATAATGAAGGGGCTTTGAAAATGCTTCGTTTTGCCAAAGGTCTTTTAAGCGATGTACAGGCCTTTAATGATAATTCTCCTGTAAAACTTTTAATCAGGCTTGGAATAAACTCTGGACCTGTTGTTGCCGGTGTTATTGGAAAAACAAAGTTTATTTACGACATCTGGGGCGATACGGTAAACGTTGCTAGCCGCATGGAAAGCACAGGAATTCCTATGAAAATCCATGTGACTGAAAATACAAAAGCCCAGACTTTAAGCTATTATCAGTATAGTCAGAATACAGAAATTGATGTAAAAGGTAAGGGGATGATGAAGACTTACTTTTTGTAACGGGATTGAGATGATTTAATTTGCCCTTTTAAACAAGTCGCCCTACAATAAAAGTATGACTCTTTATCACTACACAGATTTTAATGCAATGCGGGGAATTATTGTAAACGGCGAAATCTGGCTCTGGAATCTTAGGCGTATGAATGACAGCCAGGAGATGGAATACTTTATTAAGGAACTGAAGGCTGCCGTCCGAAATGCGATTCCCAAAGACTTTTACAGGCGCATGGATGATTTATTTGCAGAAAACCTCAAGGATTTTAGCAGGCTTTCTAGTTATGCCAGCTGCTTCAGTGAATATTCTGATGATGCAGCCCAGTGGGCAAGATATGCAAAAAATGGAATGGGAGTTTGCATTGCCTTTAATAAAGAACTTCTTGAACAGATAGGGCAGGCAGGCCACGCTCCTCTTTGTAAGGTGAATTATTCAAAATCCTGCTGCGAACTTGATATTGTCTATGAAATTGCCCAGCTTGTAACCTGTGATAATCCCGACAAGGCAGAAGTTCACCAGATTTTTAACCGTCTGATTACAAGTTCTCCGCTTTTTAAACACCCGTCTTTTATAAGCGAAAAAGAATATCGGCTTGTTTCGCTTCCTTATGACGTTAGCAAGCATCTTGGCCAGCCACATTTCTTTGTAGAGGAAACAAACATTAAAAAATACTATATTCTCAAACTGCGTAACGTCTGCGACCGCCTGAAAATCCACTATTCCGATTTGTTTGAAGAAATCTGCATTGGACCTCAGGCCCGCGTTACTAAAGACGTGCTGTCAGATTACTTTGCTACAAATGGTATGGAAGAACTGTGCAGTAAGATAAAGCTTTCAGAATGCCCCTTGAGGAGGTTTTAGGTCGGCAAGAGTGATTTTGCAATTAAATTTTAAAATAAAAAAACCTTCTAGTTATTTTCTAGAAGGTTTTTAAGTCGGGCAAGAGGGATTTGGCGTTACAGTCGCAGACTTCCTGTCTGCTCCTTCCACGCCGTCTCCGTTCGCTGTCGCGTGCATCCGTGCACGCTTTTCGCCTGTCGGCGCGCTCACTCCGCTTCAAATCCCTATTTAATTAAATTCAGAATACGATTTAAAATAAAAAAGAACTTCCAGATATTTCCAGAAGTTCTTTAGTCGGGCAAGAGGGATTTGAACCCCCGACATCCTGGTCCCAAACCAGACGCGCTACCAGCTGCGCTATTGCCCGTTGCGTGATTAATAATATATACTAATCGAAAACTTTTATCAAGAGCTTAAATCATAAATTTTCAAAAAAAAATGTATTTTTTTTTATTGCCCTCTGAAAGCCTTTATCCAGCAGGAAATGTCAATCTGCAGAAAAGAGCCTTTTATAAAAAGTGCCGGCCTGATATTGTCCGACCAGGAACTTGATTCTGTCGTGGGTGGTATCTGGATGCGAAGGCCTCCTAAGTCTTGGATTGAAAAGCGCCGCCACCCAATCTAATTTTCTTTAATCAAGTGCCTGCAGTTCGATTGCAATTTCTTCCATTTCGCGGTCGGTCATTGCGATGGTTTCGGCTACACGAAAAAGCTCTCGTCTTACGCTGTCGGGCACTTTAGCTATATTCTTATAGCGAAGCTGATGCTCAAGGCTTGCCCAGAAGTCCATAGCAATTGTTCTCAGCTGAATTTCTACACGGACATTATGCTCTGTTTTGGAAAGGTAAACTGGAATTTCCATTACAAGGTGAAGACTTCTGTAGCCCGATTCCTTGGGATTTTCGATGTAATCATTCTGCTTGATAAGAGTCAAATCCGGTTGTTTAAGAAGCATATCTCGGACTGAATAAATATCTGAAATGTAAGGACAGATAACCCTAACGCCTGCAATATCATTCAGATTTTTCATCATTGAATCAAAATTTACAGGAAGCCCTTTTTTTTCAAGTTTTTTTGCTATGCTTTCCGGACTTTTGATTCTGCTTTTTACTGTGCTGATTGGATTGCGTGTGCGGTTTACGCTGCTTTCTTTGTTTAAGATATCAAGTTTTGTTTCGATTTGTTTTATAGCGCTCTCATAAACCATCATTATCTGCTGGAACTGAAAGGCCATTTTGTAAAAATCACCGGGAATCGAAAGACTGTCTGTTAAAGATGCCGGTAATGTGTTTTCTGTTAGAATATCTGCGCTAGTCATTTTTGTGCCTTAAAGATTTCTCTCCACTCCTATTATATAAACATAATAAAAGCGGAAAGGTTTCGGCAAGTTATTTTGATTTAAGTTTAAAAAAAAGGTATAATATCGGCAGGTAGTAAAAATGAAAGAAAATTATGATGTTGCAATAATCGGAGCAGGGCCGGCCGGTCTTTATACCGCCTATGGTCTTGTAAAACAGAACCCAAAACTTAATATCATTATTATTGAAAAGGGCAATGCTATTGAAAAACGTATCTGCCCGGCAATCAAGAATAAGACAAACTGTGTTCGCTGTAAAACCTGTTCAATTATGGATGGGGAAGGAGGAGCCGGTGCTTTTTCTGACGGAAAGTTCCCTATTACAAATGATTTTGGCGGAAACCTCTGGGAAAAAATCGGAAAGGAAAAGGCTCTTGAGTTGATGCGCACAGTCGACAGCTGTAACGAAAGCTTTTTTAAGCTCTATTCTGAACGTGAAAATAAAAATCTTGAATTCCCCCGCCTGTATACTTCTAAGGATTCTTTTTTTAAGAAGATCTGTACCCAGCATAACCTTCATCTTCTGGATGCTGATATCCGTCACCTTGGAACTGATTATGGCCAGGTAATTTATAAAGAACTGATTAACTTTTTGAAGGCAAATAAGGTTGAAATCCTTACAAATACAGAGGTTTCTGCAATAAAGCTTAATCAGGATAAGGAAAAAGAGGCTTTTGACTATCAGGTTGAAATTGCAGATTTTAAAATCTATACAAATCAGGTAGTCGTTGCTGCCGGACGTTCAGGCAGCAAGTGGGTAAAAGATGTTTGTAAGAAGCTTAAGATTCATACCCGCTCAAACCGCGTAGATATCGGGGTACGCTTTGAATGTCCTGATGAAATCTGGAATCATGTTACAAAAGATTTATATGAAAGTAAAATTACCTACCGCACAAAAACTTATGAAGATCTTGTGCGCACCTTCTGTATGAATCCTTCCGGTGCTGTTGTTACCGAAAATACAAACGGCGGTATTACTGTAAACGGTCATTCTTTTGAGGACCCGGCCCTTAAAACCAATAAGACAAACTTTGCCCTTCTTGTAAGCAAAGCCTTTACAGAACCCTTTGATGACAGCTCTGAATACGGTGAAGCGATTATCAAACTTTCCAATATGCTGGGAGGCGGGGTAATTGTTCAGCGTTACGGCGATTTAATCCGTGGAAAGCGTTCTACAAAAAGCCGCATTGCAGAAAACACAGTTATTCCAAGTCTTAATGCAGAACCAGGTGATTTGAGTCTTGTTCTTCCAAAGCGTATTCTTGATGATATCATTGAAATGATTCAGGCTCTGGACCATCTGGTTCCGGGTATGGTAAATGATGACAATCTTGTTTACGGCGTTGAATGTAAGTTCTATAACAACACCGTTGATGTTGATGAGCACCTGAGGGCAAAAGATTTAGACGGACTCTACTTTATCGGTGACGGTTCCGGCTGGACTCATTCTTTAAGTCAATCTTCTGCTTCAGGGCTCTATGTTGCTGAACAGATTGCAAAGTCTTTTTAGTAAAATTGGGGTAAAGTTATAAAAAGCTATAGATTGTTATCCCACCAGGCTCTTATGACTTTACCCCAGCTTTCAGAAAATCCTGTCCAGTCGTAGTAATGAAGCATAGGATTTGCTTCATCTTTATTTGGTTTCCACGAACTTCCTGCAATTGTAAGGCCATAAACTTCTACATCTTTTTCGGTCGATATATTCTTTTGGGAAATAAAATCCTTTTTGCCGGTAAGATACATTTGATTTGCTGTGGTTTTAGTCCACTGGCCCTGAGGATTGTCCTCTGTGGCGCACCTTCCACCCCAGGCATAAATGATGAGTTTGTCGTCACCGTTTTTCAGTAAGTTACGGAGCGAAGTTGCACTTTCATGTGCTAAGGTCAGGTCTTTGTCTGAAAGGATGTCATTACAAAACCAGCCCAAATCATTAAGCCAGGCATAAGTTCCCGGGTAGGCAAGCCCCTTGCAGTCTTTAAGCACGTATAAAGATTGTTTTATATAATTCGTATAAATCGAATTAAATACGTCTCCATTATTCTCTTTTATAGTAAGTAAATCTTGTGAAAGCTTTTCAACTGCGTTTTTAAGCTCTGTCAGCTTATTCGTATCAAGACTGATAAATGATTGCGTAAACATAGAAGTTCCGCTGGCTCTTTGTCCTTGCGCTTCAGTTGGATTTGAAGGACAAGTGCGAGGATCTTTGTAATAGCGCTCAAAGTAGGAACTCACAATAACTTTTCCCAGGTTAAGTGCTGACACATCCTTTTTAATGTTTGTAAAAATTCCATAATAATTTGGCATAAGGCTTACATTTGGTGAAGCGCAATAATAGTCAGCAACCCCTCTGTAATTCCAGGCAATTTCAGTTGTGGCCTGCAGACAAACATCATTCCACAAAATTTTTGGCTTATCGGCACCTGTCCAGCCAGCCTCTGTGAGTGCATCAGTTATATTTTTACAAGTCAGCAATCTGCCAGTGTCAACACTTGCATCTAAACATAAGGCCTGGGTAAGGGCGGTTGAGTTCGTGTAAGTTTCTCTGAAGGTTCCTGATCCGTGATCCTGCAGGCAGACTACAACATTTGTTGCGGTGTAGTGCTCTTTAGCCCACTTTAAGAAGTTTGTAAAGGTTGCCGGATCTGACATATCAGGCTCTTTTGCAAGCCAGCTGCCTGCCTCTGCTGTCAGGTCTTTTGTGTTTGCTCCAACTGAAAAGCCCTCAGTAAGATATACTCTGCCATCGCCATATTCATTTCCTTGGGTTGGAAGAACTTGCAAGGTATAATCGGCACCGATTTCGTACAAAGCTCCGTCAGCATGAATAAATTTTTGTTCACTATTCTTTTCTTCGCTGATTCCATCCCATAGAAGAAGGGCATTTACAGAAGCGTATCCTTCTTTAGGGCTTCCATCTTTATTCCTTGTCTGGGCAAAGGCAGCTTCAATCTCCCGAAGATTTGTGTACAAATCATCGTTGATGTTGCTGTCATCTGCATCAAAGTAAAACAAGAAAAGCCAGTCGCTGTTTTTTTTCTGGGAAGGTGGATTCGAGGAGGTCTCAGAACCATTACTGCAGGAAAATAACAAAGCGCAAAGCGCAGTGATGATCAAAGTAAACTTTTTCATAATAACTCCTGTAATATAATTAAACTTAATTATTTATAAAAGTTTCCTCTATTTTTATAGGCCTGTCAATGTACAAAGCCCTAAAAAAAAAGCATCAGCTTTTTTTCGCTGATGCTTTTCAATAAGTTATTCTGAACTTAAATCTCTACAGATTTATCTTCTACATTTTTTGTGATGTAGCTGATAAAATCTTCAAGCGATTTTGTTTCCTGCTGTTTGCCAGAGCTGAAGCGGTAGCGTACGCAAACTGCTTTTTCGTCCTTTTCTTTCTGACCAACAACCAGAATGTAAGGGGTGCGGTGTTCTGTAGAAATTACCTTAATCTTACTCTTCATGTTGTCGTCATCAAGGTAGGCATTAGCGCGGAAGCCCTTGTCCTGAAGTTTTTCTGCGATTTCATTTGCATAGTCATTGAATTCTGTGCTTACAGGAACAACAGCAACCTGCTCGAATGCAAGCCAAGCTGGGAAGGCACCGGCAAAGTTTTCAATCAGAATACCAAGGAAACGCTCAAGAGAACCAAGGATAGCGCGATGCAGCATTACCGGGTGGTGTTTCTGGTTATCTGCGCCAATGTATGTTGCGTCAAGACGTTCTGCACTTGGAAGCTGATAGTCTACCTGGATTGTACCACACTGCCATTCACGGCCAAGACAGTCGTAAAGTTTGAATTCGAGTTTTGGACCGTAGAAGGCACCTTCACCAGGCTGAATTTCGTATTCAAGACCAGCTTCGTGACAAGCGTCAGAAAGGGCTTTTTCTGCTCTTTCCCATGTTGCAAGGTCACCTACGTGGTCTTCCGGCATTGTAGAGAATTTTACTACAAGGTCATTAAAGCCAAAGTCATGGTAAACTGTCTTCAAAAGCTTACAGAATTTTGCAACTTCGGCACCAATCTGCTCTTCTGTACACAAAATATGTGCATCATCCTGAACAAAGCCGCGTACACGCATAATTCCGTGCAAAGTTCCGGAAGGTTCGTTACGAACATCGTGACCAAACTCAGCAAGACGCAAAGGAAGGTCTTTATATGAACGCTGGCGGCTCTTAAAAATCTCAAGGGCACCCGGACAGTTCATAGGTTTAATGGCAAAAAGACGTTTTTCACTTTCTGTAATGAACATGTTCTGCTGGTAGTGTCCCCAGTGACCGGAACGTTCCCACAAAGTGCGTGGCATAATAGCCGGAGTATTTACTTCAAGATATCCGTCGCGGCGAACCATCTTTCTCAAATAATCCTGAATTGTTGTGTAGATAGTCCATCCGTTTGGATGCCAGAAAATCTGACCCGGGTCTTCCGGATCAAGGTGGAAGAGATCCATCTGAGTTCCCAGCTTACGGTGGTCGCGTTTTTCTGCCTCTTCAATCATCTTAAGGTAATCTTTAAGGTCATTTGGTTTTGCAAAACAAACTGCATAAACGCGGGTCAGCATCTTGTTGTTAGAATCACCGCGCCAGTAAGCGCCTGCAATTTTTGTAAGCTTGAAAGCCTGTCCGTTGATTTCTTTTGTGTTGGCAACGTGAGGGCCGCGGCAAAGATCAAGATAGCCGTCCTGCTCGTAAGTTGTGATAGTTTCGCCTTCTGGCAAATCCTTAATCAGTTCAATTTTATAAGGCTGGTCAGCAAAAAGCTTAAGGCCTTCTTCTTTTGAAATTTCTTTTCTTACAAAGTCATGATTACCAGAGATAATGCGGCGCATTTCTTTTTCAACAGCTGCAAAGTCGGTCTCGGTGAACTTGGTTTCGGTTGGGAATTCAAAATCATAGTAGAAACCGTTCTCAATAGCAGGACCAATTGCAATTTTTGTGCCAGGGAACAGTTTCAGAATAGCTTCTGCCATAACGTGCGCACATGAGTGACGTACAGTCTGTAGTTTTTCATCAACTGCCATAGTAATACCTCTAAAAAATATAATAGAACTATTTTAATGATTTATAGAATGTTTATCAATGCAATAAAAAATGCTATTATACTATTATGATTAAAGCAGAAATTACAGATAAAGAACTTAAAGCGCGCCTGGAGTCGCTGGAAGAGGATAAATTACGTATTTTTACAATGGCAGACGGCCGTGTACGCGGGGCGCTTTTTCATGGGACTCGGTTTGTTAATCAGATGAGGGCGCAGCATAAGCTTGGAATTCTTGAAACTATGATTCTTGGACAGGCCGGACTTTGTGCGGCTCTTACAATTCCTATGATGAAGGATCGTGAGCATACTGTCATTAAATATGAAGGAACCGGCAGCGCAGAAGGCTATTCTTTAGAAGCTGATTCTACGGGCTATGTCCGCGGT
This sequence comes from uncultured Treponema sp., assembly GCA_900319625.1. Taxonomy (GTDB): domain Bacteria; phylum Spirochaetota; class Spirochaetia; order Treponematales; family Treponemataceae; genus Treponema_D. The sequence continues at coordinate 103,019 of ONPD01000004.1, read as the reverse complement.
TATCTTTATAACGAGCATATTAAACTTGATAAGCCACTTGAAAACTGGGATTTAAAGCCATTTTTAGGCGTAGGTAACCTTACAGTAAGCCGTGTTCACCCGGATGATAAATATCCTCAGCAGAGTACGGTTGATGTTGATGACGGAAATATTGCCAAGGATTTCGCCTGGTATTTCAGACAGTCTGAACAGTTGAAAACAGCCTTTAATACAAGCGTTCAGTTTGATAAGCAGGGCAGAGTTGTTGGTGCCGGTTCTATGTATCTTCAGATTATGCCAAAAACCGGTGGTACAAAGGGAATTGGTTCTCAGGTAGACAGCCATCAGGAAGAAGATGCAGAAGAAGAGGATTTAATCCGCCGTGTGGAAAATGCATTTACTGCCTGCCCGTCTTTAGGTCAGCTTTATTCTGAAAAAACTGTTGATTCAGAAGATATTATTTTAGGTCTTTTCCGGGAGTTCAGCCCGACGATTACACTCAGCCGCGATATTATTTTTGACTGTAAGTGTAATGAAGAAAGTTATTTGAATTACCTGAAAAATCTTCCTGCCAAAGAAAAGGAAGCTATGAAAAAAGAAGGCCTTGATCCTGTAGAAATTGTCTGCCGTAACTGCGGAAGCGTTTACAGATTCCCGCTTTCACAGATTTAAGGTTGACGATTTTCAGATTTATGCATATATTTAATAGTACTTGGGGGTGCACCGGTTTCGACGGAATCGCGAAATCTTGTGTTGCAAGTAGGAGTGAAGGTTCCTTAAACTGACAAACAAATAACTGCAAAACGTAAAGAAGAAGATTCTAACGAAGAACAGTTCGCAATGGCAGCTTAGTTTGCCTTGCAGGACCCCGGCGGCTCTGTTCCGCGTTGCCGGCCCGTCTTTTACCCATCGGGACTTGCTTCTTAAAGTTTCTGGTATTTAGGAAGGACATTTAATCAGAATACGGAGGCGACGCTTGTTATGCTGCTACCGGCTCCCGACAACCACCTCGCATAACTAAACTTGTAGAGGCACCTGGTTTACCTTTTCGGACGGGGGTTCAATTCCCCCCATCTCCAGTTAAACAAAAAAAACATCAGCGCTTGCTGATGTTTTTTTTGTTTAACATCAACCTTTTTTGACAAAGTCAAAAAAGGTTGACAATAACTATTCGCCGTCGTGGGCGGTTCGGAATTTCTGCTGGAATTTCTTGAGCATTGCTACGGCATTTTTCTTTCCGTTGTATACAAAGCCACCGTTCCAGTATTCAAGGGCAGCAAACAAGGCGTTACCACCATCCTGGCTGTCTGACTCCTTAGTTTTGAAAGAAACATAGTCAGCAAGCTGCATAAAATCATTGTTGTGCAGACATTCAAGACGTTTTCTGTTGAATTCGTTCCATTTTTCAAGGTCTTTAAAACCTTCACCTTCATCCTGAACGATAATATGAGCATGGGTTGGACTAAAAGAATACCATACAGTTACTTTCTTATTGATGTCGCAATGGTTTCCGTGTTTTACAGCATTCTTGATTACTTCACTAATCTGCTGCTCCAAAAGGTTCAATTCCTTAATTTCTGTTGGTGCAGACTGTACAATTAACAAAGTGAAATAACGAATCTGTCTGAAATCTGACGGAAACTCCTTCTTCAACATATTAGTTTTATCAAATAAAGGGTCATTCTCGTCCGATCTAAGCTCTTTAAATTCCTGCATTTTATAACCTCTAAAAAATCAAGATCAGCTAATCTGGTTATTCTTTTACCATCAGCAAAGCTTCATCAATGCTGTTGGCAATAGGGAAGTATCCCATAAGCTTTGTAAGTTCAATAACTTTCTTTACAGAGCCGTGAATATTAGCAATTGCCAGATTAAGGTTCATCTTTTTGATTGTAGAACAGATGTAAATCAAGGCACCGATTCCAGAAGAGTCGATGTAATCTACCTGCTCAAGATTGATAACAAAGTTTTTAACGTTCTTTTCCAACATCTTCATTACAAGTTCCTTCAACTTGTATGAATTGTAAAGATCCATTTCTCCTGTTACGTCGATAATGTAAACATCACCATTCTTACGTATTTTCAGTTCCATAGAAGCTCCTTTCTATTGTATTTTTATTACCAGAAGGCTTTGGTCATCATATTGCTGTGCAACGCCACAGAACTTTTTCAAATCATCTTTAACCTTGTTTGAAATTTCCTTAGCGCTTGCATTGCAATTCTTTATTATAATTCTGGATAAACTACTCGACGAATATTGTACACCATTTTCATTTAATGATTCAAGCAAACCATCGGTACAAGTCGCCAATATATCACCAGAATTTAATTTTAATGTAATATTTTCAAACACAGTTTCTTTTGTTACACCAAGAGGTTCACTCATAGTTGAAACCTGTTTGATTGTTTTATCGCTGGCTGAAAAGAGGAATACCGGATTGTTTCCACAGGTAGCAATTTCAGCTTCTTTTGTTGTTGCATTGTAATTAATAAGGGCAACGCTGGCAAAGTGGTCAATTTTTGATGACTCACCGCAGATTCCTTTGTTAGCCCAGGTCATAATTGTTGCGGCAGACTGTGCTGTATTTACTGCAAGTCTTAAAATTGAACGGATCATTATCATAACGATAAGGGAGTTCATACCTTTTCCGGCAACGTCAGACATAATGAAGGAAATCTTGTCTTTGCGGGAAGCAAGAATGTCGTAGTAGTCACCACAGACACCTTCTGCCTGATTTGAGAAACAGCCGATAGACATTTTTGGAATAACCGGCAGCTTCTGAGGGAGAAGATCCTTCTGATATTTAGAAGCAATCGAACCACCCTTATTCAATTCTGTCTTTTCTGCATAAGCCAGGAAGCTGTAAAGAGGGTTCATTGTTACAGAAATTGCATTTGCAAGAGATTCAACCTTGTCCAGATCGTCCTTGTTGAACTTAGACTCACCTGGATTTTTTGCAAGACCGATAAGACCTACAACATTTTCTTCTTCACGGATTGGTGCAAAAATGTAACTTCCTGTTCTTAAGAAGTCTTCCGGACCATTCTGATATACACGTGGGTCTTTTACTGAATCTTCAATGAGAACCGGTTTTCCTTCCGTGAAAATATCTCCAAAAATGTTTCCGCTGAGCTGGAACTGAGCAAAACGAAGGTTTGTTTCAACTCTTAAAGGCTTGTGCGGTAAATCATCAGGCAATTTATATGGAGGAGGGAAGGAACCTACAAAGGATTTTACTGCAAGCACCTGATCATAATCATCAGCAATAAGGATGATACAACCGTCTGCAGAAACCTTTTCCCTTAAAACACCATTACAGTATTCAAGGAAGTTTTCCATTGAGTTATCGTTTGTAAAGAAGTTTGATACTTTATTTACGAAGTCATTGTATACGCTGAGCGTACGCTTGTGTTTTTCTTCAAGTTCTGTAATCAAAGCGGCAGAAACTGTGTCCTGATCTGAATGGCTTGTTTCAATGGCTGCTTTTGCGGCTTTTTTAGCTTCCCGCTTTTCCGGATCATCAAAGGTTTTGAAAAGGAGAAAGATTGCAAGGAAAAATTCTGAAAGAATTGTGGCAAATACAAAGTAAATGTATTTTTTAGTGATAACTGAATAAAGTGCACCGGCAATAACGGCAGCAAGCATAAGGTAAAAAATAAAGCTTGGCTTTGTCTTATTGCGCACTTTCAGCATAAATAACGAGAGAAGAAGCACTAATCCCAGTATTGCTGATATCAGCAACGGAACGCCGATGAATGAATCAATTGAAGTCAAAATTTTAATCTCCCTAAAACTTTGTATTTTTAAATACAAATAAAATTATAAACTTGAAAAATCCAGCCGTCAAGTTTTTATGACTTTTATTGCTGATGTTTTATTATTATTCTATTAGCCCAGTTCATAAATTTTCTGTATAGAGGGATTTTGTTCTGGCGGTAAAAATCTGATACGGCATCATCAATTGAAATATTATCGTCTCCGAATTTTGACTTCAAATCATCCCAGTAGCGCACAATCCAGACGTAAAGGTCGGAAATTGTCTGCTTTTTAAAGGATTTCATTACTTTCTGTTTCTGAATTGTCACTATAATCGGGTAGTATACAGTTTCAAACCAGGAAATAATCGCCGCTTCCATAGAAACTTCTTCTGTTTTGTGAAGGTTCAGATAGTATTTATGAGTCAGAATATGGTTGTAGATTACGTCGTAGCTTCCTGTTGTTGAAAAATCAAGGCACCAGTAATCTGTAATGTCACCGAAGGCTGTTTCTGCATAAAACGAGCGTTTTTCGTAATTGATAATCTGGCGGATTACATCCCTGAGATTATCAGGGCGTTTAAGTACGATTTCGCTCTGGAGAGAAACTACTTCTGCGTCGATAAACTCAGTTCCCCGTGCCTTTGCAACAGAAACCCGGTGATTTCCGTCACGCACAAAATAAAGCCCCGCAAGTTCATAAACTTTAATAGGTGGCAGAACAACAGAATTAATTGCCGCTTCATCTACGTGCTGCCAGCGGTTCTTCAGATGTGAGTTTTTCGGAAAGAAACGGTTGTCAAAATCATTGTATCGGCCTTCGCTTCCTACAACTTTTGAAACTTCAATTGTTTTCATTCCGACGTAAGTTTCATTTTTTGGTTTTATCAGCTGTTTTACATCATTAAGTGAAAGAAGGCTTGCTTCTTCCGGATTGAGAAAATGCTGTATTTCATTAAAAAAAGCCTTGTTGTGGGCTTTTGAAAAATCTTCTTCAGACTGTTGTGCTGCGATTGACATCTTATCCCCTCATAATCAGTTGTTTGTTATTACAGTATCATCTGGAAAATCAATTATGCAGTGAGCGTAGGCATTTACGATTTTTGTATCGTAATAAATGCCGGAACGTTCCTCCCTCATATCATATAGATGAATATGACCGTGAATCATAAGTGATGGCTTGTATTTTTGCAAGAACCAGTTGAAAGATTTAAATCCTACATGACAGGGGTCTTCGTGATCGTGAATGTGCCGCGGAGTTGCGTGGGTTAGAAAAATATCAAGATAGCGGCCATAGCGGATTTTATTCCATAAAAGCCTGAGTCCCAGCTTCTTGAGGTGGTGCTTCATTTCCCGGTCTGTGTACTGGCAGGCCCCGTTATTGTATTTTGAAGAGCCGGAAATTCCCGCTATTAAAAGCGGAGTTTTCTTTCCGGTTTTCGGGTCTATATACGAAAGCTTATGATTTACTTCTGTCTTAAAGCCCAGGTAGGTTGCTCCGTGAGCGCATTTTTCCGGCTGAGGAAAAGGTTTTGCCCCGCCTCTTAAATGATCCGGAGTCACTTCATAATATCTGAGCTCTTTCAGATTATGGTTTCCGAAAACAAAGTAGGTCGGCTTATTCAGGACTGTTACGATAAAGTCTATGTAATCCATTGGTAAATCCCCGGCACAAAGAACTAAATCAATATCCGGGAAAGCCTGCTTCAGGTTTGGATTATAAATGAGAGGATCTACATAGTCTGAAACGCAGAGGATTTTCATTTTTTCAGAAGTCTTTACTGACCTGCCTTAGATAGTACCGCTTCCAGCTTCTGTTTTTCAACAAGTTCGACAGGGCGGTTTTCTGCAAAATGCTTGGCTGCCTGAGAGAAGGTTGAGCTGGTAAACAAAAAGGCTTTTACGGCATTCATAGTTTTAAGAAGGTCTACGGCTTCGCGCACCGGTGCGTCTTCAATCGGTTCAGGATTACGGAAGAAGCGGATTAAAAGCACCTGCTTGCGTACGTTCATCCAGGAATCATCACCCTTGTTGATGCCTGTAATCTGGCAGCCCCATTTTTTGAGGTCGCAGGAAAGAACCTGAAGGTTGAGGCCTTTTTCAGCGGCATTCTTGCAGATATCAGGGAATTCGTCGTTTGAACAGGTAAGGTAATCTTTAAGATAGTCGTTTGCCTGTAAATCCTTGTATTCCTGAAGCTTTGAAGCAACGTCGCGGAAGTTTTTATTGCGTTTATAGATTTCTTCCCACTGCTTGATAGCGTCATCAATTTTGCGGGATTTTTCGTAGCAGAGGCCAAGGAAGTAGCGGGCAAAAAGAGTTTCCGGATTTGAATTGTTTTTATCAAGGTCGATGGCACGCTGAAAGTCCATAGCGGCGTTATCATAGCGGTTTGCAACCATAAAGCAGGAACCGTGTTCAATCAAAGCCTTCATGCGGACTTCCGGGTCTCTCTGGGCTTTTTCAAAGGCCTTGATAGCAGAGTTCAAATCCTTCTGGTCCTTAAGAATCTTTCCAAGATAGTAATATGATGAATAAGTTTCAGGACTTAATTTTATAGCAATATCAATTTCCTTTTTTGCGCCTTCCAGCTGCTTTGTCCGGTACATCATAAGTCCGATTTCTGCGTGAGCCTTTGCGTGCTTTTTATCAAGCATAGCGGCCTTCTGCATAAAGCCCAGGGCAATGTCGTAGCGGTTCTGAAGCTCGTAGATGCGGCCTGCCTGGAAGAAGTTTTCTGCATTGTTAGGTTCCATTTTTGTAAGGAGAAGGAAATTCTGCAGGGCATCATTCTGCTGGTTCTGCTGCATAAGAAGCTGGGCATATTCTTTACGGAAGGGCAGTTCATCAATTCCTTGGCCAAAAAGAGCATTGTCATTTACGGTTTTATATTCAACAAGGGCGAGTTCATTGCGGCCTTCCTTGAGGTAGGCTTTACCCATATAAAAGTGAGCCTTGTAGTTTTTAGGTTCCTTTGCAATTATCTGCTTGCAGAGCTTGATTGCTCCCTGAGTTTTTCCCTGTTTAATAAGGCGGGGTACATTATCAAGCTTGTGAGGAGCCATTACGCTTCTTACAATCGCAAAAGTGAGTCCACCTACAACAAGAAAGAGAATTATAATAAGTACAAGCGCAAACATACCGGATATTAATCTCCAAAAAATAGTGATAAAATTAACAAAGTATAAATAACAATTCGATAATAAATAAGAGTAAATTATTTAAGTTGAGATGTCAAATTGAAGGATGAATATAATGAAAATTAAGAATAAAATTTTAGGATTTTGTCTATTTCTGGGGCTTTTTGAATGTTCGCAGGCCTTTGCGATTTCGGAAGGGGGTATGCTTTTTACTAAGAATAAGTCGCGGGAGGCCATTCCTTTACTGGAAGCGGAAATTGCAGGCGGGAATGCCAGTGGAGATACCTTTAATTATCTGGGACTTTCATACTTTCAGATTGGTGAATATAAAAAATCAATTGAAGCCTTTGATAACGCTTTGAAAAGCCCTTCTGTAAACAAGGTTGTGATTAATTATAATAAGGGAAATTCCTATTACGCCCTTAAGGAATACTCAAATGCGGCAAAATGCTTTACAAACGCAATAGAACTGGATAGAACTTTTGCCAAGGCTTTTTTGAACCGGGCCAATTCCTATCTTCAGCTTAAGCGCTATATCGAAGCTATTTCGGATTATACCAATTTCTTAAAGCTTGAACCTAAAAATCCTCAAAGAGTCAAAATCATAAAATTAATAGGACTTTTGAAGGAAGAGCAGAAAAGGCTTGATGCGGAGGCGGCTGCCCAGAGACAGCTTACCGAAGAATATTCTGATAATCCTGATTTTTATGACAACAGCGACCTTGAAGAGCTTTTTGAAGATAATGAGGATTTTTATAATCATAGCCGTGATGATTCTGAGCTTTACAAGGATGAATATTTCGGGGCTGATAAAAAACGTGATGATTCTGAGGAAAGTCTTTCTGCCGCCCAGAAAAAAATGCTGAAGGAAGATAAGGTAATTCTGGATAAGGGGCAGAAGGAAGAGGAAGAAAGACAGAAGCAGCTTAGGGAGGCTGAAGAGCTTCTGGCGGAAGAAAAGCGCGCGGAAGAAGAAAGAAAACGCGAGGAAAAACGCCTTAAGGAACTTCGTGAGGCTGAAGAACTCTTCAAAAAAATTGAAACAATTCAGACCCAGGAAATCATCAAAGAGATTGAAAAGAAGGAAGAGCCTAAAATAGAACCTGAACCGATTTTTGTTGAATAAGGGTTCAGATAGTATTTTAAGTTCTCTTTACCAGGGCAAAAAGCTGTTCCCGTGAAATTGTCGTGTAAACAGGGCGGCCGTGAGGGCAGTGGGGGTCTTCAAGTTGGAAGGCCTTTTCTGCAAGCTCCGCAGCTGTCTGGTCATCTAAAACATAACCGTCTTTAACCGCTGCCTTACAGGCTGTCATTGCGGCAATCGAGCGGATGATTTCTTTTGGATCTACCTGTTTTACAAAAATCAGGGAGCGTAAATCGTATTCAGTGCCCGTCCAGCGTTCCGGAATCGAAGTAATTTCCCATTCGCCGTCACTTATTTTTTTAGTTGTAAAGCCTATTGCTGTAAGATCCGGGGCAAGCTTTTCCAGCTGATTATCCTGACTTTTTGAATCAGTTTTAATTTTATATGGAATAAGAAGAGCCTGGCTTTTTCCCTGATTCTTCATCAGCTTGTCAAAGAGAATGCGTTCGTGAACGGCGTGCTGGTCAATGAAAAAGAGAGTTGAGCCTTTTTCTACAATCAAAAAGGTTCCAAGCGCAGAGCCGATAAAGCGGATTTTTTGCAGGGCTGCGGCCTGTGATGCTTCTGAGCCTCCTTCCAGCGCCTGGGATACAAGGTCCGGAATGGAATAAGAAGCGCTTTCTGCAATCAAGGTTTCGTTTGTTGGAATACCTCTTGCGCTGCCTCTGGTGCCTCCTGCGCCACCCGTGCTCAGACCTAAAAAGCGGCTTCTGAAATCGCCCGAGGATGATGAGCCCGAAGAAGAAGTGTGCGAAGAGGCTTCTGAATATGAGCCCAAACCGGATCCGTTCCCCGGCCGGTAATTTATGTGATTCTGATAGACTGGCTCTGGTGTAGATTCCGGGGCAAAAGAAAACTCGCGTACAGCGTCTGCGGGCTTATCTTCGCGGAAGTTCTGCTGGGTATATTTTAAGAAAAAGCTTTTAATGGCAGAGCTGAGGCCGTGGTGCAGGTCTGAAATGTCGTAAAAGCGGGCTTCTTTTTTTGCCGGATGGATATTGAAATCCACCAGGCTTGGCGCCACCTGAATAAAGGCGGCTGCGACGGGGTAGGTGCCGTTTGGAAAATAGCCCTGTCCTCCGTATTCAATTGCCTGAACAAGAGAGTATTCCTGGATGCGGCGGCCGTTTACATAAATAAAAATGTCTTTTTTATTACTGCGGCTTACTGCCGGCTCCCCTATGACTACGTTAAATTCCCAGTCCAGACTTTCGTCTGTAAAGTGGGATGACTGATTTTTTACTTCATTAAAAAGAGCCAGGTCTTCACTGTAGCTGTTTGCAAGGACAAAGCGTTCCTTCTGGCTCTGGCCGGCCGGCAAATCAAGTTTGATTTCTCCGTCCACAATAAAGCGGAAGGAAATGTCTGTTTTACAGAGGGATTTTTCTATAAATGTGTTCTTGCACATGAGGCCTTCTGTTGCCGGTCGCTTTAAAAACTGTCGGCGGGCAGGGAAGTTTTCAAAAAGGCCTTCTGCCTGAACGATTGTGCCTTGAGTGCCGGCGGCGGGCTCAATAATATGGTCTTCTGTAATGCTGGCCCTCATTTTCCAGCCGCCCGAAATTATAGAAAGGCGTGATACAGCCGCAATGGAAGCAAGGGCTTCCCCGCGAAATCCCAGGGTCTTCAAATTCATTAAATCTGTCTCGGTCGCGATTTTGCTTGTGGCGTGAGGTCGGGCGCAGTTCTGTAAATCGTCTTTAGTCATTCCGCAGCCGTCGTCAATAATGCGGATTTTTTCGATTCCGCCGCCGGAAATTTCTACGGTGATGTTTTTTGCGCCAGAGTCGATAGCGTTATCCATCAATTCGCGGACAATTGCGTTGGGACGGTCGATAACTTCTCCTGCCGCAATCTTTCTTGCAACTTCTGCATTAAGAGTCCTTACAGGATTTTGCAAACTCATTGTCTTGTTCCTGCCTGTGGAGCGCCCGCTGTTCCTGTCATTTCATCAGCGCCGTCAAAAAGCTCCATCTGAGGCGGATTGTCCTTTTCCATTGGAACCGGCTCGTTCATCAGAATCTGGATTTTTCCTTCGATTTTGTCCAGCTCTTTTTCCATGCCGGCTGCCAGCTTAATGCCTTCTTCAAAATCCTTGAGGGCATCTTCCAGCGAAATGTCGTTTCTTTTTATATCGCTTGTGAGTTTTTCGAGTTTTGCAAGTTTTTCTTCAAAAGAATCCATATTTTCCTCTCTGTTTAAGTCTTTTATGATTGTATGGCGGTTACTGTCGCGGTGATTTTTCCGCTTGCCGGAGTTATTTCAATTTCTGAATTTTTAGAAAGAGTCGCTGCATCGCGTACAACCTTACCTGTTGCCTTATCAACAACCATAGAATAACCGCGCTCAAAAATTGTTTTAGGGCTGGCGTTTTCAAGGATTGTTTTATGACGCTCAATTTCGCTTCTGTAATCGCGGATTTTGTCTATAATATTCTGATTCAAGGCCTGTCTTGCATTTTCAAAGCGGTTTAAAAGTGGCTGCTGAATTGCACGGAAGCGGATTTCAAGGGATTCGGGATTAAAGCCCCTCAGTAAAAGCCTTGTGCGTTCAACCTTCTGCTGAATGTTTGTGTAAAAATAATCTTTATAAGAAGAAAGCTGCATTTTTAAGTCTGCCATAAGGGGTACTGCAAGTTCTGCTGCGGCAGAAGGTGTTGCGGCGCGTTTGTCTGCGGCGTAATCGCAGAGTGCCCAGTCAATTTCGTGGCCTACGGCAGAGATTGTAGGGATTTCTGAGGCCGCTACAGCCCTTACTACGCTTTCTTCGCTGAATGGAAGCAGGTCTTCAAGGGAACCTCCGCCTCGTCCTACAATCAGAAGGTCGCAGAGTTTATAGAAATTTGCAATTTCAATCATTTTGCAGATTGTTGGAGCGGCTTCTGCTCCCTGAACGATTGCAGGTAAAATAATTACGTTTACAGAAGGATTTCTCCTTTTTGTAATCTGTAAAATATCGCGGATTGCGGCTCCAGTAGGACTTGTTACAACGCCGATTGTGCGGGGAAAAAATGGCAGGGGCTTTTTCCTGGCCTGGTCAAAAAGACCTTCTGCGGCCAGTTTTTTCTTGCGTTCTTCAAGCAGCTGTAAAATATTACCGCTTCCGGCCATTTCCATTTTGTTTACGATAATCTGATAGGTTCCGCGGGGAGAATAAACCGAAATGCTTCCCGTAACGCGGACTTTATCGCCGTCCTTTGGGCTGAATGCCAGCTTGTAGGCGGCTCCCCTGAACATTACGGCGCTGATTGCGGATGAGGCATCCTTTAAGGTGCAATAAATATGACCTGCGGCGCTTGGTTTGAAGTTTGAGATTTCTCCTTCAAGAGTGATGTTGAAAAATGTCTGCTGCAGGATTTCTGAAATTACGCCGTTCAGCTCTGTAACTGAAAAAACGTGGTCTTTTTGTAATTCTGAAAGGGCGTAAGCGTTTTCCATAAAGTGAATTTAATCAATTTTATTAACTTTATCAATGAGATTCCGATTATTAAGTAGGGAAAAAGCGAAAGTATATATGAAAGCATTAACAGTTTTATTGGACGAAAAAAATAAATATCAGGACGAAAAAGTTTTTGGCGGGAAGTCGGCCTTTGAACTCTGTAAGGAATTTTTTGAGGAGGCAGAATTTTTGCCAGCTTCCGCTGAAAACGGGGGAGTAGACTACCTGCCGGGTGCTGACATAAGTTCGGGAAGGGACTTGCTGGCAAAAATTGTTCATCTTGCAAGGGAAAAGAATGCGGACTTTGTAATTTTTTCCTATGCCGATTTGCCTTTTATTAACGCGGATTTGACCTCGCGGCTTGTTCAAACTCATATTGAATATAAATGTGAATATACTTTTGCGGACGGTTTTCCTTACGGTTTTGCGCCCGAGCTGATTGATACCGGCGCTCTGGGGATTTTGCTGGAGCTTTCTAAGACGACTCAGGCGGCGGAAGGGGATAAGCCTCTTTGCCGGGAAAGTCTTTATAATCTGATTAAGACGGATATTAACTCCTTTGAGGTGGAGGCGGAGCTTTCTGATACTGACTGGCGGCTTTTCCGCTTTAAGTTCTGCTGCCAGAATAAGGATTCTTTTTTGCAAGGAAGGGCCCTTTACCAGGCGCTGGGCGAGGAAAGTGGAAAATTCGAACAACTTTCTAAGCTTGATGTAGAAAAGGTCTCTGAAATTGCCTCTAAAAAGTGCGGCGTTTTGAAGACCCTTCCGGGCTTTTATAACATTCAGATTTGCGGAGGGCGCGATACGAAGCCTCTTTATGAGGCGGACTCCATTTCGGACGCGGGGGGACTTTTGCGTGCCGGGGAAATGAGCCTTGAAAACTTTTCTCTTCTTTGCAAAAAGATTGCGGATTTTTCAGAAAAGGCTGTCTTGAACCTGGGCTGGCTTTGCGAGCCTTTGCGCCATCCCAAGCTGCTTTCTTTTATAGATGAAGCTTTGAAATATGATGGTCTTTCAGTTTTCTTTGAAACTTCCGGCCTCAATTTGACTTCTGAGTTCTGTCAGGGTTTGAAAAATGCGGTTGAAAAAGCCGCTGAGAGGACAAACGGCTGGCAGAAGCTTATGATTGCGGTAAAGCTTGATGCTGTCAGCGGGGAAACTTATGCAAAAGTAAACGGAAGCCAGGCAGAAAATTTTAATAAGGCTCTGGCTGCCTGCGACCAGCTTTGTAAGGCCCTTCCAGGAATGATTTATCCTCAGTTTACCCGCATGAACGAAAACGAAACTGAGCTTGAAGCTTTTTTCCGCTACTGGAACGAAAAGTCAAATCCAAGCGGGGGAAACTGTATAATCCAGAAATACAATGATTTTTCAGGTCTGTTACCAGCCTGCAAGCCAGCCGACCTATCGCCTGTTGAGCGTAATATCTGCTGGCACCTGCGCCGTGATATGAGCATTTTGCTGGACGGAAGCGTAGTTGCCTGCCCGAATCTGTTTTTCAGTAAAGAAAATGAAGTGCTGGGTAATGCTATTAATGAAGATTTGAACGAAATCTGGAAAAAAACTGATTCAAAAATTATGGAACAGCTTGGACAGAAATATTGTGAATGTTGTGGGAAATGCGATGAATACTATACCTTTAACTTTTAATGAACATCAGATCAGCCGCACTGTAATCGGCGGCCGTGAAAACAACAGTGAAAATACCCTCAATATTTCTGTAATCCTTTTGAATGGAAGCGGCAGCCAATTTAAGGTAAATATTTTTGAAAACCTTTTGCAGTGCAACTTCCGCTCTGTAGTTTCCGTTGAACACGATGCCCAGAACCGCTCAATAGATGATATTGCAAAAAAATATCCGGCTGTAAAGTTCATAGTTCCTTTGGAAAAGGCTACCGACGGCGAACTCATCAACCTGGCTATGAGTGAAGTCGATGCAGACTATGTTCTTGTTCTCCGCGATAACCTTTACATTCCGTCAGGAATCATCCTGCCAAACCTTGCAGAACGCCTTATTAAAGATGATTACTACTGCGTCGTTCCCCGCCTTTTGGATCAGAACAAGAACGGAATCCCGACCCAGTTTATTCCGGGCGTAGAAAAGAAGCATTTTACAGTCGAAGAAATTGCTTCTATTACTGACGGCACAAAAACAATCTTTCCTTTTGATTACATCGCCCTTTATAACCGCAGAAAATTCATTCAGCTTGGCGGTTTTGACTATACGATTCAGTCTCCTTACTGGCAAAATCTTGATCTTGGCCTTCGTTCCTGGCTCTGGGGCGAACAGACCCGCCTGACGACTATGCTTCATTTTTCTTATGTGGATGAAATTCCCCTTGAAGAGAAAAATTTTAACCTTGATTACCTGCGCTATCACCTGAAAAACGAAATGCCTAAGTTCAAAAACGACCGGGCATATCTCTCTTTCTTTTCTTTCTTTACCTTCAGAAATCACTCTTCCTGCGGTTTTTTGGAAGCCCGCCGCCAGCATCAGGATGCAAAGAAGTGGATTGAGCAGAACAAATATAAATTCAAGATGGATTTGACATATTTTATTGAAAACTGGAGCAGCTTATGAAAACAAAACGCATAATTGTTGTTCAGTGCCGCCTTTCATCAACCCGTTTGCCTCAAAAAGCCCTGAAATCCCTTGGAGGAAAGCCTCTTTTGACCTGGGTGCTTTCTTCAATGAAAAAGGTTAATGCTGACCGCTATTTTGTCGCTACAGATTTTGATTCCTACGATTCTATAAAAGACTTGTGCAAAAAAAACGGCTTTGAATGCTTTGCCGGGGATTTGAATGATGTTTTAAAACGTTTCTGTGATTTACTGAAAACTGTAGACTGCAAGACTGTAATCCGGGCAACTGCTGACAATCCATTTTTGTTTTATGAAGCCGCAGAAGAATCTGCAAAGGATTTTGAAGCCCGCAATAATTCGGGTATGAACGTTGATTATCTTACCTGGACAGGTCTTCCCCACGGAAGCGGCGTTGAAATCATGAAGGCTGATTCTCTTTTGAAGGCCATAACCCTTACAGCTGATCCTTACGACCACGAGCACGTTGGCCCTGCTCTTTATAATCATAAGGATATTTTTAACTGCGTCTTTGTTAAGGCGCCTTTTAGATTTTATCATCCGGAATTAAGAACAACTATCGATACATATTCCGATTATCTGCGCGCCTGTCAGATTGTAAATTATCTTTCGGGGGAGACCTCTGATGCTCTTGAAGATAATCTTTCTCCCTACAGTACAGAGCAGATTCTTCATTCATTTACTTCGACTTTTGTTCAGCATCCTGTGGTTCTGGTTCCTTCCGTTACAAAGGGGCACGGAACAGGGCATCTACACCGCTGTCTGAGTGCCGCCAGTAAAAATCCTTTTTTTGTTTATATTCCAAAGGACAAGACTCTTGAGGAAACTGATTCCTTAATCGAACAGTATAAGGATTCCGGGCTCAAGAATTTTCAGATTATCGATACTCTTCCTGACCAGACTTACTGCCCGGTTATCATCACAGATACTTTTGAGCTTACAAAAAGTCAGATAGAGGAGTTCAAAACAAATACAGCCTTGATTTCTGTTGATGAAGGCTCTTCATATGATTCTTACTGCGATTACCTTCTGGATATTATTCCTTCTTATAATCTGGAACGCGAGGCTAATTTTGTCCAGCCGGATTTTATGGAAAAACCCTTTAATAAAAAGGATAAGCAGACTGATAAAGTTGAGAAAGCTGATATAAAATCTGTGCTGGTTTGTATTGGAGGGGAGGATCCAAAAAATCTTACAAGCCCCGCTGTTTATTCACTGGCAAAATGTTTTCCTCAGGCAAAAATCACTGCCATTATGACAGGAGAAAAAAGCATTTTTATTGAATCTGCGGGTTATGAAAATATTGAATTTATACAGCCGGTCGTAAACCTTAAGGAGCATCTTTTTGAGTATGATTTAGTTGTAACCCACTATGGACTTACAGCCTTTGAAGCAATGTATGCGGGCTGTGCCGTAATTCTGCTTCCAACTTCAAAGCTGCACAAAAATCTTGCCCAGAAATATAATTTTGCCTATATTTCTGATTCAAAAATTTCGGAAAAAAGTCTCTATAACGCTTCAAAATCAAAGAACGTATATCCTAAATTTCAAAAAAATATAGATGAAAAAGGTGAAGAAAAGGATTTAGGAGTCTTTCTGTCTGAGCTTGCAGGGGGAAAACATCTTTCCTGCCCTGTATGTCAGAAAATACCTTCCCAGCCGGATCCTGTTGTTTCAAGAAATATCAGCCGAACCTACCGCCGCTGCCAGACCTGCGGAATGCTTTATATGTCTTTTACCACTCAAAGCGAAAAAGAATATAAAAAGGCATATTTTTTTGAAGATTACAAAAAGCAGTACGGAAAAACTTACCAGGAAGATTTTGATTCTATTAAAAAGCAGGGAAAGCGCCGCCTTTCAATCATAAATCTTCTCTTTTTGGGAAATGTAAAAGAAAGAAATCTTTTTGATATAGGCTGTGCCTACGGTCCTTTTATGCAGGCTGCCGCAGAAGACGGAATGAACTGCTTTGGAACTGATATTTCTGAAGATGCCGTTAAATATGTTCAGCACGAGCTTCGTTTTCCGGCTGCCGTATCAGCTTTCCCGGAAATTGAAATTACAGGCGAATTTGGAATTTCCCAGTTTGACGTAGTTACTATGTGGTATGTAATCGAACATTTTAAGAATCTTGATGCGGTTTTGTCTAAGGTAAGCCAGATTACAAAAAAGGGCGGAATCTTTGCTTTTTCGACACCTTCGGGAGAAGGCATTTCCATGAAAAGTCAGGCAAAGAGCTTTTTTACAAACAGTCCTATGGACCATTTTACAATCTGGGAGCCTTCAAAAGCGGCAAAAATCCTTAAAAAATACGGCTTTGAAGTTCTTAGGGTGGTATCAACCGGTCATCATCCTGAGCGCTTTCCTGAAGTTAAAAAAGCCGGGGCAAAGCCTGGCAGTCTCTTGTGGAAAATTACAGATTTGAAGAGCCGGCAGATGAAGCTTGGTGATACATTTGAAATCTATTGCCGTAAGAAGTAGAATATAAAAGTGGTGGGAAAAATGAAAGAAAATATATTGATTTTGGGCGCGGGCCTTATGCAGAAGCCTGCGATTCTAAGCGCAAAAGAGCTTGGCTACAGGGTATGCGTTGTTGATGCAGATGATAAGGCTGTAGCCATTCCCTATGCAGATGAATTTAATAAAATCGACTTAAAAGCCCGCGAAGAAATCCTTACTTATGCAGAAAAACTGAAGGCTGACGGAGGTCTTGCTGCCGTATTTACTGCAGGAACTGATTTTTCAGCTTCAGTTTCTTATGTCTGCGAAAAATTAAAGCTTCCTGCACATTCATTTCAGGCAGCGGTAAATGCCAGCGTAAAAACTGAAATGCGAAAGTGCTTTAAGGAAGCCGGCGTTCCTTCCCCGGATTTTATCAGAATTGAAAATGCTGATATTGATGATGTAAAGCTTTCATATCCTCTTGTCGTAAAGCCTGTTGATAATATGGGGGCCCGGGGCTGCCGCCTTATCCGCTCAAAAGAAGAATTAAAATCTTCTGTAGAAAAAGCCCTGGCTGCTTCCCGTTCAAAAACAGCAATCCTTGAAGAATATATGGAAGGTCCTGAATATTCTATTGATGCCCTTGTCTATGATGGGAAGTTTATCGTTACAGGTTTTGCAGAAAGACACATTTTTTACCCTCCATACTTTATTGAAGTTGGTCACACAATGCCCGCTGTTCTTTCGCAAAAAGAACACGACCAGCTGATTTCGATTTTTGCCTGCGGTGCAAAAGCTCTGGGACTCACCACCGGCGTTGCAAAGGCAGATATAAAAATGACAAAAAAGGGCCCTATGATTGGTGAAATTGCGGGCCGTCTTTCGGGTGGATATATGTCAGGCTGGACTTATCCTTACGCCTCGGACGTCAACCTCACAAAAGAAGCCATCCTCGTGGCCGCAGGCAAGGCGCCGGATCAGGCTGAAAAACGCAGTGTACCGGTAAACTTTGACCCGGCCGGCAGCAAACTCGGTCAGCCTTACCAGCTTTTTGAAGTGCCATGCCTGCGAACAAGCGCCGAACGGGCCTGGATTTCAATTCCGGGAACCGTTGAATACGTGGAAGAAATAAAAGAATACACTGACCAGGCGGTTAGGGACGTATTGCCCCGCGCGACTGTGTCTGTGGGCGGGCAGGTGGACTTCCCCCGCAACAACGTAGAAAAATGCGGAAACGTAATTTCTGTAAGCCACAGCCGCGACATTGCCGTAAGCACAGCAGAAGACGCCGTTTCCAATGTCTTTATCACCTTGAAGCCCGGCTGCAAAAAAACTGATGACTTTATCGCCGGCCTTGAAGAAGCTGATGAAAAAGGCTTTCCTCCGGCTGCCTTCGGAAAACTGTCTGAAGCAGAGCTTGCAAAAGTGCCTGCTGTCATAGAAAAAGACGCGCCGGTCAGCGCCCTTTTGCCTTCTTTTATTCAGGAAAAATACGGAAATCTCAGAGACTGGAATTACAATACAATTTCTCAGACCCTTGAAAAATTTGATATACTTCGCAAAAAGCATCCCGCAATCGAAGGAAAAAGATTCTGGAAAGCCTTGATGCAGGGCGGCTTACAGGCTGCTGTATATATTTGTGATTCAACGAAATAGGAAAAAACAGATGAACTTTAAACGTAAGATAATTTTTGTTTTTACAATGATTTTTAATGTCTCTCTCTTTTTTGCGGCTAACACAATTTCTCTTCTGGATGCCGCAAAAAATCAGGGAATGACCCTTTACTGGGATTCTCTTTCCCAGACAGGAATGATTGAAAAATCCGGCCACCAGCTTTCTTTCCGACTTGGAGACCAGCTGGTACTTCTGGACAGCATCCGCCTTCAGATTACAGACGCCCCTGAAATCCAGGAAAATAAAATCATGGTTTCCCAGGGCTTTATGAATCAGGCTGAAGAGTTTTTTAATCAGAAAGAGGAAACTCCTTTTAAGGTCGGCGCAATCCTGATTGATCCGGGCCACGGCGGAAAAGACCCTGGAGCCCTGAAAACTTATAAAATCGGCGGCAAGAATGTCACAATCCGCGAAAAGGATATAAACCTCAAGGTTGGAAAAATGCTTTTTGAACGCTTAAAGACCGCTTATCCTGACAAGCAGATTATCCTTACCCGCAGCACAGACGTTTTCCTAAGTCTTGGCGAACGTACAGACATTGCAAACAACGTGCGCGTAAAGGAAAACGAAGCCGTAATTTTTATTTCGATTCATGTAAACTCATCCCTGAACAAAAATTCTTCCGGTTATGAGGTATGGTATCTTTCCCCTGATTACCGCCGCTCAGTAATTGATGAGAAAGCGGTTGCCAAAGAGGAAAAAAATCTTGCTCCAATCCTCAATTCCATGATGGAAGAGGAGTACACAACCGAAAGCATTATGATTGCAAAGTTCATTATGGATGGTCTTAAATCTCAGATTGGAAAAGATTCAACTGCCCGCGGAATCCGTGCCGAAGAATGGTTTGTTGTCCGCAATTCAAAAATGCCTGCCGTTCTTGTTGAGCTTGGCTTTGTATCAAACGAAAAAGAAGCTTTGCTTATGAATGACGATAAATACTTGAAAAAAGCAACATTGGGAATATATAATGGATTAGGTGCGTTTATAACACACTTTGAACGCTCACAGGGATTTACTTCGATAAAATAAAAGTTATGGAATACAGCAGAAAAGTTCATTACATCCGTTTGTCAGTTTTCTCATTGATTATCTTTCTCTTTCTTATTTCTTCGTTGCTCTTCCTGATTTCAAATAAAAAAGAGCGCAGACTTTTTATCTTTCCGTCAGTTGATGAAGGCAATTATGTGGTTGAATACCGCTATTTAGAAAAAAATCCTGTTCAGGGAAAAATCCAGCTTTTTGTTGATGAGCTGCTTTTAGGCTCAGGCATTGAGCGTACAAAACTGCTTTTTGCCCGCGGAACAAGGGTTCTTTCCTGTTTTCTTAGAAAAGGGGTGCTTTTTGTAAATCTATCCCCGGAGCTTCTGGCTCAGGAAGACAGTGCCGTTCAGATTCAGGAGGGGGTAGAACTCCTCAAAAAAAATATAAAGGCCAATTTCGGTAATGTTTCTGAAATTGAAATTTATGTTGATGGTAAATATGCCTACGAATAAAAATTTATAATTTTATGCATATTTAAAAAGTTAAAAAGTTGACAAAATGATGTACTTGGTAGATAATTATTTCTATACAAGGCTACATCGAAATAGTATTAAAGGAGCTTCAAGGTATGAAGAAGACTTTGTGTTTATTTGCAGCTGCTATGCTGCTCGTTGGTGGTGCTGCTTTTGCTGAAGAAAGTATGCTCATCGATTTTACTTTGCTTGATGCTGATTGCGTTGCTAACGAAAACGGCGATAACACTCAGAACAGGCATACTGTTATGGACTACTCCGTAACTGCTGGTGCAACTTTCACAAATGACCAGAAAGATCTTATGAGAACATCTCTTGTTCTTTCGGACTGGGAAGTTACATTGAACTCTTCGGCTAAGACTGTTGCAGCTTTGGCAGATTCAAAAGTTGTCGCAGCTCCTGTAAAAGAGAGTGCAGATGTACCATTTGCTGGAAAGAATGTAATGGGCGTTAGAATTGTTTTCCCTTCTTGGAACTCAAACTCTAATGCAAAAGTAATCCCGGCTTTCGAGATTCCTGCTTACGAACCATTGTCAGATGCAGATGACAGCGGTAACCGCCAGGAACCAACAGATGAGCAGAAGGCTAGCGGAAAGACTTTGTTCGAAGATGGTTATGGTGTTGTAAAGAATGTTGGAACAATTAAATCAATCCAGGTTACAACAATGGGTATGAACCACCCACACGGATTGTATGTTCTTCTTAAGGATAATGATGGTGTAGAACGCCGCTACTTTATGGGTTATCTTGGTTTTGATGGTTGGAAAGAGCTTCGCTGGAACAACCCTCAGTACCTTACAGAAATCCGTTCACGCGAGATTCGTGTATATCCAATCTATCCACGCGGACTTCCATTTGTTAAGTTCACAGGATTCCAGATTACACGTGACGCTGCTCAGGCAGGCGGAGACTTCATCGGATACTTCAAAGACGTAAAGATTATTTACGACAAGGCACTTCTTACAAGCGATCGTGATATTGCTGATGAAGACCTCTGGGGTATCATTACTACTAAAGAAAAAGCTCGCCAGAACTTTGAAATGTCAAGATTTGGTGAAAAGCAGGTTAACCGCTACCTTGAAAAGGCTAAGCTTGCAGCTGAAGATGAATTTACTTCAAGCTTGAAGAGCGATAACGGCGGACAGGCTAGCGAATAATCCTAGTTTGAATTAAAAAAGAGCGTTGTTGAATTTTTTAGTTCAACAACGCTTTTTTTTTGTTTTTTGAATACAAAGTAAACTTGTCTTTATGAACAGTAAATATTTATCTAAATCAACAATCCGTGAAAATTATGAAGCTTACGGAGAATATTTTGCAAAGATTCTCCAGAATATTTTAGTTGTGCTTCAGGATAAAATACATCTTAGTGCTCAGCCAACTTATAAATGGCGAATCAAGAGTTTTGACAGCTATTATAAAAAGGTACTCAGAAAGGAAGCTGATAAAATTACAGAGTTTAGTTCTCTTATCTGCCTTACAGATATGCTTGGAATCCGCCTTATCTGTGCCTTTCTTGAAGATATTAATCTTGCCATATCACAGATAAAAGAGCTTTTTGAAATAAAAGAAGTAGAAGTTAAAGGAACTGAAAAGAATTTCAGCGAGTTTGGTTATGAATCTATTCATGTTCTTGTAAAAATACCGGAAGAATGTTTTCCTCCAAAAGACGAAAGGTTTGAAAATCTTATGCCGCTGGGAGGGGAGCTTGTCTGCGAAATTCAGATACGAACAATCTTACAGGATGCCTGGGCCGAGGTAGAACACGAGCTTATATATAAAACAGAGTTTTCTCCTTTTGATGCCCCTTTGAGACGAAAGCTTGCGGCTATCAATGCATCACTTTCTCTTGCTGACATCACCTTCCAGGAAATCCGCGATTATCAGAAAAAGCTGCAGAAGGAGCTTGAAGAGCGCCGTCAGTCCTTTTATTCGATTGCAGATAATCTGCTTGATGAAAAGCCAAAGCAGGCACTTACTGATGAGCCTATAAACCGCGTATCTCCTTTTGTTCAGGGAA
Organism: uncultured Treponema sp.; assembly: GCA_900319625.1. Classification (GTDB taxonomy): domain Bacteria; phylum Spirochaetota; class Spirochaetia; order Treponematales; family Treponemataceae; genus Treponema_D. The sequence goes on along the minus strand of ONPD01000004.1, from coordinate 81,313 downwards.
CTATTGATGAGATGCTGCTCAGGGCTATTGAGGCTCATAATGCCGGTAATCTTGAAGGTGCAGTTCAGATTTACTCTAAGATTCTGGATTCTATTCCGCCTACAGAAAAGACAGTTATTTCTGTAATCAGAAAACACAGGGGTATGGCCTTTTTCTCTATGAATAAGCTGGAAGATGCCCTTGAGGATTTCAATACAAGTATTGAATGTGATCCAAAAGCCTTCAGAACTCACTATTACAAGGGAATTGTTCTTTCAATTCAGAAGAAGTATCAGGAAGCCATTGATTCCTTTACAACTTCGCTTGAAATTAACGAATTCCAGGCTCATACTCATTTCAGAAGGGCACTGGCTTACTATGAAGTAAATGAGTTTGAAAACTCGATGAATGACCTTGATGCGGCTATTAAGCTTGGCATGAAACAGGAAGAATACAAATTTTTGCAGGAAAAACTTGTACAAAAATTCGGAATGAATATGTAGTGCCCTTGACTTAAAGTCTGATATTCTATAAAATTAATAATCACGAATATTCGATTGGAGGCAATTAAATGGCTGGAGCTAGTAAGAACTCTCGTACAACTGTTGCAACACAGAAATTCGCCTGCCCAGATTGCGGTGGCGAAATCATAATGAAAACAATGATTGAAAATGGCAGACTTAAGAATATTGCAGAATGCCAGAAATGCAAACGTGTTGAAAGAAGACCAAAGGATTTTAAATAATATTTAATTTTCTGTGGGAGTAAAAACGTATGGATTCATGAGCCATACGTTTTTTTTATGTCTGTCTGCACTTTATGAAAAAAGTCTTATCAATATTTATATTTACACTATTATCATTTCTTTCTTATGCTCAGCCGGCTTTCAGACATGTTTACGGTTCAGATTATTCATTATTACCGGAAACTTCTATAAGTGAAGAGTATAAAAACCGCTTAAAAAATCTTTTTGAAGTTAATTACTGCTTTCAATCTGTAATGTCTATCCCTGCTACTAAGGCAAAAGGTTATACCTGCGCCCAGATGCTTAAAAAACTCGATCAGATGGGTGGCCTTGATAAAGAATGTTATGGTGTAAGTTATATCAATGCAGATGGTGAACGTAAGGCGATGTTTAAAAAAGCTGAGTTGAGCCGGAACGGACACGAGCTTTATATAAAAGATAAAGCTGCCGGCGGCTTAAATTTTGATTTCCGGGTTGAAGAAAAAGCTTTTGGAGAAGGTCAGAAATTATATGCGGTTACAGCAGTGCTGAATAAAAATCCCGCAAATATTCTTCTACGAGAACTAAAAAAAGATGAAGCCGCTATATTTGTTTTGATGAAAGAAGATTCTGAAAAAATTGAATTATATGTTTTGATTCAGTGTACTTATTCGCCCATGAAATACAGGCTTCTTAAAAGAATCGTTGAAAATGCTGTTATGAGCCGTGTTCTTGAGGTACAGAACTGGTTTTACCGTATGCTGTGTCAGGAAAAATAAAAAGGGCACACATAAGCAATGTGTACCCTTTGGATTCGTAACAGCATATAAATCCTTTTATTTTGTTTTAAGATTATATAAGTAACCTAAAACTAAAGTCATAACTCCAACGCCTGCAAGTTCAGCAAGCAGGACAAGTAAAGTTATTGCTACCATATGTAACATTATGCCACCTCCATTACAGAATTGTTATTTAATTTTTTCTTTTGATTTGACAGGTTCAGATATACAAGAGGGAAGCCAAGGCAGAGGGCTCCGCCGATAATGTTTCCAAGTGTTACCGGAAAAAGATTGTTTATAAAATATGTCTTCAGGTTTAAGGTCTGAAGCTTTTCCATTGTAAATCCATAATGTTCAAGGGCTGTCTGAAGGTAATGTGGATTATGGCTTGCGATTAATCCTGAGGTTATGTAATACATATTTGCAACACAGTGCTCAAAGCCTTCTGTTACAAAAAGCATAATTACAAAAAAGATGGCGATAAGCTTTCCTGTAACATCTTTTGCGGCTCCGGCAAGGATAATTGCGGCACAAACAAGAATATTACATAAAATGCCGGAAATCAGGGCCTGGCTGAAGGAAAGGTTCACTTTGCCAAGGGCTACTTTAATTGAATAGGCTCCCAGAAGACCGGATGAGTAGTCAAACTGACCGCTTAAGGAGGCGCCGAATGCTACCAGGGAGGCTCCGATAAGGTTTCCTGCAAAAACAAGAATCAGAACGCGGATGATATTTGCCAGAGACTGCTTTTTTGTCATCCAGCTCATAGCCATTAGACAATCGCCTGTAAATAATTCACAGCCGGTCAGAACTATCATCATAAGACCTACAGGAAAAACAACTGCACTTGCAAGGCGGGAAAGGCCTACATTTAAAACTGCATGGGATGCAACATTACCAGCGCTTGCTCCAAAGGCTATCATAGCGCCGGCAAGCACTGCTTTTACAAGAAGCTTAGAAAAAGAAAGTTTGATTTTTCCGTCACAGGCAGAAATATAATCTTCTACAACCTGATCAGCACTTTTTAATAAATCCATTTATATTCACTCTTATACAATTAATTTATTGCATATTAGTGAATTAATGATTTTATAACAGTGGTTTTGTAACTTTTGAAAGTTTAATAAGTATTTAAAGTGATTCAATTAATTGAAGGAGATTTTTTCGAAAAAAGGCTAAAAAAAAAGACTTCTGAAAACCAGAAGTCTTTTCGTGCCACAGGTTGGAATCGAACCAACGACATACGGATTTTCAGTCCGGCGCTCTACCAACTGAGCTACTGCGGCGTTGATGTTTTATATATTATACAAAATGATAATTTGAGTCAATAGGTCAAATGGCAATTTTTAAAATAATTTTAATTATTTTTTTTGCACTGGCATAAAGCAAACTCATAGAAAGAAAGAAAATAATATTATATAATACTATTAATAGAATCCTTTCTATATTTAACCCTAGATTAAAAAAAAGAGGTCCTACATGAAAAAAATTGCTGTAATTGGTGCCGTTCTGGCTGGTCTGCTTGCCCTTACTGGTTGTAATGAAAAGAAGAATTACATTCTTGCTACCGGTGGTACTTCCGGTACTTATTATCCATTTGGTGGTGCAATTGCCAACATCTGGAACACAAAAATTGAAAACATGAACGTAACTGCTCAGGCTACCGGAGCTTCTGCAGAAAACCTTCGTCTTATTTCAAAAGGTGATGCAGAATTTGCTACAGTTCAGAATGATGTAATGGACTATGCATATAACGGAACTGATATGTTCGCTGGTCAGAAGCTTCCAAACCTTGCTTCAATCGGAACTTTGTATCCTGAAGTTGTTCAGATTGCTGCCTCTGCTTCTAGCGGAATTAAATCTGTTGATGATTTGCGCGGAAAACGCGTTTCTGTAGGTGATGCTGGATCTGGTGTTGAATTCAATGCTAAACAGATTCTCGAAGGCTATGGAATTTCTTTCTCCGATATCAAAAAGAATAACCTTTCATTTAAGGAATCTGCTGAAGGTCTTCAGAATGGAACTCTTGATGCCTGCTTTATTACAGCTGGTGTTCCTAACGCTGCTTTGCAGGAGCTTGCATTTACTGCTGGTCTTATCCTGATTCCTGTAAATGGTGATAAAGCTGATGCAATCTGCGCTAAATACGGTTTCTATACAAAAACTGTAATTCCAGCCGGAACTTACAAGGGAACTGACCGCGATACAGAAGCTCTTGCAATTAAAGCTACTCTTGCCGTAAACGCAAATCTTGATGAAAACACAGTTTATGCAATGACAAAGGCTCTCTTTGAAAATCTTGATGAACTTGGAGCTGCTCACGCAAAAGGAAAGGAAGTTACTGCAGAATCTGCTGTAACTGGTATTTCTGTTCCATTCCATCCAGGTGCTGCAAAATACTATAAAGAAATCGGCGTTTTGAACTAAGGGTTAATATCACCCCTTTATGAAAAAACTTTTGGTTTTTACAGTGTCCGCTATCCTTCTGGCATTGAATCTGCCTCTGGTGCGGGCACTGTCAATTTCAAACAGAAAGAATCATTCAGAAAGAATTTATTCCATAAAAGCTGTAAAAGAAGGCTTTTCTGTAAATTATACCCATTCCGTAAATAAAGGCAGGGTGCATGATTACTATCGTATTCTGAAATCCGGCCAACTGGAACTTTATAAAACCCTCTTTCTTTCTTACGGTGCCGGCATTCCAGAGCCTTATGAAACTCAAGGTGCAGATTTTCTTGTTACAGAAGACGGTTACATTATAGAAAATCTGAACAGGAGACTGCCCCGGCTTGTTATGGCGGTCGGCGTAATTGCAGAACATTCTGTGACTGTGGGAGAAACTGAATTCTTTTTGAAGGATTTTTTTAAGCCTCAGACAAGCCTGATTTTTGAAATGAAAAGGCTTTCACCTTTACAAATTATTACAAGAAGGAGTCCTATAGATGGATATTGAAACTTTGCTTCCGACAACGAACGAAGACGAAATGAAAAAACTCATGAAGGATCTGGACAGGGAAAGGTCCTACCGGGAGCATAAGTGCTGGCGTCAGTACATAACGGTTCTTATTTCGATTGCCTTCTGTGGCTTTCAGCTTTTTGCAACTTTAAAAGGAACTATTCCAACTCAGATTGTACGTGCCTCCCACCTGGCTTTTGTGCAGTTTCTTGCATTCTTGCTTTTTCCTGCCAGCAAAAAAATGTCTAAAAACACCCTTCCTCTTTACGACGTGCTTCTTGCCTTTATGGGAGCGGGCTGCTGGTGCTACTACATCATCAACTTTGAACAGATTGTAAGACGTGCCGGTGCCTATACTGTTCTGGATATCGTAATAGGAATTATCGGAATTATAATCCTTTTTGAAAGTTGCCGCCGTATTGTTGGTTTGCCAATCATGATTATTGCCGGCTGTTTTATTCTTTATGCCTTTATCGGAAAGTATCTTCCGGGCTTTTTGAATCACCGCGGCTACAGACTTCCCCGTGTTGTAAGCCATCTTTACTACACAACAGAAGGAATTATGGGAACTCCAATCGGGGCTTGTTCAACCTTTATCTTCCTTTTTATTCTTTTTGGTGCCTTCCTTGAAAAAACAGGAATCGGACAGTTCTTTATTGATGCCTGTAACGCAATTGCGGGTAGTGCAAGCGGTGGTCCTGCAAAAGTAGCTGTTCTTTCTTCTGCACTTTTGGGAACTGTTTCAGGTTCTTCAGTTTCAAATACTGTAGGTTCTGGTTCTTTCACAATCCCTATGATGAAAAAACTGGGTTACCGCGGTGAATTTGCGGGCGCTGTAGAAGCCGCTGCCTCAACCGGGGGACAGCTTATGCCTCCTATTATGGGTGCGGCTGCCTTCCTTATGGCAGAAAGCGTTGGCGTTCCTTACATCACAGTAGTAAAGGCCGCTGTAATTCCGGCTTTGCTTTATTTTGCGGGAATCTTTATTATGGTTCATCTTGAAGCACATAAGCGGGGCTTAAAAGGTCTTCCAAAAAATGAAATTCCTCGCTTCCTCCCATTGTTCCTTTCTCGCGGATATATGATTCTGCCTCTTCTGGTAATTATTTTCTTCCTCTGCTCTGGAAAGACAGCAACTTATTCAGCCCTTATGGGAATTCTTTCTATTATCATTATTGCAATTGCAGCCTCTTTTGTAGACCTGGCAAAGGGTACAAGACCTCGCTTTAATCTTCACGATTTTATTGACGTACTCTGTGCAGCAGCAAGAGGAATTATCAGCGTAGCGATTGCCTGTGGAATGGCCGGAATTATTATTGGTGTTGTAACCCTTACAGGACTTGGCCTTAAACTTGGAGCCGGTCTTGTTGCTCTTGCCCACGGAAAGCTTTTTATCACCCTGCTTCTTACAATGATTTCTTCTATCATTCTTGGTATGGGCGCTCCTACAACTGCAAACTACCTGATTACTTCAACAATTACTGCAACTGCAATCGTTCACTGTCTTTACGGCGGCAGCGCTCCAACTCCGGAACAGCTTTTACCTGCCCACATGTTTGCCTTCTACTTTGGTATTATTGCTGACGTAACTCCTCCTGTAGCACTTGCGGCAATTGCGGGTGCGGCCATAGCCCGGGCAAAGCCTATGAGAACGGCGGTGAATGCGACAAAACTTGCAATTGGTGCCTTTATCGTTCCTTATATGTTCATTTACAATCCGGCAATGCTGATGATTGGAGCTGATACTCTTTCTATCCTGCGAATTGCCATTACCGCGATTATCGGTATGTTCGGTTTGAGTGTTGCCCTTGAAGGTTATGCTTTTGCGCCAACAGGCTTTTTGAATAACTTTAAGGTTTCTAAATCCCTGAAGAAATCTATGTCTGTAATTGAGCGTCTTTGTTTCATGGCAGCCGGACTCTGCTGTATTGAGTCACATTCAATTACAGACCTTGCAGGAATTGCCCTTATTGTTCTTCTGATTGCGGCTCAATTACTTCGCAGACGAAAAAATTAAAGCCGTCCTGCCGGCTGTCGCGCAAAGTCACCTTTTGTGCTATATTATATAGTATGAACTTAAACAAAAATCTTGTGGCATTTACAGGCGGCGGCACCGGCGGGCATATTTACCCGGGTCTTGCCGTTGCCGATGAAATAAAAAAAATTGCGGAAAAAAATCAAAAAGAACTTTCTATAATCTGGCTTGGCTGTTCTAAAGGTATGGATAAAAAAATCGTAGAAAATGCTGTCAGCGGGGAGGAAAAGCCTTCTGTTGATAAGTTCTACGGTCTTCCTTCTGGAAAACTGCGTCGCTATTTCTCACTTAAAAACTTTTCTGACCTTTTCAGGATTTTTGCGGGCTTTGTAAAGGCCTTTTTTGTCCTCAAAAAGAATCGTCCCTGCGTGCTTTTTTCTAAGGGTGGCTTTGTAAGCGTGCCCCCTGTAATCGCGGCGCGCCTCCTGCATATCCCGGTTTATACCCATGAATGTGATTTTACTCTGGGCCTTGCCAACAGAATTAATTTCAAATCAGCAAAGAAGATGTTTGTTTCCTATGAAGAAACAAAGAAGAAGCTTTCTGCGGCAGACCAGGAACGCGTAATAGTAAGCGGAAACCCTGTCCGCCCGGTATTTTATACGGCAGATGCAGCTCGGGGCCGCGGATTTTTAGGACTGGGGACGGAAGGTGGCACTGGCACTGGAGACGGCGACACAAAACCTCTTCTCTTAGTTCTCGGCGGTTCTTCGGGAGCCCGCCAGATAAACAATCTTATCTTTGATAATTTAGACTGGCTTTGCCAGCACTTTACGGTTGTTCATCAAACCGGTCTTTTAAATAATGATGAAAATAAGGAAGGGGAACTGAAAGAAAAATTCGGAGCCTCCTATAAGCCTTATCAGTTTATCTACGAGCAGATGCCTGACGTAGTGGCCGCAAGCGATATCGTGCTTTCCCGTGCCGGCGCCAATTCAATCTGGGAAGCGGCAGTTTTATATAAGCCAATGCTGCTCATTCCTTTATGTGGAAGCGGAACCCGGGGTGATCAGGTTGATAATGCGAAATTCTTCGAAGAAAAGCAGAGTGCCCTTGTACTGGTTGGTCAGGATGCGACATCAGACAAAATGAAGGAAGAACTCACAAAGCTACTTGATGAAAATACTAGAAAAAATCTTTCTGAATCACTTAAAAAACTGACAGGAAGCCAGAAGCCGGCTCAGAAAATTGCCGAAATTGTATATGAGGAAACAAAGTGATGACATTCATACCTGTTGATTATTTTTTCTGCATTTTGATTTTGATTTTCGCTCTTTTAGGACTTTGCCGCGGCTTTGTAAGTGCTGTTTTTGGAAAAGCTGCCCTTATAGCGGGCCTTATCTGTGCCGCATTTTTTTATAAAAAGATTATTCCCGTTCTTGCGCCAAAAGTAAGCAACCAGCTGATGTGCACCATCCTTTCATTTTTGATTGTTTTTGTCGTAGTTTTTCTCATTGTAAAAATCTGTGAAATGATTTTTCAAAAGCTCTTCGAAAATAAGCTTTTGGGAAGCCTTAACCGGGCCCTTGGACTTTTATTCGGATTTGTAGAAGGCCTTGCAATAGTCTTTGTGATTATTTTTGTTCTGAATGTTCAGCCTTTTGTAGAAACTGGTAATCTTTTACAGGGAAGCTTCTTTTATCACCTGCTGGGCATCGTTGCTTCTTCTGATGTTGTCCGCACAAGGGGAGGAAAAATTTAACCATGTATGAGAATCTTGTAAATCAGGGCGTTTCCAAAGATCTGTCCTCTGACATCAAAAATAACCGTCTGCCGGGCGCCGTATTATTTTCCGGCCCGGAAGCAAGCGGAAAGCTAACTGCGGCTCTTGAAACAGCCCGCATCCTTTCCTGCCACGAAGGGGGAAAGCGACGTTTTGACTGTACCTGTCCTTCCTGTTTGCAGCACAAGAGCCTTACCTGTTCAAATATCCTGCTGCTTGGCCCGCGTGACTGCTTTCTTGAGATTTCTTCTGCAAAAGAGACCTTCCTGGCCGCTGTAAAGGCAAATGCCACCTACCAGGTTGCGGCCCGCTATCTTTTTTTACGCAGCATCCGTAAGCTTACCCTTCGATTTTCTGATATTCTCTGGCAGGGCGACAAGGATCTGAATAAAATCGGAACGATAATCGCTGATATAAACGAAAATCTTGAAAAACTTGATTTCCCCCGCGAGCTTCCGTCTTTTGAAGAGCTGGAAGAAATCTGCTCTAAGCTTGAAAAAAAGGCCCTGGATCTGGAAACTGACTTTTTATACGACTCAATTCCTGTAAGTCAGATAAGAAATATGGAAACCTGGGCTCATATCAAGAGCGAAGAGGGCAAAAAGACAATCATCATTGAAAATGCCCACCGTATGCAGGCCAGCGTTCGTAATGCCCTGCTCAAAATCCTTGAAGAGCCTCCTGCCGACTGCGTTTTTATCCTGCTGACTTCGCAGAAAAACGCCATCATGCAGACAATTCTTTCCCGTGTGAGAAATTATTCCTTCAAAGACCGTACTTTGGACGAACAGAAGGACGTAATAACCCGTGTTTTCCACAACGATGCCTTTACTGGCTCCATAAACGACTATCTTCTGACATTTTTGCCTGTAAAACCGGAAAGTATCCGCGAGCAGGCAGACCTTTTCTTTACAGGCCTTGCAAAACATCAGATTCCGGCAATTGCGGACATTGTAAAAGCCTGCCAGAACTTTAATCCGCGGGTAGAACTGAAGATTTTCCTTGAAGACCTGGCCTTGAAGTTCCGACCGCTTAATAAAACGCCTCAGGGGGCAGAAATCTCTTTTGAAGTCCTTGAGCTTTTACGAAAAACCTGGGATAACATCACTCTTTTTAATCAGACTCCTCAGGGAGCCCTGGAAATTTTACTTCGCGATATGGCTGCACTCAATAACAAAGGTGGAGATATATTCAAATGCGCAGTTATGTAAAGAAAATCACCCAGAAAATCGATAAGTTTTCCAAAGAACAGCTTTCATCTCTGCTTGAAGACATGGTAAGCGAGATTGAAAACTATGATTCCATTATGGAATCGCTTTCGGCCGGCATTATCATCGTTGATAAGGACTATAAGCTGATTCAGAATAACCGCGTGGCCGAACGCAGGCTTAATTTTACCCAGCATCTTGATGATACTATGCCTGGCTCTGTCTATTTGTGGGAAATTATCGAAGATTCTGATATTGCTGATTTTATTAAAAACTGCGCCCAGAAGGGAACTACCAACAGTGCCGAAGATTTTTCTGTGGTTTCTGAAAACGGGGGAGTGCGTTTTTTAAACATCCAGATTAATCCCCTGGTTAAAAACTGTGATTTATGCGGCCGGGTAATCCTGATTCGTGACGTTACCGACAAAAAAAATCAGGATGTGCTGGTTCACCGCATGGAAAACATGGCAAACCTTACAAATCTTGCGGCGGGCATGGCTCATGACATAAAAAATCCCCTGGGTGCTATTTCAATTCACATTCAGCTGGTGCAGAAGGCTCTGGAAAAGGCCAGGGCCAATAATGACGTCCTGCCCGCAAAAAAGTTTGTTGAAGACCACATTGATGTTGTAAATGAAGAAATTGAGCACCTTAATAAGCTTGTAATGGACTTTTTGTTTGCGGTGCGCCCTGTAAACGCCACCTTACAGCTTAAAAATCCCGCACTTTTAATAAAAAACATAGCAGACTTTTTTACGCCTGAGTTCAACCGCTTTAATGTTGGTGTGGAGATTTCATCTTCTACCGACCAGCGCATTATGCTTGATGAAAAGCTTTTACGCGAAGTGATTATGAATCTTTCGCAGAATGCGCTTGCCGCCATTAAATCCCGCTTCCCGGAGTGCAATATCGAAAGAAAATCAGAAGATAAAGGCGCTTTTCTGGGACTTTTTAAGATTGACTGCAGCACTGACGGCATAAAATACGTTATAAAAATCACAGATAACGGCTGCGGAATGAACAGCCAGACTGTTTCCCGTATTTTTGAGCCTTACTATACGACAAAAGCGAACGGAACCGGTCTTGGAATGACTATGGTTTATAAAATCGTAAAGGAATTTTCAGGCGAGATTCAGGTGGAATCGCAGGAAGGAAGGGGAACAATTTTTACCCTTACATTCCCGCTTCCTCAGTCGAATACAAAACTCTTAAAATAAAACTCCGGCGGCTCTGACCGGCGGGCTTACACAGGAGGCAAAATGTTTACCATTCTTACTATTGATGATGAAGAAAATATCCGTAACGGACTTGCCGACAATTTTGAGCTTGAAGGTTACGAGGTAAAAAAAGCTGCCAGCGGAAAGGAAGGTCTTGCCCTGATTGCCAAAGGCGGAATTGACCTTGTAATTACAGACCTCCGCATGGACGGCATTTCGGGCGAGGAAGTTGTGCGCCGCGTTACAACAGAAAATCCCGGAATTCCTATTATCGTTTTGACCGGTCACGGAAGCATTGAAGACGCAACCAAGGCTATCAAATCAGGTGCCTATGATTTTTTGACAAAGCCGCTTGATCTTGACCACTTGAACCTGATTGTAAAAAATGCACTGCGCGGTAAGGAACTTGCAAATCAGAATAAGGAACTTCTTGCCCGTCTGAACAAGGCTGACAGCCCTGATGAAATGATTGGAAAATCGTCTGAGCTCAACCATGTTCGGACTATGATTCAGAAGGCGGCCCCTGCCAAAGCCAGTGTTCTGATTACAGGTGAAAGCGGAGTTGGTAAGGAGCTGGTTGCCCACGCAATCCATAATCAGTCGCCGAGAAAAGACAAGCCTTTTATTTCTGTTCACTGCGCAGCCCTCAGCGAGACTCTTCTGGAGAGCGAACTTTTTGGTCACGAAAAGGGAGCCTACACAGGAGCCGATTCTATGAGCAAGGGACGCTTTGAGCTTGCTGACGGCGGAACTCTCTTTCTGGATGAAATTGGTGAAATCAATCAGGCGACTCAGGTTAAGCTTTTGCGGGCTTTGCAGGAAAAGAAATTTGAGCGGGTAGGTGGAACTGAAACTATCAGTGTGGATGTTCGCGTTGTTGCTGCCACAAACCGCAATCTTGAAGAAGAAGTTAAGAACGGAAAATTCCGAGAAGATTTGTATTACCGTCTTAATGTTGTCAGAATTGAAATGCCGAGCCTTCGAGAGCGCAAGGATGACATACCGCTTTTGATGCATTCCTTTTTGCGTGAGTTCAACATTGAAAACGAAAAGAACATTAAGGGCTTTGACAACCGGGCTAAGGCCGCAATGCTGAAATACAGCTGGCCTGGAAATATCCGTGAGCTTAAAAACTGCGTAGAAAGCGCTGTGGTAATGTGTACCGGAGACGAAATCAAAATTGACGATTTGCCATCCAGCGTTCGCGAAAAGAGCGATGAAAAGGTAATTACAATTCCAATCGGAATGCCCATGGAAGAAGCCGAGCTTATAATTATTAAAGAAAATCTTGCCTTTAATGACGGAAATAAGAGTAAAACTGCTGATATTTTAGGCATAGGACGTAAGACTTTACACCGTAAATTAGGCGAAAAAGACGACGAAGAATAAAAGCAGAAAATTATAAGTGTATAAAAAATTGTACTGTATGATATACAAGACTTGAATAATATATCATACAGTATTTTTTTTGCCTGCAAGCACTAATAGGTAATGTGTGCAAAAATTAATACAAGCTATAAGTGTATAAAATTGTATAAAGTAGACAGTTTTAAAGTCTTGTATAGTAGTTTTGGTTAATTTATGCATAAAAATTGCATAAATATGCATAAAAAGGTTTTTAGACACGGATAGCACGGATACACACGGATTTTCACGGATATAAAATATATATAATATCCGTGTCCCATCCGTGCTCATCTGCGTTCATCCGTGTCAAAATAAAAAAAAGCGATAGCCCGTAAGCTACCGCTTTCTTTTCATTCATTGATGATTTATCAGCTTTTAGATTTCTGTACCGCTTGGAATTACAGCGCCCTTACGGATTACGATAATTCCGTCTGCGCTGTAGAAGCTTCCGTGGTCACCATCTTCGTATTTCTTGCCTGAAACACCGATTTTACAGTTGTCACCGATTTTTGCATTCTTATCGATGATGGTTTTTGCAATCTTACAGTTTTTACCGATTCCTGTAAGAGGTGTTTTTGCCTTTCTGTAAGCGGCTTTTTCTTCATGAGTATCGTAATAGTCGGCACCCATCATGATTACGCCGTCAAGCTCACAGCCTTCATTGATAACAGAACGTACACCGATTACGCTGTTTTTGAGGCTGCTGTTTGAAATAATGCATCCTTCTGATGTAAGGGTGTGGTCAATTTCTGCCTTGTTGATTTTTGAAGGCGGAAGATTGCGCGGGTGTGTATAAATTGGCTTTACTTCACTGTAGAAGTTGAAGCGAGGCTGGTCAGATGTAAGCTCAATGTTTGCATCATAGAAGCTGCGGATAGTTCCGATGTCTTCCCAGTAGCCGTCGAAGGTGTAAGAGCAGATCTTTTTCTTGCCGATTGCAAGAGGAATAATCTCCTTACCGAAGTCAGTGTAGCGCTCGTTTTCGCCGCCCAGCATATCTTCCATTGTCTGAGCATCAAAAATGTAGATACCCATAGAAGCAAGGTATTCTTTTTCTTCCGGGAGTCCTGGATCGCGGGCTTCTTTTGGAATCTTCCATGCATCGATGTTCAAATCGGCCTTTGGTTTTTCCATGAATTCCTTGATATTGTTTTCACTGTCAATCTTCATGATACCAAAGCCAGTAGCATCCTTGCGGTTTACGGCTGTGGCTGCGATTGTGATGTTTGCACCGGATTTAATATGGGCATCCATAAATGCCTTCAAATCCATCTTGTAAAGCTGGTCACCGGAAAGGATGATGTAGTGGGTAGGCTTCTGTGTCTTAAAGTGGATGAAGTTTTTGCGAACGGCGTCTGCAGTTCCTTCATACCAGCCTGAGTGTTCAAGAGTCTGCTCTGCGGCAAGAATCTCTACGAAACCGTTAGAAAAGCGGTCAAAATTGTAGGAATTTGAAATGTGTAAGTGCAGCGAGGCTGAATTGAACTGGGTAAGAAGGTAAATCTTCTTGTAACCAGAGTTGATACAGTTAGAAATTGGGATATCAACGATGCGGTATTTACCGCCGAAAGAAACAGCCGGTTTTGAGCGTTCCTTTGTAAGAGGGTAAAGACGGGTTCCTTTTCCGCCACCCAGAATTATAGCCAGTACGCGTGGCTCTGTGTAAGTTTCAGCCATAGAAGTCTCCTTAAATGTGTACGTTTTTTTTCGATTTGTTAATAATTTTATTATACGACTGAATTTCCCAAAAGGCAAAGAATTTCGTTTACAATAAACCTGATTTTGTTAACTGTTTCAAGACTTACCGAAATCTATCGGCAAGTCTTGAAAGTCAGAAATCTGGGATAATAGGCCGCAAAGAAAAATAAATATAACATTATTTAGTCACAAATGCTTGGCTGTGGTCAATGATTACTTTTGTTGTTTCAATAGGAACTGTGACGGAAAAGAAATTTTCCTTTGCCTGATAAAGTTCTGTTTGTACTTCGGTTGAAGAGGGCTCTGTTGATACCTTCAGACCGACAAAATTAAATTTATATCCAGCCTCAGGTATTGCCTCAAAATAAATGACCGCATATTTTTTTGTGTTGTCAGAATATTTTCTTGGAATACCTCCTTCTGTACCGCTGTCTCTTTCTGCAATAGTACCATTGCTTCCTGTTCCTGTAGTTAAAACTCCGATATTTTGAAGTTTTGCAAACTCCGCAGCTTCTCTTTCTCTTTTTGCAGCTTCTTCATAAGCACGGATTGATTCCGAATTATCCTCTCCTGTGCTGCAGGAGAGAAAAAATCCACAGCCTAACACAAGTGATGCAATCACTGAACTAATAATAAAATTGATTTTTTTCATCCTGTTTGCTCCTGATTAATATGATTTGCTGCTGCAATAATTGTGGTTCTTCTTTTCTTCTTGCCAGTAATTATTACGTTATATTATACGATGAACTTTTAAAAAGGGCAAAAAAAATTATATTTTTCAAAAAAAAGGCTGTCCTTAAAAAAAAAAGACAGCCCGTTAAAAATCAGCTATAAAATATGCCTTTGCTTACATTCTGTCGTAACCGCGGTCGCCGAAGTTCAAACAGCAGCCAAGGTAAATCTTTACGTCAGCAGTTCCTGCTCCAAAACCGTCACCGCTTGAGCTTGAACCAGAACCTTTTGTTCCGTAAGCACCAAAACCGGCACCAAGACCGATGATAGCACCATAATCAATACCAAGGTGGAAGCCGTCAACATTCAAAAGCCATGAACGGCCGCCAACATTTACGTCAAATCTGAATAAATCAAATTCTGCTATTGTTCGTTTGACAGAAGTTGTTCCTATTTTAATATCTTCACTTTCAAATACAAAAAGGTTGAAGCCTAAGGTAGGGCGGATAAAGAGAGAGAATGGATTTGCAAAGGTAATGCGGAAGGCAGGTCCAACTCCAAGTCCAAGGTTTATACCATTACCTGAAAATGAGGTTGTATTGCCGTTTGTTTTAACTTCAGCCTTATTGAAAAAGTCAAGGTTGAGGAAAAGGCTTAAACCGGCATCAAATTTGCTTTCTCTATGTCCAAAGTAGAAAGTTACATTGTCTTCAAAACCGAATGCAAATGGCTGTGTGATGTCTGTTTTTAATTTTTTTCCTGCTGAGTCTTCGTCAATGTTTTCTGTGGCCATTGCTTTTGCAAGAGTTCCGTACATATTTACGTCAAGCTCAATGTTTGCAAAGGCGAAGGTTGAAGCGAGCAGAAGTCCTGCCGCAATTAATAATTTTTTCATGTTTTTTCTCCTTTTATAACATAATATTAATTACTTTTTATAATGATGTAGACTGATAGTATTGTCAAGAAAAAAAAATAGCCGCAAACCGGAAAATTACCGGTCTGCGGCTGATAAATATAAAGCTTATATTTTAGAAAGAAACTTCGGCGCCCAGCTGGATAAAGCTGTTCTTATGCCAGGTTCCGAATTCACTCTTTTCTTCATCTGCGGTCCACATTGCAAGTCCGGAACCGATGATTTTGAAGCTTGAAGCAGGTTTAATTGTAACTTTTGGCATTACAACTAAATCTTTGTGCTCAAAGCCGTAGAGGGCTGTAACTTCCGGAGCAAGCTTTCCGTTGAGGAAAGATGTTGTGAAGTTTACTACCAGCTTGTTGTTTGAGTAGCCTGTTGAAGCGTAGTCAACATCAAGTGTTTTGTAAATGCTGTCTTCAATCTTGTCGTTCTTGAGGATGTAAGTTCCTGTTTCCTGAACGTTGAGGTTTGCATCCCAGAATGGAAGGTCGATATCAAAGCCGCCCAGCCATTGGATAGAATTGTTGTGTACCCAAGGATCGTCGCCGGCTACGTCGTCTGTGAGGTTGTAACAGCCTTCTCCGCGAAGGTTGAACTTCCAGAGAATTGTAGAGAATTCAAGGCCGAAAGTCTGCTTGCGGTCGTAGGCGAGGAATTTGTTTCCGCTTGAGCCCTTTGCAAGGTATTCATTTACATAGTTTGTAAGCTGAAGGCCGTTTACGGAAGGCTGCTTGTAGTGTCCGTAGTAGTAGCTAACGCCAAGGTCAACCTGTCCGATTGTTCCTGTTACGCGGAGACCGCCCTGACCATATTCGAATTTGTTTGTGTCAGGGTAGATGTTATCTGCGAGGGAAGAGGAAGAGTTGAGTGCCATAAGGTAGGCGGTTTCAGAAGCTGTGAGTTTTGCTTTTGCTGCCTGTAATGCTGCCCCTGTTGCTTCACTAGGATTAAGTTTGTATGCATAACCTGCAAGTGTTGTTTCAGCCATAGCTGTATCTTTTGCTTCTGTTACAGTTTTAAGATATGCTGTTGCTTTTTCTTTTACGCTTGATTCAAGGGCTTCAACCTTTGTTGGCTTCCATACGCCTTTTGATGCAAAGCGGTCAACCGGCATAATTGGAGTGTAAACGCCTTCAATCATAACGTTTGATACAGTGCGGCTGTTGAGCGGAACTGCGTAAACACCGCGAATCATAGGTGTTGAGATACGGCGGTCAAGGTAATCAGGAATGATAAAGTCTGACAAATCATCAGCGTTGAAGTTATCGATTACGTGAAGCTTGTCGCCTTTTCCCCATACTACCTTCATTTTACCTGCTGAAAGAGTGAAGTTTCCAAGGTATGCTGAAAGTGTAAGTTCATCGATTACGTCAACCGGGTGATTTTTGATTGTGTCTTCATCAATTTTTAGCTGGAGGTCTGCGCCGGCTTTTCCGCCGTCATATTTTACGCCAAGCTTTGCAGATGGTGTTGCTGTTATTTTTGTGTCACCGATTCCGTCTACATCGCCGTTTGTGACATAGTCGCGTACGTCAAGCTTCAAATCTCCGCTGAATTCAATAGGAAGAGAAGAGCCGCCAGATGATGATGAATCAGAGCCGAAATCATCGAAACCGAAGTCATCGAAATCCTGGGCGGTAAGGTTGCCTGCCAGAAGGGCAGAAAGAACTGCAAATGTTAGAATTTTTGAAATTTTCATAATAAGTCCTTTTTGTTATTTACTTGTTCAGCATAAAAATGGACACTAAGTGTTTTAGTGCCCATATGCTTATTTAAACGTTATTTACCGGTATTTAAGAAGCTCTGAGTGAAGATTGAAGCAGGGAGGCCTTTTCCGCCGCCGATTTCGTTATCTACGAGAACCTTGCGGATATCCATAACTGTTTTGTGACCTGTTTTTACGTTTACAAGTGTGTTAGTCATCGGGATATCGTAGTCACCGTGTTTTTCAATCTTTTCTACTGTCAATGTTTTTACAAGAGCGTCGTTCTTGTCGTACATTTCTGTGTAGATCGGGTACATTGTCTTTTTGTCAATCCATGTAAGGCGCCAAGCGTACTGGCTTGATTTTGGATCCTTTGGAACTTCCTTGATGTTGTAGCAGTCATATCCGTTCTTTGTTTCATCTTTAAGATATGTGTGCTCGTCTTCTTCTACATCGCGGGTAGAAAGATCATCGTAGGTTGCGTCTGTACCAAGGAATGATTTTGAACCTTCGCTTGAGTTTACGCGGCGTGATGATTTGAGTTCCGGAAGATAGATGAATTTGTCATCCGGTTTGTTGCCTTCGTTTTCAATCTGAAGGAAGCGTGTTCCTTTTTTAGAACCTGTTTTGAAGTCCATTACAACTGAAGCAAGTCCGTCTACATCGCGGCCGTATTCGATTGCTCCCCATTCTTCTTCTTTGTCACCAGATTTGCTGTACAAAGAAATAAAAAGCTGAGCCTGTGAGAAAGCAGGTTTTTTGAAATCTGCTACGTCTTTCATGATTTTGTAACCTTTTTCGTCAGCGAATACTGCTGAAGAAAGAAGCATAAGTGCGGCGAATGTGCCAAAAAGTGTCTTTTTCATATTATAAATCTCCTATAAATATAAAATACTGAATGTTAGAGTAAGGTCGGCAGGCATAGCCTGCCTCTGAGCCGTTTTCTCGATAATCCTAAAATGACCCTTTCGGCTCATTTTTTAACGGATTTTCGATTATCGGCTGGCCTAATAAACTTTGGATCAAAAATGTTCAAAATACCAGGAATGATTGTCATGGCAAGCATTGATGAGCTGAACATTACGATTGCTACCAGAATACCGATGTAGCGGAGTACAAGGAATTTTGAGCAGCAGAGAACCATAAATCCAAGTCCTACGGCAAGAGCGTTTGTGATAATTCCGTGTCCGCTCTTAAGGAAGGTTGTCTTTGTAACGGCTTCAAGGTCATCTGTAAGGGCACGTTCCTGTTTGTATGTTGAAAGGAAGTGGATTGTGTAGTCGATACCTACACCGACCGCTACAGATGCGATGATAGATGTTACAAGGTCAAGGTTGATTCCGGCAAATCCCATAATCATGTAGTTCAAAAGGATTGTGAAGGCCAGTGGAACTGTTCCCAAAAGTCCTGCCCATACTGATCCGAATGAAATTGTGATGATGATGAATACAGACAAAAGTGAAATCAAGAGAGAAGAAATCTGGCTTGAAACTACAAGGTTTGTCATTGTGTATTCCATTTCTCCTGAACCAGTTGCTTCGATTGTGTAGCCGGCTGGGAAGTGCTCTGCGGCAAAGGCTTTTGCATCGTTGATGATTTTACCTGTGTCGATTGTAGAGAAGTTTCTCAGCTGACAGGTTACGCGCATTACTTTTGGATTCAAGTCGCTGTCAAGGAAGCGGTCAAGAGATCCTGAAAGAAGGGTAAGATAACCGTTTACAACGCCTGCAAGGTCTTCGCGGCTTACAACCGGGTATTTGGCAGGATCATAAGGAACTTCGTAGTAAGCTTTTCCGTCAAAGTTGTATTTGCGTTCAAGTACGTCAAGGATTTCTGCAAAGTGAGCTTTTTCACCACCGGCTTCTACATAGGCGTCGTTGAGAATCTTGAGCATATCGAATACTGTTACCTGACCGTTCAAAAGCTTGTTGTATTCGATGTTAGGGTCAACCCAGTCAACCGGAGTTGCAGGTGCTGCTTCTGAAGAATCTTCTTCGTCAAAGCTGAATTCGTCATCAAATCCAAATCCGTCATCTTCGCCAAAGTCAAAGCCTGCATCAAAATCAAAGTCAGAAGTGTCGCTTGCGGCTACTGATGTGTCTGCCTGTTCTACTGAACTTCCCGGTGCAAACCAAACCTGGTTGATACGTTTAATGAAAGTTGTGAAAGATACGATTTTACCGATGTTGTCGTATTTGTCTGCAAGGTATTCCTGCATATCATCAACAGCCTTAAGGATTTCAGGATTTTTGATGTCTCCAGGATTTTCGCCTGTGATTGTAAAGTAAACGCTGTTTGAACCTGCAAAGTTTTCGTTTACATAGTCGATATCCTGACGCATCTGAGTTTTCTTAGGGAAGTATCCTACAAGAGATGTATCAATCTTCAAGAATGAGATTCCGATTACAGAGAAAACTATGATTATAAGAGAGAAGATAATCATACGTGGTTTAGAACCGCAGAAGAATTTGTAAATATTGTAAGAAGTTCCGCTTGACTGTGCTGAAACGCGGCCTGTCATCTGCTGGATGCGGGCTTTAAGTGCGTGGAGCTTTTTACTCTTTACTTTTTCATCTGTGATTTCATTGAGCTTTTCGTTTCTGCGTTTGTTCTGTGCGTTAATCTTTTTGTAAGATTTTGCAAAGAGCATTGCTGGAACAAATGTTACGGCAAGCAGAAGGGAAATGAATACACCGATTGCTGTGAAGATTGCAAAGTCGTGAAGCGGGTCAATAGGGCTTGTTACAAGGGAAATGAAGCCGATGATTGTTGTGATTCCCGAAAGAAGAACCGGCTTAAATACTTCGCGGAGTCCGTGGTAAATTGCTTCGTCGTAAGTTTCTTTTGTGAATTCAACTCCTGCCTGTGCTGTAAGTTCAACGTAGTAGTGTGTCAAAACGTGGATACCGTAAGCAGAACCTACCGCAATCAGGGCAACCGGGATTACCGAAGAAACCAGTGTGAAGGCCTGTCCTGTAACTGCCATAATTCCTACTGTTATAATAGTAGAAACTAATACGTTGATGAGAGGAAGCAGGGTTCCTGAAACTGTTTTGAAGCTGAAGTAAAGTGAAAGAAGTACAACGATTGTTACAAGAGGAATAAGTTTGATAAGGTCTGAAAGCATGAACTTTCTTGACTGTTCTGTAACAACAGGGTCACCGTAAACCTTGAATGTAAGGTTAGGGTGGTCTGCAGTTTCTTCTTCTACGATTGCGCGGATCTGGTCAAGAATGCCCTGCTGGCGGTCTGCATCTGTTACAACCTTTGTGTGGTTTTGTTTTGCAAGTTTGCGGGCATTTTCGCGGTCTTCTGCGCTCCAGGTTTTGATGGAAATCTGCATCTGAGTTGCGCTGCCGTCATCACTAATGATAACGCGGTTATACATGTCTTCCCAGCCTACAAGTTTTGCCTTGAGTTCTGCGATATCCTGGGCGCTTCCTGTGTATTCTTCAGGAATGAGCTGAGTAGCAGAAATTGCACCGTCGTGGTTGCAGACAAAATCGATGTGGGTGAGGGAATCAACCTCTTCTACATCGTTTACGTCGATACAGCGGTCAGTGATTTTTCTGATTACTTCAATGTTTTCCGGTGTGAGGATGTCGCCACGGTTGTCATCAACGCTGACTCCGATTACGAGCATAGATCCGAAAACATCTTCTGTGTCGTTTAAGCGCTTGTAAGATTCGTCTTTCTGTGGCATGAACTGTCTGATTGAGTTATCAATAACAAGTGTCATGATGAAAGAGCCGAAAAGACCTGTGAGGATTACTGTGAGTGCTATGATAATCCATGGTCTTTTGAAAAAAGCTTTTACAAAGTTCATTTGAACCAACTCCTTTTTGTTTATCCGTACTGGCCTAAATGTTTAAGAAATTAAACCAATCAATAACAATATATTATCGTATTAATTTAAAGTCAATAATTTTTTAAAGAAAATGTTCAAAAAATTAAACGATTAAACGATTAAATGTTTAATTTTATTTGACAAAACAAATAATTATATTTACATTATTGGTGAAGAGGCAAATTATGATTGATAAAGAAGCATTACACAGAATTCATCTTTTATTTAATACCTGTGCACCTCTTTTTATTGCTCTTGGAGATGAAGTTCGCCAGAAACTTATATTAGATATTGCTGACGGCGGGGAAGAAGGAATTAACGTTACAAACCTTTCTGCAAAATCAAAGCTGAGCCGCCCGGCAATTTCCCACCACCTGAAGGTTCTTAAGGACTGCGGTCTTATTAAGCCTGTAAAGGAAGGAACGCAGATTTTCTATCAGCTTTCGCTGGATAAGAACCTGGATGAGGTAGCCACCCTGATAAAAGAGATTCAGAGCGTAATGGAGAAGATTAAAGCTAAGAAGATAGACTAGGCGCAAGCATGGAGCCACGCCGAAGGCGGTTGAGCGCAGCGAAACCGAGCCGAATAGGCGAGTGGCGGAACGCGAGTAGGTAGAAGGCACACGCCCCATAAAAATTCTTGTTTTCTGCAGAATTCCGTTGTACCCTTAAAGTAATTCGACGGAGGCTTGCAGATGAAGGTCAGTAGTTTTAACGCGTTTTTCAGGAAGGTTGGAGTGGCTCAGATTCGCTTTCGATGGGCTATTCTGGCCGTTTTTTTTGTGGTGACGGCTGTCTGCTGCGGCGGGCTTTCTAAGTTCGCTTTTGCGCTGGGTGATGAGGGCTGGTACGGCGGTAATGACGAAATAAAAATCAATCAGAGAAAATACGAAGAAGTTTTTGGAAATATCAACGGGCTTGGCGTGCTTGTGGTAAGGCAGGACGGGCAGGATCTTTTTTCCCAAGACATGCTTAATGTTATTGATAAAATTGGTATGCGGCTGAGGGATGAAATTCCTTATGCTGATAGACTTACTTCTATTATAAATGTGGATATTCCGGTTGGTAACGACGAGGGCTTTGAGGTTGTTAAGCCTTTTGAAGACGGAATTCCTTCAAGCCCTGCTGAACTGAAAAAAAAGCGGGACTTGATTATGCGGGGCTCGGAAAAAAATAATGCCCTGATTAATTCCATGATTAGTGATGATGCAAGGGAGACCTGGATTTCCCTTTCGCTTTTGCCTTATGCGGCTGGTGATGAGGATATTCCCCTTGAGATTGGCTATAAATTCATTGATATTATTGAAAGTCCTGAGTTTCAATCGGATTCTTATAAACTTTACGGGGTTGGTATGCCTTATGAGGATGCTAACGAAGACCGTTATGATATTCCGGAATATTACAAACGGGTGGCGCTGGGCTTTCTTGTAATGCTGATTTTCCTGGCTTTGTTTTTGCGGAATCCTTTTGGCGTTCTTGTTCCGGCGGTGGCGACGGTGGGGGCGATTGCATCTGTATTTGGGGCGATGGCTTATTTTGGCGTTAAGGCGGATTCGACTCTTGTAACGGTGCCGATTATTCTTGGTATGGCGCTTTCTGTGGGCTATTCGGTTCACTACATCAATATGTTTAAAATCTTTTTCCGCCGAACGGGCAAGCGAAAGGAAAGCGTTGTGGCTTGCGTTGAAGAGTGCGGCTGGTCGGTTTTGTTTACGGTTTTGACTACGATGACTTCATTTGTGAGCTTTATGTTTGTAAAAATGAAGCCGCTTGAATGGATGGGACGGGTTACGAGTCTGATTGTTTTTGCGGTTTATCTTTATATTGCCGTTCTTGTTCCGATTCTGCTTTCTTTTGGTAAGGATAAGGCGCCTGTAAGTGCCTCTTCTGCGGCTGGGGCGGGGGCTGCCGGCGAGAAGGGGGCGACAAAAATTGATATGAAGTTTGCCCGCTGGGCTGACGTCGTTCAGAAAAAGACCGGGCTTATTGTTCTTGTTTCAACCCTGATTCTTGCGGCCTTTATTCCGGGCTTTTTCAAAATCCGCGTTCTGGTTGATTTTGCTTCTGTTGCGGGCGATAAAATGCCTTATGTTCAGACGCTTAAAGATATGCTTTCTGCAAAGCTTGGTAACCAGTACAGCTACACGGTTATGCTGGCCTTTGATGAAGATGATGCCTTTAAGCAGCCGGAAAATATGCAGGGTCTTATGGAGCTGGAAGATTTTATTGGCGGACTTTCCCTTACCAAGTGGTCTGGCTCTAAGGCCCGCGTTTCTTCTGTAACGGATATTCTTAAAGAGATGTACCGGGCGTTGAACGAGGGGGACGAAGCGTATTACAGGGTGCCTGAGGATGATTATGTGCTGGCCCAGCTTTTAGAGCTTTCTTCTATAGAAATGCACGATGATTTTAAGGACTTTATGGATGATGACTTCAAGATTTCCGTTATAAATGTTGATATGACTGGTTACGGCGAAATTGAAGCTCTGCAAAATATGGCGGCAATTAAGGCTAAGGTTAGGGAAGTTTTGCCGGGTGCTAAGTGTACACTTCTGGGCGATATGATTCAATATGCGGAGATGAGCTCGCGCATTGTCAGCGGGGGTATAAAATCCTTTGCCTTTTCTTTTGTGATTATTGCCATCATGCTGATTCTGGCTTTCTCCAGCGTAAGGACTGGTTTAATCGGTATGATTCCGAATGTGGCGCCTGTTATTCTTGTGGGCGGCCTTATGGGCTACTGCAAGTTCTCTCTGGACTTTGGTACGGTTGCCGTTATGCCTATGATTTTAGGTATTGCCGTTGATGATACGATTCACCTTACAACGCATTTGAAGATGGGATTGGAAAAATACGGCTCATATAAGATTGCTATGGAAGATTCCTTCCGGGAAATCGGTTCTTCTATGTTCCTTACTACGCTGATTTTGTGCGCTATGTTTGCAGTCTATATTTTAAGCCCTATGCATATTCTGCTGGTAATTGGCGTGCTTACGGTTGTGGGACTTTCGGGTGCCCTGCTTGCAGACTACACGATTACACCTGCGCTGCTTTATCTTGTAAAACCACTTGGGGAGGAGAAAGAGTAACCTGCCAGGTGAGTGTGCCTCCTACGGGGCCCTTTATTGATAAAAATAATTGATTGTTGTATATTGAAATTAGGAGTGTTAGTTATGATTAACAAAAAAACTGTATTTTCATTAGTTATGTTGGCGGCTGGCTTCAGCGGCTTTGCCCAGTCTGCTTATGATATTGCAAAGGCTGAACACGATTTGCCCAGCGGAAAAACCGGTTCCTGTACTATTGCGGTAACTTTAATTGATAAAGCCGGAAAGACCCGTTCGCGCGAAATGGCTTCTTATACAATGAAAGAAGGAAAAACTGATAAAACTGTTATTGTTTTCAGAACTCCAAAGGATGTTGCGGGCGTAAGCTATCTTTCTTTTGACTATCCGGATAAAGAGGACGGTTCTCCGACAGACAGCGACAGCTGGCTTTATCTTCCTGCAATGAAAAAAGTCCGCCGAGTTTCGGGTTCAAACAAGGATGATGACTTTCAGGGAACTGACTTTTCTTATGATGATATCGGTAACAGAAGACTTTCTAAAGACACCTTTGCGATTTTGGGGGAAGAAGCTGTAAACGGCGTAAACTGCTGGATTCTGGAAGCCAAGGCAAAGGATGAAAAGGCTAAGGTCAGCCGCCGCGTTACCTGGATCAGTAAAGATAATTATGTTGTTCAGAAGGGCGAGTATTACGACCGCCAGAACAATCTTTTTAAGGTTTTGACATGTGAGAATATTGAAAAGGTGAGCGGATACTGGGCAATTCAGAAAATGACTATGAAAAACGTGCAGACTAATCATCAGACGGTTTATGAGCTTCAGAATATTAAGTTTGATATTCCCGTTGATACAAACTATTTTACCGTGAGCGCGCTGGAAAGAGAGATGGTTAAATAAATGAAGCGTAGATTTTTAAATGTGATTGCGGCGGGCGTCTTTGCATTGAGTCTGCCGGCCTTTGCTCAGGAAATTGATTTTTATGGAAGTCTTACCGCTCAGTCGGGAATTGGTCTTCCAAATGCTGATGATAACAAAGGCAAGTTTCTTACCGGGCTGACGGTTTTTGACGGTACGATGAGGTCTTACCTTGGTCAGAGTATGGCTTATGTTAACGGCCAGGTTATTTTTGATGCGATTGGAAGTCAGTCTACAAACGGCTATTCGGCCTTTGCAGCTGATAACGGAAATTTTGCCCTGCACCTGAAAGAGGCTTATCTGGACTGGCGGGGAGAGCTGTTTGCACTCCGCGTTGGAAGGCAGATTGCGGCCTGGGGTAAGGCAGACGGCATTCAGGTTGCCGATGTTTTGTGTCCTAAAGATGATTCAAAAATGATTGCCAGCACCTACAAAGATTCCCGCCTTGGAATTGATGCTGTGCGGCTTTCCCTTCTTACGGACAAGGCTCAGTTTGACGCCTATTGGATTCCGATTTTTACGCCGAGCCTGCTGCCACTTGCAAAAAATAATCCGCTTAGAAAGTGCATTTTGCCGGATTCGTATGAAGGCCTGCCTGTCGTTGCCCCACAAAAATTTGATGATTTTGATTTACCCAAAAAGGCAATTTACAACGGAGAATATGCCCTGCGTGCCAGTACCTATTTGAGTGCACTTGATTTATCTTTCTATGCTTTTTACGGCTGGGATGATAATCCTTTTATGGCTTATTCAATCAGCGAAAGTGGAATTAAAGTTGACGGCCAGTATAAGCGAATGGCAATGCTGGGGGCTGATGCGGCTATTCCTGCCGGAAACTTTGTTTTCCGCTTTGAGACTGCTTACTTCCCGCTAAGAAGCATTCAGACTGGTAATGAATATCAGAGTAATCAGCAGCTGGCAGGGCTGGCATTTGATGCCTGTAAAAAGCACCATCAGCTTATCGGGCTTGCGGGCTTTGACTGGACTCCTGGAAGCGGCTGGACTATTACTGCCCAGTATTTTGCAGACCTGATCTGCGATTACAGCAGCGACCTTGAACGAAAGCTGTATGAGCACCAGATGACACTGAGCCTTGAAAAATCCCTTATAAACGAAACTTTAACCCTTACTGCAACCGGTGCCCTGGACTTAAACGAGCTTTCCTCTACCGCAGAGCTTGAATGTGCTTACAGCTTCAGTGACGCCATCACCCTCAGTGCTATCGTAGACCTCTTTCTCAAAGGCATTGACGGTAAGAAAGGCCAGTACGGCGCCTACGAAAGCTTAAGCTGCGGCACCCTCAAGGCGAAAATTTCCTTCTAGATTCTATTAACTAAATTTTTATAATTCCGATAAAAAATATAGATGTAAAAAATATTTTTTGGAGGAATTATGATCCGAGGCTGGTACACAGGTGCTTCAGGAATGAATGCTCAGCAGAACAGACTGAACACCATATCTAACAATCTTGCCAATGTTGATACTGCAGGATTCAAACGGGACATTACTGTAAGTAAGTCATTTCCAGAGCTTTTGCTGCGCCGCACAAATTACGACGGCGTTTATGAGATTCCCAACGGTTCGGGCAGCGCTGATGCGGCTCCTGTAATCGGAAAAATCGGGCTTGGTGTAGAAACTAACGAAAACTACACTGATTTTGAGCAGGGCTCTTTCAAATATACAAACACACAGACAGACACAGCTTTGAGCGGAAAAGGCTTTTATGCTGTTCAGACTCCATACGGCGAACGCTATACACGTAACGGAGATTTTTTCATTGGGAAAGAAGGCATTCTTGAAACTAAGGAAGGTTATCCTGTTCTTGGCGAAAAGGGCTTTATATATGTAGAAGACGATAAATTTACCGTAAATCAGGACGGTGTAATTTACAGTCAGGAAACTTCGGAAGAAATTGACCGTTTTAAGGTTGTCCGCTTTGATAACGAGCGTTACCTCAAAAAAATGGGTTCAAGCCTTTATATCGACACAGAAATTTCAGGTCCGGCTCACATTGCAGAAGGCGATGAGCGTCCATCTTTTCTTCAGGGCTACAGCGAAACTTCTAACGTAAATGTCGTAAACGAAATGGTTCAGATGATTGAAGTAAACCGCGCTTACGAAGCAAATCAGAAAACAATCCAGTCGGAAGATTCAATGATGCAGACTCTCTGGACAAAGTTTGCTCAGTATAAATAAGGGGTAGCGTAAATGGTAAGATCACTTTGGGCAGCCGCAACTGGCATGAACGGACAGCAGTCAAACATTGACGCAATCTCTCACAACCTTTCAAACGTAAACACAACCGGCTACAAGCAGCAGCGCGTTGAGTTTGAGGATTTGATTTATCAGAATAAAAAACTTGCAGGAACTCCTGCAACAGAAGATACAGTAACTCCGGTCGGAGTTCAGATGGGCTGCGGTGTAAAAGTGGGAGCTACCCAGCGCATTATGAATCAGGGAAGCCTTCAGAATACAGGCGTTGATACAGACGTTGCAATCGTCGGCGAAGGATTTTTCCGCGTTCAGCAGTACGACGGAAGCTATGCTTATACCCGCGACGGTTCTTTTAAGGTTGATTCACAGGGCCAGCTTGTTACAAACAACGGCCTTCGCGTAATGCCTGAAATCATTTTGCCGGAAGGCTATGATGTTTCAACTTTGAACATCACTCAGACAGGCCGCGTCAGCGTTAAGGTAAACGGCGGAAATGACCCGGTTGAAGTTGGCCAGCTTGAGCTTTACCGCTTCCCGAACGCAGTCGGCCTTAAGGCTGAAGGCGACAACCTTTTTAAGGTTAGCAATGCAAGCGGTCAGGCAATTGCCGGCCGTCCGGGGGCAGAAGGCTTTGGTGATGTCCGCCACAAGTTCCTTGAAATGAGCAACGTTTCTGTTGTAAACGAAATGGTTCAGATGATTGTTGCTCAGCGTGCCTACGAGTTTAATTCGAAGGCAATTCAGACAAGCGATACTATGTTGAGTACAGCGGTGAACTTGAAGAGGTAGCAGGCGGTAAATCATGAATGTAGGTTTAGTAAATAATACATACAGCGGCCTTACAAATGGTAAAGGAGCTTTGCAGTCGGCTCAGCAGAATGCGGATGCCGGGAAATTTGCGGCATTGGTAGAAAAGTTTAAGGCTCAGAATGAAGAAAAAGCAGAAAATACTCTTTCTTCAAGTCAGCTTACAGCCCGCGGCCGTTTGAACGGTGACTGGACATCTGGTTTTGCGGGTCTTTCAAATCAGACTGAGGCAAAGGCTAGAGGTGCTGCCGTTAATCAGGCTAATCCACATATTCAGGCAAAAACAATTGATAAAACAAGCGAGCTTTATGAAAAATCAATGGAGCTTGAAAATTACTTTGTAAAACAGATGCTTTCAGAAATGAGAAAAACTGTCCACAAGGCATACGAAGGCGATTTTGCCTCTAAAATGTACGAGGATATGCTCTATGACGAGTATTCCACAGCAATGACAAAAAGCGCAGGCTTTGGTCTTGCAGATCAAATTTATTTAAGTCTGGTATAGTCGGGGAATAATCCCCTTAAAAATAAATTTTTTTTACATCCTTTAAAGGGTTCTGTCGTTGGCAGGACTCTTTTTTTTTATTTTTGCATAGTGTAAAAACTCTTGTAAAAAGCTATAATAATATTATGTCTGAAAATTGTAATTCTTTACCTGAAAATCTTTCGGGTCTGCATATTCATTTTGTTGGTATAAAGGGAACGGGAATGGCGGCCTTAGTGGAAATTCTTTTTCATAAAGGGGCTGTCATTACCGGAAGTGACGTAAGCGAGCGCTTCTATACTGATGAGATTCTTGAAAAACTTGGGCTTAAGGCTCTTCCTTTTGGGGCTGAAAATATTACAGATGATATTCAGTATGTAATTTATTCATCTGCCTACAAGCTTGATAAAAATCCTGATTTGATTGAAGCTGTCCGCCGGGGTATTCCATGTCTTTTGTACACCCAGGCTCTCGGCTCTTATTCTAGTCGCTCTTATTCCTGCGGTATCTGCGGAGTTCACGGAAAAACTTCTACAACAGGACTTACCGGAACAATTCTTAAGGAAATTGATTTGCCTTCCCAGATTCTTGCGGGCTCTATTATCAATTCCTTTGGAAATACCTGTACTTATACTTCGCCGCTGGTAAAGGATGCGGGCGCTGGGGCAGGTGACGCTAAGACTGGGGCAGGTGGCTTCGGTAACATCTTTGTTGCCGAAACCTGCGAATATCAGCGACACTTTATGTCTTTCTGTCCCCAGAAAATCATTCTTACAAGCGTAGAGCCTGACCATCAGGATTATTATCCGACTTATGAGGATATCCGTCAGGCTTTTGTAGATTACCTTTGCAAGCTGCCTCAGGGCGGCGATGTAATTTACTGCGCTGATGATAAAGGAGCCTGTGATACTGTCACTATTGCTTCAAAGCTTCGCCCGGATTTGAATCTTATTCCTTATGGAAGTGAAGCTGCGGGTGATTATAAGCTTACTTTTGGTAAGGTTGAAAATGAGCGCAATAATTTTTCACTTGCTCTTTTTGACGGTGACTTTGCCCTTAAGATGCCTGGCCGCCATGAGGTAATGGATGCGGCTGCGGCTGTGGCTCTTGTCTGCCAAATTTTGAAAACTTTCGGTAAAAATCCTAAGGATTATGCAGAAAATATATCAAAGGGTCTACTAAATTTTACAGGTGGTAAGCGAAGAAGCGAGATTATCGGCCGTTTTACGACAAAATCGGGCAATGATGTAATTGTAATCGATGATTACGGTCATCATCCGACAGCTGTAAAGACAACTCTTGCGGGCTTCCGCGATTTTTACAAAGGAAGAAAGTTGATTGTTGATTTTATGAGTCACACGTATTCGCGAACTCAGGCTTTGCTTAAAGAGTTTGCGGCAAGTTTTGAAAGCGCGGACGAGGTTATTCTTCATAAGATTTATGCATCTGCTCGCGAAAATATTGCAGATTTCAATATTACAGGCCGCACACTTTTTGAAGAAACTCAGAAAAATCATCCTTGCGTTCATTACTTTGAAGAAATCTTAGACGCAAAGGACTTTGTGCTTTCTGAACTGGAGAAGGCGCCTGAAGAAAAATACCCTGACGGTTATGTATTTGTAACAATGGGTGCAGGCGACAACTGGAAGCTGGGACGAGCAATTTTAGACTAAATACGGGGCGTTGCGGGGTGTCCCCGCTAGAAGGGGTAGCGAGTAACGCAGTGCGAGCGAGGGGAAGGCTTTCCCCTCCTAAAGGAGAATATATTATGGTAAGTATGACTGGATACGGTTACGAGGAAGTTTCATCGGAGCAGGCGGTAGTCAGCGTAGAGATTAAATCGGTTAATTCGCGCTTTCTGGATTTGACTATCAATCTTCCTCCATATTTGAATCAGCTGGAAAGTTTATTCCGCGCAAAAATTACAGAAAAAGTTGTGCGTGGTAAGGTTGATGTTTTTATCCGCGTAAAAGAGCTTGAAAGTGATGCAGAAATTCTTGCGGATATCGGTGCTGCAAAATCATATCTTGATGCAATCAAAGAGGTTGCAGAGGCAACCGGCTATTCAACAGAGATTCCTTTGAGTCTTTTGATTTCTCAGCCGGGCGTTTTGAACTCTAATAAATCTTATGATGTAGAAAAATACCGCGCCATGATTGAACCTGTTTTTGACGCCTCCCTCAAAAAGTTCATTGCTGATACTGAACGTGAGGGCGCAAACATGAAGGCAGACTTGGAAGCAAAGCTTTCTAAGCTTGAAAAATGCGCCGCTTTCTTTAAAGAATGGCAGCCAAAAATGGAAGGCTATTTTAAGGAAACAATCACAAAGAAGTTCAACGAGCTTTTAGGAGATGGTGCTGACCAGAACCGCATTATGACAGAAACAGCCGCAATGCTTGTAAAATACACAATTAATGAAGAAATTGTCCGCCTGCACAGTCACTTAGCTGCCATGCGCGCCGAGCTTAGCAACAATCCATACCCCGGCAAAAAGCTGGACTTCCTCTGCCAGGAAGCCAACCGCGAAATCAACACAATCGGCAGCAAAAACCAGTTTGCCGAGGTAGGCGCAATGGTTGTAGAAGCTAAGGACTCATTGGAGAACATAAGGGAGCAGGGTAAGAACATTGCATAACAAAGGCAATTGTGAAAAGGGCGTAGCAGGGTTCGGCTCTTGCGGGAGCATTTTTTCACAGGCAGGTTTAATTTTATGCAACTTTTTTTCCTGCACGCTTGTCTAATTTTACAAAGAGGTTAATGCTATGATGAATAATATTTCTCCTGCCGCGCAGGTAATAGTTTCCATTATCCCTATTGTAGGACTTGTTTTAGTCTTCGTTTTAATCTTTTTTGCCCTTTTGTGGCACCACCGCGAAGTAAAACTGCAGATTAAAAACGATACTTATGCGCCTTTTGAATTCAACTGGCACGCTTTTACTTATTTAAGCGGCCTTTCCCTTGTTGCAATCGGCCTTGTGCTTTCCATCATGTTTTATGCAATCAAAGGGCTTTCATGGGGGCTTTTGGGAGGCTTGATTCCCCTTGCTCTGGGAATAGTTTTCCTGATTTTCTATAAATTCCTGAAGAATGAAAAATAAAATCACAGAGGCGGAAGCCCTGCTTCTGCTTCAAAAAGACAGAATCTTAGTACGCCGGGCCCTTAGGGGTAATGCCGATGCTTTTTCAACCCTTGTTGCCAATAACAAAAAGAGGATTGAGGCGGTCGGCAGACGTTTTTTTTACGACATCACCGACATCGAAGATTTTGTTCAGGAAGTTTTTATCAAGGCTTATAAAAATCTTTCTTCTTTTAAGGGAAAAAGCCTTTTTTCAACCTGGATTACCCGCATTGCCTTTACCACGGCGATAAATCAGAAAAAATCATTTAAAATCACAGATTCCTTTGATGAGCAGGGGGATTTTTTACCATCTCCTTACGACAATCCCGAAAACGAGCAGATAAAAGCCCTTACAAAAGAGGCAATCAATGAAGCGGTGCAGGATCTGCCGGAAAACTACGCGGTCTGCATCAAAATGTTCTTCTATCTTGATATGAATCAGGAAGATATTTCGGAAATGACAGGAATTCCATTGAATACTGTTAAATCAAATATATTTCGTGCGAAAAAAATCTTAAGCGAAAAGCTGGGAGGTCTATTATGAAAGAAAAATGCCAGAAGATTATGGAAAAATTTTATGCGGCTGACAAAAATCAGCTTTTGTCTCCGTCAGTATCATTTCATCTTTTCTGCTGTAAGGAATGTCGTGCCCGTGTACGTCTTTTGACCAAGGCAGAAAAGCTTGCGGCAATTGAACTCAGCCAGAAGGTTGATGTTGACAGCGAAGAGGTTACAAAAATCGTAAAGAACGCTATGGAAAAGCAGAAGGATTTTATCAAGGTTTCCTTCAGAAGCTGGGGAATTTCCGGCTTTTTCGTACTTGTTTTCTGTATTTTCCTCAGTCTTCTTTCAAATGATTCGGCTCCTATGGTTCAGTTCAGCGGCAGCATTTTCTCAGGCCTTTGTATTTCAGCTTACATCATGACTTTTATCGGCGCAAATCTTGATATTTTTGTAAAGAAAACCGGAAAATTTAACGGGGCCAATTTGATTTCTATGTAGAAATCGTTATAATTTACAAAAAACTGGCGGGCTCTGACCGGCTCACCTCCACAGGAGTCAGATATGTCATACAAAATCAATAATGAACTTCGCGTTGCAATCAGCGGAAAATCAGGCTGCGGAAATACTACCGTTTCAACTTTACTGGCCAATACTTTGAAAATTAAGCTTATCAATTACACCTTCCGCCAGCTTGCCGCCGAAAAAGGTATGACACTTGCCCAGGTTATTGAAAATGCTAAAACTGATGATTCTTATGACCAGTATGTGGATAACCATCAGGTTGAACTTGCCCTGGCTGAAAACTGCGTATTGGGAAGCCGCCTTGCCATCTGGATGCTGAAGGAAGCTGATTTTAAGGTTTATCTTTATGCAAGTGATGAGGTTCGCGCTAACCGCGTTTATACCCGTGAGGGCGGCGATCTTGAAGAAATCAAAAAATTTACTGCAATGCGTGACAGCGAAGACAGCCGCCGTTACAAAAAGCTTTATAACATAGACAATAACGAATACGATTTTGTTGACCTTTTTGTTGATACTTCAAAATACAATCCGGACCAGATTGTCGGCCTGATTCTTGAAGAACTTAAAAAGAAAAATCTGATTTCTGAGCAATAAAAAGAGCTTAAAATGGAACTTTACTTAATCAGACACGGTCTCACAGTCTGGAATGCGGCTGGAAAACTTCAGGGAAACGTGGATATTGAACTGAACGAGCAGGGAAGAGAAGCCGCAATTGAACTTGGAAATAAACTCGATAAAACTTCCTTTGACGTAATTTATTCATCTCCGCGAATCCGGGCCTACGAAACTGCCTGCCTTATCCGGGGCCGCCGTAACATTCAGATTATCCGTGATGACAGACTTCGTGAACTTTCTTTTGGTGATATGGAGGGCGTTACTTACGACCACTGGAACCGGGAAGACTGCCCTTATCATTATTTTTTTACCGAGCCGGATAAATATCTTCCGCCGCCTAACGGAGAGTCACTTGAAGAGCTCTGCCAGCGCACCCGGGATTTTTTACAGTCGGTAATTGAGCCTCAGTTTGATTCAAGTAAGCGCATTATGATTGTTGCCCACGGCGCCTTGAATAAGGGACTTATGTGTTATCTTGAAGGAAATGACAAGGCTCACTTCTGGGGCAAAGGTTTACAGAAAAACTGCCAGGCCTCTGTTTTTGAATACGATGGTAAAAACTGGCAGAAAATTTCAGACGATTAAGGTAAAGCTAAAAAATTGCTGCATCGCAATTTTTTTTAACGCTTTGCTATAGAACACCGCCCGCTCTGACCGGCGGGCTTACACATTAAATAAGTTCTTCCAGGCCTTTGTGCTTTGAATATGAGGATTCTGAACCGGCCTCAAGGTCGCTGTTCCAGATTAAGAAGTTATTCTTTCCCTTCTTTTTGACGTTATAAAGGGCGTTATCCGCCTTGTCAAAAAGCTCGCTGTAGCTTTCTCCCTGTTCTGGGTAAATCGAGATTCCTATACTGGCAGAAATTTCAACGTACTTGTCTTCATTAAAATACATTTCGTTCAGGATTTCGCAGAGGTCAGCCGTTTTTTCGTTCAGGTGCATAATGCATTCAGAAAGGGGCATAGTTTTTTCAAAAACTACGAAGGCACAGAACTCATCACCTCCGATTCGGCCAAGAATATCTTTAATAGAAAAAATAAGCGATATCTTTTTTGCAACATCGCTGATTGCGGCATCTCCCATAGAATGTCCCAGCGTGTCGTTTATCATCTTAAAGTTATCCAAATCGATTATCAAAAAGGCGCAAATCTGGTTTTTGTACTTGGAAATCTGTTCAGTTACCTTACTTTCGAAGCTTCCCTTATTCAAAAGTCCTGAAAGAGAATCAAGCTCGGCACGAAGAATCAATTCCTGTTCCTTAAGCACCTGTTTATTTACGTTTGTTAAAGAAAGGGCACAGCGGATTGGCTTGTGGTTTTCATCAAAAATCGGAAGGTTATTGATTCTGAACCAGTTGTACTTTTCATCATCGCAGAGAATGCGGAATTCTGCCGTGTATTCTGTAAAGTTTGTGAAGGCCGCTTTTCTAAGCTGCTTGATGACGTGAATATCATCCTTGTGGATTTTTTTTGAAAAGTTTTCAAATTCTTTGAAGTCTGATTTTTCTATCTCTTTTCCAAAGATAAAAAGAGTGTCGCCCGAATAGGTTATTGTTTTTGAAGATAAATCGATATCCAGAACAAGGGATTTATTCTTTTCATAAACCTTGGAAAGGCTTTCCTTGCTGTCTGTAACAAGGCGGGTCTGTTTGTTTGCGTTAAAGATTAGGACAATAAAAACGATGATTAAGAAAATCATTACACCGCTTAAAAGAATTGTCAGTTTTCTTGTGTTTGAATCCTGCTCATCAAGAAAATCTGTCGGCTGAATGGTAAGAAGATACCAGCGGTTCAGTCCCAGGTAGGAATAGGAACAGAAGCGTTTTCTGTTTTCTAATTTATATTTAATGACGCCTTTTTCAAAATTACGGACACGGGAAATAAAAGTTACAAGCTCTTTTTGAGGAACCTTTGCCTTGTCCTTTAAAAAATCTATAAAATTCGGTTCATCAGAAAGACGGTTTTTGTTTTCACTTGCAAAAATTATCCTTCCGTCTGAATCTATAATCATAAAGTAGCCTTCGGTCTTGAGGCTGGTAACCGAAAGATTTGTATTCAGCTTTGTAAGGTTCATAAGACCGCAGACAACGCCTATGCTTTTTCCGTCCTGTATTACGGGAACTGCCAGGGCAAAGGAGGGATTCTGGTTTAAATCCATTATTACGTTTTTAGAAAGCGCTTTAGATTGTTTTTCAAAAGCCCGCTGGAAATAATCTGTTTGCTTGATATCTATAAAACCCTCAAAATTGTTGTCTTCATCAAAATGCCGGCCGTCGTTTGTAAAGGTGTGGCCTTCCGGGTCTATAAAATATAGCTCACTGAAATCATTTTTTGAAGAATACTGCTGGATATAAAGGCTTGTAAGCTCGTGGTCGCTGGTATCAATCAGACTGAAGCCTGTTGCAACCGCGGTGAGGAAATTAAAGTCATTTTGAATTCTAAGCTGCAAATAGGATGTGTAAAGTCCTGAAGTTTCTTTAAGGGAATGTTCAGATGTAAGCTTTATGATTTTTGCAAGGGTACGCCTGTAGGAAAAGATTGTAAAGGCGAAAATTGCAATCGAAAAGGCGAGAATAGAAATCTGAATTATACGGCTGCGCTTGAAACTCAACTACTAATTCCTTGTTATAATTTTACACTTGAAGGTTTATATAGTAAAGTTTTTATTTTTTTTTGTTTCATTCTGTGATAAACTTTAAATATGTCAAAAACAGAAAAAAACAGAAGAGAATTAAACTTCAAGCTGATTGCCATTCCCGCAGTCGGAATCCTTGCTTCACTTATTGCAGTTGTAATCATTTCTACAATGAGCATCATAAAAACGGCAGAGCAGTTTGCAAAAATGCAGGGCGCTCCAGTTGTTGAAAAGGTTTTTAATCATATTGATGGTGATAAATTTGACAGGCTTACCCAAACTCTGGATAAGGATGACCCCTGGGCGGAGGAGACCCGTATATGGATGCTGGATGTTGCTCAGTCTGTAGGCTGCGCCTACCTTTTTACAATGAGCCCTGCATCAGGTGCCAATTACCGCTACATTATTGACGGAAGCTGCGACCCAAGCGATACGGAAAGATTTTCGCAGATGGGAACCGAAGAAAACATATCATCCTGGAGCGATGCGCCTTTTGAAACTATGAAAACCGGTGAGACAGCAAGCTCCGGTATGGTATATCAGAAGGGCTGGGGCTGGACAGTTTCTACCTACAAGGCAATTAAAAACTCAAGCGGAACAAACGTCGGCTTTATCGGCTGTGACTTTGAAATTTCATTTATCATCAGAATGATTCAAATCAGAATTGCAATTATTTTTGCAATCAGTTCCGTTATTTTTGCGGTTTTTGTCATCATAATTTTGAAATTGAAAAGCCTGATGAAAAAGATTCATGAGTCTGTTGAAAAAGAAAAGTTTATGGGTGAAGAACTTTTTGAGGCGGCTCAGAACCTGGTTGTTTCTACTAAGGAAACTGCCGCAACCAGTCAGGATTCTTCTGCTGCTGTAAAGGAAATTGTAGCGACAATGGAAGATTCCAATGTGCTTTCTGAAAACATTTCCAAGAAAATTAAGGACGTTTCTAACGTTGCAAATATTACTTCTGCGGATGTAAGCCAGGGTGTTGCCCAAATCGAAGAGAACGTTCAGCAGCTTCACGAGATTTTTGATGCAAACCAGCAGACAATTGAGGGAATTAAAAACCTCAGCGAAAAAATCGAATCTATCTGGGATATCGTAACCCTTATCAATAACGTTGCTGACCAGGCAAAAATCATAGCTTTCAATGCCGAGCTTGAGGCCAGTACGGCAGGCGAGGCCGGAAAATCCTTCCGAATTGTTGCCAATGAAATCCGCCGCCTTTCGGACGGAATTATTGACGGAACCCGTGAAATTAAGGAAAAAATCAACGAAATTCAGCATTCTTCGGACAGCCTGATTCTTGCTTCGGAAAGTTCAACTGAAAAAATCAATACCGGTTATGAAACCGCAAATGGTCTTGGCGAAAAGTTTGAAAGCATTAAAAAATCAGCCGAGATTACTGCTTCCAGTGCGGTTGATATTGCGGATATCATTCAGCAGCAGGCCAGCGCCAGCGAACAGATTCTTATTGCCCTTAAGGAAATTTCTGCCGGTGTAGAAAACTTTACGGTTGCAACTGACAATATTTCCGGAGCGGCAGAAAACGTGCGAAAAATCTCTGAGGATTTGAACAATGCAAGCCACAACTAGTAAGGAAATTCCGGGGACAAGCTTTCTTGTTTTTTCCATCAGGGAAAAACTGTATGCAATCAATACCTCCTTTGTCCAGGAAATCCTTCACTCGGCAAAAATTCATCCTCTGCCTTTTGTGCCCCCTTACATCGAGGGTGTAGTTAACTGCCGGGGAACGCCCTATACAGTGGTAAATGCAGCTCTTATGAAGGGCGAGGAAAACTATGAGGTTTTAGGGGACACTGTTCTTGTTTTTAAGAGGGAGGATGACCAGCTTGCCCTTCATATTTCAAACATAGAACTCTTTTTTGAGCCTGATGAAAATGATATAAAGGCTGACGGAATACGCTATAAACTGAATTTAATTCCGTATTTTGATGCAGATGATGTAGAAAATACGCTAAGAAAGGATTTGAGGGAGAAAGAATCATGAGTGGATTACTTCGTGTGCTGATTGCAGATGATTCGGCAATTACAAGAGGCTTATTTGAAAAGGCGTTCAGGCAAAACGGATTTGAAATTGCGGGCCTTGTTTCCAACGGAAGAAAGGCCGTGGATTTTTGCAGGGAAAATTCTGTTGATTTTGTACTCAGCGATTATGATATGCCCGAGCTTAACGGGGCCAAGGCAGCAAAGATTATTACAGAGGAGTTAAAGCTGCCGGTCGTTATTTATTCGGATGACCTTTCTGTAAAGACTGAATGCAGCAATGCAGGGGCTGCACTTTTTATTAAAAAGCCGCCTCTGGCCGCCTACAATGCCCTTGTTATGGGAACTTTTGTTGAAGAAGTAAAAAAGGCTTTGAAGGGGGTGGTTCCAACAGGCCTTCAGAAAGCTTCCCTTGGTGAGGAAGCCTCTTCCCTTCAAAAGACTTTTGAAAAAATGCGGCCGGGCCAAGGTTCGGTTCCTGGCTTTGACTTTAAGGTTTTGTGTATTGGAGCATCGACTGGGGGGCCTACCGCCGTCCAGCAGGTCCTTTCCGGGCTTGGAAAAAACTTTCCGCTGCCAGTGCTTTATACCCAGCATCTTGATGTGGGTGCTGACGAAAAAATGGCAAAGTGGTTTTGCGAAACCTGTCCTAATATCCCTATGAGTCTTGCCCGTGACGGGGAAGTTGCAAAGGCAGGGCACGCTTACCTGGCTCCTGCCGACAAGCATCTTGTAATAGATTATGTAAAGAATGACCTTCCGGTTCTTCATCTTTCTGACGAGCCCGCTGAGAGGTTTTTACGTCCGGCTGTAAACAAGCTTTTCCGTTCGGCTGCAAAAAGCTATCAGAAAAACTGCCTTGCGGTTCTGATGACAGGTATGGGGCGTGATGGTGCTGAAGGCTGCAAGGAAATTGTAGATAACGGAGGCTATACAATCTGTGAGGATAAATCCACCTGCACGGTTTTTGGAATGCCTGCCGCCGCCATTGAACTGAATGCCGCCACAAAGGTTTTTCCGCGGGATAAAATTGCGGGGGAAGTGCTCAAGCTTGTAAGATAAGTTTTTTTAAGGCAGATTATGGACCAGAACGAGTTTTCATCAATCATTGATTTAATAACTTCTCAGACGGGAATTGTGCCACGCGAAAGCCATAAAACTGGAATCAAAAATTTTATCGAAAAAAGGATAAATGAAATTGATTTGGGAGGCCTTCCTTATTCTGCCTACCTGCGTCTTAATAAAGCGGAGTTTGACATTCTGATAAATGCCGCCACCGTAAATGAAACTTACTTTTTCCGGGAAGAGGCTCAGTTTTCTTTATTAAAGGAAAAGCTTTTCCCGGAGCTTCATGCTAAGCTTGGGACAAATGCTTTGCGCATCTGGAGTGCGGCGGCTTCAAGCGGGGAGGAGATTTATTCCCTTTATCTGCTGGCCCAGTCACTTGGAATAAAAACTGAAGCTTTTGCCAGTGACATAAATACGTGTGTCCTTGAAAAGTGTGCTAAAGGCCAGTATAGTCCGGCTTCCCTTAAAAAAACTGACGGAACCAAATTTCATTATCTTCTGGCTAATTATCAGAAAGTTGATAACTCAGTGGATTTTTCCCCTGAGTTTTGCAAGAAAATTGAAAAACTTCAGATAAATCTCAGTGATGAGAACGCAAATTTTCCAAAAAATCAGCATATAATTTTTATGCGTAATGTTTTTATCTATTTTACTACAGAAATGCGGCGGCAGATTCTGGAAAAAATAGTGAATGAAAGTCTTTGTGATGGCGGCTATCTTTTTCTTTCGATGAGTGAGATTGCCTCAATTGATTCATCAATTCTTCCAAAGAACCTGAAAAAGTGCTCGGACGGCAAGGTGTTTTATTTTCAAAAGAAATGACAGAAGTAAAAACTGATTTTTTTAAGAAAAACTTCTCAAAAAAGGCGGAGAATATCATTCCTCTGCAGGCTGAGCTTTCTCCCGTGCTTAAAAACTATCTTCTTGAAACAAGATGGCTGGCACACGCCCTGAAAAATCAGCCTAAGAGCGTCCGTGAGATTCTCCGCGTTATAAGCCTTACCAAAGATAACTCTCTGATCCTGGGTTTTACTCCCGTATATAAAATTCTTCGTGCAGTCGAAGAGCTTTACAAGGGCTTTTATGATAAAAGAATCAATTTTACTAAGAATATCGAAATCCTTCTTGATGCAGTTTCAGATAAAATATTTCAGATTTGTACTCTTATAGAAAACGGTGAGCAGGAAGAGCTTCTTGAAATCGGAATAACCTCTTATCTTTTGTATCTTGATAAGGCTCTGGCGGGGGAGATTTTTAACGCTGAAAAGTTATTTCCGCAGAAATCAAAAACTCTTTTTCTTGAAAATGATTTACAGAAGGAAAAGGAGGAAGAGGCGCCTCAAAACGTAAAAAAAGTTGAACCGGATCCTCTTGTTCACATTAAGTCTGAAAAGGTTGCTTCCCTTGTAAATCAGCAGGAAGAAATGATTGCCCGCTCTTACATCATTATGAACCAGGTGGAAATGCTGAAGAGTGCCCTGCGGGAAAAGGATATGAAGTCCATCAGGGATTCTTATAAGCAGCTTTCCCACTATTCAAGAAGCCTGCAGAATTCGCTTTTGCTTTCCCATGACCAGCTTTTAAGCTGTGTTCACGATGATGCCTTCCTTGAAAAACACAGGGATTTCCACGGTTTTTTTGTGCTTGCTAATGGCAGAAAATACCTTCTTCCCGCTGAATATGTAATTGACGTTGTTACGGGCAGTGCCCTTGATTATGAAGAAAAGATGAATCAGAAATATCTGATTTATGTTCAGGAAAATGAATCCGGAACAGAGCGCATAAGGGAAGAAATTCCTGTTTATTCACTTTCATCTCTTTTGCCGGGCACTCCTCAGAAGGAGCACGCCGTCCTTGATTCAATCATCCTTGTAAATTATCAATCCCATAAAATCGGAATTATTGTTGATAAGATGCAGAAGTTTGTCTCCCTGATTGTAAAGCCAATGCCTCCTGCCTTCGTCAATTTTCCGGTACTAAAAGGACTTGCCTTTGATGAAAAGTACGATATGATTCCGATTCTTTACCTTCCGGAAATCATGCGAAAGTTCCGTGCAATGCGTCCTTACGATGTAAAAATCTTTGAAGCCCAGACTAAAAAGCGGGTTGAGCGCATTCTTGTGGTGGAGGATTCTGAAACCACCCGACTTATCGAACGGACAATCCTTGAAAATAACGGTTTCCTTGTTGAAGCGGCAGCTGACGGTATTGAGGCAATGGAAAAAATCAAGGAAACACAGTTTGATTTGATTTTGTGTGATGATGATATGCCGCGAATGAACGGAGAAATCTTTCTGGATAACCTGCGCCGCATGGAAAAATATGAAAGGGTTCCTGTTATTTCGGTTTCAAATAGTGAAATTCCAGAATCTGATGCTTTTATAAGCAAGGCAGATTTTAAGCGCGATACATTGATTAAAATGATTAAAGAATTTTTTGATGGGGAAGAAAAATGAGCAGACAAATCTTGATTTTAGAGCCTTCTGTAACCTTGCAGGAAGTCTTTAAGGAAAAAACAAAAAAATCAGACCTGGAGCTTTCCTTCGATACAAACGGAATCCGCTTTCTTGTTACTCTCTATAATATGCTTCCCGATGCAGTTTTGATAAACGCAAGAAATATGAATCCTTCCTGCATGGAGCTCTGCCGCCTTATCAAAAGCGTTGCCCGCTTCAAAAATATTCCGGTGGGCATTTATGTAACAAGTGATTTTGTTTTCCCTGCCGAGTTTAAATCTACCTGCGGCGCTGATATGTTCATAATCTTTAAGCCGGAAGATATTATCCTTAATCTTGAAGAGCTTTGTTCAAAGAAGGATTCGGAGCTGGTTGTGCCTGAAAAATATGACTCCATAAAAAACGGCAGCTTTCAGAAAATCTTTTTTATGTTCGAGCATCTTGAAGCCTTTTCGGAGGTTGTTGAAAACGTCCTCAATCTTGTTGCCGAAGTCTGCCAGATTCCGGCTGTTTCAATTATGGTAAATGTTGACGAAGGGGTAGAAGGCTTTTACATCTGCCCGGACAACTTTAAACAGGAAGAAACTGATAAT
The DNA here is from genome assembly GCA_900319625.1 of uncultured Treponema sp. Lineage (GTDB taxonomy): Bacteria > Spirochaetota > Spirochaetia > Treponematales > Treponemataceae > Treponema_D. The sequence goes on along the minus strand of ONPD01000004.1, from coordinate 39,452 downwards.
TTCCTTGAAGTCTGCGTAAACGATTTTGAAAATCACTTTCCAAATCAGAATATGACGGATTTTGTACCCCGCCGCCTAAGAAATCAGATTGAACTTGAAAAATATCATAACGATGTAATTCCTCTTTCTGCCTACCAGGTATTTGAGTTTAAGAATTCAAAGATGAAGCCTTTTGGAACCCTGCACGTGGTAAGGGAGGGGGCTTTTTCTTCAAAGCAGATGGATATTTTCTCTTATCTTGTAAAGGAAGCGGCCCTGCTTCTTGAAACCTGCCTTAAAATCAAGCAGAGAATGAAGTTTGAGCGCAATATCCGCAAGGCTTTCAGCCGTTTTGTTCCTGAACAGATTATTGACGAGCTGGTTGATGAAGCCGAAAAAAATGAAAAGGTTGGTGTTGGTGAAAAACGTGACGTTGCAATTCTTTTCAGCGATATCCGTTCTTTTACAAATATAAGCGAGCACAATAAGCCGGAAGTTATTGTAGGATTTTTGAACCGTTACTTTACCATTATGACAACAATCATCAAAAAGCACGGCGGTACAGTTGATAAATTCATTGGTGATGCCATTATGGCTCTTTTTGGTGCCCCTGTAAGCTATGAAGACAATACCCGCCGCGCTGTTGCCGCCGCCTGCGAAATGAGGGAGGCGCTTGCATCCGTTCCTCTTGACGGGCTTGTTTTACCGGACGGCATGAAATTTGATATTGGAATCGGAATTCACTACGGCGATGTAATCGTAGGTTCCATCGGTTCTGATGATAAAACTGATTATTCTGTAATCGGTGACAACGTAAACCTTGCAAGCCGCCTTGAAGGCCTTACAAAAAAGTACGGCTCAATGATTGTAGTAAGTGAATCTGTAAAAAATGACATAAAAACCGATGATTTTACCTTCCGCCATCTGGACGACGTAAAGGTAAAGGGAAAGGCAAAGGCCGTACCGATTTATGCGGTAGACAATTCTATTGATGAATTTCCGCTTGAATACCGGGATTCCTACGATAAAGGTCTCGCCCTCTATCAGAAGGGAGTCTGGAACCTGGCCCGTGAATATTTTTCAAAGGCACTTGAAGCTTACCCTGAGGATAAGGCGACAAAGCTTATGCTTGAACGCTGTGAAGATTTTATAGCAAATCCTCCTGACAGCTGGGACGGCGCAATCGCTTTTAATACAAAGTAGTTTCCTATATAATAAGAATATGTTATTAAAAAAATCACTTATTGCGGCGGTGTTGTTTTCAGTTTCTGCTGCCGCCTGGTCTCAAACTCAGATTTCTTACAGCGGAAGCCCTACTTATACTCTTGTAGAACGCACGGACTTGCTCCGCTATGACAATAATAAATACGTAGGCCTTATGAGCCGTGAGGTCCGCTCTTTTATTACCCCGGTTTCCCAGACAAACGGCTATCTTTATGAGGGAAACTTTTTCGTAAACGAAAAAACTCAGAGGGGAGCTGCGGCTGCTGCGGCCGGTATCCACGATTCAATCCTTTCGGTTTTCAGAATCGGTTCGGACGGTGTGCTTACCATGGTGGAAGACCACGGTTACCCCAGCTTCAGAAGCTTTCCAAGCTATCCTTCTCATAAATTACAGTTAGGCGAGCGCTGGCAGGCCAAGGCTGAACGGGCAGTTGACCCTTTGAACAAGGGAATTGTCACAAAAATGCCGATTTATGTGGAATATACTTATGCCGGGGAAGAGATCTTTAATGACCAGCCTGTTTACCGAATAAGTGCCCAGTGGGCAACCCGCTACGGAATGGGAAGCGGAACCTCTTATATTGACTGGGGCGGAGACCGGGAGCTTCAAAAGGCAAGCGGTACCCACAAGGCTTCGATTCTTGTGAGTAAGGCAAGCGGGGCCGCCCTTGTTGTGCGCGATACTGTCGATGAAGTTTTTGTCTATGCAGATGGAAATCAGGTTCACCTTAAGGGAACAATCAACCTCTTTACCGAATATCCTCCTAGCGTAAACCGCGACCGCCTTCTTCCGGCCCTCAAGCGTTTTGCTATGATTGATGATAAGCAGGCAGAAAAGCTTGCAAAAGCCGCTCCTGCTGAAGATTCTGCCATTGTGGCCCTTGCACTGCCTTCTGCCAGTGAGTCTTATGAGTCCACAACAGTGTCAGACGACCTTGCTGCACTAGACCAGCCTGCCTCAGGTGAGTTTTTTACAGACGAAGGTCTTTCTTCTGCCGTTTCAAAAATCGAAGCCGAGCCTTTTATTCCGGAGCCTTTGACTCAGGCTTCTTATGAGCCTGAGCCTTACCTGGACGAAAGTATAAACGAGTCTAAAATTACTGTAGACCAGACTCCGGCCGGTATCCGCCTTACAATCAAAGACCTGCAGTTTAAGGCCGACAGCGCCCAGCTTCTTCCAGGCGAAGAAACCCGCCTTGATAATATAGCGGCCGTTTTGAAGGAAGCGGGAAATTCTCAGTTCCTTATTGACGGACATACCGCTCACGTAGGAAACAGCTCTGACGGTGAAATGGAGCTTTCGCTTGAACGTGCCCACACAATTGCTGCAGAGCTTTCTAAGCGGGGAATACAGGCAGGACGTTTCATTTGCCGGGGCAGCGGGGGCAAAAAGCCTGTTGCGGATAACTCGACGCCGGAAGGAAGGGCCCGTAACCGCCGTGTAGAAATCACAATATTAGAATAGAAATTGAATAGGAAAGAAAAATGACAGAACACGAAACAGAAGTATTTTTTACAGATATCAGCGAACTTTTGGATATTTTTAATCAGTATAGTCCCGTGCAGACAAACGGAACTTTTGTTACAGAATCAGTAAAGCCCTGTATTCTTGAAATGGTAAGCTATATTGTAAAGGATAAAACAGAAGCGGCAGCCCTATGCGACTGGATGGATTCAACTGACTTCTGGACAGCGCCAGCCAGCACCCGTTTTCACGGGAATTTTAAGGCGGGCCTCAGTTTTCATACAATGATGGTAATTCATCAGGCTCTTTTGTTTGCCCGCCCGATTATGGAAAACTTCTGGACAAGTCCAAATGCCGAAAAATATTCAATTTCAGCAGAAGATATTTTTATTGCGGCTCTTGTTCATGATTTTTGCAAAACCGATTTCTACGGTGTTGAATACCGTAACACAAAGGATATTACCGGCAACTGGATTAAACAGCCTTTTTATAAATCAAAGGGGGAAAACCGCAATCTTGGACACGGAAACGAATCAGTCCTTAAACTTGTGGAAATTATGCCTTCTTATATAAAAAAGCGCTGGGTTCTTGAAGCCGTTAGCCGTCATATGGGCTTTTCAGATTTGAGTGAAAGTGAAAGCTATAATTACTCAAATTTCCTGCAGAATCCTCTTGTAGTGCTTATTCAGCTTGCTGACGAAACTGCGGCTCAGTGGTACAATTGTTAAGCTAAAAATTGTTAATTACACCACTTGTGATTGATATTGAGCGATACCGGGCTTCCGATTTCAAGGGAGTTTGTGTCCAGAGTTTTTAAGTCTGCTGTGATGATTGTCTGGCAGGCTTTTTCTTTTATAAAGGTCGTTTGGATTACAAAGCGGGTGCGGTCGCCAAGGAAACTGGCAGAGGTAACAGTGCCTTCTACATCCCCGCGGGCTGTTGTCTTGTTGAGCTCAAACCATTCTGGGCGTATGATGTAAGACTGGCCTTCAAGTTCGATGAAGTTAGCGCGGCCGGCAAAGTCTGCGGTAAAGTTATCGTGGGGCTTAAAGTAAAGGTCGCGGGGAACTCCGTACTGCAAAATCTTTCCGCCGTTCATAACTGCAATTCTGTCTGAAAGGGAAAGGGCTTCTTCCTGATCATGGGTAACATACACGGTTGTGATTTTTAATTCCCGCTGAATTGCGCGCAGTTCTTCGCGGACTTTTTCGCGGAGTTTTGCATCAAGGCTTGAAAGAGGCTCGTCCATCAGTAAAATCTGGGGATTTAATACAAAGGCGCGGGCAAGGGCAACACGCTGCTGCTGGCCGCCTGAAAGTTCATTTGGATAGCGGTCTAAAAGTGATGATAAATCAAGGGTAGCGGCAATTTCGCTGGTTTTTTTCTGAAAATCCCGGTCTTTTTTGATTTTTAAGCCGAACTGAATGTTCTGGCGTACTGTCATATGAGGAAAAAGCGCGTAATCCTGAAAAACCATTCCGATTTTTCGCTTGTCCGGCGCAATTCCTTTTTGATTTACGCCAAAGAGTTCAATTTCTCCGCTGGCTGGCTGTAAAAATCCGGAAATCAGACGTAAAAGGGTTGTTTTTCCGCAGCCGCTTGGGCCTAAAAGGGTTGTAAAGCTGCCTTTTTCTACATCCAGAGAAAGATTTTCTATTGTAGCCGGGGCTGGGGCATCCGTGCCCGGGGCATTTTTGCCGGTTTTGTAGGAGAAAGTTACATTTTTGATGCTTAAAGCGGCTTCAAAATCAGAAAAGTCTTTCATTTTTTGCGTCCCCATAATTTTAGCGTTGATTTTCCAATAAGTAAAACTGCAAAGGTTATAAGTGTCAGAATAAGGGCAAGGGCAGCAGAGTCGCCCCAGAAGCCTTCTTCTGCAAGGTTGAGAATTTTTACCGAAGAAAGCGGTGTGTCAAAAGAGACTAAAAAGATTACAGCGCTCATTGTGCCAACTCCCCGCATAAAGTCATAAATGAAGGAGTTGAAAAGGCCTTCTTTGGAAAGAGGCATAAGAATTAAAAAGAGAAGCTTTAAGCCGGATGCACCCAGCGCACGGGCACTGTCGTCCAGGGATTTTTTTATCTGCGAATATGAAGAAGATATTGCCCGGTATGAAAATGGAATAAAGCCGATTGTGATTGCCATTACAATCAAGAGGTTTGATTTATAAAAGTTGACTTTTGCGGCTAGAAGTGAAATTGCAAGACCGTACAAAGTTCCCGGAACTGCGGCCGGCAGCTGGATTACGGCGTCTATGTATTTACCAAGAGGCGCTTTTGTGCGGAAGGTAAAGTATGAAGCAAGGCTTGCAATCAAAGTGCTGATAGTGGCTGCTTCCAGAGCAAAGCGGATGCTGTTTAAAAGTTCATTTTTACAGCGGGCAATTGTCTTTATGTGACTTAAGGTTGGAGTAAAATTAATGCCCCATACCTTCTGGAAGGCACCCGCAATAATTGCCGCAAACTGCAAAATTACGCAAAGGGTGATAAAAGAGCAGAAGGCTGTGAGCAGAATGCGTGGTAAAAGCGGCAGTTTATTTTCTGCTGTAAGCTGAGAGCGTCCGCCAACAACCGCAAGTTTTTCCATATTTTTTGAAACAAACTTATTCTGCAAAACAAAAAGAATAATCGAAGGAATGATAAGGATAATTCCAAGTACGGCGCTTATTCTTCCGTTCAGCCAGCCGGTAAGCTGGGTATAGATTTCTACGGCAAGAACCTTGTAGCGGCCCGCAACAATCATAGGGTTTCCAAAATCACTCATTACAGAAACCGCAATATACAAGGCAGAAGAAATCAGCCCCGGAAGGGAAAGGGGAAGTGTAATCTTCAAAAAGATTTTTAAGTGCCCCCCGCCAAGCGACCGTGCCGCCTGCTCAAGATTAGGATTTATGTTTTCCAGTGTCTGCACGCAAATCATGTATGCCATAGGGAAAAAGCATAAAGCCTGGGCAATCAAAAGGCCCCAAAAGCCGTAAAGGCTTACATCCAGTCCGAGCATAGTTTTTGTAATAAAGCCCTGTCGTCCCAAAAGGAGGATGAAGGCAAGGCCCCCTACAAATGGCGGTGTAACCAGATGTAAAAAGGGTACAAAAGAAAAGAAGCGGCGGAAGGGTACGTCGCCTTTTACCACCGCAAAGGCATATACATAACCAATGGCAACGGCGGCGGAGGTAGAACAGATTACTTCTATCAGCGTGTTTAAGGCTGTTTTTCGCCATACAGCGGTGGAGGCAACCTTTACAAAATCAGCCTTTGTCGGTGTTAAAAGCACATAAACAAGAGGAGAAAGTATGCAGATTAAAAGAAAGAGACAGACTCCTAACCATACTAGAGTAAGGGGGAGACTGTCTTCAATTTTTAGCCGGCGAAAGCTTATTTTACTTCTGCAGTCCATTTTGCAAGAACTTCGTCCTTCTGGGCAGCGGCTTTATTTACATCGTATTCAATTAAATCAAGCTGGGTAACAGGAATTGAACCTGGGGCGCCCTTTGCTTCCGGATTTACAGGCATTGTAAAGTCGATTGAACTCATAAGCTCCTGAGCTTCTACAGAAAGCATAAAATCAACAAACTTCTGTGCCGCTTCAAGATTTTTTGTATTTTTCATAATCGAAATACAGTCTATGTCTACAACACTCTGAGGTGGCGCAACAGTGTAAACCTTAAAGCCGTCTGAGTGGTATTTGTTTACTACATGAAGGAAGGTGACGCAGAGGGCATATTCTCCGGTTCCGATAAGTCGGCCAGGTGCAGAGCCGCTGTCAGGGAACTGACCGACAAGGCCGGCAAGGTTCAAAAGGTAATCCCAGCCTTTTTCCCAGCCAAGTCGCTGAAGCTGATTCTGAACAAAGAGGTAAGCAGTAGAAGAGGCAACCGGGTTTGTAAGAACGATTTCTCCCTTATATGCAGGATTGATAAGGTCATCCCAGGTTTTAGGTACCGGAATACCCGCAAACTTCTGGTTATAGCGGTCTTCATTAATGCCGATTCCAAGCGAAAGAACACAAAAGCCTGTCCAGGTTCCGTCTTCTGCAACTGCGTATTTAGGAAGATTTGCAGCGACCGGCGAGCGGTAAGCTTCAAGCGCCCCGTCTTTATCAAGCTGAATATGATATGAGGTGGCTCCACCCAAAAGTATGTCTGCCTGAGGATTATCTTTTTCTGCACGCACGCGGTTTACAAGTTCACCGGTAGAAGCGCGGAGGAATTTTGCAGGAATTCCAGTTTTTTTAGTAAAAAGCTCGGTAAGAGCCTGTGTTTCTTCTTCGTGAATGATTGAATAAATACTTACAGACTGTTTTGCGTTGGATTTTCCGCAGCCTGTAAAAACAGATAAGGCAAGAATGCCGCACAATGTAAGACTTAAAGACTTTTTCATAAGCTTGACCTCACTTTTTATTTCTATGCGCTTAATCTATCTTAAATCTGATATTATTAATATAGTCAATTATCTTAAATAATGATAATACCAGATTTGTAAATCCACCATATTTTATTTTTAATGTAAATTTGTTATTATAAGAAATTACTATTTGCATCGAAAACTTTTGATAAACGATAGAAGGAAGTAAAATGAACAGAAGACTTATTACAGCAGCATTACCATACGTTAATAATATCCCTCATCTGGGAAATATCATTCAGTCGCTTTCGGGTGACGTTTTTGCACGTTTCTGCCGCAGCCGTGGTTACGACACTCTTTATGTTTGCGGAGTTGATGAATACGGTACAGCAACCGAAACTAAGGCACTTGAAGAAAAGACTGAACCTCGCGCCCTCTGTGACCACTATTACGGCGAGCACACAAAGATTTATGAATGGTTCCACATCAATTTTGATAAATTCGGCCGTACTTCTAACGAGCAGTGTACAGAAATCACACAGGCTCTTTTCAACGACCTGGACAAGGCCGGCCTGATTCACGAGCACGTAAACAAGCAGCTTTTCTGTCCTCACTGTAATATGTTCCTTGCTGACCGCTACGTTGACGGAACCTGTCCTAAGTGCGGTTATGAAAAGGCCCGCGGTGACCAGTGCGATAAGTGCGGTTCCCTTCTTGATCCTATTGAACTTAAAGAACCGCGCTGTCATACCTGCGGTTCTACTCCTGAAGTCCGCGAAACAAAACACCTTTACATCGACCTTCCTGCAATGAGCGAAAAGCTTAATGCCTGGATGGATAAGGCAAGCGTAGAAGGCCGCTGGTCTGATAATGCTATCAATATGACAAAGGCCTGGATCCGCGATGGTCTTCAGGAACGTGCTATTACCCGTGATCTTAAGTGGGGTATTCCGGTTCCTAAGGCTGGCTACGAAAACAAAGTATTCTACGTTTGGTTCAATGCTCCAATCGGATATCTTTCTATTACAAAGCAGCTGGCAGACGAGCTTGTAAAGGCCGGAAAGCAGTCTTTTGACTGGAAATCATGGTGGCTTCCTAGCGAGAGTGAAGAAGGAAAGAATAAGCCTAAGGTTGATCTCTTCCAGTTTATCGGTAAGGACAATATTCCTTTCCACACTGTAGTTTTCCCTTGTACAATGCTTGGTTCTCCTCATGAGTGGACAAAGCTTCATCACATGTCTTCAACTGAGTTCTTAAACTACGAAGACGGAAAGTTCTCTAAGAGTCTTGGTGTTGGAGTATTTGGTTCTGACGCTATTGAGTCTGGAATTCCTGCTGATGCATGGCGTTTCTACATTTTCTATAACCGCCCTGAAAAGCAGGACTATCAGTTTACCTGGAAAGACTTTATGGAAAAGCTTAACGGCGAGCTGATTGGAAACCTTGGAAACCTTGTAAACCGCACACTTTTGTTTGTTAATAAATACTACGAAGGAAAGATTCCTGATGCCCCTGTAGACCAAGAGCTCTGGTCTAAGGTTCGCGAGCTTGAAGCTAAGGCTACAGAAAGCCTTGAATGGGCAGATTTGAAGGATGCTTTCCACACAATGTTTGAAATTTCTGATATCTGTAACAAAAAATTCCAGGCAACAGAGCCTTGGAAGGCCAGAACGGAAAATCCTGCGGTGGCAGAAAGCCTTATCCACAACCTCTGCTATGTAATTAAGGATTTGATGATTATGATGAATCCTTATATGCCTCAGTATACTCAGAAAATCATGAGCTACTTTGGAAAGTCTATTCAGGAAAGCAAGGTTGGAATGGAAACAAAACCTGGCTACACTTGGGAAGACCTTGGCAAACTCGAAGGCTTGAGCACTGTTGGACCTACAGAAGTTTACTTTAAGCCTATGGATCAGAAGACTATGCTTGCCTTCCGCGAAAAATTCGGTGGTAAACAGAACAAGGCAGACGCTAAAAAAGACAAGAAAGAAAAGAAGGCTAAAAAAGCTGAACCTGTTATTCTTCCGCTTGACCAGCAGGCTGATTTCTTTAATAAAAATATTGAACTCACTGTCGCAAAGATTGTTGACGTAAAGCCAAATCCAGAAGGAGAAAAGCTTTACATCGAAACTCTGGATGACGGAAGCGGAAGTCCACGTACAATTCAGTCGGGCTTGCGCATGTTCCTTAAAGAAAGCGACCTTCTTGGAAAGCACGTTGTAATTGCTTCTAACCTTGCTCCACGTACAATGCGGGGAGTAGAAAGCCGCGGTATGCTTCTTGCAGGACACTACGAAGTTGACGGAAAAGAGTGCGTAGAGGTTCTTGATGTAAGTTGGGCAAAGCCTGGTACAAAGATTGTGCTTGAAGGTGCTGACGCTTCTGCTGCAAAAAAGGCAGAAATCACAGGTGATGAGTTCTTCTCTGTTCAGATTGCAGCAAAAGAAGGCCTTGTTCAGATTGCTGGCAAAAAGCTTCTTGCAGACGGCAAAGAAATCAAAACTGAAAAAGCTTTGAACTCTGATATTGCTTAATATGTTTGATATTAAACTCTCAAAAATTGAAAATACAAGTCTCACCAACGAGGGGGCTTTTTTACAGACTCCCTTCTGGTGTCAATTTAAAGCAAAACATGGCTGGAAGTATCTGCGCTTTGAAATGAAGGCAAAGGTGCCGGTTGAAAAGGGAAGCCGTAACTGCGAGGGTGGCAGCTGTTCTACAAAAGGCTATGAAGAAGACAATGGCGAACATTCTGAAAATCAGATTCTTGAAGAACGCAATTACGAATTTGCAGTCCTGGTCCGTTCTTTTGCAAAGGGATTTTTCAGCCTTGCCTACGTACCCTTATTTCCGTCACTTTTGTATAAGTGCACCAGCGAAGAAAAAATCGCCTCTGCTTTTGATAGTCTGGAGAGCGAACAGTCAGTTTTGATTGATGAAACTCTTGTAACGCCAGAAACTCAGAGCATTGAGTTTGCAAATTTTATAGCGGAGATTGCAGGGGCTTTAAAACCATATCTTCCTAAAAATACAATCTGCGTACGTTTTGACCCGGACGTTGATTTTGATTCTCCTTTTGACCGTGACACCTTTAATTACGGACTTAAAGTTGTTTCTTATGCAGACCGCCTGCGCCTTAAAAAGACCCGTGTAGACATTCAGCCGCCGGATTCAACTCTGGTTGATCTGACTGCCGGCGAAGAAGAAATCTTAAACCGTATGAAATCAAAATGGCGCTATAACATCCGTCTGGCAGAAAAAAAAGGCGTTTTGATTGAAAAAATCTTAGGAAATGATAGTAACTTGTCTGAAAAATTAGACAAATTCTACGAATTATATAAGATTACCTCTGAGCGCGACGGCATTGCCATTCATCCAAAATCATATTACGAGGATTTACTGCGCTCTTCGGCTCAAGAAATTGCCGCAGGAAAGGACGTTCCGGAAGTGCGGCTTTATCTTGCCCGCCATGAAGAAGATTATCTTGGTGCAATCATCACGCTTTTTTCTAAGACTGAAAGCATTTATCTTTACGGCTGTTCAAGTAACGTAAAGCGAAACCTTATGCCAAACTTCCTTTTGCAGTGGACTGCAATAAAGGACGCAAAGGCTTATGGAAGCGCCTACTACGATATGTACGGAATGCCTCCTACCGACGATGAAAATCATCCTATGCACGGCCTTTATCTTTTTAAAACCGGCTTTGGCGGAAAGAACATTCATCGCACTGGAAGCTGGGACGTACAGCTAAAAGCAATCTATTCGCTTTGTACGCTGGCAGAAAACCTGAGAGCCTTCTGGCACAAAAAAGTGCTCAAGAAGATTCGCGGGCGATAACTGCCCTTACACACTGGCAGGTTGAATAAAAAGATGAAAAAGTGCCTTGTAATTTCCGGCGGAGATTTTTTTGCAGCTCCTCGCAGCCTTTATGAGCAAGCTGATTTTGTAATAGCCTGCGACAAGGGCTTGGAATACGCAAAAAGACTTGGCTTTAAGCCGGATGTAGTAATCGGGGATTTTGATTCTTATGGCGGTGCGGAAGGTGACACTAACGCCCAGGAAGCTGGCACTCCAGCCCCGAAATCCACCCTCAAAATCATAAAACTTTCCCGTGATAAAGATGACTCCGACACCCTGGCAGCCGTAAAATACGCCATTGAACAAGGTTTCGACGATTTTACCTTCATCTGCGCTATGGGCGGCCGTTTTGATCATCTTTTCTGCAATATTCAGACCCTTTCTTTTATTGCCGCGCGTTTTGGAATTGCAAGATTACTCTCAGAAAAAGACGAAATCATAGTTATAAAAGACCGTTCAATCACAATTCCTAAAAAAGAAGGCTGGTCGCTTTCAGTTTTTTCTCTTTGTGACGAATCCCGGGGAGTTACAGAAGCCGGAACCCGCTGGCTCTTGAATGGGGCGATAATGCAGCAGAGTGCCCCTTTCGGTCTTAGTAATGAGTGGACTGCAGGCAAGGCAGAAGTTGCGGTGGAAGAGGGAACTCTCATCATCATCCTTTCAAAACTGGAGTAATTTATGGACGACAAAGAATACTATTCACTTATGAACCGGTCATCTTCTTTTGTAATCAATCAGGTTTTGAAAGAGCATCAGAAAAAGAAATACGGGGCAGGTAAATCTTCTCCTGCTAAAGAGGCCCGGAAATCCTTTACAAAGCTTGAAGGCCACCAGGGCCGCGACGACGCCGAGATGCTTTTTGAAAAACAGGGGATTTCCGAATTATAAAATCTTCTATAAATTGAATATTTTTCTTTTCAAAAATCCAACCTTGTATGATATAATTTTTGTATCATGGAAAAGAGAGTTCAGTTTCTTTTAGATTTCGTTTCAAACTGTAAAAATACTTGTTACATCACCTCTGATTATGACACAATGAATCAGATTCCTCAGATTTTAGGGGAGTCCTACTGTGTAATCGACTTAAAGGATGATTATTCTCCGCTTAAGCCTTTTATGGAGCTTCTTCGTTTTTATAATCCTCCATTTAAAATGCTGGAAAAAGAGGTTTACCCGCTTCAACTTGAAACTTTTGCCACCTACATTCACGACGGGCTTGCCAAAGAAAGACAGGATATTGTTTTAAGCCATGAAATCAATTATGAAAAAAATAAGACAAAAGCAGCTGTAGTAAGCCTTATTGAAAAACTGAATGGTGATAATAACTATATCTTTTTGAATTCTCAGTTTATGAATGAAGATTCTCTGGATATAGTGACCGAGGTTGAAAAATCAAATCATAAAGGAAAGTTTATTTTCTGCTTTGATTCAGAAAATTCTTATACCGCAAAAAAGACTATTATGACTTTTTTGAGGGAGATTTCCCAGAATCATAATTATTTGAGTGAATTTAAGCTTGAAAAACTATTCGGGAAAGACCTTTCTGATGATTTTACTTTTAATTTTCAATCGCTTATTGTTGCCTTAAGAAATTCCAGACTTCTTCTTGATTTGAAGCAGGCAAAGCTTCTTGCAAACTGGGCACTTGATATTATCGAACAGCATAAAAGCTATTCGCCTCTGGAACGTGAGCTTAAAGCAGAAACTGCTCTTGCTTATTACATCTGTTCTGAATTTGATAAGGCTGCGGTAATTCTTTCAGCTCTTTCTGATGAAGGCTATGATGATGAAATTGACCTGAAAGCAAAAATCTTTCTTTCAAAAATTTATTATTCAAAATCGATGATTCCGCTTTCAAGAAGATATGCTCTTCTTGTACTACAGCGTTTTTCTGACGGACGTGATAAAAAATCTCATTATTATTCCCTGGCCTTAATGCAGGATTATTTTGCAACTAACCGTGATGACCGCCTTCTTGTAATGGATAAGTATAAGGCCGCAATTGATGCTCTTAGTCGAAGTGATTTGAACAATAACTATGTAAATACAGTCCTTCATTTTCCTGATGCGGTTTTTGAAGACAAGGCACAGATAAAATTCTTTGAACATCTGCTTGAAAAAACTGAACGTATTGCCAACGAAATCAAAAATGATATGCAGATTTCTGCTGTAATGCTCTGGCAGTCCATATATTTCGAGGAAATCGGAAATAATGACCAGGCAAGAAAATCTCTGGAAAAAGCTGATGCGCTGAGGACTGAGCTTGGTGACCTGGAACAGATGATCTGCATTAAAAACGGTCTTTCTGATTTCTGTCTGAGAATGTCAAGGTTTAAGGAAGCATATAATGTTCTCAACGATTTTATAGACAAGTTATTCTTTGTTTCTGATTATATTCTTGTTATTGAACTTCTGAAAAATATGACCCGGGCGGCTTTTTATACTCATAATTTTGAGCTTACAGAAAAAATCGCTCTGACTCTCCTGGATTTGTATAAGAAATTCGTTCCGGAAAATGCTACTGTAAATTCTTACATTCCTAAAACTGATGACATTTATGCCTTCCAGTCTGTAATCGACATTTACAATCAGGATTTTTTCCACGCAGAGATGAATTATCAGGCTCTTTCCGGAAAGAATGCAAAGATTTCAGATAACTGTAAGCCTATTGTGCTTTTTATAAATGCCTGCCTTACAGCAAAAAAAGGCAAATTTGATGAAGCTGCAAAAATTATGGACAAGGTGATTATAGATTATGAAAAGCTTGTAAAATATAATCATACAATCGTCTTTTTGATTTACGAATTTGCAATACTTCTTGAAAATCTTGAAAAATATGAGCTTTCTCAGCAGTTTTTTGATAGGGGTCTTGCGATTGCAAAAGAAAAAAGCCTTGTATATTTTTACAAAAATAAGAAGGATTTTATTCTTGATGAATACAAAAAGAATTTCACAAAGCTTGCTGATCCTAAAATAAACTTTCAGTTTTTGATTGATAAGGCCAATAAAGATTATACAATCAATCAGCTTCATAATAAGATTAATGAATATCAGTTCATAACAAAGATTAATTCCTTTAATCCCGGCATTACTGGAATTAAAAATTATCTTGAAAAGATTTCTGTCGGTATCTGCGAATTCCTTACGGCACAGTCTGTTTCTTTTGCCCAGATGGGTCTTGCAAAAAAATGGCATAACCTTACTTCTTTTTCACAGGGTTCTACAAAGGAAATGATTCTGCCGGAAGCTGTATGGGAAAGTCTTTACAGCCGATATGGAAATCCTGCAAGACCGGAACTGATTTATGACAGGGATAATGAGCTTTATTACTGCGACCTTTCAAAATTTGATTTTAAGGGTGCTCTTGTAGTTATTCCGAACGATAATAAGAAATTCTCCTCAACTCTGGTTTCAATCGTAAATATTGCGCTTTTGAATATCCAGAGCCAGCTTATTATTTTTACTCAAAGTGAAAATCTTGCAGCCTTAACCGCCGTTGACCCGATTACTCAGCTTAGTAACCGTCGTGCACTTTCCCGTCACATTACACTTGAAAATGAACGTATTGAACGCTTTTTCAAACGACGAAAGCAGATTATTCAGAAGGCAATTGCCTTTATTGATATCGATAACTTTAAGTATTATAACGAGCGCTTCGGTTATATTGCCGGTGATTTCCTTTTGCGCTGTTTTGCAGATGTGCTTAAGACAACCTTGCGCCGCATAGATTTTGTCTGCCGTTACGGCGGGGATGAGTTTGTTGTGGTCATGAGTGACACTTCCGAAGAGGAAGGTGAGAGAATGTGCCAGCGAATCTACATTGAGCTTTCAAAGAGGGATTTTTTCATTCCTGAATTAAAGAATTTTATTAATCAGGAATTTGAAGTTCCTGCAGGAAAAGAAATCGGCTTCAGTATGGGACTCTGCTGTAATTCCGACACAGAAGAACCTGCAAACCTTATGGAAGTCCTTAGAAACGCAAATAAGGCCCTGAAATTTGCCAAGGAAAACGGCAAGGGCAGCGTTGCAACCTGGTCAAGAATTAAAGACATTTCTGACTTGAAGATGTAAGCTTTTCCAGAAGCTTAAGACCTGTCTGAAAAAATGCTTCTTCCATATATTCAGAAAAGACTTTATCAAGGGTGATTAGATTTTCTCTCAGCTGGTCAAAGTTTTCTGCAGTTAAAACAACTTCGCAGTAGCCGTGCTCGCGGTTTTGTTTTGCCTGGTCGTTTACAGTCTGGGTAACGTGCTTTACAAAAGGCATAGAGCTGAGTTTTTGTAAGACATCTCTTTCCAGAATCGGGAATTTTAAGGACATAGCAGGACGTTCTTTTCCCAGAGGGCAGCCAAGCTGGCTTTCAAACTGCAGCTGGCTCATTCCGCTAAGGCGGGGATTCAGTTCAAAAATCACCCATCGTTTGTTTTCTTCGTCCCAGCCAAAGTCCACCTGGCAGGTTCCCTTGACTTTTATCAGCTTTGCAAGGCGGAGAAGTTCTGAATTGAGGGCAGCGAGGGGGAAGGCACATTCGTGTGTTCCGGTGCCCCCTGCCGGCGCTTCAGTTCCTTCTACCGGCCCGATCTTTACGCTCTGCTTTGGGCTTGTGATTCCGTACTGGTTTACGCTTACCATAAAAGGCTTAAAGATTCTGTAGCCGCTTTCCGGCGTCCCCCAGATTTCCATTGCAAACTGAGGACCTTTTACAAACTCTTCTACAATCTTATCGCCGTTGTTTTTCTTGCCGTTCAAAAAGTTTTTCACCTGACCAAAGGTATGGCAGACTTCCATTCCGTAGCTGGAAAGCCCTGAGGTGTCCTTTATGATAACCGGAAAGTTCATGTTTTTGATGCGGAAAAATACACTTTCTTTATAGGGGTTTTCCTTGAGTTCCGCCCGGTTTCTTTCTGCCCAGAAAAGCTCGTGATGTACGTAAACTGCCTTTGCAACCGGAAAGCCGTTGAGTTCAAGAAATGAATGAGTCTGGATTTTATCAAAGCTCATAAGGCTAACTTCAAGACTGTTGCAGATAACCTTGATGCCGTTTGCCTTCAGTATTTCTGCCACCTGAGCGTCTTTAATAGGAAGCCAGTCAAAAGGCGTTACCCAATAGGTTGCCGCAATTACCAGGTCTGGCTTACAGTCTTCAATTAAGGTTGCAACTTCTTCGGGTGAGTTTTCCCCCCGTGGGAGGATTTTATATTCAAAATGTTCCGATTTTTCAGCAAGTTCATTACCTTGAAGGTCCAGTAAAAACATTCCCGGGAGTTCAGATACAAGGGTAAAATGATGCTTTGTAAAACAGTCTGCCCCGAAAAAATCAGCTAGAACACGTTCTGTATTTTTAGCGTTGGAAGGAAGATTTGTATAATGGTAGGTTGGGCCGTCAAAGTTATTTGAATTAGTGGAGTAAATAATGATATTCATAAATCTACTTGAATTTACCTTATTTTGCTGTATATTTACAAGCATGACAAAAGAAGACTTCATCTTCAAAATCGAAACTAAAAGCGAATGGAGTTTTACCTGGAAGGGGCTTGAATACAGCCTTACTTACGGAGTAGACAATTCCGGCCGCGATTACATACTTTTTGGCCGCACCTTTGAAGGTGAAAAATACTATTCGGTAAAGGAGCTTTTTAATAAAGCGCGGATTGAAAATCACTTCTTCAGGGAGATGCTGGAAGATTTATGAAAAATCAGCTGGACATGACCAAAGGTCCGATTTTTAAAGAACTGATTATTTTCTCAGTCCCTCTGATTCTGTCGGGCGTTCTTCAGCTTTTATTTAACGCCGCTGACGTAATTGTAGTAGGCCGTTTTGCAGGCGATAATTCCCTTGCCGCTGTAGGTTCAACTTCTTCTTTCATAAACCTCATGCTGAACCTTTTTATCGGCCTTTCAATCGGTTCCAGCGTTGTTTCTGCCAACTATTTCGGCGCCGGAAAAATCCGGGAACTCAGGAATACCGTTCATACTTCTATGCTGCTTTCCATTTACAGCGGAATCGGCCTTACAATTCTTGGCGTGATTTTTGCCCGCCCGATTTTACACCTTATGCAGGCACCGGAAGAAGTTCTTGTGCTTGCGGTGCTTTACCTCCGCATTTATTTTGCCGGAATAAGTGCCACGGTGATTTTTAACTTTGGAAGTGCGCTTTTACGTGCCAAAGGGGATACAAAAAGACCTCTTTACATTCTTATGGTTGCCGGTGTAATAAATGTCATACTCAACCTGATTTTTGTAATCTTCTTCCGCATGGATGTTGCGGGCGTTGCCCTTGCTACAGTAATTTCTCAGATTTTTGCCGCCGCCTTTGTAGTCGTGCTTTTAATGCGTGAAGAAGACGGTTTTAAACTGGAATTACGTAAGCTTAAAATCCATAAATACATTCTGATTCATATCATTAAGATTGGAGTTCCTGCGGGCTTTCAGGGAATGATGTTCTCTATCTCAAACATGGTAATTCAGTCTTCTGTAAACTCCTTTGGTCCGGTTGTAATTGCGGGAAGCTCTGCAGGAATCAATATAGAAGGCTTTGTTTACCTTGCCATGAACGGCTTTTCTCAAGGCGCTCTGACCTTTGTTTCTCAGAATATGGGAGCGGGGCAGAAAGACAGAATCAAAAAGCTTATGTTTATATCCCTTCTTACAGTTCTTGTAGTGGGAGAAGGCCTTGGCTTCCTTGTAGTGATTTTTGCCCGCCAGATTCTTGGAATCTACTCTAAAAATCCTCTTGTAATTGCGGCAGGTATCCGCCGTCTTTCAATCATCTGTTCGACCTACGCCCTCTGCGGCATTATGGATACAATGAGTAACATTATCCGCGGAATTGGTCACAGTCTTCTTCCAATGGTTGTCTGCATTGCGGGGGTCTGCGTTTTCCGTATTGTCTGGCTTTCAACCTTGTTCCAGACAGTCCGCTTTCATACCGAGTTTATCATTTTCGTCTCTTATCCGATTTCCTGGATCATTACTTTTATTGCTCACTGTATCTGTTTTGCCATTGTTTTCAAAAAGCTGGAAATCCGCTAGAATGTCTTTATGAATATGGAAGCCTTTATTTTAGGTTGCGGTGGAATGATGCCGCTTCCTTACCGTCATTTGACTTCTGTTTTGCTGAGGCGTGACGGTGATTTATTTTTATTCGACGGTGGTGAAGGTACTCAGGTTTCCCTAAAGCGTCTGAATCTTAAGTGGAAAAAAATCAATGCAATTTTTGTTTCTCATACCCACGCTGACCACGTAACAGGACTCCCAGGCATTCTTATGCTGTCTGCCCAGGTTGACCGCACAGAGCCTTTGTACATTTACGGACCTCCAAAAATCAAGGAATACATCGAAACAAGCCGCCGAGTGCTTGATATGTACATAAATTATCCGATTGTCGTAAAGGAAATTACAGCTCCCTGCGTTGTTCACGGTGGCGAAGATTTTTATATCCGTGCCTTTCCGCTGGACCACACAAAAACCTGCGTAGGCTACACTCTGGAAGAGCTTGACCGCCCTGGTGAGTTTAATCCTGATACGGCACGCTCACTTGGCGTTCCCTGTGGACCTCTCTGGGGAAAACTGCAGAAGGGAGAAGAAGTTCAGGCTGAAAACGGTTCGATTGTAAAACCCGAGCAGGTTATGGGAAAGCCTCGCAGCGGCCGTAAATTCTCTTTTGTAACAGACACACTCTATAAGCCGTCTATTGCTGATGAAGTTCGCGGAAGTGACCTTCTTGTCTGCGAGGGAATGTTTGAGCACGCGCTTCTGGATCAGGCAAAAGAAAAAAAGCATATGACTGCGGTTCAGGCAGCAACAATTGCCCGCGATGCTAATGTCCGCCGTATGTGCATGATTCACTATAGTCCCCGCTATACAGACAAGGAACTTTCTCTATTGCTGGAAGAAGCCCAGTCTGTATGGCCACAGGCGGAACTTTCGCGCGACCGCATGCACATTGAAATTCCTTACGTGGATTAAAGGGCGCGGGAAGGGCGCTTTCTGGCTTTATGATTGAAGTCTGTGATTTTTCCAAAGCTTATAAATCCTCATTTAAAATCAGCGGAATAAATTTTTGCGTTGAGCCAGGGAAAATTACAGCCCTGGTGGGTGCAAACGGAAGCGGAAAGTCTACGATAATAAAAGCAATCTGTGGTTTTCATTATGCTGACGGGGGAGAAATAAAGGTCTCCGGCTCTCTTGGATACCTTCCTGAAGTTACCAGCCTGCCTGAAAAGCTTTACACAGCTGATTTCCTGACTTATGCCGCCCGTCTTCACGGTTTTTCGGCCGGCCAGATTGACGAGGCAGTCCGCGATGTCATAAAAAAATGCGGACTTTCTGATGTCCTTTCAAAAAAAATAAAGACTCTTTCCAAAGGCTATAAACAGCGCCTAAGTCTTGCTCAGGCAATCATTCATAATCCGGAAAACCTTGTCCTTGATGAGCCTGTTTCCGGTCTTGACCCCCTGCAGATTTCCCAGCTTCACCGCCTGATAAAAGATTTTTCTAAAAGTAAATCAATTCTGATTTCAACCCATCTTTTAAGCGAAGTTGAAAGTCTCTGCGATAATGTAGTCCTTATTAAAAATGGCAGCCAGCTGGGCTTTGGAAGCCAGGAGCAGTTAAAAAAAATGATGGAAGGTGAGTTCTGTGACTTCTAGTGTAAAAGACCTTTATAAAATCCAGATAAAATATTATCTAAGTCCAAAAAATTTTGTTCTTGCCTTTTTATTTGCCTTTTTTACATACGCAAACTTCTTTATCCGCCATCAGTTTTTTAGCGGAACTTCAGCATCTCTTTCTCTTTTCTTCAGTGCTGTTCCCTATATCAGTATAATAATCCTTCCGGCCCTGGCAGCAAAAACAAGCATAAATAATTTTGATGATTTCGTGCCTTATTCTTCTTTTCAAAAGCTTATAAGCCGCTTTCTAGGCCTGCTGACTGTCTGCACGGCTTTTATTCTTCTGTTGATTCCCGCTTTAATTTTCATCTCGCTTTTCTTTACGATTGATTTTTCAGAAATTTTGACAAGCTTTTTCTTCCTGCTTTTATATGCCTCCTGCACAATTTCGCTCTGCCTCCTTATTTTTGAGCTTGTTTCTAATCAGATAACAGCTTTTGTGCTTGCGGCAGTGCTCCTGGCCCTTTTCAACAGCGCCCACAATTTTACTGTCTACCTTTCAAGCAAAAGCTTCCTTGCCGCCTTATTTAAGGAAATCTCTTTTGCCTGGCATTTTGATGCCGCTTCAAAGGCAATTTTTGACAGCCGGGACTTTATCTTCTTTTTGATTTTTACCGCTTTCTTTTTGTTTTTGACCTGGCTGACTTGCGAAAAAAAGAAGGGGAGAATTAAAACCCAAGGCTTCAGGATTTTTCTTTATTCAGTTATTTTTCTTCTTGTTTTTCTTAATTCAAAACGCTGGTATTGCCGCCTGGATTTTTCTAAAAATCAAACTTATTCGCTTTCAAAATACTCAAAATCCCTTCTTAGCGATGTAGCTGAACCTCTTTCCATCACTTTTTACCGTTCAGCTACTTTGAACAGTCTTTATCCTCAGGTGCGTGACGTTAGTGATTTCCTTCAAGCCTATGCCTCTCATTCAAAAAATATAAGCTTTAAAATAAAAAATCCTGATTCTGACTCCAAAGCTCAGGAGCTTCTTGATTCATACGGTATAAAAAGTCAGGAAATAAAAAACTCCGCCCAGACTTCGACTAAAATTACCAGGGTATATTCAGCGGTAATTCTTGAGTACAACGGAACTTTTGAAGCCCTTCCTTTTGTACTTGGAGCTCAGTCTCTTGAATACGACCTTGATATGCGGGTAAAAAAGCTGATTTCCGCTAAGAAGTTTATTGTAAATGTAATTCTTGGAAACGGAATGACATTTTCTCAGGATTATACCTATCTTGTTCCGATTTTTAATCTTCAGGGGCTGGAAGTAAATCCTCTTTTCCCGGAAAGTCAGGATTTTTCTCAAAGGCTTTCTGCTGCTTCCGGTCCGCTTTTTGTAATAGGTGACAGCCAGATAAAAATTGATGCCGCAATCGCAATTGAAGATTATATTCTGAGCGGTAAGGGCAATGCATTTTTTGCCCTTTCACCTTATTCCTTTGATATTCAGGGGGACTGGAGCCTTAAGGAGAACCTGAATACAAATCTTGTTGAAATGCTTGAAAACTGGGGAATTACTTTTGAGGCAAAAATTGCGGGGGATATTTCCTGCTCAAAAATTACTATGGTAAGCGGGGATAATGATGAGACTTACGTCTTGAATTATCCTATGTGGATAAAAATTTTACCTCAGATAAATCTTCCTTCTGGCGGCCTTACGCTTTTCTGGCCGTCAAATCTTACTATTCAGAATGAAAAGCTTGCAAAAGCCTATATTACTTCTTCTGACCATGCTTTTTCTTATAAAGCCTCTGAACTTAATGTAAATCCTTTTGAAATTTCTCAAAAAAATTATCCTTCAGATGATAAGGGGCCAAAAATTCTTGGAGCAGAAATTTCAGGTCAGCTTTCCGGGCTTTTTAATTTGAAAAACAGCAGCGGGGAAGTAAAAGTCATTGCAATTTCCGACCAGTATTTTTTGAACACTCTTATGAATAATTATGCCGCAGAGGCTGATTCAGCGGATTTTTCAAACTTTGATTTTGCAGTTTATTCGATTCTTTACCTGATGAATGAGAGTCAGCTTTGTAAGCTCCATCAAAAAAGCCTTCAGTCTTCTTCTTACTTAAAAATCCAGAATGATGCTGAGGGAATAGAGCAGTTTAAAAATCTTAGTCTGATAACAATGATTTCTTTATTTATTATTATTCCTGTTTTGATAGCAGTGGCTGCTCTTTTGTATTTTTATCTTCAGAAGAAAACGCTTTTATCTTACTGTAAGGAATTAAGTGACAGAAGGGAGTCGTAATAATGAAGTTTTCAAATTCCAGGCTTTTATTTACTGCAATTTTTCTTTTTTTACTCTATCTGCTTTCTTTTTTTATGAATACAGGAATGAAAAGAAAGGCTTTAAAAACAGCACTTATAAATCCCAAATATAAAAGTGAAATTACAAATATAACGCTTTCTTGTAAAGGTGAAAGCCTGATCCTGGAAAAGAAAAACGATTTCTGGTTTGTAAAAGCATATGAAGACAGCTCTTATTTAA
The DNA here is from genome assembly GCA_900319625.1 of uncultured Treponema sp. Taxonomy (GTDB): domain Bacteria; phylum Spirochaetota; class Spirochaetia; order Treponematales; family Treponemataceae; genus Treponema_D. The sequence continues at coordinate 17,425 of ONPD01000004.1, read as the reverse complement.
TTGCTGCTGAAAATGAATGTGTTGAAAACTTTATTGGTGAATTAATAGAAATACGCAATTTGTATAAAATATCAGACAGATTGCCGGAAAATAATAACTTTGGTTTTGAAAAAGACCATTGTTTTTACATAAAATGTAATTATAACGACACTTTTTCTGAATTTTACTTTGGAAATCAGGATTTTTCAGAGGTTTTCCGTTTTTTTATGACCGGAAAAAATACAAAAGTCTATCAGCTTGATTCTTCATTTGAAAAATATCTTTCGGTTTCTGAAAATTTCTGGTGCCAGAAAACAATAATCTCTAAGAGTCTTTGCAAAATATCTTCTTATGAGGACCTTCAAAGCGTAAGCTTGAACGGAAAAAAAATTACCTCTCAGAACGAAGATTTTACTTCATATTGCAAAAATCTGCTGGATTTACGGCACGGCGGCAGTATAATTGCAGTTTCAGACTTAAAAGCTATTCTGTCTTCAGAATGTCTGGCCCGGCTTTCTATTGAGCTTGGCAACAAAAACAGCATAAGCCTCAAGGTGTATGAAATTCCCCGTGAAAATCAGGAATATGCGCTTTTTGTAAATTATGATAATAGTAAAATTCAATGCCTGTATAAAATAAGCGGCTGGACTCTTTCAAAAATTTTGCAGAACTAAGATAGATTAAAAGCCGCTCATTAAAATCATCAGGCTCATATTATAAATAAAGTGAGAAATAAAGCCTGCATAAATAGAATTTGTTTTTTTATAGCAGAGCCTTAAGATTATATGGGCCGGTAGAGCATTTATTACAGAAAAAATTCCAGCATAGCTGTGAGAAAATGCAAAAATAAGGGCAGTGAGAAGCTCTATTATGCAAAATAAAGCCTTTTGTAACTTCCTTTTATTTTCAAATTTACAAAAGTCCATTAATGCCTCGGGCAGGTAAAATCTGTAAATTGTTTCTTCATAAAAGGCTGAAAAAATAAAGGTAAGGCTGCAGAAAAGCCAGTCTGTAAAATCAGAAGGTATTTCTATTTTCTGCTGAATTGAATCCTGACTGATTAAAATTGCAAGCCCATTTATCAAAAAAGAAAAGCCGAGCAGCAGGCAGCTGCAGAAGACTGATGGAAAAATGATTTTGTAACTTAAAAAGTACCTGTTAGTTTTTATATCTGGTATTAAGCTTTCGTGGATGAAAAGCAGAAAGATCGAAAGAAAAAATAAAATCAGCTGGTGAAGTGGAAAAGTCCAGCCTGAAAAAACAGCTTCTGGATTTGCCCTGTTAAAAAGCGGGGGAAGAAGAAAAATTAAAAAAACTAGAGAAAAAATTGCTATTTTACCAGCTTTGGAATGTATTTTCATTTAATTAATGTTATAATATTTATGCAAAATATTCTTTATTATAATAAAAAAAGTAGGTAAAAAGCGAGGATTTTGTGTATTCATTTCTCGGTGTAATAATAGTAATTGTATTTTTCCTTACTGTAGGTGCAGTTTATACAGCTTTTAAAACTCAAATATCCTTTTATGTGTCTGGTCTTGATAATGGTTTCACTTTTTCGGATATTCAGACTTTATGGACAGCCGCTACCTTTAGCGGAGTTGAAGACCCTAATTCACTTTATTATTCCATGAACTCCCTTACAAAATGTATGGAACGCATTTCCAATTCAGTTATGATTGTTTCAGCGGCAGAAAAACCCCGTTATCAGGCACTCCTTGCAAAGCTTTTTGACTACAGAACAAAAATCCAGAATGAATCAGATTCAAAAAAAGGAATGCAGACAACGCTTTCTCTTGACAACGGTCAAAAACTTAGAATTATTCTTCCTGGAAAAGGTGTATTTACATCAGAAATTTTAAATAATGGAAAACAGCTTGTAATTTCAATCCCAAAAAATAATGATATCATTGAGGTTCCGGCTCATGAATGGATTAATAAATCTTTAAGCGTTTATCTATGGCGTAAAGGTGATGCCCGCTATGTTTTTGACACGGTTGTAACACAGTCTGGAGTTTTTCTTGGTCAGTCAGCTTTATTTATAAATCATTCAAATAATTTGATTCGTACTCAAAAAAGAAAGGCAGTCCGCGCAAAATGTTCGATTTATGGACAGCTTTATATCATTAAAGAAAAGATTGCTGATTATCACGCTGTTGAAACTCATGACGGCTACAAATGTCTTATAGAAGATATTTCTGAATCGGGAGCCCTTGTAAGAATTGGAGGTCGCGGACTTTCCAATGTTCAGATTAAGCTGCAGTTTAACATTCAGAGTACTCTTATCGTAATGTTTGGTTCAATAAAATATTCTCAGTTTGATGAAGAGAAAAATGAGTCTCTTCTTCATTTTGAATGTACTCACATTGAATCTGCTATGCGCAATGCTGTTTTGGGCTTTGTTTACAATATGCTTCCTGAACCTGAAAAAGAAGTTCTTGAAGCGCTTTCTCTCACAGAAGAAGATCTTGCTTCTGATATAACGGCTCCTAAAGATGTAAATAATCCGGAAGAGCAGGCGGAAAATACTGTCGCTGAGGAGAATACTTCGGCTGCACTAGCTTCATTATAAGTAAAGGATGTGTTTTTATGAAAAGATATTTTATTAAAGCTTTGCTGATTTTCTTTTCCGGAATATGTTTTGCGGCTGCTGATTATCGTGCGGCATTTTTAAAGGGAAATATTCAGGAAAAAACTGCCGCTGTAAGGGAAGCTTCCGGTAACGAAGGCATCTGGCTTTCTGCTGCCGCCTTGAAGTTTGCCCTGGAAAATAAGCAGTATCTTGGCAAAGACCGTGATTTAGACAGCCTTGTTGTAGCATCAATTCTTTCCATTCCAGACAATTTTTTTGATGACAGTTCAAATCCTGATACTGCAATATTTCTGAATGATTTTTCAAATATCTTTACACTTTTTGCTGACAGCAGCACGGTTCAGATTGCTCTTCTGCAAAAAATTATTCAGATAAAGGATAAAATTAATACAAAGGATTTTACAAAAATCCTCAATAATTACATAAAAACTCTTTCTCCATCTTCTGATTCTGGGCTTGTAAAGAATGTATTTAATGCTCTTGAAGTAATCGGTGACAGGGAAAGTTTTGTAATCCTTTATAATCACTGGAACAACAAACGATATTCAGCCTTTTTTGCGGATATTGAAAAAACTTTAATAAGTCTTTCCGGTATTTCTTCCGGAGAAATCATCCAGATTATTCATTCAAAGGATATCAATCAGCTTTGCAAGGTTTTTGCACTTGCACAGAAAAATACCGGAATTTCTAAAAATATTTTGTGCGAAATTGCCGAAAATGCCCTTTCTGAGTCTATATTATTGGTAGACAGTTCTTCAAAGCTTACACAGGCTGTAAAGGACTTGCAGACTCAGTGTCTTGAAATTCTTGTACAGAATAAATGTACAAGAGCTTCTGCAATCGCAATTGATTATCTTCGTTTTTCAAAAAAGATGTTTGATAATAATGTTATTTCAGAAGAGATTTTTGCAAGTGTAATATCATCTATGACTGATATTTCTCCGATTGATTCTGTAAGTCCACTTTGTTCTTTACTTGACGAATTTAATAACCGCAAGGAAAAGAATGAAAAGGTTCCTGATGCTATTGTAAGGGCTGTTATAAACACTCTTGGTGCAATCGGGAATAAATCTGCTTTCGATTATCTTCTTGCGGTAACTTATCTTTCTTACCCTGAAGATGTTCTTGCAGCTGCCCGGGAGGCACTTGCAGGACTCAGATGGCAGTAAGATTAAAAGATAAACCCTTTTTTTTGGCAGCAATAATCTGTCTGGTATTATTTTACTCAAAAGCAGTAAAAATACCTGAAAAAAATCCCTTTATATCAGCCTTCCCAAAAGAGGCTCTTACAGGCTTAAGCGGAATGCTGATTTCTTCTCCCCAGAAGTCGGCTTCCGGTTCCTCCTACCTTTCAAAAATGTCCGTAGGGGCCGTAAAAGCCCTGCCATTTAAAAATTCAACTTTACCTTCATTCTCATCAGCCCGCGGAAATGTTGATGTCATTATTCCCGCAGAGCTTTGCGAGGTATACTTTCCCGGAAAAATCTATTCCGGCGCAAAGGCCCTAAAAAAAGGCTGTTACTTATATGAAGGCGGGGCAGATTATGATTTTGAAGGCTACTTCATAGGTGACCTTTTCTTTGTTAAGTCCTGTTCTGCCTGCCGCTGGAAAAAGGGCTTTTTGGGTAAAATCGATAAGGCCCGAGCCCTGTGCAGGCTCCATTTCAAGCGTCTTATGTTTTACTGGAAGGATGGAGGAGGCCTGATTTTAGCCCTTCTTTCCGGTTCTAAAGAATATCTTGATTCGACTCTTTATTCCAACTTCCGCCTTTCCGGTCTTTCCCACATTATTGCGCTTTCCGGCATGCACCTTTCAATGTTCAGTGCAATCACAGTCTTTTTTGCCTCCCGTTTTGGAAGAAAAAAGCTTACGATTGCATTGCGAATAACAGCCCTTGTGGCTTTTGTCTGGTTTGCAGGCTTTTCTCCCTCCTTAATGAGGGCCTTTATCTGTTCAATGCTGCTGCTTTTTGCCAGTGTGGCAGGTGTCCGCCAGCCAGATATGCTTTTAATCCTCTCTTTTTCCTTTCTGCTGCAAACTATTATTTCACCTTCAGACCTTGAAAATGCAGGCTTTATGCTTTCTTATGGTGCTCTGGCAGGCATTCTTTTAGTTGGAAGGGGACTGACCCGCTTTTTTACAAGATTTATGCCTTATTATTTTGCCGGCTCTCTTTCTGCTTCCTGCGGTGCCCAGATTTTTACAGGCCCAATATCACTAAGGCTTTTTGGAAGCTTTTCGCCGGTTGGAATCATTGCTAGTGTTTTTGTATCGCCCTTAATTTCAATTTTTATTTATACAGCACTTTTCTTGATTTTATTATGCCTTCTTTTTCCGCCTTTGGCTTCATATAGTGCATTTTTTGTTGAAATTGAGTATAATCTGATAAAATTTGTCGTGGGATTTTTTTCTCACGCGCCGGTTTGGAGTATAGCTTGAATCATCCAGATTACAATTCGCCACAGGAATTAAAGGCAGTTTTAGACTCAAAAGGCTTTTCTATGCAGAAAAAATTCGGACAGAATTTTTTGATTAATGCCCAGGCAAGAAGTAAGCTTATAGATGCCCTTGACGTTGGAAAAGAAACTTCTGTCTGGGAAGTAGGACCCGGGCTTGGTGCAATGACTGCAGAAATCCTTGGACGAGGTTCTGATTTAACCTGTTTTGAAATTGACCGTGGCTTTGCTTCCCTTGTAAAAGAGTTTTTTGCGGATGAGGCAGGACAAAATCGTTTCCGTCTTGTAGAAGGCGATGTTCTTAAAACCTGGAAAAAGCATATGGAAGAGACCGGCAAGCAGCCTGACAGATTTTTTGGAAACCTTCCATATAATATTGCCGCTACAATTATCGCAGATACAATCGAAAATAACGTGCGCTTTGATAAGTGTGTATTTACCGTTCAGAAGGAAGTTGCCCTTCGTATGTGCGCAAAACCCGGCTCTGACGATTATTCATCTTTTTCTGTTTTGTGTCAGTGGGCTTATGACGTTAAGCCTCTGATGGATTTGGGGGGCGCTAATTTCTGGCCAAAGCCTAATGTTGATTCCCGTGCGGTTATCTTTACAAAAAAATTAGATTTCCCGGGCTGTAAAAATCCTTCTTTGTTTGTAAAAATGCAGAGAGCCCTTTTTTCTTCAAGAAGGAAGAATATCCGTAACAATCTTACAGCTTTTCTTTCCAACTCAGATTTGTGTCTTCAGGCACTGGAAAAAGCTGGAATTGAGCCACAGAAGAGGGCAGAAGTGCTTGAAATTTCACAGATGCTCAAACTCAGTGATGTAATAAACGATATGAATATAATTAAATATTAGTGAGGCTTACTATGAGTGCAGATGTAAAAAGTAATTTACAGATAATAAATGATAAAATCCGGCAGGTAGAAAAAAAGAGCGGACGGGCAGAGGGCAGTGTAAAGTTAATGGCTGTGAGCAAGTTCCACCCCGCTGAAGATGTTATTGCTGCCATTAATGAAGGCCAGCTTTTGTTCGGAGAAAACCGGGTTCAGGAAGCTGGAGAAAAATTCCCTGCAATCTTTGAGCAGTTTCCTTCTGCTGAACTTCATATGATTGGAAGTCTGCAGTCTAATAAGGTAAAGAATGCCGTAAAGATTGCTTCCTGTATTGAATCTGTTGACCGCATTTCCCTTATGGATGAAATTGAAAAGCAGTGTGCAAAAATCGAAAAAACAATTTCAGTTTTCTTTGAGGTTCATACCGGTGAAGAATCAAAATCAGGCTTTGAAAGCGAAGAAGAAGTTGAAAAGGCTTTGTCTCTTTGTGCCCAGGGAAAATATCCTCACATAATTCCCCGCGGCTTTATGACAATGGCTCCTTTTACAGAAGATAAGACTCTTGTAAGAAAATCCTTTGTAACTTTACGTGAACTTTCTGAACGTATGAAAGCAAAATTTCCTCAGTTTGATATGCCCGAACTTTCTATGGGGATGAGCGGTGATTTTGAAATCGCCATTGAAGAAGGTTCAACCCTTGTACGTGTTGGAACTGCAATTTTTGGAGAAAGGGATTATTCAAAATAAATGAAAAAGCACAATTTATTTTATAAAATAGCGGCTCTTCTCCTTTGTTTTTCTTTTTGCTTTTCGTCTTTTTCTGAGGAATCTACAACGCCGGCTCCCTACCGTGATAATGAATTTCCCCAGTTTTTAAAAGATGCCCGCCGTTTTGAAATAATCACACTTGGTGCTCTTCCCTTTGTTTCCATTCAGACAACTTTAGGTTATTCCACCTATCAGTATTTTAATCATAATTGTGAATCTGCATATTTTCCAAACCCATTTGCGGCCGCTTCTTATTCTCAGGATGAACAGATTGGTATTCTTTTAACATCTTTAGGAATTTGCGTCGGAATAGGCCTTACAGACTTAATTATTCAGATTGTAAAACGAAATAATGCAAAAAAACGTTCTTTAATTCAGGATTCTGATCTAAGAATCAATAAGGTTGACCAGAAGCCTCCCAAAGGTCCTCTACCTCCTCCCGACGGCTTTTTCCCTGATGAAATTCCTGATGAAGACGGCGTAGAACTAATAAATGAAGAAATATCGGGGGCCCGGTAGTGCCTTTTTTCAGCTCAAAGGTTCCTGCAGATTTTTCTGATTCTCAGAGACTCGATAAATATATTGCCTCCCTTCCAAATGGAATGAACCGCTCAAAGCTGAAAAGCGGCGTAACCGAAATCCTTGTCAACGGAAAAAAAGTAAAAATCAGCCAGAAGGTAAAGGCCGGCGACCAGATTGACATTCAGTGGGAAGATAATATCCCGGATAACATAGACCCTGAAAATATTCCCCTTGATATCGTCTATGAGGATCAGAACGTAACTGTCGTAAATAAGGCTCAGGGAATGGTAACTCATCCTGCCTGCGGAAACTGGAATGGTACCCTTGTAAATGCGCTTTTGTATCACTGGGGGCGGGAAAGCATTGAACAGCTGAAAGAGGGAAGTGACGCTGAAATTTTAGAGCGCCGCCGCCCCGGAATCGTGCACCGCCTTGATAAAGAAACAAGCGGTCTTATTATCACAGCTAAAAATCGTGACAGCGAAGAGTGGCTTCAAAAGCAGTTTAAGGATAAGACTCTTCAAAAAGAATATATCTGCATATGTAGTGGACGCCCCCCGGCATTAAAAGGCGACATCCGTACTCAGATTATCCGGGACCCTAAAAACCGCCACCGCTTTAAGGCTGTTGAAAACACAGATGAAGGAAAATTTGCCCGTACACTCTATCACGTTGTGGCAACTTACGGAAACTTTTCTTTAATAAGGGTACGCATAAAAACCGGCCGAACCCATCAGATCCGCGTACACATGAAGTATTTGAACTGTCCGATTTTAGGGGACGCAACCTACAATAAGCCAAACTCAGAATTTCCTGATGCAACTTTAATGCTTCATTCCTGCCGCTTAAAAATCCGCCTTCCTGGTCAGCAGAATCTGACCACTTTTAAGGCAAAAACTCCGGCCCGCTTTCTGGAAGTTGAAAAAAAACTCAAAAAGAAATATCCAAAAAACGGAAAATAGCATATGGACCAGATAAAAGTTATAAGTGCCCCCGACAAAGATAATCCCTATGCCGTAATTTACAAGCCAAAGGGCCTTCCTTCGGCACCACTTTCTGATGATGATAAGGAAAATGCGCTTTGTAAGGCTGTAGAACTTTTCCCGGAGCTTGGAAAAGTAGCTGGCAAAAAAGAGATTGAGCACGGACTTTTACACCGCCTTGACACCCCGACAGACGGCTTAATTCTTATAGCGGCCACTAAGGACTTTTATGATTTTATGCTTTCTCAGCAGGAGCAGGGACATTTTATAAAATATTACACCGCCACCTGCAATAAGAATTTTCAAAACCCAAAGCTTTTGGATGGCTTTCCTCCGCAGATTGAGCCGGTTGAAGGAGGCATAATTCGGTCATATTTTAGAAGCTATGGAAAAGGAGGAAAGGAAGTTCGTCCTGTAACAAAAGACAGCGGGACAGCAGCCCTTAAAAAGCTTGGAAAGCCTAAGCTTTATCAGACTGAGCTTGTGAGCATAAATGCTTCTGACTCGGATGCGGCAAGTGCAGGTAAAACTTGCGTAATATGCCGTATTTCTCAGGGTTACCGTCACCAGGTTCGCTGCCACCTTGCCTGGGCCGGGTTTCCGGTGGTAAACGACCCGATTTACAACGCAGCCTTCCGCCTGGCAGGGGATAAGGCAGGGGAAGGTGACGCTTGTGGGGAAGAACAGCTTCAATTTTCCGCAACCCGCATAGAGTTTACAAATCCTGTAGAAAAAAAATTGAAAATATTTAACGTTGAAAGGAATTGATGTTTTTAAAATAAAAAATACCCGGCACGAGATTTGAACTCGCATGATAAAATCACTCGGACCTGAACCGAGCGCGTCTACCAATTCCGCCAACCGGGCATAAAGAATACATTAATAATATCGAAAAATCGTTTTTTGGTCAATTAGAGACAGCTGTAAAGTCCCAAAACAAGACCAATAAGAACTACAAGGCAGAAGACGTAAATCCACAAGGGCAGGCTGGAATCTCCTGCTACCTTCTGTTTTTTCTTTCCAAGCGGCAGATAAAGACCGTTTTTTTTCATTTTTATATTTTTTGTGCCTGTAAGTCCTGCTTTTGTGTTAGAATTGCTGCCTGCCCCGGAGCCTGCACTCCCATTGGATTTTCCTACTGCATAGCCGCATTCCGGACAGCCGTTTACAAAATCCTCTGTTTTTCCTGTGTGCCCGCAGTTTGGACAGAGCACAGAAGCAAAAAACTTTCCGCATTTTGGGCAAAATTTTGATTTGCGAGGAACTTCAGCGCCGCAGCACTGGCAGAAAAATTTTGCTTCTTTTTGACCGTTTTTTCCCATTATTGAATTTCCAGAATCAGCTGATTTTTTTGATTGTCAATTTTTTTGATAAGAGCCCCATCGTAATCATCAATCTGATTATTGATGAAAGTTGTCAAAACTGAAATTTCAGGGCCATCAAAAGTTGAAGGGAAGTCCAGAGTACAAACAAGAGTTTTATCTTCAATTTTATTTACTTTTCCGCTTATCATACGCCCCTTATCTGTTTCACAAAGCAGCAGAGTTCCGATTGCAGGAAGTTCTTCTTCCGTCTTTGGAGCATTTTTATCAAGGAAGTTCAGGGCCTCTTTTGTAAGCTGATTAAAGCAGCCTGTAATTCCAAGTTCTGTGTATTTTTTCTGGTCTTCTTCAGAAAGTGGCTTTTCCTCGTAAAGGTAGATTTTTACATTATTTCCGCCGATTCCGCTTTTTACAAACTGAACCAGAGTTTTCCACAGACGGGGATATTCGCTAGAATTAAGGATAATTACATCAGGCTGGATTTCTTCGATATTGTCCAGAGCCTTTAAAAACCATTTGTAAATGATTGTATCAAGGCCGTAGCCTTCCGCTATTGCCTTGATTTTAGAGCTTATAATGCTGTCTTCTGTGATTATAAGTGCTTTCATAAACCTTTACTCTGTTCCAAGATTTACAACATTATAATCATAAATCTGCCAGATTCCTTCGCGCTGACGAACCTTGTAGGTATAACGTTTTTTCTCGCTGAAGTTTGGATATTTGAACCATTCAATTACGGTTACATTTCCTTCTGTCGGAGAGTAAGTTGTACGTTCAATCTGGAATTTTTCTGGAATTGCAACAATATCGCTGTCAATTTTTGTCTGCATTAAATCTGCCTTGAATACTTTGAGGATTCTTTCGCGCTCTTCTGCTGAAGATGAAACATATTTTTTCTGAAGATTTGAGTTTCTCTTAAGAAGTGATTCCAGATCCATATAGAGGAAATACTGATCCCAGAGTGATTTTTGTCTTGCAATAATAGTCTGTTCAACAACCTTATCCGGCGCAATATCAGCCGGGTGGAGAAGTTCAACTGTTTTTTCACTTACAGGAAGGAAGTTTGAAGCTGCTGCCTTTGGACTAGGCTGGATTTCCAGGGTAAGGCGGTTAGATTTAATTGAAAGATATTTTGATTTATAAAGTTCAGGATAAAAAACTGCTTCAAGGTAGTAAACTGAGCTTTTGTTGATTGTAAGATAGTCTTTTACGTTTTCTACAAAAGAATATTCTTCACCCTGTTCAAGAGAGATTTCACGGAAATAAACTGTCTGATTTGTAGTTCTCTTTTCAACAAGATTTACAGTCTGTTCCAGGCGGCTGTTCTTTACTGTAAAGGCATTAAAATCAAGGCTGAACATTCTGTCGTCTGCAAGCTTAAAGCGAAGAGTTTCTGTTCCGTTGTTTTTGATTGAAATATGAACGAAAACAGGTGATTCTTCTGAATCTCCCGGATAGTAAATTGTTCTATTATAATATTTTATGGAAACCGATGCTTTTGAAAAATCAGGAGCAGATTCAGTCTGAACCTGTGCAAAAGTATGGCTGAAAAGAAAGAGACTTGCTATAATTACAAAAAGTTTACGTAAAGACAAAATTATTCTCCTATATTTTAATTATCGGTAAATAAAATGAAATCATTAACTATAAACGATTTATTACATAACTGGTCTCAGTTTCATTCTGCCTCTGAAAAAATCTGTCAGAGTTATGAGGAGAATAAATTTCCGCTTTATCTTTCCGGCATTCACGGAAGCCTTTTCAGCTGTTTTATTCAGGATTTTGCCGCCTTTAAGCATTCAAAGAGCGTGCAGGCAATGCAGTATTCTGCTTCCAGTAAAAAATCCCCTTTATATAATTCTTTTTCAACAGATATTCTGATTGTAGTGCCTACTGAATTTGAAGCCCAGAATCTTTCTTCTGATTTTCAGACTCTTTTTCCTGAAGCGGAAGTTCTTGTTTTTCCTTCCTGGGGGATTTTGCCTTACCGTCCGGCAGCAGTCGGCTCTGTTGTTTTTGGAAAGAGGGCAGGTTTTCTTTCAAAGCTTGTTCAAAAGCCTTCAAATATCACTTTTAATCAGAAAACCCGCATTTTTATTATTCCTCAAAGAAGCTTTCTTTCTCCTTTGCCTCCGCCGTCTTATATTAAAACCCAAAGCTTTAAGTTAGACAAAGGTGCCAGTCTGGATACTGCCCGCATTGCAGAAAAACTTACGGCTCTTGGTTATATCCGCGTTCCAAAAGTAAGCGTCCGCGGTGAGTTCAGCCTTCGTGGTGAAGTTCTTGATATCTTCCTTCCCGCAGAAGAAAATGCTGTCCGCGTAATTTTTGATTTTGATACAATCGAATCTTTTAAGGATTTTGAAGCAGATACTCAGTCTACAATCGGCAGTCGTGAAAATCTGGTAATTTACCCTATGAAAGAGGTCTTGTGGACTGAAGAACTTACTGAAACTTTGGCCTCAAAGCTTGACCAATATCAGAATACGGCAATAAAAAGTGACGGCTCTGGCGAAATTGACGAAATTCATTCTGTTCACCTTCCATTTACAGAGGAAGCCTTGAAAGCAAAAGACAAAATGCTTTCTGAACTTAAAAACTTTCATGAATCAGAAGGGGAGGAGCTTTTCTATCAGCTTTTGTGGGATAAAAGCTATACAATCCTTGATTATTTTGATTCATCGTCTTTTATTTTCTTTTACGATTTTGACAGGATGTCAAATGCCCAGCTTCTTATAAACCGCGAGTTTACGGCAAGCTACAGAAAATCCAGAGAGCAGCTTCCAGTGCTTCCGCCGGATATGCTTCTTTTCGATTTTGAAAAGCAGCTTTCTTCTTCTCAAAATTGTATCCTTCTGCGTACGGTTGCAACGGACTCTGACGGGCAGGAAGATGAAAATGTAATTACAATTCAAAGTGAGCCTTCAAGAAGCTATTTTGGAAACATAAATTATCTTAAAGACCAGCTTACTGAGCTTCAAAAAGATTTCTGGAAGGTTTATATTTTCGCAGATAACGAAAATCAGTCCCTGCGTCTTAATGAGATTTTTAAGGATTTTACCAGTTCTGATAATCCTTCACCACTGACAATTTGTCCGACAGCTATTTCTGCGGGCTTCAGCGTTCCTGAAATCAAACTTCTTGTAATTCAGGAAAACGAAATTTTTGGCCGCCGCAAGTACGTTCCCAAGACTGTAAACAAGGCAAAATCAAAACCAATCGATACCTTTGTTGAACTGCAGCCGGGGGACTATATTGTTCACGTAAACTGGGGTATCGGGCTTTTTCACGGAATTGAGCGCGTAAAAACACAGGGAAACGAGCGCGATTACATTAAGCTTGAATATGCCGACAAGGAGTTTGCCTTTGTTCCGATTGAGCAGGTAAACCTTGTCCAGCGCTATATCGGTAATGAAGGAGATCATCCTCGCCTTGACCGCATTGGTTCTAAGGCCTGGGAAAGCCGTAAGGCCAAGGCCAGGGCAGCGGTAGAAGAAATTGCCCAGAAGCTGATTGATCTGTATTCCCGCCGTCAGGCTGCGGTTGGCTTTGCCTTCCCAAAGGAAAAGGAGTGGCAGGCAGCTTTTGAGGCCGCCTTCCCATACGAAGATACCCCCGACCAGGTTACCGTAACAGAAGAAATCAAGGCTGATATGGAAAAGCCTGTTCCAATGGACCGCCTTGTCTGCGGAGATGTTGGCTACGGAAAGACTGAAATTGCCATGCGTGCGGCTTTTAAGGCTGTAATGGGCGGAAAACAGGTAGCTTTCCTTGCTCCGACTACAATTCTTGCCGAGCAGCATTATGATAACTGTAAGGAGCGTTTTAAAAATTTCCCTGTAAAAATTGAGCGTATGAGCCGCTTTGTAAGCAGTGCAGAGCAGAAAAAGACACTTGCGCGTCTTGCGGAAGGGCAGGTTGATATTTTAGTTGGAACTCACCGTATCATTCAGAAGGACGTAAAGTTTAAAAATCTTGGCCTTATGATTATTGATGAGGAGCAGCGTTTTGGAGTAAAGGACAAGGAACGCCTTAAGGAGATGAAAAACAACATCGACTGCCTTACAATGTCTGCAACTCCGATTCCGCGAACCCTTCACATGAGCCTGCTGAAAATCCGCGATATGAGCCTTTTAACAACGCCTCCTCAGAGCCGCCAGCCAATTGAAACTGTAATCGATGAATATACCGACGACAGGGTGGCGCACGCAATCCGCCAGGAAATAGAGCGGGGCGGGCAGATTTTCTATCTGCATAACAGGGTAGAGACCCTTATGGATGTAAGGCAGAAAATTGAGCGTATTGTGCCTGAAGTTCTGGTAGATGTCGCTCACGGCCAGATGACAAGCACTGAACTTGATGATATTTTCCACCGCTTTAAGATGGGCGGCTTCCACGTTTTGATTGCAACAACCATAATCGAAAACGGAATTGATATTCCAAACGTAAATACAATCATCATTGACCGTGCTGATATGTACGGCGTAAGCCAGCTTTACCAGCTCAGGGGCCGTGTTGGCCGCAGTGACAGAAAGGCCTATGCTTATCTTTTGTATCCTGAGCATAAAGCCCTTAGTGAAGTTGCAATGAAGCGCCTTCAGGTTATTTCTGATTTTACAGAGCTTGGAAGCGGCTTTAAGATTGCAATGAAGGATATGGAAATCCGTGGCGCCGGAAACCTTTTGGGCCGGGACCAGTCTGGCGAAGTTTATTCAGTCGGTTTTGATATGTATGTGCGCCTTTTGAATGATGCCGTTAACCGTCTTATGGCTCAGAAGGATTACGATGCCGCAGAACAGGCTGATGTTATTATGGAAATGGAATACACAGGCTTTATTCCTGATACTTATATCTTTAATCAGCAGATTAAGATGGAAATCTACAAAAAGATTTCTTCTGTTACGACTGAAGCTGAGTTTGATTCCGTTCTTGCAGAGCTTAATGACCGCTTTGGCCCGATTCCGGAAGAGGTTTCAAGCCTGCTTGCCCTTGCAGAAATCAAAATTCTTTGTAAAAAGCTTAAGATTTCTTCTCTGCGTGAGCGTCAGGGAGAAGTTAAAGTTGAGTTTAAAAAGGTTTCTGATATTTCAATTGATAAGTTTATGAGTCTTTTGCAGAAAAATCCAGGAACCATAAGGCTTGATCCACAGCTTCAGAATGTAATTTTCATTAAGCTTGGTAAAATCGGTCTTAAGGAAAAATCTGAATTTATACGTGAAAAACTCAGCCAGTTAGGTTAATATGAGGATATTATGAAAAAATTATTTTTAATTGTCAGTGTCATCGGTTTTTCTAATTTTGCTTTTACCGCATCAAAAAAAGCTCCGGCTCCGGATTCTGTTCAGGCCTTTATGGTAAACTCAGATGAAGCTGTTTCAATTGCAGATAATCTTAATTCAACTTTAATTCCTAAGGTTAATTCTGAATTTTCTTTAAAAACTGAGGCAAGTCTCTTCCGCGAGAAGATATTTCATCTTGAAAATACAAAGTCTATGGCAGAAATTTCTCAGATTTTAAGAACAATTTCTTCGATGGAGGGAATTGAATATTATTCTACCGGTGATAAAAAATGGGAAACTTTATATCACAAGGCAACCTTTATAGACAGTCCCGAAAGTAAAAATCCTGTTGAAGAAGGGGAGGTTAAAGAAGCTCTTTCTTCTGATGGCAAACAGCTTTACGCCCTTTTAGAAGATAATTCTCTGGGAACCTGCGTTTATCAGGTAAGCTATTTTGAAACTGAAAATGAAATTGCAATGAATTTCTTTCTTGTAGAACCTATTAAGCTTGGTCCTGTAAAGGCTGTTAAACCTGAAAATCTGGTAATCAATCTTGTAGTATTAAAAGAAAATCCTCAAACTTCTGATAATCTGACTGTTTATCTTAATGTGCGGGCAAAATATGTAAAAATTTCAATGATTGAAAATCGTCTGAACAAGTCATTTGAACGACGTATAGACTCAATGTATAGCTGGTTTGAAGATAAAATAAAAAAATAATTTGCAAATATTAAAAACTCGTGCGACAATATTCTCGGAGAAATCTTAATGTAAGTAAGGAGGTATCGCTTATGGCTAAGATTACTGACGAAGAGAAAATACAGCGTATTGTCAAAAGAGTTGTTATTGGACTTGTGGTTGCGGCTGTTATTTCGTTCCTGCTTATGTCCGCAGGTATTTTTAATTTGAGTGTTTCTGATCCGTACCGATATGAATCCAATTACAGCAAGCTTTCATCATCAGAAAAAAATATGGTTCGCTCAATGAAAAAGACCGGTGAAGTTCAGTCAAAGGTTGTCGGAACAAGACGTTCAGTTGGCGGAAACGGTAAGTTCATCGATGAAGTTAGTAAAAAACACCAGTCTGACAAAAAAAAGTAGGCTTTTTAGAAGAGGGTGTGATATGACCCCCTAATGGGTAACATCTTTTGTTGTCTAAATATTCCTAAAAAAAGTTGTTTAGGTCAACATTAATTAATTCCAAAAGGGTATTTTTCCAGAAATTTTGCAGGGGAGAGATACCCTAAATTTTCCTTTATTCTAAAATTATTATAATACCTGATAAAGTTTCCAACTTGTTCAAAGACATCCTGAGAAGGAATCTTGCAAGCTCGAAAAGCTTTTTTTGACCATTTAGCATAAAATCCTTCAGTCTTTAATATTGCGTTGAACGATTCCATTGCAGCATTATCCCAGCATTCGCCAACATCAGAACAACTTTGCTTTACTCCCAAAGACAGAAGATAATCTCGATAATCATAACTTGTATAAGAACTGCCTTGATCCGAGTGAATTATAGTGTCATTCAACTCAACAGATTCAGCTAATAATCTTACAGTCTCTATACAAAGATATGAATCAGGACTATCACCAATTTTCCAAGCAACAATTTCTCTGTTATACAGATCTTCAATAATATTCAGATAAAAAATGCCATCACTTGTATAAAGATATGTAATATCAGTAACAAATATTGTTCTTGGAATTGAACTATAGAAATTACGTTGCAAAATATTTTCAGGAACAGTTTCTTTTAGTAATTTTCTGCGTTCATATACTTCAGGTCGATATTTTTTCCTCCTTACAACTGAATTCAATCCATTTTCACGCATTATACGGCTTATTTTCTTATGATTCACATCATGTCCCATAGAAATAAGCTTTTTTGTCATAGATAAACTGTGTCTGGATAGAACCTATAATCTGTATTAATTCTGCATCTGGATTTTTTATTGTTCTTCTTCGGATATATTTGTAATAGCATTCCCTGGAAACCCCTGCGATTGAGCAGAGTCGGGCGATACTGGTACATCGTTCTGATCTGAGAAGATGTTGAATACATTCGAATCTTTTTTTTTAGCAACCTGATTAGGGTTATATCCCATTAGTTCAGATAATGTTTCCAGATATGCAACCTTATCTCTAAGGTATTTTATTTCAGCATCTTTTGTTCTGAACTCAGGTTCTTTAGTCTTCAAATCATTCCTCTCAATAAGTCCGGTATTTTCATTCTTTGAACTTTGCAGTTCTATTATACCTTTTTGAGAAGCTTGATTTAAGGCTTTCTCTGGCGATTCAACCCATTTTTTAAATGTATATGGATTAATACCATACTCAAGTGCTATCTGAAAATATCCACCTTTACCAGCCAGAGGACTTACATTCATAAAAACTCCTTGCAAAAGCGTTACCCATAATTGGGTTCAGTGTTTTTTGACCTGTAACCATCAACGGGGTTCATCATCGAAAAAATGTGACCTTTTTGGGGTTCGGTTCATTCGGTTCAGTGTATTTTCTGAATTCAAAATTAATATTCTCTGTTTCTTATTATAATGCGTATTCTGTCTACTCTTGTAAGAATTCTTTTTAAGGTAAGCGTCAATTTTTAACCTCCTACGCGTCATTTTTCCAGGTACCCTCTTCATGAAAGGCAGAAATTGAGATGTTCCAGGGAAGTAATTTTTCATAAT
>ONPD01000003.1 GCA_900319625.1 uncultured Treponema sp. | reverse complement strand
TTCATCACTTTTTTGAGGATTTGAATGCAGGGAACAGTACTTGCGGGAACTAACAATACTTTTACAGTTGAATGTGATGATGATGTCACGCGTTTTTGTACGATTAAGGGCAAGGTTTTAAAGTCGGATAAGCAGTTTTATAATCCGCTTGCCCCGGGTGACGTAGTTGAAGTTGAGCCTGACCCTATAAACGAAGAAAAGGGGCAGGTGATTTCTCTTTTGCCTCGAAAAAATACTTTTTTAAGATGGAATGTAAAAGGCCGCTGTCCTCAGCTTCTTGCAAGTAATCTTGATTATCTTATTCTTGTTACGACTCCGGATGAGCCGCCTTTCCGGCCCCGCTTTATTGACCGGGCTCTGGCTCAGGCTGAACATCAGGGAATTACGCCGGTTGTTGTCTGCAATAAATATGACCTGGCCGAAGCTATGCAGAATGACGGTCGCACCGAAGAATTCGACCAGATTGACCGCCGCCTTACAATCTGGGGCCAGCTTGGTTACCGGGTTTTAAGGCTTTCTGCCAAAACAGGCGAAGGAATGACTGAGTTTGCTGAGCTTCTTGAAAATCATACCTCGGCTTTTGTAGGCCAGTCCGGCGTGGGAAAATCAAGTCTTATAAATGTAATGGATTCTACCTGCGTTTTGAAGACGGGCAGTCTTTCTAAAAAATACGGAAGGGGAAGCCACACGACAACCAAGGGAACTCTGATTCACCTTTCCTTGAACGAGTCATTGATGGACGGTGTTCAGGGCCGCACCGCAAATATTATCGACACTCCGGGAATCCGCCGCTTTGTGCTTGATGATATTGAAGCACCTGATTTAGCCCTCTACTTCCGCGAATTCGAGCCTTTTATCGGAAAATGCAAGTTCGGCCTTGGCTGTACTCATCTTACCGAACCTGAATGTGCAGTCCGCCAGGCTGTGGATGAGGGAAAAATCACCCCGGAACGCTATGACAGCTGGATGCGCATTTCTAACGAAATTAAAAGCGGAAGCTGGGAAGATTAGACTGACTTTCCCGGCCGGAAAATTATCAAAAACTATGAACGAAAAAACTTTACAGGAAATAGATTATTTCAGAATCCGCGATGAAATTGCGGGCTATTGTTTGAGCGAGGAAGGTAAGCACGACTTATTGACCCGACTTCCTTTTACTGATTCAAAAAAGATTGAATTTTATAAAAACTGCAGCCGCGAATGGACTGCCTATCTTTCAAAAAGCAAAAATCTTCCTTTTGGCGCCTGGGAGCCGGTTTATAACCTGATTCCAATTATCAAGACTAACGGAGCTTCCCTTGTGCTCGAGCAGGTAAAGGGGGTCGGTCAGTTTTGCATTGCGGCTCGTCGTGTAAGAGAAGCTGTGTCGCTTCATAAGGATGAGCTGGGGCTGAAAACTCTTGCCGGCCAGCTGGAACTTTTGCCTGACCTTTCTGAAACTGAAAAAAAAGTTTTCAGAGTTATAACAACTGACGGTGAAATGCGGGACCTGCCGGAAATTGCCAGAATCCGAAGTCAGATTGCCTCGCTCAACAATCAGATTAAAAACATTATGAAAAAATATACGGGCGACCAGAAGCTGGCAGGAGTGCTAGAATCTAATGTGCCTGTTCTGCGCGGGGGAAGGCAGACTCTTGCGGTAAAAGCCAGCCTGCAGACCCGTATTAAGGGAATTATTCATGATGTATCTGCCAGCGCCCAGACGGTTTATATTGAACCGGAAGAAGCTGTTCTTTGTTCGAATGAATTGATCCAGGCGGAATATGAACTCCAGGCGGTAATTAAACGCATCCTTCTGGAGCTGACTGCTGAACTTCAGCCTTCGGTACCGCTTCTTCGCGATGCCCTGACTGTAATGAAAATATTTGACACGACGCTTGCCTCGTCGCGCTGGGGTTTGGACCACAACTGCGTATTTGCACTTGCGTGCGGGAAAGGAGATGCGGCGTGTCAAAAATCATCTTATGAGAAAAATATCGAACCGCCCTTACTTTTGCAGGCGCGGCATCCGCTTTTGGGAGAAAAATGCGTTCCGATTGATATCCGTTTTATGACGGGAAAGCGCGTTCTTATTATTACCGGGCCTAACACTGGCGGAAAAACTGTTACCCTTAAGACTTTTGCCCTTTTTTCAATGCTTAATCAGGCGGGATTTCCCTTGCCGGCGGGCGAGGGGACAAGACTTCCTGTTTTTTCTAACGTTTTTGCGGATATCGGAGACGACCAGAGCCTTGACCAGAACCTTTCGACCTTCAGCGGTCATATGAAAAATATTGCCCACGCGGTAAATGCGGCTAAAAGCGACACTTTGATTCTGCTTGATGAGCTGGGAAGCGGCACTGACCCTCAGGAAGGTACGGCGATTTCCATGGCGGTGCTTGACCGTCTGATAGAAAAGGGCTCTTTTGTGCTTGTGACCACCCACCAGGGAATTTTGAAAAATTACGGCTACACAAACGAGTCATGCGTGAACGCCAGCGTTGAGTTTGATACAAATACCCTGTCGCCTTCCTACCGCCTTTTGATGGGCGTTCCCGGCGAAAGTCACGCCCTTGATATTGCCCAGAAATCGGGACTGCCCCGCGAGATTTGTGCGGCGGCCAGAAATTATATTGCAACCGAGCAGGCTGATGTTTCGGCTCTTGTGCGCGGCCTTAATGAAAAGCATCTTGAGCTTGACCGGCTGCAGGAGGCGGCCCGCGGGGAAGTGCAGGCGGCGGAAGAAAAATCGCTTAAGCTTCGCGAAAAGGAAGTTGAACTTCGCCGCAAGGAGCATGAGCTTAAGGGCGGCAAGCAGCAGGAAATGCACGATTTTCTTGTTCATTCCCGCCGTCAGCTGGAAAATCTTGTCCGCCAGATAAAAGAGGGCGAGCTTACCCGTGAAAAAACTCTCGGCGTTAAGGGCTTTATCAGCGAACTTGAAAAGAACGTTGACCGCCTTGATAAGAAGATTGAAGCAGAGGAAGAGGCTCTGGAAAAGACTGAGGCTGAGCTTGAAAAGGCCAGGGAAAAGAAAAAGCATCCCGCTTCGAATAAAAATACGAAGAAAAAACTCAGTCTCGCCGAGGCCCTTAAAAACGCTACTTCTCTGGCTGATGATTCCGCGCAGGGCGCGGCAGCAGAATTAGGCGGCTTCGCTAATGCAAAGGCAGTCAAAAATGACAGTGCCCCGCGTCTGGTTTTCGAAATTGGAGCCAGTGTAAAGTCAAAGAACGGCAGAAACAGCGGAGTGATTACCGGCGCCGCTAAAAAAGGCGTCTGGCAGGTGCAGTTTGGCAGCATAAAAATGACCATGAAGGAAAAGGATTTGACGGTGGTGCAGACTGCCGGGGCCGGCGAGCTTAAGGCCTCCTATAGCGTCGATATGGCGCCTAACGTTTATGAATACGGGGACACAGTAATTGTGGAAAAAGAAACCGCCCGTCCGGTTTACGAGCTTCGCCTGCTTGGAATGTATGCCGACGAGGCTGTAAAGGCTCTTGAACGTCAGATAGATTTATGCGTGCTGAATAATTTTGACCATTTCAGCGTAATTCACGGAAAGGGAAACGGAGTCCTGCAGCAGGCTGTTCGCGACTATCTTTCCCACAGCCCGGCCGTAAGCGACTTTACCTACGCTCCCGCTGAAGACGGCGGCGCCGGCAAGACTTATGTAACTTTGAAATAGAGGGCTTGCTTGCCGGGACACTTTACATTGGAGGAGAGTTTTATGAGCGAAAAAAAAGAGTGGTTTGAATCTGAAGATTTCTGGAAGAATTACGGCCCCATTATGTTCGACGAGGCCCACTGGCAGGAAGCACCCGCAATTGCCGACCGCGTTATGAAGCTTGCATCCCTCCATAAAGGCGACTCTGTTCTTGATGCCGGCTGTGGGGTAGGAAGAATCAGCGTGGAACTGGCTGCTCTGGGCCTTAAGGTAACCGGAACAGACATTATCCAGACAGAACTCGATACAGCAGCCGAATCAGCCCGCGATGAAGGCGTAGAAATTGATTTTATAAAAGCTGATATGCGTAAGTGGTGCCGACCTGCCGCTTTTGCCTGCACCGTAAACCTTTACACATCCTTCGGCTACTGCGACACAATCGAAGAAGATATGCTTTATCTAAAAAATATGTGCGACTGCGTCCGCCCGGGCGGAACTTTTATTTTTGAAGGAACCACCCGCGAAATTGCAGCCCTGTATTTTACAAAAGGTGAGAAATTCGACCGCGCCGGCTACAAAGTTGTAACAGACTTCAGCGTCACCGGCGACTGGGAAGGCCTCCGTTCCCACTGGACCCTTTACCCGGCAGCTACAGACCTGGCAAAAAATCCTGCCGCCCTTCCTGTCGTAGACCACACCTTTATCCAGCGCCTTTACCCCGCAACCACACTCCGAGATAAAATCCTGGAGAATGGCTTCAAATCTGCCAAGGTTTACGGAAACTGGGAAGGCGCCCCCTACGACGAGCATGCCGCAACCTGTGTGATTGTTGCTAAAAAGTAAGGCGTTCCCCTCGCTTCGCTCGGGTCGCTACGTTTCGCCCTTCGCCTCTTCGGCTCATTCCTTCGCTTGCGCTTCGGAACTGCGGGGCTTCACATCGCTAACGCAGAAATTCGTAAATCCCCACATAGGGATCTTCCCTCATTCCGCACTTTTCCCCGATTTCCAAAAGCTTTCCGCCACTGGCTGAGCTTTCCTCCCAGACCGGCAGCTCCTGCCCCTTCATATCCTTTCCGTTTGGATTTCCAGTCTTCACAAAGTTTACCCAATAAGAACTCATAATATTTTCAATTTCATAATCCCGTTCAGAGAAGGTCTTTCTTCTCGGCACGTTTCTATAAGCGTAAATCAGCTCTCCCGAATGATTTGACCCGATTTCTCCGTTTTCCTGAGTAAAATAATATTCCCAAACTGGCCGTCCCTGAGCCGCCACAGCCTTTGTCCATTCATGATGAGGCCTTGTAAAGCATACTGCTGCAAAGACATCGTCATACAAAGCCTTTGCTTCCTTGTCTGAACTAACCGGATGTGCCTGCAGAAACTCTTCCGTTCTTTCGCCAAAAGTTCCTCCAAGAAGTTCAGCAAGATTTTTCTTTATCACCTTTGTAAAGAAGGTAAATGCCTTCGCTTCAGTTTTATTAAAGCCGTTCAAAAGCGCTTCCTCGTGATTTGCCCCCTTTTTGTAAGTTTCAAAAGGCATTTCAACAAGCGCGTAGCCGTCCACTGTCATCGAATTATTTAGAAAACGGCTTTTCAAAAGCTTTTTAGCCGGAATTTTTCTGAGTTCCGCAACCGTTTTTACTCCGAATTCCTTTTTGATGTCTTCTCCCATCTTGAGGGCCGCTTCCATCGTGCGGAAGGTGTGTGGCGGAGTCTCCTCTACAATCGAAGAGCTTTCCCCTATGGCGCGTCTGAAGGTTCCTTTTGTCAAAGGGCTGGCACAGAGCGCATTAACAGATGATGACCCCGCGGATTCCCCCGCAATCGTAATATTTTTTGCATCACCCCCAAAGGCACTTATATTTTTGCAGACCCAGTCCAGGGCTTTTATCTGGTCTAAGAGGCCGTAGTTTCCTGTTGAGCCGTAAGGGCTTTCTTCCTTAAGCTCAGAATCTGCCAGGTAGCCGAAAATGCCCACCCGGTAGGCAATGGTCACTACAATAATTCCGCTCTTACAGAGATTCTCCCCGTCATAATTTTCGTACCAGCTCTGGCCTCCGGTCAAAGCTCCTCCATGCACGTAAAACAGCACGGGAAGGGGAGTTTCTGCTGTGTCACCTTCCGACACGCGCCCAGCTCCGCCGGTTCTTGCCGGTCTCCACACATTGAGATAAAGACAGTCCTCGCTCATAGGAGCCTTGTAAGTTCGGCTGGTCTTCTGATGTGTATATAAATTGAACAAAAAATTGTAAAGCCGGTTAACCTGATTCTGCATTGCCATCGGTGCAAAATGGTCAGCCTGTAAAACGCCTTCCCAGGGAATAATGTCCTGTGGCTCTTTCCAGCGTAAGTCTCCCACCGGAGAAGCCGCAAAAGGAATGCCCGCAAAAATTTCAACCGAACCGTCCTTATTCAAAATTCCCTGAATGTCACCGCCTGTAACGCTGATAATTTCAGTTTTGCCCGCCGCTTTTTTATTAACAGGGCTTGTTTTATTAGATACACAGCCCGAAAAAACTGCTAGAATAATTGCCAGAATAAAAATCTTTTTCATACCCAAAATCATAAAGGAAAAATCGCAAATGGTAAAACACATTATCTTATGGACACTAAAAGAAATGAGCGAGGAAGAAAAATCCCGCGTAAAATCAGAAATCAAAAGAGACCTTGAAGCTCTAAAAGGAAAAATCCCGGGCCTTATAGACATCAAAGTAAATTCAACCGGCCGTCTTTCTACATCTAACGCTGACCTTATGCTGGATTCTACCTTTGAATCTGCTGATGCACTCAAGGTTTATGCCAGCCATCCCCTCCACGTAGCCGTTGCCGACGGAAAAGTTCGCCCTTTCACCGCCAGCCGCACCTGCCTGGATTTTGAGGTTTAAAACAAAAAAAGCGGGCACTCCTGCAGGAATGTCCGCTTCTTCATTTTATAGGTAGATTCTAAAAAATTGCTCCAAGTTTTCGCAATTTTTCTTAACGAATCTACGATAAGAAACCTTTAGCCTTCAATAATTCAGCGTTCAAAATACCGCCGAGTGCGGCACCGCGTTTTGTGTTGTGGCTGAGTGCTACAAACTTAACGTCGAATACGTTACATGGGCGGAGTCGTCCGATTACACAAGCCATACCTTTTTCTGTTTCACGGTCACGGCGTGGCTGTGGACGGTTTTCCTCGTGACGTACAACAATTGGATGCTCTGGTGCGCTAGGAAGTTTTAATTCCTGTGGCACAGAAGTGTAGCTTGTCCATACACGCTCGATTTCTTCAAGACTTGGTTTTTTGTCATCCGGCAAATCAAATTCAAGGCTTACACAAGCTGTGTGTCCGTCTACAACTGGAACACGTGTACATGTAGAAGAAACGATAGGGTAGTTTGCGTTTTCGATTTTTCCGTCTTTTACAGATCCCAAAATCTTAAGACATTCTTTTTCTGTCTTTTCTTCCTCGCCGCCAATAAATGGAACGATATTATCAATCATGTCAAAGGAAGCAACTCCAGGGTAGCCTGCACCAGAAGTAGCCTGCAAAGTTGTAACAATCATTCTCTTTACAGGGTAGCCTGCCTGAATCAAAGCGTGAAGCGGCATCATATATGTCTGAAGTGAACAGTTAGGTTTTACTGCAATAAAGCCCTTGTCCCAGCCGTGGTGCTTTTTCTGTTCTGCAATAACGTCGAGGTGAGAGTAGTTGATTTCCGGAACCAGCATTGGAACATCTTCTGTCCAGCGGTTAGCAGATGCATTAGAAACTACAGGGATTCCTTCAGCAGCATAAGCAGCTTCCAGAGCCTTGATTTCGTCTTTTCCCATTTCAAGGGCAGAGAATACGAACTGGCATTTTCCCAAAGCCTTCTTCTCGTCATTTGCATCTTCTACAATAAGGTTTGCAACGCCGGCAGGAATTTCAGCTCCAATAAGCCAGCGGTTTTTTACAGCCTCGCAGTAAGGCTTACCAGCCGAGCGAGGGCTTGCTGCAACGTAAGAAACTTCAAACCATGGGTGGTTTTCCAAAAGCTTAATATAGCGCTGACCAACCATACCAGTAGCGCCAAGTACACCAACTTTAATTTTATCACTCATACTAAACTCCTTTGAATAGATTGTCACACGAATTCGGAATTACTAACGTAATTTCATATTATATATTTTAAAGATTTTGCGTTAGCAAAATCGAATCCGTGTGATAATTATAAGCCACAATTCTTAATAGCTTTTTCGATAATTTTCTTTGCGTCGTCATTTACCTCAACCAGAGGCAGTCTAAGCGCGCCGGCCGGAATGCCCTTTACGTTCATCGCGTATTTAATAGAAGAAGGGTTACCATCGCAGAACTCAGCCTTGAAGAATGGAGCAAGACGATAGTGAATCTCGCGGGCCTTAGCAAAGTCGCCCGAAAGTCCAGCCGCAGCAAGCTCGTGCATCAAAGCAGGAATCATGTTAGAAGCTACGGAAATAATACCGTCTCCACCTGCCGCAATCAATGGCAAAGTAAGTCCGTCATCACCACTCAATACAGCAAAGTCCGGCTTCTTAGCTTTAACCTGACCGATAACTTCCATCATCTGAGCAACAGAACCGCTTGCCTCTTTTACACCGGCAATGTTAGGAAGCTCTGCAATGCGGGCCAGCAAATCAGTAGGAATGTTGAGACCTGTGCGGCCTGCAATATTGTAAACGATGATTGGAATTCCAACCTTGCTTACAGCCTCAAAGTGGCGGAAAATGCCTTCTTTAGACGGTTTATTATAGTAAGGAGTTACAACCAGAGCTGCATCAGCTCCGGCTTTTTTTGCGCGTTCACAGTAGATAACTGCATCGCGGGTGTTGTTTGAACCAGCACCCAGAATTACAGGAATTTTTTTACCAGATTTTTTTTCAAAGGCACGTACTTCTTCAAATACGATTTCAATAAGTTTGTCCTCTTCCTGACCTGGACGCTCGTCCAAAGTAGGAGTTTCTGCAGTGGTTCCAAGTGGCACAAGACCGTCAATTCCCTGCTCAAGCTGGAATTTGACATTTTTTCTGAAGCCCTCGTAGTCAACTGAACCATCATTGTTCATCGGCGTAATCAGCGCCGTAAAAGCACCCTTAAAAATGTTCATCTGGTATCTCCTTGTGTAAGGCGGCCGGTCAGAGCCGTCGGTGTTCTATAGCGAAGCGTTAAAAAAAATTGCGATGCAGCAATTTTTTAGCTTTACCATATCTAAGCCCGCCGGTCAATGCGGACCTAGTGAATTTTTCTTTGCAAAATAGTATTATATTTTAAAAGGTTTTTCAATTATAATGAATAAATTAAGTAAAACTAAATTTTTCGCCCTTTTCCTCCTTGTTATGATGTCCTCAGCAGCGCACGGACAAAACGGCACCCCCCGGCAGCAGTCATCATTCCAGAATGGCGAATCAGGCGCTGCTTCGGAAGGCCTCCTCCAGAAAATCACCTTCCAGGGATTAAAGCGCACAAAAGACTCTTATCTTCAGGGTGAGCTTAAAACTTTTATTAACCGTCCTCTTACACCAAAAACAATGTCCGTAATTGAATCAGATTTACAGGCAATGAATCTGTTTTCTTCTATAAATATTGAAAAAATCCCAGCCTCTGACGGCAATTTCGAACTGAAAATCACCGTAAAAGAAAAGATAACTTTTATTCCTCTTCCTTTTGCTATGTATTCTTCGGGAACCGGCTTTATGTGCGGCGGCTTTGTAATGGATATGAACGCCGGCGGACAGAAAGATATGTTTGTTACAGGTCTTCTCTGGTCACTTGATAATACTATGGTTATGGGCCTTTATTCCCACTCACCAAAAATTGGCCTGCCTGGTTTCCGCCTTATTGGAACTGTCAGTAATCAGACTCGAAGACTAAAAAACTCTGACGGAGACACTCTCCTTAAATATGAACATTTTGGAGCAAATGCCTCAGGAAGCATCCTTTTTAAGCTAAACCGCTACAACAATCTGGATGCGGGACTGGGCTATGCAGGCTTTTTTCCAAAAGATCAGGATATTCACAAAGACCTTTATGTCCGTAACCTGGGAATTGCATCTGCCGGCTGGAATATTATGGATAAAGAATGGAACGGAGTTTTTCTTTCAGAAACTTCTTTTGGTCTTGACGGCAAGATTTCCCTTGATAACAAGGCTCATGCAACAACAAGTGTAACATCTACCTTAAAAATTCAGCAGCCCCTTATTCAAAAACTCCGTCTTAATATTGACGGTGGGGCAGGAATAGTTTTTAATGGTCTGATTACAGATGGTCTTGGAAAATCAAGCGCCCGTGTTACTATCCTGGAAGATAAGTTTTCTACTCCAAAAATCGCAGGTGCCGCTACAGGTCTTGAGTTATCCTTCTTACATATAGAAAAAATCGGAACTTTCAGCATTTACGGCAATTACGAGTTTGTCTTTGCCCAGGAGTTTGATGACAGCCTTTTGTTCTGTCAGGGCTTCAATACCGGTATGAAAGTTTATCTTAAAGGGCTTGCTTTCCCGGCATTAAGCATGGGGCTAGCCTATAATGCAACAAAAAATCAATTTTCTTTTGCCGGAAGCTTCGGCGTAAGTTTCTAATAGAAGGTAAAGCTAAAAAATTGCTGCGTCGCAATTTTTTTTAACGCTTTGCTATAGAACACCGCGAGCTCTGACCGGCTCGCTTAAACAGGAGGTCGCCTATATGAGCGGAAATACATTCGGACGCATTTTTAGAGTTACAACATTTGGTGAAAGTCATGGAGCGGCTCTTGGCTGCGTAATTGACGGCTGTCCTGCCGGCACCCCGATTGACCGGGATTTTATTCAGGTCGCCTTGAATCGCCGCCGCCCCGGAGCCTCAGCAGACGGAAAACTCAATGCCTCTGTAACAGCGCGCAAAGAAGCCGACGAAGTTGAAATCCTTTCCGGCGTTTTTGAAGGCCGCGCTACCGGCACTCCGATTTCCCTTTTAATCCGTAATACTTCCCAGCATTCAGGCGATTATTCAAATATTAAAGATACCTGCCGCCCGGGCCACGCCGATTTTACCTACGATGAAAAATACGGCTTCCGCGATTACCGTGGAGGAGGGCGTTCAAGCGGACGCGAAACTGCCGCCCGTGTTGCAGCCGGCGCTGTAGCCGCAAGCCTTACTTCTCTTTCCGGCATAAAAGTTACCGCCTACACAATCGAAGCGGCCGGAATCAAGGCGACTGCCCGCGATTTTTCTCAAATCGAAAAAAATCCCCTGCGCGCCCCGGACTCAGAAGCCGCCCTCAAAATGAACGAAGCTATCGAAAAAATCCGCTCCCAGGGCGACTCTGCCGGCGGTGTAATTGAATGCGTAGTAGAAGGCTGTCCTGCCGGCCTTGGCGAGCCTGTTTTTGACAAGCTTGATGCCCTGCTTGCCCACGCCATGCTTTCAATCGGCGCTGTAAAAGGCATAGAATTTGGAGACGGCTTTGAAGCTGCCCGCCTTACCGGAAGTCAGAACAACGACAAAATGCGCGCTTGTGACGGAAAGCCTTCCTTTGAAACAAATCATGCCGGCGGAATCTTAGGCGGCATTTCCAGCGGCAATAAAATCATTTTCCGCCTTGCTGTAAAGCCTGTTCCAAGCATTTTTATTCCCCAGAAAACTGTAAAAAAATCTGCTGACGGCAGCCTCGAGAACCACCAGCTTCAGATTCAGGGCCGTCACGACGTCTGCCTTTGTCCGCGAATTGTTCCTGTTGTCGAAGCCATGACCCAGCTTGTCCTTGCAGACCTTCTTTTACAGAACCGCAGCGCGCGTGCAGAATTTTAGGATTTTAAAAGATGATTACCGATTATCTTAACCGCACTTCTCAGACTGACTCATTACCCGAAAATTCTCCTGACAAACGTAAGCGCCGGCTGCGGGTTTTAGGCGCCTTCCTCATCATCTGCGCTGCCAGCTTCCTTGCAGTCCGCGCTTATAAATTTGCAAAGCTTACCGCTGCTGCTCCTCTTACCACAGAGCAGACTGCCCTTCTTGCAGAAAATCTCCGCGCAAGCTACGCCTCTCAGTATCAGCTTGTAAAAGAGCTCCCATATAATTTAGCACCCCGTACTCTGAACCTCCTTGCAGAATCTGCAATCTTAATTGATGTATCAAACGGCTGTATTCTCTATGAAAAAAATGCCGATGAAATCATACCTCCGGCCAGCATGACAAAGCTTTTTTCTCTTTTTGTAGTCGAAGAAGAAGTTTCCCGGGGCCGTTTTTCCTACGACAGCATAATTCCCCTGCCGCCGGAATCCTGGGCCTGTAATGCTCCTCCTCACTCATCCCTGATGTTTCTTGGAGAAGGGCAGAGGGTAACTCTGGAAGAACTCCTTACAGGCCTTTCAGTCTGCTCTGGAAACGATGCCGCCTACGCCCTGGCTTATGCTACCTGCGGCTCAATGCCGGCCTTTGTTGACCGCATGAATCAGATTGCCGCCGATCTTGGACTTTCTCACACATATTTTGAAGAATCTTCAGGTTACAGCGAAAATAACCTTACGACGGCCAGGGAAATGGCAGCCTTCAGCCGCCTTTACTTAAAAAATCACCCGGATTCATTAGCCCGCTACCACAGCGTTCCTCAGTTTACCTATCCAAAAGAGCATAACCTGGCGCCCGGAGACAGCCTGGCCAATCAGGATTTTTCCCAGGGCTTCCCCCGTCACATCACCATGCCGATAACACAGAAAAATACAAATCCGCTTTTAGGAAAGCTTGATGGCTGTGACGGCTTAAAAACCGGCTATATCGACGAAAGCGGCTACAATCTTTCACTTACAGCAGAACGCAAGGGTACCCGCTTTTTGTCAGTCACAATGAAAGGTCCCGGGACCAGCGTTTCTGAAGGACAGGCCGGCCGTGTTCACGACGGCACAGAACTTATGGAGTGGGCCTTTTCAAACTTCTTTGATTATCAAATCCCGGCTGAATATAAATCAATTTTTGTAAAATCCTTCTTTATAAAAGGTATGGGCTTAAATCTCCTTCCTGCCTGGAGCGACGCCGTAACTATTCCTTTTATCAAAGGCGAAAGTCTTGACCAATGCCGTGGGCTTGTAAAAATCACAGCTCTTCTTCCCCGCCAGTCAGATCTTGTCAAAAAGATCTCTGCCGGCCAACTCCTTGGTCATCTTATAATCAGCGTCGGAGACTCTGAACTTTGCCGCATTCCTCTTGTAAGTGACCGCGACTCAGCTTTTGGCCTGTAAAATTTTTATTGATAAAAATATCAAACGGTTATAAAATTCAACTTATGAAATTTTCGAGTCTTAAAACAAAACTTATGATTCTTTTGATTGGAATCATAATTGTTTCAAATGCAATACTTTCCGTAATGGAAAGTTCTATGTCAAAACCGGCACTTGAATCTTCTGTTGAAAAGTCGATTACCGGTATCGCGGAAAACGTTGCAAACCAGATGCGGCTGGAAAACGAGCAGATTTTTCATATGCTTTCCGGTATTGCCAATCTTGAGTTTGTAAAAGATGACAATATCTCTGATGAAGAAAAAAGCCGTCAGATAGCAAAGGTTGCGGAAGTTGATGACCGTTATGAGCATATAGGCTATTACGGTTCTAATGGAAAAAGCATCACTGCTGATGGCCGCGTAATTGATTTTTCAGATCGTGAATATTTTAAGCGGGCTATGGCGGGTGAATATTTTATTTCCGATCCGGCAATAAGCAGCGTAAATAATCAGCTTCTTATGTTCTATTCTATTCCTGTTCGCAGCTTACAGAACGGCCGTATAAATGGCGTTGTATGTGCCGTCTACCATGCTAAGGCTCTTTCTCAGCTTTGCAGTGACATAAAAATCGGAAAGGAAAGTCATCCTTTTGTAATCAATATGAAAACCGGTCGTACTGTTGCCGATTCTGATGTTTCTTATGTTGAAAAAGGTCAGATTCTTAAAAATGATACTAGAGGCGCTATGCAGGAAGCTATTCTTGAAGCTATGGCCGGAAAAGTAACTTATAAAACCTTCTTTGAGCCATGGAGAAAGAAAATTATGGTTGCTTCCTATCGTCCTGTAGGCGGTAAATGTGACTGGGCTGTTTTCTGTATGGCCCCTTATGATGAATACTTTGGCTTTATCAAAAGAATTGCGATTTCTATGGTTACCGCAACCCTGATTATCCTTATCATTTCATGTGTATTGAGTCTTGGCATTATTACCATCAGCCTTAAGCCTCTTAAGGCTCTGGAAGCCGCAATTACGGAAATTGCAAGCGGAAATGCAGATCTCACAAAGCGCATAGAAATCACTACAAAAGATGAAATCGGAAACGTTGTAAAGGGCTTTAATGCCTTTACGGAAAAACTTCAGTTCATTATCAAGAGTCTTAAGGATTCAAATTATAACCTTGGAAGCGTCGGTGAAACTATGTCTTCAAGCGTTTCTGATACGGCAAGTTCGATTACGGAAATTATTGCCAACATCGAATCAATGCGTAATCAGATTGACGGTCAGACTCAGAGTGTAAATCAGACTGCCGGTGCCGTAAACCAGATTGCGTCAAATATTGAATCTCTTGAACATATGATTGAAAGCCAGTCCCAGGGTGTCACAACCGCTTCTGCGGCCGTAGAAGAGATGATTGGAAATATTTCTTCGGTTAATCAGTCAATGGATAAGATGGCCCGTTCTTTCAATGATTTACGCTCAAATTCTCAGGCCGGAATTGATAAGCTTCGTGCTGTAAGTGACCGAATTACTCAGATTGAAAGTCAGTCTCAGATGCTTCAGGAAGCCAACGTTGCCATTGCCAATATCGCAAGCCAGACAAACCTGCTGGCTATGAACGCCGCAATCGAAGCCGCTCATGCCGGTGAAGCAGGTAAAGGCTTTGCTGTAGTTGCTGATGAAATCCGTAAGCTTTCCGAAACTTCTTCTGCCCAGTCTAAGACAATCGGTGTTCAGCTTAATAATATCAAAGAGTCTATCAATGAGGTTGTAAGCGCAAGCAGTGATACAAGCGTTGCATTTGAAACTGTTTCTGTAAAGCTTGAAGAAACTGATGCTCTCGTTATTCAGATTAAATCTGCAATGGAAGAGCAGAATGCCGGTTCTAAGCAGATTACAGATGCCCTTCACAATATGAATGATTCTACTGGTCAGGTTCGCACTGCTTCAAGCGAAATGGCCGAAGGAAACAAGATGATTTTGAAGGAAGTTCAGCTTTTACAGCATGCAACTCATGAAATGACAACTGGAATGAATGAGATGTCAATTGGTGCTAAGAAAATCAACGAAACCGGTTCTGCCCTGAACGAGATTTCATCTAAGATGAATGAATCTATTGCCGAAATCGGCGGCCAGATAGGACAGTTTAAGGTTTAACTCATTTGATGAGTTAAACGAAAAGACCGCTTCAAAAGAAGCGGTCTTTTTTTTAAGTATTGCGGTGCGCATAGTCGCACCGCTTGAGATGTTTTCAAGGTAGAACCTAAAGTGACCCGCTGTTGCAGCTCACTTTTTAACGGTTCTACGATTATCATCTTAATCCAATGCGTGGCCTGCAGATCCAAGTACGTCTGTACATTTGTGCATGTACATCTTCTTGAGTTCGTCGCGAGCTGGTGTCAGGTACTGACGTGGGTCAAAGTCACCTGGGTGCTCAACAAGGTGGCGGCGGATAGCAGCTGTCATAGCCAAACGTCCGTCTGAGTCGATGTTGATTTTGCAAACTGCAGATTTAGCAGCCTTGCGGAGCTGTTCTTCTGGAATACCAACTGAATCAGGGATTTTTCCGCCGTACTGTTCGATGATTTTTACGTATTCTACTGGAACTGAAGAAGATCCGTGGAGTACGATTGGGAAACCAGGAAGCTTCTTTTCAATAGCTTCAAGTACATCGAAAGCCAGTGGAGGTGGAATAAGAACACCGTCAGCAGTGCGTGTACACTGTTCTGGAGTGAACTTACAGCGTCCGTGTGATGTACCGATAGAAATAGCAAGTGAGTCACATCCTGTTTTTGATGTGAAATCAATTACTTCTTCAGGTTTTGTATATTTAGATTCTTCTGCAGAAACGTCGTCTTCAACACCGCCAAGAACACCAAGTTCAGCTTCTACTGTAACATCGTGTGCGTGAGCGTATTCAACAACTTTCTTTGTCAAAGCTACGTTTTCATCGTAAGGAAGTGCAGAACCGTCGATCATAACTGATGAGAATCCATTATCGATACAGTCTTTTGCTACTTCAAAGTTTGGACCGTGATCAAGGTGAAGTACGATAGGAATATCACATCCCAGTTCGTGTGCATATTCAACAGCACCGCGTGCCATATTGCGGAGAATGTACTTGTCTGCATAAGCGCGAGCGCCTTTTGAAACCTGAAGGATTACAGGTGATTTTACTTCTACACAAGCCATGATGATAGCCTGCATCTGTTCCATATTGTTGAAGTTGAATGCTGGGATAGCATATCCGCCTTTCATAGCCTTTGCAAACATATCGCGTGTGTTTACAAGACCAAGATCTTTGTAATTAACGTTAGCCATATTACTTCCTTTTCTGGCAAATATAATTTGCCTTAGATTTATTTTCTGTATTATAATTTTAATGAAGATTTTGTTCAATGTAAGAAAATATTATATAGAAACTTTTTTTATATTTGACAAAGATTGGTATAGAAAATATAATTTTAGTAACTAATTAAATTGAAATATTATGCCGATATTATGAAAAGACATTTTCTAACTGTATCGGAATGATATAAGTTCAAGGAGTTTTGCATGAAAAGGGGACTTAGAGTCTTAGTTGGTCTTGCATGTTTTTTTGTAATGGGCTTGCCTGTTTTCAGTCAGCCTAGCACAAGAAGTATTGCGACTGTCAATTTGGATGATTTTGATTCTGTAGGAGCACAGGACTATCTGTACGATGGTAAAAAGTACAGCTGGGACTGGGGTTGTACAGCCAGCCGTTTTATTCTGGATGGCTATCCTAAACTGGAATATTTTGATGGTATTCCTAACCCTCTTGCTCAGATTAAGCTTGGTATGGACGGTGACCGCAAGGTTCTTGGTGTTAAAGTTGCATACAAGAGAAAGGGTGATAACTGGTTTGAAGTTTATCCTTTAAAGGACGATAAGCCTTTTGAACCTGTATTTACAGGAACTGTAAGTACTCTTGACTTCTGGGTATGGGGTGCAAATTATAACTATAATCTTGAAGTTCTTGTTCGTGATGCACGTGGTGTTGTTCATGTTCTTAAGGGTTCAAGCCTTTATTATCCTGGATGGAAAAACATTATCGTTAAGATTCCTACATGGATTGAACAGCATTCAAAGCTTCGTTCCGGACCAGCTAATATGACTTTTGTCGGCTTTAGAATTCGTGCAGCTGCAGAAGAGTATGTAGATGACTTCACAGTATTCTTTGATGAGATTAAGTATACAACTAACTCTCTTTCTAATATTTATGACGGTTATGAGCTTAGACATGCTGATTTCGGTGATCAGGAAGGCGGCGACAGTGACGACGTTAAGGATGGTGAATAATGAAAAAGATATTAGCGCTTTGTTCAGTAGCAGTTTTGTTTGCAGGACTTGCATTCGCTCAGAATAACAGTCTGGGTGATCCAAATCCTGAAGATGTAGGTGCAGATTCAGCAATGTCTTCTTTGCGCGAAGTATCAATTGATAAGTTTGAGCGCGAAGGTTCTTGGAATGTTCACATTTCAGCAGATGACGGAATCATCGCAGGTCGTCTTTTCCAGGGTAGCCCTATTATGAAAGAGCCTTTGGAAGAGGATGCAGGAAAAGAAGAGGAAGATACACAGGTATTTGGTATTAAAGTTTCTTTCTTCCGTCGTGGTAGAAATCCTTTTACAATCAAATCTGGCCGCCCTCTTGCCGTTGAAGGAACTGTAAAGACAATTTCTCTCTGGGTTTGTGGTCGTAACCAGGCTCATGATATGTATGTTCTTGTTCAGGATTATTTCGGAAGCAATTTTGAAATCTATCTTGGAAATCTTGGCTTCAGCGGATGGAAAAAACTTACTTGTGTTGTTCCTCCTAGTCCGGATGGAGAACATGGTATTGTTCAGAGCAGTGCTTACTTTGGAGACAGACCTGGACTTAGAATTCTTGGTTTCCGTGTTGAATGTAATCCAGTTCAGGCAAAAGGAAACTTCTATATGTACATCGATGATTTGAGAGCCGTAACAGACCTTTACGATATCGAAAATCATGATGAAGATGATATTATGGATAACTGGTAATAGACCTTTTAATGCAAGAAAAGCAGCCGCGAGGCTGCTTTTTTTTTTATATCTTTTTAATTTTGTAATAATTTCTTCTTTGTTCTGTTTTTGTTAGTTCTATAATTTCCATTCTGCTTAAAACCCATAAAATCAAATTTGAGTTTTTGTAAATTCTTGCCGGCATTTTCATAGCTTTTAATGAATTTTCCAAATCTTTTGAATAGAACTCTTCCGGTAAATCCGCAGGTAGAAGAGAAAGGTAATCCTTTTTACTGCTGAAGCATTTTGTTTCAATAATTTCATTGAGTTTTTTGTTAGATTTATTCCAGTCTCTTTTATATCTTCTTTTCTTGTTTTTTGACTGGACGGCCAGGTCTTCCTGAAGCCGTATTTCCGTGATGTTTATAAAAGGAATTTCAAGCTTAAATAATGGGTTTAGTAAAACCGGATAGATGCCTTTGATTTCTTTAAAAATACTGTATATGCAGCCTTTTACAGGACTTTTTGATTTTCGCAGCAAATTTTTATTTTTATCATAAAGTTCAATGTCTTTTTTTACTATTACCGGATAAACAACTTTAATTTTTATTTCTTTATCGATTGTATCTTTGATTTTGGGCAGAAGGTGATAGAGATTTTGATTTTGAATTTCAATTGCTTCTTTGTTTTTTGTAAGGATGTCGTAAATGTGACCGTTTAATTCAACTTCTGTCTGGCCGTCATTTTGAAAGGCATAAACTTTTTTTAATGTATTGTGAAGACTGCTTTCGTTCAGTGTGCTGAAATCGGACATTTATTTATTATACTTGTCTTTATTTTAGTAAAAGAATATTAAGTTTTTTTTATAAATATTTATTATTTTCTTATATTATCGGCTTGAAAATACATTGACTTTAGCAATTTTTGGTATAAAATGATAGGTAAGTGGGAAAAAGTGGTAAAAAGTGGTAGTAAGTGGGTATGAATCTATTAACTGGTGAGTACAATAATACGATTGATGAAAAAGGCCGTCTCTCATTTCCTTCAAAATTGAGAACGGTTGTAAATCAGAATGTACTTATTGTCACAAAGGGGTCAGAACGCTGCTTATGGCTTTTTACTACTGAAGAATGGGAGTCTTTTCAGACTAAACTGATGAGTAATGCATCTATGATGAAGGCGAAAGACAGACAGATCTTCCGTCATTTTGTTGCACCAGCTCAGGAAGTGGAGTTTGATAAAAACGGGCGACTTTCTATCCCGCAATCTTTACGTGAATATGCCGGACTTTCGAAAGACTGTACTATTTTGGGTATTTCAAAATTTATAGAACTTTGGGACTCGGCTGAATATAAAAAGTATGGTGAAGAAAGCTCGGAGTCGTTCCAGGAAGCAATGGAAGATTTCAGCGACATCACTTTTTAAAAATACGTGATATTAGGAAAGTGTAGAAATTGGAAGTTGTTCATACTCCTGTTCTGTTAAATGAATGTCTCGAATATCTGGCGCCGCTAGGGGAATCGTACGAAAATCATGCCGTTATGGTTGATTCAACTACGGGGGAAGGCGGCCATTCTTTTAATTTTCTTTATAAATATCCGAATCTGGAACTCAACTGTCTTGATGCTGATAAGGTAATTCAGGCCCGTGCTAAAGAACGTCTGGCTCCTTTTGGAGATCGGGTTCATTTTTACAGCGGCTGGTTCCAGGATTTTTATGCTGACTATCCTTCTGATTTCAAAAAGCCTGATATCATTCTTTTTGATCTTGGCATTTCTGTATTTCATTATGAAAAATCTGAACGTGGCTTTTCTTTCCGCTATGATGAAAAGCTTGATATGCGCCTTAACACAAGCCAGGGGGAATCTGCGGCAGATCTGGTTAATGATTTAGCTGAAGAAAAGCTTGCAGATTTAATTTATCTTTACGGCGAAGAAAAACTCAGTCGCCGTATTGCAAAAGCTATCTGCGATGCGCGTAAGGGCGGAAGAATTGAATCGTCAAAGGCTCTTGCAGAAATCATCTGGAATGCAGTGCCTGCTAATTACCGCTACGGTCAGATTCATCCTGCAACAAGAACCTTTCAGGCTCTGCGCATTGCCGTAAACGGAGAACTTAAGCGTCTTCCTCAGGCTCTTCATGATGCATTTAACTGCCTTAATGTGGGCGGAAAAATGGGTGTAATCACCTTCCATTCGCTTGAGGACCGTATCGTAAAGAATTATTTCCGTAATCTTGGAAAGGAATGTGTCTGCCCTCCTGAAGTTGCAGTTTGCCGCTGCGGTGGCAAAAAGTGTGCTGAAATTCTTACTCACAAGCCTGTCTGCCCAACTGAAGAGGAAATTAAAAATAACAGCCCTTCCAGAAGTGCAAAGCTTCGTGTGGTAAAAAAAATCTGTAATGCATCAGATTACAGACTGGAAGGAGTGATCGGGTATTAATTATGAAAAATAGATTTGGTGAATTTTTTACAAAGGTATTTGTCAGCCTGCTTGCGCTTTCTATTCCTGTAATGCTTTATTTGTACGCAATTCAGGCAAAAAGATATACAGATCTTGAAAAGGAACTTCGTTCCCTGGAAAGAAAACAGACAGAGCTTATTGAGCAGAATAAAAAACTTGTAAGTGACATCAGTGTGCTTTCCAGTGCAGACAGAATTGAAAAAATTGCTACATCAGAGCTTGGAATGCATAAGGCTCAGGCTGAAGATATTGTCCGGGTTGAAATGACTGGGGAAAGAAAAAATTAAAATTGGGTGAGAGTTAAAAATGAGTGCTGAAGAATCGTTACTTAATAAAGAGGAGCTTGTTTCCGGAACTAAGGGACAGGTTTTGAATGATAAGGCTGAATGTTATTTTACAAATGTTGTTACAGACAGCCGAAATGTTTGTGAAAATTCAATGTTCGTTCCTCTTGTCGGGGAATTTCAGAACGGACATAAATATATTCCTCAGGCAATTGAAAAGGGTGCATCTGTAATCCTTGTAAATGAAGATGAAGCTGCTGAAAACAAGGCTTTGTATGATAAGCTTAGCAGCGATAATCCAAGGGTTCTTTTTGTGGCTGTAAAAAATACCCTTCACGGGCTTCAGGATGCTGCCGAAAAATATGTAGAGAAATTCTCTGGTTTGACTAAGGTAAGCATTACCGGTTCAAGTGGCAAGACAACGACAAAAGAAATGATGGTTAGTGTAGCGAAACAGCATTATGGCGAAGAAGATGTTGTTCACACTAAGGGAAACTTAAATTCGGAAACAGGTCTTCCTCTTTCTGTTTTTAATATTCGTAAAAATCATAAACTCGGGGTTTTTGAGATGGGAATGAATCGTGAGAATGAAATCGGCGAGATTTCTAAGGTTCTTAAATCACAGTATGGAATTATCACAAATATTGGTACTGCTCATATTGGAATTCTGGGAAGCCGTGAGAATATTGCCCGTGAAAAAAGGAAGTCTCTTGATTACATTCCTTCTACTGGAGCCGCTTTTGTTCCTGCAAATGATGAATTTGCAGATTTTTGCACTGAAAAAGTAAACGGGAAAATCGTAAAATTCGGCTGCGATAATTCAGATAAGGGCCGCTGGAGCATTCAGCTTATTAAGGATGACGGCCTTTTTGGAATCACTTTTAATATCAATGGTGTGAATGTAAAACTTCCTCTCAGTGGCCAGCATAATTATTATGATGCTCTTGCTGTTGTTGAATGTGCTGAGGAGCTTGGTATTTCTGCAGAAGAAATAAAGGCCGGCCTTGAAAGCATGAAATCTGTAAGCGGCCGTATGGAAATATCAAAAATTGAAATTAAAGACGGCTGTGAAATCAACGTAATTAAAGACTGTTACAACGCAAATCCTGATTCAATGGAAAAGCTTCTTGATTTTATCTATAAGCTTGAAACTGGCGGAAGAAAGTTCCTTGTTCTTGGTGATATGAAAGAGCTTGGCGCAGAGTCAAAAGCCGCTCATGAAGCTATTGGAAAAAAACTTTGCGAAATTCATCCTGATTATGCCTTCCTTGTAGGTGAGGAGATGAAGGTCGCTTATCAGCTTATTAAAAATCGTCCTAATGTTTTTTGGTTCGAAAAAAACAGTGATGAAGTATTTGGTTTAATCGTTAAGACAATAAATCACGCTGTCAGAAAGAATGATATTGTTGTACTTAAAGGTTCAAATAGTATGAAACTTGAAAAGGTCTACGAAAAAATCTGCGAAAGTGTCAAGGTTCTTCAGGAGATTTAGTTGGAAAGCTTTACTTTTTACGCAAATAAGCCAAGCGAAAATTATCACAAAATAGATATGCTCCTCTTTGTAACAATGATTCTTTTGTGGGGACTTGGAATCTTTACATTGTTTATCTGTTCTCAGCGTTATGGAAATACTAGATTTTCAAATCCTTATTATTTTGTAAACCGACAGCTTATCTGTTCTCTTGTTGGCTTTGCAGCTTTCTGCTTTTTCCTTGTTGTAGATATGAATGTAGTTCGCAGAATGATTTTTATTCTTGTTTTGATTTCTGTTGTTTCCTGCATTCTTACATATTTTCCTGGAATTTCAATTGAAAAGAATGGAGCCAGACGCTGGATTCGTATGCCTTTCAATTTTTCTTTCCAGCCTTCTGAGCTGGTAAAATTTGTTCTGGTTATTTTCCTTGCCAACAATTTTGAAAAGCAGGAAGAAATTGTAAACGAAGATGAAAAAAGCGTATTTCCCTGCGTTCTTGGCTTGTTTTCATTTTCTGGCCTTGTTTTTGCTCAAAAGGATTTTTCAACCGGCTTGTTTATCGGCTTAATTGGTATTCTTTTGTTTTTTGTAAGCGGAACAAAGCTCAGGTGGCTTGTGCCTTTTATGTTCGTTGCAATTCCTGCAATGTTTCTACTTGTGACTCTTGAAAAATACCGAATGGAGCGAATTATCGGATTTTTAAGACCGGATGAATTTGCTTCTTCTGTAAACTATCAGACTCTGGCCGCAAAAAGGGCAATTTCTGCCGGGGGAATCTGGGGCAGTGGAATTGGAAGCGGACTTTCTAAGATAAACAGCATTCCTGAGGTTCAGGCTGACTATATTTTTGCAGGCTGGGCTGAAGCTATGGGATTCGGCGGGGTGCTGATTTATTTTATTTTACTCTGCATTTTTGCCTGGAGGGGCTATGCGGCGGCATTTAACAGCCCTTCAAGATTTACTGCTTACGGAACCTTTGGTTTTGTATCGATAATTTTCATACAGTCCCTGGTGAACTGTATGGTTGTTGCCGGGCTTCTGCCTTCAACGGGTATTCCGCTGCCATATTTCAGCCTTGGTGGTTCGTCAATAATCGTAACCCTGGCTATGAGCGGATTTATTCTGAGTGCATCGCGCTGCGATGAAGGAATTGTGAGGGAAAGAAAATACGAGGAAGTGAGTCTTAATACTTTTTCAGTGATTAAATAAAAAAAACTAGCGTAAAAAAAATAAAGGAAATAAAAAATGAGTGATTTGAGTTTATTGGTTTCTGGAGATTATATGGGCGAAAAAGACAATCTGGAGGAGTTTTTTTCTGATGATTTAACAGAAACTTCAAAAAATGAAGATAGTCTCGCAGATAAAAAAATTAAGGCTGTAAAAATCATTTTTGGAATTTTATGCTTTCTTTTGTTTAGTGAGCTCCTTGTGTATAAGTATATTCTTCCAAGTTTTGCGGTTCCAAAGGTTTCTGTAACAGGACTTCAGTCTTATACAGCAGAAGATTTTGCTGAAAAATTAATGCCTTTTTCTGAAGCAAACTGGTTTAATTTTGATGTAGATCAGGCGGCAGCTGTAATTTCAAATGATGCGGGAATTGATTCTGTAACAATCAGAAAAAAATTTCCTGATAAGATTTATATTAATGTTGAAGAACGTATTCCTGTTGCTATGGTTTTTCTTATGGATAACGGGCTTTCTTCTGCTCTTGAAGTTGATAAAAACGGAGTTCTTTTTCCTCAAAAGCATTCGGAACTTACGGAAAGTTCATTCCTTCCGATAGTTTCAGGCCTTCCTATTGAGTATATGGCTCAGGGAATGAGAATTCCTGCAAAATACAGACCTCTTATCGAACAGATTTCTAAAATCAAGCAGATGCCTCAGCAGTATTTTGCTTCTATTTCAGAAATCTGTGTAATTCCGAAGAACTCGGGAAACTATGAACTGGCTCTTATTCCGGCACAGTCAAAGGTAAAAGTTCTTACTGACCGTGCATTGAATGAAGACGCATTAAAGTATATGATGATTGTACTGGACGTTTTAAATCAGCTTGGTTCAGATGTTTCGGAAGTTGATTTGAGATATGGGTCGGTTTCTTATAAAACAAGGTAGGATAAAGAAATGGCGGAAAATAGAATTGCAGTCGGACTGGACATCGGAACAAGCGTAATCAGAGTTGCAATCGGTGAATATGATGATGAAGGAAAAATTCATATTGCCGGAACTGCCGAAAAAAAATCTGCCGGGATGAGAAACGGTGTTATCGTTAATATTGAAGATGCAAAACAGGTAATCACAGACGCTATTGAGGCTGCTCAGCTTAATTCCGGAATTAAAGTTGAATCGGTAATTACGGCAATTGGCGGTTCTCAGATTGAAAGTCAGAACTATAAGGGTGGTGTTGCCGTAAATCCTAACGGAAGTAAAAGCCGGGAAATTACGGCGGCTGATGTAGAGAGGGTAATTGCAAACTCCACAGCT
Source organism: uncultured Treponema sp. (assembly GCA_900319625.1). Classification (GTDB taxonomy): domain Bacteria; phylum Spirochaetota; class Spirochaetia; order Treponematales; family Treponemataceae; genus Treponema_D. The sequence continues at coordinate 233,101 of ONPD01000003.1, read as the reverse complement.
ATTCCTGTTCCTGAAGACCGGGAAAAAATTCACGTTGTTCCACAGGACTATATCGTAGATGGTTATCACGGAATTTCAGATCCAATCCACCGAATCGGAACCCGCCTTGAAGTAGAAGTTCATATCGTAACTGCGGCAAGAACTATTATTCAGAATATCCGTTCAACTGTAAGCCGTGCGGGCTATCTTCTGGATGGTGTAATGCTTAAAACTCTGGCCCAGACTTTTTCTGTCTGCCATGAGGATGAAATGGAGCTTGGCTCAATTCTGATTGACCTTGGCGCCGGTTCAACAGACGTAATTGTTCTGGTAAACGGAGCTCCTGTAAGTACAGCCAGTGTTCCTGTCGGCGGTAATCTTGTAACAAATGATATTTCAATTGTAACAGGAATTTCTTCGGCAACTGCTGAGGAAAAGAAAATAGAAGCGGGCTGCTGCTGGTTCCCTCTTATTAATGAGCAGAATGACCTGGAAGTAATTTTACCAGGTGTTGGAGGGCGTGCTCCTGAAGTAATTATGAAGAGTCAGCTCTGCCAGATTATTCAGGCCCGAATGGAACAGATTTTTACGATGGTAAAATCAGCTATCATCAAAAATACAAACGAATCTATCAGAAAGCTTTCTGGAAATATTATTCTTACCGGTGGTGGCGCTCAGATGGAAGGTGTTGTTGAACTTGCTCAGAACGTCTTTAGAACTTCGTCTGTTCGTCTGGGTGTTCCGGAAAATCTTGGTGGAATCGAAGAAGCATACAGAAGTCCTTCTTACGCTACTGTAATCGGCCTTGTTCTTGCAAGCAAAAATATGCCGCAGGGAAAGGAAACACGCAGAAGAAGAGGACAGGATAGAAAAGAAAAGAATAAGGATGGCGAAAGCGTACTTAAAAAGATTTTCAAATCGCTGTTCTAGACTTTTATAAAAATTTTTATGGGGAAATGGTGACTCTGTGGGAGCGGGGTTACGAAGGGAGGAATAAAAAGTGGGAAGTCTTAACATTTCAATTGTAGACGAAGAGTCAAATTTCAATGAAGCATGTGCAGAATGCAGTCCTACTGTAATAAAGGTAGTAGGATGTGGTGGCGGCGGATCAAATGCCGTTAACCGTATGATCAGCCACAAATTAAGCAATGTAGATTTTATTGTTTTAAATACAGATTTGCAGGCTTTGGGACGTTCAAATGCTCCTAAAAAGCTTGCAATCGGACAGAAAGTAACAAAGGGACTTGGTGCCGGCGGTCGACCTATCATCGGAGAACAGGCCGCTGAGGAAGATAAAGAAGCAATTACCAGCGAGCTTCGCGGTGCAGATATGGTATTTATTACTGCCGGAATGGGTGGTGGAACAGGTACAGGTTCTGCTCCGGTTGTTGCCCGCATCGCAAAGGAACTCGGTTGTCTGACAGTTGCTGTTGTAACAACTCCTTTCGTTTTTGAAGGCAATGTCCGTATGCGTCAGGCAAAAGAAGGTCTTAAAAAGCTTCACGATATGGTAGACTCAATGATTGTCATTCCAAACGAGCAGCTTTTTAATACAATCGATAAAAACACAACTGTAAAAGAATCCTTCCGCCGTGCAGACGAAATTCTCTGCCAGGGTGTAGAAGGCATTTCAAATATCATTACAAACCCTGGTGATGTAAACACTGACTTTGCTGACGTTCGTAACGCAATGAGTGGTCAGGGAAATGCAATTTTTGGAATTGGTATTGCCGAGGGTGAAAACCGCGCATCTGATGCCGCTTACGCCGCAATCAATAATCCTATGCTTGAAGATTCTCATATTGACGGTGCTAAAAATATTCTTGTTAATATCTGTGCTTCAGAGGAAATTTCTCTGGCTGAGGTTGGTGAAATCTGTAAGATTGTTACAGCCTCTGCTGATAAAGACTACAATATGTTCTGGGGCCAGGTTACTCAGCCTGAGCTTGGAGGAAAAATCAGCGTAACAGTAATTGCAACTGGTTTTGAACAGAGTGTAAACGAAATTGATGAGGAAATTGCTGCTGAAAAAGAAGTTGAAAAAGAAGTTCCTGCTGAATATTCAGAAAATGTTGTACGTTCATCAGAATTGAATACAATTCTTCATCCAAAAGCTATGGGTGGAGAATTTGTTTCAAGAAAGGATTTTACGACTGCTGTTCAGCGTCCTGCTGCCAGCGCTCAGGTTTCAGCTTCTGCAATCAGACCAGCCGCTGAGGCTCCAAAGTCAGAAGTTAAACATAACGGAAATCTTGGACGTTCTTTGTTTGAAGATACTGAACCTTCGGTTGCTGCCCGAGCTGTAAGAGGCTGCTTTACACCTCCGGAGGGATTTAAGGCTACAAATGATATCAATCAGCCCGCAATCTGGTCTAGCAATAATTTTGGAAGGGGAATAAACCTTTCTGACAACTAATTTTTATTATGACTATAGAAGAGCTTTTGGATCAGTTTTATTCAGATTTGATTCTTGTAAAGCGGCATGCTCAGAAAACTGCAGAAACCTACAGAATCTCCGTCTCGGAATTTCTATACTGGCTGCAGTCTGAGCGTATTAAGCTTTCTGATGTTAAGGCTCAGAATATTACTTATTTTCTTGTAAAAAGAAAAACTCAGGGCTGTAATGAAATAACTATTGCAAAGGATATTTCAGGTCTCCGTGCCCTTGGAGATTTTCTTGAAAGAAAAGAATACTGGGATGAAAATGTAGCCCTGCTGCTTGAGCGGCCCAAAACAATTCATGCCCTTCCAAAGGTTTTGAGTCAGGAGCAGGTGGATGCACTTCTGGACAGCATTGATACTTCTGATTTGTGCGGTAAACGTGATTCAGCCTTGTTTGAACTGATTTATTCCTGCGGACTTCGAATCAGTGAAGCCTGCGGTCTTCTGCTTGCAAATGTTCATCTTGATGAACAGATTATTCTGGTTCACGGAAAAGGTGATAAGGAAAGACTGGTTCCTTTTGGCGGACGTGCCCTTGAAAAACTGAAATTCTACCTTGAAGAAGTCCGCCCCCTTCTTACAAAAGGGAAAAATATTCCCGAGGTTTTTGTAAATTACAAGGGAGAAGCAATTTCGCGGAAGGGGGTTTGGAAGCGTTTTAAGGAGCTTGAAGCTCTTTCCGGAGTTTCTGCCAAGGTTCATACGCTAAGACACTCTTTTGCAACTCATTTATTGCAGGGTGGGGCAGATCTACGTTCCGTTCAGGAGCTTCTGGGACACAGTGACCTTGCTACTACCCAGATTTATACACATGTAACAAACGAGCAGCTTGAAAAAGCTCATGAAAAATATTTTCCACGTTGAGGTTGTTGATTATGAAAAAGATTATTTTCGGATTTATTTTTTCTCTTTCTGTATTTGCACTTTTTACAGGCTGTCCTGTTTCGAATAAAACAATTATCCGTTATCAGAAGATGGAAGAAAAAGTTGACCATCCTACCTCAATTGAAGAGCTTAAGGAAGCAATTTCTAAATATGAAGAGCGTGTTGCTGATATTCAGCTGGCCCACCAGCAGATTGCAATCTGGAATAAAATGCTTGGTACCCGCTATCTTGATGCAAAAATGTACGGTGAGGCAATGAAGTGCTTCCAGAAGGCTCTGGAAACTTATCCTGATAATCAGAATCTTTATTACTGGGTTGGCGTTTGTGCCGGCTATATGGCTCATCAGGCAATGGATTACAGCGGAAGCGGTTCTACAACAACCAGAATGAATTATCTTAAACTGGCAGAGGATGCTTACAGCCGGGCAATTAAAATTGATGACCGCTTTGTTCGTGCCCTTTACGGACTTTCTGTAATTTATGTTTTTGAGCTTGGAGAAAGCCAGAAGGCAATTCCTCTTCTTGAAAAAATCATGGAAATTGAAACTAAGGACTTTAATGCTATGTTTGTCCTTGCGCGTGCATATTATGAAAATTATGAATTTGACAAAGCCGTTAAAATGTATGATAAAATAATATCATTAACAAAAGCGGCTGATATCATAAGGGCCGCAGAGGAAAATAAAAAACAAGTATTAGATGCTTCTTACTGATTCTGACGCTCTTTTTCATATTTCTCTTGCCAGGATTACCTTCCTGAAATTTGAAGAGAAAATTTTTTTATCAAAAAACATTGACAATTCTTATAATCTCTCATTACTATCTATAGAAGAGATTGAACAGCTTTTGCACCGTTCATTTAAAAATCCTTCTGTATGGAATGGAAAAAACAATCTGAGGGAAGCTGAAATTGCCCTTAATCACTGTAAGAAACTGGGAATAAAAATCCTTCTTCATAGTGACAGGGATTATCCTGAGCTTCTGCGTCAAATTGATGACCCTCCATATCTTCTTTATTGCCGTGGAGACCAGAAGCTTTTAAGCGGCCGCTCGGTTTCGGTTGTTGGAACAAGACGGCTTAGTCCGGAAGGAAAAAAGGCCGCAAGAGATTTTGCCTACCAGGCTGTAGTGGACGGCTGTAATGTCGTTTCCGGACTTGCCAGCGGGGCGGACGGTTTTAGTCATCAGGGAGCGGTGGACGCTTACTTTGATTATATGGAAAAAGGAATGGATACCCTTTCTCTTGGGAAAACGATAGCAGTTTTACCCAGCGGAGTAGATGATATTGTTCCCTATACCAACAAAAAGCTGGCCGCACAGATTTTACAAAGCGGCGGACTTCTGGTAAGTGAATATGAGCCTTCTTCTGATACGGAAAAATGGCATTTTGTTCAGCGTAACCGGATAATTGCGGGCCTTTCACCGGCAACTGTTGTTGTAGAAGCGCCGGCTGGAAGCGGTTCACTTATTACTGCGGATTTTGCCCTTGATATGGGCCGGGACGTGATGTTTCATAGGGCGACCTTTGGAGAACTGGCAAAGCAGATTGCCCAGAGGCTGAACTCGCAGCTTGAGGCGGAACACGCGCAGGGGAAGGTTAGTAAATATAAGGTTGAAAATCGGCCTGAAAAATTTATTGAAGCAGGGGCACCTGTTATCAGTGATTATATAGATTATAAAAAATGCCTTGCCGAAGCACCGGGAGCAAGACTTCCCCTGCAAGGTCAATTATTTTGATAATGATTTTTATTAAAGGATGTGAAGATTATGGCTACAAAGAAGACTAAGGAAAAAACACCACAGACTCTTGTGATTGTAGAGTCTCCTGCAAAGGCACATACTATCGAAAAATATCTGGGGCCTGGCTATGTTGTTAAGGCTTCTATGGGACATTTGATTGACCTGCCAAAATCGCGCATGGCAATTGATATTGAAAATAACTTTCAGCCGGAATATATCACAGTCCGCGGCCGTGCAAAACTTCTTAAGGAACTTCAGAAAGATGCAAAAAAATCAGATTTTGTACTGCTTGCATCCGATAACGACCGCGAAGGAGAGGCAATTGCCTGGCATTTGAACAATGCCCTTAAAGATAAAACTGACGCAAAAATCAGCCGAATTGTATTCAATGAAATTACTCCGGTTGCAATTACCGAGGCCGTAAAACATCCCGGCGAAATTGTTGAGGCAAAAGTAAATGCCCAGAAGGCCCGCCGTGTTCTGGATCGCCTTGTAGGTTATAACCTCAGTCCTCTTTTGTGGGCAAAGGTAAAAAACGGACTTTCTGCCGGCCGCGTTCAGTCGGTTGCTTTGCGCCTTATTTGCGAGCGTGAAAAGGAAGTAGAAGATTTTATTCCGGAAGAATACTGGAGCCTTGATGCAGATTTTTCTAAGGGAAAATCTAATTTTACAGCCCAGCTGGTAAAATATAAGGGGGAAAATCCTGAGCTTAAAAGCGAGGATATGGTTAATAAAATCATCGAGGAAATTAAAAACTCTCCTTGCACAGTAAGCTCTGTAAAGAAAACTGATAAAACTGTTCGTCCAAAGCCTCCTTTTACAACTTCAAAATTGCAGCAGGCAGCCGCAAACCGCTTTAATTTTACTTCCCGTAAAACTATGCAGATTGCCCAGATGCTTTACGAAGGTGTTCAGATTGGCGAAAACCGAGTGGGTCTTATTACTTACATGCGAACTGACTCTGTCCGCATTTCTGATACAGCTTTGGCAGATGTTCGCGGCTGGCTTTCTAAAAACTATCCTGACACTCTGCCTCCTGAACCAATTCATTATTCGGTAGGTAAAGCTGCCCAGGACGCTCATGAAGGTATTCGTCCTACATACACAAGTTATACTCCGGAAAGCGTAAAAGAATATCTTAGTAACGACCAGTTTAAGCTTTATTCAATCATCTGGGAGCGTTTTGTTTCTTCTCAGATGAACAATGCAAAAATGACAACAACCTCTGTTGAAATTACAAGCGGAGATGCAGTTTTCAGAACTGCCGCAAGTAAAATCAGCGAAAAAGGTTTTTACAGCGTAATCAAGCTGCTTTCAAGCAAGGAAGAAAAATCATCTTCTTTGCCAAGCCTGAAGGAAGGGGAAACTCTGGAAACAGGTAAGTTCCATCCGGAACAGCACTTTACCCAGGGACCTGCCCGCTATACAGACGCTTCAATCGTTCGTATGCTGGAAGAAAAGGGAATCGGTCGACCATCAACTTACGCTCCAATCATTTCTGTTTTGCTTGACCGCTATTATGTTACAAGAAGCAATAAGCAGCTGGTTCCGACTCAGCTTGGAAAAGTGATTTCAAAAATCCTTGTAGAAAGCTTCCCTGACGTAATTAACGAGCAGTTTACAGCCGAGGTTGAAAATACCCTTGATAAGGTTGAAGCTGACGAGCTTGTATGGAATGATATGATAAGCGACTTCTACGGACCTTTTAAAAAGCGGGTAGAAGAAGTTATGTCTACAACTGAAAGCATTAAGGGCTTCCTTGACGAAAAAACCGATAAGGTTTGTGATTTGTGCGGAAAGCCGATGATAAAAAAGCTTGGTAAGTTCGGCTTCTTCCTGGCATGTTCGGGCTTCCCTGAGTGTCACAACACAAAATCAATTCCTCTGGCAAAATGTCCGGTTCCGGGCTGTAACGGAGAAATTGTTGAGCGCAAGCAGAAGGGACGGGGTAAATCCTTCTTTGGCTGTACAAATTATCCTAAGTGTACTTTTATCAGCCACTTTAAGCCTATTGATTCTTACTGTCCTAAGTGCGGCTGGTTCCTGGTTGAAAAGTTTGACAAAAAGAACGGAAGCTATAAATCTTGTATCAATCCTGACTGTGATTACCTGCATTCAGCTGATGACGAGCCTATGGTTATGCCTGAAGCCGGTGAAGAGTAGGCTGCGTTTATGCTTTTTATTTTTGATATGGGGGGCGTTGTTACAACAACTTTTCCCCTGGACCTGCTTACAGGAAAGCTGGGCCTTAGTAAGGCGGAATTTTTAGAAATCTGCCGGGAAAACGGAAATATCTGGGAAAAGCTTGAAAAAGGCTTTATCAACGTTCGCGAGTTTTGGACTTGCTTTAATCAGGCTTCTGCCTCGCGGGGAATAAATGCTGTTCAGCATGACCTTTTCAGATTGTATTTTCATCCGACCCTTCAGTCCCGCACTGCAGAACTGATTGCAGCCCTCCGCAAAAAGCACCGGGTTGTCTGCGGAACAAACACAATCGACAGTCACTGGGAAAATCACATGGAGCGGGGTGATTACGCCTTTTTTGACCAGACTTATGCCAGTAACAAAATCGGAGAGGCAAAACCAAACCCTAACTTTTTTCAGCTGATTCTTGAAGCAGAAGGCTATAAGGCAGAAGAAGCATTTTTTACAGATGATAAAATTGAAAACTGTCAGGCTGCTGCTGCTCTTGGAATAAGGGCTGTTCAATTTGAAAGCCCGGAAAAGCTCTGGAAAGAGTGGGGAAAGTATATTTAAGGATGTTTTATGTTTGCAAAAGTATTTTTGAACGCAAAAGAAGAGAGAGAAATTTTACAGGGCTTTCCCTGGGTATTTGATAACGAGATTTCGCATTTTAAGCACCGCGCTGATGAAAAATCTGAATGGAAAAATGAGACCTTAGCAGAATGTAGTGTGCCTGACGGTTCTGCCGTTGAAGTATGCACAAAGGCAGGCGGATTTTTAGGAACTGGAATTCTCAATAAAAAATCAAAGATTGCAGTCCGTTTAATCAGCAGCGAGCATGCGGATAAGGTTTTTGAAGATATTTCTGATTTCTGGGAGAAACGCATTCTTGCGGCTTATAATCACCGTCAGCTTTATTATTCTGACACTGATTCTTACCGTCTTGTATTTGGCGAGGCTGATTTGATTCCGGGCTTTATCTGCGAGCGTTTTTGCAGCGAAGAGGGAAAAGTTTTCCTTGTTGTTCAGTTCCTGGCAATGGCCTGCGATGTATTCCGTGACGAAATCTTAAAGGCTCTTAAAAAGGTTTGTAAGCCGGACGGCATTTTTGAAAAGGATGATGAAGCTGTCCGTGAAAAGGAAGGACTTCCTCTTACAAGCGGCTGGCTTGACGGCAAGAACTTTGATACAAAAATTACGATTTTGGAAAACGAGGTTCGTCTTTGCGTCGATGTTGAAGGCGGACAGAAAACAGGCTACTTTCTTGACCAGAAGTTCAACCGTGAACAGATTAAACGCTTCTGTCACGGGAAAAAAGTCCTTGATACCTTTACTCACACAGGCGCTTTTGGTCTAAATGCCTTTAAGGCAGGAGCGCGCGAAGTAACTTCTGTTGATATTTCGGAAGAAGCTGTTGCAATGGTAAACAATAACATTAAGCTCAACAAGGCAGAAAAAGTTATGAAGGCTGTCTGCGCTGATGTTTTTGATCTGCTTAAAAAATACGAGGCTGACGGAGAAAAGTTTGATGTAATCATTCTTGATCCTCCGGCCTTTACAAAATCTGCAAAGAACATTCAGAAGGCTTACGGCGGCTATAAGGAAATCAACCTGCGCGCAATGAGACTTTTGAACGAAGGCGGAATCCTTGTTACATGTTCATGCTCCCACTTCTTTGATTCAAATACCTTCTACGATATGATTGTTCACGCGGCTATGGACAGCCACAAGCGGGTTCAGATTCTTGAAAAACGCGGTGCGGGCCCTGACCATCCGCTTCTGGCCGGCTATCCTAAGTCTGAATATTTGAAGTGCGCAATCTGTGTCGTTCGCTAGGATGTCTTTTGGCGGGATTTATGGCAGAAAATAAAAGTTACAACTGCATTATCGTACTTGGCCCGACGGCGGTGGGAAAAACTTCAATTGGAGTTGCCCTGGCCGGCACTTTTAATGGTGAAATTATTTCTGCAGATTCCCGCCAGACTTACCGTCATCTGGATATAGGTTCCGGAAAAGACCTGGACGAATATGTCTGGGAAGGTCAGCCTCTTCCTTATCATCTTATTGATATTGCTCAGCTGCCAGACGAATACAATGTTTACAATTATCAGAAAGATTTTTACGCTGCTTTTAAGGATATTTCTGGCCGAGGAAAATTACCTGTTGTAGTCGGCGGAACTGGCATGTATCTTGATGCGGTCGTTCGCGGTTATGAAATGGTAATTCTGCCGGAAAATCCCAAGCTTCACGCAGAGCTGGAAGCAAAATCACTTGAAGAGCTGGGAGAAATGCTTCTTAAAGAGCAGCCTGACTTACACGTAAAGGCTGACCTTAAGGAAAAAGAGCGCGTAATCAAGGCTCTGGAAATTATTGAAGCTAAAAAACAGGGGATTGAATCAACTTCGGTTGAGCGCCCTGATATAAGGCCTTTTATAATCGGAACGACTTTGCCACGGCCGGAACTTTGGAAAAATATTTCTATACGCCTGAGAGAGCGCTTAGACGGCGGTATGATAGAAGAAGTTGAAAATATCCATAAAAGTGGAATTACCTTTGAACGTCTTGAAAAACTGGGGCTTGAATACCGCTTCTGTTCTGAGTTCTTACAGGGAAAATACAAAGGCCGCGATGAAATGGAAGAAAAGCTTTTTATCGCTATCCGCCAGTTTGCAAAAAGGCAGGAAACCTGGTTCCGTATGATGGAACGCAAGGGTGTTGAAATTCACTGGCTGGGTCAGACTGATAAGGCAGAACGCATTAAAGAAGCTGTAAAAATGATTTCTGATTTGAAAATGCGGTAGCGATGGGAGCGGCGGCGAAGCCGGCCACCGCCAGGGGGCTGGAGCGATAGCGGAACCGCGGACGTAGCGACGGCGGCAGCCGGACCGCCCAAACAAAAAAAACGCCCCGACGGAGCGTTTTTATACAAGGCTAATTCGAAATATAAAGGACACTTCAGGCCGAAACAACTACCTTTTCTTTTATTTCTGTCAGGTAGCCGGTGCGGATGCAGCTGTCGAAGAGTTCGCGGCTGATGTAGTCGGTTTTTACGTCTTCGTAACCGTCAAGGTCGCGAACGATTTTTACAACAAATCCATCTTCCATTTCACGAAGAATTGTCATGTAGTCTGAAGATTTTCCTATGCTTTTTAATGTGTAACTTTTCATTATTGCCTCCCGCAATCTGTAAGTTTTAGCACATCTATGAAGTAAAGTTTTTATCGAAATTATCGCGAAACTCAGGTTTCGCATGGAAAACACGTTCCCATACTTTTATATTCGGTTATAATAAAAAAAATGTTAGGAAAAAATGCAGAAAATATGAAAAAATCTCTAAAAATGGCTGGCTTTTGTGATGCGCATTTTCATTATGCGGTTTGTCTGGAGCGGGAGGCTGAGCTTGAGGTGAATTGGCAGGCGCTTTCCTGTGCCCACAGCGTTGAAGAGTGGGATGTGCAGGCGGGGGCGCCTGCGGGGGTGAAGAGGGCTTTTGGGTTGCATCCTCAGGCAAGCGCTATGGCGGATTTTGATGTAAAAAAGAATGCTGATTTTCTGGAGGGGCTGCTGCGGGGGCGGGAGGAGGCACTTGCAGGTGGGCAGGGGGCACTTTCAGCTTCAAGTCAGCCTTTTATAAATGCTATCGGGGAAGCAGGCTTTGATTATTTTACGCCTGACTTCCGGGAAAAAAGTCAGCTGCAGGAAGAAATGTGGAATATTCAGCTGGAGCTTGCAGAGCAGTATAAAATGCCTCTTGTGGTTCACTGCCGCAAGGCTAATGAAAAACTTTTTGAATATGCCCCGCGGCTTAAAAAACTGCCTGCGGTTCTTTTTCATTCTTTTATGGGAAGCCTGGTGGAGGCAAACTCTTTGATTAGCAGGGAAATAAACTGTTTTTTCAGCTTTGGAAAGCAGATGCTGAACGGAAATAAAAAAGTAATTGAGTGCCTGCAGAAGCTGCCGCTGGAAAATTTGCTGCTTGAAACGGATGCGCCTTTTCAGACTTTGAAGGGGGAAGAATTTACAAGGGCAGAGGAAATTGAGCGGGTATATGAGGCGGCGGCCGGGCTTAGAAAAATGAGGCTTGAAGAACTGTCAGAAAGGCTAAGGGAAAATTTTTTCCTTATTGACAGGGAGGGGTGATTTCACAATAATTATTGTATTACGACAAAGAGGTCGTAGATATTTTTCCTGACCGTATTATCGGCGCAGGGGCAGTGTCTACGGCCTCTTTTTTTATTTTAACGGATTTTTTGGAGGATTAATATGTGCGGCTTCGTAGGATTATTTGACTTAAATAGTGGCAGCGCTCCGATTGCGGAGGGCTTGAAAGAGGAATTGCGTGCTCAGGTTTTGGAGATGAGTAAGAGAATTCGTCACCGTGGTCCGGACTGGAGCGGGGTTTATACTGGAGATAATGCGATTTTGAGTCATGAACGTCTTTCTATTGTTGATCCGCTCAGCGGAAAGCAGCCTCTTGTAAGCGATGACGGAAAAATCATCCTGGCTGCTAACGGCGAAATCTACAATCATAAGGAAATCCGTGCTAAGTTTTCTGATTCCTATCACTTTTTGACTGGCTCTGATTGCGAGGTTATCATTCCTCTTTATAAAAAATACCGGGAATCTGGTGATTTTAAGGCTATGATTGAAGAGCTTTCAGGTATTTTTGCCTTTGCTCTTTATGACAGCGAACATGATTCATATCTTATTTCCCGTGATGAAATTGGTGTAATTCCTCTTTATCAGGGCTGGGACAAGGCCGGCCGCTACTATGTTGCGAGCGAACTAAAGGCCCTGGAAGGCAACTGCCAGACAATCGAAGAATTCCCGAACGGACACTATTTGTATTCTGGAAAAGTATCACACGGATTCGAAACGTCTAACGACGTTTCTGATAATAAAAAAGATTTTGCGTTAGCAAAATCCAATCCGTGTGACAATTCTCCAAGGCCAGTTAAATGGTATAATAGGGATTGGGAGATTTACGATAATGTAAAAAATGCTGCCCGTGCTACTGACGATAAGGGCGAAATCATCAATCCTTCTGTAATTGAAAAGGTTCGCAACGGTCTTGAAGCTGCCGTAAAAGCACAGCTGATGTCTGATGTTCCTTACGGTGTTCTTTTGAGTGGCGGACTTGATTCTTCTATTATTGCGGCTGTTACCCAGAAGTTCAGTAACAAGCGAGTTGAGACTGACAGTAAGGAAGGCGCCTGGTGGCCTCGTTTGCACAGCTTTGCAGTAGGTCTTGAAGGCTCTCCTGACCTTATTGCGGCTCAGAAGGCAGCTGATTATATCGGCACTGTACATCACGAGGTGCACTTTACAATTCAGGAGGCACTGGATGCCCTGCCTGATGTTATCTATCACATTGAAACTTATGATATTACAACTGTACGCGCTTCAACTCCTATGTATCTTCTTGCCCGCGTAATCAAATCTATGGGAATTAAGATGGTTTTGAGCGGTGAAGGAAGTGATGAGCTTTTCGGCGGATATTTGTATTTCCATAAGGCTCCGAACGCTCAGGAATTCCACGAGGAGCTTGTCCGCAAAATGAGTAAGCTTCATTTGTATGACTGTCTCCGTGCCAACAAGTCTCTTATGGCCTGGGGTGTTGAAGGACGTGTTCCTTTCCTTGATAAGGATTTTATTGATATCGCTATGGGACTGAACCCTAGTGATAAAATGAGCATTAAACTTCCTGAAGGTGCTGAGGGCCGGGGAAACGGCGGACAGAGAATTGAAAAGTGGATTTTGCGTAAGGCTTTTGAAGACCTGCTTCCGGAAAGTATTGCCTGGCGTCAGAAGGAACAGTTCTCTGACGGTGTCGGCTATAACTGGATTGATACTCTTAAAAAGATTACAGAGGAAAAGGTCAGCGATCAGGAATTTGCCCGACGTGAAAACCGCTTCCCGGTAAATCCTCCGAAGACAAAAGAGGAATACTACTACCGCGAGATTTATTCACGCCTTTTCCCAAGCGACAGCGCAGCAAAATGTGTTCCTCATGAAGCCGGAGTTGCCTGTTCAACTGCAAAGGCCCTTGAGTGGGATGCTGCCTGGAAAAATATGGATGAACCTTCAGGACGAGCTGTTTCCGGGGTTCATGACGACGCGTATAAAAAATAGGTTTGGATGAGGGGATATAAAATGACAAAGTTTATTTTTGTAACAGGTGGTGTTGTTTCAGGTCTTGGAAAGGGAATTACTGCGGCCAGTCTTGGTCGTCTTTTGAAATGCAGGGGACTTAAGGTTGCAAGCCAGAAGCTGGACCCTTATATGAACGTTGACCCGGGTACTATGAGCCCTTTCCAGCACGGAGAAGTTTTTGTAACTGATGACGGTGCTGAAACTGATCTTGACCTTGGCCACTATGAGCGCTTTATCGATGAAAACCTGACAAAATATTCAAACCTTACCAGCGGCCGTGTTTACTGGAATGTTCTTAATAAAGAACGCCAGGGTGAATATCTTGGCCAGACGGTTCAGATTATTCCTCACGTAACAAATGAAATCAAGGATTTTATTCTGAAAAATGCCGAAGTTTCCGGGGCTGACGTAAGCATTGTTGAAATCGGCGGTACAATCGGTGATATTGAAAGCCAGCCTTTCCTTGAAGCAATCCGTCAGCTGGCAATTGAAGTAGGCCGCAGAAACTGTCTTTTTATTCACGTTTGTCTTGTTCCTTATATCAGCGGTTCTGACGAGTTTAAGTCTAAGCCGACCCAGCATTCGGTAAAGGAGCTGATGGCGGTTGGAATTCATCCGGATATTATTGTTGCCCGCTGTGAGCAGGAAATTCCTGTGGATATCCGTAAGAAGATTTCCCTTTTCTGTAACGTAGGTGAGGACTGCGTAATCAATAATACAACCTGCCCAAGCCTTTATGAAGTTCCTCTTATGCTGCACGCCCAGAATATGGATGATGTTGTATGCCGTGACCTTGGAATTGAAAATACAAGAAAGGATTATCCTGAGCTTGCTGCCTGGTCAAAAATGGTGGAAACAATTCACGCCAGAAAAGGCGAGGTTCAGATTGCCCTGGTTGGAAAATATGTAAAGCTTCACGATTCATATCTGAGTATTGTGGAATCTCTTAACCACGCTTCCTTTGTTGTAGGAAAAAACGTAAAAATCAAGTGGGTTGATTCGGACAGCGTTACAGACGCTTCTGCCCCTGAAGTATTTAAGGACTGTGCCGGCATTATTCTTCCGGGCGGCTTTGGTCACCGCGGTGTTGAAGGAATGATTTCTGCCTGCCGTTATGCCCGTGAAACTAAGCTTCCGTATTTTGGAATCTGTCTTGGAATGCAGATTGCGGTAATTGAATATGCCCGTTCTGTTTTGGAATACGCTGATGCCAACTCGACTGAGTTTGATGAAATGTGCGAACATCCTGTAATTGATCTGATGAAGGATCAGGAAGGGGTGATTAAGGGCGGAACAATGAGGCTGGGAAGCTATCCTTGTAAGGTGAAAAAAGGCACAATGCTTGAAAAGGCTTACGGAAGTGATTTGATTAATGAACGTCACCGCCACCGCTATGAGTTTAACAATGATTTTAAGCAGGCCTTTATTGATGCGGGCCTTGTAATCAGCGGAACTTCGCCTGACGAAAGTCTTGTTGAAGCTGTTGAGGTAGAAGACCACTTTCACGTGGGCGTTCAGTTCCATCCGGAATTTAAGAGCCGCCCTAATTCGGCTGGACCTTTGTTTAGGGCCTTCTTGAAGGCTTGCGTAGAGTAGAGTTATAATTAGTAAGAAAGCGGGTTTTAGGGGTGCAGCCCCTAGGCGAAGGGGTAGCGTAAGACTGCGAAGCAGGCTGGAGCGAGGGGAATACATTCCCCTCCTATATTTTTTTGAGGAAGACTATGTACACACAGGAAGAAGTTTTGGATTTTGTTCAGGAAGAGGATGTGAAATTTATCCGCCTGGCTTTTTTTGATATTGCGGGTAAGCAGAAAAATATTTCGATTATGCCTAATGAATTGCCACGGGCTTTTAAGGAAGGCATTTCTTTTGATGCTTCGGCAGTGCTGGGGTTTGAAGAGCCTAATAAATCTGACCTCTTCTTGCAGCCGGATCCTGCTACTCTTGCAATTCTTCCCTGGCGTCCTTCGACCGGTAAGGTTGTGAGAATGTTCTGTAACATTAAGACCCCTGACGGAGCTCCTTACAAAAAAGACTGCCGCGGAATTTTGCAGAAGGCAATAAAAAAGGCAAAGGAAGAGTGCGGAATTGAGCTTATGATTGGCTCTGAAGTTGAGTTTTATCTTTTTAAGCTTGATGAAAAGGGCGAGCCGACAAGGGAGCCTTTTGACCAGGCAAGCTATATGGATATTGCGCCGGAAGATAAGGGGGAAAATATCCGCCGTGACATCTGTTTTACTCTTGAACAGATGGGAATTACACCGGAGGCAAGCCATCACGAGGAAGGCCCGGGCCAGAATGAAATTGACTTCCGTTATTCGGATGCGCTGACGGCGGCTGATAATACTGCAACTTTTAAGTGGATTGTCCGCACAAAGGCCGCTGCTAATGGTTTGTATGCTGATTTTTCTCCAAAGCCGCTTCCAGAAAAGGCCGGCAGTGGGATGCATATCAATGTTTCCTGCAGGGCTTTGAAGCCGGGGGACAAAACTGATTATATGCCTTTTATTCTGGGTGGACTTTTGAAGCATATTGAAGAAATTACTTACTATTTGAATCCGACTGAAAATTCTTATGAGCGACTTGGCGAATGTAAGGCTCCTAAATTCATCTGCTGGGGAAAGGAAAACCGTTCGGCTTTAATCCGCCTTCCTTCGAGCAAGGAAGCACGTTTTGAAATCCGCTCTCCTGATCCCGGCTGTAATCCTTATCTTGCCTATGCCCTTGTGATTGCTGCTGCTGTTGACGGAATCAAAAATAAAATCGCCGCTCCGGCTGCAGTTGAGAAAAATCTTTTTGGAAAGGGTGCACAGACAATTTCTGAAACTCTTGGCTTAAAGCTTTTGCCTGATACTATCGAGTCGGCCCGCACTTTTGCTGAAAACTCTGCTTTTGTAAAAGAAGTGCTGGGATTTTAACTTCTGAAATTTGATGTTTAGGAAAAATTGATGACTTCGGAAGTTCACAGCGTTCTGCTTGTTTCTAAAGACAGTAAAATATCCTCGCTTATAAGTACTATGCTTGCAGCTCCTCTTTTTGAACTGAACTTGTGTTCTGATTTTAATGAGGCGCGCAGGCTTGCAAAGGAACGAAGCTTTAATATTGTGATAGTTGATTCCGGCGACGGCGGGGATACTGATCTTGCAGTTGATATTTCTGACTCTCTTTCTACTATTTTATTGATGGCTCCGGCTGAGCATTTTGACCAGATTTCTTACAGTGTTGAAGGCTACGGAATCCTTACGATTACAAAGCCTTTTGATCCTTTCTACTTTTATAATATGATTAAAATTGCGATTGCTGTTCAGTACAAGGTTCAGGTTCTTTCAAGTCAGACTGTAAAGCTGAAGGTTAAAATGGAAGAAATCCGCCTTGTAAACCGGGCAAAAATGCTTTTAATGCAGAACCTTTCTATGACAGAGCAGGAAGCTCACCGTTACCTGGAAAAAGAAGCTATGGACCGGGGAATGAAGAGGACCGCGATTGCGGAAGATGTTATCAGGACATATGGGTAATAGCAGAAGCGTTAAAAACGACAGTCCGATGCGACTGTCGTTTAGCTTCTACGATAAAAACATTCGGCAAGCTATGCTTGCCGCTCTATCATTTTTAGGCTAAATACTCATCTATCTGATGTGCGCATTCGCGGCCTTCGGCTATGGCCCAGACTACAAGTGACTGACCGCGGTGCATATCGCCGGCGGTGAAGATTTTTGCTTTGGAGGTGGCATAGCCGTTAGGGCTTGAGCTTTCCGGAGTAGCTTCTCCTACCGATGCTACTGTACCGCGGGGACCAAGTTCTACCTCAAAGGCTTTTGCGGTGTATTCCTCGCAGCCGGTAAAGCCTGCCGCAACCAGAAGCAGGTCGCATGGAAGAGTTTTTTCTGTTCCCTGGCGTTCAACAAGCTGACGCTTTCCGTCAATCATTTTGAATTCAACTTCAACTGTGCGGACCTGTCTGATGTGTCCATCCTGACTGATTACTTCTTTTACAGTTGTTTCATAAACGCGTGGATCGTGACCGAACTTTGCGATTGATTCTTCTGCTCCGTAATCAACTTTGAGAACCTTTGGCCACTGTGGCCAAGGATTGTTAGCCGCACGTTCAGACGGCGGACAAGGCATCATTTCAATCTGAGTAACGCTTGCTGCTCCAAGACGAATTGATGAACCGCAGCAGTCGTTTCCTGTATCACCGCCGCCTACAATTACGACATTTTTTCCAGCAATTTCAATTCCTGATTTTTTGAGGAGAACGTCTGCAATCTGAGTATTTGCAGGGGTAATATCAAGGCTGTCCAGAGCGGTGCTTGTTGAGATTACCGCCTTTGTAACTTCCTTCAAAAAATCAACAGCAAACATAACGCCGCCTTCGGCTCCGGCTTTTCCTTTTTTGACTTTATCCATTCCGCTAGCCGTAAGCTCCCGAGCTTTTTTTGCACCGCAGCAGAGGGCTACCGCATCATAATCCTGAATAATCTGAGAGGCTGCAAAGCTTTTTCCGATATCAGCATTAAAGATAAATTCAACGCCTTCGGCCTTCATCAGATTGATTCTGCGTTCGATGATGTTTTTTTCAAGCTTCATATTTGGAATGCCGTACATCAAAAGTCCACCGGCCTTATCTTCACGTTCAAAAACGGTGACATTGTGACCGCGGCGGTTGAGCCAGTCTGCGCAGGCAAGTCCTGCAGGGCCTGCACCAATTACGGCAATCTTTTTTCCGCTTCTGTGAGCTGGAATTTCCGGCTTCATATAGCCGCTTGAAAAGGCATGTTCAATGATAAAAAGCTCGTTGTCGTGAACTGTAACGGCTCCCTGGCCTACGACAGGGCTTGCACAGTTGCAGGCTTTTTCGCAGAGGGCAGGGCAAACGCGTCCTGTGAATTCCGGGAAGCTGGATGTTTTCAAAAGTCTCCAGGCTGCCATATCGAACTGTCCGTTATAAAGGGCGTCATTCCATTCCGGAATATAGTTGTGAAGCGGACATCCTGTAACCATTCCTGCAAGCTTGATTGCACTCTGGCACATAGGAACTCCGCAGTTCATACAGCGGGCTGCCTGTTCAAGACGGGCCTTCTGGTCAAGCTTGGGATGAAATTCCTTAAAGTTTGTGATTCGCTCCAGAGGAGAAAGGTTTCCATTTTCTATTCGTTTATAATCCATAAATCCTGTTGGTTTTGCCATATATAATGTCTCCTAAGCGCTGCATTTTTTGAATGCAGCAAGAACTGCGTCGTCGTGCTTGCTGCCGGCCTTTTCCTGTGCAGCAATTTCACTCATTATTTTCAAGTAATCATTCGGGATGATTTTCTTAAATCTGCCTTTCCAGCTTTCCCAGTCAGAAAGAATTTCTTTTGCACGGAGGCTGCCGGTTTCTTTTTCGTGCTGTTCGATCAGGGAGCGAAGCTTTTCTTCATCACTTGTGCCGGATAAAGTTGTAACTTCGTCATCCAGGGCATACATTTTTACAAGCTCGTGATTAAGGCGCTTGTAAAGGTCGTGATTTTCATCCAGAACGTAGGCTACTCCGCCGCTCATTCCGGCGCAGAGGTTCTTTCCTGTGCTTCCCAGGATTACTGCTGTTCCGCCTGTCATGTATTCAAGACCGTGGTCGCCGCAGCCTTCTGCAACAACGCTTGCTCCTGAGTTACGTACGCAGAAGCGTTCGCCGGCAACACCGTTGATAAAGGCTGTACCAGAAGTAGCACCGAACAAAGCAACGTTTCCAACGATGATGTTCTTGTCAGCCTGGCCTTCAAAGCTGGCAGCCTTTTTTACAACAAGTTTTCCGCCGCTCAGGCCTTTTCCGAAGGCGTCGTTTGCGTCACCTTCCAGCTTCAGGGTCAGTCCCTTAGGAATGAAGGCTCCGAAGCTCTGTCCGGCGCCACCTGCGAAATTAACAGTGAATGTATCGTCCTCAAGGGAATTACCAAAACGTTTTTGTATTTCGCTTCCTAAAATTGTTCCAACAGTTCTGTCAGTTGACTGGATAAGGATATTGTCACACGGATTCGAAACGTCTAACGACGTTTCTTTTTTTGAATCAGATTTTGCGTTAGCAAAATCCAATCCGTGTGGCAATTTTTCTAGCCACGGAAGAAGAGTTTTTTCATCAATTGTAGTTTCCAGCTTAAAGTCGAAGAGGGAGCGGTCAGCCTTCCAGCTGCTGTTTTCTTCGGCATTTGTAAGAAGGCGGCTCAAATCAACAAGACCTGCACGCTTGAAGCCCTGTTTATTTTTCAGCTTGAGAAGGTCTGTTCGGCCGCAGAGTTCTTCAACAGAACGTACGCCGAGTTTTGCCATAATTTCCCGCATTTCCTGGGCGATAAACTTCATGAAGTTTTCTACGTATTCAGGTTTTCCAGGGAATTTAGCACGGAGTTTTTCATTCTGAGTTGCAACACCGAATGGACAGGTATCCAGCTGGCAGACGCGCATCATAGAACAGCCCATTGCAATAAGAGGAGCGGTTGCAAATCCGAATTCTTCGGCACCAAGAAGGGCAGCGATTACAACATCACGACCGCTCATCAGTTTTCCGTCCGTTTCAATTACGACGCGTCCGCGAAGGCCGTTCTGAATCAAGGTCTGGTGGGTTTCTGCAAGTCCAAGCTCCCATGGCAAGCCTGCGTGGTGGATAGAAGAAATTGGAGCGGCACCTGTACCGCCGTCGTGGCCTGAAATCAGAATTACCTGGGCACCGGCCTTTGCAACTCCGGCCGCAATCGTTCCTACTCCCGCTTCACTTACAAGCTTTACGCTGATTCGGGCAGCGCGGTTTGCATTTTTCAAATCGTAAATCAGCTGGGCAAGGTCTTCGATTGAGTAAATATCGTGGTGAGGCGGAGGCGAAATCAGGGCTACGCCCGGAGTGGCATAACGTGTTTTTGCAATCCAAGGGTAGACCTTTTTGCCGGGAAGGTGGCCGCCTTCACCAGGCTTAGCGCCCTGTGCCATCTTAATCTGGATTTCACTTGCGCTCAAAAGATATTCTTCTGTAACTCCAAAGCGGCCCGAAGCAACCTGCTTGATTGCAGAGTTATATTCAGTTCCAAGACGCTCCGGTTTTTCACCACCTTCGCCGGAGTTAGATTTTCCGTGCAGGTGATTCATTGCAGCTGCCATACAGCGGTGAGCTTCTTCCGAAATTGAACCGTAAGACATGGCCCCTGTTTTGAAGCGCTGAACGATAGCCTCAACAGGTTCAACCTCGTCAATGCTGATTCCGCCCTTTTCGTCAAAATTGAATTCCAGCATGGCGCGCAGGGTATGAGGATGAGCATTGTCATCAACAAGGGCTGTGTATTCCTTAAAGCGGTTGTAATCACCGTTACGGGTAGATTCCTGCAGGGCAACAATTGTTTCTGGATTGTAAAGATGACTTTCTGCCTGAGGGCCTCTGCGGAATTTATGCTTTCCAAAGGAATCAAGGTGGGTATTAACGGTAAGGTCGCGAGGGTCAAAGCCCTGGTCGTGGTGATAGCGGACATCCTCTTCAATTTCCTTAAGTCCGATTCCGCCTACACGGCTTACTGTATTTGTAAAGTATTTTTCGATTACATCACCTGCAATTCCGACTGCTTCGAAAATCTGAGCCGACTGATAAGACTGAATTGTAGAAATACCCATTTTTGCGGCAATTTTTACAATTCCGTTAATCACTGCCTTATTGTAATCATCGATTGCGGTGTGATAGTCTTTATCAAGAATTTTCTGGTCGATGAGCTCTGCGATTGCTTCGTGGGCCAGGTAAGGGTTGATTGCGCGGGCACCGTAGCCTAAACACATTGCGGCCTGGTGAACGTCGCGGACTTCTGCGGATTCAAGGATGATTGAAACAGCGGTTCGCTTTTTTGTGCGGATCAAATGCTGCTCAACGGCTGAAACTGCAAGAATGGCAGGAATTGCGGCGTGCTTTTCGTCTACTCCGCGGTCGCTGAGAATGATAATGTTGTAGCCATCTGAGTATGCTGTGTCGATTTGAGCAAAAAGATTATCGAGAGCTGATTCTAAATTATTATTGTCTGAAACGACGTTAGTCGTTTCGAATCCGTGTGACAATTCAAATAATATAGAAATTGTCTTAGCCTTTAGCCCCGGCTGATTCAAAGCAGCAATCTTAATCAGGTCAGTTCCGGTCAAAATAGGGTTATTTACTTCAAGAACACGGCAGTTTTTGTCGGCCGGTTCAAGAAGGTTTCCGTCCTTTCCAAGGTAAACTGTTGTGTCAGTAACGATTTTTTCTCGCAGGCTGTCAATCGGAGGGTTTGTTACCTGGGCAAAAAGCTGCTTGAAGTAACTGAAGAGGCTTGGGTGCTTTTCACTCATAACGGCAAGAGGAGTATCAACGCCCATACTGGCAGTCGGTTCAACTCCGTTTTTTGCCATCGGAAGAACCATTTCGTTTACGTCCTCGTAGTTCCAGCCGAAAGCCCTGTACAAAATATTTCGCTCTTCCAGTGTATGAACAGGAACTTTTTTATTAGGGATTTTGAGTTCAGCAAGATGAGTAAGATTCATATCCAGCCATTCGCCGTAAGGGTAGAGGGAAGCGTAATGATTTTTACATTCTTCATCTGTAATGATTTTTTTCTGCACAGTATCAACAAGAAGAATGCGGCCAGGCTGAAGTCGTGATTTTTCCTTAATGTTATCTTCCGGAATATCAAGAACGCCAACCTCACTGCTCAAAATCAACATTCCGTCTTTTGTGATGTAGTAGCGGCTTGGGCGGAGTCCGTTGCGGTCAAGTGTTGCTCCAAGCAGGTCTCCATCGCTGAAGAGAATTGCGGCAGGGCCGTCCCAGCTTTCCATCATAGTTGCCCAATAGTGGTAAAAATCCTTTTTGAGTTCAGGCATATTGTCATCATGCTTCCATGGCTCTGGAATACACATCATAACTGCAAGTGGAAGAGGAATACCGTTCATTACAAGGAATTCCAGAGTATTGTCCAGCATTGCTGAGTCTGAGCCAGTTGTATCTACAGCCGGCAGCACTTTTTCAAGCTCTTTACTGTCCAGCTTTGTAGAAGAAATTGTTTCTTCGCGGGCCAGCATTCGGTCAACGTTACCGCGGATTGTGTTGATTTCTCCGTTGTGGGCTATAAAGCGGTTAGGGTGGGCTCTCTGCCAGCTTGGCTGTGTATTTGTAGAAAAGCGTGAATGTACGATTGCAAGGCTTGAAGCGTAGGCTTCTGACTGCAAATCGCTGTAGAAGGTTCTCAGTTCGTGAACAAGGAACATTCCCTTATAAACAATGGTGCGGCTGCTGAGAGAACAGACGTAGGTGGGGAAAGCCTTCCCCTCGCTCGCAGTGCCTTGCTCGCTACCCTTTCCAGCGGGGGTATCCCCCGCAACGCCCCCATTTCCTTTCTCAAACTCTCGTCTGAGTATGTAAAGGCGACGGTCAAATTCAAGACCGCGTTCTGTGTCTTCCGGGCGTGCAATAAAGGCCTGCCAGATTTGCGGCATACAGTCGCGGGCTTTTTTTCCAAGAACATCTGCATTTACAGGAACCTTACGCCAGCCAAGGAATTTCAAGCCTTCAGATTTTACGCATTTTTCAAAGCGGTCTTTTTCCTTTTCTGCTTCTTTTTCATCGCAGGGAAAGAAAAACTGTCCGATTCCGTAATCGCGTTCGCCTGCTTTTCCGATTAAATCAGCAGCTTCCTTCTTAAAAAAGTCATGGCTTATCTGTACTAAAATACCAACACCATCTCCTGTTTCGCCCGAAGCGTCTTTTCCCGCACGGTGTTCAAGCTTTTCTACAATGCTAAGCGCGTTATCAACAATTTTGTGGGTTTTGCTTCCGTCAATGTTTACAACCGCTCCAATACCGCAGTTGTCATGTTCAAATGAAGGTTCATAAAGAGTCTTCTGCATTTCCAGCTCCGCGGGCCTGCGCCCTCTGAAAGAAATTTAAAAACAAAAAAGGCCGTAGACAATATTTCGCCTGAAAACGAAAAATTATCTACGACCTCTTTGCCGTATTTCTTTAATAATACTGAATTATTTTAGAATAAGTCAAGTAAAGGCTTGACTTATTTTTTTCGAAACTGTATAAACTCAAATATCAAACGGCAACGAGGTCGCAGAGTATATGCTTTGCGGCCTTTTTTCGTTTCTTTTTACTATCCGGCGATGAAGTCGGTTCTGTACAGGTACTCAGTACAGGCTGATTTCACCGCCACTTTTTTTTATATGGCATTAAGCGTTCAGTATATTTATAACTACACTATCAATATGTTCAGACTCAAACTTGTTGCCGGTAAGGACGGGCTTAATAAATATGTAAGCTGGATCTGCTATACCGAAGACCCTGATACAATTGAATTTATCCGGGGCAGTGAGCTTGCCGTAACAACCGGTCTGAACGTTTACCGTCATTCACAGAATACAGCTGACCAGTCAAAAGAATACATAACAGAATTTCTTTGCAGGACAATCACAGAACTTTCAAACCGCAATGCTTCCGGCCTGATTGTAAACGTCGGAAAATACATAGACACAATTCCAGCTTCAATTATCGCCCTGTGTGAGCGTCTGCAGTTTCCTCTTTTTACAATGCCCTGGGATGTACACACCATAGATTTGATGCAGGAGGTCTGCAACAGGATTGTAAATGATAATCAGAAGCATAAAACTCTTGAACAGTGCTTTTATGATGCAATTTTTCATCCTAAAAACTTTGATGCCTCCTGCCTGCAGAATACTTCCTTTGCCAATGCAAGCGAATATTCTGTCATTCTTATGAAGCTTCCCGAAAATCTTTTTGATAACAATACAGACCAGCTGCAGCGTTATCTGGATTATTCGTTTAATACAAAAATAGGGCTCAGCCCTTTTGATTTCTGCTGGTATCTTTTTAACGGCCGGGCAATTTATATCCTTCATACCGACGGCCGCGATACAGCCGCAATCATGAATAAGATTTCAAAAAAAGATAAATATCTGACCGGAGCAAAAATTGCAGTTTCGGCTGTCTGCCGCTCTTACAAGGAGCTGGAATCAGAATATGCCCACGCGGAATTTGCCCTGAAGTTTTTGAATTCCGATACAAGTGTTAATGATTACAACTCCCTTGGCGTTTATAAAATTTTTTCTGAAGTAAAGGACAGAGCTGTCTTGGAAAATTTTTACAATGAAGTTTTAGGAAAGCTTGATTCGCTTGGAAAGGATAAACGGGACGATTTTCTTGAAACCCTTAAGCTCTATGCCAGCTACGGCGGCAGAATCCAGAAAACCGCCGAAGGAATTTTTACCCACCGCAATACTATTAATTACCGTATCCGCCGCATTTCCGAAATCCTTGGCGTAGACATGCAGGATTCGGAATCTATGTACAAAATCATGACCGCCCTTCATGTAAAAGATATGCTGGACGAAATTTAAAAGGCCCTGTTTTCACAGAGCCTTTTCAACTTACTTCTTATCTATCTCCAGAATAGTGTTCAGAAGCACGTTGGCGCCTTTCCAGCAGTTTTCTACCGGAGTATATTCCAGCTCGCAGTGAGAATGACCGCCTTCGCTTGGTACGAAAATCATTGTTGTAGGAACAATGTCGCAGAGGTACTGGGCATCGTGTCCAGGTCCTGAATACATTCTGAGCGAAGTATAGCCCAAATCCTTTGAAGCTTTTTCTACATCATCAATGAACTCAGGGTAGTACTGAACGGTTTTACGGCTCCAGGCTTCTTCATAAGTCATTGTGCAGCGGGCCCATTCTTTAGGCATATTTTTGATGATGCTAAGGCACTGTTCAATAACCTTCGGGTCCTGATGGCGGGCATCCAGGGTGAACTTAATTTCATCAGGAATGATTGTATGAATGTTAGGATGGCAGCTGATTTTTCCGGTTGTGTAAACTAGCTTTTTATCAAGGTTGTCAAACTGCTGGTGCAGGTAAATCAAAGCCTGGGAAGCGGCGTAAAGGGCATCCTTGCGGTAAGGCATCGGGAAGGTTCCGGCATGGTCAGCCTGGCCGCGGAAGGTGAACTCGTAGTTAATCATTCCGCAAACGCCTTCTACAACGCCGATGTCGTATTTTCCATCTTCAAGAACAGGCCCCTGCTCAATATGAAGCTCAATAAGGCCTGTTGTTTTTTTAGGGTCTATGCGGTTTTCTTCGCTGCCCTTAAAGCCTGATTCTTCCAGAGCCTGACCAAAGGTGTAGCCAGGAATGTCCTTAGCTTCTGAAGCAAGCATTGCGGCCTTATCAAATTTTCCTGTAATTACGCCCGAGCTCATCATTGCAGGTTCAAAGCGGGCACCTTCCTCGTTTGTCCACACAACCAGCTGAATAGGATGCTTGTGGGGAATCTTCTGGGTAACGATAGTTTCGATGGCTTCCATTGCTGTCATTACACCAAGAATACCGTCGTAGTTTCCACCCTGACGAACTGAATCGCAGTGGCTTCCGCTCATAATTACACCGGCATTTGGGTCGCTTCCCGGCAGAGTGCAGTAAATGTTTCCCATATCATCAGTCTTAAAATCAAGTCCCAGCTTTGTCATTCTGGCTTTGATTTCGTTACGAGCCTGAATTGCTTCTGGTGAAAGGGAAAAGCGGGTAATTCCTCCGTGTCCTGTATCACCAAACTTTGAAAAAGTCTTGATTTTGTCTTCCATTCTTTTAATGTCGCATGTGTACATAATTTTTCTCCTTTCTTTTGATTTTTAATTATTTATTGCTAAGCTGGCTTCTTGTTCCAGCTATAATAGCCTGAGCAGGGCAGACCAGAAGACAGAGCTGACAGCCGACGCAGTTTTTGTTCAAAACCGGCTTTCCGTTCTTTCCCATATCCAGTGCCTGATGACCGCCGTCGTAGCAGGAGGTTATGCACCTTCCGCAGCCTACGCATTTGTCCCGCACGAATTTAGGGAACTGTCTTGTCCTTCTGTCCAGTAAGTCGGTTGGAATTATTTTTGGCAGTGCCTGTCCCACAATCTGCTGAATGGAATTGTAGCCGTACTTTGCAAGATACCTTTTGATTCCGTCAATCATATCGTGGATAATTCCGTAACCGTACTGCATAACCGCGGTCGTTACCTGAATGGTGCCGCAGCCCATAGAGATAAACTCGGCCGCATCGCGCCAGCTTTCAATTCCGCCCATTCCGCTTACCGGAATTGCCCTTGTTTCAATGCATTTTCGGATATCATTGATAAAACGCAGGGCAATCGGCTTTACGGCTTTACCGGAATAACCGCCGACGCTGGTGTAGTTTCCAACCTGGGGCTGAGAAACAAAGGAATCTAAATCAACGTTCAAAATTGATTTGATTGTATTGATTGCCGCAAGTCCGTCTGCACCGGCATTTACCGCTGCAATGGCAGGCAGCTCCATGTTGCCGACGTTAGGAGTCATTTTTGCAAGAATCGGGATAGTTGAAGCCCGCCTTACAGCCTTTACGTACTGGGCTACAAGCTCGGGATTTTGTCCCACATCACTTCCAAGTCCGTGAGTTGCCATGTGAGGGCAGGAAAAGTTACATTCGATAATGTCCGCACCTGCATTCTGAACCTGAGTTGCAAGACTTTCCCATTCCCGCTCGTTTCGTCCCATAATGCTTGCAATAATCACCTTGGTAGGATATTCAGCCTTGAGCCGCCTGATAAAATCAAGGTTTTCTGCAAGCGTGTGATCGCTTATCTGCTCAATGTTTTTAAATCCTACAAAGCCGTCGTTTTCCTTTTTGAGGGTTGCAAAGCGGGGCGAAACCTCTTCAGGAACAAAGGCTCCGATTGTCTTAAAGGCAACGCCCGCCCAGCCCTCGTCAAAGGCTTTTGCAATCATTTCATAATTGCTGGCAACAACTGAGGAAGAAAGAAAAAATGGATTTTCACAGCGTACTCCGCAGAAAAGGGTATCAAGGAAAACTTCATCATAATTTTCGTTTACACTTCCATCCTTGAGTTCAGAAGAATCTTCCGGCAGGGAAAGCAGGGCAGAAATTGTCTTTTGAACCGGAACAGGACGGGTGATTTTTCCTTTTAAGCAGGCCAGCTCGCATTCTTTTGAGTCGCAGGTCAGGCAGGCTGTGTTTTTCTTTGCTGTAGCGTAGGCGCCGCAGTTATTTTCAAAATGGAGGGAATACAAAATCTTTGCCGCATCCACTCCCTTTTTGCAGGCTACGCTGCAGTTTTTTCCGCTGCAAAGAAGGCATGAGGAAGCCGATTCCTTTATAATCTGTGAAGCATATTGAAAATCCATTCTGTTTCTCCTTTGTATTTTTTAACTTAAAACTTAACTGGCGCGCATTTTACAAACTTGCCTTCGCCGGGTTTTCCTACATACTGACCATTGTCATAAACAAGGGAACCGCGTACATAAGTCTGAACCGGATAACCGTGAACTGTCAGGCCCTCCCAGATTGTATGGTCATAGTCCGAATGCATGTTTTTTACGCTGATAGTGAAATCCTTTTTAGGGTCGTAAATTACGATGTCCGCATCCTTTCCGACTGCAAGCGAGCCTTTCTGAGTGCATCCGAAAATCTTTGCAGGATTTTCTGCACAAAGTTCAACAGCGCGGGAATAAGAAATCTTTCCGTCTGTTGCGGCTCCCAGCATGTATGGATAAAGGTTTTCAACTCCGGCACAGCCGTTTGGAATCTTTGTAAAGTCATTTAAGCCCCAGTCCTTTTCACTCTGCTGGAAAGGGCAGTGGTCAGTTGCGACAGTATCAATACTTCCGTTCTGAATTGCCTGCCACAAAGCCTGACGGCTTTCTTCTCCCTTCATTGGAGGCGAGCAGACAAAGTTTCGTCCGTCCGGGCGCTTGTAAACGTCGCAGGTGAACTCAAGATACTGAGGACAGGTTTCTATAAAGATTTTTGCTCCTTCCATCTTGGCTTTTACTGCGGCTTCAAGGCCTTCCTTGTCCGACATGTGAACAATGTAAAGAGGGGCATCTGAGTTTTTAGCCCAGTGAACGGCCCGTTTGTCTGCTTCGGCAGCTACGAATTCCGGACGGCTCATGTAGTGGTACCAGGCATCAGTTTTTCCTTCCGAAAGATACTGGGCAACCCTCAAATCAATCATGTCTGGGTTTTCTGCATGAAGATTTGTGATTGCTCCAACTTCCTTTGCCTTAAGAAGGATTTTTACAAAGGTTGCATCATCAACCATCATTCCTTCTTTTTTGTAAACAAAGAAACACTTAAAGCTTGAAACTCCGTAATCAACGGCCGACTTAAACTCGTCAAGAATTGCTCCTCCGTTTAAATCGGTGATGCAGCAGTGGAAGGCAAAGTCGCAGCAGGCTTCCTTTTCTGCCATCTTTTTTCTTTCGTCAACCGTTTCGATGATTCCTTTTCCCTTGCGCTGCATAGGGTAATCAAAAACTGTAGTTACACCGCCGCAGGCCGCAGCCCTCGTTCCGGCTCCGTAACCGTCGGCAGAAACCGTACCGCCGAAAGGCATTGCAAGGTGGGTGTGGGCATCAATTGCGCCGGGAAGGATAAGCTTTCCTTCCGCATCCACAACTTTGGCCTTGTCATCTTTTAGGTCAGAAGCGATTGCAACAATTTTTCCGCCGGAAACTCCAAGGTCGGCCTTAAAAGTTTCCTTTGATGTTACAATAGTTCCGTTTTTAATAATCAAATCCATAAAACACTTCCATTTTTTTTAGTCTTTATACTTGTAAACCAGAACCAGGCCTGACTTCTGGAATACCTGTGCAATTTCAAGTAAGTCCATTCCGCCGGCATCTGCAACTGCAAGGTTTGTTACCCAGGTTACGCCAAAATCAACCTGACCTGTGTAAACCGCTGTTGTTTCTGCAATGTCACCGCCGCCTGGAACGATTGTTACTTCAAGACCGACATCCTTGTAATAGCCTTTATCAAGTGCCACGT
This sequence comes from uncultured Treponema sp., assembly GCA_900319625.1. GTDB lineage: Bacteria > Spirochaetota > Spirochaetia > Treponematales > Treponemataceae > Treponema_D. The sequence goes on along the minus strand of ONPD01000003.1, from coordinate 203,858 downwards.
AGTAACCCATAAACTGTGCATCAGGAAGCCACTTGAGCTGGATTTTTACGCTTGATTTTTCAGGCTTTCCAAAATCACCGGCTCCCGCTGCCTTGATAAAGCTTTCATCCATAATGTCTGCAAGTGTCAGTGAAGCAAATTTCTTGTCTGCCTCAGCATCGCTAAGCTTTACGTATTTTTTTGCAATATCAAGGGTCTGCTGCATAGCTCCCATATCAAAGGCACCGTAATCAGTAACCTTTGCACCCTTTGTGTTTGTTTCACAAAGCTTTTTTACTTCCTTTGCCATGTGAAGCTGGTGACCTGAAGAAACTGAAGAACCGTACTTATAACAGATAGCTGCTGCTTCTTCCGGGTCTGCACAGGCTGCTGCCCATCCTTTAAGACTTGCCGCAAGGAAGGCCTTTACAGTGTTAGGATTTTCCTTTGCAAATCTTTTTGTTGTGAAGATGTTATCCTCCATCATTGCAACGCCTTCATCATTCATATCAATTGTTCCGACTGAATCGCCGTATTTGTAACCACCGTCGTAGCTGTTCTGAACAAGGCCCAGTTCGTTATAAGTCATGGCAGATGCAAGTGTGATTGTGTTGTCATCAAATCCATCCATATCGAAGGCCTGACTCAAATAAGAGGTTGGCAAGTTGTATTTTGCAAGCAGGGCAAGAATCTCATATTCGTTTCCTAATCCCCAGTTGCCCACTTTTCCGGCTTCTGCAGCTTCTTTAATGATAGTTGCTGCAGGAGTTCCTTTTTTCCATCCGACAGATTCAGCTGATTTTCCTTTACAGCTAAAAGCCAGCCCTGCAAGCGCAAGAATTGCAGCCGCAGATGTAATTTTTGTAAGATTCTTTTTCATTTCCATACCTCCAGAAATTGATTTTTTATTTAGAAGCTCTGTTCTTAAGAACAAGGCTTTCTGTAACCAGAAGAATTACATACATCACGATTCCTATAAGGCAGGCAACCACGATGTAAGACCAGGCCGTTGCATACTGGGCAAGAACTATGTTCTCGCGGATTTGCCGGCCAACCCCGATTATGTATTCAGCAAAGTATTCGCTGACCATGGCGCTGATTACGCAGGCCGGTACGCTGATTCTAAGGGCGGTAAAAATGTATGGCACACAGTTTGGCAGCCTGAGTTTTAAGAAAACCGTAACAGGCTTTGCCGCATAGGATTTGAAGAGGTCCAGGCTGAAAGGCTTGAGTTCTGTAAATCCCCGGTAGGCGTTGATTGCCATACTGACCGTGCAGGTAATCATTACGACCAGCATCTTTGCCAGCATTGACCTTGTGTTAGGGTCAGGACTGAAATCCTTTGTAAGGTTGTTGAAAATCGGGGCAATCGCAATGATTGGAACTGCGTTGAAGGCAGTTGCAAGCGAAAGACCGCCCTTTCCCCAGTGGGAAAACATTGTCGCAACCATGGCAAGCAGAAAGCCCAGAAGTGAACCAAGAAAAAGTCCTCCCAGGGCAACTGTTACGGTTGCCCTTATGTCGCCTGTCATCTTCCCGAAGTTATCAAAAAGAATCTGAAGGATCCTTGAAGGAAGGGGCAGGGTAAAAGTATCTGCACCGAACCAGCCGTGAATAACCTGGGTCTGCCACAAAAGGATGACTAAGGCTCCAAAAATCAGCGGATAAAGCACTGACTTAACTGAATCTGCCTTTATCTTTTTAATCTTCATCTTTTACCTCCGGGAAGGAAAATCTTTTCGAGCAATACCATCAGGTAAAAACTCAGGATTCCAATCAGCGCGCTGAAGAAGACAATCTGCCAGAAGACAAATATGCTCATTGCGTGCTTTAAGGACTGGCTCAGCATACAGCCAAGACCGCCGCCACCCTGAAGGGTGTCTACCAGGATGGAAGCCGTAACTGCCATGGGAGCCGCAATCTTAAGCCCTGTGAAAAGGGATGGAATGCTGGCCGGAATCATAAGCTTCATATAAACTTCCCAGCTTTTTGCGGCATAGGAATAAAAGAGCTCAAGCTTTTCCTTTTCTATTGTCTTAAGGCCTGCCAGTGTGTTTACCGCTACCGGATAAAAAGTCAGAATTGCGGCAATCACAATACGGCTTTTGTTTATATCCTGGGTGATTGCAAGTACTACCGGTGCCATTCCCAGAATCGGAATCAGCTGAATCAGCATCAGATAGGGGAAGGCGATTTTTTCTATTGCAGAAAAACGGCGCATAAGCATTGCAAGAACGTAGCCGGAAAAAGCTCCGATTACAAATCCAAGCAGGGCGCGGCCAAGGGTAATTCCCGCATTCACAAGAACTACCTGCAGGGCTGTCTGATTAGCCGTTACTTTTTTTGAACTGAAAACCGAATCAGCAATCTGCCAGAGGTGAGGCAGCACATTTTCCGGAGTTCTCTTGGTTCCTGCGATAATAAAGGCCCCGATTTCCCAGAGCAGGATGAGTCCCAGCACCCAGACAAAGGTGACGAACTTTTCGCTTTTTACAATTTTTCTTACCATCTGCTATACTCCTTCAAAGCCGCTTCTAACCTTTGCAACAAGCTCCGTAAAGTGCTGGCTGTTCTTGCATTCAAGGCTTCTCGGGCGGGGAATATCGATATCCACAATCGAAGTAATTCGTCCCGGATGAGGGGAGAAAACCACAACCCTGTCGCTGAGGAAAACTGCTTCCTGAATGCTGTGGGTAACAAAGATGATAGTCTTATGAGTCTTTCGCCAGATTCTCAGAAGGTCTTCGTGCAGGCGTTCCTTTGTAAACTCATCAAGGGCGCTGAAAGGCTCGTCCATAAAAAGCACGTTTGGGTCTAAGGCAAGGGCTCGGGCAATTCCAACCCTCTGCTGCATACCGCCTGAAAGCTCCCTCGGGTAGTGGTAGCCGAAGTCCTGAAGGCCCACGATATCAAGCATTTCTGTAACCTTCTTTGTGCGCTCAGTCTTTGGCATGCCCATAAGCTCCAGAGGCAGGCAGATGTTTCGTCTGATTGTTCTCCAGTCCATCAAAACCGGGCTCTGGAATACAATTCCGAATTCCTTTGAAACCCGGGCCTTCTGCGGTGTAAGACCGTCTATAAAAACGTTTCCGCTTGTCGAGGGAATAAGGCCGGAAATTACCCGCAGAAGAGTTGTCTTTCCGCAGCCGGAAGGGCCGACAAGTGAAATAAACTCGCCCCGCTTTATATCAAGATTTACGTTCTTAAGGGCTACAGTCTGATTCTTTTCATCATTAGCTTTATATATAACGTTGAGATTCTGCACTGTGATTTTTACAGGTGCGGTTTTAGAGTCAAAAAAAACTTCTTCCTTAACGGCTGCTTCCATTTATCTACCTCCATAAAAAAAAGCGCAGAACCAGATTTCTGATTCTGCGCCATTGCAGTTTTTGTTTTGTTTTTGGCTTTTATTTTTCTATGCCCACACTATAGGGGCATAAAAAAATAATTGATATTCTTTTTTGAACACATTTTAAAATTTTTTTTGTTCATTCTGCACAATTCTTATTATTTTTCCCTAAGGATTTTATAGATTTTCAGAATGTCTGCTTCTGAAACTTCCTTCCTTGTGTTTGCGGGGCTGCCGGAAGCAAGGGCGTCCTTTGCCATCTTTGGCTGGCACTTTTCAAAATCCGAAAGATTGATTCCGTATTCACGCAGGCTTGGGATTTCAAGTGCCTTTGTAAATTCCTCCAGTGCTGATATGAACTTTTCTGCCGCAGCCTGATCTGAATCAGCCTGAGTGGCCGCTCCAATTTTTCTTGCAATGTCAGCAAAGCGGTCTGCTGCACCGTCCAGCGCAAAGCGGAGACATTCAGTTATCAGCATGGCATTTGAAATTCCGTGGGCAACATGGAAAAGGGCTCCAATCGGCCGGCTCATTCCGTGCACCAGCGTAACCGAAGAATTGTTGATGGCAATTCCCGCCTCGTAGGCAGCCAGGGCAAGAGATTCCCGGGCCTTCCTGTTAGAGCCGTCTTTGGCCGCAAGAGGAAGGTTTTTGAAAATCCTTTCGATTGCATCAAGGCAGTAAAGGTCGGTCAGCGGATTTGCTTTTTTTGAAGTGTAGGCTTCGATCGCGTGAGTCAAAGCATCCATTCCTGTTGCGACCGTTATGGCGCGGGGGGCAGAAAGGGTGTAATTATAATCAATGACTGCAAGCTGGGGCAGAAGACTGTCACTTTTCATCAAAAGCTTTGCATCAGTTTTTGTATCTGTGTAAACATAGAATTTTGTCGCTTCCGAACCAGTTCCCGCTGTTGTAGGAATCAGAACCAGAGGAGGAAGGTAAGAGCACTTTTCCTTTACGGCTTTTGCCGTATCAAGCGGAGTACCCCCTCCAAGCCCGATTATAAAGTCGCAGCTTTGGTGGCAGTAGGCGGCATAAGCGTTATCAATCATCTTATCATCGGGCTCGCCGGGTAAGTCATTGAAAATAGCTGATTGTATGCCTTGCCCGGAAAGTTTTTCAGAAATTTCTGCGGCAAGTCCGGTTTTTGTGATTATTTTCCCGGTGATAATCAGGGCTTTTTTTCCCATTTCCTTCAGATAAGGAAGGGCAGAATCAAAAGCTCCTTCCCCGACAATAGTCCGGCCGGGCATTGTAAGATTACAGACCAATTTTTTCCTCCAGCAAAGTAAGAACATCATCAAGCTTTGCCATTTCCTCATAAAGCTGTGCTTCTGTTATGATAAGAGGAGGGGCAACCATTATGCAGTTTTCGTGTGTGTAGGTGACAAAACCCCGGGTCTTAAGCTCTTTTGTAACAAAGCCCATAAGATTTTCCGGATCCTGTCCCCATGGAACAAGAGGCTCTCGGCTGGCCTTGTCTTTTACAAGCTCAACTGCGCTGAAAAGTCCGATATAGCGCACGTCTCCTACAATCGCATGCTTTGCCTTAAGTCCCTCAAGAATTTCTCCCAAGTACTTACCCACCTTCTGGACGTGGCCTTCAATATCATTTTTCAGATAGAATTCCTGGCAGGCAACTCCGGCCGCACAGGCAAGGGGGTGTCCGGAATAAGTCAGACCGCAGGAAAGATAGTTGTCGTCAAAGAAGGCGGCAATTTCTTTTTTTACGATACAGCCTCCAAGCGGAATGTAGCCCGAGTTTACGCCCTTTGCAAAGGTGATGATATCAGGCACAACGTCGAAGTTCATAAAGGCAAACATTTTTCCTGTTCTGTACCAGCCGGCCATTACTTCGTCACAGATCATCATGATACCGAATTCATCGCAGACCTTACGAACTCCTTTCAGATAGCCTTTTGGCGGAATGATTACTCCGTTTGAGCCGGTGATTGTTTCGCAGACGATTGCGGCAATCCTGTCTCCACCTTCGTAAATTACCTGAGCCCGCAGCTGGCGTACATAATATTCAGTAGCTTCTTCTTCGCTGGCAAATTTGAGTTTTTCCTGATACAGATAGGGGTCAAAAAAGTGGATGAAGCCCGGAATTGCCGGTTCAAGGGCAAAATGGCGTGGCTCACCTGTAAGATTTCCGGCTCCAAAGGTTGAACCGTGGTAAGAACGGTAGCGGCTCATTACCTTAAAGCGACCTGTATACATTCTGGCAATTTTGATTGCGTTTTCGTTGGCATCGGCACCGCCGTTTGTAAAGAAAACTTTTCCAAAGCAGTCTGGCAGGCGGTCAACAATTGATTTTGCAAGCTTTGCACGAGGTTCAGAGCCGAATGAGCCCTGAATATAAGCATAAGAATCCAGCTGGGCTTTGATAGCCTCTGTCATTTCTTTATTTGCGTAGCCGGCATTCATATTTACCTGCTCGGAAGACATATCGGCGTAACGTTTGCCTTCTGTGTCATAAATATAAATTCCTTCACAGCGGGCAACAGGTGTCGGATTCAGTCCCTTCTGTTTGCTCCAGCTCTGTAAAACATACTTTGTCTGCATTTCGCTAATCTCTTTTCCAGTCATATTTTCCTCCAGTTTTGCGGTCTTCCGCATTAATCTTGCCTTTTTCTATTGCAAATGATTTTGACTTGCAAGATAGAGGGAAAATTTTTTTCGGCTTTTTAAATCATTTTTTATTTCGATTTGTGCAGATATCAAAGAATTTTTATGAGAATTTGTGCAGTTTGCACAAAAATGTTTAGCAACTTGGAAATTGATAAAAAAATATATTGACCATTTTTTTTTATTTCTGTATAAAGAAACACAATTAAGACAACGAGGTCGCAAAGGTATACCCTTAGCGGCCTCTTTTTTTTATCTAATCGGCGATGGAGTCGGGCTCTTGTATATGCGCAGTACAGTGTCTGATTTTGTCGCCTATTTTTTTAAAAAAGGAGACTTATATGAGTGAAGTTTGGAGCGTGTGGTTCCTGATTGGTGCGGCACTGGTATTCTTTATGCAGTGCGGCTTTGCTATGGTAGAAACTGGTTTTACAAGGGCAAAAAACGCCGGAAATATCATCATGAAAAACCTTATGGATTTCTGTATTGGTACACCGATGTTTATGCTTCTTGGTTTCTGTTTGATGATGAGTGAAAACTATTTCTTCGGCTTTATCGGAAAACCGAATTTGCAGCTTTTCACAAACTTTGCTGAAGGCGACTGGTCAGCATTCGTTTTCAACCTTGTATTCTGCGCAACTGCCGCAACAATCGTTTCCGGTTCAATGGCAGAAAGAACAAAGTTCTCTGCATACTGTATTTATTCAGCTGTAATTTCAGCAGTCGTTTATCCTATTGAAGCCGGCTGGGTATGGAACTCTCAGGGCTGGCTTGCAGGTCTTGGTTTTGTTGACTTTGCCGGTGGTGCTGCAATTCACTCTGTTGGTGGTACAGCCGCTTTGATTGGTGCAATTTTCCTTGGTCCACGTATCGGAAAGTATGATTATGATAAGGACGGAAAGGTAACAAAAGTTCACGCTATCCCAGGTCACTCTCTGACACTCGGTGCTCTTGGAACTTTCATCCTCTGGTTCGGATGGTACGGATTCAACGGTGCAGCTTGTACTCAGCTTCTTGGAGTTGGTGGTTTGGCTGCTGTATTCACAACAACAACAATCGCTCCAGCCGTTGCCGCTGTTACAACAATGATTTTTACATGGGTAAAGAACGGTAAGCCTGATGTTTCTATGACTTTGAACGCTTCTCTTGCTGGTCTTGTTGCAATCACACCTACCTGTGCCACAGTTGATGCCCTTGGAGCAACTATCATCGGTATTGTTGCCGGTATTATAGTAGTAATTGTAGTTGAAGGACTTGATGTTAAGCTTCATATTGATGACCCGGTTGGTGCCGTAGCTGTTCACCTTGCAAACGGTATCTGGGGTACTTTAAGTGATGGTCTTTTCAACGTTGAAAGCGGTGTGTTCTACGGTGGTGGATTCAGCCATCTTGGAGTTCAGGCTCTGGGTGAGTTTACAATCGTTCTCTGGACCGCCGTATGTATGGTTATCGTATTCAGCCTGATTAAAAAGTTCCATGGACTTCGTGCAAGCCGTGAAGAAGAAGTAATCGGTCTTGATAAGCTTGAACACGGAATTGATTCAAGCTACGCAGGATTTATCATGGCTCCACAGGTTATGACAGAAGGCGAAGCTGGTCTTGGCGGATTGAGCGCAGCCGCTGCCGCAGCAACAGGTGATGTTCCTGTAGAAAAGGCTGTTCCGGTTGCAAAGGCAACTGCCCGCCCTGATGCAAAGTTCCATATGGTTACAATCATCACACGCCAGAGCAAGTTCGACGAGCTCAAGCACGCAATGAACGACATCAACGTAACTGGTATGACAGTAACAAACGTTCTTGGTTGTGGTCAGCAGCATGGAAACGTTCAGAAGTACCGCGGTGTTGAAATGGAAATGACTCTTCTTCCAAAGATTAAGATCGACATCGTAGTAAGTGAAGTTCCTGTAGACCTGGTTATCACAGCCGCTAAGGAAGTCCTCTACACAGGTCACATCGGCGACGGTAAGATCTTCGTTTACGACGTTCAGAACGTAGTAAAAGTAAGAACCGGCGAAGAAGGATATGAGGCGCTTCAAGATTAGTTGATAGCAGCTCTATCATTCAACCTCAAAAATCATTATACTTATATAGTAAAAAAATGATTTTTGAGGTTTTTTAATGGACACACAACTTAAACAGCGCAACTCATTCTCAGGTTCTTTAGGCTTTGTCCTTGCTTCGGCAGGCAGCGCAGTAGGACTGGGAAATATCTGGCGCTTCCCTTATCTGGCAGCGAAAGATGGCGGCGGACTCTTTCTTCTGGTTTATCTTATTCTGGCATTAACTTTTGGTTTTGCCCTACTTATCACAGAAATTGCAATCGGACGAAAGACTCAGGAAAGTCCCCTTACAGCTTACAAGAAAATTAATCCTAAATGGGGATTTTTAGGCTGTTTTTCTTTTATCGTTCCTTTTCTTATTTATCCATATTATTGTGTAATCGGCGGCTGGGTACTTAAATACGCATTTTCATACCTTGCCTTCCAGGGCGGAGTTACAGTAGAAAACGGCTTCTTTACCGGCTTTATCACCTCACAGTGGCAGCCGATTTTCTACACAATTATTTTTGCCTTTCTTACTTTTATCATCGTTTATAAGGGTGTTGAGCGCGGAATCGAACGCTATTCAAAAATCCTTATGCCGATTCTTGTATTAATCGTTGTATTCATCGCTTTTTATTCACTTTGCATTTCCCACACTGATGATAATGGCGTTACCAGAACCGGACTTCAGGGAGCTGCAGTTTATTTTATTCCGAACTTTGACGGCCTTACTTTTAAGGGCTTTTTGAAGGTCTGCCTTACAGCAATGGGACAACTTTTCTATTCTCTTTCAATCGCCATGGGAATTATGATTGCTTATGGTTCATACATGAAAAAGAGCGGAAATCTTGGAAAAGCAGTTAATCAAATTGAAATTTTTGATACAGGAATTGCAATTCTTGCCGGTATGATGATTGTTCCTGCCGTTTACGTTTTCTCTGGAAAAGAAGGAATGTCTGCAGGACCGGGACTTATGTTCATCACTCTGCCAAAGGTTTTCAATTCTCTTGGAAATATCGGTGAGTTTATTGGTCTTATTTTCTTTGTAATGGTATTGTTTGCTGCCCTTACATCTGCAGTTTCAATCCTCGAAGCAATTACTTCAAGTATGATTGACCGCTACAAGTGGAGCCGCCGCCGTGCCGCTGTAGTAATGGCAGGTGCAACTTTTATTGTTTCTGTAATCGTTTGTCTTGGTTACAACGTATTCTATTTTGAACAGAAGCTCCCTAACGGTTCTACAGGGCAGATTCTTGATATCCTTGATTACTTCAGCAATATCATCCTTATGCCTATTACAAGTTTACTTACCTGTATCCTTATCGGTTGGGTTACAAAGCCTAAGTTCCTTATTGATGAAATTACAAGAAATAAGGAAAAATTCGGCCGCAAGGGACTTTATATTGTAATGATTAAGTTTGTTGCACCGGTTCTTCTGTTCGTAATCCTTCTTGCGGGAATGGGAATATTCTAATCAGTTAATTGTTATTGACATTTTTTTTTATAAATAGTATAAGTTAGTTATTAAACGACAACGAGGTCGCAAAGATGGTATCTTTGCGACCTTTTCGTTTTTAAACATCTTTCACCTGCCGTTGGCTGTGTGAATAAAAAATTAATCGGCAAGGGCGCTGAATTCTGGAGTTGGTCTAGAACAACTCTAAAATTCAGCGCCTGTTTTTTTTTGAACAAAAAAAAGGAGATATATAGAAAATGAGCGAAAAAGTAACAGAAATTTTTGCTGAAAATGTTTTCAATGAAACCGTTATGAAAGCCCGCTTGCCAAAGGAAACTTACAAGCAGCTTATGAAAACTATTGAGGATGGAGAAAAGCTTGACCCTGCAGTTGCCACAGTTGTTGCGAACGCAATGAAAGACTGGGCAGTAGAGAAGGGGGCAACTCACTACACTCACTGGTTCCAGCCTTTGACAGGTATTACTGCAGAAAAGCACGACAGCTTTATCAGCCCGACAAGTGACGGTAAAATCATTATGGAATTCAGCGGAAAAGAGCTTGTTCAGGGTGAACCTGATGCATCTTCTTTCCCAAGCGGAGGAATCCGTGCCACTTTCGAAGCCCGCGGTTACACAGCCTGGGATCCAACTTCTTATGCATTCATTAAGGACGGTACTCTCTGCATTCCTACAGCTTTCTGTTCATACACCGGCGAAGCTCTTGATAAAAAGACTCCGCTTCTTCGCTCTATGCAGGCAATCAGTAAACAGGCAGTCCGCGTTCTTCACCTCTTTGAAGGAAACGAAGCCGTTAAATCTGTAAAAACAACTGTAGGTCCTGAGCAGGAATACTTCCTTGTAGATAAATCTGTTTATGATAAACGTGAAGACCTTATTTACACAGGCCGTACACTTTTTGGTGCAAAAGCTCCAAAGGGCCAGGAACTTGAGGATCACTACTTTGGTATGATTAAACCTCGTGTTCAGGAATTTATGAAGGATTTGAACAAAGAGCTCTGGAAGCTTGGAATCCTTGCTAAAACAGAACACAACGAAGTTGCTCCTGCTCAGCACGAGCTTGCTCCAATCTTCTCTACAACAAATATTGCCTGCGACCACAACCAGCTTACAATGGAACTTATGAGAAAAACTGCCGCAAAACACGGAATGGTTTGTCTTCTCCACGAAAAACCATTTGCGGGTGTAAACGGAAGCGGTAAGCATAACAACTGGTCAATCAGCACAAACACAGGTAAAAACCTCCTTGATCCTGGTGCAACTCCTGAAAGCAATGCTCAGTTCCTTTTGTTCCTCTGTGCAATCATTAAGGGTGTAGATGAATATCAGGATCTCCTCCGCATTTCAGTTGCATCTGCCGGAAACGATCATCGTCTTGGAGCTAACGAGGCGCCTCCAGCAATTATTTCTATCTTCCTTGGTGACGAACTTTCTGCAATTCTTGACAGCATCGAAAAGGGCGTTCCATACGGAAAACATGAAAAAGAAAAGATGAAGATTGGTGTTACTGTTCTTCCTGAATTCAACAAGGATGCAACAGACCGTAACCGTACATCTCCATTTGCCTTCACAGGAAACAAATTCGAGTTCCGTATGCTGGGTTCAAACGAATCAATTGCCTGCGCAAACGTATTCCTCAACACTGTTGTTGCTGAAGAGCTTTCTCAGTTTGCTGACCTTCTTGAAAAATCAAAGGACTTCAAGGCTGACCTTCACGCCCTGATTTTGAAGACAATCAAAGATCACAAACGCATTATCTTCAACGGAAACGGATACGATGATTCATGGGTAAAAGAAGCTGAAAAACGCGGACTTTACAACCTCAAATCTACACCGGAAGCTTTGCCACACATTCTTGATGAAAAGAATATCAAAGTGTTCGAAAAGTTCGGCGTTTACTCAAAGGTTGAGCTTACAAGCCGCTACGAAATTCACAATGAAAATTACTCAAAAATCATCAACATCGAAGCTGAAACAATGCTTGAAATGGCAAAGAAGGATATCCTCCCTGCCGCAAGCAAATATGCAAACAAGCTTGCCCAAACAATCGGCTTGAAAAAATCAGTTTGCTCAGAGTGTGATGCAAGCTATGAGAGTGAAATGCTCAAAAAGGTTTCTGCCCTTACAAGTTCTATCTTTGCAAAGACAAGTACCCTGGAAGCTGCTGTTGCAGAAGCAAAATCAGTTTCTGACAAAGGTGATTCCGGAAAAACAGCTCTCTTCTACCGCGAAAAGGTTTTTGCCGCAATGGGAGAACTTCGTGCCGTTGCAGATGAACTTGAAGTTGTTACACCAAAAGAGCTCTGGCCATTCCCAAGCTACGGCGATTTGCTTTACAGCGTAAGATAAGCCGATAGCGTTATACAGCTTCTTAAACCATTCTTTCAACTATTATTATATAGAAGAAAGAATGGTTTTTTATTTATGAACAAGCCTTCCTTATAGTTATAATGACAAAAATAATATTTTATAGTAAAATATCTAATCTATTTAAACGCATTCAAAAAGGATCAAAAAATGTTATTGGATAAAATTCTTACTGCAATCTTCGGCTCTCAGAATGACCGTGATGTAAAAGCCCTGCGCCCTATATTGGCGGCTGTAAACGCAAAAGAGGAATGGGCTAAAAGTCTTAAGCCGGAGGAATTTCCAGAACAGACTAAGAAATTTAAAGAGCGCCTTGCAAAAGGTGAAACTCTTGATGATATTTTGCCGGAAGCCTTTGCTCTTGTTCGTGAAGCGGCTTACCGAGTACGCGGTGAACGTGCCTTTGACGTTCAGGTAATGGGTTCCATCAACCTTCATCAGGGAAAAATTACCGAAATGAAGACTGGTGAAGGTAAAACTCTTGTTGCCGTTGCTCCAGCTTATTTGAACTCTCTGGAAGGAAAGGGTGTTCACGTAGTTACAGTAAACGACTATCTTGCTGAACGTGATGCCAACACAATGCGTCCTGTATTCAGCTATCTTGGTCAGACAGTTGGCGCTATCCTTTCTAATATGGATACAGAAGCCCGCAAGGCTGCCTATGCCTGCGACATCACTTATGGTACAAACAACGAATTCGGTTTTGACTACCTTCGTGACAACATGAAAATCGACCTTAAAGATAAGGTTCAGCGCGGTTTTAACTACTGTATTGTCGATGAAATTGACTCTATCTTGATTGATGAAGCCAGAACTCCGCTTATTATTTCCGGAGCAGGCGAAGATGATACTTACAAATTCCACGAAGTTGATAAATATGTAGGTGAACTTAAGGAAGTTGAAAAAGACCCTAAAACTGGCGAATATCCTGATGAAACTCAGATGGAGCCGGAAGAACGTGCAAAAATCGAAGGTGACTATACTCTTGATGAAAAATCAAAGCGTGTATCATTTACCGATAAGGGTATGCTGCACATCAACGAAATCCTTCACAAGCACAATCTGATTACAGGTGCTCTGGAAGATGAAGAAAACTTTGAGTACACACATTACTTTACTCAGGCTTTGCGTGCTCATCTTTTGTTCCACAATAACGTTGATTACATTGTAAAAGACGGTCAGGTTCAGATTGTAGATGAATTTACTGGTCGTGTTCTTGAAGGCCGCCGCTATTCAGACGGGCTTCATCAGGCTATCGAAGCAAAAGAGCACATCAGAATTGCTCAGCGCAACCGTACAATGGCTACAATCACATTCCAGAACTTCTTCCGTATGTACAATAAGCTTTCCGGAATGACTGGTACAGCTGCTACAGAAGCAGTTGAATTTAATAACATCTATCACTTGGATGTTGTTGCTATTCCAACAAACAAGCCGGTTGCCCGCGTTGATGAAAACGACCTTGTTTACCTGAACGAAGAAGATAAATGGGAAGCAATCGCTAAAGAAATTGCAGAGGCTCACGCAAAAGGTCAGCCAATTCTTGTTGGTACAGTTTCGGTTGAAAAATCTGAGCATCTTTCTGCTTTGCTTACCCGCAAAGGTGTACGTCACGAAGTTTTGAACGCTAAAAACCATGCCCGCGAAGCTATGATTATTGCAGAAGCCGGTGCAAAAGGCGCTGTAACAATCGCAACTAACATGGCTGGTCGTGGTACCGATATTAAGCTTGGCGGCAGCCCTGAGTTCCGTGCTAGAAAACGAGTCGGCACAAATGCTACAGAAGAGCAGTACAAGGCAGCTTTGGAAATTGAAAAGGAAAACTGGAAAAAAGATTACGAAGAAGTAAAGGCTCTCGGTGGTCTTTATGTAATTGGTTCTGAACGCCATGAATCACGCCGAATTGATAACCAGCTGCGCGGTCGTTCCGGCCGTCAGGGTGACCCTGGACGTTCCCGCTTCTTCATCTCTATGGATGATGATTTGATGCGTCTCTTCGGCGGCGAACGCATGAAGCTTATGATGCAGAGAATCGGGATGGAACCTGGTGAACCGATTGACCATCCATGGCTGAACAAGGGAATTGAAAAAGCTCAGTCTAAAGTAGAAGACCGCAACTTTGAAATCCGTAAGCATCTTCTTGACTATGATGATGTTTTGAACGAACAGAGAAGCGTTATCTACATGCAGCGTGATGACATACTCGCAGACGACAATCTTTCTGAGCGCGTAATGAACAACGCAAAAGATGTTGTTGAAGATTTGTTCGATGAATTTGAAGATGCCCAGAAGCATGATAAGCATTCAAATGCGCCTCTTAATGCTTTGAATGAAAAGCTCCGCAATTACTTCGGCTTCCAGCTTCCTAATGAGCGCGTTTCAAAAGAAGCTGTAATTGCTGCCCTTCAGAATGATATTACAGAAAAAGAAACACTTGCCGGTAAGGAAAACTTAAATATGTTTATCCGTTACCAGTATGTTCAGATTATTGATAAAAAATGGCTTGACCAGCTTGAAACTCTTGAAGGTCTTCGCGAGGCTGTATCGCTTCGTGCATACGGTTCTAAGAACCCTCTTACAGAATACAAGAACGACGGTTTTGATATTTTCTATGAAATGCTGGATTCAATCCGCAATATGGTAATGAGCCGTGTATTCAAAGTACGCATTCAGCTTTCACCGGAGGCTGCTGAACAGCGCCGCCGCATGGCAGAGGCTCAGGCAGCTGCCGCAAATGCTCAGCACAATGAAGCTCAGTCTATGGGAAGTCAGGCCGCACAGGCCCAGGCTGCAAGCTCTGCCCGCCAGAACTTCAGTGGAGCTCAGGCTCGCGCCCAGGCTGCCGGCAGCCAGACCAATCAGCGTTCACAGGGTGACAACGTAACTGTTCGCCGCACAATGCCAAAGGTAGGACGCAATGATCCTTGCCCTTGCGGAAGCGGAAAGAAGTTTAAGAACTGCCACGGAAGATAAGCTTATACTTTACCGCGTCTGGTTGCTGGCCAGAAGCGGTAAACAGGCTTACCTATAATATAACGCTTGTTTACATACTGTGGTTCCATCATCGAATAATATTCAATTGAAAGTTTATCGTCGTCTGTAAGCGGCTTCATCTTCTGGTCATAAGAGTGACGCAAGTCAAGAGAGTTGAAGCGGTTGTCTCCCATCATAAAGTAGCAGTTTTTAGGAATGTAGCAGGCATTACCGTTTGCATCGTTTGCCGGGAAGACAGGCATATTGCGTTCATCAAGAAGAGACTGAATATACCAGTTTAATTTATTAGCAAGTTCGTAATTTTCCTTGAAAACGGCATCATTCTGCCACTGAGAAGCCGATACATTATTTTTTGAAAGCTCGATTGTGCGCAGAACTAGGTTTCCGAATGTAATCTTTGTAATAACGTTGAGGCGGAAATTTGATTCTGAATAGAGGTCTCTTTCCTTGTCTTTATTTTCAATCCATGAAGTCATAAAGTCAGAAAACCACTTTGTTCCGCCGGCTTTAGAAATCAGGTCCAGGGCAATTGTGTTTACCTGAGAAAAAAGCATATATTCAAAAAGGGAAGGGGTTGTAAAATCACCAGTCTTTGATACTGAAGATGCGTAGTTGTTCAGGCTTCTTACAATTTCCTGGGCACGGAATTTTGCAACGTTCAAATCATAGTTTCTGCGGTATTCCTCAAAATCAAGCATATCCTCGTATTCACTTGCAGAAAGCGGGAAGGATTCTACCTTCTTTTTGATGTTCTGCTGCAGGGCATTCAGGTTCCAGGTTGCAAATTTATTGTCAATTTCAACAGGCTTAAAATCCTGACCGTTTTTTCTTGCGTAAAGCTGGCCGTCCTGCATTACAAGCTGCTCGCCCGGCTCTCCGCAGATTCTTTTTACAAGAGGGTCTGCCTTAAGTTCTCCGTCTTCGTCTCGGTTAATGTTTACTGTCATAAAGGTGAGCATATACAAAAGCTGGCTGGTTACGGTTTTTACTTCACTTTTGCGGTCAAGGCTGTAGTGAGGGTTACGGAGTACGATTGTCTGTCCGCGCTTGTAATGACGGAAGTCTGGAAACCCTATATTTGTAAGTGGGAATTTAGGACCGCAGTCAAATTTTGAAACGATTACGCGGTCTTTAATAAGGAAGGTCGGCACCATTGATTCAGAAGGGATTTCGTAAAGCTGGAAAACAAAAATCTGAAAGAGCATTACGGTAAAAATTGCCCAGACAAGAGCGTCTGCCCAGTCTACAATCTCGAATACAATGCGGGCAGCTCCCTTAGGCTTTTTGAATTCAGGTTTTACAGCCCAGCCTTCGCTAAGCTTTTTGATTTTCTTTTCGCCCATAAGGTTTGAAAGAATAAGGCTTGTTACAAAAATCAATAGCCACAAAAGCACTGTAATTAAATCATAGAAGCCTGAACTTCCGTTTTTTCCGGCCCGGCGCAAAATAAAGCACAAAAGCAGAAAATATGGAAGATATTGAGTCAGCTTAAGGACTGCCATAGCCTTTGAACCGTCAGTTTCCTTGAAAATCTTAAAATATGAGAGGTAAAAAAGGATTGCTGAAAAAATCAGGGCAAGGGGAAAGGCAAGAATCGAAATATCTAGTGAAAAATTAATTAAAAGCAGGGTAAAAAGGGCTGCTGCACCAAACTCAATGTATGAAACTTTTTTATAAGTAGAAAATTCTTTAGTCATAAACTGAGTTTATCACAAAAAAATAAAAAATCCTACAACTTGAAAAACTCCCGCACTTATGTGAAAATATCTGTATGAAAAAGCTTTGTTATTCATTTTTGATTTTGATTTGCGCTCTTTTTGCAGCCTGTTCACGTTCCGAAAGCATTGAATCAATTAATGAAACTCAGCTTTTTACAGTTCCTTACGGCAATTTTGAAGAACAGATAAGCGTTAAGGATTTAAATGGTGTCGGCGGCATCCGTTACGGCATCTTTATGAGGGACGGTTTCTTTTATATTGTAAACGGCGATTCCCAGAAGATAATGGAACTGAATTCTTACGGAGACCTCCTTACAATTTATTACAATGAAGAATCAGAGATAAGTGAACTTTTGGATAATTCCAAAAGAAATGCCCAGAGCGTTCATAATAAAATTGCCTATCCCTTTGATTATGCCGGAATGCTCAGTGTAGATTCAAAGAAAAATATTTATGCAGTCTGTTCAGTTCCCCGCGACCGCCAGGAACAGAGTGAAGATGAAACAATGCTTTACAGTCAGACTGTCCTTCGTATTGCACGCGACGGCTCTTCTGTTGAATACATAGGTCAGCAGGGGCCGGGTGGAACTCCTTTTCCATTTATTAAAAATATTTACACCACGGAAAAAGATGAGCTTGTGGTAGTAGGCACTTCCACCCAGGGGGTAATGGTCTACTGGTTTGCAACAGACGGCTTTTTGAAGTACAAAATTCCTGTTTCAGAAAAATCAATTCCAAAACTCAGCGGAAGTGAAGAAGGTGCTGAATATTTTGTAACAATTGATAATGTTATTCCTGATCCTTCTTCTTATCTTTTATACGTAAAAATTGATTATTATTCGACTTACATTGATGAAGAGTCGAAGGTTCAGTCGGGAATCAACTATCTGCAGACCCTTCTGTATCCTTTGAATATTGAAAAAAGCACTTTTGAAGAGCCGGTTTCTATCCCTCCTTTTGAAGAATCTGTTGTTGCTGATTACAGCCGTCTTACCTATAAAATTCCTTATGATTTTCTTGGCGTAACAAAATCCGGCTGGAAGTTTTTTATAATTAAAAATGATGACGGCTTTACAATTCAGATGATTCAAAGTGAAAGTCAGAAGATTTTGCGGCGTCATTTTACAGCCGCCCACAATAATATTCTTTTTGATTTTATGACTCTTTCTTCAAGCGGAATTCTTACTGCAATTTACCTGGAAAAGGAAGCTGCCCGCGTTGTATGGTATAGAACAGACAGTCTTATAGAATCAATTTTGAAGAACTAGTTTTTTGCAGGCAGGTGGATTATGTTTGAGGATGTAAAGGAAATTAGTGATCCCGAAAAAGAAAAAAATGAATATCACTTTTTTTATAACCGGGAAGAACGCCTGAAAAATGCCCCAAAAATCGTAAAAGACTATTACGAAGGAAAAATGAAGCCCCTGCGAGGTTTTCAGGCTTTGTATAAAAATAAGGCAAATCTTTTTATCCTGCTGGCCCTCGTTTTTTTTGTCGGCGTTGCCTGGATTTATACAGGCTTTAATAAATTCCGAAACTATGCCAAAATTGATGAAATCGATTGTAATCTTTCTGCATTTTCCTATGCCGATGAGGTTTACGTTAATGCAGGATTCAATCGTAATATAAAATCAAAAAGAACTGATGCTGCTGATATAAAAATCCGCTTTATTGCAGTTAATGCTGATATGCAGGTTTGTGAGGAAAGAGAAGATTTTGTAACTTACCAGGGCGGAGAAAAAATTTTACGCACAAAGTTCTCTGATTTTGATGTGGTTAGGATTGATGCTCTGGTGAGTGTTAATGGAATTGAAAAAGAGCTGAGTACGGCTGTAAAAAGGTAATGTATGAGTCGGTCAATTGCTTGTATTGATTATAGAAAGGGAAAAATCTTCATTGCAAAGCGCATAGAGACTGGAGATATGGGCGGTCGCTGGGAATTTCCCGGCGGTAAAATTGATGAAGGTGAAGATTTTGTTACTGCCATCAAGCGGGAAATGAAGGAAGAGTTTGGTGTCGAAGTTGAAGTTTTTGATAAGCTTTGCCAGGTTTCTTTTGAGCATAAGGGTAAGCTCTGTTATGTAGATGCCTTTAAGGTTCATTTTTTAGAAGACGGAATTGAAAGGCATTTTACTCTTTCTGAGCATACAGATTATAAATGGGAGGATTTTTCAAAAATTCCTTCACTTTCTTTTGTAGACTCTGATATGAAAATTTATGAACTTCTTAAGGACAGAATCGATACATTATGAAAAAAATATTCTTTTTGTATTTAAGTCTTTGCCTTTTTGTATTTTCTGCCTGCCAGAAAAACGAAGATAAAAACGAAAATGTTGTTTTTGATGAAAGTCATCCTTTTGCAATTTCTCCTGATGTTGAATGGGCTGTAATTAAAGAGCCTTATGTTGGTTTTCATGAGGGAAACAGCAGTAATACCTCTTCCAATTCTTATTGCAGAAAGGGAGAGATTTTTCAGGTAAAGGGCTTTTCAATCAATGAAGAAGGGCAGAGCTGGTATCTCTTTGAAAACGGCTGGATTCCTGCTTCTTCCCTTGAGGTTTATAAAAACCGCTACAAGGCAGAGACGGCCGTAAAACAGGCTGCGGCAAATTAGGATTATTTATGCTGATTATTGCAGAAATCGGAACAAGTCACGAAGGAGATTTAGATAAGGCCTACTCTTTGATTGATGCGGCCGCTGAAGCCGGGGCAGATGCCATTAAGTTTCAGTGGGTTTATGCTGATGAGATTTTACACCCGCTTACAGGCTTTGTAGATTTACCAACCGGCCGCATTCCCTTATATGAACGCTTCCGCCAGCTTGAATGTCCGCCTTCTTTTTACACAAATCTTCAGGATTACACTCATAAAAAGGGCTGTAAGTTCTGCTGTTCACCTTTCGGACTTAAGAGTCTTAATGAACTTCTGGAACTGCAGCCGGATTATGTAAAAATTGCCTCGCCGGAATTAAATCACTATAAAATGCTTGAAGCCCTGCGGGATTATAGAGCCGGTCAGGTAAAAGATGGAAAAGAGCCTGTGCCTGTAATCATTTCATCCGGTGTCTCAAAAATGGCTGATATAGAAAAGGCCTTCGAGATTCTGGGAAGAGATGGTGTAAGCTTTCTTCACTGCGTTACAAGCTATCCCGCTCCGGAAGCTGATTATAAGCTTGGCGTAATGCGAAGTCTGGGAAAAGTCTTTGGCGTAGAATACGGAGTCAGTGACCACAGCCTTGATCCTATGCTGGTACCTTCTTTGTGCGCCGCTAACGGTGGACGAATTATAGAAAAGCATTTTACTTTGAGTAAGAAAACTTCCGGACTTGATGACCCGGTTGCTCTTGAGCCGGAGCAGTTTGCCCTCATGGTACACGCGGTGGGGCAGACTCAGACTTTAATGAAGCGTTACGGGCGGGAGCGGGGCCTTGAAGAAGTCATAAAGCAGTTTTCAGAAAGTTTTTCACGGGAACAGATAGAAAAAATGCTTTTTGACTGCAAGAAAGAGCTTGCACATTCAGAAGAGGCAAATTACGGCCGCACAAACCGCAGCCTCCACTTTATGCGGGATATGAAAAAGGGCGAAGTAATAGGTCAGGGCGATATTGCGATTTTACGTACGGAAAAAGTTCTTTCTGTTGGAATCAGTCCCGCCTTTTATGATATGATGATGGGCGCAAGTTTGACTTGTGACGTAAAGAACGGGGAAGGCCTTCAGTTTAATCACGTAATTAATTATCAAAAATAGCTTTTAGGAGAAATACATGAAAACAAATGCACTTAAAGGAATGAGAGATATTTTACCGGGCGAGCAGAAGCTCCGCGATTACGTTCAGAATACAATTTTGAATACTTACCGCGAATCTGGATTTGAGCGTATTTCAACTCCAATTCTTGAAGATTCAGAAAATCTTGATAAATCTGACGGCGGCGACAACCTGAATCTGATTTTTAAGGTTCTTAAACGCGGTGAAAAGCTGGATGCCGCTTTAGCTTCCGGCAATGCTGATGCAAAATCCCTTTCTGATATGGGACTCCGCTATGACCTCACACTTCCTTTGAGCCGTTTTTATGCCGCAAACAAGGAAAATCTTCAGACTCCTTTCAAAGTAATTCAGACTGACCGCGTTTACCGTGCAGAACGTCCTCAGAAAGGCCGCCTCCGCGAGTTTGTTCAGTGTGATATCGATATTCTGGGAGACTCAAGCTGCAATGCTGAGGTTGAGCTTATCGACGTAACTGCCCGCGCTATGCTTGCAATCGGCTTTAAGGATTTTTCTATTAATATCAATGACCGCCGCATTCTCCGAAATATGCTGGAAAACTTCGGCTTTGCAAAAGATACTCTTGATTCAGTCTGCATTTCTTTTGATAAGCTTGACAAAATCGGCGCAGACGGGGTAAAGGCAGAACTTACTGAAAAAAATATGCCGGCTGGCGCTGTAGAAGCCCTTTATTCATTTATTACTGGGGCTGGAGAAGGCATTACTCTTGAACAGGTTGCTTCAAAATGCGCTGACCCTGCAATTGCAGATGACCTTAAATACATTATCAAGACTGCCACACAGGCTGCTGGCGGACGCTATAAAATCACCTATTGTCCTAATCTTGTACGCGGACAGGGCTATTACACAGGCGTTGTATTTGAAATTGCCTGTCCTCAGTTCAGCGGTGCTGTAGGCGGTGGCGGCCGTTACGACAATATGATTGGAAAATTTATCGGGCAGAATGTTCCGGCTGTTGGTTTTTCTATCGGCTTTGAGCGTATCTGCGGAATCCTTTTTGAAAGCGGCTACAAAATCCCTGATGAAAAGGAAAAATGTGCCCTTTTGTACGAGGAAGGCCTGGATTTCTGCGAAGTTCTTAAAAAGGCAGATCAGCTTCGCGCAGACTGCAATGTAGCAATTTTCAAAATGAATAAAAAGCCTGGTCCTCAGTTTGCAATGCTTGAAAAGGCTGGTTATACACGTTTTGAAAAAATGAAGCGCTAATAATTTTTCTTTATATTTCCGGCGGGATTTCCCTTTTTTTTCATAAATAGTCGTGTTACAATATTCTTTATGAGAAAACTGGCAAAAAAAGGGAATATGAATTCCCGCATGGATACTGTACTTAATAAATTTAAAACTAGCATTTCGTCTTACCCGCCTGGAATGTGTCCCCTCGTACTTTACCGAACTCTTTTACAGATGTCGATGAATCAGTCCTGTGGAAAATGTCTTCCCTGCCGCGACGGTCTTGTAGAAGTTGAGCGTCTTTTAAATTCAGTTCTGAAAGGGGAAGGAAGTCCTGAAACCCTTGAAAAAATGAAGAGTATGTGCGTGATGATTGCACAGAGCTCAGACTGTGCAGTCGGCGTTGTTGCCGCAAATCTTGTTCTGGACAGTCTTAGTGAATTTGCTGATGAATACGAAAGTCACATCAATAACCGCCGCTGTGTTGAAAATACAATTCAGACAGTTCCTTGTATTACCCTTTGTCCGGCCCACGTTAATGTTCCGGGCTATATCGCCCTGATAAAAGCCGGCCGCTATGCCGATGCAATCAATCTTATCCGTGATAAAAATCCTTTCCCGACTGCCTGCGCTATGGTCTGCGAGCACCCCTGCGAAAATAAGTGCCGCCGGGCCATCATCGATGAGGCTATTAATATACGCGGACTTAAAAAGTTTGCGGTTGACCAGCAGAATGCCCGCCAGGTTGCAACGCCAAAGGCAAACGTAAAAACCGGAAAGAAAATTGCAATTGTCGGAGGTGGTCCTTCTGGCTTAACTTGTGCCTATTTCCTTTCTTTGATGGGCCACAAGGCTGTTGTTTTTGAAGAGCACGAAAAACTTGGAGGAATGCTGCGCTACGGAATTCCTGAATATCGTCTTCCAAAGGCAAAACTTGAAGATGATATTGAAGCAATTTTGAAAGCCGGCGACATTGAAGTAAAGTACGCTACAAAGATTGGTCGTGATATCTCCTTTGAAGAAATCCGTAAAAATTATGATGCCGTTTTCTTAGGCCTTGGTGCCCAGCTTGGTAACCGTATGCCTATGGAAAATGTTGATGCGCCTAACGTAATTCCTGCTGCTGACTTTTTGCAGAAGGTTGCCAAGGGTGAAAAAATCGATATTGAAGGAAAGCGTGTCGTTCTGATTGGTGGTGGAAACGTTGCAATGGATGCGGCTAGAACTGCGGCCCGCCTTAAAGCGGCAACAATCCACGTATTTACCCGTAAGCGTGATGATATGACAGCCCTTTCTTCGGAAATCAGAGCTGCAATGCAGGAAGGTGTCCGCTTCAGAACTCTTTTGAGTTTTCTTAATATTGAAGCTGATGAAAAATCTGGACTTGCTCAGGCTGTATGGCTGCAGCCGGAAATTGTCGGTCCTTATGATAAAAACGGCATGATGACAACTGAACATTCCAGTTCTTATCCATACCGCTTTAAGTGCGACCTTCTTATTCTTGGTGTTGGTCAGAGAAGTGATGTTTCTACTTTCGAAAAAGAAGGCCTTCCTTGCGAGAGGGGCCGGGTTCTTGCTGATGAAAGCTGCCAGGTTCAGAATATGGAAGGAGTCTTCTCTGGTGGTGACTGTGTAACAGGACCTTCTACCGCTATCAATGCAATTGCGGCAGGTCAGGTTGCGGCCTTTAATATTGATGAATACCTTGGTTATCATCATAAAGTTGAATGTAATGTAAAAATTCCTACAGAAATTCTTCATAGTTATATTCCTACGGGACGTGCAATGATTGAAGAGCGGGATCCTTTTGACCGCGTCTGTGACTTCAAGCACGTTGAAATCCCTATGACAGAAGAGGAGGGGGCTCGTGAAGCTGGCCGCTGCCTCCGCTGTGATCACTTTGGCTGCGGTTCTATGGTAGGAGGAAAATGCGAATGATTTCTTGTACAATTAACGGAAAAACTCTGACTGTTGAAGAAAATACAACAATTCTGGAAGCGGCAAAGGCTGCAGCAATTGATATCCCGACTCTCTGCTATCTGAAAGGCGTGAATGAAATCGGTTCCTGCCGTCTTTGTATGGTTGAAATTGAAGGCCTTGATCATCTTGTTGCGGCCTGTAAAACTCACGTTCAGGAAGGACAGGTAATCACAACTGATTCTGAAACTCTTACTCAGTACCGCAAGGAAATGCTCAAGCTGATTTTGTCAAATCACCTTGTTGACTGTATGAACTGCCCGGAAAACGGTGCCTGCCGCCTTCAGTATCTCTGCAATAAATACGATGTCCGTGAATCTGAATATTACGGTTCGCGAACAAAGCTGAAAAATAAATACCCGGTTCTGGATTCCAATCCTTACATTGCCTACGACCCGACAAAATGTATTCACTGTCAGGCCTGTATAAGCGTATGTAATAAGGCTGCATGCAATCACACAATGCAGAGCGGAAGAACCGGTGTTTTCCATCTGGTAGAAGCACCTTTTGGCGCAAACTGGAAAGAAAGTGGCTGTGAATCCTGCGGAAACTGTGCAGCTGCCTGTCCTACAGGCGCCCTTACCATGAAGCGCCAGCAGCATTACCGCGACTGGGAAGTAAAAAAGGTTTTAACAACCTGTCCTCACTGCGCTACCGGCTGCCAGTATTATCTTGTTGTAAAGGATAATAAAATTGTCAACGTTGAAGCAGCTGACGGTCCTTCAAATCACGGACTTCTCTGCGTAAAGGGGAAATCCGGCAGCTTTGACTTTGTTCATTCTCCGGACAGACTTACTCAGCCGCTGATTAAAAATAAGAAGACCGGCAAATTTGAAGAAGTCAGCTGGGAAAAGGCGATTTCCTACACTGCAGAACGCTTTATGGAACTTAAAAAGAAGTATGGCGGTGATTCTCTTGCCGGTTTTGCCTGCTCACGTTCTGCAAACGAAGATATCTATATGGTTCAGAAAATGGTTCGCACCTGTTTTGGAACTAACAATACAGATAACTGTGCCCGTGTCTGCCATTCCGCTACTGTTGCGGGACTTGCAAAAACACTTGGTTCTGGTGCCATGACAAACCCGATTTACGACATCACTCATGATGTTGACTGCATTATGCTGGTCGGTTCTAACCCTGAAGAAGCGCATCCTGTTGTCGGCATGCAGATTCGTCAGGCAGTGGAAAAGGGAACAAGGCTTATTGTAGTTGACCCTAGAAGTATCGGGCTTGCGTCTAAGGCTGACATTCATCTGAAACTTCGACCGGGAACTAACGTCGCCTTTGCAAACGGCATGATGCACATAATGATTGAAGAAAATCTTGTTGATAAGGCTTACATCGATGAGTTTACAGAGGGCTACGAGGAAATCAAAAAGCTTGTAGCTGATTATACTCCGGAAAAAGTCGGAGAAATCTGTCATATTGACCCGGATATGCTCCGTGAAGCTGCACGTATGTACGCTACTGCAAAAAAGGCTCCTATCATTTACTGTCTTGGTGTTACTGAACATTCAAGCGGAACTGAAGGCGTTATGAGCATGTCTAATATGGCTTTGCTCTGCGGAAAACTTGGAAAGAGCGGCTGTGGTGTAAATCCTCTTCGCGGTCAGAATAATGTTCAGGGTGCCTGCGATATGGGAGCCCAGCCTACAGATTATCCTGGTTACCAGAAGGTTGATAACGATGAAGTTCGTGCCAAGTTTGAAAAAGCCTGGGGAGTAACTTTAAGCGCAAAACCAGGCTTAAAGGCTACAGAAGTTTTCCCTGCCGCAATCAAGGGCGATATTAAAGGCCTTTATATCTGCGGTGAAGACCCTGTTGTTTCTGATCCTGATACTCATCACATCATCAAAGCGCTTGAAAGCCTTGAATTCTTTGTAGTTCAGGATCTCTTTATGACAAAAACTGCTGAATATGCAGACGTAATTCTTCCTGCAATCAGCTACACAGAAAAGGAAGGAACCTTTACAAATACAGAACGCCGCGTTCAGAGAATCAGAAAGGCAGTTACAGTCCCTGGCAATATGAGGCCGGACACCGACATTCTGATTGATTTGATGAATGCAATGGGCTACAAGCAGCCTTATCTGACACCTTCTCAGATTTTTGATGAGATGGCATCCCTTACTCCAAGCATGGCGGGCATTTCTTTTGAACGCCTTGATGCCGGGGAAAGCCTGCAGTGGCCTTGCCGCGAAAAAGACAAGCCTGGAACTCCTATCATGCACGTTGGAAAACCAGTCCGCGGTCGAGCCCTCTTGTATCCGGCTGCCTACAAACCGGCTCAGGAGCTTCCAGACCAGGAATATCCTTACTTCCTTACAACAGGCCGTATTTTGTACCACTACAATGCCGCAGCAATGACAGCCCGCGCACCGGGACTTATGGAAATTGCTGGCGAAGGCTTTATTGAAGTGAACTATAAGGATGCGGAAAAGCTGGGCTTTAAAAACGGAGAAAAAATCCGTGTTACAAGCCGCCGCGGTTCAATTACTGCAACCGCCCGCGTTGGAAGAAAATGCTCTGAAGGTGAAACCTGGATGCCTTTCCACTTCCCGGATTCCCCTGCCAATGTTTTGACTAACGCTGCCCTTGATGAGTTTGCCCGTATTCCGGAATTCAAAGTCTGTGCAGTACGTCTGGAGAAAATAAAGTAATGGAAATTGAAGAAGCGGTTGCCCTTCTTGAAAAAAATATCCTGCCTGTAAGTGATGCTGAAGAATGCCCACTTTGCAAAGCTTTCTCCCGCGTGCTTTCTGATAATATTTATGCCCAGATAAACGTGCCGCCATTTGCAAAATCTGCAATGGACGGCTATGCTGTCCGGGCGGCAGACCTGACTGGAGCGTCTAAGGAAGCTCCAGTTTCCCTGCAGGTTACAGATCAGCTTTTTGCGGGCGACTGGAAGGATATCCCTTACCGTAAAAATACCGCTATCCGCGTGATGACCGGATCTCCTGTGCCCCAAGGCTTTGACGCTGTCGTAATGCAGGAAGATACCGATTACGGGGAAGACAAGGTTTTAGTTTATAAGGCTGTGCTGCCAGGAAAAAATTACTGCGCGGCCGGCGAGGATATTAAAAAGGGAGGTCTGATTCTTGAGCGCGGGAGGAAAATCGGGCGTGGGGAAATTGGTCTTCTTGCAAGCCTTGGGTTTTCCTCTGTAAAGGTCAGACGGCCTGCAAAGGTGGCTCTTTTGAATACCGGAAGCGAGCTCCTGATGCCGGGACAGCCGCTGTCTGAGGGAAAAATATATTCTTCCATCGGCCATATGCTTTCAGCTTCCATAAAAAATGCCGGTCTTGAAATCAGCACAGAAAAAATCATTAAGGATGATGAAAAAGAGATTACAACTGCAATAAAAAAAGCCCTCAAAACTTCTGATTTGCTGATTACCACGGGCGGAGTTTCTGTCGGAAAAAAAGACCTGCTTCCGGCTGTATTAAAAACTCTTGGTGCGAAAACTCTTTTTACCGGTGTAAATATAAAACCCGGAACTCCTACCACCGCCAGTCTTCTTGACGGAAAAATCATAATCAGCCTTTCAGGTAATCCCTATGCTGCTCTGGTAAATTTTGACATTTATTTTTATTATGCTGCAGCAAGACTTATGCAGTGCAATTCCCTGCGACCTGTGAGGAATGAAGCCCTGCTGGCAGACTCTTACGAAAAGACTACTAGTCTGCGCCGCTTTGTCCGTGCCCGTCTAGATTGCGGAAAGGTTTATCTTCCAAGCCAGAACCATGCCTCTTCTGTAATAAGCAATCTGACTGACTGCAACTGCTATCTTGACCTGCCTGCGGGAGCTTCTCTTAAAGCCGGCGAAAAAGTCCAGGTCTGGATGATGGGAGAGTGATTATGTGCCAGCCTAAAATTACGGTCGCTCTTCTTGCAGGCGGAAAAAGCTCCCGCATTGGGCAGAACAAAGCCCTTTTGACTTATGAAGGAAAATCTTTTCTTGAAAGGCTGATTGAAGAATTCAGTGCTTTTGACGAAGTTATTGTGAGCGTGAAAGATGATTATCTGCAAGACCCGCAGGAAATAAAAGTCGTAAAGGACGAAAACCAGGACTGTGGGCCTTTGGAAGGTCTTCGCCGGGCCCTTTCTGAATCTCGAAACGACTTTGTTTTTGTATCTGCCTGCGACATGCCATTTGTAACAAAAGAAGTCCCTCTCTACATTGCGGAGTTTTTTTCATCTGATTATGAATGTTATGTGCCGCTCGTTGACGGACGGCCCCAGCCTTTGAGTGCGGTTTATAAAAAATCAATTTTGCCGGCCATTGAAAATCAGCTTAAAAATGGGGATTTTAAACTTTCTCATCTTTTTGAAAGCCTTCCCACAAAATTTATCCCGGTTGAAAAATCAGCCCTGGACAGAAAAGTTTTTACCAACGTAAACACGCCTGATGAATACAAGGCCTTAAAAAAGCCCTTTATCTTCTGCGTTAGCGGAATCAAAAATAGCGGAAAAACCCGTATGGTCTGTGCCCTTATTAAAGAGGCTCAAGCCCGCGGCTATAAATGTGGGGTTATCAAGCACGACGGACACGACTGTTTTACAGACGCGCCCGGTACGGACACTTATAATTTTACGGCAAGCGGAGCTGTAGCAAGCTGTATTTTTTCTGATAAACGTTTTATGTTTGGGACCTCTGCACTGGCGGGCCAAGACTGCGGTGAAACTCTGGGAAGGCTGATAAATCAAATCAAATCGCTTCCCTGCGTGCCCGATTTTATCATCCTTGAAGGACTGAAAGATTCTGCTTATCCTAAAGTTGAAGTTTTACGGAGCGGCATCAGTGAAAAATCAGTCTGCAGGGAGCCTGTGATTTATTCCGCGCGGGACGATTACCAGGTGGAAGAAGTTTTTAATTTTATTGAAGAATATTTTATGGGGAAAATAAATGAAGTGCATAAAAACTGAAGATGCTGTGGGCCAGGTTCTCTGCCACGATATTACTCAGATTATTCCCGGGGTAAAAAAAGGCCCTGTTTTCAAAAAAGGTCACATTGTTCAAAAAGAGGATATTCCTGTTCTGCTTTCGGTTGGAAAGGAAAATCTTTATGTCTGGGAAAAAAGCGAGGGCATTCTGCACGAGGACGAAGCGGCTGAGATTTTACGTGATATCTGCATGGGAGATTCGCAGCTGATGAAGGCTTCAGCCCCAAGTGAAGGTAAAATCGAAATTACAGCGGCCTGCACAGGTCTTTTGAAAATCAATTCCCAAAAGCTTTTTGAAGTTAATTCTATTGGTCAGATGATGATTGCGACAATTCATTCAAATAGGGTCGTACATAAAGGTGATAAGCTTGCAGGTACCAGAATTATTCCTCTTGTAATTGAAGAAGAAAAGATGAAGGCGGCAAGGAAAGTTGCCGGTAGCCAGCCGCTTTTGAAAATCATCCCCTTTGAGAAGAAAAGAATTGGGCTTGTGACTACGGGAAGCGAAGTCAAAAAAGGTTTGATTAAGGATGCCTTTGGAGACGTGCTTAGAAAAAAGCTTTCTGAATATGAAGCCGGACTTGAAGTGATGAATCAGGTCTTTCCCGGTGACGAGCTTGAAGCTATAAAAAATGAAATCTTGAATTTTGCCCGGGCCGGGGCAGACATTATTTTATGTACCGGGGGAATGAGCGTTGACCCTGACGACAGAACGCCTGGCGCAATTAAGGCCAGTGGGGCAGAAATCATCACTTATGGTGCTCCTGTTTTGCCCGGTGCTATGTTTCTGCTTTCTTATTTACAGTATAATTCTAAAAAAATCCCGGTTATGGGGCTTCCCGGCTGCGTGATGTATGCCGGCCGTACGATTTTTGATCTGGTTTTACCCCGCATTTTGTGCGGAGAAGAGCTTTCTGTGGCAGATTTTGCGGCCTTTGGAGAGGGTGGACTTTGCCTTGGCTGTAAGGAATGTCATTATCCAAACTGCGGCTTCGGGAAATAATTTAGTGAGGAAAATATGAGCGGATTTACCCATATCGATAAAAACGGCAACGCCTCGATGGTTGATGTTAGTGCTAAAAATGAGACCCAGCGTTTTGCCCGGGCCAGCGGAAAAATCACTGTCAGCCAGGCTGTTATGGATGCCATCAATTCTGACAGCGTGCCAAAGGGAAATGTTCTTGCGACTGCGCGGATTGCGGGCATTATGGCGGCAAAAAAAACTCCGGAGCTGATTCCTCTCTGTCACACTCTTCTTTTATCTAAGGTTGCTGTGGATTTCGAGCTAGAGCCTGAAAAAAATGCTATCCACTGTTTCTGTTCTGTAAAACTGACTGGCAAAACCGGCGCTGAAATGGAAGCTTTGACAGGCTGTTCAGTGGCCCTTCTTACAATTTATGATATGTGTAAGGCCCTTGATAAGACAATGGAAATAGGAGATGTCCATCTTGATGAAAAAGACGGCGGAAAGTCAGGACATTTTCTTAGAAGTGAGGCATAAAAAAAAATGAAAAAACTAATTACATGTGTATGCGTGCTTTGCACTTTGATTTTTACAGGCTGGAGTAAGGCAAAAAAAACAGAGCTTACTGTTCTTGCGGCGGCATCGCTTACTGATGTCTGCGCGCAGCTTAAGACTGACTTTGAAAAAGAAAATCAAAATATAAAGCTTTTCTTTTCTTTCGGAGGCTCAGGGGCTCTTCAGGCTCAGATTGAAGCTGGCGCTCCCTGCGACCTTTTTATTTCCGCTGCCACAAAGCAGATGAAGGCTCTTGTGGAAAAAGATTTAATGGATAATGAAAGCGTAAAAAATCTTCTGGAAAATAAGGTGGTGCTTATTTCGCCTGCCAGGGATGGCTCGAAGGAAGGAAAGCAGATTTCTTCTTTTGAAGAGCTGACGTCTCCTTCTGTAAAAATGATTGCTATAGGAGAGCCTTCAAGTGTTCCTGTCGGTCAGTATACCAAGTCAATTTGCGAAAAGCTTGGAATCTGGGAGCAGGTTTCAAAAAAGGCAAATTTTGCATCTGATGTCCGTACAGTTTTGAACTGGGTTGAAGAAAAAGCCTGCGACTACGGAATTGTTTATGCCACTGACGCCGCTGTCAGTCACAAGGTTTCTGTGATTGCAAAGGCTCCGGAAGGTTCCTGTCCGCCTGTTATTTACCCGATCGGAATTGTAAAAGCAAGCCGCCAGAAAGATGCCGCTAAAAAGTTTGAAGATTATTTATATTCAGACAAGGCAAAGTCAATTTTTGAAAAAGCCGGTTTTGTTACTCTGAAAAAATAGGTTTATTTATGGATTTTTGCCCCCTCTGGATTTCCTGTAAAATTGCATTTGTCTCAACTTTTATTACTTTTTTTCTTGGCATTTTTGCAGCCTGGGGAGTGGGAAAGACAAAAAAGGCCCGTTCTTTAATTGATGCAATTCTTTCACTTCCTCTGGTTCTTCCTCCAACGGTTGCGGGCTTTATCCTTCTTATGATTTTTTCTAAAAATGCGGGCTTCGGCTCTTTTCTTTCAAAAATCGGAATAAATCCTATTTTTACCTGGGGTGGAGGCGTTCTTGCGGCAATCGTAATTTCCTTTCCAGTAATGTACAGGACAAGCAGAGGGGCTTTTTCCCAGATAAATCCGGAGATTGTTGCGGCGGCAAGAACTCTTGGCATGAGCGAGTTTTCAATTTTTACAAAAATCATGATTCCTGTTTCTTTGCCAGGCCTTGCGGCGGCCGTAATTCTTTCTTTTGCGCGTGCAATGGGGGAGTTTGGTGCAACAATTATGATTGCCGGAAATCTTCCCGGAAAAACTCAGACAATTTCTGTCGCAATTTATACTGCCATGCAGGCCGGAAATAAGGCTCTTGCCTTCAAATGGGTTGCTGTAATCTTTACTCTTTCTGCTGTCATTCTTTTACTGATGAATCTTTTTACAGAAGGCAGCTTTGAAAGGAGGAAAGCAGCGTGAGTCTTATTGTTCAGATTGAAAAAAAACTGGGAGCTTTTTTCCTCAAGGCGGATTTCCAGGTTGATTCAGATAGTCTGGCGGTTTTGGGCCAGTCGGGGGCTGGAAAATCACTGCTTTTAAAATGCATTGCCGGAATTGAAAGCCCGGACCGGGGAAAAATCATTTTTAATGACCGCATACTTTTTGATTATGAACAGAAAATCAATCTTCCTCCGCAAAAACGCCGGGTCGGCTATCTTTTTCAAAATTATGCGCTTTTTCCGAATATGACCGTCTACCAGAATATCAGTGTAACAGCAAAGAATAAGACTGATGCTGATTTTTATATTAAACGTTTCGGGCTTTGTGGAAAGGAAATGCTTTTTCCTGCCCAGATTTCCGGAGGAGAACAGCAGAGGGTGGCTCTTGCCCGTCTTCTTGCTTCAGAGCCTGACCTGCTTTTGTTTGATGAGCCTTTTTCCGCCCTGGATTCTAACCGTAAGTCTGAGCTTGAAAGGCTGATTTTGAATCTTCTTGAAGAAAAAAAATGTCCTTCAATTCTTGTGACTCATGACAGGAACGAAGCCTTCAGGCTTTCAAAAAAAATTGCCGTAATGGAAAAGGGAAAGCTTTCACCTCCGCTTGAAAAGCATGATTTTTTTGAAAATCCAGGGACTCTTGCGGCGGCAAGGCTTTCGGGCTGTAAAAATATCAGCCGGATGGAATGGAAGTCTGATGACAAAGCCTTTGCCCTTGACTGGGGGATTATGCTGGGCTTTGAAGAAGGTGCTTATCACGCGCCATACGCAGGCTTTCGTGCCCACTATCTGGAATTGTGCTCCGGGGCTTCAGCTGGTGGCAGTCAGAAAGAAAATATTTTTTCAGCTTGTATAAAAAGGGTGATAGAAGACGCTTTTTCATATACAGTGTATTTCGAAGAGGAAGGAGCTGATGGAAGTAAGACAGCGCCTCATTCTCTGATTCACTGGGAAATCTCAAAATCAGAATGGAAAATAATAGAAGCATCCTTTACACAGAACAAAATCTTCGTAAAAATCCCGCGGGATAAAGTAATGCTTTTAGACGCTGACTAAATATTAAAAGGATAAAAATGAAAGACGGCTTTGGACGAACAATAGATTATCTTCGAATTTCCCTGACAGACAAGTGTAACCTGCGCTGCCGTTACTGCATGCCGCCTGAGGGAATAAATCACATTCCCCATGAAGAAATCCTTTCCTATGAAGAAATCGAAAGTCTGGTGCTGGTTATGGCCGGGATGGGCTTAAAAAAAATCCGCCTGACGGGAGGGGAGCCTCTTATCCGCCGTGACCTTGTAAGCCTTATTGAAAAACTGTACAAGATTGAAGGAATTGAAGAAATCTGCCTTACTACTAACGGTCTTTTGTTTTCAGACCTGGCAGACCAGCTTAAGGCCGCAGGGCTTTCCCGTGTAAATATCAGCCTTGACACCCTGAATGAGGAGCTTTTTTATAAAATTACAGGCTTTTCCGGCCTTGAAAAAGTCTTAAAAAGCATTGATATCGCCCTGGCCCTGAATTTTCCCTTAAAGATAAACGTGGTTCCTTCTGACTGGAATAAAAACGAACTCTGTGACCTGGCACTTCTTGCAAAAAATCAGACTCTTGATGTCCGCTTTATTGAGCTTATGCCTCTTGGGGCTGCCTTTGAGATGAAGGGGCTGACTTCAGACTTTGTCCGCGGGCACCTGGAGGCACGTTTTGGAAGGGCAATTCAACTTCCGGGAAATTCTCATTCCCCTGCCAGACTTTTTCAATTTGACGGCTTTAAGGGAAAAATCGCTTTTATTTCCCCTTTGTCCCACGCCTTCTGCACTGAATGTAACCGGGTCCGCCTTACAGCAAACGGAATGCTCAAGCTCTGCCTCTGCTATGACGACGCCCTTAATGTAAAAGAAATATTGCGCTCCGGAAAATCCGCAGATAAAATAAAAGAAGAATTAAAAGGTGAAATTCAAAAGGCGCTTTTACGAAAGCCGCAAGCGCACCAGCTGAATGAACATAAAAAAACTCAGTCAAAAATGATGACGCAAATCGGGGGATAAAATGACTGGCATTATAAAAGCTGTCTGCATAAGCGAAAAAAAAGGCACTGCAAAAAAAAATATAAAATCCTGCAGGGTAATAGAAAGCTTCGGGCTGGAAGGTGATGCTCACGCCGGAAGTCAGAGGGAAGTCAGCCTTCTTTCCTGGGATGCTGTTGAAGCCTTTAAAAAAACTGGCGCAGACGTTAGCGAAGGGGATTTTGGAGAAAATCTATTAGTCCAGGGCTTTGATTTTAAGACTTTTCCTGTTGGAACAAGATTTCGTGCCGGCCAGGTCCAGCTTGAAATAATTCAGATTGGGAAAAAATGTCATTCTTCCTGTACGGTGACCCGGCGTACAGGAAGGTGCATTATGCCAAGCGAAGGTGTTTTTGCCCACGTACTTGAGGGAGGAGTAATCAGCGAAGGGGACAAGCTTGAGCTTGTTGAAGGCCGACGTTTTACAGCCTCAGTTCTTGTTGCAAGCGACCGCTCTTCAAAAGGTGAGAGGGAAGATAAAAGCGGGCCTGTTATTAAAGAAAGCCTTGAAAAAGCGGGCTATCTTGTTACAGGCATTACTCTTCTTCCAGACGATGAAGAAGGTCTTTATAAGGCACTTTGCCATCTTGCAGATACACAAAAGCCTGATGTAATTTTTACTTCCGGCGGAACAGGCTTTTCTCCCCGTGATATGATGCCGGAAGCGACTAAAAGAGCGGCTGTAAAGGATGCACCGGGAATTGCAGAAGCAATCCGAGCCTACAGTATGACTATTACTCCCAGGGCAATGCTGTCCCGCGCCGTAAGTGTAATCCGCGGTCGAACCTTGATTGTAAATCTGCCTGGAAGCCCAAAGGCAGGTAAAGAATGCGTAGAATATCTGCTTCCTGTCTTAGAGCACGGAATTCCTGTTTTGCGCGGCGAAGGTGATGCATGACGATTTCTGCAAAAAAAATAAAGCGTCTTTACCCGGACGGAAAATCAGAAGAAAAAGAAATCCTCGTAATTAAAGAACACAGGCTTTCAATAAAAATCAACGGAAGGCTCTGGTGCTCGCTTGTCTGCACAGAAGATAATCTTATTGAACTTGTGGCAGGCCACCTTCTTTCTTCCGGCTTAATCCAGAAAAAAGATGATATTAGCGACATCCGTTTCTGCGAAAGTAAAAATACTGCTTTTGTTACCCTTAAAGACGAAATTTCATTGGAAGAGGATGTAAAAAAAGAAGAATCCTGCTGCCCGGATAACCGGCATTTTTCAAAAAGTCAGGATGCCCGCCCGCTGGAAAAGCTCCCGGATACAAACTTCAGACCTGAATGGATTTTTAATCTTGCAAAAGCCTTTTCTAATGACAGCCTTGTTCACAAGCACACTTCAGGAACCCACATCTGCATTTTGGCCCGCTCAGGAGAGCCTGTTTTTACCGCAGAGGATATAGGCCGCCATACAGCCCTGGATAAAGCGCTTGGTTATATGCTTTTAAATGATATTCCTTCCTCTGAAGTTCAGCTTTTTACCTCCGGCCGCGTTCCCCTGGATATGGTAGAAAAAGTAATCCGCGCCCGTGCAGGAGTCTTGATTTCAAAATCCGTTCCCACAGAAGAATCCTTAAAGCTTGCCGGGGAATATAATCTGAAGCTTTTCTTCCGTGCCTGGCCTGACAGCTTCGATAGTTTATAATAATTTTATGTTATCTTTCAAATCAGATTGACTTTATTCTCTTATTTCAATATATTTTGTTACCGAACAGTCGGTAACGTTACCGGTCGTTCGGTAACAAAAGATGGCAGAAGAAGAAATTTCAACAAAAGAAAAAATTATTCAGACTACATTTTCTCTCTTAAAGGACGAGGTTTTCAACCGTCTTTCGCTTTCCCGTATTGCAAAGGAAGTGGGCATTTCAAAAACCGCAATTTACCGCCATTTTGAAAGCAAGGATGCTCTTGATGCCGCAATCCGCGACAGGGTTTTTTCTGATACAACGGAACTTACAAAGCAGCTGGATAAAATCTATAAAGAAGGCAGGTACGAGGATTGTATCCGCCTGGCTCTGCGCTATCTTTATGAAAAGCCTGAGTATTTAAGCTATGTTCTTTTTTCAACTCCAAATCTTGGCGAGGATTTTCAGTTCCAGAAGCTTTCTGAAAGCGGAGTGACCTTTATAAGCGAGGTTTTTGATAAAAATCATCACGTAATTAACGAGCATTTTTACATTCATGGATTTTTTGTCTTCGTAACGATGATTGACTTTATGCTGGCCTTTTCATCTGTATGCGACTTTAAAAATAAAAACGGAATCAAAGATGTTTCTTACGAGGATTGGGAAAATCACGTCATCAAAATGATAAAAAAAGGCCTGAGAATCAAAAATCCGACAATTTCTGATGAAAGACTTAGCCACTTGAACACCCTTTGTAAAAAATCTCTGGAAAATATTCCGGATGTTGATAAAAAGCTTGTCGCCCTCAGTAATGTAATCTACCGGGAAGGTCTTCCAAACGTTACGGTAGAGGCGGTTGCGAACGAGCTTGGAATTGTAAAAAGCAGTCTTTATTCTCACTTCAGCGATAAGGATGATATGGTTTTGTCTCTCGTTACGACAGAGCTGAATCAGATGCTGGGACTTGTTGCTCAGAATACGGAAGAATGTGAGGAAATGAGTGAAAAAATCTATGTGCTTTTGCGTACGGAAATTGATTATTTTATGACCCGGCGAGAAATGCTTACAGTCTGCAAGTGGATTCAGATTTCCGGCCTTTATTCATCGCACATAAACGAAAATTTTTTTCATACAACTTATAACGACAAAGTTCTTCAACTTTCAGAAAAAATTGCAAAAAATCAGACCTTTTTCGACAGAAAACTTGTGTCGGGCTGGGTATTTTCCTTCCCGGTATTTCTTGTCGTAAACGCGCTCTGTCATAATTTTTCAAAAGATGAGCTGGATATCACGCTGAACAAGCTCTATCTTTT
This sequence comes from uncultured Treponema sp., assembly GCA_900319625.1. Taxonomy (GTDB): domain Bacteria; phylum Spirochaetota; class Spirochaetia; order Treponematales; family Treponemataceae; genus Treponema_D. Next base: position 167,449 of record ONPD01000003.1, on the reverse strand, counting down.
GATTGCAGGAGGTTTTAATGAAACTCATTCATAAGGCATTTGCGGCATCTTTAGTTTTTGCTGCAGGTATTTCTTTTCTGGCCGCACAGGATGCAAAAGTTCCCGGTTCAGAAAAAATCACCCTTACAATCGACCAGGCAGTGGAATATGCGCTTGAAAATTCTAAAACGTTGAAAAGCTCTGCCATTGACCTTGAAATGAAAAAGAGGGCAAATACTTATTCCTGGAATACTCTTTTACCGAGTGCAAGTGTGAGCGGAACTCTTGCGAGAAGCAATAACCTGGATTCTGTAAAACAGGGAATGCAGACTTCTGCAACAATTATGGGATTGCATACAGGTCAAATTTCAGTTGCTGATTTAATGGATTCAAACAGTACAAAGGCTTCTGATATGGCTGATTCAATGATCAAAAATGTCTTTGGCGATGAAGAATCTGCAAAATGGCATCCGGTAGGAAGCCTTCAGTTCAACTGGAATTTCAATCTTGCAATTATTGAACAGATGATAATCACAAAAAAGAAGTATGAGGGCGGAAAAATTACCTGGGATAAAACCTGTAAGGAAATCGAGCTTCAGATAACACAGCTTTTTTATGGAATCCTTTTGATGCAGGAAAGACTGAAAATTGACGAGGAATCTCTTGCCAACTCGGAAGCCCGTATGAAGCAGGCAGAAATTAATTATCGTAACGGACAGGTTCCTGAACTTTCACTTTTAAATGCACGCGTAACATATCTGAATAAAAAGCCGGATGTAGAATGGGAGCGTCAGCAGCTGACTCAGAAAATTGATTCTCTTGCCCTTGTACTGGGCCTTCCTTACGGACAGGAAATTGAACTCAGCGGTTCTATTGATGCTGATTATGAAAAACTTAGAGCGCAACTGGGCAATCTTGATCCTTCTCAGCTTTTTGAAAAGTATGTAGAACAGAATCCTGATGTTTTAAGCTTAAAAAACGGAATAGAACTTCAGAAAAAAGGAATTTCAGCTTCAAATCTTAAAACCTTCACACCGGCTCTGTCTGTCGGATGGGGCTTTAGTCCTGCAGTAAACAATATAAATAAGAATTGGTTTGAAAAATCAAATTATTCAGATGGAGGAAAACTTACAATTACTCTTGCTTATCAGAATTTATTTGATATGCTGCCTTTCAGCGCAAATATGCAGGCAATAAAAGACCAGAAGCAAAGCCTTGTAAAGTCTGAGCTTCAGCTTGATCAGCTTTATCAGAAAACTGAAATGACAATTCACAATTCGGTGGCTGATATCAACAAGAGTCTTGATAATATCAATTCTATGAACCGAAATATTGAAGTTGCCCAGGCAGCCTATAATTCAACTTTGCGCGGCTACAATAACGGTTCTCAGGAAGAACTTGCCGTAAAGGATGCGGAAACTTCTCTTCGTCAGGCAAAGCTTGGCCTTACAAACGAAAAGTTTACCTTTATTACAACGGTTCTTAAGCTTGAAAATCAGCTGAACACAAAATTAACAAAGTAGGAAAGAAAAGAGGATGGATATGAAAAAAATAATTTTTATTGCTTCGGTAATTATGGCTGTTACGGTTTTTGCAGGCTGCGGAAAGAAGTCTGCAAAAGACAATCAGGAAGAAGAGGAAGTACTCTATGCTGTAACGGCAAAAAAAATAAATGCCGGCACTCTTGATGATTATCTTGAATTCGGAGGAGACGTTGATTCTGTTTCTTCTGTAAGTGTAATGCCTGATATGGCAGGAAAGCTTTCCGGCGTAAAGGTTTCTGTCGGTGATATGGTAAAGAAAGATCAGATTATCGCCTATGTTGATGCAAGCCGACCCGGTTATAATTATTCAGAAAGCCCTGTAAAGGCTCCTGCCGCAGGACGCATTATTTCCCTTGTTACAAATATCGGTACAACTGTCAGTCAGGCAATGCCGGTTGCAAAAATCAGTAATACAGAAGAAATGGAAATTAAAATCAACATTCCGGAGCGCTTTATCAGCCGCGTAAAGGAAGGTCAGCGTGTAGAACTCACTTTTGATGCTTATCCTGGAGAGATTTTCGGGGCAAAGGTAACAGAGGTGAGTCCTGTTCTTGATAATTCAAGCCGTACAATGCTTACAAAAATCCGCATTGTTCAGCGCAACAATAAAATCAAAATCGGTATGTATGCCCGTGTAAAACTTATCACTGAATCGCGCGATAACACAATTGTTCTTCCTTCAACGGCTATTGTTACCCGCGACGGAGAGCCTTATGTTTTCACTCTGAATGAAGCTCCTGGCGAGGATAAAAAATCTTCAGTTCATCAGCAGGCTGTAAAACTAGGCCTTACAATCGATGACAAAACTGAAATTGTTGACGGACTTACTTCCGGTATGCTTGTCGTAATAAAAGGTCAGAGTCTTCTTAGTGAAGGTTCCAAAGTAAAAGTTGTTACTCTTTCTGAGTAGTCTGAGTAAAGGAAAAGTTTATGACATTTGTAGAAAAATTTGTAAAAAAGCCGGTAACAACGCTGCTTGTTTTCATAGTGCTTGTTGCCCTTGGTATATACTGTACGTTAAGCCTTCCTCTTGACTTGTATCCTGAGATGGACTTGCCCTATATGATTGTTTATACCCAGTATGGTAACGCAGGTCCAGAGGAAGTAGAGCAGAGCCTTACCCGTACATTGGAAGGTTCGCTTTCAGGTGTTACAGGCCTTAAAAAACTCCAGTCCCGCTCGATGACAGGTATGAGCCTTATCATTATGGAGTTCAACTACGGAACCAATCTTGATGCGGCGGCAAACGATATCCGCGATAAGATAGACCTTGTCCGAAGCTATCTGCCGACCGACTCAAAAACTCCTATAACAATCCGAATGGACCCTTCAATGATGCCTATTATGATGCTCACTGTAAAAGGTCCGCGAACTCCTGAGGAAATCCGAACTCTTGCGGAAGATACAATTCAGCCTCGTCTGGAACAGATTGATGGTGTTGCTTCCATAAAGGTTGTTGGTGGACGTGAACGTTCAATCAATGTTGATATTCCGCGCGACCGTCTTGAAGCATACGGACTTTCTGTAAGTTCAATTGCCCAGGTAATCGGTGCCCAGAACGTTCAGTCTTCTGGTGGTTCCATCGAAAGTGATGAAATTAACTATTCGATTAAGACAAACGGAAAATACACAAATCTTGAGGATTTGAAAAACACTGTAATTTCTTACAAGACTACAACAAGCGACGGCGCTTCTGTACCAAAAATGGTAACCCTTCGCCTTCGCGATATTGCTGATGTTTACGAAGGTTATAAAACACAGTCTACTCTTGCTTTCCTCGATGCAGAGCCTTCTGTAATGCTTATGGTAACAAAGCAGAGCGGTAAAAACTCTGTTGCGGCCGCTAAAAAAGTCCGTGCGACAGTTGCCCGTCTTAATAACGAAATTCCTTCTGACTTACAGATTGTAGAAACCTACAATACAACTGATATTATCGAGCAGACTGTACACGAGGTTGTAAAGTCGGTAATCATTGGTGCGGCACTTGCCATCATCATTCTCTTTATCTTCCTCCGTTCCTTTAAGACAACCTTTATCATCGGTCTTTCCATTCCGATTTCGGTTTTCATCACCCTTATGCTTATGTATTTTAAGGGAATCTCCATCAATATGATTTCTATGGGCGGTTTGCTCCTTGGAATCGGTATGCTTGTAGATAACTCAATCGTAGTTCTGGAAAATATCTTTGCCTACCGTCAGACCGATGCAAAGCCTACTGTTTCTGCGATTCTGGGTTCTCAGGAAATGATTTCTTCTATTACTTCAAGTACCCTTACTTCTGTATGTATCTTCCTTCCAATGGTACTTTTTCAGAAGCAGCTTGGAATGATGGGCCAGATGTTCAATAACCTTGCCTTTACAATCATCTTCTCCCTTTTGTGTTCTCTTTTTGTTGCGGTTGCCCTGGTTCCGGTTTTGTGTTCAACCTATCTTCCTCTTGATAAGATGACAGAAAAAGACCGTAAGGGAATTTCATACGGTATTGACCGCGCTTTTGACCGCTTCTTTTTGAATCTTGGAAATGTTTACGGCCGCGGAGTTAAATGGGTTTTGCATCACCGAAAGCTCTTTATTTTCACTATTCTGGCAATTCTTATCGGAGCCTTTATTTCTATTAAATGGATCGGATTTGTATTTATGCCTGAAGAATCAGAAAATACAATCAGCCTTGATGTAACTCTTCCTAAAGGTTCTACTCTGGACGCAACTTCCCAGGTTGTTGCAGATTTGCAGCAGAAGTGCTGGGGTGTTTTGAAGGGAGTAAAATATACTTCTACAACGGTAGGCGGAAGCTCCTTCCTTTCCTCAAGTGCAACTACAAACGAAGCAACAGTCCGCTTTAGTTTCTATGATGCAAAGGACAGACAAAAAGGCTGGGATAATGATAAATCAGCAAAACAGAAGGTTCAGGCCTTCTTTAATGAATTCCCTGGCACCCAGATTAAATTCTCACAGAATATGAACAGCGTAGGCTCGGGCGGTACTGTAATTGAAATCCGCTGTGATGATCTGAATCTTTTGAGACAGACAGCAACTGACGTTCAGAAAGCTCTTGAAACTTACGGAAGTGATTTTATTACCTCTGTAACCAGTGACCTTGAAGACGGTCTTCCACAGGCTGAAATTGTAGTAGACCGTGACCGTATGTATGAGCTTGGTCTTAATGTTTACAGTGTGGGTTCAGAAATCTCTGCTGCTATCAATGGTGTTACAGCCAGCCGCTACACTAAAAACGGTGATGATATTGATGTTGTTGTAAAACTTGCAGAAAAAGACCGCAAAAAGCTTAAGGATCTTGACTCAATCTTTGTTATGAACAGCTTTGGTTCCCGCATTCCACTTTCAAGCTTTGCCCACGTAGAACAGACAACTTCTCCGGTAACAATTTACCGTCAGAACCAGACCCGAATCATCAAGGTTACTGCAAAAACTGTCCAGGGAGTTTCCCTTGATATCATTCAGAAAAATATCAATAAGATTATTAATGACAATATTCCAAAGGATGATGCTGTAAGCATTACTTTAAGCGGTGACTTTGCAGATATGATGGAAGCTGTCGTAAAATTCGGAGCTATCATCATTATGGCGGCCATTCTGGTATTCGTTGTTATGGCCAGTCAGTTTGAATCTCTTGTAGATCCATTTATTGTATTGTTCACGATTCCTCTTTCCTTTATTGGTGTAATTGCCATTTACGCTATTACAGGAACAAAGCTCAACGTAATTACGATTATGGGTGTGCTGGTTCTTGTAGGTACTATCGTAAACAACGGTATTGTACTTGTTGACTACACAAACCTTCTTCGTAAGCGTGGTCTTGGACTTGAAGAAGCTTGTATTCAGGCTGCCAGCAACCGTCTTCGTCCTATTTTGATGAGTACCCTTACAACGGTAATTTCCCTTGCTCCTATGGCCTTCTTCCCTGGTGAAGGAAATACTTCTATGCAGCCAATTTCCCTTACCGTATTCGGTGGTATGACCTTCGGTTCTCTGATGACACTTTTCTTGATGCCTACAATCTACTTTATCATCAACTCTAAGCGCATAAAGAAGGCAGAAAAGAAGGCCGCTAAAAAGGCTCTCAAAGAACGCAAAAAGCTTGAGGCCCGCGGTTTTACAGATGAAGATATCGAGCATATGGAAGGCTATTCAGAAAATATTGTTGCCAGAAGTGCGGCATCGAAGGTTGTTTTTGATAAGGAAGTTTCTGAAAAGAAAGTGCTTATTGAATCAGAGCCTGTAAAAACTGCCGGCTCTGAACAAAGTGAAAATGCCGCTGCAGGAAAAGCTTTGCTTCCTTCTGTAAGCGAAAGTTCTTTTGATGAAAATGATGAGAAAGAAGAGAAAGGCGAAAAGAAGAAGGCTAAGAAAAAGAAGGACAAAAAATCTTCTGAAAAGTCAAAAGAGGGCAAAAAAGAAAAGAAGCACAAGAAAGATAAAAAACACAAGAAGGATAAGGAGTGAGGTTGAAATATGGAAAACAAAGTTCGTATTGAAATTATGTGCTCTCAGGCTTTGGAAGAGGATTTTACAGAAGAATTCAAAAAGCTTGGGGTTGGACAGAAGTTTACAAAGATCAATCCTGTAATGGGTGCCGGTTTTCATAATCCTCATCTTGGTGATAACGTCTGGCCTCAGTTGAATTTTATGTTCATCATCTACTGCAGTGAAGATGAGGCAGAAAAGATTAAGATGGTTGTAAGAAAGTTCCGTAAGCTTTTTATAACCGAAGGAATCGGCTGCTATATTTCTTCAGGCTATGAGTTTTAATTAATCTTCTATTTGTTAGAGAAAGTTCCTGCCAGTGTGAAGTTCACATCACCAGTGCGGGAACTTTTTTTTATCTTTTTTTTCTAAATCATATTGCATAAAAGGTTAGTAATCACTAACATATATGGTTAGAGGTTACTAACATAACAGTGTTATAGCTTCTATATACTATATAAGAGCAGGTAAATAAAATTGATGCCACTATCTTTTGCAAAAGTCGGTGAATCAAATATCATCAAAAAAATCAGCGGTAACGACGAAGTTCGCCGTCATCTTGAAAATCTGGGCTTTGTTGTAGGCTCAGATGTCCAGATTATCAACACTCTGGCAGGAAATGTAATCGTAAAAGTTAAAGACTCGCGTATTGCCATAAATGAAGATATGGCACGTCGTATTATGATTTAGGCTTAAGGCAGGTAAAAAAATATATGAAAACTTTAAAAGATGTAAAGATTGGAGAAACCGTAAAGGTTGTAAAGCTCCACGGTGAAGGTGCGGTTAAACGCAGAATTATGGATATGGGCGTTACAAAGGGCGTAGAGGTTTATGTTCGTAAAGTTGCCCCTCTTGGTGATCCTGTTGAAGTTACTGTTCGTGGTTATGAACTGTCTCTTCGCAAAGAAGATGCAGATATGATTGAAGTTGAGTAGGGGGAAGATGATGGCTAAAAATATTCGTATTGCACTTGCAGGAAACCCTAACGCGGGAAAAACAACACTTTTTAATGCGCTTACAGGTTCAAATCAGTTTGTAGGAAACTGGCCTGGAGTAACAGTAGAAAAAAAGGAAGGTAAACTTAAAAAGCATGATGATGTAATCATTACTGACCTTCCTGGAATTTATTCCCTTTCTCCATATACACTGGAGGAAGTTGTTGCACGAAATTATCTTATCGGTGAACGTCCTGAAGCAATTTTGAACATTGTTGATGCAACAAACCTTGAAAGAAACCTTTATCTTACAACTCAGCTTGTTGAACTTGGCATTCCTGTTGTAATTGCCCTCAATATGATGGATCTTGTAAAGAAAAACGGTGATAAAATCGACGTTGATGAGCTTTCTCATCAGGTTGGCTGTAAAATTGTTGAAATTTCTGCTTTGAAGGGTGACCGGGTAATGGAAGCCGCTGAAGAGGCAATTAAGGCCGCAAAAGAAACAAAAACTTTGCCACGCCACACATTCAGCGGTGCTGTTGAGCACGCAATTGCCCACATCGAGGAAGCTGTCGTTCACAATATGCCGGAAGAGCAGCAGAGATGGTACGCAATCAAGATTTTTGAACGTGATGAAAAGGTTCTTGAAAGTCTCAATATTGATAAGGTGACTTTGAGCCACATTGAAGCTGATATTAAGGCAGCAGAAAAAGAACTTGATGATGATGCTGAAAGTATCATTACAAATGAACGCTATGTTTACATCGCTCAGATTCTTAAATCATGCTATAAAAAGAAAAATGTCGGTGGTCTTACAACTTCCGACAAAATTGACCGCGTAGTTACCAACCGCTGGCTTGGTCTTCCTATTTTTGCAATCATCATGTTTGCAGTTTACTGGATTTCTATGGTAGGAGTTGGTGCTTCTGCTACAGACTGGGCAAACGACGGTCTTTTTGGTGACGGTTGGCACCTCTTTGGAATCGGTACTGCCGCTTATGAAGAAGCTGCGGAAGAATACGGTGATACTGCTCTGATTCTTGAAGCTGTTGATGCCGGAGAAAGCACTTACGTCGTAGAAGATGAAGAAACACTTGAGCTTTCTGATCCAATTGAAATTACTGAAGAAATGACTGCTGAAGCAAATGCTATGGCAGAAAAATACGGGGAAGAAGGTCCTGCTCCTGAGGATTATGGAATCTGGGTTCCGGGCGTTCCTGTTCTTATCGGAAGCCTTCTTGAAAAAGTCGGCTGTGCTGAATGGCTTTCAGGCCTTATTCTTGACGGTATTGTTGCCGGCTGTGGTGCAGTTCTTGGCTTTGTTCCTCAGATGCTGGTTCTCTTCCTGCTTCTTGCTTTCCTTGAAGCCTGCGGTTACATGGCCCGTATTGCCTTCGTTCTTGACCGTATCTTCCGCAAGTTCGGACTTTCGGGAAAATCCTTTATTCCTATGCTGGTCGGAACCGGATGTGGTGTACCTGGTATTATGGCAAGCCGTACAATCGAAAATGAACGCGACCGCCGTATGACAATTATGACAACAACCTTCATTCCTTGTGGTGCAAAGGTTCCTTTTATCGCTATGATTGCCGGTGCAATTTTTGCGGGTTCTGCCTGGGTTGCAACTTCAGCTTACTTTATCGGTATGGCCGCAATCATTATTTCTGGAATTATGCTTAAAAAGACAAAGATGTTTGCAGGTAATCCTGCTCCATTCGTAATGGAACTCCCTGCTTACCATATGCCTACTGTAGTAAATGTTCTTCGCTCAATGTGGGAACGCGGCTGGTCATTTATCAAAAAGGCCGGAACAATCATTATGCTTTCTACAATTGTAGTATGGTTCACATCATTCTTCGGCTGGGCTGACGACGGCTTCAGAATGCTTGCCGAAGACGAGCTTGACGCTTCTATCCTTGCAAAAATCGGTTCATGCATCGCCTGGATTTTCAGCCCTCTGGGATGGGGAAACTGGCAGGCAACCGTTGCTTCTATTACAGGACTTGTTGCAAAAGAGAATATTGTTGGTACTATGGGTATTTTGTACGGCGGCGGAGAACTTTCTACTTACCAGACTCTTGCCCATGAATTTACTAACATAACAGGCTTCTCATTCCTGGTATTCAACCTTCTTTGCGCTCCATGTTTTGCCGCAATCGGTGCCATCAAGCGCGAAATGAATAATGCAAAATGGACCTGGTTTGCAATCGGCTATCAGTGTGGTCTTGCTTACGCAGTAGCTTTGATGATTAACCAGTTTGGAAAATTGTTTACAGGAAATGTAAACGTAATCGGTCTTGTTGTGTCATTTGCTATTCTTGCTGCCATGATTTATATGCTTTTCTTCAAAAAATACAGCGAGGCAACAAAACTTACAGCAGAGGTAAGATAATATGGGAACAGCTTTTGTCGCTTTAATTCTGGCTGCTATTGTTGGACTTACAGTTCTTAATCTTTTGAAAAAAAAGAAGGCTGGAAAATCTTCCTGCGGCTGTGGCTGCGAACACTGCAAGTCTGGCTGTAAATAAAATATTATGAGAAATGCGAGCGGTACTCTGACGGGTGCCGCTTTTTTTTTATGTGGCCTTTTTATAATGTATAGTATAAAAACGCAAAATACAGTATAATTTTCAAACAGGCTGATAAAATCGGCCATAAGTATGCAATTTTTCTGCGGCTGTAGCCGCAATATCATATATATAAGGAATAACAAATGGATTTTGTTGAATTTGGTCTTGATGAAAGACTGTTGAAGGGAATTGAAGCCGCTGGTTATGTTAGCTGTACACCAGTTCAGGAAGAGGTAATTAAGGCTTCTCAGGATGGTTCTGATTTATATGTTCAGTCACAGACAGGAACCGGAAAAACTGCCGCATATCTTGTTGCCGTTATCAACGAGATGATTACAAAAGAAGAAGCAAAGGGAAAGAAGCTTCTTGTATTAGTTCCAACCCGTGAGCTTGCCGTTCAGGTTGAAGAAGAAGCAAAGGTTCTGGTCGGAACCTCAGGCCTTAAGGCATTCAGCGTTTACGGTGGAGTAGGCTATGAAAAACAGATTTCTACCCTCAAAAAAGGAGTTGATATTGTAATCGGAACTCCGGGCCGTGTAATCGACCTGCAGAAAGCCGGAAATCTTGATTTGAGCAATGCCGCTTTCTGTGTAATTGATGAAGCTGACCGTATGTTTGATATGGGATTCTATCCTGATTTGCGCCAGATTCTTAAGTGCATTCCTGAAGCAGAAGACCGCCAGACAATGCTCTTTTCTGCAACCTTGAACTCTTACGTAAAAAATCTTGCATGGGAATACACCCGTGATCCAAAAGAAATCACAATTGAAGCAGAAAACATCACTGTAAGCGAGATTCAGCAGGAGCTTCTGCACGTTTCAAGCTCTGACAAAATGAAGCTTTTGATTGGTATTTTGAAAAACGAAAGTCCTGCAAGTGCAATCGTTTTCTGTAATACAAAGCGTTCCTGCGAGGTTGTTGCAAAACGCCTTCAGATTAATGACATTAAAGCAGACTTCCTCATTGGAGACCTGCCTCAGTCTAAACGCCTTAAGCTTTTGAACTCTTTTAAGGCCGGTCAGGTTCCAGTTCTTGTTGCAACTGATGTTGCTGCCCGCGGAATCGACGTTGATGACCTTGCAATGGTAATCAACTTTGACCTTCCTGTTGAGGCTGAAAACTATGTACACCGCATTGGCCGTACAGCCCGCGCCGGAAAATCTGGAAAGGCCTATACTTTCTGCTCTGAACAGGATGTTTACAATCTTCCTGCAATCGAACGCTATGTTGAAATGACAATCCCGGCTTCCGTTGCTTACGAAGACCAGATGCTGGAAGATAAATCTGCCGGAATGTACATTAAGACAGAAAACTGGCACGATGATGACACCTACGATAACCGCGGAGGCCGCAGAAAGTCTGACCGCAACTACCGTAAGGGTGAAAAAAGCGAGCGCGGCGGACGTGATTTCCATGACGGACATGACGGTAAAAAACGCGACTACAAGAAAGACGGATATAAAAAGGATTTCAAATCTGATTATAAATCAGGTGATTTCAAAAAAGCTCCACGCAAGGGTGGAAAAAAGCCTTACATCAATCCGGACAAGCTTTCCCAGATGTCTTACGAAGAGCGCATGAAGTTCTACAAGGAACGCTACGGAACAGGAAACGCTGCTGTGGCTTCTGGCGACTTCAAAAAAGAAAAGAAGGATTTCAAGGCAGCCGGCTACAAGAAAGGCGGAAAGAATGCTCAGGCTGCTAAGGGAAATTACAAGAAAAATGCAGGCCGCTCACAGGCAGCAGCACCAGCTAAAAAATCACTCTGGCAGAAGATTAAAGGCTTCTTTACAGGAAAATAAGAGGGGACGACATGATTACAGTAAGCGACGTAAGCGTTTCATTCAGCGAAAAACCGCTTTTTAAAGACGTAAACCTTAAATTCAATAAAGGAAACTGTTACGGAATTACCGGTGCAAACGGTGCCGGAAAATCTACATTTTTGAAGCTGCTTTCAGGCGAGCTTGAACGCGATTCCGGTGATATTTTTATGACTCCGGGCGAGCGAATGGCTGTTTTGAAGCAGGACCACTTTGCCTACGACGAATATTCTGTAAAAGACACAGTTATGATGGGCTTCCCAAAGCTTTACGAAGTTTCAAAAGCCCGCGACGAAATCTATGCAAAGGCAGAATTTACAGAGGAAGACGGAATTAAGTCTGCCGAGCTTGAAGCTGAATTCGGCGAGCTTGGCGGCTACGAGGCAGAAAATCAGATTGAGCAGATGCTTTCTGGTCTTGGTCTTGAAGAAGAATTCCATGACAAAATGATGAGCGAGCTTGATGAATCTCAGAAAGTCCGCGTTCTTCTTGCCCAGGCAATTTACGGAAACCCTGATGCCCTGATTCTCGATGAACCTACCAACGGTCTGGATATTGAATCAATCACCTGGCTTGAAAACTTCCTTCTTGATTTTGAAAACACAGTTATTGTCGTATCCCATGACCGCCACTTTTTGAACACAGTCTGCACCTACATCTGCGATATCGACTTTGGAAAAATCACACAGTTCAGCGGAAACTACGACTTCTGGTATCAGATGACCCAGATTATGCAGCGTCAGGCTCACGAGCAGCAGAAAAAGACAGAAGATAAGATGAAGGATCTGCGCGAGTTTATCCTCCGCTTCTCTTCTAACGCTTCTAAGGCTAAACAGGCTACCAGCCGTAAAAAGATTTACGATAAGCTTGCCGAAAGTATGGAAGAAATCCCGGTTTCTACCCGTAAATTCCCTTATGTAAGCTTTAAGGCAGACCGCGAAATCGGAAACAACGTTCTTGATATTAAAGGCCTGAACATTAAGGATGCCGACGGCGTTCAGCTTCTCAAGGATTTTTCTCTGACTGTAGGCCGCAACGACAAAATCGCCTTTGTCGGAATCGAACACAACTCAAAAACAGCCCTTTTTGACATCATAAACGAGGTAAAAAAGCCTGATTCAGGCGAATATTACTGGGGACAGACAACTTCCCACACCTATCTTCCTCGCGATACATCATCATACTTTGACAACAACCTTAACATTACAGAATGGCTCAAGCAGTATTCAAAAGATCAGGATGATGCTTATGTTCGCGGCTTCCTTGGACGTATGCTCTTTTCCGGCGATGAGTCTCTTAAAAAGGTAAAGGTTCTTTCCGGTGGTGAAAAGGTTCGTTGTATGCTTTCAAAGCTTATGCTTTCCGGCGCAAACGTTTTGTGTATGGATGATCCTACAAACCACCTGGACCTTGAAGCAATTCAGTCTTTGAACGAAGGTTTGATTGCCTTCCCTGGCGTAGTGCTTTTCACATCACACGACCACGAGTTCATCCAGTCTATTGCTAACCGCATCGTTGAAATCACACCAAACGGAATTATCGACCGCATGATGAGCTTTGATGACTACATTAAGGATGAAGGGGTTGCTGAACTCCGTAAGAAGCTCTACGAAGGTACCGGCAAGAAACTCAAGTACAGAGTATAGCCTTAGCTGCAGGCTCTGTTAAAAATTGCTTTTTACTGAAAACCGCTGTAAAATTACTGTTATGAAAAAAATGATTAAAAAGATAACAGTAATTTTATCAGCGGTTTTTTGTTTAGTTCTGGCTTCCTGCTCTGGCGGCAGAAAGATTTATAATGACGGAAAAACTCCGGTTGAACGCTACGGCGCTTTAAGTGTGCAGGGAACCCATCTTTGTGATCAGAATGGTAAGCCTGTTCAGCTCTGCGGTATGAGTTCTCATGGTCTTCACTGGTACGGAAAATATGCGAATGCAGATGTAATGAAATGGCTGCGTGATGACTGGAATGCTGATTTGTGGCGTTCTGCAATGTATGTCAGCGGTAACGGTGGTTATGCCCAGAACCGAGGAATGGGATTGAAGATGATTGAATCAATTGACGCTGCCATTGAAAGCGGAATGTATATTCTTGTTGACTGGCACGTTCTTCCTGAACTGGATCCTCTTTTGTATGCCCATCTTGCAGAAGAATTTTTTGAGCAGATTGCTTCTACTTATGCTGACTGTCCTAATATTATTTATGAGATTTGTAATGAGCCTAACGGCGAAAAGGTTACCTGGGAAGGTAATATCAAGCCTTATGCAGAAAGAATCATTCCTATTATCAGAAAGTACTGTGACAACGTGATTGTAGTAGGAACTCCTGTCTGGTCAAGCGATCTTACAAGCGCTGCCGCAAGTCCTATTGAAAATCAGAAAAACATTATGTACACACTTCATTTCTATGCAGGAAGTCACGGAAAAGACAGCCGTGCAGTTGCTGATGCAGCCCTAAAAAAAGGACTTCCAATTTTCGTAACTGAATGGGGAACAACTCAGGCTTCTGGTGACGGCGGAGTTTTCGAAAAAGAAACTATGGAATGGATGCGCTTCCTTGCAAAAAATAAAATTCCATGGGCAAACTGGTCAATCAACAACAAGGGTGAAGATTCCGGCGCCCTCAAATACAACAAAGACCGCGATGCTAAGGGTGGCTGGAAAGAAAGTGATTTGCAGCCTTCCGGCGTGCTCGTAAGAAAAATTCTTCGCGGTGAGAAAAAATAGCCGTATGACTGATTTCCCTGCAAAGAATTTCTTCATTGTTTGACAAATATGACATTTTATACTATATTATATATGTCAGTTTAATATCAGTATTAAAAAGACTCGTGCAAAAACACGGGTCTTTTTTGTTAATGCCGCGGAGAAGTTGGAAACTGGCAGTAAAACCGGATATGGAATATACATCATATAAATCAATTAAATATTACGCAGAGTGTGCGCCTCTGGTGGAAGAACTGGGTTACAAATTAGTAGACCTTAAAATCATTCCGGCAAAGACAATCACAAAAATTTCTGCAATCGTATGCACTAAGGAGCCTGACGGCAATATGGGAGTAAACGACTGTGCAAAGGTACATCGTATTCTTCTTCCAAAGCTTGAGGAACTCCTTGGAACTGAAGAGACCAGTATGGAACTTACAAGCCCAGGCATTGAGCACAATATCAAAAATGCCGCAGAGTTTGCGCTTTTTACTGGACGCAATGTCCGCATCTGGGATAAAACAGTCACAGACTGGATCAGTGGGAAAATCATTTCTGCTGATGAAAAATCGGTTACAATCCAAAAGGAAGAGGGTACAGAGTTTACCCAGACTTTTGAAAACATAGCAAAGGCAAAATTTATTTCTGCCGCAAATAATACAAACAAGAAAGAGGAGGCTTAAAATGTCAGAAATGGCAGAAGCTATCCGTCGACTGATTGAGGAAAAAGGTTATTCAGAAGAATCAGTACGACAGACAATTGAAAAAGCACTTAAAGCAGCTTACAAACGAACTCATGGTACAGACGAGAATGCAATCGTAAAATTTGCAGATGATATGTCGGACGTATCACTATTCTCACGAAAAGTTGTAATTGACGGTGTTTACGATCCTACAATGGAAATCGAACTTGAAGAAGCCCGTGCCCTTGCCGGTGATGAAATCGAAGAGGGTGATGAAATTGATATTCTTGAAGATCCTAAAACTTATGAGCGTTCAGCTGTTTCAACCGGTAAACAGACTGCTCATCAGGGACTTAACGAAACTTACAAGACTTCACTTTACAACGAATACAAAGATAAAATCGGTGAAATCATCATCGGTTACTACCAGCGCGAACGCAATGGAAACATCTATGTTGACCTTGGAAACGCAGGCCGCCTCGAAGGTGTTCTTCCTGTTAAATATCAGTCTAAGCTTGAATTCTATGACAAGAATGACCGTATTAAGGCTCTCATCGTAGACATCAAACCTACAAACTCTGGAATCCAGCTTATTCTTTCACGCAGCGACCCAAAACTTGTCTGCTCTATTTTGGAAAAAGAAGTTCCTGAAATTGCAGACGGCACTGTAGAAATTGTTAAGGCTGTCCGCGATGCAGGTTACCGCACAAAGATTGCAGTTACAACAAAACGCGAGGAAGTAGATCCAGTCGGAGCCTGCGTTGGTCTTAAGGGTGTTCGTATTCAGAACGTTATCCGCGAGCTTTTGAATGAAAAAATTGATGTTCTTAAGTATGAATCAGATCCTGCAGAATTCATCAAAAATGCGCTTTCTCCGGCTCAGGTTAACCGCGTGGTTATCATGGATGCTGATAAGCGTCAGGCTCTTGCAATCGTTGATGAAAGCCAGTTCTCTCTTGCAATCGGACGTCAGGGACAGAATGTTCGCCTTGCTAACCGTTTGTGCGACTGGAACATCGACGTTAAGACTGAAGAACAGGCTGCTGAAATGGATCTTTCAAGCTTTAATACTGTTCAGAATGCAAAGGCTCTCTTTAATGATGATGTTGCAGATGAATCTTATGATGAAATTACAACCGTGGCAGAGCTGCCTGGTGTAAATAAAGAGGTTGCCGAACTTCTTAAGGCAAATGGAATTGAGCAGATTCAGGACTTTGTTGAAGCTTATGATGACAACAAGATTGAAATTGAAGGTGTTTCAAAAGAAGCTCTTGATGAAATCAACAAGCTTATCAATGACAACGTTGAGTTCGTAGAAGACGAAGCAGAATCTGAAAGCGCTCCTGCTCAGGCTGAAACAGCAGAAAAAGAAGAAGCAGAAGAAGAATACTTCTGCCCTGAATGTGGAGCTAAGATCACTCTTGATATGACTCACTGTCCAAAGTGTGGATGTGAGTTTGAATTCGAAGAGGATGCAGAATAGAGAGGCATAGAATAGAAACATGGCAGAAGAAACAGAAAAAAAGCCAGGATTTGTAGTGCACAAAAAAGCACAGACTCCACAGCAGCCGGCAGCTCAGGCTCCTTCCGCTCCAGAAAAGAAGCGCGTTGTAGTTGTAAGAAAGAACCCTTCTCAGGGTGCAGCAGACGCTTCAAAAAATGACGGAGCTAAAAAGAGCCCTGTTAAGGTTGTCGTAAAGAAATCTGAACCTCAGGCTCCTTCTCAGGCAGAAAAGCCTGCAAAACCTGTTGCACAGGCAGCCGCTCAGGGCTCAGAGGCTCCAAAGCCAGCTAATCAGAATAACAGACCTCGTACTTTTGAACTTAATCAGGCTCGTCCAAACGTAAAAGCCGGAAACCTTTCTGACCACGGACGTCAGAACAATAACCGCGGTGGTTATAATCGTGGTGGAAACGGCCAGGGCGGCTACGGAAATTATAACCGTAATGGAAACGGACAGGGCGGCCAGGGTGGCTATAATCGTGGTGGTAACGGCGGACAGGGCGGCTTTAACGGCGCTCAGGCTCGTCAGAGCTATCAGAACCGCGAGCGCGATAACCGCGAAGGTGGTCAGGGCTTTAACCGCGGAGGACAAGGCGGCTTCAATAGAGGCGGTCAGGGAGGCCAGGGTGGCTTTAACCGTGGTGGACAGGGCGGCTTCAATCGTGGCGGCCAGGGTGGTCAGGGAGGCTTCAGACCTCGTCCAATGGGCGGCGGCATGGCCCCGGCGTCTCCAATCCCAGAGCAGAGAACTCAGGGTAAAAAGGCTGCATACAAAGGTAAAAAACAGGTTTATAACCGCAAGGACGAAGAGCAGTACGATGATAACCTCTTTGAACAGAAGAAGAAGGTTGAAACTCCTGCAAGCGTAGTTCCAAAAGAAATTGAAATTATGGAAACAGTTTCAGTTTCTGACCTTGCACGAAAAATGAACCTTAAGGCAAGCGAAGTTATCGGAAAACTTATGGGTATGGGTGTAATGGTTACTATTACCCAGTCAATTGACCATGAAACCGCAGAACTTCTTGCTGCTGAATATGGCTGCGAGGTAAAACTTGTAAGCCTTTATGATGAAACTGTAATTGAAAGTGAAAAGGATGACGGAGTTGAACTTCTTCCTCGTCCTCCAATTGTTACTGTTATGGGACACGTTGACCACGGTAAGACAAAGACCCTGGATGCTATCCGCCATGCAAACGTAGCGGCAGGAGAAGCCGGGGGTATTACCCAGTCAATTGGTGCTTATTCGGTTACAACAGAAAAAGGAAAGATTACCTTCCTTGATACACCAGGTCACGAAGCATTCACTATGATGCGTGCCCGCGGTGCTCAGGTAACAGATATCGTAGTTCTTGTAGTAGCTGCAGATGATGGTGTTATGCCTCAGACTCTTGAAGCTATTGCTCACGCTAAGGACGCTAAGGTTCCTATCATCGTTGCCGTAAACAAGGTTGATAAGCCGGAAGCAAATCCGGACCGCGTTAAGACTCAGCTTTCTGAACTCGGTCTCACTCCGGAAGAATGGGGTGGAGACACTCAGTATGTTCATATTTCTGCCCTTAAGAAAGAAGGTATTGATGATTTGCTTGATGCAATCCTCCTTCAGGCTGAAATGCTTGAGCTTAAGGCAAACTTTGAATGCCGTGCAGAAGGTAAGATTCTTGAATCCCGCGTAGATCAGGGACGTGGTGTTGTTTCAACTGTAATCGTACAGCGCGGATGTCTTAAACAGGGTGATCCTTTTGTTGCTGGAATTTATTCTGGTCGTGTTCGTGCCATGTTTGATGATCGCGGTAAGCGTATTCAGGAAGCAGGTCCTTCTATTCCGGTTGAAGTTCTTGGTATGGAAGAAATGCCTAACGCAGGTGATCCATTCCAGGTTACAGAAACAGAAAAAGATGCCCGTGCAATTTCTGCAAAACGTCAGGAACTCAAGCGCTTTGAACAGGCTAAGGCTGTTAAGAAGACAACTCTTGATACCCTTTACACTGATATCGAAAACAGCGAAGTTAATGAACTTAAGGTTATCATTAAGGCTGACCTTCAGGGATCTGCAGAAGCCCTCAAGACTTCTCTTGAAAAGCTTTCTACCCGTGAAATCCGCCTGAACGTTATTCATTCAAGTGCCGGTGCAATCAACGAATCAGACGTTACTCTGGCCGCTGCTGACTCTAACGCAATCATTATCGGATTTAATGTTCGTCCTACTCCAAAGGCAAAAACTCTTGCCGAGCAGGAACAGGTTGAAATCCGTAAATACAATATCATCTATAAGTGTGTCGAGGAAATTCAGGCCGCTATGGAAGGTATGCTGCAGCCGGATACAAAAGAAGAAGTTATTGGTATGGTGGAAGTTCGCAATACATTCCGCGTTCCAAAGGTCGGCGTAATTGCCGGTTGTATGGTTTCGGAAGGCCTCGTAAAACGTACAGCCAGCGTTCATCTTATCCGTGATGGAATTGTTAAGTTTACAGGAAAGATTACTTCCCTCAAACGCTTTAAGGATGACGCAAAAGAAGTCAGCACAGGCTATGAGTGTGGTATCGGTCTTGAAAACTGGCAGGATATCATGGTCGGCGATAAGCTTGAAGTATTCGAAATTGTTGAAGTTGCAAAGAAGCTTGGTAAGACTCTTGCCGAAGAAGAGGCAGAAGCCGCTAAGAAGGGTGCAGCTGAAAATAAGGAAGGTGAAGAGTAATGGGACAGTATCGTTTGCAGCGTCTTAATGACCAGCTTCGCGATGAAATCTCAACTTTGATTTTGCGCGGAGAAATTAAGGATCCCCGCGTAAATACCTTTCTCAGCATAAACAGGGTCGAGGTAACAAACGACCTTGCCTATGCAAAAGTTTACGTTTCAACTTTTCTCCCGGACGGACAGCTTAAAAAAGGCGTTGACGGACTCAATTCTGCTGCCGGTTTTATCCAGCACGAAATTGCTCAGAAGCTTAGAATCCGTCAGTTCCCTAAGCTTCAGTTTAAGGTTGATGAGGGAATGAAGGCCGGATTTAAGATGGTTCAGAAACTCAATCAGCTTGAAGCTGAAAGTAAGGCCCTTGAAGAAAGCTGTGCTTCTTCCGACGGAGATAATTCTTCCGAAAATGCAGAATAATTCAAATAAAGCTTCGGCTGACGGCATTGTTTTACTTGCCAAGCAGCCGGGGCTCACATCCTTTGCTTCATTAAATAACGTAAAAAAAGCACTTAACACTAGTAAAGTTGGTCACACAGGAACCCTTGACTCTTTTGCTCAGGGGCTCCTTGTGGTATGTGCAGGACGTCTTACAAAGCTTGCCGGAAATATAACGGAGTTTGACAAGTCTTATTCGGCTGTTATTAAATTCGGTGAAGAAACTGATACCCTTGAGTTTACAGGGCAGCTGGTAAAAAAGGCGCCCCTGCCAACGCCAGAGGTCCTGGAAGCGGCATTAGCTAATTTTACCGGGGAATTATTGCAGGCCCCTCCTGCCTTCAGTGCTATCCACGTGGATGGAAAACGTGCCAGTGACCTTGCCCGTCAGGGAATTGAAGTAGAAATCCCAAAAAGAAAAATCACCGTATTCAGCGCAGAGCTTAAGGAAACAGAGCTTTTTGAAGGAAGGGTTCTCTATGCAAGAATTGATTTTTCTGTTTCTAAGGGAACTTATATTCGCTGTCTTGCCCGGGATATAGCAGAGTCTTGTGGAAGTGCAGGGCATCTTACTGGCCTTCTTCGTACTAAAGTCGGAAATTTCAGGCTTGAAAATGCAGCTGGATATTCCCTCCTTAATAATTTTACCATTGAAAATTCAAAAAAAGATGTAGAAAATTATTTTTCAAAAAAAGAGGCAGAACTTCCTGTTCAGGAAAAGAAAGAGAAAAAGCCCTGTATTCCTTCTGAAGCAGATCTTTTTATACAAAAGGAAATCAGGGAGAAGCTCTGTGGATTTTCCCAGGAAACCGCTCTTTTATGTGGTTTTGAATGTGTCAGCCTTAAAGATGAAAAAGCCCTTTGTGATTTTAAAAATGGGAAAAAACTTCTCTTTTCGATGTTCAGTCAATATATAAATTGCCAGCAGCAAAAATCTATTGCAGTATTTTATAATGATAATTTCTGTGGGCTTATAGAAACTTCGGATAATAAAAAATTACTCTATAAATTTGTTATTTCTTAAGCTACATTAAGCTTGGACGGTGAGGCTTTCCGTTCTTCTCATAATAATCATTCTTGTTTTTATACATAAACTCATCGGCCTTAGAAATCAATGCTTCAAAAGTCGGATTATCATAATCAGCCGCAGAACAGTAACCGTATGCTATTGAAATATTCTTTACAAGTTTTCCGTGCCAGTTTTCAATAAGAGAATCAAAATAGAATAAACGTTTTGTAAGAATATCTTTGCTTGCTTTGAGGACAACAAGGAATTCATCTCCACCCATACGACATTTAAGCTGGGCATCGTAGAATACCTTTTTTATTATATCTGTAGCGCCTATGATAAACTCATCACCAGCATTGTGACCAAGCTTATCATTTGTATCTTTGAGGCCGTTCAGATCGAAATAAATAATATTGAAATCATCTGACAGGGGAGCCGTTCCAACGTGTTTTTTGAATACAGAGTAGGCTCGTCTGTTATCCATCTTGGTAAGCTGGTCTGTATAGGCAAATTTTTCTGCCTCATGCAAAGCGGCCTGTTTTTTGATGGTTTTAATGAATTTTATTACAGTAATTGCAATCTGTATTGTACAGTAAATGATAATTGCCATAACTGAGAAGTATGAATAAGCTCCATCCCTGTTATGAATGTACAAAATGAGAATTCCGGCTACAAAGATTGCAAAAAGCAGGTTTCCAATATTAAAAAGAAGCTTTTCAGAATTTTCGTATTTAATAAGATTCTTAATGCTCATAACTACAGCATAGATTACATCAAAAACGAAAATCATATGGGTACAGTAAATTGTTTCCGGTAAATCCTTGAATCCTGTAACAAAAACAAGGAATTGAAAGATTACATTCAGCCGGGCAAAGAGATTGATAAATCTTATTGCTTTATTATCACCATAAAGGCAGACAAAATAGTCTGCAAAAGTAAGTGCCAGAAGAATAAGGGCTGTATAGGTAATAATGCCGTCAAGAACTACTTTTTCCGTAAAGAGAGAGAAAATATGGGTGTCGCAAAGGCCCCAGGCAGCTGTAAGAATTGAAATAATTCCAAGGTAGAAAAGACTCTTTGAAACATTTGACATTCTGTGCTTGTTTGTAAAATAACTTAAAAGGAAGAAAACAAAAGAACCGCCACTGCAGACAATCAGAAGGATAGCTGTAATAAAAAGAACAAGGTTTTGCCTGAGATATTCAAGAACAAAGGTATTTCTGGAAGAAAGTATTATTGCTGTTAAGGAAGACTTTGAAATCTTATTATTCTGAAGCTGAATATTTATTTCTATTTCTTTGTTGCTGTATTCCTTTGAAAGAGGCATATAGCAGATGTCTTTTCCAACTCTGGTTCTTATTCCTGCAATTGATGAAAAATCAGATGCGTATACAAAGCCTCCGTCAATTTTTGCGGTAATCGTGTTATAACGACAGCGTAATATCAGCACAGATGTTGAGTTCAGATCTGGAAGGGTAGTTTTAATGGTAAAATCACTTAAGGAACTGTCAGTCGTATAGGGAAGTACAAGAAGCTGATCTTCCTGTTCGGCAGAGGTTACCCTCCAGTCAAGATATTGGGTTTCCTTTGCAGGGGGTTCTCTTACAAAGGTATTATCCTTAATTTTAAAAAAGGAAATGAAAAGGAGAAGCATTATAAGAGTTAAAAAAAATCTCCAGATTGTATTTGAAAATTTTCCTAAATAAAAATTACGGATATCAGATAATAATTTCACATATAAATAATATCATATTTTTTAATATAAGTGAAATATTTTCTATATAATATAATATTATTGGAGAAGTGAAGTAGTTAGAATAAAAAAAAGCACTCAAAACTGAGTGCTTTTAAGTGGGCAGTGAGAGGATCGAACTCCCGACATTCTGGGTGTAAACCAGACGCTCGTACCAGCTGAGCTAACTGCCCGATTTGTTTTTACAAGTCGCTGTATCGCTGCTTGATGTTTATATATTATATAATTACGTAATTTATGTCAACAGGTTTTATAAAAAAAATTAACTTTTTTTTAAATTTAAGCAAAATGATTAATGACCACAAAAAGAATCTGTGTTAATATATATATCTGCATCAGACAAAAATCGTAATGAAAAAAAGTAGATATTTTATTTTTACATTTCTTTTTTCAATCTCTCTTTTTTCCTGTTCTCATCAGAAGGATGGTGGAGAAGAAACATCTGATTTATATACAATAAAAAGTCTTGTCTCTCAGATAGAAAATGAAGCTGTGTGGTCTGTTGAACTGGAAAAGGAACGTCTTACTAAAACAGTAAAACAGGAAGCTGATTTTATACCGGAAGGGCATACCCTTACAACTGAAAATGCAAAGCTTTCTGCTTCTCTTAATCCTGCTGTTTATCCAGTCTTTAAGGATTTTGCTTCCCTTAATCTGTCAAATATTGAATATAAATATGTTGAAAACTCAGAAAAACTTTGCCGTCTTCTGGCTGATTGGGACCAGGAGAAGCTTTTTGGGGCTTTTCCTTCTAATTATCGCTTTAATTATATCTTTTTTGCTGAGGAGCTTCAAAAAGGCTGGAAAGATAATTTTGGAAAAAATTTTCCTTCTTCTGATGAGAAGACGCTGCTTCTTTTTAACCGCTGGATTTTAGGCCAGCCAGCCCGATTCGATAATCTTATTCAGTTTCCTGTCAGATTTTATTGTAATAGCGGATATGTTGATGTAACATTATATATGAGTCCTGATAAGGAAAATACTCTTTATAATATAAAAATCGAAAGGTGGGAGAGATATGAATGATTCAACACTTACGGGAATCGAGCGCCAGCTTGTAGTTCAGTATCTTATTGACGGAAACGTACCTGTTACCATTACCCCTTTAGATTCGGTTTCTGATAATGTAGATGCAGATGTCCGTCCTTTAAATTCTCAGATATTTCCGGTAGCGATCAAGGGTGAAAATCTCACTGTTAAGAAAAACGGAACAATCATTCTTGAAAATCCCGGAGCCTCTGTAAAAAACTTTTTGAATAAAGAAGTTAAAGTTGAATTTTACTTTAATCGGGTAGGACTTTATTTTAATTCAAAGGTCACCGCAAAAAAAGATGTATATTCAGTTTCAATTCCGGATGTAATTTACCGAATCGCTGATGTAGTAGAAGAAAGGAATTATGATTTTTGCGGACTTTTTTACTATGAATGCCGTACTGGTAAGGATTTGAATCTGCTTTGCCTTCCATGGGAAAATGTTGAGCTTTTTAATCGTCCCGCCTGGAAATCAATTCCCCTTGAAAATCAAAAAAGGGCAAAAGAACTCCTGGAAAAATATGTTGCCGCTGCAAAGCTTGAAAAAAATGCCGGGAACGGAATTCAGCTGATTCCAATCTGTAACTATCTGACTTTTTCACAGCCTGTAAAGGTTGAATCGCTGCAGGACCGCATTAAGCCTTTGAATATACTTTATGTTGACCACGAGCGCATTGTAATCGCCCTTGACCGCATAAATTATACTTTTGTGCAGAATGACGAATACGGCCTTAAGCTTTCATTTACGCTGAAAAAGGGGCCGATTATGACCCGCGATATCTTTGTAACCTGCATAGTAAATAAAATCTATAATCTTGAAAATGATGAAAGAATGTGCGTTGATTTCAGATATACAAGCATTCAGGAAGAGGATTTGCGCTTTATTTACGAAAAGGCTACGAAAACCCTCTTTATATAATTCTTTATCTGTTAGTTTTACTGAAAATCCCTTTTTGTCTGTTTAGGGTCATTTCCCAGTAGAATTGCAAAGGGATGAAGGTAAGAAATATTTTCACAGACAATTTTGATGATTACTGTCATTGGAATGGCGATAATCATTCCTACTGTTCCCCAGATATAGGCCCAGAGAGTCAAGCTTACGATAATCACAAAAGGTGAAAGGCCCAGGTTTTTTCCCTGAACACGAGGTTCAATAATATTTCCAAGCATAAAATTAATAAGGATTATCAGGGTAAAAATGACAAAAACCTTAGGGTAGTTAGGGTAGAACTGCACCAGGGCAAAGAGTGTTGTTATTGAGACAGAAAAAATTGAACCGAAGGTTGGGATAAAGTTCATAGTGAAGGCTAAAAAGCCCCACAAGATTGCAAAATCCATTCCAAAACAGAGGGCAACTAAAAATACCAGGAAGCCTGTCGCAAGGGAAATTGCAGTCTTTATTGAAAGATAATGAACAATTTCCTGGATAATACGGCGGATAACGCGTAAAATCTTTCCTTTTGCCCGGTCTGCAAAGGCATAGCTGATTTTTCGGTTTGTCATCCGGTATTCAATCAGGATAAAGAGGGAGAAAATCAAAACCAGGAAAATGTTTTTTCCGGAAGAAACAATTCCGCTTGAAAGTGTTACTACAAAAGCCTGAATGTATTCGCGCACTTTCAAATGCTGCCAGATATTTCCGGCCAGACTCATATCCTCATCAAAGCGAAGGTCAAAACTGTTTGCAAGAATTTTATAAATATGAAGGAATTTGCTTTCGTATTTAGGATATTCTGAAACTATTGAGGTGACGCTGGAAATTAAGAGTGAAGAAACGCCCAGAATTATGAAAAAAAGGAATACAGTAATCAGAACTGCAAGAACTGTCCAGGGAATCTTAAACTTGTAATTAATTTTCTGGATAATCGGGGCAAAAACACAGGCAAGCAGGGCTGCCGTAATTACCGGCAGAAATACGGAAGCAAGGATTTTAAAAAGAAAACCTGTTAAGATTGCAAAACTTGCAAGGAGAATATAATAGATTTTTCTCTGATAATCGCTTTCTTCCATATTCAATTCAGCCTTTTGCGGGGGGGGGCACCCCCTTTTTTATTTTTTAGCAGGCATAATTTTGTCAAATCCGCAGTATGGTACAAGAACTTCCGGGATTGTAACAGAACCGTCTGCATTCTGGTAGTTTTCAAGAATTGCAAGCATTGCACGTCCTACAGCAATTGCAGTTCCGTTCAATGTGTGTACATACTTGTTCTTTCCGTCATCATCCTTGTATTTGATGTTAAGGCGGCGGGCCTGGTAGTCTGTACAGTTAGATGTAGAAGTAACTTCTCCGTATTCACCACCGTTGCGGCCAGGCATCCATGCTTCAAGGTCCCACTTGCGGTAGGCAGGGGCACCAAGGTCACCTGTACATGTATCTACAACGTGGAAAGGAATTCCCAGTCCTTCAAAGATTTCTTCCTCAATAAGGCGGAGTTTTTCGTGCAGTTCGTCACTCTGCTCCGGAGTAGAGTAAACAAACATTTCTACCTTGTCGAACTGGTGAACGCGGTAAAGTCCCTTAGAGAACTGACCTGCAGCTCCAGCTTCACGGCGGAAACAATGTGAAAGTCCACCGTACAAAAGCGGAAGGCTTGCTTTATCAAGAATCTCGTCTTTGTGGTAACCACCCAGTGTAATTTCTGCAGTAGCAACAAGACATGTTCCTTCTTCTTCAATTGAGTAAACGTTAGATTCGTTTCCGCGTGGATTAAATCCGATTCCCTTCAAAACTTCTTCTTTTGCAACATCAGGAGTGATGAAAAGCTTGAAATTGTGCTTGCGGAGTACGTTGAGGGCGTACATAATCAAAGCCTGCTCAAGGAATACAGCATCGTTTTTAAGGTAGTAGAATTTAGGACCGGAAACCTTAGTTCCGCGGTCAAAATCGATGATATCCAGTTCTTCACCAAGCTGAACGTGGTCTTTTGGTTCAAAGTCAAACTTACGTGGAGTTCCAACCTTCTTTACTTCAAGGTTTTCTGTATCAAGCTTTCCAACAGGTGCATCAGGGTGAACCATATTAGGAAGTTTTCTTGCAGCTTCTTCGAGTCTTTCTTCGATTTCCTTGCTTTCAGCTTCAACGCCGGAGATTTCCTCTTTGATTGCTTTTCCGGCTTCAATAAGTTTTGCGCGTGCATCAGTATCAAGCTTCTGTTTCATAGCCTGGGCATTTTCATTGCGTTTCTGCTGCAAAGCCTGAAGTTTTGTAACAAGGGCTGTTCTTTTGTCGTAAAGTTCAACAACGATATCTGCATCAGCAGTCATGTTGCGGTTGATGATGTTTTGTTTTACAGCATCAAGATTGTCTTTAATAAATTTATAGTCTAGCATTTCTTTTATCCTCGCGGGCTTTTGCCCATTTATTATTCACTTATCTTATTCGATAGTATACTTAATTGTTACGTTTGAAGTAATATCAATTTTTCCAGGTTCAATAGGAGTTTCTGTTGAACCGTTTCCTGCAGACTTTGCAAGCATCACGCCGTCATTGCGGGAAGTTGTTGTGTAATTTTCGTAAATTTCCATTACATTTCCTACTTTACATCCGCTTGCACCTGCAAGAAGGTTAGCAGCATCCTGAGCATCCTTGATGGCATTTGTTCTTGCCTGACGGAGGGCTGTCGACTTATCAGAAACAAGATATTCAAAATCAGTTACACCATTTGCTCCGGTATTCTGTTTTACGGCAGCATCAATTACGGCTCCTGTAATCTTTGGATTTCTGATGATTACAGAAATTGAATTTCTTACAGTGTACTGACCTGGATAAGCCTGGGAGTTATCCTGTGTGATTTTATAATCGCTTGTAAAGATATCAGCATCTGCAACTCCTGCCTGTCTGATAGCAGTCATTGCATTCTGTGTATTTACAGCGTTGAGTTCTGCTGTTTTTGCAATATTCCAGCCTGTTGTTTTTACAAGAAATTTAACGGAAACTAAATCCGGGTAAACGGAGACAGATCCGCTTCCGGAGACCGTAATATAACGCTGAGCTTCTGCCGGTCTGTTGATTGTACACGATGAAAGTGAAAGGGCTAGTGTAACTGCTGCCGATACAAGAATGATTTTTTTAATCATAATGACCTCTTTGTTTTATCTTCCCTGAAGATAAAATCTTTTTAAATATATGATGCGCTTATTTGCCTTATCCCAGTATTTGCTTGCAGGATAATTTTTTGTAAGCGTTGTATACGAATCAATTGCTTTAGCAATATCCTGAACCTCAGATTTTGCTTCAAGAATCTGTCCCTGAAGGAAAAGGGCTTCGTCCCTTTTGTCTTTTGAATTGCTAAGATATTCATTGATTGAGTCCAGGGCTTTTTTATAATCCTTTCCTTCAAACTGAGTTTTTGCTGCTGAAAGAAGAGCTGAAATGTCAGCTGGGGAGGTTTGAGTCTGAGACGGATTTTCTTTTGCTTCCTCTTTTTCAGGAGCTTTTGTTGTATTTGCTGAAGCTGCTGCTTTATTCTGAACTGCCGTATTTGTCTGATTTTTTTTCTGAGGAGTCTTTTTTTCAACAGGAACTACATCTTCAACCCCGTCTGATACAGCATCCGCTACCGCTGCGGCAGCTATTTCACCTGCTGTTTCAACAGATGGATTCATTGCAACCGGGCGTTTTGCCTTTACCGGCATTTTGAATTCAGGAGCTTCAACGTGAGTCTGATTGCTTCCTCTTTCTTCAAGAACCCTTACTTCAATATAATCATCGATAATCTGATTTGTCAGGTTGTCGTTTTTGTAAAAATGAAGGATTTTAGTACCCGGAATTCTTGCCTGAAGCGAAAAGTTTGTGTTCTGGGTGCCGAGTTTTCGTCCAAAATAGGTGATGTTCTTTGAATTGTCAGTTGCACCCATAAAAATCCAGCCGTTTCCCGGGTATGAAATATCAAGATATTCAGAAACCTTGAGGCTTACGCTTCTTGAAACAGGGTAAGCTTCTGTACTTTCTTCGTTTTCGATATCCAGGTCAGCATCGTCTTCAGCCTTTCCTTCAGTATTAAGCTCATTTTCGCTTTCTGAAGAATCAGTTTTGCTTTCATTATCTTCTGATGAATCTGAAAGAGGATTTTCAGAATCTCTGTTTGCTGCTGCCAGAGCTGCTGTTGCACTCAAGGCTCCTTCCTGGCTGATGATTTCTGCGGCTTTATTGGCATCAGAAGCTGCTGGCAGGCTTTCTGTAGTTTCAATGCCTGCGTCAGTGCCATTTGCCTGAAGAGCTGCGTCTGCATCAGAGTTTGCATCCGGACCTGCCTGGACCTCAGCGCTTTCTACATCTTCAATTTCGTCATCTTCAGAGGCAAAAGTCTCTTCTTCCGGCGGAAGATCCCTTACGTCGGGCTCATCAATTTCTTCAAGAGTATTATCACTTTCTTCCAGAACTTCAGGTTCTGCAATCGGTTCAGCTGGTGATTCTATAAGGGCTTCATTTTGAGAAGAAGCCTGCATATCAGACTCCAGCTGTGGCTGAGGTTTAGATGCACATGAGAAAAATATAAAGCTAAGGGCAAAAATTATAAAAATGCCGGTCTTTTTCACGGAGCAGCCTCCAGTATGTCTTTTACGATTTTGTCATTTGAAAATGAAAGTGCTTCAACTTCATTTTCGCCGGGGATTGTAAACCATTCCATGGCTTCCTGGTCATCCCATTTATCTTTTGCCGGACGGGAAATATTATAATCTTTTGGAAGCTTAGGCCCGTCCGGAATTACAGGCTCTTCAACCTGCAGAACTGTCGAAAGCGGAATAGATTTATCCTTTTTCTTTTTGTCGGCTCCAGAAGCGGCCAGCGCTATAAGAAGAATCAGACAAATCAGCAGGGTAACAAACATAGCGGCAATCAAAATTACAAGCTTTTTGTTTGTTTCCATTAAGTCCTGAAGTTTTTCAGAAAGAGAATCAATTATTGATGTAATTTTTTCCTTTACGGATTCAATAATCGAAGCAAAATCCATAACGCTTATTCGCCTGCCTCTGTCTTAGTGCCATCCTGCTGCGCGACAGTTTTTTCTTCTTCATGGCGGTGATGTTCAGGGCGCGGTGGAAGTACAACGCCTTCTTCCTCCGGAACATCTTCGTCAACAAAGTTTTCGCTTGAACGGTCAATGTCGGCTCCTGTCTTAATGTCTTCATCAAGACGAAGCTGAATTGTCTTACTTACGCCGGATTCCTCCATTGTAATACCAAGCATTGTAGAAGCACCCATTACGGTCTTCTTGTTATGAGTAATTACGATGTACTGACTGATGTTTGCAAAGCTTTCCAGTGTTGTTACAAAGCTTGAAACGTTTTTGTCGTCCAGAGCGGCATCAATCTCGTCCAAAAGACAGAAGGGGCTAGGGCGAACCTGATAGGTTGCAAAGAGCAGGGCAACCGCAGTCATAGTCTTTTCACCACCTGAAAGAAGGGCGATGTTTTCAAGATTCTTTCCAGGCGGCTGGGCATAAATATCAATACCTGAAGTAAGGATATTTGCAGGATCTGCCAGCTTAAGCTCTGCACGGCCACCATTGAAGAGGCGGCGGAACATATTGTGGAAATTCTTTTTAATCTTGTTGTAGGTATCAAGGAACATTTCGGCAGATTTTGATTTGATTTCTTCCGAAACGATGATAAGGTTATCCAGACTCTTTTTAGTATCAACGTAGTTTGAGTTCTGGCGCTCGTAGCGGTCTTTTACTTCCGCAAATTCTTCCGGTGCCATAAGGTTTACAGTTCCCAGAGAGTTAAAGGCTTTTTTTGCCTCTGAAAGCTTTTCACGAAGGTCTGCGGCCGGTGTATTGATTTTATACATGCGCTCTTCGTAGGCCATAAGGTCGCGGCTGTACTGATCCTGGAAGTTCTGCTTTATGTTACGGATATCGTTGTCAGCTGAGTTGAGGCTCAGGGTAAGGCGTTCGTACTGCTCCTGATAGCGGCGTTCATCCTCGCGTTTTTTATCAAGAGTGCCTGTTTTTCCTGAAACTGATTTGTCGCACTTGGCAATTTCTTCGTCCAGGTTAGACATTTCTTTTGCGAGTTTTTCACCGCGGTATTCAATTTCGGCAAGTTCATCCTGAATGCCGTTGATCTTTTCGTTGAGTTCTTCCTGGCGTTTTGTTTCTGTAAAAATATCATCTTCAACTTCGCGCAGGCGGTTTTTCTGTTCGGCAAAGGTACGCTCAAGGTTGTTAATCTGATTTTTAGCGGAGTTAATCTGCTCCTGCATCTGGATTTCGTTAATCTTGAGTTTATGCAGTGTATCTTCGTACTCGTTGATTTTTGCAACAAGCTCTGAGTTTTCAGAATGAAGGTCTGCAATCTGGGAATTTAATTTTTCAACTGAGGCAATATTTTCGTTGATTTTTGAATCTATGCCGCGTTTTTTTGTCATTACGCCTTCAGGACTTAAAAATTCTGTGATGAAGGCAGGGGAAGCGTTCAGATATTTTGAAAGGGCTTCTTCCAGAGCCGCAATCTGACTTTCAGCTTCAGCAAAAGCATCGCTTGCTTCGCGCACTGTTTTTGAAGACTCTTCTGCGCTGTGATTCTGGTTTGCAAAGTCTGTGAATACGTTTTTACGGCCTGTTACAAAAACCTTAAGCTTTCCAAGGGCTGTATCAAGCTCTTCCTTGGCATTCCTCATTGCATTTTCAGAAAAACCTGCTGACTTAAGCTTTTCATCAAGCATGCTTACAATGTCTTCTGTGATGGAAGCAAGCTCGTTCTGCAGGGCTTTTCTTTCTGCTTCAAGAGAAGATATTTTTTCGCGAAGTTCGTCAGCCTTCAGATCATTTTCATTAATCTGGCTGCGGCTTTTTGTGATGTTATCCTCAAAGGATTTTATGTTTGCACGGGCATTTTCCAGCTGCTTTGTTTTTGAATGAAGCTCTGCGTTCTGCTCGTCAATTTCTTCCTGAGTGTTATCAAGCTGTTCACTGATTGCACGCTTACGGCCGTCAAGGTTATTGATTTTTTCCTTAATTTCGATTGCCTGTTTGTTAAAGTTAGAAATTAAGTCCAGCTTACCATTCTTTTCTGTACCGATTTTTATAAGTTCTGCCTGCTTTGCATAAAGCTCTTCCTGCAAAGCCTTAGACTTTTCGCGGTTTTCAGAAATTGTATTGTTTATTTCATCAATTTCTTTGCGAACCTGATCACGCTTCTGCTCAACGACCTTCAGTTCGTCCTGATGACGGGCCTTGTCCTGAACAAAGTTTTTAAGGCGGAGCAGGGTGATGTCCAGTTCGTAGTCAAAAATCTCGTCCTTGTATTTGCGGTATTTGATTGTCTTTTCAGACTGGATTTTCAAAGAATCGTACTGACGTTTGATTTCTCCAAGGGCAATTTCAATCTGAGTAAGGTTCTGACGGGTTCTTTCAAGCTCGCGTTCAGCTTCCGCAACTTCCGCCTTCGAACGGCTGATTCCGGCTGCCTCTTCAAAAAGATAGCGGCGGTCTTCCGGCTTACTTGAAAGAATCTGGTCGATTTTTCCCTGCTCCATAACAGAGTAGGCTGCCTTACCAACACCAGTATCCATAAACAAACGTCGGATTTCTGTAGGACCCGCAGGACGCTTGTTAATAAAATATTCCTGATCGCCGGAACGGTAAAGGCGGCGGGTAATTGCAATTTCGTCTTCATCAAGAGGAAGTAGTCCCTTGTCGTTACAAAGAGTTAAAGTTACTTCGGCAGCGTTAAGCTTCTGGCGGCGTTCTGTTCCGTTAAAAATAACATCTTCCATCTTTTCTGCGCGAAGATTTTTTGAGCGGTTTTCTGCCAGTACCCATTTAATGGCGTCTACTACGTTTGATTTTCCACAGCCGTTAGGACCAAGAAGGGCAGTGATACCCTCGGCAAAATCAATGTGGGTTTTGTCGGCAAAAGATTTAAATCCAAATATATCAAGACTTTTTAAAAACACAAAATTCTCCAAAAAATAGTCATAATATTATAATGATTTATGACGTTTTGTTCTATGCACTGATTTCTTTTATTATTTTCAGCAGCTCTTCTACCGTCTTGCTCCAGTTGTATTTTCCGGCCTGTATGTTGCCCAGGTCGGTCATTTTGTCGCGTAAATCCTTGTCTTCTATTACTTTCTGCATGGCGGCAGCGATTTCTGCCGGCTTGTTGGAATTGAAATACAAAGGTGCGTGGCCTCCGACTTCTTTCAGGGCTCCTGCATTTGAACACAAAACAGGAATTCCGCAGGCCATGGCCTCAAGAACAGGAAGTCCTATTCCTTCGTTTACGCTTGGAAAAATGCAGGCTTCGGCTCCGGCGTAAAGGGTTGCAAAACTTTCGTGAGGGAAAAAGCCTGTAAGGAAAATGTCCGAGGCGAATTCGCTTTCAAAAACTGCTTTGTGGACTTCTTTTGCGTAATCTCCGTCTTCACCCGCAAGAACCAGGCGGTGGGGAAGTCCTGTGTTTTTTTTGAAGATTTCAAAGGCCTTTATAAGTTCAATATGCTTTTTGTTTTTATCAGAAAGCTTTGAACCGTAAATAAAGTAGGGACGTTTGATGCTGAAAGGTGAAACCTCAACAGCCTCTTCATCACCAAGAACTTTTGGATAAAAAAGCTTGTGATCAATTCCGTTGTAAATTACGCGGATTTTTTCTTCCGGAATTCCAAGTTTTTTCAGGTCTTTTTTGATGTAATTTGTTCCAGCAATGATGACTTTTACATTTTTTAGTCCGTGCTTCAAAAGCTTTTTGTGGAGAAAACTCATTTTCTCAATTGCCGAAGAAAGCACTGTATTTACAATTGCGATTCCGTTTTTTATGAAGGTAAAAGGAAATACCTTGGAAACGGCCGGATAAATCACTAAATCATAATTATTTTTCATCACAAAAAATTTGATTCCGCTTCTGTGATGCCAGCTTCCTTCAGCTTTGGGATTATCTGCAAGCTGAACTGCCTGATATGGAAATCCATTGTTTTCTGTAAAGGTAAAACGGTCACTTTCTGAGCCGAAAAGTTCAAAAGAAATATTTTCATCATCTGTTGGAAGATTTGCTGCAAGATAAAAAAGACAGGAACCCAGTCCTGAGCGTCCGTGATCGCAACCAAATGTATCAATGCCGACTTTTATCATTCTTTCATTCTATCATTTTTCGACCTTTCGTGCTATATTTTGTCTTATGAATAAAAACGCATTTAATCTTCTTTCGGATTCGATAAATCAAAAACTTTCTTCTCTTGGAATTTCAGAGCCGACTGCCGTTCAGAATGAAATTATCCCAAAGATTCTTGATAAAAAGAACGTGATTTTTCAGTCAGAAACCGGAACCGGAAAAACTTTTGCGTATTTACTGCCTCTGATTCAGATGTATGAAAGTGGTGAAAACTCGGATAATGTCAGTATTCTGATAGCGGCGCCTACCTACGAATTAGCTTCACAAATCAATATGGCCTGCAAACAGATTACAGATAAAAAAACTGCCCTTTTTATTGGCGGTGCTCCTATTAAGCGCCAGATTGAAACACTAAAGGAAAAGCCTTTTATTGTAATCGGAAATCCGGCCCGCCTTGTTGAATTAATCCGCCTTAAAAAACTTAAGCTGAATGGCCTTAAGGCTCTTGTTTTTGATGAAACAGACCGCCTTGTCCGCAAGGAGCTTTTTGAAGAAACAGATGCACTTCGCCTTCTTGTTCCAAAAGAAGCTCAGATTATTGCCTGCACAGCAACCCTTAATAAACAGACAAAAATCTTTTTTGCAGGAATTGAAAACGTTGTGCTTCCCGCAGAAGATGTTCTTCGTAAGCGAATCAGCCACTGGGCAATCTATGCAGAAAGCCGGGATAAAATTGAAACTCTCCGTAAGTTCATTGCCGCCTGCGATTATGAAAAAATCCTGATTTTTACAAGCCGGGCAGACCAGGTCGAAAATATTTATTCAAAGCTGCGTTTTAAAAAGATTGACTGTATGGCTTTGCATGCCAAGGCTGACAAGCAGCTTCGTAAAGCCGCAATTGATAAGTTTCGAAGCGGGAAGTGTAAGATTTTAATTACAAGTGACCTTGCTGCCCGAGGGCTGGATATCGCAAATATTTCTCATGTTGTTCAAATGGATCTGCCAAAAGACGAAGATTTTTTCATTCACCGAAGCGGTCGTACTGCGCGTGCCGGAAAATCCGGTGTAAATGTTGTTATTGGTGATGAATATGAAATGAGAGCCTTTGCAACCCTTGAAAAGAAGCTTGGAATTGTTGTTTATCCTAAAGAAATTTACGATGGAAAAATTGTGGCGCCTGGGGAATACTAAAAAAAAGCTCCCATAGCGGGAGCATTTTTTTTAAGCAGAAATTTCAGCCTGACGCTGAACAAGCTTCATAACGTCTTTTTCTTTCTGTAAAACTACATCTTTTGTAATCTTTACAGATTTTTTGCCTTCAATATCAGGAACTTCGAACATGATGTCCATAAGCATTTTTTCAACGATTGTGCGGAGTCCTCGGGCACCGGTTTTCTGTCTGATTGCTTCAGCGGCAATTTCCTTGATGGCGTCTTCTTCAAAGCTCAAGTCAACATCGTCAATCTGGAAGCTTGCCTTAAACTGCTTTGTAATTGCGTTTTTAGGCTCTGTCAAAACTGAAACAAGGTCTTCCTGTGTAAGCTCTTTGAGGGCGCAGGTAATAGGCATACGACCGATAAGTTCAGGAATAAGTCCAAACTTTACAAGGTCATCAGGAGTTACCTGTGACAAAAGCTTCATTTTCTGAGTTTCATCCATCTGTCCGATGTTTGAACCAAAGCCCATAGAATGAGCGTAAACACGCTGTTCAACTATCTTATCAAGGCCAACAAAGGCACCACCCAGAATGAAGAGGATGTTTGTTGTATCAATCTGAAGCATTTCCTGGTTAGGATGCTTGCGGCCACCCTGAGGAGGAACGCTTGCAACTGTACCTTCGATGATTTTCAAAAGTGCCTGCTGAACACCTTCACCGCTTACATCACGTGTAATAGAAGTATTTTCAGACTTGCGGGCAATTTTATCAATTTCATCAATAAAGATGATTCCGCGTTCAGCGGCTTCAATATTTCCGTCAGCGGCATTAATCAGCTTGAGAAGAACGTTTTCAACGTCTTCACCAACGTAACCGGCTTCTGTAAGGGTTGTCGCATCTGCAATCGCAAAAGGAACATTGAGCTTCTGTGCAAGAGTTTTTGCAAGAAGAGTTTTTCCGCTTCCTGTTGGTCCAATCAAAAGAACGTTTGACTTTTCAATTTTTACTCCGGTATCCTCTGTCTGAAGAACCTGTGCTGAAGACATACGTTTATAGTGATTGTATACGGCAACTGAAAGTACCTTTTTTGCGTCATCCTGACCTACAACATACTGATCAAGATATGCCTTGAATTCTTTTGGAGTAGGCACATTTTCAAGTTCAATAGGAGTTACTTCTGATGATTGCTGTTCAAGAATTCCTGCACAGATTGCAACACACTTATCGCAGATAAAAGAGTTTCCTGATGGTCCTGAAATCAATTTTCTGTCTTTTCCGGCTGTGCTTCCGCAGAAAAAACAATATTTATCATTAGGTGAGCTAAAAAGTCCCATTTTTCTCACGCCTCCCGTGTATCTTCGTCTTAACTTATTTTCTTGATGGCATTACGTGATCTACAATTCCATAAGCAAGTGCATCCTGAGCAGACATGTAGTAATCTCGTTCCATATCTTTTGCAACTTCATCAACTGATTTTTTTGTGTGATGAGCAAAATATTCGATAGAAAGCTTTTTAAGTCTGATAATTTCTTTAGCCTGGATAGAAATATCACTTTCCTGGCCCTGAACTCCGCCCCAAGGCTGATGAATCATAACGCGGCTTGAAGGAAGGGCATAGCGTTTTCCGGCTGTACCGCCCGCAAGAAGGATTGCGCCCATAGATGCTGCCTGACCCATACAGATTGTCTGAATGTCACATTTTACGTACTGCATTGTATCATAGATTGCAAGACCTGCAGTTACGCTTCCTCCAGGAGAGTTGATGTAAATGCTGATATCCTTTTCAGGATTTTCTGATTCAAGGAAAAGAATCTGAGCAACGGCAAGGTCAGCTGTTGCATCGTTAATTTCTCCGTCAATAAAAACGATTCTGTCTTTCAAAAGACGTGAAAAAATATCGTAGCTGCGTTCTCCATTTCCTGTTTTTTCTACAACAACAGGTACAAGGTTATTCATCTGCTCGTTCATAAATTTATCCCACTTAAAACAATAATTATTATCATTATAAATATAGTGAAAAACTGCAAAAAAGGGTAGGGTTTTTGCATAAAAAAAATCCTCCGAGAAATACTGCCCGGAGGATTTATAATTACAAAAGATTAGAATTAGTTATTTGCAAACAAATCTTTGAAAGCGATTTTGTCGCCTTTTGCAACTTTAACTTCTTTGTAAAGTTCGTCGTAAAGTTTGTTTTCTTTTGTATCATCGATAAGGTATTCTTTAGCACGAGCGTCAGAATAGTGTTTTTTAACTTCTTCTACTGTCATGCCGCCTTCTTCTGCAATTTCAGCATAACGTGCTTCGATTTCTTCTGGAGTTACGCTGATGTTTCTTTCGCGGAGGAGTGAATCAACGATAATGCGTGATTTAAGCATTTTTTCTGAATCACCAGTCCACTGAGTAAGCATAGCTTCTTTTGTCTGACCAGATGCTGAAACCATTTTTTCAAGCTGCTCTGGTGTAGTCTGGAACTGCTGAGCCATCATTCTCCAGCGGCCGTCAAGTTCAGCCTGGAGCATAGATGCAGGAATATCGAACTTGTTCTTTTCAACAAGCTGTTCGAGAAGTGAGTTGTTTTTCATTTCGCGAACACGGCGGTTTTTTGCAGCTTCCATATTCTTTGTAAGGTCAGCTTTCATATCTGCAAGTGTCTTGTACTTAGCGTTGCAGTCCTGTGCAAAGTCATCATCAAGAGCAGGAAGATCGCGAACTTTTACAGCAGTTACAGTTACTGAAAGTTTTACTGTTTTTCCTGCAAGGTCAGAATCTTCGTAGTCTTTCTTGAATGTCTTTGTAATTTCTTTTGTTTCGTCCTTTTTCATGCCGATGATTTCGTCATCGATTTTGTAAAGGTTCTCACCAGTTCCAACTGTGAATACATAGTCCTGGCGTTTTGAACCGGCGATTTCTTTTCCGTCTTCGCCGATTTCTGAGTAGTTGATTGTTACGATGTTGTCTTTTGCTACAACTCCGTCTTTTTTATCTACAACAAGAGCGTTGCGTTCCTGCATTGCCTTGAGTTCGTCGTTCAAGTCAGCATCAGAAATTGTTACCTGTGGTTCTTTTACTGTGATTCCAGAGAAGTCTTTTACAGATACTTTTGGGAATACATCGTAAGTTACAGTGTAAGTAAGGTCTTTTGTTACGTCCATTTCTGGAGCCTTTTCCATTACCGGCTGAGCATATGGAAGAGGGCGGTTATCTGTTTCGTTCTGGAAGATTTCATTCAAAGATGAATCAATAAGTTCTCCGAGAGCGTCAGCTTTGAGGGAGTCACCATATTTGCGCTCAAGAACATTTGCCGGTACGTGACCCTTGCGGAAGCCAGGAATCTGTGCGTTTTTGATATACTTTGATAAAGTTGATTTGTAAGACTGTTCTACATCAGCCTTTGCGATTGTTACTGTCAGTTTTACTGCAGATTTTTCCAAGTTTGTGAATTCTTTTGTAAGTTTCACGATGGTAACCCCTTAAATAAAATTAACTGCCGGCAGGCAGCAAAGTTCAAAATTGTAAAAAAAAAGCGGTTCAGATTTTAACTGAATCGCTTTTCTTAATTTAGAGCGGAAAACGGGAGTCGGACCCGCGACATCCACCTTGGCAAGGTGGCGCTCTACCACTGAGCTATTTCCGCAAAGTTTTATGCGTTTTCAGGTCACTGAAAAGTAGAGCGGAAAACGGGAGTCGGACCCGCGACATCCACCTTGGCAAGGTGGCGCTCTACCACTGAGCTATTTCCGCAAAATTATTGTCACGCATGTTCTGGTGAAAGGGCAAACATTAAAAAATGTTTGCGAGAGGAGGGACTTGAACCCTCACGCCGAAGCACTAGATCCTAAGTCTAGCGTGTATGCCAATTTCACCACTCTCGCGTGAATCAAGGCCAAGCCTTCTTTAATGAGCGACCGGGGGATCGAACCCCGGACCCACAGATTAAGAGTCTGTTGCTCTACCAGCTGAGCTAGTCGCCCGAAGTGAGTACTACTTTATCAGAAAAGCATTTCTTGTTCAAGTAGTAAAAAGCGCATTTCTTAAAAAATCTTAAAAAATTGCTTTTGATAATCCTGTCAATCATTTTTGCCTGCAAAAATGATTGATATTTGATTTTGCTTCGCAAAATCAAACTGCGTCTGAAGGGACTCGAACCCCCTACCTTCGGTTTCGAAGACCGACGCTCTGATCCAGATGAGCTACAGGCGCATTGCAGAAAAATCTGCTTAAAAAAAAACGAACAGCTTAATCTGTTCGTTTTAGGGTGCCTAGTGGGGATCGAACCCACGACAACCAGATCCACAATCTGGCGCTCTACCGCTGAACTATAGGCACCGTATTTGTCGTTAAGACTTTGAAATAATATCAGAAAAACGGACTTTTGGTCAATGCTCAAAGTCCTAAATTAATAAAAAATCTTATTTTTCTTTTCAATATTATATCATGATTAAAATATTAAATTTAACAAAGAATTTACTAAACTAAATTTTTCAGCTTCCGATAGATAAGTGATAGACCGAACCCTAGGGAAAGGTTTTTCATGG
This sequence comes from uncultured Treponema sp., assembly GCA_900319625.1. Classification (GTDB taxonomy): domain Bacteria; phylum Spirochaetota; class Spirochaetia; order Treponematales; family Treponemataceae; genus Treponema_D. The sequence goes on along the minus strand of ONPD01000003.1, from coordinate 128,553 downwards.
AGTTTTTATGAACGAAGAATTTGCTGCAATTCTAAAACGTATGGGAGAAATCCTTGATTCAATCAGCGAAAAGCAGAAATTACTGCGGGAAGCTGTAAATCAGAAGGACTGGAATAAGCTTATGACCCTGATTTCTGAAGTAAACTTCCTTTCAGATTCATTCAAGAGTTTTGATTCAAAAAGAGAAAAAATCCAGTCAAATATGCAGAGAGGTGATTTGTCTCCATATACATACGATCTTTCAGTTCTTCGTACAAAACTTCTCCGCTGCAAGGCAGAAAATAAGGCTTTTGCAAGCTATGTAAATATAAGCCGGACTTTTGTTCAGCAGGTTGTAGAAAAGGCGCTTCCACATTCACGTAACAAAAATTATTCAAGAAACGGAGCTATCCTTCAGCCTCAGCCACAGAGCGTTGTGGTAAATCAGCTGTTTTAATATCGGGGGTAAATGAAAAATGGGATCTACATTTTCTGGAATAGAACTTGGTAAACGCAGCATTATGGCTCATACAGATGCCATCACAACTGCCGGTCACAATATTTCAAATGCAAATACAGAAGGTTATTCACGTCAGCGCGTTCAGATGAAGGAATTTGATCCGCTTTATAAACCAGACCTTGAGCGTGCAGAACGCGCCGGAATGATTGGTCAGGGAATTGATACTCAGAGCATCAACCGTATTCGTGATGAGCTTCTGGACGGCCGCATTGTTGCCCAGGCTAATCAGGAAAGCTACTGGCAGACAAGAAGTGATTATTACACAATGCTGGAACAGATTTATAACGAGCCGGCTGACATTTCAATCCGCTCAAATATGGATAAATTCTGGGAAAGCTGGCAGGATCTCAGTCTTAATCCTGAAAGTCAGGCTGCCCGCCAGGCTGTTGTTACCCGCGGTGTTACTCTTACTGACTCAATCAAGCAGAGATGGGAAGGACTTAGCGGAGTAGGTAACCTTCTTGACGGTGATATTGAAGCAACTATGAGACAGGTAAACTCCTACAGCCGTCAGATCGCAGACGTAAACGCAGAAATCGTTCGTTCAAGAGCAATGGGAGATAATCCTAATGACCTTCTTGACCGCCGCGATCTTCTTGTTGATAAACTCAGCCAGCTGGTTAATGTAACAACGGACCAGCGCGATTCAGATGAATTTGAAGTTCATGTTGACGGCCGCGTTCTTGTTCAGGGAAGCGTTGCCCGCGAATTTGCCCTGACTCCAAAATATGATGATACAGGTTATTCAAAAATAGTCTGGGCAGATACAGGAAATGATGCTCATTTTTCTGGTGGAAAGCTTGGCGCCCTTGTTGAACTCCGCGATGTTGATGTTCGTAAGGAAATTCAGAGCCTTAACACAATGACAATGAACTTTTCTGACCTTGTAAACGATGTTCACCGCAATGCTGTGGGTGCAAACAAGGTAACCGGCCTGGATTTCTTTGTTCAGCATTCTTTCGTAGAAAATGCCAACGGAAACTTTGACCGTAACGGCGACGGCGAGCTTGATACTTCTTATATTTTCAGATTCAGCGGAAACAATTCCCTTGATTTACAGGAACAGGTTGGATTTGAAGGAGTTATGAAGTTCAGCGGTGCAAACGGCGATGTTGAAATTCCTTACTATCATACAGATACAGTAGAAACTGTAATTGCCCGCATCAACGACAGCACAAGTGAAGTAAAAGCTTATCTTGATAAAAACAATCACCTTGTTCTTAAGGGAACAACAGCCCTGAACGAAGAAAATCCTGATTTTGTAATCCGTCATGTTGAAGATTCGGGATACTTCCTTGCAGGTTATGCCGGAATCCTTCGCGGAGCAGGTGAGGAATTTGCCTACGACTTTAATCAGGCTGATGCTGTTAATGCACTTTCTGAGGAAAGTCAGTATGCAGTAAGTCCAGTATTTAATCCTTCTGCCTATGTAGAAGTAAACCCAAAAATCCGCAATGACGTAATGAATGTTGCGGCAGGTATTGCAGACTCTTCTCAGGGAGCCGCTACAGGTGACGGTCGTGCCGCAGTTGAAATTGCCGCAATCAGAAACAGCCAGGTTATGGTTGGCGGTTCAAAAACCTTTGATGATTATTTTGCAGATGCCGTTACAAACGTTGGTCTTATGGGTGAGCAGGCAGAAATGAATCTTCTCAGTCAGAATGCAATCATGGATGATCTTCGTGGTCTTCGTGATTCAATCAGCGGCGTAAATATTGATGAAGAACTTGCAGATATCCTCAAGTTCCAGCACGGCTACAATGCGGCGGCTAAGTTTATCACTGTATGGGATAATCTTGTGGATACAGTAATTAATAGATTGGGAGTTTAAAAAGAAATAGATGACGGATGTCATGATACGAGTTCGTCAAGGCACGCGTTGCTTAAAGCCTTGACAAACTCGTTTAATGGCTTTCCCTCAGGAGGATAAAGCACATTATGCATAGAATCAGCAGTCAGATGAATAATATGAATACCCAGAGCAATCTTCGTATTCAGGAATCACGCTTAAACCGCGCAAATAATCAGATTGGAAGCCAGCAGAAAATTCAGCAGCTTCGTGATGATCCTGTTGCTGCCGGTCACCTTGTACGCTATCAGTCTTACCTTGACCGCGTTAATACCTTTGAAAAAAATGCCGCAACTTTGAGTGACAGTTTCAGCCTTCGTGAAAGTTATATGTCAGACTCGCTTGAAATTATGCAGCGTGTCCGCGAACTGGCTGTTACAGGCGCAAACGGAATCTACACAAAGGATGATATGAAAAACATAGCAACTGAAGTAGACGAGCTTTTAAAGCAGCTTATCCAGAATGCGAATGCCGTATCATCTGACGGAAATTCGATTTTTGCCGGAACAAATACAAAGACTACTGCCTTTGAAGTTGAAATGGGAAATGTTGAAGGTTCTGGTTCTGCCCTGATTCAGAATGTCCGCTACAACGGAAACATTCAGGTAAATAAAATTGAAGTTGATGAAGGAAAATATCTTGATAACGACAACGCCGGTGTAAGAACTTTCTGGGCCGAAAATCAGCAGGTTTTCGGGGGAAGAGACGGTTCAAGCTGGCAGGCAAACAGTGACAGTATCATCAGTGTTGACGGTGTTCAGATTAAGATTTCTCAGGGAGATAATATTTATGCGGTTGCGGGAAAAATCAATGAAAGCAATGCGGCAGTAAAGGCATCTATTGACCCTGTAAGAAATGCTTTGAATCTTACAACAACTGATGCCCGTCAGCTCTGGCTGGAAGATATTCAGGGAAATGCCCTTAACGAGCTTGGAATCATTAAGGATTCTTCCCAGCGTCCTCCTTACAACCTTGGAGACAGCACCCGCGTAAGCGGCGGTTCACTTTTTGACACTGTAATTGCCTTCAGAAACGCCCTTCTTGCAGGGGATCAGGAATCAATCGGCGGACGAGTTTTGGGAAGTCTTGATCAGGGCATCGGAAATCTTGTTACAAGAATCGCAAAAAACGGATCTGAATACGAGCGGGCTCAGATCAACATCACAAGAAACTCTAAGGTGGCCCTGGATGTAACCCAGCAGGTCAGCCGGGAAGGGGATCTTGACTTTACAAAAGCCATCACCGACTTAAAGATGCTTGATTACACTAACCAGGCCACTCTAAGCCAGGCCGGCAAAATGTACAGTTCAACATTGCTTAACTACATGAGGTAATAGCCCTTCGGGGAAAATATAAGTAAACAATAATTTTTATGAGGATGTTTTATGGAAGTATTGACTAGAGAAAAAGGCAAAGTGGATGTTGCCGAAGAAAATCTCCTTACAATTCCGGAAGGTTTGTTCGGATTCGAAATGTATTCAAAATATGCATTGATTGATTCAGATTACATGCCTTTTATCTGGCTGCAGTCCTGTGAGGATTCAAATCTTGCTTTTCTTATCATAGATCCTTTCAGAATCTGTTCTAACTACGAAGCTGATATTGATGATGAAACTTTGTCAAAAATCGGAATTGAAAAGCCGGAAGATATAATTTTAATGGCGATCGTTACTGTTCCAAGTAACGGTACTCCTATTACTGCTAACCTTCAGGGCCCTCTTGTTATCAACAAAAAAAATCAGAAATGCATGCAGGTTGTTTTGAATGACAGCCGCTGGAGCACCAAGTTTGATATCATGAAGGCTCTTGAGAAAAAAGGAGACCGCTGATGTTAATCCTTTCAAGAAAAATTGATGAAAAAATAAAGATTGGCGATAACATCACTATTACTCTGATTGACGTTCACGGCGACCAGGTTAAGATTGGTGTTGAGGCTCCAAAAAACGTAAAGGTTTTCCGTCAGGAAGTTTTTGATGCCATTCAGAACGAAAATAAGGCTGCGGCTGTGGAAAATAAAGCTGGCAGTGAGGAAAAATCAGCTCTTGCTGCAATGAGCGCTTTATCAAAATTACTGGGAAAATAAAAAAAAGGCACGGTTTTAAGCCGTGCCTTGATTATTTAACATATAACTTATCAGTTTTTTTTCTGAAGTTTTACTTCTGCCTCGCTTGCGCGGAGGTAAACAGGGCCGTCATATTCGGCAAGAGGCTTTTCGCCGTCTGCTATCATTTTTTCTGCAAGCTGGAACATACTTTCAACGCTTAAAGGCTGGACTTTTGGAGCAATGATTTTTGCCTTGATTCCGTTTTCTTTCAGAAGATTGATAAAAACTTCGTTGTCAGTTCCGCAGACTAAAATCTTATCAAATTGATTTGCCTTTTCTACAATGAAAGGAATTTCGTAATCCCCGTCAGCAAGAATTTCTTTTCCGTCTGCTGTAAGGTTTGCATAAAATCTGTCTTTTTTTGCATCAATTCCGCAGAGCAGGGGCAGAGCAAAATCAGAAAATGGAAATGCGTGGATTTTTAATGAAGAAATTGCGTAAAGCGGCGTATTGTTTACGAGTGTCAGTGCCTTAAGTGCTGAAAAACCAAGCCGCAGGCCTGTAAAACTTCCTGGTCCACCAGTAACGCAGGTGTAGTCAAGTTCAGAAGGACTTAATTCAACTTTTGCAAGAACATAATCAATGGCGTTTATAAGAGTTTCTGACTGCTTCATGCCGATGTCGTAAACTGCGGCACACATATTTTCATCATTTTTTGCGGCTACAATAAGTCTTGTAACTGCACAGTCTATAGCAAGTGCTTTCATTTTTATTTGATTTCCCCATTCTTCCAGTTGTCAATTTCAATTGTACGGTCATCGCCCTGTCCGGGAGTGATTTTCAAAAGAATTGTCTTTTTGGGAAGCTCGTCCATAATTTTTTCGCTCCATTCTATAATAGAAACGCCGTTTCCGTAAATCATATCATCGGTTCCAAGGTTGATAAAATCCTCTGAACCTTCAAGACGGTAAACGTCCATATGGTAAAGAGGCATTTTTCCTGAGTATTCGCTTATCAGACAGAAAGTAGGGCTTGTGATTGTATCTGATACGCCCAGGGCTTTAGCAATTCCTTTTGTGATTGTTGTTTTTCCGGCCGCAAGTGTGCCCTGCATAGCGATAACGTCACCTTTTTTCAAAAGTGAACCGATTTTTTCGCCAAGAGCAATGGTTTCTTCAGCGGAATGAGTTGTAAATGTTAACATTGAGGGAGTCTGCCTTCCAGTTCTTCAGTTAAAATAAATTCAGTGAGCGCTTTTTTTACAGGTAAAAGAGGATAATTTACCGATTTCGTGAAAGTTATCTGAATAATTCTCTTACCCATGGGGTTTACTTCAATCGTGAATAAAATCCCTGCGGTCTCGGTTGCAGTCGGTAATTCAATTACTGCATCGCAAGTGTATTTGCGGAGATAAAAAATCTGACCTTCTTCACGCTGTAGATTTTGTAATTCAAGCACCTTCATCGTTCTTTCATTTTACTCCAAAAAACTTTGATTCACAAGTTAAAAAAACATTCTGTTAATAAAACGTTTAGTCAAAACTTTTCAGATACTTTAGAAATTTAATGCAGATGATATAGAATTCAATCTCGGACAGATTTCGTATTCACAAAGATCACCGATAAGCACAGAATCATTATTCTGTAAGGCGCCCTCAAAATCAAGAAGAATTTGTGAAAAATCTGCAAAAAAGTCATTAAAGTCCATATTATTGATTTTAATTTCTTTGAAAGTATCAGGAAAAAGAGAGGCAAGAGTTGCTATATGACTGAATTCATTGATGCTGTCTGCAAGTTTTTTTATTGATTCAGTAACTTCCTTGTTGTGACCGCTCTGGATTTCAAGGGGAACCTGCTCCATCTTCTCTGCAAGTGAAGAGAATAAAACTGAAAGGTTCTGAAAGGATTCCATAATCGAACCTTTTGTTACAACTGAAAATTCAAATTTTGTATTTTTGCCAAGTTCTTTTGCCGCTTCTTCATCAAAGCTTTCAGCGGTAATCTGTTTGCCATCAACAGTAATTCCGATTACGGCTGCTTCATTTTCTTCACAGGTCTGTTCAAATGATTTAAGAACGTCACCTACCGTCTGCTCGTCTTCAATCTGAACCTCAACACTCTGTCCGTTAATATAAAATTCTACCATAATGTCCTCTTGCTTATATTATCGGCAGAATTATCTGTTTCTGTTCTGCTGATTTGTGAAGTTTGATATTGAATTCTGCTGGCCTTCAAGGCTGTTGAGGGCACCTTCCATCTGGCCGTATTTACTTCGAAGCTCTGCTTCTTTTCTGTCCATTTGAGTTTCAAGTCGGGCAATTCTTTGCTCTGATGCCTTGATTTTTGAGTCCAGACCGCTGGTTTTCATTGAAAGAATGCCGCCAGTCTGAGTATAGGCCGCAATCTGCTTATCAAGCTGAACCCCGATTCCCCTGTCTGAAACTAAATCGCCGTCCGAATCGTAGCCGAAAAGCATTTTTATATCATCAAGGTGATTTTCAATTGCCTGATCAAGCTTTTTTTCATCAATTTCAAGGTAGCCGCGCAGTCTGCTCTGAGAATAGCTTCCGTTTCCTCCGCTTGCATTTGTGCTTATACCAATCTGAGAAAGCATTGTAACCGTTGCCTGGTCGCTTGTCTGATAGCCAGCTGTAATAATGGCTGCCATATTTGATTTTATTGTAGGAAGGGTAAAATCTGTTACGAACATTCCAAGCTTTTTCATTTCTGCTTCACGTTCATCGGCTGTAAGATAATCAAGTTCAGAAATGATTTCTTCCTTATTTTGTGAAAGAATATTTAACTCTGCAACCGTTCTGTTGTACTGTCCCACAAACTGAATCAGGGCATCTTTTGATGCTTCTTTATCTGGTTTTACAGAAATTGTTGCTGTTTTTTCTGTCTTATCGTGAACGTGAAGGGTGATTTCCGGAATAATATCATCGATATCGTTTTTAGGCCTTGTCATCTGGATTCCTTCATATTTCAGAATTGCATCATCTGCTTCAGAAACCGGGTGTTTTGGCTGGTAACCAAGTGATTTGCTGCTGTCATAAGATGATGGTGCTGAAATATCCAGCTGCTTTGCGGTATTTGCGTTTTTTATCTTTATGGAAGTAATTCCAGGATAATCTTTTAGTGCTATATCAAGGGCTGTGTCTTCGGTAAAAAGCCCCGGAGTTTCTATAAGCTTTTCACTTCCATCTTCCATTACTGCGTAAACTACCTGTTCTGTGGAAACTTTATCCTTTGGCTTTGGAAGCTTTTCAGAGCTTTCTGAATCAGAATCGATATTTGTGATTGTAATTCCGCCGAATTCTGCTGAACCGGAACTGTTGAGAGATGGAATGCCAGGAATTGTTTTATTGTAGGCTTCTGCGACGTCATCTGTGTCCGTTGCTATGATTGAAAAAGTAACGTGAATGTTTTTTCGGCTTAAAAGTTCTTTTGGAATTTCGATGTCCAGAGTATTTTCTGGAAGGAGGGTAGCGTCCTCTCCAAAAGCGTCTTTTGCTGATTTTGCAGGCTCAATCATTCCTGAGCTCAGGGCAAAATCCTTTGCGTTTCCTATAAACTCAAGACGGTTTTCCCGGCCGGTTGTCAGTGATTCAATCATAAGGGAAGATTTTCCGGCACTTCCTCCGATAATCATAGATTTTACGATTCCGTTAGAGCGGCGGTTTATTGCATTTGAAAAATCTTTTAAAGTGCCGCCTTTCCAGTTGAGATTAAGCTGTTTTTCTCCAACCTTATAAGTGTAAGTTCCTGAAGGAACCTTAAAATCCTTTTCCATTTCATCAGACATAAAACGGTCTGCAGTGGCAGGCTGAAGTACATCAATTTTAAAAGACTGTATTTCTGCACTTCGGTTTGCTTCGGCAGTAATTGAAGATTCCTGAGTTGAGTCTGTTATTTTGTTGTTAAATGGATTTTCGAAAGAATAGAGACCTTTTGTTTTTTCTCTTAATGAGGATAACTGAGAATTTACGTCTCTCCAGGCGTCTTTTTGAGCCTTAAGCTCGTCCAGTTGAGATTGTTCCCGAGTAAGAGGAATCCTCTCAACCTTCATCAGTTTTTCTATGGTTTCATTTGTTTTATACTGATCTGTGACGCCTGGAATATTGATTCCGGCCATAGTTTAAATTACTTCGTCAAAAATGTTTCCAATTGCTTTTCTGATTCGAAGCTTCAGGTTCTGAATTTCTTCAGATGGAATCTGTTTGATTACCTTATCTGTGCTTGCATCTACAATTGAAACAACAACACTTCCAAGCTCCTTGTTTACACTGAACTGAAGTTTGTTGTCAGAAACAATCTCCGATAGTCTCTGAAGCTGCTGCGAAGCTTCCTTTGTCTGTGCAACAGACTGCTCAATATTCTGTGCAACCTGTGCTCCATTTGGTGCAATGGACTGCGTTTGTACTGCCTGCTGGCTGCCTGCAGTATTCGCACTTTTTACATTTGCTTTATAAAGAGTCTGGCCATCCATTGCCATCTGAACCATGGAACTGCTTGAAATTACATTCGTGTTCATAGTTCACCTCCTGTATGGGCATAAAAATACCACGAAAATAAATTCGATATTATTTTATTCCCACCCAATAAATCCCGAAAAAAAAAGCAGGAGAGGGGCGCAACCCCTCCTGTTATTAAGAACTTTTCAAAAAGACGACATCCAGATGTCTCTTTGAAAACTTACTACTGCAAAAGTCCGAGTACAGTCTGTGACTGTGAGTTAGACTGTGCGAGCATTGCTGTACCAGCTTGTGTGAGAATCTGGTTCTTAGTAAACTCAACCATTTCATTAGCCATATCTGTATCGCGGATGCGGCTTTCTGCGGCCTGAGTATTTTCAGCAGCAATATTTACACCTTTTGCAGCCATTTCAAATCTGTTCTGGTATGCACCAAGATCTGCGCGCTGTTTTGTTACATTTGTCAATGCAGCATCAACAGCAGCCAGAGTCATGTTTGCATCCTCTGGAGTTGAAATAGTGATCTGTTCATCGCCACCCTGCATTCCCTTCAAACCAAGAGATGTAGCAGTCATTGTACCGATGAAAACACGTGTGTTCTGGTCAACATTTGCACCAATCTGGAACTGCATAACAGCATCGCTTCCCTGTCCGAAGCGTCCAGTCAACATATTCATACCGTTGAACTGAGCCTGACTTGCAATGCGGTCAACTTCAGCAACGAGCTGTGATACTTCTACCTGAATCTGCATACGATCTTCATCGCTGTAGATACCGTTAGCAGACTGTACTGCAAGCTCACGAACACGCTGAAGAATGTCTGTTGTTTCTGTCAAGTAACCTTCAGTTGTCTGAATGAATGAAACTCCATTCGCAATGTTGCGGCTAGCCTGGTTAAGTCCGCGAATCTGGCTTCTCATTTTTTCTGATACTGCCAAACCTGAAGCATCGTCACCGGCGCGATTGATGCGTTCACCAGAAGAAAGTTTCTCCATGTTTTTCATGATGCCATCGTTAGAGATGTTCAATACACGATCAGCATAGAGTGAACTCATATTGTGATTAATAATCATAGTTGTGCCCTCCATGTTTACTTATACATAAAGCATCTTGCTTTACGCCTGCAGGTGAAGGCTGAGTTAGTTCTGCGCCCCTAACTCAGTTTCAGACCTATTACAGCAGGAATGGTCAGAATAAATAGGCGTTTAATCTGACCGTTCTTGCTGTCACCCCCAGGACAGGGTAGGCACTATGTCAAAAATCTCCTGTATGTCTGAAAACATACTCGTTGTATTTACATATTAACAGCAGCTAATCATTTCTGCTTAACTACTATAATAATACTATTTGGTGTTTTTGGGGAATAAATTTTTAGTAAGAAAACTGAAAAAAAACACCGTGCTTGTAATATGTAACTCAAGGAGCTACATATTACATATTATTATAACTCACTCTTTCAGTAAAGACAACTCTTTACTGAAAACGAACTTATCTGAGCAGGCTCAGAACGTTCTGGCTCTGGCTGTTTGCCTGTGCAAGCATAGCAGTTCCTGCCTGAGAGAGAACAGAGTTCTTTGTGAATTCTACCATCTGACTTGCCATGTCTGTATCACGGATGCGTGATTCAGAAGCCTGCATATTTTCTGCTGCAATATTCAAGCCTTTTACTGTCATTTCAAGACGGTTCTGGTAAGCACCGAGGTCTGCACGCTGCTTGTTAATTCTCTTGAGAGCCTCGTCTACTGTACCGATTGCACGGTTGGCTTCTTCCGGTGTGGCAAGTGTAATTTTCTCACCAGTTCCGATTTCACGAACACCAAGAGCTTCTGAAGTCATAGTTCCGATGAAAACGTGTACTCTCTGATCCATGTTAGATCCAATGTGGAACCACATAGAACCAGTAACTGCGTTATCTCCGTTTGCTACAGCGAAGCGTCCTGTAAGCATGTTCATGCCGTTGAACTGAGCTGAGCTTGCAATACGGTCAACTTCAGATACGAGGGCAGAAATTTCAACCTGAATCTGCATGCGGTCTTCTTCAGAGTAGATACCGTTTGAAGACTGAACTGCAAGTTCACGGATACGCTGCATAATGTCAGTTGATTCCTGAAGGTAACCTTCTGTTGTCTGGATAAAGCTGATACCATTAGAACAGTTCTGTGAAGCCTGATTCAATCCGCGGATCTGGCTGCGCATCTTTTCAGATACTGCAAGTCCTGAAGCGTCATCGCCTGCGCGATTGATTCTTTCACCTGATGACAGTTTCTCCATATCTTTTGTAAGAGATACTCCTGTCACGCCGAGTTGACGATTGGCAAACATTGCCGACATGTTGTGGTTGATAACCATAGTATTCCTCCTTGGAATATGTAGCAGAAGAATCCTTTCTTCTGAAAAAATGCAAAAATGCGTAAATGTTCTTACAAGGCTACATCTACACATTTTTGCCCGAAACGTCTGACTGTTGCTTCTACGAAGTCGATACAGCCATAACACTTCTAATTAATAATCGGTGGAATACTTTAGAATCTTTAATAAAAAATTCAAAAATTTTTAAAATTTTTTGTTTTTTTTATAGATTCAGGCTTTCTATGATTTTTTTGAGGATTTTTGTGGCTTTACCACGATGTGAAATGGCATTTTTTTCATCTGCGGAAAGCTGTGCAACGGTTTTATTGTATTCCGGAAGGAAAACAATAGGGTCGTAACCAAAGCCGCCGTCTCCAGCCTGTTCTTCAATGGAATTGATTAAAGTTCCTTCAAAGGTCTCCTGACATACGTAAATCCTGTCGTTGCCCAGGTAAAGAACCATTGAACAGGTGTAGTGGCAGCTTCTTTCTCCATAAAGATATTCGCCTTTTGGAAGCTTTCCGCTTTTTACAGCCTGATTAAGCTGTTTAATAAGAAAGACATTCTGCTCTTCCTGGGGGATTTTCTTTCCGTCAGGGCGGCCTTGCATATATTCAGGACCTGCGTAACGGGCAGAGTAGATGCCTGGAGCACCGCCCAGAGCGTCAACGCAGATTCCTGAATCATCAGCGATAACCGGGGCATGGACTATATCGTACAAAGTTTTTGCCTTGATTATGCTGTTTTCATAAAAAGTGCTTCCTGTTTCATCAGGATCAAAAGCTATTCCCTCATCAGAAGGAATTAAAATTTCGTGATTGGGGAGAATCTGCTGAATCTCCCTTTTTTTATTTTTGTTTCCGGTAGCTAAATAGATCTTCATAAAATCAATTCTACCGGAAATCAGGCTTCTAGTCACTTTCTGTATTTTCTGAATTATTTACTTCCAGAAGATTTAATTTGCTGGATTTTGCCTTTGAAATGTAATAACGCACCTGTCTTTCGCAAAGTCCCATAAAACCAGCAATCTTTTTATCTGGAAGAACTATGTGAGATGATTTTTTCATAATATCTGAATTATCCCGTTCAAGTTTTGCTGTCTGCTTGTGGTATTTATTATGAAGATCTGAAAGCTTGTAGTTCAGGGAATTAAAATCGTCCTTCGAAGGGTGCTCTTTTTCAATATTTTGAATTTCAATTGCTGTCCTTTTGCGAAGGAAATAAGTTCTGTTTCTTGTTTCATAAGCTTTGCTCTGTTCCTGAACCTTTTTATCAAGAAAATCCATACAGTAGTCTTTAATCTCAATAAGAAAATTATAATCAATTCCTGTATGTTCGCAGACATTTTTCAACTGGTCGTAGTCAATAAAGAAGGCATACTTAAAAAGCAGTATAAGAATGGTTTTGATTTCTTTTGTCAGTTCTTTCTTTTTGAAAAAGTTTTCAATATCTTCCGCTTTTACTCTGTTTACTGCAAAAGGAGGCTTTTTGTAATCCTTTCCCAGGGGGATAATTTCTTTATAGTCCTCGTATTTGTTTTCTTCATTTGAAAGGTTTGCAAGAAGTTCTTCATAAATACAGCTGTCTTTAATATTTGAAAAGCATTCTCTCTTTCTTAAAGCCTTTATTCTTCCAAGAATTGTTGCATACAGGAAGGGGAAAAAGTTTCCTCTTGATGAATCAAAAGAAGATAGAAAATTTTCACCTTTTTCAAGAAAATCAATAATCAAATCATTTCTGAAATCATCACTTTCTTTTTCCAGCGTAAAAAGAGCCGGATTCTTGTGGATGAATTCTACGATGTAATTTATGGCCTCCTTTCTTGTAAGTTTTTCTTCAGCAATTAATGCCGGGATGTCGTTCATTTGGATAAACATTTTTTTTGCTCCTGTTTTTTAATATATTTTTTTTTCTGTAAGCTTTCAGGCTTACACTTATATTTCAGCAATTTTCGTGCCAAAAAAATGAGAGTCTTAAGGTTATAAAACAATTTTTACAGAATTTTTTATAAATTTTATGATTTAAGCTTTTTGACTATTGACCTTGTGTCCGTAAAAATGATAATATCAATACATCTTACGGCGACTTAGCTCAGTTGGTAGAGCACACGGCTCATATCCGTGATGTCAATGGTTCAATCCCATTAGTCGCTATCAGGCTTCCTCAAAAAGGAAGCTTTTTTTATTTTAAATTGATAAAAAATTGCTTTACTTATTGCTTCTTTTAATAAATATTTATAATAATTAACGAAAATTGATAAATATTAATCAAAATTAATGTTTATTCTATAGACTTAAAGGCTATAAAATAAAAAATATATAGAAGTGAATACAAAATTCTTGTTATTTTAATTTATTCAGAATATAATGTTAGTATTAAAGAGATGGGGTGAGGAATCTCAGGAGGATTGAATGAAAAAGCTTTTTATTGTACTTGCATGTGCCGCCCTGTTTGCTTCTGCAGCATTCGCAAAATCAACGGCATTTAAATCTACACTTTCATATTACTCGTTTCCTATTTTGAAGGTACTTGATAGTCGTGATGCATACGTAATTATTTACCAGAAGAATAAAATAGGTACAGGTTCTACAGTAATCCCTAAAAAATGGTCTTTGCCAACTCAGGGTGAAGCAATTAAATTGAAGATCCGCTCTGTAAGAAATCAAAATGAAGCTTACATGAGTGTTTATAAAAAGGACGGCGAATTCTACCGCGTAGTTTTGAATATGCCTATGAATAAACATTCTCCAATCTGGGGACTTGTAGACCAGAGAAAAACGCTTGAAGGTACAGACAAGGAAACTCTGGAAGATCTGGAATTCTAGAAAATTTCTTAATTATTTTGTAATATTAGAGAGGACTTTTTAGAGTCCTCTTTTTTATTTTTAAAGGTAAAGTTGAATAATATGAAACAGATTTTAGATTCAGATGTAGGTGCACTTAAGAGTTTTATAGAAAATCATGAGTTTTTCTTTGTTGTGGGACATAAGGAGCCGGATGGGGACTGTATGGCTTCCTCTATGGGGGTGTCTGCAATTCTTGACGGTTTTAAGAAAAATTACCAGCTTTTGAGCGCGGGGCCTTTTAAGCGTAACGAGGTTAAGCGTTTTGAAAGTAAATTTTCTAATATAATGGAATTTCTTGATGATAATGACAGAAAGAAAGCCGGTCTTATCATTGTTGACTGCTCTGAATTGAGCCGTCTTGGTGAAATTGACGGAGATTTTACCGGACTTGATATTTTTGTAATCGATCATCATAAGACTTCGGGACTTCCTGAAGGAGCTGTTGGCTTTATTGATTCTGATACACCTGCCTGCGCATATCTGGTTCAGCAGTTTTATGAGCGCCTTATCGGACCTGTTCCTGAAAGTCTTGCAAAGGATTTGTTTTTCGGACTTTGTACTGATACAGGCTTTTTCCGCTTTGTAAGCTCAGCCGGGGCCGAGGTCTTTGACGGAGCAAGCCGTCTTGTGAAAGCCGGTGCTGACCCTCGTAAGACATATAATCAGATTAATTCGGGAAAGCCTTATTCAACAAGAAAGCTTTTGGGCACTCTTTTGATGAAGGCTGAGCGCTATCTTGAAGGAAAGCTTGTAATTACTACAGAAAGCCTTGATGATACAAAAAAATACGGACTTGAAGGCCGTGATTCTGATGCCCTCTATCAGCTTATGCTTGCAACAGAAGGGGTGCAGGCGGTAGTTTTCCTGCGCCAGGACACAGAAACAACCTGTACAGGCGGCTTCCGCTCTCTTGAAGAAATTGACGTTTCTCAGGTGGCAGCCAAGTTCGGCGGCGGCGGTCACAAAAACGCCAGCGGCATGAGCTGCAATGGCAAAATTGAAACTTTGTTACCACAAATTGTAAAGGAATTTGCAAGGATAATGTAAAAAAATAGCCACAGATTTGCGATGGTTGTAATCTTTCTTACAACTTCCGGATGCATTGTACCATCGCTTAACTTGCGCAATGCGCAAGTTGTAGGATTTAACGTAGGGTTGCACCTTTAATAAACGACTTTGCGTAATTAATCAGGTCTTCAATTTCTGTGTCGCTGTAGGGCAGGATGTCGTTATAGGCTGGGTTAAGGCAGTTTTCGTTTCGGAACTGGGCAAACTGCCAGCTGGTGTCTTTGGGAAGAATTTCTGCCATATTTTTTATGTCTTCCTTCTGCACAAGAGGGGGCACTAAAACTGTGCGGTATTCGCGGGCTTCTGGCGGGAAGGCAGCTGCAAGGTCTACACAGCGCTTTATTTTCTTTTCCCAGTATTTGCTTTTTTCATAAAATGGCGAAGAAGAATTACAGATTTCTTTTGCATAGCGGGCAGGACTTGTTTTTATATCCATTGCAATAAAATCCGGCCGGAGTTCCTTATCATTCAAAAGAGCTTCCAGTTCGTCCGGCAAGGTTCCGTTTGTATCAAGCTTAATAAGATAGCCCAGTTCGCGGGCTTTTTTTATTATAAGGGGAGTGTAGGGATTTAAGAGCGGCTCTCCGCCGGAAATTACAAGCCCCTGTAAGATTCCCTGACGCTTTTCCAGGTGGGCAAATAATTCATTTATTGTTGAAAGTGTGTCCGACTGCTGCTTTGAAAGCCCTGAAATATTTTCAAAACCGATTACAAGCTCCCGATTATAGCAGTAGGGGCAGCGGAGATTACATCCTTTCAGAAAAAAAGAACCCGCCAGGTGGCCTGGAAAATCAACGCAGGTTGTTTTAACAAGCACTCCGGCAGGTCTGTCAAGCGGCAGCTCAGCCATTACTTTTCCTTATCAGAAAACTATGCAGAAACTGCAACCTTCTGTAATACAACTTCAAGTTCTTCTACGTTGTGGCAGCGGGCTGTTTCAACTCCTGCGGCATTATAGAAAATTACTGTAGGTGAAGCAAAAATGCCTTTTTTGGCAGCTTCAGAAAGGCCTTCTTTTGTATCAACATCAATGTTACGGCCCGGCATATCAAGGTCATTCATAAAAGCTTTTACAGGAGGACAGTTAGGGCAGGTTTTTCGTGTGTAAAGCTCGTATGTTACGCTTTCTGTATCAGCAGCTTCTGCTTTTTTAGAAGGAATTTTAGCTGTATTTTTTGGAGCGGCGTCGGCTGTAAGCTTTGCACTTGTTTTTGTCTGCTCTTCAAGATGGCTGTCTTCAAGAGTGAACATTTTTCTAAGTCCGAATTCATCGCGCTTTCCGTTGTTCCAGTGTTTTACGGCACGGTAGTAGCCTACGATACGGGCGTAAACTTCTGTTTCTGTTCCGTGAACATTGCTCAATGCAGCTTTTGTCTCTGCAATTTCGCTTTCAATCTGTGAAAGACTTCTCTTTTCCATAATTTTTCCTCCCATTTTTTTATGCATTTACGGCTTGGGCCATAACTTTTTCTTTTTCAGCTTCAAGCTGTTTCAATTTTTCCTGCAATGCCTTTTCTTTTTCTGCCTTACACTTTGGACATTCATACTGCTGGCCTGCAAGATATCCGTGGATTGGACAGATTGAATAGGTTGGCGAAATTGTAAAGAACGGAATTCTGTACTTGTGAGAAATTGCCTTTACAAGTTCTGCACATGATTTCCAGTCCTTGATTGCTTCTCCCATATAAACATGGAACATAGTACCGCCTGTGTACTTGGTCTGCAGTGATTCCTGATGGTCCAGGGCTTCGAAAACATCGGCAGTATAGTCAACCGGAAGCTGAGAAGAGTTTGTGTAGAAAGGATCTTCCTTTCCGCTTGTGATGATATCAGGGAACTGTTCCTTATCATGCTTTGCAAGACGGTAAGAGGTTGATTCGGCAGGAGTTGCTTCAAGGTTGAAGAGGTCTCCTGTTTCTTCCTGATAATCCTGCATGCGCTCTCTCATATGTGTAAGAACTTTTTCTGCAAAAGCCTTGCCGTCCGGGTTAGTAATATCAACTCCAAGGAAGTTGAGGCAGCATTCGTTCATACCGCAAAGTCCGATTGTGTTGAAGTGGTTGTTAAGAGTCTTAAGATAGCGTCTTGTGTAAGGGAAAAGTCCTCCGTCATAAAGACGCTGGATAACCTTACGTTTAATGCAGAGACTTTCTTTTGCAAGATCCATAAGGTAATCAAGGCGTTTGAAGAACTCAACTTCGTCATTTGCAAGGTAGGCAATCTGAGGAAGGTTGATTGTTACAACGCCGATAGAACCTGTAAATTCATCAGCTCCAAAAAGACCACCACCACGGCGGCGGAGTTCGCGTTTATCAAGCTGCAGACGGCAGCACATAGAGCGTACGTCGCTTGGATTTAAGTCTGAGTTTACAAAGTTCTGGAAGTTTGGTGTTCCGTACTGGGCTGTCATTGTGAAGAGCAATTTTGCGTTTTCACTTGTCCAGTCAAAATCTTTTGTGATGTTGTAAGTCGGGATAGGGTAAGCAAATCCGCGGCCTTCAGCGTCACCTTCAATCATAAGCTCGATGAATACCTTATTGATAAGGTCCATTTCCTTCTGGCAGTCGCCGTAAGTAAAATCCTGTTCCTTTCCGCCGACAATTGCCTTTTTGTTTTTAAGGTCATCAGGACATACCCAGTCCAAAGTGATGTTTGTAAATGGTGCCTGAGAACCCCAGCGGCTTGGTGTGTTTACACCGTAAATGTAGCTCTGGATGCACTGACGAACCTGTTTTTCTGTAAGCTTGTCTGTGCGGATAAATGGAGCGAGGTAAGTATCAAATGAAGAGAAAGCCTGAGCTCCTGCCCATTCGTTCTGCATAATTCCAAGGAAGTTTACAATCTGGTTTACAAGAGTAGAAAGGTGAGTTGCAGGAGTTGATGTAATTTTATCTGGAACTCCTCCAAGACCTTCTGCAATCAACTGACGAAGGCTCCAGCCGGCACAGTAACCAGAGAACATTGAAAGGTCATGAATATGGAAGGCTGCAGTTTTATGAGCCTCTGCAATTTCCTTTGAGTAAATATTATTAAGCCAGTAATTGGCTGTGATTGTACCTGAGTTATGAAGAATAAGTCCGCCCAGAGAAAAGTTTACGTTTGCATTTTCGTTTACGCGCCAGTCGCTCTGAGCAAGGTAGCCGTCCATTGTTTTGTTGATGTCCAGCATAAGTTTTTTTGTATCGCGCATAACTTCATGTCGGGCGCGGTACAAAATATATGCCTTTGCAATTTCAACTTCTTTATTTTCAATAAGGACGCTTTCTACAATATCCTGAATTTCTTCGATAGCAGGAATTGAGTGAGCGCGGTTTCCTGCCATTTCCAGTCTGATTTTTTCTTCAACTGCGTCTGTAAGAGAAGCGGCTCTGTCAGGATCCTTACGTCCTTCTACCGCTTCAATAGCCTTGTCGATAGCTGTTTCAATTTTTTTTCTGTCGTATTTAGCGATTTCTCCGCTTCTTTTTACGACATTTTTGATAACTCCCCAAGTTTCCTTGTCCGAACTTGAGCCCAAAAAACTTCTCCATTCAGGAAAAATTGACTGGTCACTCATTTTGCCCTCCCTTAGACTTTTTCTTTATCTTTTTTACTTCATTCATAAATTCTTCAAGGTTTTCAAAATGGCGGTAAACCGAAGCAAAACGAATGTAAGCAACCTTGTCTATGTCATAAAGCTTTTCCAAAACTAATTCGCCAAGTGCTGATGTTGAGATTTCGCGTGCTTCCTTTCCCTGTTTGATTGCAAGGTCTTCAATGTCGTTGCAGAGCTGTTCAACCATACCTGTTGAGACCGGACGTTTTTCCAGGGCGCGGATAATTCCTTTTTCAAGCTTTTCTGTGTCAAAAGGCTGGCGGCGGCCGTCTCGCTTTACAACCATAAAGGGTTTTTCATCGATTCTTTCATAAGAAGTAAAGCGGTAACCGCAGGCAAGGCATTCACGTCTGCGACGGATGCTTTCTCCGTTTACCATTGTTCGAGATTCCAGAACTTTATCGTCTAATTTTCCGCAATAAGGACAACGCATTTTTAATTCTCTTGTGGGGTAAATTCATAGTGTACTTCCCACCACAATTTGTATGATATAACACTAAATATGTTGCGACAATAGAATTTGCGGAAATTCAGATGAATTTTTTAAAACTATTTTTCTTGACAAAAAAAAATTCTGTGCTTTGGTACAAAATTTTGTTATCTGATATTGACTTATTTTTTGTTTTTTGAATTCTTGCGGCGGCTTTTTTTTCTGCCTTTTTTTATTTTTCTTGCAGACGGAATGTAATCGTTTTCTTCAAAAGAAAAATATTCAATCAGGCAGTAGATTGCAAGGAAGAATAAAATCAGATGTGGAAGCCAGTTTCCGAAGCGGGCAAAGAAAGTTATTTCACGCTCGTAAACCGGAACGTCAAAGGCCAGAGCGTATTCTTCAAAAAGAGGAGAATCAGCAAGAATTTGGCCGGTAGGTGAAATTACTGTGGTATAGCCCGAGTTTGAAGAGCGGAGCATTGTTGTGCGGTATTCAATCGAGGCAAAGGATGCAATCACAAAGTGCTGGATTTCGCTTGATTTTTTCAGGGACCAGGAGTCATCTGTGATGTTTACGAAAAGCTCAGAGCCGTAATTAAAAAGAGGTGACATAATGTCCGGGAAGGCATCATCAAAGCAGATAGGGGTTGAAATGCGTATTAAAGGAGCCTTGTTTTCTTCATAAGTCTGTTCTGAATAAGATTTAGAAAGATCTATGTATTTTGCCGGCGGTAAAATCCTGTCCTTATTCCATTTTCCCTTGATATCAAAGAAAACATAGAGATCGCCGGGAGTCCAGCCTGCAGATATTTTCAGTTTTGACTTTAAAAAGTTCCTCACCGCCTCGGATTCTCTTCCCGGAAGGGCTTCTGCAAAAGGCACCAGGTGATTTTTTCCATAGTAACCTCTAAGATTGCTGTATTCATCAAACATTAAGGCCGCATTACAGATTTCAGCTTTTTCTGCATTTCTGATGTATTTTCCGCCCACAAGAAGAGGAAGCTTTATTTCACTGATAAAATCTGTAAGAGGTTTTGAAGGCGGATAAACTGAATAAAGTCCTTTTCCGTTGGGAAAGGCGGTTTTCAGACAGCCTTCACTCCAGACAACAAAATCAGCTTTTTTACCTTCTTTTCTGAGTTCTTCGATTTTATTGAGTGTAAGGTTTTGTGAACGGATTATAGAATCGTGATCACGTTTTTCCTTCCAGGGGTCTGAATTCTGCTGGACCATTATTGTTGTAAGGTATTTTTGAGGAATGCGTTTCTTATCATGCTGATAAAGGCCGTAAATAAGGCTGACTGCAAAAAGACAGAGGGTAAACTTAGCAGTCAGCATATAATAAAAGTTATTCTGAACAGAAAGATATCTTTTATCCTCAAATAATTTTTCTGCAATAAGGGCATTTAAAAGTGAAAAAAGAAAGGTAAGACCATAGGTTCCTGTAATTGAGGCAAGCTGGGTGATTAAAGACCACTTATAAAGGGTAGAGGAAATAGTTCCCCAGGGGTAGCCCAAATAACCTGTAGATTTTACCCATTCGTAAAGAGTATAAATCGACGCAAAATATATGATTTTAAAGCTTCTTGTCTGGAAAAGCTTTTGATGAAGTGAAAAATTAAAAAGCTGGTTCTGTTTGTTTTTGGAATTGTAGGGAAGGTAAAGAACAGTTCCTATGACACCTCCGATTACTCCCGTTCCAATCGCAGAGGCCCCCAGGGTAAAGAGGGCAAAATCCTTAAAATAGGCCAGCCAGAAGCTTGAAAAAATATGGGTAAAAAAGGTCTGGATAAAGCCTGCCAGAAAAGCAAATCTGAAATCCTTTGCTTTTGTAATGGCATAATAAAAGGGTGTCAGGGCAAAAAGTGTGAATACGGGGCAGCCAAAGCTGTAGATTTCGTTTGGAATTGCAAGAGAAAGAAGTACACTGGAAAATGCAGAATAAAAAACTTGTAAAATCACACTCATTACTATATTATTATCTACAAAATAAAAAAAAAAATTAGCACTTAGTTTTTAATAATGTTTATTGTATAAAAAAATGAATGTGCAGGAAAGAGAGGGAGGGGCTGAATTTGAAAGCAGTAAACGATGCCCATGAAAAGGAGTACGGAAAACTTCCTGATGTTGTGGCCAAGGCGCCCGGCAGATTTCATCTTATTGGGGAACATTCCTGGTTTTTTAAAGATAAAACACTATCAATGGCTATAAATCTTCCGGTTTATGTTGCTCTGTCCAAGAGAAATGACGGGGGAATGCACTTTTACTTCCATCAGCTTAAGGAAAGAAAAAAAACGGTTTCTTCTGCGATGAAGTACAAGAAGGAAGATAAATGGGCTAATGCCGTTAAGGCTGTAATTTATGGCTTTACTTCCGGAGGCTACTCTCTGGAGGGTATAGATTTTACGATTTACAGTCAGATTCTTCCGTCGGCAGGCTTTGGAATCACAACTGCCATCAAGGTTGCGGCAGCAATCGCAATCAAAGAGCTTTTTAAGTTCAATTGTAACGATAATGTTCTGCTTCAGGTTCTGGAGAGAGCCAATAAGCTTTTCCTTCAAACTACAAATCACGTTGCCGATAACTACGCGGCTTTATTTTCTAAAAAAGACAATCTTTTAATCACTGACCATTTCAAAAATTCCTGGGATTACGCCAGCTTTGATTTCCCGGATAAAAAAATCCTTCTTGTTGATACAAAGGTTCCCCGCTGGACTGTATGGAATGAAGAATCGATTTTTGAACCTCAGTATGCCCTGCTTCTTGGTGATTTGAGGGAGAAAAAGCCTAATGTATTCGGCGGCTGGCAGTATATTACGGACATTACAGACATAAATGAAATCTTAAGCGTTGTAAGCGAAGATATTCACAGAAAGCTTTTTACTATGCTTAAGGAACATAACGATGTTCTTGAAGCCCGTGATGGCCTTATCAATTCTGATTTTTTCAAGTTTGCCCGTGCTGTAAACGAAAGCCACGAGACAATGCGCGACCTGTATGATATTTCCTGCCCGGAAATTGACTGGATTTTAAAGCGGGTAAGTGAGCTTGAACCGAATCTTGAGCAGGTGAGAAATCCTGTTACCTGTGGACGAATTACCGGTAAGGGCTTTGGCCGCTGTCTTTATGCAATCGTAAGAAACAGCGACGTTGAAACCTTCAAGGCAAAAATTGTTGAATTTGAAAAGATTTTCGGCTTCCATCCTGATGTGTATGAAGTTGAGCCTTCTGACGGGGCTTCCATCGTAAGGGACTGATAATGAATGTTCTTGTTTCAAATGATGACGGTGTAGACGGAGAAGGTCTTAAGGCTCTGGTAGCAGGCCTTGCCAAACGTCACAAGGTTTATGTTCTTGCTCCTGATACAAACAGGTCTGCCGCCTCGAATCATTTTTCACTTTTTATGAAGCCTCTGAAAATTAAAAAGGTGGCAGAGAATGTTTATTCCTGCTCCGGTACTCCCGTTGACTGTGTTATTACAGCCCTCACAAGTCCCCTGTTTGACGTAAAATTTGATGTTGTAGTTTCAGGTATCAATAAGGGGCAGAATGTAGGCCGCGACATAGTATATTCTGGAACCTGTGCGGCAGCCCGTCAGGCTGTTTTTGAAGGACTTCCCGGTATTGCAGCAAGCGTTTTCTGTGAGGACTGGAGCGAGGAAGGCCAGAAAAACCTTCATTTTGAAGCAATGGCAGAATTTGTCAGCAAGAATCTCAGTCAGCTTGTAAAGCTCTGCGAACTTAGTAAGCGGCCTTCCTTTGTAAACATAAACGGTGATTCACTTACATCTTACAAGGGAGTTAAATATACCAGGACTCTTTGCGTCAAAGATTATGATGACAAAGTTTCTTTGAAAAAAACTGATGACGGGTTTGAAACTGTTTTTGTTGATGCCCTTACAAGTCCGGATTATGAAGTAGATTCTGATTATGAGCTTTGTAAAGAAGGTTATATTGCTGTATCAAAAGTAATTGCAGATTCTGTTCCTAAAGATGTTTCGCCGGATTTTATTAAAGACCTCAATCTTTCATTGTAATCATCTTGTTTTGGGTGTAAAATAGAAGCCGTATATTATTAAAAATGCACGTGGTGGGAAAAGTGGCAGAGAATAATATTTTAAAAGACGGAATTCAACTCTACAGGGACGGAGACTATTCAAAGGCTCTGGCTTTCTTTTTGTCTCTTCCTTCTGATGTTTCAGTAGATAAAATGGAAGTTGCCTATTTTCTGGGCCTTTGCTATGCCAAGCTTGAAAATTATGATGAAGCCCTTTTGTTTCTTGAACAGGTTGTAACCTCCGGCTCTCAGCTTGAACGGGTTCTGCAGTGCCGCTTTCTGCTTGCTGTAATTTATGCGCTTTCTGGCCGCCGCCGTCTTGCTGATTTTGAACTTAATAAGCTTCTGGAAACCGGCTATATGACTTCTTCTGTTTATGCGGCAATTGCCTTTATTGCCTGGGAGCAGAATGATACTGAAAAATGTCTTTCCTATTACGAGAAATCCCTGGAAAAAGACCCGAATAACGTTTCGTCTCTGAATGGTCTGGGCTATGTTCTTGCAAGTACAAATAAAGATTTAACAAGGGCACTTACACTTTGTAAGCAGGCCGTTGAAAATTCTCCAAAATCGGCAGCCTGCCTTGATTCTCTGGGTTATGTTTATTACAAGCTTGGACTTTATGATGATGCCATGTCCTATCTTTCTCAGGCAGAAAAGCTGGACAGGGAAAATACAGAAATTGCCCGTCATATTCAGGCAGTAGAGAATGCGGGGCGTTAGGTTAATGAAAAAACTTCTTACGACAATTCTTCTTTCGGCTTTATCTTTCTCTGTCTTCTGTCAGAATATAACTTCTGATGCGGGAATGAGTATTCCGGAAGATAGAATCCGCACAAGCTCAGAAGGTTTTGCTTCCGAGGAATTCAGACGGGGAGTTCAGGCTTATTACAAGGGCTCTTTTAATGAGGCAATTGTTCTTTTTGAAAAAGCACTTTCTTTTATGCCGAATGACAGTCTTATTCTGGACTGGCTGGGAAAATCCTATTATAAGAGCGGTCTTGAAGGTTCTGCTCTTTCTTACTGGCAGTCAGCTCTTGATAATGGTTATGGTGGAATCCTTCTGGAAAATAAAATTGAAGTTGTAAGGGAGCGCCGTGTAACAGGAGATTCTTCTGATAAGCTTATGAAGCTGTCTGAGGCTGGAAGCTATCCTGGATTTTTTAACGGTAATATGATTTATTCAGGTCCGGTATCAGTTCTTCCTAATTATGACGGCACCTTCTGGATTGTATGCTATAACTCAAACAATCTTCTGATGATGAATCAGAACGGCTTTGTAGTAGAGCGTATTACGGGGCCTCTGAACGGTTTTGACCGCCCAAGCGATATTATCCGCTTGAAAGACGGCAGGCTTCTTGTCTGTGAAAGCGCCGGAAACCGCATTTCACTTTTGAATGAAAAGGGACATTTTATAAAATACATAGGACAGAAGGGGCGTGATAAGGGCGGATTGATTGGCCCCCAGTATCTTGCGGTTGACAGCCTTGAAAGAATCTTTGTAACAGATTTTGGTAACCGCCGTGTCTGCGTTTTTGACTCAGACGGAAATCCGCTTTTTTATTTTGGTGTAAAATCTTCATATTTTGACGGACTGAAAGGCCCGACCGGCATTTATATTCTTGATGAATCGGTTTTTGTTGCAGATGCCATTGCCGGCTGTATTTATGAATTTGACCGGGCAGGAAACTATATCCGCGAACTGGTTGAAAAAAAGACTTTCAAAAAGCCGGAGTCAATCAGGTTCTGGAATGAAAAACTTGTTTTATGTGATTCTAATAAGGTTTATGCCATTGACCCTCAGACTGGAGCCCTCTTTGAATATGTAAGCACAGGAAATGCTCCTTCCCGCGTTACAAGTGCCGCACCTGACATCAATGAAAATCTCATAGTTTCTGATTTTACGGCAAATGAAGTTTATGTAATGTCAAAGCTTTCTGAGCTGGCAGGTGGGCTTTTTGTTCAAATCGAACAGATTGATTCTTCTAAATTTCCTGAAGTTACAGTGGAGCTTAAGGTTGAAAACCGTCACCGCCAGCCGCTTGTCGGTCTTATGGAACAGAACTTCTTTATTACCGAAAACAAACAGCCGGTTCAGAATTTAAAATTTATCGGGGCGGCTTCAAACAATACTCAGGCTGATATTACAATCGTAATTGACCGTTCAAAAGAAAGTCTTTTACGTAAAACTGAAATTGAAGCTGCCGTACGCGAGCTTGCAGAAAATATGAAGGGGGCTGGTGTCTTAAGAGTTGTTTCTGCCTCGAAAATTCCTGTAACTGAATATGTGGGCAATCCATCTCTTCTACATAATTTCAGTCTTGATGCGCTGAAAAATCCTGTATCTGATACTGTAAATGTGGATCTTGCCCTGCGTCTTGCAAGCAATGATTTGATTAATGCTGATAAAAAACGCGCAATCATCTTTATTTCAGGCGGTTCTTCAGAAGCTCTTTCTTTTGATAATTACAATCTTTCTGAGCTTACTGCCTATATGTGCAATAACTCAATTCTCTTCTGCGATATTCAGGCGGGAAGAGAGGCTGTGAACAGTCAGATTGATTATATCTGTAAAAACACAAACGGCCAGTCTTATTATGTTTACCGGGACCAGGGACTTTCTGAGGTTATAAAAAACATAATTCAGAGCCCGCAGGGCGTATATCAACTAAAATATATGTCTTCCCTTATGACAAACCTTGGAGACAAATATCTTCCTGTAGAAGCTGAAGTTTATCTTTTGAACCGAAGCGGCCGCGATGAAACAGGCTATTTTGCTCCTTTGCAGTAATTTTTATAATTCCTCTGATTAGAATTCTGCTTTTCCGCCTATTGAGAAGGTCAGGGAAAGAAGATTTGCGGAATTGCTGAAATACTTAAAATCTATTCCAAGACCTGTGCTTAGCGTGTAATGCTGTAAGAATTTTGCTTCAACAGAATGGGCATAGGAGTAAACCTGCTTTCTTACTTCAGAAGCCTTAGAAATTTCAATATTCAGGGTTTCTTTTCTGCTGATTGAAAAATCAAGCTCTGCCGCTTTTTTTGAAAAGAATTTCACAAGCTCTACTGCCGGCGTTGTCTGGCCTTTTCTCTGCCAGATTATTGTTGTTTTTCCTGAATAATCTGCATTTGTTTCAAATGAGCCGTCCAGGGCTGTTTTTAAGGTATCTGTGCTGTTAATAAAAAGCAGAAGCTGAATATAGCCTGAAATCTGATATGTTGTATTTTCCGGAAGGTCGTCAGGCACTTTCATTATGGCTGTAAGGCTTGTAATTACTTCATCCTGTTCATACCAGCTGAAAATGGGATTAAAGGAGTCCCGGCCAAAGTTATTGAATGAATTATTTGTAAGTGTTGCCCGGTACTGGCGGACATCGCTTTGTTTTGTTGCAGACGCCAGGTCACGGCTTACGCCCAGCGTTACAAATGAAGGAATCAATAAATCCTTTGGAGTGTTAAAAAGTCTTCTGGTCCATGAAGTTTCGTATTTTGTGGAGTAGGTAAGTCTTTGTGTTGTTCCACTTTTTTCTTCCTGCATGCAGTCTTTTAAATCCTTCTGGAAAAAATCATAAAAAGGAATCGTTTTGTAAAGGTAAGTTCTTTCTCCCTGCTTTTTCAAAAGTTCTTTCGTGTCTTCAAGATAATTATTTTCAAGATTTGATGAGAGCAGCTTGTCTTCTGTACCCCCTGCCAGCTTTGAGGCTGTGAATTTAAAGCTGTTGTCCCCCAGCCTGAATGGAAGGGCAAAGGTAAAGCCTTCTGAATCAGAAAAAAGATATTCGTAAGAGTTTGTGATTGTCGAATTAAGCTCGTAGGAGAGGGCAGGCTTAAGGCTGGCAAGCGGAAGATTTACAGCTGCGCTTGTCTTGTATTTTTCATTTCTGTAAATTGCAGATTCCTCTCCGTCGGACAGGGCAAAAAGGGTAATATCTGTCCAGCCCTGAAAGTAATTATTTGTATTAAAGGTTTTTGCCTGGCTTTTTTTTGTATTTATTTTCTGGAAAAAGCCCGCTTCTTCTGAAAATTCAAAAATACCGGGTCTTGCAGTAAGATTGAGGGTGGAATTCTGGCTTTGTGTTGACCAGGCATTTTTTGCCTCGGTTTTTCCTCCGATTTTTACGGGAACTTTAAGACTTGCAAAATCTGCGGAAAGGGCATTTGTTTTTTTCAGGGTTTTATCATCGTGATTAAATCTGTAGCTTTCTTCAAAGGCAAAAATTCCCGCCAGGTCTTTTTCACTTTTTAGGGAGTGGCCGGCGTTTCTGAAAAGATTTGAATCGCTGTCGTTTGATGAGTGGGAAATTGTAAGGTCCCCTGCCAGGTTTATGTCCGCTAAAGTGATTCCGGCTTTTGCTGTCGAGGTAAGGGAGCCCTGCTTTGCCGCATCATGAGGGGCATTTTTCAAGGCCTGGCTGCCTGCCTGTCGTGATTCAATGCTGAAAAGACCGTCTTTTACCACTGCATTTTCTTCTGCCTGAGCCTGCTTGAACTCGATTCTGGTGTAGTGCTGACCGGTCAAGTTTATTGAAGCTCCCTTATAAAAAAGGTTGTCTATGTAAAAAGAGCCTGTCGGGTAAAGATTTTGATTTATGTTTGTATCAAAGACAATTTTCATGCGGTCAGGGATATTTTTTGAATTGATTTCAAGACTGCAGTCAGCGGCAGATAATTTTGTGCCGTTAATTGAAGCTTCATTTTCCTCAAGGTTGATAGAAAGGCGGTTCCAGAGAAGATTTTCTGAAACATAGTTTTTAAGATTTTTTACGCTTACTTTTACGCCGATTTTTCCTTCTGAGCTTGCGGAGGAGGCGCTGTTATCAAGGATAAAAGTAAATTCATCGTTTTCCGGCTCGTTCAGGCTTGCAGTCTTTAAATTCCTTCCGATATAGGCAAAATCAAAATTGATTTCCCCGTAATTAGAAAAGTCTGCCGCTTCAAAGTAGGACACTGCCGTAATTTTTGTCTGGGATGGGCTGGTAATGGAATCCGGATTGTAATTCCAGTTTATGATAGAACTGTAGTTTTCCTTCTTTTTAAGCTCATCAGCTGACGGCGTTGAATTATTTTTCTGACTTGTTGCGCTTACTGTCATAAGGCTTGAAGAAAGGGTATAAATGCTTTTTACAAATGGTCTGTAAGGGCCTGCATAGATTTTTCCGGAAAGGTCCCCGGCCGCCGCTGCCCCTGTATTTTGAACGACAATAATTCTCGCATCATGATTTGAGGCTAACTTTGCCCTGTCCTGATCTGACAAAGTGATTTTTATTGTCTGCCATTTACGGGCGCTTAAATCAAGTAAGCCGGTAATTTTCCAGGAAGGAATGGATTGTGTGTCCTCGCCCGTGAAGTCACTTTCTGCTTTTACTCCAAGCTGAAGATAAATGTCATAGCTTTTTTTATCATTTACTGCAAAATCAGGTTTTAAGGCTACTTCAAGCTGATCAGAGGATGATAAAAGATTTCCGCTTCCAAGCTTGATGTCTACGGCCGCCCAGGCTCTTCCTGCTATTGAAGAAAAATTCCATGAGAGAGGGATTTTATATCCTGAAATTCCCGATTCAGTTTCGCCTCCATGCTTAAGTATTGTTCCCTTGTCTGCCGCTGAAAGCTGAAGATTTGCCGCCGTGATGTAAGGCTCTGCCTTTGTTGTGTATCCTGATGACGAAGCCAGGTAATAAGTCTGAGGAAGATAGTTTTTCTGTTCATTTACAAGAAGATTTTCTGCCGCATTCCGGGTGTTTACAGAAGCGGAGGCTTTTTCCGAAATAGAGAAGAATTTTTTAGAGTAATCAAGGCCTCCAGACAGGGCCGCAAAGCCTGGCTTTAGATTACTCTGAACAGAATATTTTTCACCAAAGGAAAGAGGAATGGTTGCTGTGAGGGCAAGGTCTCCTTTGAAATTATCTGTAAAATTGTAAATGAGGCCCGCTCCGGTAGAAAGAGAGCCGCTTCCAAAGTTACTGTTATCCTCCTGCCAGAGAATTGTGATTTTATCTGTGTTTCCAACGCTTGTAGAAAGCTCAACTTTGCCGCTCTCGGGGTAAAACTTTGCTCCTGTATCAAGGCTGCCGTTTTTGTAAACGAGGACTGTGCCGCCCGACGCTGATGTTCCTATTAAAAATTCAGAAACGGGAGAATAAGAGCGGACAAGAATCACCGTATCAGTTCCGCTCTGGAGGTTTAAATAGATTTCAGGATTTTCAGAACCCATAGGGTAGCGGTTCCATGGCTCCTGCAGGGATTTTGACTGCCTTGAAATCTGAAGGATTCGTGCGAATTTATGATTAACAGAGAAAAAATCATCCCTTAGGGCAGAAAAGTTTTCTATAACTTCTTCTATTAAGTAACCGTCCGCTTCTTTTTCATTGTTTTTATAAATCAAAGAAATGTCTGCATCCTTTGTAATTCCAAGATCGTAATAAGAAGCGCAGATGTAGGGTGAAAAGCCGCTTGAGTTTTGAAGTACCAGGGCAGGGGAACCCTCTATGGAACTTGTGCGTGGAGCAGCATATTCAGAAAGCTTTATTTCTTTTTCTGTATGCTCGTTAAAAAATCTCTGGATTTTTCCCGCAAAAGACTGACTGTCGTCATAGCTTCCCGTTTGCGCATCAATCAGATTTACGCTGGCGCCCGAGTTAAAGGTTACAAGCACTGCAGGCGTTTTTCCGTTTACCCGGCCTGCGTTTGCAGAACTTGCAAGAATAATCATACTCTGAGATTCGACAATCATGTAATCAGATGTAGAAAGCTTTTTGAATTTCTTTTTATTCTGGTCTCTATAGCTGCCAGAAGAATTTTCAACGTAAATGTCTTTTATGTCAGAAAGCAAAGAAGACACAGACTCAGGAATAACAAAGCGGCTTCCTGCCATATAATCTTTAAGCTCAATGTTCAAATCGGTAACGCTGTTCATACCGTAGAAGGTGGCAGTTTTTGTCTTTGTCATATCGTAGCGGAAGATAAAATCGGCGGCCCAGCGGTTATCAAGAAAATCTTCAAAGTGAAGGCTGAGTCCCGGCGCCTGATTGTTACCGCCCTTTAAGGCATAACCGAAAGTTTCTGCCGAGTAAGTGGAAAGCATATTTATGCCGCGGTTAGAAAGACGGGCCTGGCGCAGGTAGCCCTGGCCGCGGTAGGTGACGGCATAGGTATTCTTCTTAAACTCATCAGAAAAGCTGGCTTCAAAGAACCAGGTATTATTGAGGTTTACAAGGGCTGTAAGGTCGACTGCCTGCTTGAATACCGGGGTTCCCGGAGAAAAGGTATTCTGGGCATCCTTTTGAGAGGAATCATCCGCTCCTCCAAAAGACCAGGTAAGCGTTTCCGTAAAAAGCCCCTGCCACCAGCCTTTTATTGAAAACTCCATATGATTTTTTTCGCTTAAATCCCAGTCGTAAAGAGTCTGAGGATTTTCATTTATAACCATATCCGGGAAGGTGTCTGGCAGGGTAGAGGCGGCACCCTTAGCTTCTACGGAAGTATTTGTCTGTGCATAAAGATTTCCAGATCTGCAAAGAAGGACAAAGAGAAGAAGTACTTTCAGGCCTTTTAGTGTGCGGGCCTTTTGAATCTTAATTTCCGGATGCTTTTTTTCAAGAGACAGAATTGCCTTTTCAATTGCCTGCTTTTTCCGGCTCTTATCTTCAAAAAGCTCCTGCTGTACAGGCTTTTCGTCTTTTGTAACGTTATCAAGTCCAACCCCAAGAAGCCTTATTCCGCTTTTGCCGTCATATTTTTTTTCAAAAAGTTCTTTTATCACTTCAAAAAAAGAATCCAGATTCATAATGTTTGAAGTCAGGGTCTTTTGAACTGAGACAGTCTTAAAATCATTGTAGCGGATTTTTACGACAGCGGTTTTTGAATAGCTTTCTTCCCGAAGAAGGCGGAAGTAAACCTCGTGGGCTAGTTCAAGGAGAACTGTCTGGGCGCTGTAGGAGGAGGTGATATCTACCGGGAAGGTTTCTTCTGAGCTTATTGAGTGGGATTTTCTTTCATTTTTAAATACATTAGCCCCGCCATTATGCATAACATCAAACAAAAAATCCGCGGTATTTGCACCGAACTGAAAGACCAGAGTTTCATAATCGCGCTCAAGAATATCCTTTGTAGAATAAATGCCCCCTTTATTGAGCATTTCAAGTGATTTTTGGCCTATGCCCCATACCTTCTTCAAAGGAAGACTTTCCATAAAGGATTTTTCCTGCCCCCTCTGCACAAAATAAAATCCGTCCGGTTTTTTATAGCCTGAAGCAATTTTAGCAAGGTATTTTGTGCCGGCAAGTCCAATAGAAACTGTAAGCCCGGTTTCTGCCTTTACCCGCTCTTTGATTTTCATGGCAGTTTCCTGGGGCGGGCCGAAAAGTTTTTCTGTTCCCGTAAGGTCAATAAAGGCTTCATCAATCGACATCTGCTGAACGTCCGGCGAAAAGTCCTTGAAAATCGACATAATCTGATAGGAAAGCTCTTCATAGCGCTCCATGCGGGGATGAACAAAGATTCCCTGTGGGCAGAGTTTGTAGGCCTGGAAGCCCGGCATAGCTGAATGAACTCCGAAGGCCCTTGCTTCGTAGGAAGCGGTAGAAACTACGCTCCGCTTTTCATTGGGATTTCCGCCGACTATTACAGGCTTTCCCCTGTATTCAGGATTATCCAGCTGTTCAACAGAGGCAAAAAAAGCGTCGAGATCTACGTGCAAAAACCAGGTATTTTTTACTTCCGGACTACCGCTCATTTTTCACCGTCCGGGGCATATAAGGTTATAACCTTTTCTTCCAGATAATAAAGGTCGGAATCATCTTTTGAATATATTATAGTAACCTTTACAAAGCCGGCTTCCTTTGCGCTTCCATAGGAGAAAGTAAGCTTTTGAGGCGGATTTGTAGGAATCATAAAGGTGGATGACAGGTTGTTTAAAGCTTCTGCTTCATAATCTGAATATAAAAGCGGCTGTTTAGTAATTCCCTGAACCGTAACATTACAGACTTCTACGCTCTTTCCTGTGTCTACGTGAATTGTTCTGATTAAATCATCAAAAATAGTCAGGTCTGAAACTGTAATTTGAATTGTATCCTCAGGGGAGGCAATGATTGTTTTTTCCTTATTTTCTTTACTTATGTTTTTGTTGCGTTTTGGAAGATTTATAAAGCAGATTAAGGAAAAACTGAGCATAATAAGAAAAATATAGCCCAGGGAAAAGACTGTCACCTTAAAATTATTTTTAATTCCCTGACGGAATTTTATCAGAACGCGAAAGTATAAAAGAGACATAGGTGTAATGACAAGGGCAACTGCAAAATACCAGAAGCGGGAGTTCAAAAGGAAATTAAGGGCATACCTGCTGTCCGTGATTTCAAGAAAGCTGTGGGCATAAGGAATAGAAAGTAAACTCAATAAAATCAGCAGATAAATGTGGGAAAAGAACCTTCTGAAAATGATAGTAAAAAATGCCGAGATAAAAATCAAAAGAAACATAGGGAAAAGTGAAATATCCAGGCAGGAGAAAAAGGACTGGTTGATAAAGGTTGAAAGAAGAATCAGATAATCAATTGAGCGTTCTGTGAATTTAAAGTTTAGTCTTGCAAGAATGGTATAAAAAACAGAAACTAAAATCAGGGCTGTATTAGACTGAAGCCATAATAAAAGGTAGATTTTTGAATAATCAGATTTGGGGCTAAAATTAGAGAAAAGCTGCTTTCCTATTATAAAGCCCAGAATAATTATCAAAACTGTTGCCGGGGCCGCATACCAGATATATCTGATGTTTTTCCAGGCCACCGCCTTTATAAAGGAATTTATGTAGCCCAAAACAAAAATAAAGAGAAGAATTACTCCGATTACGAAAATAAAGAAAATCAGAATTGTTTTTTCACAAAGGATTCTGTATTGGGAAAAAAGATTTATAAGGATAAAATGCTGTTCCCAGTTATCCCAGTAATCATTTTCATAGGTTTGATTTGTTATTTCCTCCAGGGCCCTTTCTACCTTTTCTTCATCACTTTCCCTGTCAAAACAAAGCTTGATGGAAGGAATTCCGTTGTCAAAAAGCGTCTGAAGATTTTTTTCTGTCTGATTTGCTACAAAATAAAGCTGGCTCAGGTATAAAAAATTATGCTTTACAGGAATCTTATTTTTTAAGCAGGAATTATAGCTGGCCTCTATCAGGTGTCCCGGAGAGATTGTATTGTTAGAACTTACTATAATCCGGCTATTTTCTTCTTCAAGCTCTATGTAAAGGGCAGAGTAGTTTTCATTCGTAAAAAAGTTATCAAGAAAAACATCAAGTCCGTCTATCTTTAAGCTCTGGTTAAGGCTTTGATTTTCTCCGTAGGCAAAGAGGACTGTTGTATTGTAATCATACTGGGAGTTTTCAAGAAAATGAAGGTAATTTTTAACGAGAGATGTTTTTGTAAGGATATTTTCCATTTCGAAAATTACCAGAAGATTTGAAGTACAATTTATGTCCGTTTCAAATTCAAGATAGATATTATATGGAAAATCATTTTCCGGCGAAACCAAAAGAGACTGTGTTTTTGGGGAAAAGCCTTCCCCGGTTAGGAAATTAAAAACCTCCTGGCATAGCTGTCTTCCTTTGGGAGCTGACTCAGAAAAAAGGGAGAAAGAGTGAAGAGAAAGTAAAAAAAGAAATAGAAAGACCCTTATGCTTCTTAATTTCATGCAAATTCAGTTTAAGAATTTTATGTTTACAATGCAAGTCCAATAGGGTATAATTTAATAGAAGTAAAAAATGTTAAGTTCTTGGGTGGAGTATGGCAACCGATAAAAAATTTATACTTGAATTACCGTTAAAAGTTGTCCTAACAGAAGACGGAGCTTCAAATTTTATAAGTCATAATAAAAAACTCCTTCGTTTTAAATTGGCTGATAATGTTGAAGAATACGGCATTTCATTGAACAAATTTTCTCCGCAGTCAATTCAGAGTATGATTCTTGTTGATTATATTTCCAAGATTGAAATTTCTATGTCTGAATTCGTTTCTTCCCGCCAGGAAGTAATGGATCTTTCAAAGGTAATCGTTTTTTCTATTCTATATAAACAGTTTGACCGCGAGGTTTATCAGGCTTTAATCCAGTGTGAATGTGTAAGAAAGCATAACCGCGCAAATCCAACTCATCTTATTGATGAAAGAACCCAGATGAGCGAACGTCAGCTGCGTACAATCCTTTCTAATAAAGAGAATATCATTCAGACAACCCGCCGCCAGATTCTTGAGCCGGTATGGAAATCTGTAATGGGAAATGAAGAGTTTTCTTCTGAAGAAAAGAATATCTATCTTCTGATGTCAGAAAAGTTTATGAACCGCCTTGGTCTTATGAACTGGTACATCATCACTCTCTTTGCCAAGAACGAAGGCGCAAACGAAATGTACATTGCAATCAGAAACATACTCAGCCAGTATATGGAAAAATCAAAGGTTGCTGAGTATATTTCGGTAATGGTGATGGAGCTGGCCCTTAACAACGAAAATACAAACATCCGAAAGGAAGCAAAACAGATGTACCACGGAATCAAGGATATCGATGCCTTGATTTACGACCCTGAAGTCCGCGCAAAAATCGTTCAGGAGCTTCAGCGTAAGCACGAACTTGTATTCCTTTCATGGAAGCTTGGTGGTGGTTCTACTTCAATCGGAAAGCAGGGAAGACTTGCTATCACCTTGTATAACAAGGATGACGAGTTCCAGGAAGTAAAGGAAAACATCGAAACAGCTAAATCTTCAAATACGGCCAAAAAGACCCTTATTGACTTCTACCGCGATTTACCGGAAGGTCAGGAAGGAACGGACCTTGGTCTCTACTATCTTTCTTATCTTGATGATGCCTGCAAGAAGGTTAATGTTAAGTTCGAATCTCTGGTAAACCAGTTCTCAGCAAGTGAGCTTACCGTCATCAACTTGAATTTTAATTTCTAGTATGAGCTGTCCCATACAAAAATCAGTAAAATTTCTTTCTCTTCTAATTTTTTCTCTTTTATTTTGTCCTTCTTGTTCTCAGAACGCCGCCGACATAAAAGAAAGCAGTCTTACAGTAATCTATGATTATAATGACGAAGAAAATCTTCCGTCTGCAAGACTTTCCCTTTTTATTGAGTCTGAATCCGATACAAGACGAAGTCAGAATATCCTTCTTTCTTCTCTTACAGACGGATATGAATGGACTGCAGAAGAGCTTGTTCACATAAAGAGCGGCAACCGTTCCTGGTCAGGCTATACAAATTTCGTGATGCAGAAAAATCAGCCTTTTCCAAAGGATTCTTACAGCCTTGTTTTACGCAATGCGGATGAAAATGAAGCCGTGCAGACTGTCGAGCTTTCCTATGATGACAGCTTTTATGATATGACCTCTTCCCAGGCTGATGAAAAAATGAAGGCAGAAGAAGCTGTAAAAAAAGTTGCCATTTATGACGAAAACGGCATTTTACTATATTATGATGTTCAGAACGACAATTTGAATTCTGCAAGAAAGATGTGGAATATGTTTTCGAATGCTTCCTATTACAAGATTGTCTGGCAGGCAAAAGACGGTTCAACTATGTGTATTCTTCCAAAACGTCTTGTAATTCCTGATGAAAACTGATTTTATTAACATATAATAAATTAAAGGTGGTTTATGACTAATAACGATGCCTCCCCCTTGCCCGGCTCGGATGCAATTGAGGGACTGAAACGAGAAATTAAAACTTATGTGCTTAGAATCGGCCGTATGACTGCGGCTCAGGAGAAGGCCTATAATGAACTTGCCCCCCGCTGGTGCATTCCCTTTGAAAAAAAACAGCTTAATTTTGTAGATATTTTTGGAAATACAAATCCTGTAATCATCGAAATTGGATTTGGAATGGGTGATGCAACTGCTGACCTTGCAGAGGCAAATCCTGATATCAACTATCTTGGAATTGAAGTTCACCGTCCCGGTGTTGGAAAGCTTTTGAACGAAATCCAGAAGCGGGATTTAAAAAATCTTTTTATCATCGAATATGACGCTGTAGAAGTGCTGCGAGAAATGATTGGAGACAGCTCTGTTAACGGCTTTCATATCTTTTTCCCTGATCCATGGCCAAAAAAGCGACATCATAAAAGACGAATGGTTCAGAGACCGCGTACAAATCTTTTTGCCCAGAAGCTTGCAAAGGGCGGCTATCTCTACTTTGTAACTGACTGGCTGGAATATGCAGAATTTGCCCTTGAAGAGCTTAATCAGACTGCAATGCTGAAAAATAAATATGACGGCTTTGCACCTGCCCAGAAGTGGCGCAAGCAGACTAAGTTTGAGCGCAAGGGTCTTGCGGCAGACCGTCCAATTACAGAACTTTTCTTTGAGAAAATATAAATTATCCGGGGTGGGGGATGGACTTATTTGAAGATGCTCGCGTGACAGAGCTTGAAAATCTCATAAAAAAATATCAGGCCTCTTATTACAACGGCGAGGCAGAAATCTCTGATGCCGAATTTGATAAGCTCTGGGACGAACTAAAAGCCCTGGATCCTTCCAATGCTGTTTTGCAGAAAATCGGGGCAGACAGCGGAAATTTTGCAAAAATCCGCCACGTTATGCCTATGGGAAGCCAGGAAAAGGCTGCCAGCCCTGAAGAATTTCTTGCATGGGCAAAAAAGCACGTGTATGAGGAATATCTTGTTGAATATAAGCTTGACGGAGCCTCCCTTGAGCTTCAGTACGAGCACGGGAAGCTGGTTCGTGCTGTAACCCGCGGAGACGGCACAATCGGCGACGACATTACTGCCAATGCCCGTAAGATGGGCGGGGTAAAGTCAGAGCTTTTTATTGACGGCCAGCTGCTTGATTTTACTGGCGGTGTCCGAGGTGAAGTTATTATGACCCACGAGGTTCATAAAAATCATTTTGCGGACAAGGCAAACTGCCGTAATGCCGCTAACGGCCTTATGAAGCGTAAAGACGGCGAGGGCAGCCAGTACCTGAACCTTATTACCTATGACGCCCTGGAAACAAGCGGAAAGGTCTTTTTTAAGGACGAAGAAGAAAAAATCAGCTTTTTGAAAAAGTGCGGCTTTGAAACTGTCCGCCTTGAAATCTGCAAGTCTCCTGACGAAGTTATAATTTACCGTGAAAAAATCATGGAAGAGCGAAAATCTTCCATTCCTTTTGATATAGACGGCCTTGTTGTAAAGGAAAGGGCAATTAATCTTGACGACGCAAGCCGTAACCGCCCTGACCGACAGATTGCCTTTAAATTCAGCCTTGAAGAAGCTGTTTCTGTTTTGCGCGAGGTTGAATGGAGCCGTAACGGTGGTACCTACACTCCGGTAGCAATTTTTGACGAGGTGGAGCTCAACGGAACTAAGGTCCAGCGGGCCAGCCTTGCAAACCCCGACACAATGCGTCAGCTTGGAGTTCGCATTGGAAGCCACGTGGTTGTCGTAAAGCGGGGAGAAATCATTCCGAAAATTATGGGCGTTCTGCCATCAGAGAACCCTGCTGCTGAAAGTGACGTTTCTTTTCCATGTACCTGCGAAACCTGCGGCACAAAGCTTGTTGATGAGGGAAGCCGTCTTTTCTGTCCAAATAAAGGCTGTTCAAAGCGGGTTCTTCATCAGCTTTTAAAATGGCAGTCGGTTGTTGATATCCGGGATCTTGGAGAAACTTTAATCACTTCGCTTTTTAAAGACGGACTTCTTAAATCAATTTCTGATATTTATAAACTGACTTCTGAACAGCTGGTTCCTTACTTTTTGAACGAGCAGAGTATAGAGGCAGAAAAAAAATCACTGGGTGCCCAGAAGGTTTATGCTTCCATTCAGAATCACCGCCGTATGAAGCTACCGGTCTTTCTTGCGGGCTTTGATATCGAAGGCTTTGGAGAAACTCTTGCAGAAAAGCTGACTGCTTCTGGCTTTGACAGTCTTGAAAAGCTTCTTTCAGCCAGTGAAGACCAGATTGCCTCTGTCTACGGTTTTGCAGAAATAACAGCGCACACAATAAAAGAAGGCCTTAAGGAAAACGAAGAGGAAATGAGAGCTCTTCTTGAGTCCGGAACTATTTTGATTGAAGAAGCAGGAGGCGGAAAGCTGGCCGGAAAATCCTTCTGTTTTACAGGCGAGCTTTCAATCAAGCGGGCTGATGCTGAAAAAATGGTAAAGGATAATGGAGGCTCAATAAAATCTTCTGTTACAAAGGATTTGAGCTATCTTGTTACAAATGACACTTCAAGCGGCTCTTCAAAGAACGTAAAGGCCGCCAAGCTTGGCATTCCAGTAATCGACGAAAAAGAATTTTTACAGCTTTTAGGCTAGAGTTTTTTTAATACAAGCTCGTTGTCTTTTCCTACGCTTATGCTGTAATAGGTATCGGTCTGGCACCAGGAAAGGTCAACGGTGATTTTATCAACCTTTCCGATTTTGAAAACCCGGGCCTTTCCGTTTGCAAAAGTTGAAATATTATAAAGCCGCTGGCGGTTTTTCTTTGTGGAAGAGCCTCCCAAAAGGTGGCATTCATGATTTTCATCATAATAGCGGGAAAGGCTTGTGGTTACGGGAAAGTGCAGGTTTTCCATCATCTGATTTTTGCCGTAGATTTCAACAGGAAAGAAAAAGTTTTTTCTGCAGAGTCTGGCCTTGTAAAAGTTCACGCAGAGGTAGTTTCCGCTCCAGGAACGTTCGATTACGGCGGTTTCACTTCCGTTTGTATCGATTATTGAAATCCTTGCGCTGACTGTGCTTCCGTCCTCATTCCTGCTTGAGCCAAAAAGAATGATTCTGACAAGTTCACTGGAATAAAAGGAAGTCAGTTTTTTTGCAGAAAGAAAAACTCTTGTATAGATAAAGCCCGAATAAATGATATAAAAGACTATAAGAGCCTTGAAGAGCTGAAAGAGTTTTTTCTTAATGTAATTCTTTTCAATTATCCTCAAAGGTAAAATCCTTCAAAAAGAATTCCGGGATTACGGCGCTTCCGTTCAGGCGCATTTCCCAGTGAAGGTGGGGGCCTGTTGCCATTCCTGTTGCACCTGACTTTCCGATAAGCTGCCCCTGCTTTACCATATCTCCTTCCGAAACTTTAAGCTCGCTCATGTGGTAGTAGACGCTGTAAAGGCCAGGCAAGTGCTCGATTACAATGCTCCAGCCGGTTGAGATTCTGTCTTCTGCAAGCACGACCTTTCCTTCCGCGCAGGCCTTTACGTCAGAGCCTGTCGGAACTCCGTAATCATTTCCAAAGTGAAGGTTCTTTGCTTTCTTTCCGTTTGAATAAAGATAGGTACGGCGGTCTCCGCAGCGGGCTGTATAGCGGGTGGAATCTGTCGGGGAAGCAAAAGGCTTAAACTGATAAAGGGCGGAATAATTAGTTGAAAAGAAGATGTTGTTCAGCTTTTCAATCTGAGCCATTCTTTCGGCACTTGTATCAGTTCTGATGGCTGTATTATTGTCATCAAGATAGATGTCTTCGTTGTCAAAAGTGCGGAGTTTAAAGCTTGATGGAAGAACGAATTCCTTAGGCTGCTCTCCATTCAAAGAAAAAATTACCTTGAGCTGGCAGCTGGCCTCGTTTTCAAGCCAGAGGGAAACCGGCACTCCTGAAAGCATTTCATAATTGCTCTTAGATTTTTTTCCGTTTATCTGATAAAAAGGCGAGCGCTGCGATATCTTTCCGTCAAGAAGCAGCTGCAGTTCTGCCTTGAGGGCATTTGCCTGTTTCTTTATGTTTTTTCCGGGCGTAACGTTCATGCGTACAAAAACTGCTTCTCCCGGTACTATTTCCTTATTGTACTGAAGGTTTATGGAATAGGCTTCAGACTGATAAAAGGCTTTTTCACAAAAAACAGGTGTAAGTGTAGATAAAAATGCTGCACAAATTAATCCAAAAACTTTTTTTAAATACATAATTCCCTCGATTATTCTTTATTTAGCGTCCGCTGCCTTCAATTCCTTTATCATAAGCTGATTGGTTACCGTTCCGTTGAAGTAGTTTCTGCTTAATGTATAAAGTATATCATAAGATTGACCGACTGCTATATCTTTTTTTAATCTTTCTCCCTGGCTCCAGAACATGGCCGGAAATTTATACTTTCCGCAGTCAAAGGTCAGCTTGAGGTGGAAAGGCTCTTTTTTTCCTACCAGCATTGCATCGCAGAGACGGGCATTTTTTGTCATAAAGACAAGCTCGGAATTTTCGTTTCCGTAAGGCTCAAAGGTGTCAATCAGCTTGAAAACCTCAGGTGCCAGATACGAAGGCGGGATTTCTGCGTCAATTTCGACTGCCTCTTCCTCATCGGAAAGCTGAACTGATTTTGAAGCCTCCTTAAGGTAGGAAATGAACTGAGGCAGCTTTTCTTTTTCAAAGCTGAAGCCGGCGGCATAATTGTGACCTCCGTGGTTCAAAAAGAAATCTCCCATATCATCAAGGAACTTTGTTACGATAAAGCCCCTCTTGCTTCTTACTGAGCCAATGCAGATTTCCTGGCTGAAGGTCAGGGCAAAGGAAGGAACCCCGAAATCACTCATAAGTTTTGCCGCAAAAAGACCTGTAAGGCCCGGCTGAATGTCTTCGCTTACAACAACGCAGAACTTGTTTGAATGTTCCGAAACGCTCTTTTCCGCGTCATTATGAACCTTAAAGGAGGCATTCTGCACTAAAACCTTGCGCTCTTCGTTCATGGCAAAAATACCTTCAGCAAGGGCTTCCCTCTGGCGGGGATTTTCTTCAAGGAAAAGCTTAAGTGCAACATCAGGCTTTCCTAGTCTGCCTGCGGCATTTATGGCAGGAATCACATTCCAGGAAAGGTCAACGGAAGAAGTCATATCAGGAACCAGCTTGAACTTTGCAAAAAGCTCACGGAGTCCTTCGCGTGGACCTGCTTTTTTTATTGACTGAATGCACTGATTTACAAAAATGCGGTTTTCGTTTTTCATAGGCATGATGTCTGCAAGGGCTGCAATTCCCACCATCTGAATGTCCCGGCTTTCTGCCTTTACAAAATCAGGGTGCTTTGAAGCGATGACTTTTTTACAGTAGGTGACGTAAAGGTTGTAAAGGCT
This sequence comes from uncultured Treponema sp., assembly GCA_900319625.1. Taxonomy (GTDB): domain Bacteria; phylum Spirochaetota; class Spirochaetia; order Treponematales; family Treponemataceae; genus Treponema_D. Next base: position 87,319 of record ONPD01000003.1, on the reverse strand, counting down.
TTCAAGAAGTCCGCTCTGGCTTGGAATGTATTTTGCAATAGAAGAAAGCTTTGCAAGCTGCTCAGAAGTTTTATTTTTTACAGCCGGAATTACAGCTCCAATTTCAGCCCTCAAATCATTGAGCATAAAATCAATGCCGCTTCCAAAAATATTCAAAAAGGCATTTTTTACGGCCTGAGAATCCCAGGCATAAAGCACCTGACCTGTAAGAAAGTTCAAAAGCTTTGTATCATAAATGGAAGTCCGGCCGGGAATTATCCTTTCGTGAAGCTCCTTTACCTTTACAAGATTTTTGATTTTCACGCAGTCTATTAAAACAGAATCTTCTTCCTGACTTACTTCAATAATAGTGATTTCTGAATTATAAAAATCTGTATGAGCATAGCGGAGGGCACTTACCAGTTTATATGCTACTGCCGCACCTGAAATCTCCTTAAAAGGATAAACTGACTCTTCAAGTTTTGGATTTACTATTACGCTGGCCTGTGGAAGAGTGGCCTGAGGGTTATGATGGTCTGTTACGATAACATCAATTCCCAGGGAGTTTGCAAGCTCAACTTCCTCATAGTTTGAAATACCGCAGTCAACGGTAATGATAAGGCTGCCGCCTTGGTCGTAAAATTTATTTACAGCATCTTTGGAAAGTCCGTAAGGATCATCACCAACCGGAATACGCCAGCTTACGTCAATTCCCCGTCCCTTAAGATAGTCGTATAAAATTGTCGTACTTGTAATTCCATCCGTATCGCTGTCGCCAAAAATCAGGATTTTTTCACCTTCTTCTTCGGCCTGTAAAATGCGCTCTACGGCGTCTTCCATATTGGGAAGGAGGAAGGGCTCGTGCTGAAAGCGCAGATCCTTTTCCAGATAGTAAAGAATATCACTTCCTTCTGTGATTCCCCGTCGCACAAAAATCGATGCAAGGATTTTATCTATTGAATAGGCATTGCATAAAGGTTCTATGTCTGCTTTTGTAACGTTTTTCTTAGTCCAGTTTGTCATGATTTAGAGTATTCCCGCCCCTGTCTCTATTGTATTTAATTTACTTCCCACGGCATTTTCTATCAGAAAAAAAACAAGTTCTTTAAGCTGAAGATAATCCTGTCTGTCAATCTGCAGTTTTCTTGCTTCTGCCGGGCTTAATACTGTAATTCCCGCAAGATAGCGCAGAGCTGAAAGCTTGAGGAAGAAATTGTATTCGGAATGTCCAGATCCACCCGCCAGGCATTCGCCGCAGATAAATTTATTTTCAATACCATTATAATAGCTTTTGCCCTCTGGTGAAAGTGAGGGGCTTAAAAATGATTTTCCGCAGGAGCCGCAGGCATGGGAAGGAGGCTGAATGCCAAGAAGCTCAAGAAAGCGCCATAAGAATCTGATTAAGCCCACCTGAGCCTGTTCTTCGTTTGCAAGCTCCAGTCCGTCCAAAAAGCCGTTTGCAAGCTTCCAGCATTCTTCAAAGCTTCCCGCACATTTTGTCTTTATGCAGAGCTCAGAGGCCAGGTTTGCCGCAAAGTTTTTATAAAGACTCTGAGAAAAGCTTGAGTGATAGTTTTTTACGTCAAAGTCACTTATTTTAGTCTGATTTTTTTCCGGCGTTTCGTATAAAAAGATGATACCGCTGTTCCACTGGGCAACAAGGCTTCTCAGCCTGCTTTTAGGCCCCCCGTAAAGGGTAGCGTATATTATTCCCCTTGTTTTTGTCAGAAGAGTTACTGTGCTGTTGTTTTCCCCGGAAGCTTTCAGGCTTATTACCAGGGCTGAATCAGAGTAAGAACGGTTCATCAGCATTATTTTATTGATATTTATAAAAAAAATCATTATAATAAGTATTCATTTTGGGGGTAAGTAATGGTATTTCCACTGGAACAGTTAGTTGAGTTTAAGGGCAATATTTATGAAATCACCGTGGCAGCAAGCCGCCGTGCTTATCAGATGGCTCGTGTAAATGATCCTGAAATTGAAGCTAACCAGGATAAGGATGTTTGTGCAGCCGCTAAACAGCTTTTCAATAAAAAAGTAAGTTACCGTATTGAGCACAAAGAATAGAATACCCGTTCTGGTCATTTTTGCACCTACGGCTTCTGGAAAGACTGCCTTGACCCGCGAACTTTTTTCGCCAGCAGGCAGTCATTTTATTTTAAAGGCAGAAGTAATCAGCGCAGATTCTCAGGCAGTTTATAAGGGGATGGATATAGGAACCGCCAAGCCGGAACCTTCTTTTTGTAAGGAAATTCCCCACCATATGATAGACCTTGTCAGCCCTGACTGTCAGTTTTCTGTAAGTGATTTTGTTGAAAGGGCAGATATCCTTTGCCGGGATATTTATCAAAGGGGAAAGCTTCCCCTGGTCTGCGGAGGAACGGGTTTTTATATCCGTAATTTTTTATTCGGTCTTCCTTCCACTCCAAAATCAGATGAAAAAATCAGAAATCAGCTTAAAGAGCGCATAGAAAAAGATGGCAATCAGGCCCTGTATGAAGAGCTTTGCAGAATTGACCCGGAAAGTGCCGCAAAGATTCACGTAAACGATGCCTACCGCATCTGCCGGGCCCTTGAAGTTTTTTATACGACCGGTAAAAAGCGGTCAGAAAGTCAGCTTTCCGTAAAGCTCCGGGATCTTTATGATTTCTGTTTTATTGTGCTGGAGCCGGAAAGAGAGCTTTTGTTTGAACGCATAAGAAAGCGTGTTGACCTTATGTTTGAAGATGGTTTACGGGGCGAAGTTGAAAATCTTATAAAGGCTGGATATACAAAAGAAAGTCCCGGAATGAAGGCCATCGGCTATTCTGAATTTTTTGATCCGGCGCTTAAGGGGGATGATGAAAAAATCAGGGAAGCGATAAAGCATCATTCCTGTAAATATGCAAAAAAACAATATACCTATATCCGGGATATTCCAGAAAGTAAGGTAATTCGTTATAATGCAATGGAAATGGATTTACAGAAAATTGCAGATTTAATAGGGAAATTTGCCGAAAGATCAGGTTTTTCTATTGACCTTAAGGCTTGATTCTGTAATAATATGAACACTTTATAAAGTAGGAGTGCCACCTCATGCCTTGTGGAAAGAAAAGAAAGCGCCAGAAGATGGCGACACATAAGCGAAAGAAGATGCTTAGACGTAATCGACATAAGAGCGCTTAGTATGTTTATCATACAGTTCTAGTCGAAACTTGTGTCAAATAGACCGCATTAGTTTTATACTAAGCGGTCTTTTTTTTGCTTTTAGATTGGCCTGAAAAGGGAGTATAATAGTAGAAATGCTGCTCCAAAAGATTAATTCTCCGGCAGACATAAAAAACTTCTCGCAGAAGGAAATCACTCAGCTTGCAAAAGAGTGCCGTAAGACAATTATTGATGTTGTTGGAAAAAACGGAGGCCACCTGGCAAGTAATCTTGGCGTTGTTGAATTGACAATAGCCCTGCACAGAGTTTTTGACAGTCCAAAGGATGCGATTATATGGGATGTAAGTCATCAGTGCTATACCCATAAGCTGCTTACGGGGCGCTATAAGGATTTTTCTACTATCCGCACAAAAAACGGACTTTCGGGCTTTACCAATACTGCCGAAAGCGAACACGACTTTTTTATAAACGGCCATTCATCAACTTCAATTTCATCAGCCCTGGGACTTTTGACTGCAAGAAGCCTTGCAAAAAATGATGGAAAGGTAATAGCTGTAATAGGGGACGGTGCCCTTACCGGCGGTATGGCTTTTGAAGGACTCAGCCACGCAGGCCAGCTTTCAAAAAATCTGATTGTTGTTCTGAATGATAACCAGATGTCGATTGATCACAACACGGGAGCTCTTTCCCGCTACCTTAGCCGCATGACAGCTTCCATAAAATATCAGTCCTTCAGAAATATTATCGATAAAATTGTAAATCACCTTCCACTTGTTAATCGCTTCCTTGAAAAGCTGATTTTCCGCTTTAAGCGGGCGATTAAAGGCCTCTTTTTTGCAAACAATCTTTTTGTCGAACTGGGCTTTGAATATACAGGACCGATTGACGGTCATAACGAAAAAGAGCTTGAAGATATTTTTAAGAGGGTAAAAAAACTTCACAGGCCGGTTGTCGTTCACGTAATTACAAAAAAAGGAAAGGGCTACAGTCCCGCAGAAAACAAGCCTGACGTATTCCACGGTGTAGGGCCTTTTCAGACCAGCGACGGTACTGTCGAAAAATTTGATACTACAAGTTTTACAGAAGCCTTCAGCAATCTGATTGTTGACCAGGCAGAAAAGAATGATAAAATTGTTGCAATTACAGCCGCAATGGCCAAGGGAACCGGCCTTACAGCCTTTTCTCACCGCTTTCCGGACAGATTCTTTGACGTTGGAATTGCGGAGGAACACGCTGTTACCTTTGCAGGCGGACTTGCGGCCGGCGGAATGATTCCTGTTGTCTGCATTTATTCAACCTTCATACAGAGGGCTGTAGACCAGATTATTCATGATGTATCCCTTCAGAATTCTCATGTAATTTTTATGCTGGACAGGGCAGGGGCTGTGCCTGGGGACGGAGTAACCCACCAGGGCGTATTTGATATTTCTCTTTTCCGTCCGGTTCCTAACGTAACTATTTATTCACCTTGCAGCGAGGAAGACCTTAAGCTCTGCTTTGAAAATGCCTTGAATGGGACTGGTGCCCACATCATCCGCTATCCAAAGCTTTCCTGTCCGACCCACATTACGCCTTTTGAAAGCCCGGTTGAAAGCGGCCGCGGTCTTATGATTCCTGCAACAGAAATCATCGTTGAAAATATCCCTGAAAAAGAGCTGCTTGCCAGAAAGAAAAAAATCCTTACAGTATGCACAGGCGGTATGTATTCCGAGGTTCAGAAGGCAGTGCGCTCTGTAATCCTTAAGGGCGGCTATTCTGATATTTATACCCTCCGCTTTATCAAGCCTTTTGATGAGGCATATTTTGTAAAGCTTGCAAAAAAATACAAGGGCCTTGTTATTGTAGAAGACGGCTGCAGAATCGGCGGTATGGGTGAATATCTTCTTGAGCTTCTCAGCCGGAACGGCATCAAAAACGTTCTGCATCTTGCCTTTGAAGATAAATATTACGGGCATGGAAACCGGGGAGAAGTTCTTGAAATGGCAGGTCTTTCTCCGGCAGATATTGAGAATGCAATAATTTCCCTATCGCAGAAGTAATAAAAGTGTAGTATAATGTAAGACATGGTTGGAATTGACAGGCTTTTACATGTTTATGATTATATCCGCCCAATTCTTGATATTGGCGTACTTACTTTTCTGCTCTACAAGATTTACGATTTCATTTCAAAAACAAACTCTGTTCAGATTCTTAAAGCCGCTGTAATTGTAGCCGTTTCCTTTGGCCTTGCCATCCTCCTTGATTTGACAACCATTCTCTGGCTTTTGAATATCATAGCGCCAGTTCTTGTAATCGCCTTTGCGGTAATCTTCCAGCCCGAAATCCGAAAGCTCTTTTTACGAATTGGTCAGAGCGGCTGGTTTACTTTTGGTAACCGTTCCAAGCACACTTATGTTGAAGCTGTTTTAATTGCTGCGGAAATGCTTTCAAAGCAGAAACGCGGTATGCTGGCCGTTTTTATGAGGCATACAAAGCTTGATAACATCATGCAGACTGGTACAAAGCTTAACGCTGATTTGTCATCAAGTCTCTTGATGACGATTTTTGGTAAGGACACCTCCCTTCATGACGGAGCCTGCTTCATTCAGTCGGGAAAGCTGCTTGCGGCCGGCTGTTTTCTTCCGACCAGTGAAAACTACACAATCAAAAAGACCTTCGGTACCCGTCACCGCGCCGCCCTGGGACTTTCAGAGGTTTCTGATGCGGTTGTACTTGTAGTTTCTGAGGAAACCGGAGCCCTGAGTCTTGCCTACGATTCAAAGCTGAACTATGACCTTTCAACAAATGAAATAAGAAAGATTCTTGAAAACCTTCTTGATATTACGCCGGAAGAAAAGATTCTGGAGGACACCGTAGATGAACATCAGACAATTGACTGAAAAAATTTTTGACAAATTACCTGCGAAAATCATCTGCTTTATCCTGGCGGTTTTCTTCTATGTTTTTCATCAGGTTTCCCTTGTTGAAAAGCGCTCCTTTGTAGTTCCCCTCCACGTAAGTGAAAACGGAATGGTTTCTCATCTCAGGGGACTGCCTTCTTCCGTCACAGTAATTGTCCGCGCAAATCCTGAAAGCATAAATGCAATTTCTGCTTCAGATATCCGCGCATCAATAGACCTTGATAATTATGTCGAAAGCGGAAATTTTGATATTCCTGTTGTGCTTAAGCTTTCGGACAAGCTCCTTACAATTGATCCTCTTGAGCTTCGCGTAAATCCGGAATATGTAAACGTTCACCTTGATATTAAAAAGGCCCGCTTTGTAAAAATTCAGCCTTCGATTGTGGGTGAAGTTGCCCACGGCTATGAAATCGCAAATGTCGAAGTGAACCCTTCCTTTGCAGAGGTTATAGGTGCTGAATCAATGGTTGATAAGCTGGAATATATTGAAACTACAAAGGTTATGGTTTCAAATGCCAGTACGGATTTTTCGGCAGAAGCAGAATATCTTTCTGTTAATAAACTGATAAATGTTATGGATAAAGGTCCTTACAAGGTTACGATTTCAGTTCAGCCGGCAGAAGCAGAAAAATCCTTTGAAAAGGTTACTGTGCTTCCCCTTCATCTTTCAAAAAAGTTTGAGCTTAAGAAAGAACTTCCTTATGTTTCCTTTAGGCTCAAGGGAAAGCTTTTAAATCTTGAAAAATATTCTCCTTCAATTGATACGGTAAAGGTTGACTTTTCAAATGTCACCGAGCCCGGAATTTACGAGCTGCCCCTGATTTACTCAGTACCCCACGCTTTTGTAATGCTTGAAAAATCAGATGAGACGGTAAAGGTTGAACTTTTGAAGGCGGCGCATTTTGAAGAGGAGGAAAAGGAAAAGACTCCTTCGGAAAGTGAAAATCATCCTTCAATTCCTATGATTTCTCTTTCAATGGCTGATAAAAAAGGCGGTCTCTTGTGATTTTTGGAATCGGAACCGACATTGCCCAGGTAAACCGCTTTGAAAAATGGGTAGAAAACCCGCAAATGTTTATGAGATTCTTTAATCCTGCCGAAATTATGGAAAAGGGCAGTTTAGCCGCAAAGTGCCAGCATTATGCCGCGCGTTTTGCCGCTAAGGAAGCTTTTTCCAAGGCTCTGGGAACCGGAATAGCGGGCTTTGAGCTTAAAGAAGTTTATGTTGTAAATGACCCGCTTGGTAAGCCGGAGCTGAAGGTGGAGGGTAAAGCCCTTGAGCTTTTGAAGCAGAAAACAGGGGATGATTCTTGCCTCCATGTCTCTTTGAGTCATGAAAAAGAATATGCTCTTGCATTTGTTGTAATTGAATCTGTAAAATAGGATGTATCTATGGCTGTAATAAAAGAAGCAAAGAAGGTTGCTCTTTCGTATTTTTCAAAAGATAAGATTCCCTGTCCTGTGTGCAAAAAAGCATTTTCCCGCGAAATTATGAGAAGCGGAAACGGACGAATGATTGCCGGAAAACTTACTGACGAGTTGCATCGTATTTACGAGCCTTCTGCAAAATACGGACGCGTTTATCCTATGATTTATGAAATCGGTGCCTGTCCCTACTGCTATACAGCTATGTTCTGGAATGACTTTAAGGAAAAAATTCCCCGCGAAGAGCTTGAATATCTTTATGAGCACTCTCAGGAAAGAAAAGAAAAGGTAGAAACGATTTTCCCTTACTTCAGCTTGAAGCACGAAAGGCAGCTTTATGATGGTGCCGCTATGTATTATATGGCTCTGCTCACTTATGACTGTCTCGGCGGTTATATTATTCCGACCCTTAAAAAGGGAATAATTTCCCTCCGCCTTGCCTGGCTTACCGGAGAAATGAATCTCCGCTGTCAGGATCACAATTTTGACCTTATTTCAAAAATCTTTTACAGTAAGGCTCTGTTTTTTTACCAGCAGTCGCTTTACTGCGAAACTGACAAGAGTGAAGCCAGTTCCTCTTTGAATAATATGGGGCCTGACATCGATAAAAACTACGGCTGGGACGGAGTCGTTTATCTTTGCGGACTTCTTGAATATAAGTACGGTCAGCAGGATGACATGCAGTTGCGTATGAAAAAGCTTTCTGAATCAAAAACTGCAATTGCCCGAATCTTTGGCCTTGGAAAATCCTCTAAAAATAAGCCGGGTCCTCTGCTGGAACACGCAAGAAATCTTTATGATAAGATTTCAAAACTCGTTGCTGATGATGAGTTTTAATGCCTCTTTCGGGACAAAATAATGCGTAATATTCTTTTGAAAATCTCCTACGACGGCACTGACTTCTGCGGCTGGCAGAGGCAGGACAAGCATGGAAATGAAGCCCAGCGTACAGTTCAGGGTGAAATTGAAAAGGCTTTAGAAAAAATCCATAAGACAAAAATTGCCCTCCACGGTTCCGGCCGTACTGACAGCGGAGTTCACGCATACGCCCAGGCCGCAAACTTTTTTACTCCCATAGATTCAATTCCCGCAGAAAATTACGTGCGGGCCCTTAATGCCTTTTTGCCCCAGGATGTAAGGATTTTAGAGGCAAGGGAAGTGGAAGAAGATTTTGATTCCCGTTTTTCTGCAACCAGCCGGGTTTATCATTATTTTATTTCCACCGCCGAAGCCGTACCCGCAAATCTCAGCCGTTATGTCTGGCACGTAAAAAATTATCAGCCTGATTTAGAGAGACTGAATCACTTCTGCCAATGCCTTCGCGGGGAAATTGACTGTGCAAGCTTTGCTGCAAGCGGAGATGAGAGCCTGAGTACAAACCGCTATATTGATGGAGCAAGATTTTTCTGGCAGGAAGATATGTGGGGTGGAAAGCTCCTTGTTTTTGAAATTGAAGCCAATGCCTTTTTGTGGAAAATGGTAAGGACTTTAACCGGAACTCTTGTAATGCTTGACCGGGACAAAAAGCCGCTGGATAGCATGGAAAAAATCCTTGCGGCAAAGAACCGCGTTTCCGCCGGCGTAACAGCGCCCCCGACCGGACTCTTTTTGTATGAAATAAAGTTTGATGGTGTGAGAAGGCACGTATAATCACATTAAACTTACCGGGTCCACGTCGTATTCAATGTAAACGTTCTGATTGTGGGTGTACTCAAAGGCAAGCTTTCTTGCCATTGCCTGCAGGGGAATAACTGATTTTCCCTTCAATAATATCTGATAGCGCCAGTTTTGGCTGATTTTTTCTATAGGGCATTCTGCAGGACCTATTATTTCTGCTTCTCGGGGAGCGCCCTCCATAAGAATTTTTGCGGCATCGCGGGCGGTCTGCATGGCAAGCGCCTTGTTAAATGAACGGAATACAATTCGCACTAAGCGGCTGAAAGGAGGAAATTCCAGAAGCTGGCGGTTAGCAAGTTCCTTTTCGTAAAAATCAATAACTTTTCCTGTGCAGGCGAATAAGACCGGTTCGCGGTTAGGATCATAAGTCTGAACGAGAACCTTTCCATCCGGGAAGTAGCGGCCTGCCCGGCCTGCAACCTGAGTAATAAGAGAGAATGTTCTTTCTGCGGCGCGGAAGTCCGGCATGTGAAGACCTGCATCAGCCATGATTACACCTACCAGCTGCAGATTAGGGAAGTTCAGTCCTTTTGCAACCATCTGAGTTCCAAGCAGAATGTCGTATTTTCCCTGACGGAAGTCTTCCAGGCTGGCAAGAAGCTCTTCTTTTTTTCCGGTAACGTCGGTATCCAGTCGGAGAACTCTTGCGTTAGGGAATTTTGCCCTTGTTTCTGCTTCAATAAACTCGGTTCCAAAGCCGTTACTTCCAATGTCCAGCGACCCGCAGGAAGGACAGCTTTGTGGAGGTGTCATTGACCAGCCGCAGTAGTGGCAGGTAAGGCGGTGGGTGGCCTTGTGATAGGTAAGGGGCACCGAGCAGTTTTTGCAGACAAGCTCATAGCCGCAGGAATTACAGCGGAAAAAGTGGGTAAAGCCGCGGCGGTTCAAAAACAAGATTGTCTGCTTTTTATTATCAAGGGTCTTTTTAATTTCGTCTTCCAGCGGTTTTGAAATGCAGCCGTCTGTTCCGTAAAAATTTAGGTTTATACAGGAAATATGAGGCATAGTACCACCGGCCAGTCGCTTTGTAAGAATGTGGCGGACGATTGTTCCGCTTTTCATACCGTACCAGGCTTCTACAGAAGGTGTAGCACTTCCCATTACAAGAGGAATCTTTAAGTTCTGTGCCCGCTTCATTGCAACCTGACGGGCGTGGTAGCGGGGATTGTTTCCCGATTTATAGGAACCGTCGTGCTCTTCATCAATGATGATAAGTCCTAAATCGGGAACCGGGGCAAAAACGGCAGAACGGGCACCAACAATAACCCGGGCTTCCTTATGCATGATTTTATGCCACTGGGTAAGTCGCTGGCTTGGAGTAAGTCCTGAATGAATTATTGCCGCTGTATTTCCAAAGCGTTCTGCAATGGAAGTGGCAACCTGGCCTGTAAGGCTGATTTCAGGAACAAGATAAATTATGCCTTTTCCCTGTGAAAGAATGCGCTCTGCAAGGGTAAGAAAAACTTCTGTTTTTCCGGTTCCCGTGGGGCCGTAAAGATAGTGAAAGAGTTTTGCCTGACCGGAAGCGGTATTTTGAGAAGCAAGAATTTCTTCTACCGCAGTCTTCTGCTCATCAGACAGAATGTTTTTCTGGGGCACTGTAAGTTCGTTTTCAAAAGAAAAGCCGCCTGCACTTGTTTCGCGCCTTCCCGAAGGAATCATAGAAAAAACGGCTTCTCCAAGGGTACATAAATAATAATGCGAAAGCCATTTTGCCATTTCAAAAAGTTCAGGGCCAAAAAGAGGCTCTTTATCTAAAATGCGTTTTATGGGGCGGATTTTTGAAGCGTCAACAGGGCAGGTGGGCGGTAGCTGCTCTGTAATTTCCATTATAAAGCCTGTAAGCTTCTGGTTTCCGAACATGATTTCGGCGCGTTTTCCTACTTCGGGTCGCAGCTCAGGCTTTTCATCTTCTGTAGCTGTATAAGAGTAGGTAAAGGGCTGGTTTACAGGACGATTTATAATGATCTGCAGATAGAGCATTTTTATTACTGATTTCCGCCTGTGAGAGTGTCTAATTTCTGGCGGAATTTTTTAAGGTCTTCCCAGGCCGGGCGTTTTAAATCCTGATTTCTGAGCAGGGCACTCGGATGATAGGTTGCCATAAGGGGAATGCCTGAAAATTCAAAAAATTGTCCCCGCAGCTTTCCGATTGCTTCTTCTGAATTAAGCATTTTGTGGGCAGAAATGCGGCCCATACACAAAATCATTTTTGGTTTGAGGATTTTTATCTGGGCTTCAAGGAATGAAAAACAGGCTTCCTGTTCTTCGGGGAAGGGGTCACGGTTCTGAGGCGGACGGCATTTTACAACGTTTGCAATAAAGCAGTTTGTGGTTCGTGAAAGTCCGATTGCACCAAGCATTTTATCAAGCAGGATTCCGGCCTTTCCTACAAAAGGTCGGCCCTGCATATCCTCGTCGTAGCCGGGACCTTCTCCGATTACAAGAACATCCGGGTGAGGAACACCTTCGCCCGGAACAACATTTGTGCGGGTTCTGGCCAGCTGGCAGTGGGTACATTTTAGAATTTTTGAAGCTATGCTTTCGATTGTGAGCGAGGATTCAGTTTTATCATCCTCAAAAATAGGCTGACTTGCAAAGGCAGACGGCACAAAGCCACCGTTAGCCTGTGCACTTGCATTTTTGAGAAGATTAAAAATCAGCTCTTTTTCGCTTGCCTTCATCGCCTATGCCTCATTAGGATCTTCTTTGTCTGTGCGAACGTCCGGCTCATTGCCAAAAGTGAACTTTATGATTTTTCTGTCATCAAATGACTTCTGAATGAGCTCGTCGACCCCAAGATTTTTATAGATTTCTTCGGCATCTTCAATTCTGCCGCGCAAAACAGGATGTTTAGGGCTGAAAAGAACACAGCAGTCCTCGTAAGGAAGGATTGAAGTTTCGTATGTGTCGATAAAGTTTGCAGTTTCAATGATTTCTTCCTTATCAAGGCCGCAGAGAGGGCGAAGCAGAGGAAATTCTGCAAAATGCTCGGTAACGTTCATGTTTTCGATTGTCTGGCTTGCAACCTGACCAAGGCTTTCGCCTGTAATAATGCACTGAGCCTTGCAGCGGGCAGCAAGAATATTTGCAACCTTCATCATGCAGACTCTCAGCATAAGGGTAGACCAGGCTTCCGGCGCCTTCTTTTTAATTTCCATCTGAACTTCGGTAAATGGAATGACGTTTAGATAAACTGTGATTCCGTAGTAGGCCAGCTTCTGGGCAAGATCTTCTACCTTTTTCTGAGCCTCTTCCGAAGTGTAAGGATAAGAATGATAGTAAACACATTCGATTTTCATTCCCCTGCGCAGCATACGGTAACCCGCAACAGGAGAATCAAGACCGCCGCTCAAAAGAAGAAGTCCTTTTCCGCTTGAACCGACAGGAAGTCCCCTGCAGCCCACGTTTTCATCAGAATAAACAAATACCTTTTCGCGGACTTCAACGTAAATAATGCAGTCAGGCTTGTGAACGTCAACCTTCATAAGCTTTTCTACGTCGCCAGCCGCCTCGCAGCAGATTTCGTAAGAGTTCATAGGAAAGTTTTTTTCAGCCCGCTTTGCCTGAATTTTAAAAGTTTTGCAGCCTTTTTCTGAAAGACGCAGGGCAATCTGGTATACAGTAGCCTTAATGGCTTCGATAGTCTTTTCACAGGTTTCGGCCTTAGCCCAGCCTGTAATTCCAAGAATATGATTTAATGTGAATTCAACTTTTTCGCTGTCTTTTTCATCGCATTCAATATACATTCGGCCCGCGTGAAGTACAACTTTTGCATCAATTCCGCTCAGGCACTTTCTGGTATTTCTGGCCAGAAGATTTTCAAAATCGCGAAGATTCGAGCCCTTCAAGGTAAGCTCGCCAAGTTTTGCAAGATATGTAATCATAACTTTATTATAGAGAAAAATTGCAGAATTGAAAATCGGGGGAAGATTAGTTTTGGTGACGTTTTTTTAGGGTGAAAACGAGAGTTTCAACTGCCTCTAAATCCAGGTCATCGAGAGTTTGTAAGTCATCTATGATTTTACGATATTTTATGGATTTTTGAGAATTGGCTTCTTCAAGAAAATTTTTTGCATCAGAACCAGTAATAAGGTATTCAACCGTAACGTTCAAAGCTTTTGCTATTTTTACAGCTGTATCAGCAGAAGGAAGTGAATTGTGCCCTGTAAGATAATTCCCGATAGTATTTTTACTTATACCGCATTTTGCTGCTAATTCTTTTACAAGAATTCCTTGATAATCAAGTTCTGATTTTAAATTATCCTTAAAAGCCATAATTTATTGTAATTAAAATAGGTTTATGTCGTGTTGATAAGAATTAAAAACGGTGTATAATTATTTTTGATAAATTAAATTTAAGTTATATAGGTGATTATTAATTAAATTTAATAAATCTCAAAATAAAATGAAACTGTTTACTATGGGAGTTTTCCGAATGAAAAATAAAATTTCATTTCTAATTGCACTGTCGTTTTGCACAATTTGTTTTGCAAAAAATAAATCTCTAGACGAAGCAATATCTAATATCAGTAAAGATATTTCTGTAAAGTGTGAATCCCGCGAAATTATCGCAATTCTTGATTTTAAGACGGCTAGTTCAGATATGAGTGAATATATCACCAGTTCACTTGTGTCTCAGATTTCAGAGAACTCCGATTTAAGAATTGTAACACGTCAGCATATGGATAAGGTTGAAAAGGAGTTGCGATTTCAAAGTAGTGGTCTTGTAAGTGATGAAACTGCGCTTATGGTTGGAGAACGACTCGGTGCACACGAAATTGTTTTCGGTTCAATTGAAGAACTTGAAAATAAATACTATCTCAGATTAAAAGTCCTGAATGTGGAGAAGGCAAGTTATACACTTTTTAAATCCTATGAATTCAATCGTTCTGCAAAAACAGAACAGCTTCTGGGACACGCTGCAAAAATTTATAAAACTTCTCTTGGCGCTATTGCGGAAGCAAATAAAAATTCCATCGCGCATATTTCTCCCGCTGTAGGAATCAGTTTTGATTATACATTTTTTAGACGGCTGTCATTTGGAATTAAGGCTCTGGTAAGCTATGACGCTTTTGAGAAAGAGAACTCGGTTTATGCTATCGAACCTCTTGGTTTTGTCCGCTGGTATGCAGTATCTCCAACAGGCGAACCTGCTGCAGGACTCTTTGTTGAAGGACAAGTAGGACCTGAAATGATTATGGTAAATGAAAAAATACATATTGCACTTAGTGCTGGACTTACACTTGGATTTAGGATTACGGTTCAAAGTTTTTATTTTGAACCAACCTTACGAGGGGGCTATCCATATTTAGTTGGTGCCGGACTTGGGGCTGGATTTAGATTTTAGGAAGGTGCATATATGAAATCTATAGAAATGAATATCTTGAAATCATTATTACTCGTTCTTTTTTCTTTTATTTTTTTAGCTTGTGATAATCCTCTTTTTATTGAGGCTGCAAAACTTTATGAAGTTACTTTTTCTACAAACGGAGGAAGCCCTGTTGAAGCGCGAAGAACCGATTGTGTAAAAGAAATGCCTGTCACCCAAAAAATTGATTGTACTTTTATGGGCTGGTATTTGTCTTCTGACTTTTCAGGTAATGCAGTAAATTTTCCTTTTGATATTTCTCAAAATACAACTTTTTATGCCCGCTGGCAGGGAAATTACACTGTAAGCTTTGAGACAAATGGTGGAGACAAAATTGATTCATATAAAACAGGAATAATCTCAGAATCTCCTAATACTAGTAGAACAAATTATCTATTTGATGGATGGTATCTGACTTCAGATTTCAGCGGAGAACCTGTGAATTTCCCATATACTGTATCAAAGCCAACTACTTTTTATGCAAAATGGCTCCCAACTTATATTGTTAATTTCGTCACAAATGGAGGTAGTGAAGTTCCTTCATTCAGGGCCGCCGTTATTTCTGAAAAACCGAAAAGTGAGAGAGATGGCTATACTCTTGTAGGATGGTATAAGGATCCGGGATTAACAAATGCTGTTGTTTTCCCTATGCAACTTATCGCAGAAATAACGCTTTATGCAAAATGGCAGGAAGTTCATACTGTTACTTTTGAAACAAATGGTGGAAGTTCTCTTCCTGTAATGACAACAGGTTATATAGAAACTTCTCCTGTTACTACAAAAACAGATTATGGTTTTAAGGGTTGGTATACAGATTCTGAATGTACAGAAGCCTGCAAGGTAACTTTCCCTCTTACTGTTATTTCTGATATGACGCTTTACGCAAAATGGGGTGCTGTAACTTATACAGTTACTTATTACTCAAATGGTGCTGCATCTGGAGCTGTTCCGGCATCAAGTTCAGTTGAAAAGGGCTCTGTGTACACTGTACTTGGAAATACAGGAAATCTTTCAAAAGCTGGTTATGCTTTTACAAGCTGGAACACACGTGCTGATGGAATTGGAAGTTCCTACAGTGCCGGAAGTACGATAACCGTTACTGGTGATATTTCCTTGTATGCTCAGTGGGGCAAAGATTATGCAGCAATGGTTACAGTACCCGGCGGCTGGTTCTATTTTGGTGACCCGTCAACTTCTGGAAGGCCAAAAATAACGCTTTCAAGCTTCCAGATTGCCCAGTATGAATTGACTTACGAACTATGGCTGGAAGTTTATAACTGGGGAAAAGAGCATGGCTATAATTTGACTAAGGCAAATAAAGGTTATGCAGATAATGATAAATTCAAAAGTTTTGTTCCCGCAACAAATATAAGCTGGAATATGGCCTGTGTATGGCTGAATGCATACAGTGAATATAAAGGACTGGAGCCTGTTTATTATCGTGGTTCTGCTGTATGGAAGGATGATACAAATACAAACAGCACCTTTAATTGGGATCAGTCTAAGAATGGATATAGATTACCGACAGAATGTGAATGGGAATTTGCAGCCGGAGGTGGAAATGCTACATCACATGATAATTATACTTATGCGGGAAGTAATACAGTTGGGGATGTTGCCTGGTATTCTGGTAATAGTCATTCAGAAACACATCCGGTTGGAACAAAAAAGGCAAATACACTCGGTATTTATGATATGAGTGGAAATGTTGCTGAATATTGTTATGATGCGTATGATGATTATGGTAGTGGAGAACTGACAAATCCTATTCATCATTCTTCATCGGATCGTAAGGTTGCCCGAAGTGGATGTATGGTCGGGGCTGATTCATATTGCAAAATTTTTGGACGTTGGCAGGCGGGATGGACATGGACTTGTTCTAAGGAATATTGTGGTCTCCGCATTGCCCGTAACGCAAATTAAGTTCTGTAAATGAAAGAACTTTATATCCGCAAGGGTAACCTGGCATCAAATCAGAATATTCTCATAATCGGAGAAGAGTCTAATCTGGGCGGACGTGATTCCGCCTATAAATCAAAAGGTACTCTGCATGAAAGATATCTTGTTACAAAAGATCCTTTTTCTGGAGCGGAAAATCTTACATATATTCATGCCTGTAAAAATATACTTTTGATTTCAGAAAACTTTTCCCGGGATTACGATGTGCACCGCTTTTTGAAATCTTATTGCAAAGATCTTCTGCGATGGGATGGTGAAGCAAATGAAGGTTATACAGATTCTCGTGAAGCTTTTATAGTAAAAAATGGTGATATTGAGAAAACTGTAAAAATTCTCAGAGAACGTATCCTGTCACTTGTGAATCCTGACGGCCTTTTTGAAAAAGCCCGCAGTCATCACATTTTTATTAAGACCCGGGAAAACAAAATTAAAAAGCCAAAAAGCCGGATAAAAATGCGCTTAAAATTAATCATTCTTTTACTGGCTGCTGCTATTATTCTGGGTAAAATCGGCGTGAAGAAAGTTCAAACTGCTATTGAGGGAATAAAGCTTTCCAGAGATAGAACTTATGATTATCGCAATAAAATGTCTGGTACAAATGATGAATGGCTTTTTGATAAGTGTCTGCATATTATTTGTGAAGAGGGTGGAAAAGCCGAATGGTTGAACGAGGCTTATTACTCAAAACGCTTTGCACCTGGAATGAATTATCAGGTACATTTTTACAATGATTATACTGTAATCCGTATAAAAGCAGGTCTTTCAAAAAAGAAAGAACAAAAGTCAATTTATATGGCTTGCAGGGATGTTGTAAAAATGAATTTGAATGATTAAATATAATTAAAAACTTGCTAAAAATATAATTTAGTGATTAAATTTAATTAGTATAAAAAATCAGGAGATGTTCAAATGAAAAAATCAATTTTTATTTTTGCTGTATTTGCAAGCCTTGTTCTTGGCAGCTGTGCAACAACAAATACTGCCGGTTCAGGAATAAAAGGAAAATCGGCAACTGTAAAATCTGGAAAAAGAGTTATTGTGGATTATCAGGGAGCAACTCTGGGAAAGGAAATACCTCAGTGGGTTTCTCTTCTTATTGAAGGACAGTACAGTCAGAAAGTTTTGTCATCTGTAATGCCGAATCTTGATGGAAAAAAGGTTTTTGTAACAGTTGGCCGTGGTGATAACCTTGATTTTGTTCAGAACTGGACTGATCTTGTTGATATTGAAACTGAAGTTGCAGGAAATCTTGAACGCGTTGCCGGAAAAGCTGTTGAATCAGAAATGAAAGGAAAATCTTCTGCAAAGGGGAAAAATGCCGACCCTTCAGAAATTGAAAAAGCAGTTAATATGTACCGGGCTTCTCTTGTAAATGTTCGTTTCAGCGGTCTTGAGCGTGTTGCAAGCTACTGGATTGAAACTCAGGTTTATAATAAAAAAGAAGTTTCAGATGATTATTTTGAATATTATGCTGTATGGGCAATGGATGAAAAACTTTTCGACCAGCAGTTGAAGCAGGCTATGAATAATATTGATGAAACATCTACAGAAGCAAAAGAACTTAAAAATCTTGTTGGAAAAAAATTAAAAGATTCAATTGCTGTTTCAAACAATAACGAAGTTACAACTGGCGCTGATGATTACATTCTTGAAAAATAAGTCTCTTTTTATTACGGTATTTTCTTTTTTGATTTTTGGCTGCAGCTCTGTTCCTGACGGAACGGCAGTTAAAAATCAAAGTAAAATACCGCTATGGACTTCCTATGACACAATTTCTTATGTTTTTTCGGATTCTGATTATATTGCGAGAATCGGACACGGGGATAATGCTGAAAGTGCAAAACTAAATGCAGATTCTGAGCTTGCATCATATTTTAATCATTCCGTAAAAACTGATATTGTTGCCCGACAAAATTATTCAAATCAGAAAGGAAAATCGGATATACAGAAATATCTCACAAAAAATATTTCTGTTCAAAACGATGTTGAAGTTATTGGACTGAAGCATACAGACTTTTATTTTGACTCTGCCCATAATGATTTCATCGTATGTTCTTATATAAATCGAAATGATGCCTGGAAACTTCTGGAACCAAAACTTGATTTTTCTTCTGATGTAGTGAAACAGAATTATTCACAGGCAGAGACTGAAAATGAATTATATACAAAAATCCTTCTTTTGAACCGCGCTTTATCTCAGTCGGAAGATTTTTACAAAAACTTTTTTATGGCAATGGCAATAAGTCAAAAAAATGCAGAGACTTATGAAGCAACTGATGATTTAATACAGCAGATTTATACGGATTGTGAAAAGCTCAAAAAACAGACTGTAATTTTTGTAAAGGCAAATGGCGAAAACTCTGAGCATATTAAGGCAAAGCTTGAAAGCGTTTTTATGGATAGAAATTTTATAATTTCAGCCTCAAAAAATGATTATAATTATCTTGTAGATTTGGAATCAAAAATCAATATGAAAAAGCAGGATGAACTTTTTAATGCTTTTCCAGAATTAACTATTTCAGTGACAAATAAAACAGGGAAAACTGTTTTTTCATATTCTAAAACATTTGGACGTATTTCAGCATATTCTGAAGATTCCTGCCAGCGTTCTG
Organism: uncultured Treponema sp.; assembly: GCA_900319625.1. Lineage (GTDB taxonomy): Bacteria > Spirochaetota > Spirochaetia > Treponematales > Treponemataceae > Treponema_D. Next base: position 68,246 of record ONPD01000003.1, on the reverse strand, counting down.
CCATGTATAAAATTGAAAGTGATTTAAAAAAGAATTTCTTCCGATAATAAAAGCATGAGAAAGCCTTCATTCCTGTTGATTTTCTTTTTTCTTGTAAATCTCTGCTTTTCACAAAATATTCCTTCCTCTCTTTACGGCATCTGGGAGGGAAAAGACCGCATTGTCTTTTTTGAGGACAATCAGATTGTAATCCTTCTTAAGGAATATTACGGCTGGTATTATGACAGGGCGGTGGAGCCGGAAAATTATGATGAAAAGGAGCCTCGTGTAAGGAATTCCGGGACAACAAAAAAGCCCCAGCAGCTTTATTTTGATATAAAAAATCTGAAAGAAGGGGAAAACTGGTCTTTTTTTGAGCTGGAAACTGAGCTTTCCCACAGACAGAAAAATCTGATTCCTCTTTTGATTTCTGATGACAAAATATACCTTGATTTTTACCTGCAGAATGACCAGGACAGGAATACCTTTATTGGTCATGCAAAATCCGAAGGAATTACGATGTTCGAACAGGCCCTGCCGGAAAATATAGGGGTACTATACCTTACGGCTGACGGCGGTGCTGCCTATGACGTGCGCTACTGGAAGAGTGATATGGATTTTGAAGAGTCGCAGGTTCTCTTTAAAAGGCCTAAAGGGGAGTTTTATGTACCCAAACACCTTGTCAGCCGTGGACAGAATTATTCGTCCGTGAGCGGAAGAAGTAAAATTGTAAGAAATCCCCAGGGGGCATTGAGGCTTGAAAGCCGGGGCTTACGTTTTACCGGCCAGACGGCCTTTGAATCGCCATTTTTGATTGCAGATAAAGAGCCTTATCTTGTACGCATCGCAGATAAAAAGACATTTGAAGATTTGATGAAAATAGTTAAAGATGCCAACAGCCGCCGTAAGCCGGATCCGCCGGCACTTTTCCCTCCTCATAATCCGCCTCTTGACTGGCACTGGGATTTAATAGATGCTTTAGAAAAGAATAATCCATATATTCAGGCAGTGCGTGAAAGACAGAGAACTTTTGGTGCGCGTGCAAAAGAAATTCAGTAATCATATAGAAGGATTTTAATTATGAAAAAAGTATTTACTGTTTTGTTGTTTTTACTTTCAGGCTTTCTTTTTGCTGTTCCTAAATCAAAAATTAAGGATGGCACAATTTTACACTGCTGGTGCTGGTCATTCAAAACTATAGAAGAAAAACTCCCGGAAATTGCAGAGGCCGGTTTTACTGCTATTCAGACCTCTCCAATCAATACCTGTCTTGAAGGAGAAAATGGCGGGCTTGAGTTATTTGGCCGCAACGGGGGAGGAAAGTGGTATTATCACTACCAGCCGGTTGACTGGAAAATCGGGAACTATCAGCTGGGAACTCGCGAAGATTTTGAACGCATGTGCAAAAAGGCTGAAAGTCTTGGAATCGGCGTGATTGTTGACGTTGTTCCAAATCATACTACACCTAAAAAAGAAGCAGTCAGTCCTGATTTTATAAAAGCCTGTGGAGGAATTGAAAAACTTTATCACGCAAACAGCAGCCAGTCTGTGAAAAGCTTTGCAAATAGACTTCAGGCAACAAGCCATTCTATGGGTGGCCTTCCAGACGTAAATACAGAGAATCCTTTCTTTCAGTCTTATTTTATGGCCTTTATGAATGATGCAGTTGATTGCGGTGCAGATGGTTTCCGTTTTGATACAGCAAAGCATATCGCCCTTCCTGATGATCCTCTTGACCCGGCTGCTCAAAAAAATACCTTCTGGCCTGTATTCACCGGAAAGGAAGCGGTTAACGGAATCAGCCTCCATAAAGCAAATGAATTATTTTTATATGGTGAAGTTTTGCAGGCAGAAAATACCCGCGAAAAAGATTATGCAAAATACCTTGCAGTAACCGCAAGTCATTACGGAAAAACTCTCCGTAGTCAGGTAAAAAGCGATTCTCTTTCTGCAAAATATCTTAAAAACTGGCGCAATGAGGCTGGGGGAGACCGCCTTGTAACCTGGGTTGAATCTCACGACACCTACGCAAATGAGGGTGAAAGCGCCAAACTTACGAACTTTCAGCTGCGCGCAGGCTGGGCTGTCATTACGGCGCGAAAAGAAGGCACTCCTTTGTTTTTCAGCAGGCCTAAGGGCGCGGAGGGAGTTCAGTTTCCTGGTGCATCAAAAATCGGAGACGCAGGAAATGATGAATTTAAAAATCCTGAAGTAATTGCTGTAAATAAATTCAGGACTGCAATGCGGGGAGAAGAAGAAAATCTTTTTAATGCTGATGAAGACGGCGGAAGTAAGATTTTATGCATTGAACGCGGTAAAAAGGGAGTTGTAATTATTAATACTGGAGATGAAGTTAAAATTAAGGCTCTTTCATCTTTGCCGGACGGAATTTACGCTGACAAGGCTCATGGCCTTCAATTTAAGGTCAAAAAGGGAATGCTTTCTGCTAAATTAAAGGCCAGAGAGATTTATGTTGTGTATTAATTTACTGCTGATTTTCAGCTTCAAACTTCCCCTTCAAATAAACATACTCGTACAAAATGTCATCAAAATTTTCATAGCCGAAAATCTTATGTACCTTTGTAATCTTCCACTGCTTGATGTTGGCAACATGAGGGTATGGCAGCCAGAAAAGGCGCTTTGAAAAGTGGCGGATTACGGTGTCTTTATAGAGGAACTTCTGGTCGTTGAAGCGCTGGCTCAAAACCTTCTGCTTTGTAGTGCTTAAGATGATGGCACTTTCGTCGGCAAAAAGGAGCTTTCTTGTTTTTATAAAGTTGCGGCTCTTTTCAAAAAGTCCCGTTTTTTTACATTCTGCAAGGTTGAATAAAATTACCCCGGCATTGATGAACTTTCGGCGGAAGAAAAGGATGATTTTTCCGTAGTGGTCGCGGCTTGCGGCATATTCAACATTACTGACGTCGGTGTTCCAGAGCAGGCGGACGTCACGGTTGAATAAAAGGTCAATGTCCAGGTACAAAAGCTTGTCCGGCATATCTGGAACCAGGTCTGCAAATAAGCGCAGCAGGGTGTAAGGCGAGCAGTAGCACTGTTCATTAGGGCTGTTTGCAAACTCACGGTCGTAAATGTCACGGACATCAATTTTGATTACCCTGTTTTCCTGGTTGTATGATTTTACAACCCCGTCAAGAAAGGCAATCTGTTCGTCTGTAAAGGCTTTGTATTCAGCTTTGATGTGGCTTACGTCCATTGTGTAAATGTAAAAGGTAAAATCTTCTTTTGTGTCTGTGCGCTTTAAAATTGAAAGCATGGTAGTAAGGGCACCGTCAAAAACTTTATCGTTGCCACAGAATAAAATATTAATCATTTTCTTTCCTTATATATTTGATGATTTCGTAATTGCTCTTTTTTGCCCGTTCGCACATTGTATTGTAGATGCGGTCACGAAGCTCTGTTTTCTGTTCCTTTGCAGGAAGCTTTTCATCAGGGTAAAAGGGGCCGTCTACATAAGTTACAATACGGGGCTGTTTTGAAAAGCGTCTTTTCTGATAGGTGTTTGTAAAGCAGAAGGAAGGAACCTTATGCTGAACCGGGTACCTGAAGGACAAATCAGAAAAATGGCGGATTTTTGTATAGAATGGCCAGATGTGGGCTTCCGGGTAAATCATTACTGCTTTGTGCTCGCTGATTCTGGTCTTAATGATGTTCATAAAGTTTTTTGTTGCGGCCAGATTGTCAGGAAGGGGCAGGGCTCCCAGATAATGGGTGATGTTTCCAAGACCCGGAATGCTTACGTTATTTGGATGAACGATTACAAAAACTCCGCGTGGAAAGCTTACAAAAGTGGGGATAAGGGCGTCGCAGACCGGGTTTGTGTGGTTTGCAAAAACAAAATAGCCTGTCCCCTTATTGTTTTTTGTAAGGGCGCGGCGGTTTACGATTTTATGGCGGTATTTAAGCTTTAGGAATACTGCTGCAATCGGAAGGGCAACTATGCGGTATAGAAAAAAACGAATCAGTTTCCAGCCAAATGTCGATTTTCCGTAATCATAATTTTCATCAATTTTACGGGCTTCAATCTTCATCGGGGAAAATTCTTCGTTGAGTTCATCTGAATAGTAGATTGTATCAGGCAGTTCGCCTCTAACCTTATCTTTTTTCATAAAAAATTGCCGGGTCTGCCGGCCCGGCCCATCCTTGTGGATTTATTTTGTAAGATATGTCAGCGGAATTCCGTAAGTCTTTTCGTAAACTTCCTTCCACATGTCATAGTTCTTCTGACGAATCATCTCGATATTCTGTTTTTTAGAAAGATTCGGATCCGGGTACAAAGCCGGAAGAACGTGAACCTTGTAAATCTGGATAGGGAATCCGTCGTCGCCGATTTTGTCTGAATCACGCATTGTGATGAACATCGGCAGAAGAGGAACGTTGTTTTCAATTGCAAAGCGGGCCGCCCCGGCAGTCAGTGGTCGCGGCTTTCTGTAGTTCCACCACATTCCCTGTTCAGCGTAAACAAGCAGCTTCTGTTTCTTTTTAAGAAGGGTTTTTACGCCTGCGAAAAACTCCTTTGTTACAGAGTAATTTGAGCTGAAAGGCAGGGTATTACAGCCGCGGAAAAGGTAGCCGTAAAAGCCCGGAAAGTTTGTGTAGTTTCCCTCGCGGATTACCTTCCACATAATATGGTGCTTAAGATATTTATCGATAGTAAGTAAAACTGCAAAGTTATCAAAAGGGTTGAAGTGATTACATGTCATTACAACGCCCATATCTTTTACAGCTTCGTAGTTTTCAAGTCCTTCCGGCTCGTCCATCATCAAAGCACCAGATTTTACAAGGCTCTGAATAAATTTCCATCCGGCCTTGTTGGCAAAATGAGTGTGAATTTTACTGCGCAGCTTTCTGCGGGTAAAATCAACTTCACCCGGCTGCAGCTGGCGTGTTGGAGGATCATCCTCAACATCCTTACTCCACCACTGATTTTTCTCGTATTCTTCAATACGGGCTAATACTTCAAGTCTGTCCTTACTTTTTTCTACTGCCATATACAGATCTGTGTCCTTTTATTCCAATAAGTTTAGAAACTTTCTTCAACTTAGATATTTTAGACAATTTTCTGATAAAAAATCCACCCTCTTTCATAACTTTCTTGTGAGTCAGGCGGTAGCTGTTTGGACTCTCTGCGTCCTCTTTTGTTGCGGCAACAAACCATTCGAACATATCCTTGTCCTTCTGTTTTGCCGCATCATCATAAGCTGCAAGCTTGTCTTTCAGGTCAAGATAGAAGTCTGTCTGCTTTGCATAGAACCAGAAAAGGTTTTCGTAAAGAACGTTTTCATAGTGCCATGGGCGCCAGATGATTTTATAATGGATGATTTTGAGGTTTTTATCATCGTATGCATCATTTTTGAATGCGGTCTTATTCCAGTCAAGAGGAAGAATCATTTTGTGATCTCTCAAAAGAACGTTGAGATAGTCTTCATCCTGAACGATGCGGAAGGTATATTTTTCTGCAAGGGCAACAAATTTTTCTGCGATTTTGTCCTTGAGCATGCGCTCTGTATTCAAAAGCATTACGCCGGCATTGAAGTAATCCTCCGGTTCAATTCCAAGAGCCCCGCGAGGGTAGTTGAGCCAGTTTGGATGAAGGATGAAAACTTCCTCCGGTGCTGCCGCAACGTAATTATTTCCAAGATCGATGTTATAAAGCTCAGAAATATCGCCTTTTACGATGATATCGCAGTCAAGGTAGATGATTTTCTTATATTTTGGAAAAAGATTTGGAATGAAGAAACGGTAATAGGTTTCCTGAGAATAATAATCGCGCAGCTTGAAAAGGTGGCGCAGCTTGTCGAGTTCTGCTGTGAGCGAAACAAACTCAATTGTAGAATTTTCAGTCGCCATTGCTACAATTTTTTCACGTTTTTCCTGTGAAATTGTAGTTGTAAGCACGTAGATTTTGTAAGTGTAATTCTTTGAGGCATTAGAAAGAAGTGATTTGATTGCTGTTGCCAGAAGAGGAACATAATTGTCATCCGAGGCAAAGAAAATTGGAATCTCTTTAGTTGTGTTTTTCATAAAATTGGAAATCTCCCTTTTATTCCATCAGTTTAAATCAGTCTTTTTTTATTTAGACATAGTGGTGCAAAAAAAAGTTGCAAAAATAAGTAAAATTTTTTATCATTTTTATTATGAAATTTATTAGAACAAAGACATTTTTTATTTTTTTTATATTGATTTCAGCCTTTGCTTTTGCAGATGATTTTTCTGATTACGAAAATGATATCATCAATCAGATTCAGGAATTCCGCTTTTCAACCCGCGCCTTGCCTTCTGCTCAGGCAGCAATTGATGCAATTGCAGATTACAGAAAAACTCTTTTGACAGATGAAGTTCGCGCTAAGCTGAGTAAGGAAGCTGAACTTACAGCCGACAATCTTCTTGTTCTTGAACAGTATAACTACATGTATGAAAAGGAGATGAAATCTCCTGACCTTGAGCCTTTTATCAAGCCTCAGTATGAAAAAATTGCTGCCTGGGATGCGGATCATCCTTTTGATAAGGCAAATCCCTACTATATTCTTTCAAGCGGAGACCTTACAAACTCTACCATGCAGTTTCTGCCTCAGGGAAAGGCAATCACCCTTGGCGTTCAGGAAAAAAAGAACTATGACATGGTAGTTGCAAAATACCCTAAGCTTGCCTTTGGCCTTATTAATGCCGCCCTCTGGTACTACTTTGCACCTCCGATTGGAGGAGGCAGCATGACAAAAGCCCGCGACTATTTTTCCCGCGCCTCAGAATGTGCCGCCAACAATTATGAAAAATTCTACGCTTACGTTTATTATTCTCAGTTCCTTTATGAAAACAACGACGCAGAGGGCTGTGAGAAGTATCTTAAAATGGCAGAAGAGCTTTCTCCTTCCAACCGCTGGACTCCATTCATCCGTAAAATGAACAAAAAATCTTACAGTGTTCTGGACTATTCAAATAACCGCGATAAAATAGAAAAGAAAATCGCGGATTAAGGGTCATAAGGGTCATATAGAATAAAATCTCATTTTGTGTCATAATTGATTAATTTATAATATCTATAAGGACACTTAATAATGAGTTACAAACCCGTTGATCCAAAAGTTGACTTCCCTAAGCAGGAAGAAGAAGTTTTAAAATACTGGAAAGAAAACAAGACATTCGAAAAATCTATAAGCCAGAGAGAAGGGGCAGAGGAATTTGTTTTTTACGACGGTCCTCCCTTCGCTACTGGTCTTCCACACTTTGGTCATTTTATTCCTTCTACAATTAAAGATATTATTCCACGCTACCAGACAATGAAAGGAAAGAAGGTAGAACGCCGCTTCGGCTGGGACTGCCACGGACTTCCTGTTGAAAACTTAATCGAAAAAGAGCTTGGAATTAACTCTAAGCATGAAATTGAAGCTTACGGAATTGATAAATTCAATGACAAGTGTAAGGCTTCGGTTCTTAAATACACCGCAGAATGGCGTCAGACTATTACCCGTATGGGACGCTGGGTTGATTTTGACCACGACTACAAGACAATGAATCCTGAATACATGGAATCAATCTGGTGGGTTGCCAAATCCCTCTGGGACAAGGGCCTTATCTACGAAGGAAAATACATTCTTCCATACTGTCCACGCTGTTCAACAGTTCTTTCTACTCACGAGCTTGCACAGGGCTATAAGGACGTTCAGGATCAGACCGTAACTGTTCGCTTTAAGATTACAAAGGCTCCTGAAGGGGTAAATGACCCTGATATGGCAAACGGGAAAACCTACTTCCTTGCATGGACAACAACTCCATGGACTTTGCCTTCAAACCTGGGACTTTGTATGGGACCGGAAGTTGATTACGTTAAGATTCTTGATAAAGAAAGCGGTGACTTCTACATTTTTGCAGAAGCTCGTCTTTCAGCTTACTATAAGAGCGAAGATGCTTACGAAATCATCTACCGTCACAAGGGTAAGGAATTCCTTGGTGCTGAATATGAGCCTTTGTTCCCATATTTTGCCCGCCTTAAGGATGCTAAAGTTTGCGCAGAAGAGTCTAACCAGAAGTGCGAAAAGGGTGCCTTCCGCATGTTCAATGCAGACTACGTTTCTACAGAAGACGGTACTGGTATTGTTCATATTGCTCCGGCCTTTGGTGAAGAAGATAATAAGATTTTCCGCGGAACTGGTATTCCAAACGTTGAACCAATTGATGCTGAATGTAAATTTACAAAAGAAGTTCCTGAATATCAGGGCGTATTTGTAAAGGATGCAGATAAAGATATTATGAAACGCCTTAAGGAGGAGGGTAAGCTTGTAAAGCGTGATACAGTCGTTCACTCTTATCCTCACTGCTGGCGCTGTGGTTCTCCTCTTATTTACCGTGGAATCGGTTCATGGTTTGTAAAGGTTGCAGATCACCATGAAGCTTTGCTCCGCGCAAACAGCCAGATTAAATGGCAGCCTTCCCACATTAAGGAAGGCCGCTTTGGTAAATGGCTTGCAGGAAGCCGCGACTGGGCTGTAAGCCGTAACCGCTACTGGGGTAACCCTATTCCAATCTGGAAGTGTGATGACCCAGACTGTAAGCATACCCTCTGTGTAGGAAGCCGCGAAGAACTTAAAAAGCTTTCCGGCACTTACCCGGAAGATTTACACAAGCAGTATGTAGATAAAATCACTATTCCTTGTCCAAAATGCGGTAAGACAATGCACCGCATTCCTGAGGTTTTTGACTGCTGGTTTGAATCAGGTTCAATGCCTTATGCCCAGCAGCATTATCCTTTTGAAAACAAAGAATATTTTGAAAGCCACTTCCCGGCAAACTTCATTTCTGAAGGTCTTGACCAGACCCGCGGATGGTTCTATACACTTACAATTCTTGCAAGCCACTTGTTTGACAAGCCTGCCTTCCAGAACTGTATTGTAAACGGACTTGTTCTTGCATCTGACGGCCGCAAGATGTCTAAATCTCTGCGCAACTATACAGACCCTGTTGAAGCAATCAACAAGTTTGGTGCAGATGCCCTTCGTCTTTTCCTTATCCACTCTTCTGTTGTTAAGGCTGATGACCTCCGCTATTCGGATGAAGGTGTCCGCGACGTACTTAAATCAATCATCATTCCTTTGTGGAACTCTTATTCTTTCTTTGTAACTTATGCAAATATTGATAAGGTTCAGCCAAATGGAAAGGCTTTTGAAAACAAGCTTCCTTCAAATCCTCTGGATGCATGGCTCTTGTCTATTACCCAGAAGCTTGTAAAAGACGTTACAGAAGCCCTTGATGATTATGATCTTTCTGCGGCAATTGATCCGATTGTTGCATTTATTGATGAACTTAATAACTGGTATATCCGCCGCAGCCGTCGCCGCTTCTGGAAATCAGAAAATGACAGCGACAAAACAGAAGCATACGAAAGCCTCTATATTGCACTTAAGACTTTGTGTCAGGTTGCAGCTCCTGTTACTCCTTTTATTACTGAAGAAATGTGGCTAAACCTCAAAACTTCTGATGATAAGGAATCTGTTCACCTTACAGACTACCCTGTTTACAATGCCGCATGGCGCAACGAAGATCTTGAGTTCAAGATGGGAACAGTTCAGAAAGCCGTTTCTATGGGACACTCGCTGCGTAACCAGTTCAATCTTAAAAACCGCCAGCCGCTTGCAAGCGTAGCTTTAGTAACACGAAATCCAAACGAAAAAACTGTTCTTGCAGAAATGCAGGATACAATCGCAGAGGAATTGAACGTTAAGAAAGTTGAATTCCACGACCGCGAAGACGAGCTTGTAGAATACAAGGCAAAGGCAAACTTCAAGGTTCTTGGTAAGGAACTTGGACCTTTGATGAAAAAAGCTGCCGGAATTATTGCAGGCCTTTCATCTGAACAGATTCAGGCAATTCTTGACGGAAGCAAAGTTACAATTGATGTAGAAGGAACTTCTGTTGATTTGACTGAAGAAAAAGTTCTTGTAGACCGCTTCGAAAAAGATGACCTTAAGGTTTTGAACGAAGGAACTTTGACAGTAGGTCTTGATTCAAAAGTAACTGATGAACTTAAAAAAGAAGGTTATGTTCGTGACCTTATCCGTGGTATCCAGAACCAGCGTAAGGAAAACGGCTACGAAGTTACAGACAGAATCAAGCTTGAAATTTCTGGTGATGCAGTGCTTAAATCTGCTTACGAAATGTTCAAGGATTTTGTTGCGGGCGAAACTCTTGCCAGCAGCATTTCCTGGGCTGACTCTTTTAGCGGCGCTGTAGAAGTAGACTGCGACGATGCAAAATGGAGCTTTAAAGTTGAAAAAGCATAATTTTTCAAAAAAAATTGCACTTTCAATTTGCGCGCTGGCTCTTTCTGCCGCTATCACAGCCGGCTTTTTTACAGGATGTAAAACTCCTCCTGTAGAAAAGCCTGTAAATGCACTTGATTTACTTGATGATGAAAGTGCATTTTATATCGCCATTCCAAACGAAGTTGACCCGGAGCTTGTAGTCCGCTTTTTGCAGAACAACATTCAGAATCTTTCAGAAAAGGATGCGGCACTTATTTCTTCCCGAATTGATAATGTTTACTGCGGCCTTAATCACAAGAAAAATAAGACAATAATTCAGATTGCAAGTGACGCAAGAATCGGTGATGCTGTGGCTTCAAAAATATTTACGGCAAAAAACGGCTGGGAATCAAACCTTGTAATTACCACTTTTAAAAAGACTTACAATGTTTATGACCGCGATAATCTGGAGCTTGCCTTTCCTTCTTCTGACATAGCCTTAATCGGTCGTGATATTCCGGTAATGCTTAATCAGCTTGATAATATCAGAAGCCTGGAAGGTGACCTTGAAGCTCTTCCTCCTCATCTTCTTGATGACGAAGTTTACCAGTATTTAAGCGGGGCCGGGGCAGAAAATGAAATCCGTTTTTATGCAGGACGCCCGCAGTCATTTTTGACAACTCTTACCGGCGCCCAGCTGGACTTGAAGCTTGACCACGTTTCCGGCTCATTTGTATGTGACCCAAAATATGAAGGTCAGTACATTCTTAAGCTTGATTTTAAGTTTAAAAACGAAACTTATATGAAGGCGGGCAGGGGCTTGCTAACCCTTGCATTTGGCCTTACAAATTCAAACTGTCAGCTGATAGGGGAAGACGAACTTATCATTTCTGACATTAAAATTGCTAAAAAATCACTATATAAAATTTTAATTCTGTAGAAAGGGGATATTGATGAAAGATAATAAGATTGTTTTGAAAGCAGAAGACCTGGACGGCTACCTTACAAAGGAAGATATGGAGGATTTGAAACGCCTTGACGATATGTTCAAGGAAACAATGAAATCCTTCGAGCCTGTAGATGAGGAAAAAATTGTTCAGGGCTACGATAAGCTTGGAAAAGAAATGCAGGCAATCTGCGCAAAACATCCTAACATTAAGGTATTCTCTTTTGTTACAGAGGAAGGCGCTCACGCTGAATGTTCCCGCGTAATTTCTAAACTCCGCGACATTAACACAGACCACCAGGAATTTATGTATTACAGCCAGCGCGCATACGAAATGCTTTTCCGCATGGCCTACACAGACCAGCATACAGACAAAAAAAGCCATATGTTCGTAAAAACTCCGGTTACTTACCCGGTTCAGAACTATGCCGTTCATAAAATCCCTGACATCGATGATAAAATCGAAAACTCTGTAATGTGTGTTATGCTGCGCGGTGCCCTCCTTCCAAGTATGATTGTTTCTAAGGAAATCCAGGAGTATTCTTCCCACGATTACATCACTCCTTTTGCTCTTTTCAAAATCAGCCGCAACGACAACAAGGGCGAATCGGATATGGAATATATTATGGATTTGAACAAGTCTTTCTTCGACCTCAAGCAGCTTGACGGAAAAGATTTGATTTTCGCTGATCCTATGAATGCAACAGGCGGTTCCCTTGTAACTGTAGTAAAATACCTGCAGGATCAGGGAGTTCATCCAAAATCAATCGCCTTCTTCAATACAATTTCAACTCTTAAAGGTTCAATCCGCGTAACCCGTGCCCTTCCTAACTGTACATGTTACACACTCTGGGTTGACCCTGTAATGAACGAAAAAGCCTACATTATGCCGGGCCTTGGTGATGCCGGTGACCGTCTCAACGGCTGCGATACAAAGGATGCTCCACGCAACATCATCCAGCTGATTGCAGACTACGGACACAATATTTCTGGCCTTTACAGAAAACAGCTTTATGAAATTGAAAAAGTTGTGCTTGGCTAAGGTCCTCCCACTTGTAGCAGCTTTAATTTTCTCATCCTGCATATCAAAGCCTGTCCCTATTTTAGGGGACAAAAAGATTGCCATTGATAACATTTATCTTGAGTATCTTAATATCGGGGATGTTTATTATTCCCTTGAAAAATACGATAAGGCACTGGAATATTATAAGCTTGCCATGCAGAATTCAAAAATTTACTGGGCAGCCTATTATAAAACCGCCAAGGTTTATGCCGTTCAGTCAAACTGGGATTCTGCCCTTCCAATGTACCGCCGCCTGCTGCGCCGGGAAAAGGACAACGATTCAATCAAAGCGTCTATTGCCTATATTTATTCAATGACAGGAGCCTTAAAAAAGGCTGAAAGGGCCTACAAGGAGCTTGTTTTCCTGCAGCCGGATAACCGGGAATATCTTGAAAATCTAACTGCTGTTTACTTTGCCCGCGAAAATTATGAAGAGGGGCGTGCCAGCCTTGATATTCTTATTGAAAAATTTCCTGACAGCGAAAATATTCAGAAATTCAAAGACCTCTTGAAAACTGTTGATGATGAAAAGGCTTCGGAGGTTCCGCTTGATGAGGAAGGGGACGCTGAAGATAAAAGCGTTTTTGATGAAGAGCTGGAAAACTCTGATGAGCTGGAGGATAAAAGACATCCAGCTCCTGAAGCAAACTCTACTGCTGGTTAATAAAATTATTATACTGCTCTGTGTTTGCGCGGAAGGCAATTACCTTTTCTTCGGTTTCTTCTGCGTGGTTAAGGGCAGCTTCTGCTTCAAACATAAGCCGCTGAGGAGTTACAATTCTCTGGTTTCTGTTTGAAAGTCCAAGATAACAGATTGGCTTAAATTCTGCATAAGTATTTTCAATTTCATTGATTGTGTTTTCAGCAAGGGCAAGGTTTTCATCAAGGGAAGTATCGTGCTTAAGGATAATGATTGTATTTTTCTTTCCTTCAAAAATTAAGCCCTGTACCTTCATTCTGTCACTTAGAAGTTCAAGCATTAATCTGTATTCCTGACTGGTTGGCTCAATTCCTATAACTTTCATTACAAAAATTGCAAATTCCTTTTCGTTGGCGATTGAATTGTTAAGCTCCTGTTCTACTGTCTTTTCAAAGCTTGGTTCTGTATTTTCTTCTGAATCGCTATCCTCATCAGTCGCACTTTCTTCCTGCTCATCCTCGTCCTGGCTTTCTTCTGAAGCTGCTTCAGAATCCTCTTCTATCACTTCTTCCGACTCATCAGATTCATTAGAGTTTTCTTCATTATTGATGTCTTCATTATTGATGTCTTCATTATTGTCTTTGTCAACTTCTTCGCCCTGGTTAGTTTCTGCTTCCGAAGCTTTTTCACTTGCTGTATTTTCTTTTGTTTCTGAAGCTTTTACAGGTTCCTTCTTTGAAATTTCTGAATAAGAAGTATACAAAATCAAAAGAAGGGTTATCAGAGTTACAAAAAGAATGATTAAAAAGGAAATCTTTCCGTAATGATAGATTACAGAAGGGCGCAGAATATAGAGTTTTGCATTCAGGTTATAAATATTCTGCATAGATGAAAAGCTGTAGGAAAACTTTTTGATGTAATTTGAATCAGCCACAGGATTCTGAGGATATGAAAAAAGATATCTGCCGTTATTTTCAAGATTGATTTCAGCAATTTTGTCAGAGCTTTTAGTAAAATCACAAAGAATTCTTGCAAGAGTTTCCTGAGAATTTGTTTTTTCAAATTCACGGTTTACCCGGCTCATTATTATATTGAAATCTTCTACAGTACGTTCTTTTCCTTTTGAATATTCTTTATAGAGAGAAGTGCAGAAAAATAAAACCGAAAAAATATAGATGATTACCGCAAAAAGTGAATAAACTGTAACGACATTTTTTTTCATAGGTCTAATTATAGCTGAGTAAAGATTGGCTTGCAAGTTTGTGTAAATCCTCAAACTTACAGTCTGTAAAGTTCATTTTTTTTCTAAGCCAGGCTATATAAGGCAATAGAAAAACATAATCACTTTCTCTGCCGCTTTTCAGCTTTTTTATAAATCCCTCATAATTAAATTTTGGAATTTCCTTTTCAATAAACTCTGTTTTTGACTCTTGAGAGCTTTTTTTCAAGGTTATTCTATATAAATTGTCGGAATTTACGAAGCTGAAGTTCATACTTTTCAGATAATTTTCCAGAGAATCTTTATAACTTTCTAAAACCGGGCTTGAAAAATGCTCAAAATCCTTTTTTATAAGTTCAGTTCTGAACATAAGGCTGTCGAAGAGTTTTTCATAGGAGAAGATTTTTGTCTGCCAAATTTGATAAAGGCCTTCCAGATAAGTTCCCTTTGTGTAGGCTTTTCCTTTAGAATAAGAAAAATCAGCTCCAAAGAGGTCTATTTGACTGAAACCTTTTTTTACAGCAAGATCTACTGCTGTTATTGTGACAGTTCCGCTGCCTGAATAAAGATTAATAATTTTATTTTCCGAGAAGCTTCTTGCGGCAGAGGAAAGAGGATGTCCGGAAGTAAAATAAAAAAGCTTCAGCTTATTGTCTGATATTTTTTTTGCCGCTGAAAAATTTGCAGAAAGATCAAAATAGAATTCAGTTTGATTGAGCTGCCTGAGATTTTTATGCAGATAGTGATTGAAGGAAACTGTCTGCCCGTCCAGAGAAATAACTGCGTCAGGAATAAGACCATATTTTAGAAGGGTAGAAAAAGCGGTATCAGTTGAGATGATATAATAATCATCATGTTTTAATAGAAGGTTTATTGTCTCATCGAAGCTGGGACCAGCCGCAATTACAGCTGCTTTATTTTTATTACCGCCTCCTGCCGTTTTTGAACTTATCTTTGACGCCAGTTTGAGATTTTTCATTATGTTTGACTGCCAGATTTTTCCAAAATGAGCCTGAACAGAAAAATCACTTGAAATCTGCGCCAGAGCCTTATTTATTTCATCCTGAATTTTTTGAAAAAAATCCCTGTTTTCTAAGACCCAGACCCGGTTTTCATAAATTTTGAGGTTTCCGTGAAGAGCGGGAATATAATTTTTACAAAGCTCTGAATTAAGCTTTTCTGTGCAGGTAAAAATAACCCGTTCTGATTTTTGAATTTCTTTAATTAAGGAAAGCCCTGTCAGAAATTCTATGTCAGCCTGGCTGTTTTCAAGGGCAATTATTTTTGCCTGAGGGAATGCTTCAAGCATTTTTTTTATCAGTATTCCGCTTCCAATTCCAATTACCAGAAAAAACGCAGTATTTTTTTCAAATTGTAAAAGCTGACTTTCTGCTTCCCGTTCAGGATTATAGCGGGATTCTATGCTTTTTCCGTTTTGCAATAGAGGAAGCTGCACCCCTGTTTTTGAAGTGATAACTGTGCTGTAAATTGAATTATTCATCTATTAAAATTTTCTGTAATTTTTCACACAATCTTGAGTTTTCTTTTTCAAGTTTTTTCTTTATTTCTTCGTTTTGGGGATTATGAAGAAGGGCTGTGTAATCAAGGGGGAAAAGTGATTTTTTCCACTCCTGGCTTTCAGACTCTTCTTTTATATATGAAAGAATTTTGTTCAGATTTTTGTTTTCACTAGAGGCTGATATTTTTTTCAGAAGGCAGTCTGGCTTTTTTATATTATTTTCTGCAAGGATTTTATCTGCAATCTGATTAAAGTCTTCCGGCGCAATATCACAGATGTCTCCAAGACTGTTTTTTCTTAATTTTTCTGAAATTACGCGGAAGACCTTATTTTGAGGAAGTTTTTTTTCCTTGAACCAGTTTTCGTAAATCATCAGGGCCTGGTTTTTTAGCCCCTGTCTTGCCGCTCTTTTTTCCTTTGAGTTTAATCTTGTATCAGATATAGAGGCATTTATTTCAAGTTCATTGGGCTGTGTGTGCTGAAAGCCCCGGGCCTCCTTAAGGTCCAGTCCAAAAAAATATATCTTATTGTCTGTAATTTCCAGCGCTGTTTCAAGGGCTGTCCCGCTGATTGTTCCGTTTCTTTTTGCTTTTATAAAGGGAAGTTCTGTCATTTTACAAAAAATATGGGAAATGCCGTCTTCATAGCACATAGGAATGAGAGCATGTGTCTTTAGTATTTTTTTCTGGCAGTCAGCTTCAATTGTAATAGCAAGGGGAATATTATATTTATGCAGCTTTTTTAAATGCTCTTTTGCCCAGTAGCCGCCGTCACTTGTCATACAAAAGTCCGGAATTATATTGTTTTTCAGTAAAACTGAAAGTGAAGAGCTGAGGGCAATAATCAGGCAGGCTTTTGAAAGTTCTTTAATAGTTGAAAGATTTTCTTCAAGGCTTGGACCTGATGCCGTTATCAGAAGCGGAAGATTTGTTTTATTGATAGAATAAAAATCATTTGAATACTTTATAAAGTTTGTAGTGTTTATAAGCCATTTTTCTTCAAAAAACTGTCTGGTTATTAAAAGTGTCTTTGAAAAATCAAGGGCCTCTTTAATTTCATTCCAGGTCTCTGCATTTTCCTCAGGGAAGGCTTTTTCAGATGCCTTCCAGGATATAAAAAATACAGAAAAGATTTTATCTTCGGAAAAATATGAATTAAGCTGATTTTTAATTGAAGTGCCTTTTTCCTTGTAAAATACAAAATCAAAGTCTTTATTGAAGGAGTCAAAATCTTTTACATATCTTATGGCTCCGACTTTAGCTTGCGGGAATTTGCTTCTGATTACTTTTACGCAATATGAAAGGCCTGGCTCTGTAATTACGATATAAGCTGGATTGAAAGGGCAGGTGAGTAAATCAACAAAGCGGTCGGCTTCCTTCTTTGGTGAATAAGGAGAATGAAGAAAGATTCCGTTTGCTTTTACAGTTTTATCTCCGTCTTTGGAATCCAAAAACTCTAAATTCAATTAAATCACCTTCAGAAATTCTTTGATTTCCGTAATTGAATGACTTTGTCCAAGAAAATTAAAGCTTATAAGTTCAGCCGAGGCACCGGTTACTTTTGAAAAAAGCTTTATAAGCTGAGAAAGAATTAAATCCTGTGAAATTTCACTTTTAGAAATAAAAAGGATGTTTGCCGCTGATTTTGATGTCCTTGCCACTGCAGAAGGGCTTGAAAAATAGAACTGAAGTCTTGTAAAAAGTTCGTTATAAAGAACCTTTTCATATTCTAATTTAAGGCTTTCATTATTTTTTAATTTTTCTTCACCTATGTTTTCAACACTTTCTGTAAAGTCAATAGAAAAGAGATTGAGCCTGTCCTGCTGATCAATATGAGCCTGGATTTGGCTTAGATGAGAATGTGCCTCCTCCTTCACAAGAGGGTAGCCTGAAATTATCTCATCAGAAAGCGGTTTATTGCATAAAACGAGAATTGAATCTTCACTGTATTTATAAATCGAAATTGCCTCTAAAGTATCTCTCTGTTCCTGTGAAAAAAGCTGAAGAAAGGGCGCAATTGAATTATCAGCCTTGAAGAAATTAAAAATTTCATGTTCCTTAGTGATAAGTCCGTCCCAGAAATCCTTTGAGGAATTTGACTGTAAAATCGAATCAGCATCAAGACCAAAGCTTTTTGAGCAGAAGTAATAGTAGGAATAATACTTAAGCTCAAAAATGCAGTCTATATTAAACTTTTTTAAAAAAGCATCAAATGATGATTTGTCAGCATTTAAATTAACAGCTGATAATCTCGAAAGCAGGCCCATGATTAAGACAATCCTAATTCAGAGAAGAGCTTTTTGTATGTTACAAATTCATCAGATTTTGCGAATTCCATAATCTTTTCTTCCGGAAGGTTTTCCAGAAGCTGATCCATATAAAGAAGAACTGATTTAATATCACGTTTCAAATCTTCATTGGAAGCCTTCTTAGAGGCAGCATCCTTATCAGAATTAAGATAATCGATATTATCTGCTGTAATATTTGTATCAAGGTTGTCTACCTCAGCAAAGTTTGAATCGATATTAGCTTCACTTGACTGAGAAATTACCTTTTCTACTGTAGGAACTTCGTTATCCTCAACAGGCTCTTCGCTTGCCTGCTCTGGGGCTTCTGTTACAGCGGCAATTTCCGAAACTTCAGGTGCGGCTTCTGTTTCAGCTGCTTCACTTTCCTCAGCTTCTACCGGTTCAAAGCTTGTGTCTACATCATTGAAGGCTTCAGAAGCTGCTTCACTGAATACGTCTTCCAGTGAATTGTCTTCTTTTGCTTCTTCCGGTTGACTTGCTTCCTGTGGTGCAGGGGCAGCTTCCTGTGGAGCCGGAACTTCTTCCTGAATTGCAGGAGCTTCTTCCTGAATTGCAGGAGCTTCTTCTATGTCTGAAAGAATTGTATCTGTTGTATCGAAGTGTTCTTCAAAAAGGGTATCTGGAGAATCAAATTCGACGTCATTTTCTTCTGATTTTTCTGCCGGCTCTTCAAAAATTGTGTCAGTTGTTTCAAAAGTAACTGTATCAGCTTCAGCTCTTTCTGTAACAGGAGCCTCTTCTGCTATAGCTTCTTCGATAGTGTCATCTGATTCTGGCTCAGAAATTTCTTCAGTCTGTTCTTCTGAAACAGAATTGATTGAATCCATAAAATCAGAAGATGTTGATTCAACAAAGAAATTGTCATCTTCTTTTGGAATTGAAATTTCCTCAGGAAGCTCTGAATTATCCATATCATCAAGATGGATATTTTCAATATCAGGCTCTTCAAGATTTTTATCTTCAAAATCAAAGGTAATGTCTTCTGAAGGAGCTACGCTATCATCGATGCTTGTATCCGAAAGAACCGGTTCTTCAAAAGTTTCTTCTACAATTGTTTCTTCAGGAATCTCTTCTGTCTGAACTTCTTCTTCAGAAACAGCTGTTTCTTCTGATACAAAAGGCTCTGGTTCAACGATGTTATCTTCAACTACAGGCTCTTCGCTTACACTTTCTTCTGCCTCTCCGTCTGATTCTGAAAGTTCAGAAGTATTCATAATGTTTGTAAGCTCATCGCCGGAAAGGGCAATTGTTTCATCACCATCATCTGTAAAGAAGCCTGAACCGGAATCTTCTGCTGGTAATGCTTCGCCTTCTGTTGGTAATGCCTCATCTTCTGTTGGTAATGCTTCGCCTTCTGCTGCTAATGCCTCATCTTCTATTGGGGCTGCAAGAGATTCTGCAAGGGAATCCTGACTTTCTGTTTCAAAGCTTTCTTCAAGAGGTACTTCAGATTCTGCTTCTATTACAGAATCAGAATCAATAGGGATATTTGTCAGTTCATCTGCTGACAAGGCTATTGTTTCATCTTCATCACCGGAGAAAAAGCCTCCCTGGTCCACTTCTTCAACTTCAGGAACAATAGCTTCTTCTGTAGTTTCAGGAATTGAAATATCTTCAGTCTCTACAGAAGCTTCGGGTATTGAAATATCTTCGGACTCTGCAGACTCTTCTGGAATTGAAATCTCTTCAGACTCTGTCGGAACTTCTGCGGCAACTGGGGGCTGTACCGGAGCTGAGCCGCGTTCTCTAACCTCGTCGATTTCAGATTTGAGTTTATTGATATCATTTTTAAGGCCAGAAAGCTCTGCAACAATCTGCTGAAGAAGTGAAGTTGTAGAAGGATCCGGCTGAGCGGCCTGAACAGGCTGAGGCTCTGCTTCTACAGGTTTTTCTTCTTCATCTGTTTTTATTTCATTAATAACAGGGGCAGAGGCAAGGGAATCCTCATCACCGATTGCAAGATCATAATCAACAACTGTTTCTGCGGCTTTCTTTTCTTCTACGTTCTGTGTAACCGGAGTTTCTTCTGCGTCAGAATCAATTCCAAAGTCAGAAAGGTCTACTTCTTCTGTTGAAACACTAGAAGAGTCTGCAACATAAGTTTCATCCTCAGATGAAGAGTTTTCCTCTGTGTCAGTATCACTGTCAAATTCTTCTGTATCATCCGCAGTAAAGTCAGAAAAATCATCACTTACTTTATTGTCTTCAGTTTCAATTGTGTCTGCTGAATCATCAAAAGAAATATCCATATCAAGAGGTGGTTCATCTACAGTTTCTTCTGCAGTCGCAGCAGGCTCTGAGGTTTCAGTTACTTCTACGCCGAAATCTTCTGAATCCATAAAGTCATCAAGGGAAATATCTTCAGTTCCGTCTGCTGATGGGGCAGGGGCTGCGGCTTTTTCTGCATCAGGGCCTTTTCCAGGTTCGTAGCCGTTATTACCGCTGGCAACTGAATCATCAGAAAAGCCTTCTTCAAGGAAGTCATCAAGAGAAATTTCTTCTTCTCCCGGTGCAAGTGCAGCTTTTTCTTCTTTTGGAGCTTCTTCCGCCTTAGGTTCGTCGATAGAATCAAAGCTGATTTCTTCAAAGGCGGCATCGTTTTCAACGTTTTCTGTATTAATTTCAAGCTCATCTAATGATGATGAGCTATTTTCTGTTTCGATTTCAGAAATGCCTTCAAAAACATTTTCTTCTGTATTTTCTGAGACTGATGCTTCTTCAAACTGTTCTGTTACAGGAGCTTCTGCAGGACTTTCTTCCGCTATATCATCAGAAAATTCTGGAATATCAAAGCTTTCTGTTTCAGTTTCTTCTGTATTCAAAGCTACGTTATCATCTTCAGGGTATTCGTGAAGGATTACTTCATCTGTAGCGGAATCGTTAGAAAGTTCTTCTCCATTTGCAAACATATTTTCTTCTGTTGTTTCTGATGTTTTTTCTTCAGGAGTTTCAAAATCAGAGTCATTTTTGAACATATCAGAAAAATCTGTGTTATCAAATTCAGGTAAATCCAAAGAATCTTCGGTTTTCTCCTGGGTGTCAGTAATATCTTCTGGAGTCTGAGCTGTATTTTTTACCCATACTCCGTAGCTTTCAAGTTCATTTGTATTTTCTTCAGATTTACTCATATTTTTCCCCTTTTTTGAGTTTAAAATTCCGCTATTTCATTATCGGTATGAACGTGTAAAAAAAATAGGGAAATCAGGATTTTTTAAATATGTTTAGTAAAATTATACCATATATATTGATAAATGCAAAAATAAGATTTGAAGAATTTGTAAACTTTTTTAATTATTTCGACTTATTTATTTCGACTTATTGCGAAAGATAAATGCGTGAACCTCTAGTGTGGCTAAAAACTGAACTATGCGGTTCAGCATTTTATCTTTTTCAGCAGGGAAGGCCTCCTCCATAATTTTGAGGAGGTCGTTCACAGAGTTTTTTCCGTCGATGCCAAGCCACAGTTGCGAACCGTATTTGTCCAGGGAAATGTGGCTTATGCGAGGTTTTTTGAAAAATTTCTGAGCAATGGAATTAAAGAAACCTTTGTTTTCCATATCAATTTCGATAATTCCATCTTCCTTCTGCCTCCATACACGGTCTTGATTTCTTGTGAAAATCAGATCCATATAGTTGGCAGAAAGTTTTTTAGTTCTCTGCTTCATCAGAATTATTTCTTAAGCTTTTTGTTAGCGAATACAAAGAAAAGGAACATAAGGGCAGCAAAGAAGATAATTCCGCCTGTGTTTCCAAGTTTTCCGCCAAGGTCGATTGCTTCAAGTACAGATTTTCCGTTTGCAAAAGGAATTACTGCAAGAACAGCAAGGATAATACCTACAAGGCCTTCTCCGGCAATAAGTCCTGAACCGAAGAGAATTCCGTTATCAGCAGCTTCTTTATTGCCTTTCTTGTCAAAGAAGGCTCTCAAAAGACCGCCGATAAAAATCGGAGTAGAAAGATGAACCGGAAGGTAAAGACCTACCGCTACAGGAAGAACCGGAATACCCATTACTTCGATTGTTATACCAACGCCTACACCAATGAAAACAAGAACCCATGGAAGGTTTCCGCCCATAACGCCTTCTACAACAAGCTTCATCAAAGTTGCCTGTGGAGCAGGAAGCTCTTTTGAACCGAAGCCCCATGCCTTATCAAGAAGGAACATAATTCCACCGATTGCAAGGGCAGAGGCAATGCTTCCAATCAATTCACCAATCTGCTGATTTTTTGGAGTTGCACCTACAATGTAACCTGTCTTTAAGTCCTGAGAAATATCACCTGCCATACATGCGATGATACAGATGATTGTTCCGATACAGATTGCTGAAATCATTCCGGCAATTCCTGTATGACCGGTTGCTTTAAGAAGGGCTGTCGCAATAATTAAAGTTGCGATTGTCATTCCTGATACCGGGTTATTTGAAGATCCAACAAGTCCTACCATACGGCTGGATACGGTAGCAAAGAAGAAGCCGAAAATTACGATGATAATGGCACCAAGCAATCCAACCGGAATTGCAGGAAGAATCCAGATTACAACAATAATAACAGCTGCAAGAATCCAGAGGAATTTTGCTGAAAGGTCGCGGTTTGTACGCTCTTCAACAGCTTCCTTGTGACCAAAGCCTGCAACTGCTTTTTTGAATGTCTTGATAATTGTAGGAAGTGATTTTATAAGGCTGATGATACCACCTGTTGCTACTGCTCCTGCACCAACGTAGCGGATGTAGTTGCTCCAGATTCCCCATACACCAAGTTCACTTACAGGAACCTTTGCAGGAGAGAGAACCGCTGTACTTCCGAAAAGGTTAATCAATGGAATTGCAATAAACCATCCGATAATACCACCGGCAAAAATGTAAGATGAGATTTTCTTACCGCAGATAAATCCTACTCCGGCAAGGGAAGGCAGAATGTCTGCACCAAAACCGGTTCCTACAGATTTGATTGTCCAGTCGATTTCTGATGGGAAAAGCTTGATTCCGTCAGCAATGAATTTGTAGAGGGTAGAGATTCCAAGTCCTGAGAATACAAGCTTAGATTTTGCACCGCCTTCCTCTCCGGCAAGAAGAACTTCTGCACAGGCAGTTCCTTCCGGGAATGGAAGTACTCCGTGCTCTTCTACGATAAGGGCAGAGCGGAGTGGAACCATAAAAATCAGTCCGAGAAGGGCAGCACACAAAGAAACAACTGCAATTACCCAGAATGAAGGTTTGTGAATTGCGTTGCTTTCAGCAGCCCACATAAACAAAGCCGGAAGGGTAAAGATTGCACCGGCCGCAAGAGATTCTCCTGCCGAACCGATTGTCTGAACCATATTATTTTCAAGGATAGAATCACGCTTCATAATGATTCTGATTAGACCCATTGAAATAACAGCAGCAGGGATTGAAGCTGAAATTGTCATACCTACGCGGAGGCCCAGGTATGCGTTTGCAGCACCAAAGAGCACTGCAAGAAGGATTCCGAGTACGATAGAAACCGGAGTTATTTCCGGAAGGACTCTATCGGCGGAAATGAAAGGTTTAAAAGATTTGTCTTCCATAACTTTTAATAATTCCTTTAAGTATAAGTTTTTTAGCCAATCTATTGTATCACATTACAGGGACTTATGGAAATAATTAATTGATATTACCCGGATTTTGTGTGTTGAAACCTTGTAAAAACTCTTTTATAATTTGAATATTATGGGCGAAAATAAAAAGATTATTGCAGAAAACAGAAAAGCTCGTTTTGATTATTTTGTCGAAGAAACTTATGAGTGCGGACTTGAACTTGTAGGCACTGAAGTAAAATCTGTAAAGAACGGAAATGTGTCCTTTCCCGATGCTTTTGCCGAAATTATAAATAATGAGGTTTTTCTTAAAAACTTTCATATATCGGAATATGTGTATTCTTCAATTTTTAACCACGATCCGGACAGACCTAAAAAGCTTCTCCTGCATAAGGAAGAGATAAAAAGGCTGATAAGGAAAGTTGAGGAAAAAGGCTTTACACTTATTCCTCTGAATTTTTATCTTTCAAAGGGCAGGGTAAAGGTTACTCTTGGCGTTTGTAAGGGTAAAAAGATGTTTGATAAGCGGGCATCAATAAAAGATCGTGATGTTCAGCGTGAGGTTCAGAGGGAATTCTCTCAGAGACTCAGAGGATAAGCTTGCAGAAAAAAGAAATCAGGGGCTGTGTAATTTCAATCCTTCTCTTTGTCTTCTGTTCATTTTTTATAAATGCACAGGCTCTTGAGATTGATTATTTCGGAATCGTTTCTGATGACCTTGATTTGAATATGGCAAAGCTTACAAGTGATCTTTATTATACCCAGCTTTCTGAATTTCAGAACTTTACCGTGGTAGATAAACGCTCTCAGTTTGATGCAAAGGATATTAATTCAGTAGATAAATCTCTTTTTGTTTTAAATAACAAAACCTTTTTTGCAGAAATAAATAAAAATCCTTCAAATGACAAGTGGCAGGCGATATTTCATATCTTTTATGAAGGAAATGAAGCTTCAAAAATAAAAGAATATGATTCTTATTACAAAATCCTTATGGAGCCAAAGGATAACCTGAGGGCGACCTTAAGCGATTTGCTTACAAAGGGCGGAAGTGAGCTTCCTGCTCAGCCCCAGGTTCAGCCCGGTCTTGCCTCAAAGGCGGAATCTTCCTCTTCTGCCGCTGTTTCTACAGATTTTCTTTCCGGCACCTGGAAGGGTGAAGACGGCCTTAATAAGGTTGTAATAATGCGCGGCGGCCGCGGTTTTGTGATTTTTAATAACGGCGCCTCTATGAATATAACTGTCCGCCTGCAGCAGTCAGAGGGAAGCCAGAAGATTACGGTTTTACAGAATCAGAGGTCAAATGCATCTTTCTTTCCCCAGCTTTCAAGGCAGCTGGCTCTTGAACACGCGGTAAATGCAGAGCCTATTGAATGGACATTTCAGGCAAAGGATTCGAATACACTGACCGGTCAGAAGAGAACTCTTGTAGAAAACTCCGGCCAGGTAAACTATGGTGATATTTCGGTTACCTGGACAAGAATTAATTAGTTTTTTAGATGGTCGCCTGCAGCTTGACAGCTCCCTGCCGCAGGATTTTTATTTTTCCGTCACTTATGCTGACTATAGTTGAAGGGAGGGCGTTTTTCTTATCTCCGTCACTTACGATTAAATCAACATCCTTTTCAAATTCTTTTATGATTTCATTTTCTGAATCAAGAACCGGAAAACCGCTTCTGTTTACACTGGTAGAATAAATAGGGCAGTCAAGCTCTTTAAGAATATCACGAAGCCATTTGTCACCCGGGCAGCGGAAGGCTGTAGTTGTTTTTGTAAGCTTATTGTTCACGATTATTGTAAGGGGGCCCGGCCAGTAAGAAAGCAGAGTTTCCGGAATTGTATCATCTGTGTATTTTTTAAGGTCTTCCGGCCTTGCAATCAGCTGGATAAAAGGTTTTGTTTCGCTTCTTCCTTTTATTGCCTTGATTTTTGCATCGGTATCCAGAGCCTTTCCCGGCAATACTATTCCTGAAAAGCCGTAAACTGTATCAGTTGGAATGATTACTATTTTGCCTTCTTTTAAGAAAGAAAGGCACTTTTGAACTGAAGTGTCATCAGATTTGCTTAAAATCATAAACCGGAATTCCTTTAATCATTGTCTGTTTTTCTTTTTTGAAAGTGATTTTACCATTACTTACATCAAAAAGAAACATTACGCCAAGACAAAGCATTGTAATGAAAAGGCTGACAATTTTACATATGTCTTCCGGAAGATATTCTGGTTCTGTATGCCTTAAAACAGTTCCTGTATCATAAAGGGTAGTCTGCGCCGGTTTTAAGCCGGTTATTTTTACGAGTTTTTCATCATCACTTACATAATCAAGCTTTCTGGCATAAGCCGCAATAACAGCCTTGTCATTCTGGAGTGCCGCCAGCTCAAGAGAGAGTTCATTGTTGATATTTTGAATTTCACTTGTTCTTTTACTGAGTAAAATTTTCTGCTGCTCAAGGTAATTACAGCCGTGAAGACCGTTCTGGCCTATGGTGACAGATAAAGTTACATAGATCAGTGTTCCAATAAAAATTGAGAACAAGTATTTCGTACATTTCATTTGTTTAACTATCGGCATACAGGCCTTTTTTCTGCACGAAAAAAATATCCCTTTTCTTAGGATTTTTTAATCTTCCTTTTTTAAGATTGTAAAAATCATACAATTATGATAGTTTTATCTATATAGGGTGGATTTTATGAACAAAAATCTTTTGCATTATTCTTACTCGATGAAGATTCATACCCAGAAAAGAATATTTTTTGCAGTAATTTACATTCTCTTTCTTCTTGTTTTTACAAACCTTTTTATATCTTATGTTCTTTTTCCAGTAAGACAGACTTCAGAATCTATGGTGCCTGATATTCAGGAAAATTCGCTTGTAATGATTTCTCCTATGCTGAAAAAATATAACCGCGGTGACGTTGTTCTTATGAATCCGAGAAAGAAGCTGGAGCTTTCAAAAATGCAGAAGCTTATGAACCTTATGGTCGGATTTTTTACCGCCCAGCAGTGTTCCTTGTACGAAAAGCCAAACTTTCCGGGTACAAACTGCCAGCTCCGCCGTATTGTCGGACTTCCCGGTGACAGGCTTTATATGCGTGATTATGTTCTTTATGTAAAGCCCGAAGGAACAAAGCATTACCTTACAGAATTTGAAATTGCTGATACTCCTTATAACGTAACATTTTTTACAGCTCCTTCCGAGTGGGATTCCTATCTTGGTGTAAAAGGTTCCTTTGACGAAATTGTTCTTTCTGAAAATCAGTATTTTGTTCTTGGTGATAACAGAAAATCTTCTGATGATTCCCGTCTTTACGGCCCTGTAAATCAGGCAGATGTAAACGGAAAAGCCCTTTTGTGTTATTTTCCTTTCAGTAAATTCCGCTTTTTCTGATGGCTGATGGACGAAAATAAAGCACTTTCCCTTTATATTCACATTCCTTACTGCATTTCAAAATGCTCTTACTGTGATTTTTTTTCAAGGGGAGGCTGTAAAAGCATTCCCGATGAATACGTCGATGCCCTCTGCCGGGAAATAAAGGTCCGCTCCTGCCGGGAGCAGGCAGCTGCTTTCACAGCCTGGAAAACGGTTTACATTGGAGGGGGTACACCCAGTCTTCTGACTGAAGGACAGCTTGAAAAAATCTGTAATGCCATTTCTGATTCCAAAAGTCTTAGTCAGGAGGCAGAGTTTACAATCGAAGTAAATCCCGATGACCTTACGCATTCTTTTATAGAAGCCCTTAAAAAAACTCCCGTAAACCGCATATCGGTCGGGATTCAGTCCCTGAATGAAAAATCCCTTAGCTTTGCAAAGCGCCGGGCTTCTGCCGCCCAGAATATTTCTGCCCTGGAATGTATTTCAAAAAACTGGAAGGGGCGTTTTTCTCTTGATTTAATTTGCGGACTTCCTTACGAAAGCGAAGCTTCTTTTTTACAGGGGCTTGAAAAAGTCATTTCCTATAATCCCGATCATATTTCTATGTATTCGCTGACCTTCGAAGAAGAAACTCCTTTTGGAAAAATGCTTGACAGGGAACTTTCTGATTATGATTTTGATTTTTCAGATAAGCTCTGGCTTGAGGGCAGGAAATTATTGAAAAAAGAGGGGTACTTACAGTACGAGGTTTCAAATTTTTCAAAAGCCGGCTTTGAAAGCCTTCATAATCTTTCTTACTGGAATCATCAGCCTTACCTTGGCTGCGGAAGCGGAGCGACGGGAAGTTTTTATGATGGAAGCAGGGGCAGGCGCATAACAAATACGGCAGATATTGAAGACTACTGCAGCTTCTGGAATACTTGTAAAGGAGAGGAAGAACCTTCAAAAAATATTATTTCTGTAGAAGAAATTGATGAAGAAACTTCCAGCTTTGAGTTTTTTATGATGGGCTTACGAAAGCTTTCAGGCGTAAAAGAAAGTGATTATTTTAATATTTTTTCAAAAAAAATCCCGGATTCGGTAAAAAAACTGGCAGAAAAATGGCAGAAAAAGGGACTTTGTCAGATTTCTGATACAGACGGAGATTATTCATTTACCCTTGGAGAAAAAGGGATTTTATATCTTAATTCTTTTGTAACTGATCTTTAGATACCGGAATGAAGATTGTAAAACAGCTTCCTTTTCCTTTTTCTGACTGAACGTCAATTCTCCAGCCGTGGGTTTCGATGATGTTTTTTACAACGGAAAGCCCGATTCCCATACCTTCTTCGCGGCGGGAATTTGAAGCGCGGTAGAAAAGATCAAAGATGTTTGCAAGGTCAGATTCTGCAATTCCAATTCCTGTATCACAGAATTTTATGATAATCAAATTGTTTTCTTCATAGGCACAGATTTTGATTTCATCATTTTCTGTTGTATACCTGAGGGCGTTACTCAAAAGATTTTCAAAAACCCGGTTTACAAGCTGTTCATCCAGTGGAATCAGGTATTCATTTGGAAGGTCTATATTACAGCTTACCCGTCTGTTGAATACGCTGGTTGTAGCTTCAGCGTCCTTTGCAAAGTTTTTAAGCACCTGGTTTATTGATTTTGGCAGCAGGGTTTTTCTGATGTCACTGTTTTCAAGCTTTACAAAATTTATCAGGGTGTTAATCATATTTTCAAGGTGAGAAATCTTCGCCTTGATTAATTCCACAGCCTTTTTCTTTTCTTCTTTACTTTTGATTACTCCGTCAGAAAGGGCCTCTGTATAACCTTTTATAATGGCAATTGGAGTTCTTAAATCGTGACTGATTCCCATAATGAATTTGTTCTTTTTATTCTGGCTTTCCAGAAGTGATATACGCATTTTTTCAAGGCAGCTTGAAATTTCCGCAATTTCATTTCTGTTTGTGTTTTTGGGAATAGTGATTGCTTTATCGAGTTTTCCGGAAGCAATGTCTGCAAGCTGCTGCTGTAATGTATTAACAGATTTGAAAAGGCTTCTTGAAAGGGTAGAAATCAAAATTATACTGAGAACGACAAGCACTCCGATAACTATAAGAATAGGGAAGTAAAAGTTTTTTGATGTTTTGGATAAATGCTTTTTTCTTGGAACTCTAGTAATCAGCATTGTTCTCTGACCGTTCAGAATCAGGGGTATAAAGTGGTAAAAAAATCTTCCGTTACGGTCAAGAATTGAATCAAGAATCTTGTCTTTTGAAACACGGCTTCCGGCTTTTACATCTGGGAGTGTTGAAAATAATACATTTCCCTTGTCAGAAATTAAAAATCCTTCTATATCAGGTGACATAAATTTAAATTCTTCTGACATATTGTATTCATTTCGGAGCATATTCAACAGCAGCCTGTCATTGCCGTAGAATCTTTTTGATGAGTGCACATAACTATTTACCGCAATAAAACATACGCACAAAATAGGAATCGCGATAATTGTTGATGTCACTAAAATCAGCTGCTTTTTTAATGTCATACTTAGTGGATTATGCTTGCTTCATTGAATACATAACCTTTTCCAAAAACAGTTTTAATGTATTCGTTTCCGTTTGCATCTGTCTGAAGCTTTTTGCGAAGTCTCTGAACGTAAACTGCAACGGCTGTGATGTCGCCGAAATCAACCTTCCAGACTGCCTGATAGATCTGCTCAGGAACCAGGGTTTTTCCGGCATTTTTAACAAGATATTCAAGAACTTCGTATTCTTTTGAAGAAAGCGGTATCTTCTGACTTCCTTTTTTAAGAACGCAGGAATTCAAAAGGATTGTAAAATCGTCAAATCTGATTGAATCCTCTGCTTTTGCAGATGCTGAAATCTGGCGGCGGAGGTTAGCCTTTACTCTGGCAACAAGAACACTAGGAGAGAAGGGTTTTGTAACAAATTCATCTGCTCCAAGTCCAAGTCCTTTAATCATATCCTCATCTGCATCGCGGGCAGAAAGGATCATAACTGCAGGTCGTTCTGTATCAGAATAGCGTTTTTTAAGTTCATTTAAGAAATCAAAACCGCTCATTCCAGGGAGGTTCAGGTCAAGAATAATCAAATCCGGCTGGCGGTCTTTTTCGAAATTAGAAAGTGCATCTTCTGCATTGCTGAATGCCTTTGTTCCTATTTCTGATTGTGAAAGGTAAAGGCTGATAAGGTCTGAAATAGATTGTTCATCCTCAATAACATAAACATAAGGATTTTTGCTTAAGTCTTTCATAAGTAAGATTATAGTAATATAAATACAAAATGTGTAATAATTTTTTGTTAATATTTTCATTAAATAATATAGAAAATAAGCAATTATACAATTGAAATATAGAAAAAAAAGATTATAATTTTAAGTAACATAAATTATATAAAATTCCGAAATAAAAAGTATGATTGAAGTTATGCGTCTGGATGGGAAAAGTTACTGGGTGAATCCGCACATGATAGAAAGTATGGAATCTAATCCTGATTTAACATTAACAATGTTGTCGGGAAAAAAACTCATCGTAAAAAACTCTCCTCAGGAAATCATAGACAAAATTATCTCATACCGAAAAAAAATCGGCGTTAGCACGCAAGAGGTGTTGTAATGGATATAGCTACTATAATTGGTATTGTTGGTGGTGCAGTAATGATCGTCATGTCGGTTGTAACTTCCGGTGGTACTTTGGGAGGAATTATCGATATTCCTTCTGCGGCCATGACAATCGGTGGTTCTTACTTTGCGATGTTCATTGCCTCTCCTTTGAAAAACATCCTGTCTCTTTTTAAAATCATGGGACGAGCCTTTAAGATTCCTGATTTTGGTGAAAAAAATATTGTAATCAACATGCAGGCTCTTTCTGAAAAGGCCCGCCGCGAAGGTATTCTTGCCCTTGAAGACGGACTTGATGATCTTGAAGATGCCTTTATGAAGATGGGGCTTCGCCTTGTAGTAGATGGTACGGACGGTAACGTAATCCGCGCTATTATGGAAAATGAAATGAACCAGTGCGAGTCACGCCATATGTACTGGGTAGGACTTATCAACGCCTGGGCGGGATTTGCTCCTGGTTTTGGTATGATGGGTACTGTAGTAGGTCTTATTGGTATGTTGAACAACCTTGAGGATAAATCTTCCCTTGGTCCTAACATGGCCGTTGCGCTTATTACAACACTTTACGGTTCCATGCTTGCCAACTGGCTTATTACTCCCTTCTCTACAAAGCTTCTTGCCCACAACCAGCAGGAAATGCGTGCAAAGGAAATGGTAATTGAGGGAGTTCTCGCCATTCAGGCCGGTGAAAACCCTCGTATTATGGCTCAGAAACTTCTTACTTATCTTGATCCGGTAACAAGAAAAGCTATTGAAGCTGATGTATTGAAAGACTAATCAGGCGGAATAAAATGGGAAAATCGAAGGAACCTGAAAAACCGTCGGCTGCCTGGCAAGGTACCTACGGTGATATGATTACTCTGATGCTCTGCTTCTTCGTAATGCTTTATGATCCTACAGAAATCGATATCACTACTTTAGCAACAATTACTCAGAATCTGCAGATGAACGAAACTGAGTCTGTTTCGGGCGGTCTTTCACTGTCTTCCGGTAAACTTTCTGACCTTGGAAATATGATTAACTCCCTTCCTTCACTGGAAAAGGGTCGTTCTTTAGGTCTTGCAAAAAAGAAGGCAGTCAGTCTTTTTGCTCCTGATATAAAATCAAGCAGAATTACAATCACAAGTGATGAACGCGGTCTTATCATAACACTTCTTTCTGATAACTTTTTTGAAGAGGGAAGCGCGGTTCTTAATATAGATGAAACCCGCGATACTTTACTTCGTCTGGCTGATTTTTTTAAGTCTCCGGAAGTAAAAGACCGACGTTACAGAATTGAAGGTCATACAGATAATACTCCAGTTCCTGTAGCTTCTCAGTTTCCTAGTAACTGGGAGCTTTCGGCACAAAGAAGTATTAATGTTCTTCATTATTTAGCCGATTATGGAGTTAATGAAGACAGTTTTTCTGTCGCGGGTTATGCGGATACACGGCCTAAGTTTTCTAATGAAACTGCGGAAGGTCGTGCCTATAACAGACGTGTGGATATAATTATCCTAGACGAAGGACATTTTTAATGTTAAAATATTCTATGTTTTGCTGGAGGGGAAATGGCAGACGATAGTGAACTCAATCTTGAGGATGGCGGAGAGTCATCTTCATCATCAGAGAAAAAAGGCGGACTGGGTGGTGTAATTCCTGGTCTTTTAAAATGGATTATTATCGGTCTTGCGGCAATTATTGTAATCATTGTAGTTGTTGTAATTACAGTAAAGGTTGCAGGCAAAAACTCATCTTCAATAACAGCAATTCCATCTGCAGAAGAATATGTTTCCGGTCAGCGTGAAATTTTTGACTGGTACACATCTCTTGGACTTATCCAGACTTCAACCTGTGATGATCCTCCTGCAACAGTGCGTGTTGACGTAGCTTTGGCCTATAAAAAGGATGATAAGGCAACTTCAACAGAAATTACTCAGCGTACGGTTGAGTTAAAATCATTCCTGCGCAGATATTTCAGTGGAAAGACTGCCGCAGAATTACGAAATCCTAATAACGAAGATGCCCTGGAAAATGAGCTTAAAAACGGTATTAACGACAAAATTCTTTCAAGTTCAAAAATCCGTGATGTAGTTTTCCAGACAAAAGATGTTATTGAGCAAAATTAAAAACGGTTTATAGGGGAATTGTGAATGAACGAGGTTCTGTCACAGGACGAAATTGACCAGCTTCTTACTGCCATCAGTTCGGGTGATTCCGAAGTTGATGACTTTAAGCCGGTAAATAGTGCCCGCAAAATTAAAATTTACGACTTCAAGCGCCCTGACAAATTCTCAAAGGAGCAGCTGCGTACAGTTTCGAACATGCACGAAACTTTTGCGCGTTTAACAACAACTTCTTTGTCTGCTCAGCTTCGTTCTCTTGTTCATGTTCACGTAGCGTCGGTAGACCAGCTTACTTATGAGGAATTTATCCGTTCTATCCCGACTCCTACAACTCTTGCCGTAATCAATATGGACCCTCTTAAGGGTAACGCCGTTCTGGAAATTGACCCGGCAATCACCTTCTGTATGATTGACCGCCTTTTTGGTGGACGCGGTGCAATTTCCGGCGGTGGTAATAAAAACCGCGACCTTACTGATATTGAACAGGAAGTAATGGAAGGTGTAATCGTACGTATTCTTGCCAACATTCGTGAAGCCTGGACTCAGGTAATCGACTTACGCCCTCGTTTTGCCCAGATTGAAACAAACCCTCAGTTTGCCCAGATTGTACCTCCTACCGAAATGGTCGTGCTCATTACTTTGGAAACTAAAGTCGGCGATGAGGAAGGAATGATGAACTTCTGTATTCCTTACCTTGTTCTTGAACCGATTATTTCAAAGCTGTCTTCTCAGTTCTGGTTCTCTTCAGTCCGCAAGAACTCTACTACACAGTACCTTGGAACTATCAAGCAGCAGCTTACAGATGTAAATATGGATGTCGTTGCAGACATCGGAACTATAAATCTTCCTATCCGTGACGTTTTGAGCCTGCGGGTAGGGGACGTTGTGCGTCTTTCTACAATTAAAGTTGGAGATCCTTTGACGCTCAGCGTTGGAAACAAAAAGAAATTTTACTGCCAGCCTGGTGTTGTCGGTAAAAAAATGGCTGTTCAAATTACAGGAAAAATGGAAAACCAGGAATCAGACGATTTTGAAGAGCTTTCAGTAGAAGGAGACGAAACTTATGAGTGATGGTGCTATCTCACAGGATGAAATTGACGCTTTGTTATCAGGCGTTTCAGTGGACGGATTAAACGCTTCCGGTCACGTAGGAAACGACCCAACTCATCATTTTGATATTCCTACTCTTCAGAAAATGGCTGACGATCTGCAGGCAAAAACTGAAGAAAACATCAATAAATATACAGGTGCAACTTTCAAGGTAGACAAGCCTTATGTTGAGAAAGCTAACCGGGATATCGTGCTTTCTAAGCTTCCTGAGGTTGTAATCGGAGTAAATGCTGATTATACAACAGGAATTAAGGGTGCTCACCTTTACCTTATGTCTTCTGAATTTGCCCTCAAGCTTTTCTCTCTGGTTGGAGGAGAAGCTGCCGCTGAAGTTGATGATATGGTTCTTTCTGTTGTAAGTGAATTTGTAGCAACTCATATCGCTTCTGAAATCAACGTACTTGATGCAACAGGAAAAGCCGCTGGTCTTGCAAATGCAACACCTCAGACTGTAAATGATTCTAAAGCTATAATTATGTTCCCTCAGGGGGACTTTGTTCTTGCAAGTTATCCTATTACCCTGGAAAGCGACGCTTACACCCTCTGGGAGTGTATTGGCGGAGATGCTGCTGAGGCTATGTCAAAGGCTTTGGGAGGCGGTGCTGAAGAGCCTGCTCCTATTGGTGCTGTTGATATGGGAGGCGCTGCCGCTATGGGTGGTGCTCAGATGGGCGGTATGGCAGGAATGCAGCAGCCTATGGGCGGTCAGATGGGTGGTATGCCTAATATGGGAATGGGTATGCAGCAGCCAATGGGCGGCCAGATGGGCGGAATGCCAATGGGTGGTATGATGCCTAATATGGGTATGGGAATGCCTATGGGCGGAATGATGCCTAATATGGGTATGAATATGGGAATGAACGTTCCTAATGTTCAGCAGCTGCAGTTCCCTAATTTGCAGAACGGCGTAGCCGGTGGTGAGCAGGGCAATATTGGTCTTATCATGGACGTATTCATGGAAATGACCGTAGAGCTTGGTCGTACAAAGAAGTCTATCAAGGATATTCTTGGTATGGGTGAAGGTACAATCATCGAGCTTGATAAGCTTGCCGGTGAACCGGTTGATATCCTTGTAAACCATAAACCGATTGCCAAGGGAGAAGTTGTAGTTATCGATGAAAACTTCGGTGTTCGTGTAACTGAAATTCTTTCTCCTCAGGAACGCGTAAACGAATTAAGCTAATATAAATATTTTGGGGGAGTAAGGCTGGGGGCAGCCTTACACAGGTGGGAAATTGACAGTTAAAAAAACTCTTTGGGCCATAATCTGCGTGGTTATGGTCAATTTTGCTTTTTATGCACAGAATGCTGGCGCCGGGAATGCTTCGGAGGAGGCAGCAGACGGCACAGCCCAGGTTTCTTCTTTTGAAAATAATACTAACTATTTTAACTCAAACTTAAATGGGGCAGGTAATGCTGGGCCGGCTGAATCATCCTTGAAGAAAAACGGCACCGGCGGCATCTGGCTTTTCCTACGCATGATTTTCTGCCTCCTTGTAGTTTTTGCCCTCATTTACGGAGTTTTGTGGTTCATTAAAAATAAAACCAACGTTGTAAAAACTGATGATGAGTTTTTGCGGCGGGCGGCCTATATCAATATCGCTCCCGGAAAATCGATTGAAGTAATTACTCTTGTTGACAGGGCTTATGTAATCGGCGTTACGGAAGACGGAATCACTCTTTTGGGTGAACTTGATTCCAAAACTGATGATAAGACAGCTCAGATGATTAATGCGATGAACCTTCGCGCTGACCAGACCCAGAATACTAAAAAACCTTTGAACTTTACGGACGTTATGGATATGTTCCTGGCAAAAAAAGGAAAGACAAAAAACGTTTTTTCTGAAGAGGAACAGCATGTGGAAGATATTTTGAAACGCAGGTCGACGGAGACTGGGGAGGAGAATAATGAGAACTCTTAAAAAGTGCCTTTTTCTCTGCCTCCTGCTTTCTGCTTTTTCACCGGTATTTGCGCAGAATCGTAATAATTTTCCGCAAGGGTCTACTCGCGGTCGTACCGAAATGACAAATAATGCCCGTCAGCCTGTAGTGCCTAATGTTGCGGTTCAGATTACCGAGCCGAGAAACGGTCAGGAAGTTGCTTTTTCTGTGCGACTGCTTCTTCTTCTTACAATTTTAACTCTTGCGCCAAGCATTTTAATTTTGTCTACCTGTTTTCTGCGTTTTTCTATTGTTCTGGACTTTATTAAGCGTGCCCTTTCGCTTCAGCAGGTTCCGCCGACTTCAGTTTTGAACGGAATTGCCTTTTTTATGACGATTTTTGCCATGTGGCCGGTTTTCAGCCGCATTTATGATAACGCCTATAAGCCTATGAGCGACGGGGTAATCGGGATTGAGGAGGCTTATAGTCAGGCAGAGGCTCCTATCCGCGAGTTTATGTTTGTTCAGATGGAAAAAGATACTTCTTACATTGGTATGTTTATGAATATGGCCCATCTTGAAAAGCCTAATACCCCTGCCGATGTTCCAACCTACATTCTGATTCCGTCTTATATCCTTCATGAACTGACGGTTGCCTTTAAAATCGGTGTACTTTTGTATATTCCCTTTATTATCGTTGATATGGTCGTGGCCAGTATCCTTATGGCTATGGGTATGATGATGCTGCCTCCGGTTCAGATTTCCATGCCGTTTAAACTGATTCTGTTTGTTCTTGTTGACGGCTGGGGACTTTTAACTCAGCAGCTTTTTGTTTCGGTAATGCACTAGAACAGTTCGAAACCCAATGGTTTCTCACTGTTCTTTGCAATTTTTCAGGCTGAAGCCTTGCAAAATTGCTTTTTATTAGGAAAGTGTTCGAAGAACTGAAGTTTTCGAACACTGCGGGAGAAATATGAGTATAGGTGAATTAAATGTTTTAATGCGGGGGGCTGTCGTCCAGATTCTGCAGATGGTTCTACCTGTCCTTGGTCTTGCCCTTGTTGTTGGTCTTGTTGTTGCTATTTTTCAGGCCGCTACTTCTATTCAGGAGCAGACTTTAACTTTCCTTCCAAAATTCGTAGTTATTCTAGCAGTTATTGCTCTTCTGGGCGGGCTTATGTTTTCAGGTCTTGGTCAGTATACAATTCTGCTTTTAAGCCGCATCCCGGATTTTGCAAAGTAAAAGGAGATGTGTTTGACGGATGCTTGATTTAATCCTTCAGAAAGCCCCGGTTTACCTCCTTGTTTTTGCCAGAGTCTTTGCAATGATGCTGACTCTTCCCTTGTTTTCCATGCGTTCGGTGTCACGCGTTGCTAAGGTGGCTCTTTCCGGCTATATTGCCTTTTTTATTTACGGTACCCTTGATTTTTCCCACTATAATATTCTGATTACCGGTGACGGCGTTACAAGTATGGAATATTTTCTTTTGCTGGCAGGTGAAGTAATAATCGGAATTATTATGGGCTTTTATGTTTCGATTATTTTTGCTGCCTTTTCTTCTGCCGGTCAGTTTATGGGCTTTCAGATGGGACTTTCTGCCGCCTCTTCTTATGATGCCATGAGCCAGGTTGAAAACCCTCTTATGGGACAGTTTTTCAATCTTGTTGCCATGCTTGTTTTTTTGCAGACAAGATTTTTTCAGCAGCTGTTTTTAGGCGGTCTTGTTTCAAGCTTTAAGTCCCTGAATGCACTTTCTATAGTTCAGACTCAGGAGCCTTTGATTAAGTTTTTCCTGGGCGGTCTTACAAAGCTTTTTTCTGATGCCCTTGTAATCGCCCTTCCTGTAATGGGAACATTGTTTTTGATTACCATCTGTACCGGTCTTCTTACCAAGGCTGCACCTCAGATGAACCTGCTTTCGGAAGGTTTTCCGGTAATGATTCTGGTTGCTTACTTTGTAATTGCAACTGTAATGCCAAACCTTATAGATTTTTTTGTGAGAACTTTCAGCGGCGGATTTTCTATCCTGCAGAATCTTTTCGTTCAGATTAACGGAGGGGGCATAAAGTAGTATGGCTGCAGAAGACGAGGGAAGAACCGAAGAAGCCTCAGAATATAAACTCGAAAAAGCCCGCAAGGAAGGCCGTGTTGCCAAAAGTGCGGAAGTCAGCGGTGCCCTTGTGCTTTTGTTCTGTGTCATGACTTTGATTTTTCTTTCAAAATGGCTTTTTAATATTGTAGTTCAGTCTTTTGTTTATTTTTTCAGCCGGGCAGGACAGGGCGAAATGGGAACTTATGCTTCTGTTACATACTTTATGACTACGGTTTTAAAATGCATGCTTCCGGTTGCTCTCGTAGGAATCTTTGCCGCCATTGCCGGAAATATCATTCAGACCCGGGGTTTTATTTTCAGCCTTAAGCCGATTGAACCTAAATTTTCAAAAATTGTTCCAAAGTTCGGTGAATATCTTAAAAAGACGATTTTTTCCGGTAAGGGACTTTTTAACGTTGCAAAATCAGTAGGTAAGGTTGCAATCATCATCATTATTGCCTACGTTTACATAAAAAAAGATATTTTTGATATCATTCAGGTTATAGATAACGGTGATGTATTTGGCGCAATCGTAAAGTTTTCAAAAATGGCAGCCCAGCTTTTGATTATCGTTTCAATTTTCTTCCTTGCAATCTCAATTCCTGACTATTTTGTTCAGAAGCGGGACTTTATGGAAGAAATGAAGATGACAAAGCAGGAACAGAAAGAAGAATATAAGGAAATGGAAGGGGATCCTGAGGTAAAAAGCAAGCTGAGGCAGCTTCAGCAGCAGCTTTTACAGCAGAATATTCCTAAGGCTGTTGCCGAATCTGATGTTGTAGTAACAAACCCTACGCATTTTGCAGTTGCCTTAAAATATGATTCGGGTGTTGCAGATTCGCCAATGGTAAATGCCAAGGGGATGGATGAAGTTGCCCAGACTATAAAGCGCATTGCAAGGGAAAATGACATTCCTCTTGTAGAAAATATGCCTGTGGCGCGAGGATTGTATACAGAAGTCGAAGTTGGTGATATAATACCAGAGACATATTATAAGGCGATAGCATTGATTTATTCACATCTGGATAAATTTGCCGGCCTTAATAAAAAGTAATAAACAAAAAGAAGTAGATTGCTGAGGGTGGGGACTTAATGGCAAACGAAAAAAGGGGAAATGTTTTAAATTTTATTCAGCAGAACGCACTGGCTGTGGCTTCTGTTATCGGTGTATTTCTTTTGATTTTACCGATGCCTCAGCTTCTGATTGACTTCTGCATGATTATAAACATTGCAATTTCAATTATTATTCTTCTTGTAGTAGTAACAACCCCGCGTGCATCTGATTTTGAAACCTTCCCCCGGGTAGTTCTTTATGCCACTATTTTTTCTATTGCAATAAATATTTCTTCAACCCGACTGATTTTGAGCGGAACAATGGGCTCTGGTCATAAGCTTGCCAATCAGAGTTTTATGGTTCAGGCCTTTGCAAATATTATTGCGGGAAGTGACCTGGTAATCGGATTTGTCGTATTTATCATTCTGATTATTTTCCAGCTTCTTGTCGTTACAAAAGGTGCAAGCCGCGTTTCTGAAGTTGCTGCCCGCTTCAGCCTGGATTCCATGAACCAGAAGCTTTTTGATATTGATAACCGTATGAATGCCGGAGCCCTTACTCCTGATGAGGCAGAAATTGAAAAGGCAAAAATCCGCCGTGAAATAGACTTTTATTCTGCCATGGACGGTTCTTCTAAGTTTGTAAGCGGAAACGTAAAATTTGGTGTTGTCGTTACAGTCGTAAACCTTCTTGGCGGAATTATAATCGGAGTTATACGTAATTCAATGGGATTTGGAGAAGCTGCCTCTACCTATTCAATCCTCACAATAGGTGACGGTCTTACTTCTCAGATTCCTTCCCTCATAATTTCTTTTGCAACCGGCGTTCTTGTAACCGGTACAAAATCTGATGAGCCGTTTGATCAGAAGCTCATACGTAACTTTACCCGCGACGGTCAGATTTATGCAATTGTCGGCGGCGGACTTATTCTTTCAGGCTTCTTCCTCAGAAATAATACTCAGGTTCTTCTTGTTCCGATTGGAGCACTTTTTATCTGGATTGGAACAAATCTTACCCGTCAGAAAAAGAAGGAAGAGGCTGCCGCTAAAGAGCAGGCTGAAAACGCTAAACGTACGGAACAGACAAATCCGGTTGATGATTCTAAAACTCTTGAAATGCTGGATCCTCTTTCCCTTGAAATCGGTTACGCGCTTATCCCTCTTGTTGAAAAGGAAAAGGGAGCCGAGCTTCTTGAACGTATTACCCGAATCAGAACTGAATCCCGCCTTGATATGGGCTTTAATATTCCGAAAATCCACATTCAGGATAACATGACCCTGGATCCTAACGACTATTCTTTCAAAATTCAGGGAATTGAAGCCGGTCATGCAAGTATACGTCTTGGCTATCTTATGTGTATGGATACAGGTGCAGTTA
The DNA here is from genome assembly GCA_900319625.1 of uncultured Treponema sp. Taxonomy (GTDB): domain Bacteria; phylum Spirochaetota; class Spirochaetia; order Treponematales; family Treponemataceae; genus Treponema_D. The sequence goes on along the minus strand of ONPD01000003.1, from coordinate 28,152 downwards.
TCCAGAAGCTTGAGGGTGAGCATACAAAGGATCCTGCCTTTGGAATGGACGCAATATGGCTGCCGGAAGACCGCCGTTCAGATGCAGAAAATGCCGGATATGTCTGTGTTGACCCTCCGACAATCATTTCAACTCACATTACAGAAATCATACGTGCCCATGCGGCAGAAATGCTTGACCGCCAGGCCGTATCTACAATCATAGAAAAGGTTCGCGAAAAGAATCCTGTTCTTATTACCGAAGTTCTGGAAACCGCAAAAATAAGCTACGGTATGATAGAAAAAGTTATGCAGAATCTTCTGGAAGAGCGTGTTTCTATCCGTAACTATGTTAAAATTCTTGAGACAATGGCTAACTACGCTAATGTCTGTAAAAATGCCTGGGAACTTACAGCAAAGGTTCGCGAAGCCCTTGGACTTCAGATTTGTATGCAGTATGCAGACCCTGCAGATAAAAAACTCCGCGTAATGCGACTTTCACAGGAACTTACAGAGCTTATTGGCGAGCACGCTTATTATCCGCCTGACGGTTCAAAGCCTTATCCGGCCCTTGATCCTCCGGATTCAAGAAAGTGGATTCGCGCTGTAAGTTCTTCACTCAGCAAAATGAATAATCTTGGAATTATGCCTATAATTCTTTGTGTAAGCGGAGTTCGTCAGCTTGTTCGTGCGTCAATTGAACGTGAGCAGCCTGGAGTTGTTGTTCTTTCAGATATGGAACTTTACGCAGCAGGCAAGAATGTTCTTCCTGAAATTGTAGATGAAATAAAATCGGATGAAGAGGCCGGTTTATAAGGTGGGATTATAAAAAATGGATTATGAAGTTGATAAAGTTCAAAAAATAGAAGCAGATACGCTCGATGATTGTAAGGCTCAGCTTTGTAATATGTACGGAAGAGACTGGAATTACGTCGGGCACAAGCCAAAGCAGGTTAGTTATGGTCTTTTTAAGCTGGGACGCAAATATGTGGTAGAGCTCAGTTATACAGTCGGCCATAAGAATGCTTATGAAGAAGAAATAAAAGCTTCTAAAAAAGCCTCAGAAGAAGCAGAATTTGAGCAGAAAAAAGCGGCTATATTATTAACAACCCTTTCTAATACGATTTCTCAAAAGCTTGAGGAAACTAAAAAAGAGCTTTCAGAGCAGATTGCAATTAAAGGCGGGGGAACGGCCGAACCGGAAAGTATAAAACGGATTGAAGAAAATCTTTATCTTAATGATTTTTCCAAGGATTATATAAAGGAAATTTCTGATAAAATTCGCGCAAACTTTTCTCTTGAACAGCTGGAAAATTTTGATTTGGTTGAACGTAAGGTTGTTGACTGGATTGGTGAATCAATTGAAATTGCAAAGCCTAAAGCTGTAAGACCTCCTCATGTTGTTATTATCGTAGGTCCTACAGGGGTAGGAAAAACCACAACTCTTGTAAAACTGGCTGTTCAGTTTGTTTTGAGTTACAAAAAAAATCCTCAGAATGAAGGCAGAAGACCTGAAATCTGCTTTATTGTAACTGATTTTATGAGGGTAGGTGCTCTTGAACAGCTGGAACGCTATGGCGATCTGATAAATGTTCAGGTATTAAAAGCTGAAAGCTCAGATGATTTGAAAACTCTTTACGAAGATAATAAAGACCGTATGGATGCAATCTTTATTGATACATCAGGGTATAGTCCTAATGATGGGGATCATATTGGCAGTATGAAGGTGCTGCTGGATGTTCCTTCTATGAGACCGGATGTTTATCTTGCAGTAACAGCTTCTTCTAAAGCAAGGGATCTTGAAAATATTTTTAAAAATTATGAACCTTTCGGTTATAATTCTGTTATTGTTACAAAGTGTGATGAATCTAATCAGTATGGAAATGTAATCAGTGTGCTGCATAAAAAGCATAAAAGTATTTCCTTTATTACAAATGGTCAGATAGTCGCAAAAAATATTGTAGCTGCTAATCCCGTAGATTTTCTTGTAAGACTTGAAAATTTTAATATAGACAGAAATCATATCGAAGATAAATTTGGAGGAAATTAAAAATGGAAGAACAGGCAGAAGGATTAAAAGAACTGATGGAAGATAATTTTCCTTCCAATTCATCGTCTTCATCAGAAAAAACAAGCGCAAAAAAAGACCATAATACAAGAATCATAGCCGTAACCAGCGGAAAGGGTGGCGTTGGAAAAACTAACTTTGCCGTAAATATGGCAATTGCCTACGCCCAGCTTGGCAAAAAGGTTATCCTTATTGACGGTGACCTTGGTATGGCAAACGTAAACGTGCTTTTAAATGTTGTGCCTCAGTTCAACCTTATGCACGTAATCAATAAGAAAAAAACAATGAAGCAGATTATCCTTGATACTGAATTCGGTATCAAGTTTATTGCCGGAGCCAACGGATTTTCTAAAATTGCTAACCTCAGCGTAGATGAGCTTGAATATTTTGCCAATCAGTTCTCTACTCTTGGAAATGCAGACATCATTATTATTGATACAGGGGCGGGTATTGCAAATAACGTTCTGCAGTTTGTTGCGGCCGCTGATGAGGTTTACGTTGTCACAACTCCAGAGCCTACCGCCATCACTGATGCTTACGGAATCATAAAAATCATCACTACAGAAATTGTTGACCGCGTTGTAAACATCAAGCTTATCGTAAACCGCGTGCATTCTGCCGACGAAGGAAAACGCATTTCTGAGCGAATCATTACTATTGTAGGCCAGTTCCTTAATTACAAGGTTGAGTATCTTGGCTGCATCTACGAGGATCCGATTGTTCAGGCTTCGGTAATCCGTCAGAAACCTTTTATTGTTGTAAACCCGACTTCGAAGCCTGCTGTCTGCCTTAAGCACATTGTAGGAAGAATAGAAAAAACTGAACCGGAATACAATGAAGGGGTGGCAAGCTTCCTCAAAAAGTTCCTTAGTAAGAAGAAAAAGGATGAAATTTAATTAACTTTAGCCATATTAAAAATTTTTGCTATATTTTTTAAACTTTATGGTGTATAATTAGATGTATTTTAATTAGGGGGGTAAAATGCGAAGTATAAAAGCACTCATTGTTTCGGCAGCGTTTGGATTTGTTTTATCCTTCGTATTTGGTCTCTTCTCTCATGCCGCAATCCTTATTGTTCTTTTAAGGGCACTTATAATAGCCCTTGTATTTGCGGGACTTGGTTTTGCCCTTTCCTTAGTTTCAGATAAATTTCTTTTTGATGATTCAGAAGGTTCTGATATTGCTTCGGAACCGGTAGTTTCGTCAAATTCTGCTGTAGGAAGCCAGGTGGATTTGTATGTTCACGATGAAGAGCTTTCTCCCGGCGACAGTGAAAATAATTATTATGTAGATGACAATTCAAGACAGATGCTGAATGCTGCTGATATGCATTCTGCCCGTCCTGTATTTTCTCAGCCTCAGGTATCTCCTGCTGAGGATGTAGCAGCGCCTCCTGCCAGTTCCGGTGAACCGGCCGCGGCTAATATAGAGCCTCTTTCAGAGCCTGCACCTAAAGCCGCAGCTCTTGCCCAGGAAAATGCACAGGCCGCTTCTGCTTCTGTTCCTGCTTCAGAAATGTCTTCTCCTGCTGCTGCCCCGGCTTCCAGTCAGGCAGCTTCTTCACAGGGGGCTAACGACAGCGGTCTTGATACTCTTCCTGATATGAGTTCTTTTGTAATGGAAAACAGTTCTTCTTCTTCGGAGGAAGATGATAATGATAGTTCTGTGGAAAGTGATAGTCATTTTGCTACCACAGTTTCTCATTCTTCCGGCTCAAGTGATGCCGGCATACAGGATGCAGCTGTAATGGCTAAAGCAATAAGTTCTGTATTATCAAGTGAAGATAGTTAAAAGTTTTATGAGGGGTAGAATATGCCAGTAAATGATACTCAAGAAGAAGATGACCTTTGGGAAGAATTCAAAAAGACAAAATCTCCTGCTTTACGCGATAAGTTCATCAGACAATATATGCCTCTTGTTAAGTATGTTGCAGGAAAGGTTGCTGTCGGAATGCCAAACAGCGTTGAGTTTGACGACCTTGTCGGATTCGGTCAGTTCGGTCTTCTGGATGCAATTGCAAAATATGACCCGGCAAAAAGCGTTAAGTTCAAAACTTATGCCGTAACCCGTATCCGCGGAGCAATTTTTGATGAACTTCGTCAGATTGACTGGGTTCCCCGCTCTGTACGTCAGAAATCCCGCGAAATTGAAGACGCAATCGTTTCCCTTGAATCAAAGCTGGGACGTACCGCAACTGATTCTGAAATTGCAGAAAGCCTCAATATGAGCGAGGATGAATATCACCGCACAATCATGAAAGTTTCCGGTACCAGTGTTCTTTCCTTGAATGATGTATGGTACACAGGTGATGACAACGACAATATGTCAATCGGAAATAACATTGAGGCTCCTTCAAGTCTGAATCCTGATGTTATTGCTGAACGTGAAGAAATCAAAAAAGTTATTGCCCAGGCAATCAGCGAATTACCGGAAAAAGAAAAAATGGTAATCGTTCTTTACTATCATGAAGATTTGACCTTTAAGGAAATCGGTGAAGTTCTTGAAGTAAGTGAATCACGTATTTCTCAGCTTCATACAAAGGCAAATCTCCGTCTGCGCGCTAAGCTTACAAACCTGAGAAAAGGTATTATTTAATCCGGGGTCGCCATAAAAAATGATTACCCTGGATAAGCTCCGTACAGAAATGAAATCTCGGCTTGATATAGACAAGCAGCTTCATCAGGTTGATGTTCACGCTGATACCATTGACGAGGCTCTTGCAGATGCCGCTGTTCAGCTTGATTCAAAAATGTCAAACCTGCAGTACGAGGTGCTTGAAAAGGGTAGCGACGGATTCCTTGGAATAGGAAAGAAGCCCTGGAAGCTTAAAATCTATCAGGATCCAAGCACTGTTAAAAAGGTTCAGAAGCTTGCCTCTGAAGGTCTTTTTACCGACGACGAGCTGGATTCTTCCGAGCAGTCTGTTGACAGAGACGGAATGTTCTATGTACGCCGTTTCGGTTCAGATATTATGCTTAAAATTGTTCTTCCTCTTGGAGACGGAAGTCCGATTCAGGTTCGTGATGTACTTGATGAGGTAAAACGCGAAGATACAGTTGATTTTGATGAAAACGCAATCAAAAATTACATTAAAAATGGTACGGATAATGATTATCAGAAGGTAGGGGATTACAGGCATGTTATGGGTGCTGATGTTCTTATCGCCGTTGATATTTCTAAGGATGAAATGTCGGGAACCCTTACAGTTTCTCCACCGGCTATGAGCGGTCAGGAAGCTTCTTTTGATGCAATCAGAAAGTGCTGTCTCCAGCAGGGAATCCTTGCAGACTGTATTCTTGAAGATAAAATCCGTGAATTTGTCGATACTCCTGTTTATAATACACCTTTTGAAATCTGCCACGCTGTTCTTCCTCAGGACGGACACGATGCCTATGTTTCCTATAACTTTGAAACGGACCCTAAAAAGCTTAAGCCGAAAATCTCTGAGGATTCCGGAAACATCAACTTTAAGCAGCTTAATCAGATTCAGAACGTTATTGCAGGCCAGCCTCTTGCAACTAAGGTTCCGGCAGAAAAAGGTAAGGGAGGTAAAACTCTTCTTGGCCGCTGGCTTGATGCAAAAGACGGAAAGGATATCGTAGTTCAGCTTGGTGCAAACACTGAATTTGACCGGGACGGAATTACAATTAAGGCTACAATCGACGGTGAAGTTATGCTTGTAAATAACAAGGTAACTGTTGAGCCTGTTAAATATCTTGATGCCGTTAATATTAAAACCGGCGATATTAAATTCGTCGGCACTGTTATCATTAAGGGTGATGTCGAGGAAGGTTACCGCGTAGAAGCAACCAACATCGAAGTAAACGGCATCGTTGAAAAATCTCATCTTGAAGCAACCGGAAACATCGTCGTTTCTCAGGGTATTTTTGGTAAGGGTGAAGGTTATATTAAGGCCGGAAAATCTCTCTGGGCTAAGTTTATTAATGAAACCACAGTTGAAGTTGAAGAAAATGTCGTTGTAAACGAAAATATTATGAACTCCTATGTTACGGCAATGAAAAACATTGTCGTACGCGGAAAAAAATCTCAGATTGTAGGCGGTCATCTTCTTGCGACAGAGGAAATCTGTGCAAAGAAAATCGGTTCATCGGGTGGAGTTGAGACAATCCTTGAAGTCGGCATTGACCCCCGCGCTAAAAAACGTCTCGAAGAACTTCAGAAAATGCAGTCAAAAAATACGACTGAATATGAAAAGCTCGACCTTGATGTTCAGAACCTTGAACAGCAGAAAAAACTCAGAAAGAAGCTTCCTCAGGAAAAGGAAGATAAACTTAATGAATTCAAGGAAAGAATCTCTCAGATTTATCAGGAACTCGAGCAGATTAACGATGAAATTGCAGGTATTCAGGCCCACCTTAAGGAACTTAAGGCAATCGGAAAGGTAAAGGTTGAAGATACCTGTTATGCGGGTGTTAAGATTTATATCCGCGACGCCCTTGATGAAGTAAAGATGGATTGTAAGAAAACAACCTTCTTTTATGATGATGCAAGCAAACTGAGTAAGCGTGGAGACTATGAGCCTCCTGCTGCTGATATAGGAATGCCGGATGGGTATACAGCCGATTGACCTCCAAACCATGTATTCTCAGCTCTCCAATGTTTCAAAGGCTATGTCGGCTGCCCAGCAGTCACAGCTTACCGAAGCAATGCAGCAGCAGCAGAATATTCAGAGGGGGCTTGAAAATGCTACGAAAGTTCAGCAAACTCAGACTGACAAAACTGATGCGGCGCTTGTAAATAAAGATGGAAGTAATGGAGGAGGTCTTCCAAATCAGAAAAAAAATCCTTCTCACGACAATAATTCTTCGGAATATAAGGAAGACGGCAGTCCGAAACGTTCTGCTTCTTCTACGTATGTAGGAACGATTATAGATATAACGAGGTAAGTGTGGCTTCTGCGATTGCAATTTTTTTGTGCTTAGTAACTATAACTCTTCTATCAATATTTTTAATCCGCTTTAAAAAAATTTTCTCAACTGACAATATCATTGAAAAAACAAAGCTCTATATGGACAGGATGATTAAAGATATTAATGCTCAGTCAAACCGGGATCTTGAGCTGGTACGTGAATCTTCCAACCGCCTGAAAGCCTTGTTAAACGAAAGTGAACATAAAATGGAGCTTTTCCGCGAAGCAACAAACCGCCTGCGTGATATGATTGCGGAAGCAGAAAGACTTAATCAGATTGCGGGAACACCCTATGTTGAAAATAAAAACCTTTCCGGAATAAAGCCTGTAAGAAAACCATCTTCTTCAAAGCGTTCTTACGACAGAATTACAGAAATTGACCCGGATGCCTCCTACGAAGTTTCAAAGCCCCAGCAGAGGTCTTTGTTTGACTCAGTTGAAGAGGAAGCAGCCCCTGCTCCTAAATCAATCTTAAATGATGAAACAACCGTTACCCAGGATGGCGCCGCCTACAAAAAAGTTCCTCTTATTATCACTGATGTTTATGATGAAGAGCCTGGCACTCAGAAAAAAGCAGAAACCTATAAGCCTGCAAAGCCTTTCCAAACTGATCCTATGGCTAACCTTTCTAAAAGTAATTTTTCTTCAAAAGTAATGAGCTTATTTAACAGCGGATATCAGGTTGAACAGATTGCTAAAGAGCTTTCCTGCTCTGTAACTGAAGTTCAGCTTATTATAGATATGGGATTGTAAACTTCAGGAGGTTTATATAATGAAAGTAGATAAATCAAAATTCGGACTTCTGTCGGACGGTTCAAAGGTAACCCTTTATACTGTTTCCAACGGCAGCATGCAGTTTTCCTGTACGGATTACGGCTGCACAATTACCAGCATCATTTTGAAGGACAGTGACGGTAAAAAAACAGATGTTGCACTCGGCTATTCAACTTTGGACGGCTATGTAAACGGTGACGTTTATTTTGGTGCTTTTGTAGGCCGCTTTGCAAACCGCATTGCCAAGGCACAGTTTGCTGTAAACGGAAAGAAATACGAGCTTGATAAAAATGACGGTCCAAACTGTCTTCACGGCGGTTTTGACGGCTGGCATAAAATTGTTTGGGATGCAAAAATCATTAAGGGAAAAAATCAGGCCGGCGTTCAGTTTTCCCGCCTTTCTCCGGACGGAGAGCAGGGCTTCCCAGGAAATCTCAAGGTTACAGTAACTTATCTTCTTGATAAAAATAATAATCTGTCTATGTCTTATCAGGCTCAGACAGATAAGGCAACTCCTGTAAACTTTACAAATCATTCATATTTCAATCTTGCTGGCCGTGGTCAGGTTTATGACCACATCATGCAGATGAATTCCTCTTACTATCTGGAGGTTTCTCCAAAGCTGATTCCAACAGGAACTCTGCTTGACGTTGCCGGAACTCCTTTTGATTTTAATTCTCCCAAAGCAATCGGCCAGGATATTAAGGAAATCAAGCCTGGTTATGACCACTGCTATGTAACTGAAGTTTATACTCCGGAAACAAAAACTTCAGTACCTCTTGATGATTCTGACCTTGTTGAATTCTGTAAGGTAACAGAGCCTGTCAGCGGCCGTGAAATGCAGGTATTTACTAATATGGTTGGCTGCCAGTTCTATACAGGAAACTTCATTCAGGATAAAACCGGCAAGAGCGGAAAAAATCATAATATCCACGACGGATTCTGTCTTGAAACTCAGGTTTTCCCTGACACACCAAACCAGAAGGACTTCCCGACCTGCGTTCTTGAGCCGGGACAGACCCTTAAATCTAAAACTGTTTACTCATTTAAGTTCTAAAAGAGTTAAAAACGCAAATTTTTAGGATAATTAAAACATTTTGTTTGAATTATCCTAAATTCGCGTTTACACTTTATATAATATCAATATTGGATACTAATTTTTGCGAGGTTATGATGGACGTACAATTACAAGAACTGATTGATAAAATCAAGAAAGATGGCGTTGCAACCGCAGAGGCTGAAGCTGCAAAAAAAATTGCAGAGGCAGAAAAAAAGGCTGAAAGCATTGTTGCAGATGCTCAGGCAAAAGCTAGTGAAATCATCAAAAATGCAAAAGCAGAAACCGAAAGAATGGAAAAAGCCAGTGATGAAGCAATTGTTCAGGCTGGAAGAAACATGCTGCTTTCATTTAAAGATTCACTTGTAGCAGAACTTGATAAGATTGTTCAGGCAGAAACTGCAAAGGCTGTTACAAAAGACGTCCTTGCAAAACTTATCCCTGAAACTGTAAAAGCCTGGGCAAAAAACAGCGAAGCTTCAGAGCTTTCTGTTCTGCTTGGTGAAAAAGATCTTAAAGCTCTGGAAGATGCCCTTAAAGGCGACCTCAAGGCTGAAATTTCAAAGGGTCTTGAAATTAAACTCGATAAGACTTTGACAGCCGGCTTTAGAATCGGTGTAAAAAACGGCGCCGCATTCTACGATTATTCTGCAGAAAGCCTTGCAGAAATGTTCGGCTCATATCTTAATCCAAAAGTTGCCGCTTTGATGAAGGAAGCAGCAAAAGGAACAGAGTAGTGGCATATTATTATTTGGTTTCACAATTACCAAATATCTCTGGTGCAGAAGGAAAATCTGCTCTTCCTTTGAACGAGGCAAGTTTTAAGGAATTATGCTGCCGTTTTCTTTCCGAAGAAGAAAAAATCACTTTGAACGGACTTTCTTTAGTTCCGCCAAAAGAGCTTTCTTCTACAGGTTCTGTCTTTTTGGATACTTGGTATGAAAAAGAAAGAAACTTGCGATATGCACTTGCACAGATTCGTGCACAAAAAATGAAAAAGGATGCTTCTGTTCTTCCGCCGGGCGTTACGGCTGACATTGTTCAGGCAGCGCGCACAGCTGTTGGTATGGATAGTCCTTTAAGTGCAGAACAGTTTCTTTTTGATTACCGGATCAGGCTTCTTGATGAATTAAGACCTCTTGATTCGTTTTCTGTAGATGCAGTTTATGCATATGGAATCAAACTTTTGCTTGTTGAACGCATGAAAAAGTTTGATGTTGAAATTGGTAAAACTTCTTATCATAAGATTTATGATAATATTCTTGATGGAGACGTAAAATAGAAATGACGGATACAAAAGCAAAAGTAGTCGGCATTAACGGAAACATGGTAACTATCGAATTTGATGGCGAAGTTTCCATGAACGAAGTTGGTTACGTTAATGTAGACGGAAAAAAACTACGAGGAGAAGTAATCCGTATCCGAGGCAATAAGGCTCAGATGCAGATTTTCGAAATGACACAGGGCATTAAAGCCGGTGACACAGTAGAACTTGTCGGCGATCTCCTTTGTGCAGAATTGGGACCAGGACTTTTGGGTCAGACTTTCGATGGTCTTCAGAACCCTCTTCCTCTGGTTGCAGAAAAAGCAGGCTTCTTCCTTGAGCGCGGTGTTTATGTAGATTCACTTCCACGCGATAAAAAATGGGACTGGACTCCTTCTGTAAAAGAAGGTGACAAGCTTCTTCGCGGTGATTCAATCGGTTCTGTTCCGGAAGGACCTTTTACTCATAAAATTCTTGTTCCTTTTGATTTACTGGGAATGTACACAGTTAAAAAGGTTACTCCAGCCGGCTCTTACACAATTGAAGATGTAATGGCTGTTGTAACTGATGAAAAAGGTAAAGATCACGAACTTAAGATGGCATTCAAATGGCCTGTAAAACGCGCCGTTGACTGCTATGCAGAGCGTCTTGCTCCAAGTGAACCAATGGTAACTCAGGTTCGCCTTATCGATACCTTCTATCCAGTTTCTAAAGGTGGTACATACTGTATTCCAGGACCTTTCGGTGCCGGAAAAACTGTACTTCAGCATACAACATCACGTAATGCCGACGTTGATATCGTAATCATCGCTGCCTGCGGTGAACGTGCGGGTGAAGTTGTAGAAACAATCAAAGAGTTCCCTGAACTTAAAGACCCTAGAACTGGTCGTTCTTTGATGGAGCGAACAATCATCATTTGTAATACTTCATCAATGCCTGTTGCTTCACGAGAAGCTTCGGTTTATACGTCTGTAACTCTGGCAGAATACTACCGTCAGATGGGACTTCACGTTCTTCTTCTTGCAGACTCTACATCACGCTGGGCACAGGCTTTGCGCGAAATGTCTGGTCGTCTTGAAGAGATTCCTGGAGAGGAAGCTTTCCCAGCTTACCTTGAATCTTACATTGCAGCCTTCTACGAGCGCGCTGGTATTGTTCGCCTCCGCGACGGAAAAGTTGGTTCTGTAACAATTGGTGGTACAGTATCTCCTGCCGGCGGTAACTTTGAAGAGCCAGTAACTCAGGCAACCTTGAAGGTAGTAGGTGCCTTCCACGGACTTTCACGTGAACGTTCAGATGCACGTAAGTATCCTGCAATTGACCCTATTATTTCATGGTCTAAATATAAATCAGTTATCCGTGAAGAGCTGGTAACTTTTGCCCGCAAGGTCTTCCTCCGCGGTGTTGAAGTAAACCAGATGATGAAGGTAATTGGTGAAGACGGTACTACAACAGAAGACTACATCGAATATCTTAAGAGTGAATTTATTGATGCTGTTTACATGCAGCAGAACTCTTTTGATGAAGTTGATGCCGCTGTCTGCGTTGACCGTCAGAAATATACTTTTGCAAAAGTTGTAAAAGTAATCGGTTCTGATTTTGACCTTGCTGATAAAGATGCTGCACGTAACTTCTTCAACCAGCTTCGTCAGAAGTTCCTTGACTGGAACTACACAATCTGGAACACTGATGACTTCTACAAGGCAGAAAAAGACTTTGATGCTCATTATGCTTCTGCAAACGGTAAAGTTCGCGATGAAGTAAGCGCAATGCTTAAGGATGGTGAATAGTTATGAACAAAGTTTATAGTAGAATCGAATCCATCGTCGGAAGCGTAATCACTGTAAAGGCTGATAACGTAGCTTACGGTGAGCTTGCAGAAATCGAAACACGTTTTGGTAAATCACTTGCCGAAGTAAATAAAATTGAAGGTGATGTAGTTAGCCTTCAGGTATTTGCCGGCGGACGCGGTATTTCAACCGGTGACCATATTAAATTCCTTGGACATCAGATGAAGGTTTCTTTCTCTGATGATCTGCTTGGACGTATCTTCAACGGTTCTGCAGAACCTCGCGATAACGGTCCGGCCCTTACAGACAGTCTTGTTACAATCGGTGGTCCTTCAGTAAACCCTTCAAAACGTATCATGGCTAAGCGTATGATTCGTACCGGTATTCCGATGATTGATATGTTCAACACTCTGGTTGTATCCCAGAAGCTGCCTATTTTCTCAATTTCTGGTGAACCTTACAACCAGCTGCTTGCCCGCATTGCCATGCAGGCTGAAGTTGATGTAATCGTACTTGGCGGTATGGGTCTTAAATACGATGACTACCTTTTCTTTAAGAAAACTCTTGAAGAAGGCGGGGCTTTGAGTCACACAGTTATGTTCATTCATACTGCTGCTGACCCAACTGTAGAATGTCAGAAAATTCCTGACCTTTCTCTTGCAGTTGCTGAACAGTTTGCCCTTAAAGGAAAAGACGTACTCGTACTCCTTACCGATATGACAAACTTTGCAGACTCTATGAAGGAAATTGCCATTACACAGGAGCAGGTTCCTTCTAACCGCGGTTACCCTGGAGACTTGTACTCTCAGCTTGCTGCCCGCTACGAAAAAGCCGTTGACTTTGAGGGCGCAGGTTCTGTAACAGTACTTGCCGTTACAACAATGCCTGGTGATGACGTTACTCACCCGGTTCCAGATAACACCGGTTACATCACAGAAGGTCAGTATTACCTTAAAGGCGGACGTATCGAGCCGTTCGGTTCTCTTTCACGATTGAAGCAGAATGTAAACGGTACAACCCGTGATGACCACCGCGGACTTATGGACGGTATGATTCGTCTTTACTCAAGCTATAAAGACACCCTTGAAAAGAAATCAATGGGATTTATTATGAGTAAGTGGGATGAAAAACTCCTTACTTACGGAAAAATGTTTGAATCTGAGATGATGGACCTTTCTAAGAATATTTCTCTGGAAGAAGCACTCGACCTTGGATGGAAAATCCTTGCAGACTGCTTTGAACCTGAGGAAACAGGTCTTAAATCATCTTTGATTGAAAAACACTGGCCAAAGAAGTAAGCGTTTTTTGTGAGGTAATTGATGGCAAAGATTAAGCTGACAAAAAATGAGCAGAAGGTACAGAAAGATGCGCTTAAAATGTATAACCGCTATCTTCCGACCCTTGTACTCAAAAAACAACAGCTTCAGACAGAAATCCGCACAATAGACCAGAAGGCCAGAGAAGTTCGTGCCGCAAGAGCCGCATTGGAAAAAGAATTCGATGCATGGATTGCGGTATTCGGAGAAGAAGAGGCTTTTAAGCCGGAAATGGTTACCGTAAAGAACATCAAAAAAGGATGGGGTAATATTGCCGGTGTTGCCATTCCGATTTATGAAGGCGCTGATTTTTCCCGCGGGGACTACGACTTGTACGAAACCCCATTGTGGATTGATATGGCAGCCGACAGAATGGAAAAGGCCCTTTCTCTTGACCTGGAGGCCGAAGTCCTTGATGAACAGGTTCGTTTGCTTTCAAAGGAACTGCGCACTACAACTCAGCGCGTAAACCTTTTTGAAAAGGTTAAGATTCCTGAAACAAAGGCAAACATCAAAAAAATCTCTGTTTATCTAGGTGACGAGCAGGTTGCTGCGGTTGTCCGAAGTAAGATTTCTAAGAAGAAATTGCAGTCTAAGATTGATGAAGAACAGGAGGCAGGCAAATGATTGAACCAATGAAAAAAGTCTCTGTAGTTCTTTTGAATAAAGAGCGCGAAGATGCCCTGAAATCTTTGCGAAAAATCGGTCTTGTGCATCTTGAAAAGCTTGAAGGCTCAAGTGAAAAGCTTTCTGCTTTCAAAGAGGCTTCTGCAAATGCTACTGTAACTGAATCTGTACTGGGAGAAATTAAGCTCCCTAAGAAAAGTAAGGGTGATAAGCAGCTTCTTTCTAATGAAGAAACTGCAAAGCTCTGTGCAGAGGTGGTTGCAAAGGCAGAACAGAAAAAACAGCTTCTTGAAGAAATTTCAAGTGATGCAACTGAACTTGACAGATTTGCCTTCTGGGGAACTGTTACAAATGAGGATTTTGATTACCTTAAAGAAAAGGGAATTGCCCTTAAAATGTATGAGGTTCCTGTAGAAAAATATAGTCAGATTGAAGGGCAGATTCAGACCTTACTTGTAAATAAGGATAAGAAAACTGCCAGATTTCTGATTATAAACGGCGGGGAAGGCAGACCTGAAAATCTGTTGCCGGAAGCATTTGAAGTTCCTCTTCCTCGTATTTCTACAAAGCTTCTGGAAGACGAAATCAAAGCTGACGAAAAGAAGGTTTCAGAAATTGAAGCTTTCTTTGCAGAAAAAGCAAAGTATTTGACTTCAATTGCACTTTTCAAGAAAAATCTTGAAAGCGACATTGAATTTGAAAATGTAAATGCGGGAATGGAGCATGAATCTATCGGCTCTGAAAACGATCTTGCATGGATAAGCGGATATGTTCCGGAAGCTTGCCTTGAGGAATTTAAAAAGGCCTGTGCAGATAACAAATGGGCCCTAGCTTATGCAGATCCTGAGGATGATGACCTTGCCGTTCCTACAAAGCTTAAGAACAATAAACTTGTAAGCCTTATTTATCCGCTTACAGACTTTTTGGGAACTGTACCAGGCTATCATGAGTTTGATATTTCGGGCTGGTTCCTTTTGTTCTTTACAATCTTCTTTGCGATGATTTTTGGAGACGGCGGATATGGCGCTCTGGTTCTTATCCTGACTCTGGTTCTTATGCTTAAAGCAAAGGCCGGCGGAAAGAAAATTGCTCCTGTATTCGGTCTGATTACTCTTGTTTCTGTAGCTACAATTATCTGGGGTGCCGTAACCTGTACCTGGTTTGGAATCCCGGTTGATATGCTGCCGGATTCGCTTAAAAATCTTTCTATCCCTTGGATTTCCAACGTTTATGAAGATAAGCTTTGGACTGTACCTTGGGTATCGGAAGTTAATGGAAAGGCTGTCGGCCTTACAAAGAGTCAGAACCTGCAGATTTTCTGCTTCTCTCTGGCACTTGTACAGCTTGCCGTAGCTCATATTAAGGCGGCCGCAAGAAATATCAGCCTTAAGAACGGCCTGAAAGCGGTAGGAGACATTGGTTCCCTTATGCAGCTTATCGGTATGTTCTGGGTTGTACTTTCTATGGTTGTTAATTCGGATGTTTTCCCTATGCTTGGTTCTATTGGAACTGTGCCGGTAGGAAAAATTGAAATTTCTTTGATTGCTGTTGGATTTGCATTCAGCTTTGTATTTGCAAATTATGAGGGCAGCATTGGAGCTTCAATTCTTGAATCGTGCAAGAATATTATTTCGGTTCTTTTGGGAGTCGTAAATGTATTCTCTGATATCGTTTCTTACATCCGTCTGTGGGCTGTAGGTCTTGCGGGAGCGGCAATTTCAGAAACTGTGAACACACTGGCTGGTCCTATTCTTGGACACGCTGTTTTGTTCATTGCGGCAATCGTTCTTCTTGTATTCGGTCATGGTCTGAATATGATTTTGAACCTGCTTTCTGTAATTGTACATGGTGTGCGTTTGAATACACTTGAATTCTGTACGCATATCGGTATGGCCTGGAGCGGAGTAAAGTTCAATCCGTTCTCAGAAAAGAAGTCGTCTTAAGTGGCGGCGGTGCTGCCGTATGGCGGCATAAATTAAGTAATACAATCTGCATAAGCAGATATTAAATATTAAATTAAACCTTGCGTTTGCGGGTTAAAGGAGAAAAATATGGAAATTTGGGGTTACATTGGTGCTGCTGTTTGTATGGGTATTGCTGCTATCGGTTCAGCAATCGGAATTGGAATCGCTGGTCAGGGAGCAATTGGAGCCTGGAAACGTTGTTATGTAAACAATAAACCGGCACCATTCATCCTCACTGTATTTGCCGGTGCTCCTCTTACACAGACAATTTACGGCTTCCTTTTGATGAACATCGCTTTGAAGCCAAAGGTAATGAGCGGTGAAATGACACCTGGTTTTGCACTTGGTCTTGGTATTGCTTCTGGTCTTGCTATGTGTTTCTCTGCTATCGCTCAGGGAAAAGCTGGTGCTGCAGGTTCTGATGCTCTTGGTGAAACTGGTAAAGGTTTTGCTCAGTACATTATGGTTGTAGGTCTTTGTGAATCTGTTGCTTTGTTCGCAATGGTATTCTCATTGATTGCTTAGTAAATCACACCAATAAATCCGCTTAAGGCGGAAAATCAGCCGGGGTAGTTGCCCCGGTTTTTTTTTGCTATAATAAAAGTATGACAGAAAATAACGAAGAACTTCAGGAAAAAATCAGTAAATTAACCAGCAGAAAAAAGAAACTTGACGGAAGCCGCACTTTAGCCGCTTTTTTATTCTGTATTTTTCTTTTTGACTGGGATAAATTTATGGCAGGAGATCCGTCAAAGCTTTTGATGGTGATATTTGCAATTATTACAGTTATACCGGTAGGCTTGATTATATATGAAACAAAGATAATCAGGGGTATAAAAAAGCAGATTGCAGAGCTTAATTCTCAGCTTCAGATTGAAGAAGATTCTGAAGAAGACAAGGCTTCTGAAAGTGACGAAAACTCAGAGGAAAATGAATAATGAATACAAAGGAAGTAAAGCTTGGCTGTAAGGGAATGACACGTCCTCTTATTATAGGAGGAAATAATCCTGTAACGCTGCAGACTATGTGGAAGGAAAGCATTACAGACATCCCGGAAAACAATGAAAAGCTGGACCGCACCTTAAAAGAGCTTAACGAACTTGCTCTTCTTGGCTGCGATATCGTTCGTTTTGCGGTTCCTGATATGCCAAGTGCAAAAGCAATCTCTATGATTGCCCAGCGTACTTCCATGCCTCTTGTTGCTGATATTCACTTTGATCATAGACTTGCCCTTGAATGTCTTAAGGGAAATACCGCCGCTATCCGTATTAATCCCGGTAACATCGGAAGCCTTGATAATATCAAAAAAGTAGTTGAAGGCTGCCGTGACAATGGAGTTGCAATCCGAATCGGAATAAACTCCGGAAGCCTTCCTAAGGATTTACAGGAAGCTATCGCAGCCGGAGAAATCAGCCGTGCCCAGGGACTTTGTGAAACAGCAGTTCGTGAAGCTGAAATTTTCGACCAGCTTAATTTTAATCAGTATGTAGTCAGCATGAAATCAAGCGATGTTACAGAAACAATTGAATGTAACCGCTTTTATGCTCAGAAATACAATAATCCTCTTCATCTTGGAGTCACAGAGGCAGGTCCCTTAATCGGCGGTATCGTAAAGTCTTCGATTGCCTTTTCAACACTGCTTAATGAAGGAATAGGCGATACAATCCGCGTAAGCCTTTCTTCTTCCCCTGAAAACGAAGTAATTGCCGGCCTTAATATCCTTAAAGAATGCGGAAAAAGGGAAGGCGGCATTACAATCGTTAGCTGCCCTCGCTGCGGACGAATAGGTTTTGATGTTCACGCCTTTGTTGATCGCTGGCAGAGCCGTCTTCTTTCCATGAAAAAGAATATTACGGTTGCCGTTATGGGCTGTGTCGTAAACGGACCTGGCGAAGGAAAACACGCCGATATTGGAATTGCGGGCGCCAACGATAAGGTAATTATTTTCAAAAAAGGAAAAATAGTTCGAACAATCGATTCAAAAGATGCCGATAAAGTATTTGAGGAAGAGTTAAATTCCTTGTAAACTTTGACGGACGGAATCATAAAATGATAAAAAAACTGACAGCTCTCGGCCTTTTATTTTTTTCTTTTTTTTCATCACTCTCTGCATTAAATCTTAGTGTCAATGAGGACAGTGTAAAGGCTTACCGGGAAGCGGTTGTCTGCTTTGAAAATCAGAATTACGGACAGGCCTTAAAATTATGCGAGGATGCTATTCTTTTTAGAAAGCAGCTTTCACAGAATCATAAAAAAATCCTTGAAAACAGCATTGCTCCCCGTCGTGTTCAGAGAGCCGGAAAAACTATTTCTGCAATCCTTACGGTTCTTGAAGAAAGAAATGAAAAAGAATCAATCGGAATCATAAAATACTATTATTCAAGAAAGGGAGAAGATTATTTTAAAAACTCTATAGATAATCTTCTTTCTTATATTGATGAGATTCAGGATTTCCCGGAGGCTCAGTGCCTTATCGGAGATATCTATCTTCTTGAAGGTGAGTATATATTTGCTGAAAAATATTATCTTGAAGCAATTGAAAATGCAAAGGTTCTGGATATTCCTAATCAGAAATATGAAATCCTGACTAAACTGGCTAGAATAAGCTATCTTCAGAATAATCCTGAACAGATGGAGATAAGACTTCTTTCAATTCTTACTGAGGATAAGACCTTTACGGATAAAGCTTTATTTTCAGCTATGATGAATACTGTTTCATCGAATCGGCCTGATTCTATGCAGAAGTTTTTTCAGCTTTATCGTTCTGATACTTTTTATGCTCTTGAAGCATATAATAAGCTTTTTGAATATTATTTTTCATTAGGCAATATGGAAAAATCCCTACAATTTGCCCTTCTTTCTGTTTTATCTAATTTTTCACGTATGGAGGAGGTTGTTGCTTCAAGAAACATTGAATACAGCTACAAGGATTTGCCTTCCTTATTCTTTGAAGTGAGCCTTTATCCTGATATCCTTGACTGGTGTAACAGAAATGACGTATGGAAGAATTTTAATAATTTCTGCACAGTATTGATTAAATGCGGCTATAATAATTTTGCAAAGTCACTCTTAACAGTTCTTGCAGAATATACACCGGAGCCATACTGGCAGAAAAAATCTGTAATTACATTAAGTCTAGTAATGCAGACCAAGGCCGATTGAAAGCTCATACTTTGAACCGGAACGCCAGCTGTTTTCAATAGGCATTTTAAGTTTTTTTAGAACTGTTCTGGCAAGATCAATTCCCGCACTGATTCTTACAACAAAGCCTGACCATTTGAGAGGGTAAACTAAAACTTCAAGTCCTCCACAGTAAAAACCGTCACGAGGATCAAACCATCTGTCTGTAATTTTGTTATGAGTAAGGGCAATATCGATAAATGGTGATACCTGAACGTCAATATTCAGCTTATTAAGAACTTTTGCTTCAAATGATGTTGAGAAGAAGTGAATAGGCATATCAAGGTTCAAAACAAAGGCTGAAATTACATTACACATTTTAGAATCAGTGTCCTCGTATTTCAAATCATCGCGTATACCACGAAGGCGGGAACCGATATTTGTTCCGTTTACCATTATATATTGGCCGTGAGGATCCTGAATGTCGTAGAAGGCATAAAAATCAGTTGCAAGTCCGAAGCGGGCAAAAACATCATCCTGCCAGTCAAGATAAACCGTCTTAAAAGCCTTAACTTCGGTATTAATTGATGGGGTAAAGATCCCTCGCTGAGTATTGAAGCTGTAAGTATTTCCTACTGACAAACTTAAACCGTTTCGTAAATTATCAGCCCAGTTAATTCTCTCTGTAGCAATAGAATGGCCCGCAGAAATGACAGGACTTGAAAGATCTGAGTTCATCTTATTAATTCCATCAAAATCCCAGTTGTAGGTGATGGATGTTATTGGAGTATAGGTAACATTACCCCAGTTATCAATTTTTTTAAGGATTATAGGAACTGAGAATGCAAAATATTCCTTAAAATATGTTGAATCATCATATTTTGTATAATCAAGATTTTTTATAAATGACTGGTCAAATTCCCATACAAAGCTGTGTTTATCAAATGGTAATTCAAGCTTAAGGCCTGACTTTGCATCCCATTCAGGAGAAGAAGCATCAAAATTATAAGAAAAACTATAATCATTTATCCAGGTTGCCTTAAAAGGTCCTGCTTTGAAAGGATGATCATAGGAGAAAGCAAGTCCTATTTTGTTTTTTGAGTCCTCTGAATTAGAATCCTTGAGGCTGAAATTAATTTCTGCACTCATTGAGTTTAAGGAACCTAAAAAGTTATTGTCTTTTCCCTTGAGTTTGAAACTAAAGCCCTTATTAGAGTCATATTTTGGATAAGGAACTGCAAGAATGTGAATAGAATCTTTTGTATTAACGAAGAGTGTTACCTTTCTGATATCATTTTCGTCAGCTTCGTCGTAGGAACTCTCAACCTCTATTTTTGAAAAAAGGCGGGTGTTATGAAGTCTCTGTTTATAATCCTCCAGATATCTTTTAAAATGCTCTTCATCTTCAAAGATACGCTTTTTATCAACTTCAACAGTTCTGTTCAGCGCATAGGGATTTGTTTTTCCAAATCCGAATGCCCCCTCTGTACTGTATTCAATAGACTTAATCTGATATTTTTCTGCATAAAGTGAAGTAAACGCAAGAAATGAAACAATTATAAATATACTTTTTTTAATTTTTAACATTAGTAAGCACCCTTTCCTAAAAGAACAACCCAAACGGATTTAATTAAAATCCAGATATCGAGCCAGATAGACCAGTTCTGGATATAGTATGTATCATAAGAAATACGTTCCTCGTAGCCTGTATCACTGCGGCCGGAAATCTGCCACATACCTGAAAGACCTGGTTTTACAGAAAGAACATAATCTTTATAATCACCGTATTTTTCAAGCTCCGGTTCAGTAACCGGGCGTGGGCCGACAAGGCTCATTTCACCAAGAAGAATATTGATAAGCTGAGGAAGCTCATCCATACTTGTTTTTCGCAGGATTTTTCCGAATTTTGTAATGCGTGGATCGTTTTCAAGTTTACGGTCTTTTTCCCACTGTTTACGCATTTCCTCATTTTCTGCCAGTAGTTTTTCAAGAATTTCCTGTGAATTGATTACCATTGAGCGGAATTTCCAGCATTTAATTACCTTTCCGTTTCTGCCGACTCTTTTGTGGCCATAGAAAACCGGACCTTTTGAGGTGAGTTTTGTAAGAATTGCACAGATAATGAAAACCGGAACCCAGGCAGGGCTGAGCGCAAGAATTATACCAAGATCAAGGAGTCTTTTAATGATTTTATTGATCCGGAAGGTGAGGTTATGCACAGAAGAGAAGGCAATAATTCCGGCAATATCTTTAAGCTGCTGGGTTGTTGTAAAAGTTGTCTGCTGCTTTGAAACTGTAATTGTATAGCGGTAAGAGGACATAATTTTCTTCATATCCCCGTGATAATCACAGATTACGGCAGTTTTTACGTTATGCATTTTAATATTATCAAGAAGCTCTTTTAATGGTGGCAAAACCGGAACTCCGTGGTATTCCTCGTAGCCCTTTGCTTCTGTATCTACAACTACTGCCGGATGATAGCCAAGATATGGATTTTTAATAAGCTTATCTATGATTAAATCGGCACTGTGGTTTGTGCTGTAGATGATTGCGGGTACACCCCACCAGCTGAAGTGACCGAAGAGAGTTTTTGCAAGCTCCCTGAAGCCTGGAAGCAGAATTGTTGCAACCGGGAAGGTGATTGCAAAAGCAAGGATTACAGCTTTATCTGCTGAATCTTTTATAAGTGTCTGAACAATTTCGTAGTCATTAATGTCCGCAATAATGATTCCAAGAGACATTGCTCCGAGTACAAAGAAGGTACAGCCGCAGAATTTTTTTACTTCTTCTGTAGGCGGAATCATAATGCCGGGGTATAGTCCTACTGCTCCAAATGTAAGCACGAAAATAGGCGTAAAGCAGAAATAATAAATTACTGATTTAAAATTAAGTGATGAGGTAAAAAGGAGGTTTACAATGAAGAAGCCGATTGAAAGGGAAAGCATTACAACAAGAAGGTCAACAAAAAAAAGCGACAGACCTGATATAAATGAGCTTGTACGAGGATATTTATACTTAAGGTAATTCAGCAATTCTTCTGATGTCATAATTATCATAATACTTTAAAAACATAAATTGTTCTATATAGTAACAAAAAATCCTCTATATAACTTGTTGCAAACTGATTAAAACGTTAAATTATAAATATGAAAAATGTTAAGAAAATCCTGCTTATTTTTTTTGCTTCAAAAGTATTTCTTCCTTTAGCCGCTCAGGGCTACAGCTCGCAGCAGCTTGTTCCTGCCGGAAACTGGGTTTATGATGCCATTTCAAGTCTCTGTCTTGAATCAAAATTCCTTTCGATTGCAGATAATGCACCCTTAAGTGTTCTGGAGCTGAAGTTTTATCTTTCAACAATTGATTATGACAGTCTTTCTTATGGTGGAAAGATTCTATACGATAAAACCCTTGAATATCTTAATGAGCGGAAATTTGCCATTGATTTAAAGCCTGTAAAAATCGGGGTAAATCTGGAGCTGAATCCGACTGTGCTTACCCGTACCAACAGTAATATTGACTGGTCAATGGCTACGGATTATACGGGAAAGACTGTAACAAAAGATTATTCCGCTAATGAGTATGATGCAGTTTATGCTACGGACAAGGTTTCGGATGCGGCCTTTATGAAAGAAGGCTATGTTTGTGAATCAAGTTATACCGGAAATGATTTTACAAAGCCTCTGGCTGTTATTCCTCTAGTATTTGATGTTGCAGACCATTTTGTAATTGAAACGCATTTTACTCTTGGTCCCAGCCAGTTTGGTCTTTTAAAAGATGATTATTTTAATCACAACCTTCGCTATGATTTATCCCAGTATGATTTTTATACTCCGAAAACTGCAAATGCATCTTTTGGACACGTTTTTAACAACGGATGGGGCTTTAACGTTCACGTTGCAAGAAGCGGACTTCAGATAGGTAATTCTTCAACTGGCTCTATCATCTATAACAGCACCTTTGATACAAATGTTTATTTCCATACAGAGATTTTTTCCCGCCGTTTTAAGTATGAAATGAACGTCGCAGAAATCAATCATACAGATAATCAGGAGAAATTCCTTTATCTGCACTCTATGGAAGTTATTCCCTGGAAGTGGCTTAAAATCGGCTTCCTGGAAGGAACTCTCATAAACGGCGGCTTCTCCCTTCGTTATATGAATCCTCTTATGATTCTTCATTCATTTGGAACCTGGACAGAAATGAATTCTGCCTGGGAGGAAAAGGTTTATGGCGAGGCTCACACCTGTGCCTATATGGGACTCAGCCTGGAAATTCTTCCCTGCCGTAACACAAGGATTTATTGTCTCTATGCCCAGGATGAAATTCAGCCTCCAAATGAGCTGAAAAGTGATAACGGAAGAGCTATGCCTGACGGCTGGGGCTATCAGGCAGGCATAGAAGTAAAGATTCCAGAAGAGCACGGCGGCTGGTATGCGGCTGGAATTGAGGGAATCTATACAACTCCTTATCTTTATATCAAGCAGGCTAAAGAGTGGTCCTTGTACAGCTACCGCTACAATATGCAGTCTAACAGTTCAACACCTATGTGTTCCTGGATAGGAACTCCATTTGGACCTGACGCTATTGGTTTTCAGGCAAAATTCGGCTATACTTTGCCTAAGAAGTGGAGTGCAGAAGGAAATTATCTTTTCTTAGCTCACGGAACTAATTCCTTTGGACTTTTCAGCGAATACAATACTTATAAGGATTCATATGGCTATGCATATGTTTATAACAGTTACTATCCTGCTGTAAAGTTTAAGACCGGCCAAAATACTGCTGAGCAGGCTGCGGATATGGCTCGTGATTTCAGGCTTACCGGAACTGTTCAGTTTACAAATCAGATTGCGGCTAAAGGTTCTTATACCTTTAATGAGCATATTAGTGTAAGCGGACAGCTTATGTATGAGTTTATATTTAATAATCACAATGAAGCGGATAATTTCCAGCAGGGAATTGAGCTTGCATTGAGTATGAATTGTAAATTATTTTAATAATTTTAATAAATGGTGGAAAAAGTATGAAAAATAAATCATTTTTTGCCCTTGCTTTAGTTTTCCTGAGCTTTGCTTTTTATGGCTTTTCTCAGAAAAATGTTTCTGTAAGCATTTATGATGATATTTATGAGCTTATTGACCAGGCTCAGATGAAGGGTATTTGTTCAATAATTAACAGTGCAAAGCCTTATACCCGCTCTCAGATTTCAAAGGCAATAAATGAGATTTATGACAGCGGATACGAGCTTTCTGAAAAAGAAGCAAAAATACTCGCTTATTATGTTGAAAAGCTTCGGGCAAATGATGAGATGAAAAATAATGTTTTTCATGCCCGTGTAAAAAATGATAATCCTGACTTACCGCTTAGTTTTAACTATAATTTCGGTTTTGAAATGGAAGGCTCGCTTGGTATTTATAATAAAAGCAGTTATAAGAGCTATCTTTTTGAGCTTGTTCCTAATTTTACTTTTGAAGGTGATTTGACAAAATATTTTTCTTATAACGTTTTTGCCTTCCTTGACGCTACAAAAGCAGATATGGTTGATATGGGGGATTATTTTATCGGCTATAACTGGTTTGGAAGCAGTAAATATACTGCTGACGAGCTTAGTAAATATTTTAACGGTGAATTGACTGATGCCTCTCTCATTGCAAAATATGATCGCTTGCACGGGGAATATGCAAGAAGAATTCAGAAAAAACTTTTGACATCTTATTTGCCATACCGTTACAACAAGAGATGGGACGGACAGGTTTATTTTATTTCTAACTTAAGTGCCAGTGGTCTTGAAGGCTGGCCTATGGAACTTAGTGTTGGAGGGGGAATTAAGGGAGAAATCAATTTTTCAGCACTTGATGACAGATTCCTTTTGAAATTCGGCAGGGTAGACCGCGAATGGGCAGGTATGGATAATGGTT
This sequence comes from uncultured Treponema sp., assembly GCA_900319625.1. Lineage (GTDB taxonomy): Bacteria > Spirochaetota > Spirochaetia > Treponematales > Treponemataceae > Treponema_D. Next base: position 3,349 of record ONPD01000003.1, on the reverse strand, counting down.
CCAGCCTTGTTTTGAATGCCCAGGCAGACCCTTTCTTTGGACTTGAAACAGACATAAAACTTTTTAAATGGCTCAGATATTCCTTTATGGTTGGAATTCTTGAATATGCAAACCAGGACTGGACAGCAAGAAATTCCTGGCCTCAGGATGTTGGAACAACAGACGATTCATACTTTTTCCAGAATGCATTTTCAATCAATATGATTGAACTTGATTTTAAGTATCTCCATCTTGATTTTGGTTCTACTGTAGTATGGCCTAAGCGTTTCGAGCTTGGTTATATGTTCCCTCTTACAAATTATGTTGTTTACCAGAACAGCATTGGTGATAACGATAACCTGGCGCTCTTTGGAGACATTAAACTTCATAAGGCTGGATTGGGACAGGTTTGGGCTTCTGTTTATCTTGATGAAGTTACCGCAATGCTTAAGCGAAATATCATTGAATCAACAAGAGCTATGTATTCTTATCAGGCGGGAATTAAATTCCCTATCCCTAAGATGAGTTGGGCTTCTTTTGCCCTCCGCTACACAAAGGTTGAACCTTACTGCTATACCCACCATTCAATCAATTATGCACCTTGGTATATTCATTATATTTACGAAAACTATACAAATGCCGGAAGCTGTATCGGTTATTATATGCCTCCTAACTCTGATGAGCTTCTTGCTGATTTCAGATTCAACGTTGATCCAAGTCTTTCTTTCAGCATTTCTTATCAGTTCAGCCGTCACGGTGCTGATTTTGGAAGCCAGCAGGTTCCCGGAAGTAATTTGTATTCAGAAATGAGCAACGTTAATCGTGATGAGCTTAAAAAATACTTCCTTCATGATGGTGCTTATAACTGGATTCATGCTTTAAGCTTTGGCGGAAAACTTAAGATTTATGACCGCCATTGTCCTGTTGAAATTATGGGAAATATAGGTCTTGTTTTAAGTTATTATACTGTAATTGATGATGATAATTACAACCGCGATGTTTACGGAAATAACGGCAACTGTAAGAATGCCGGCTGGGGAACATCATACCATATTGCAAACAGTGAAGAATATCCTACAACAATTGGTGCTGTAGTAACATTGGGATGCAGGTTCTTCTTTAAATGATGTAAGAAAAATATAAAAAAAGCGCCGTCGCTGGGACCCGCACGGCGCTTTTTTAATTGTTGTTACTAGCACACCCCAATGCTGTGCATATAATCTCTCAACACGCATGTAAAGTGTGTCATTTCTTCCGGCTTAATGTCGCCCATATTGGCTATACGGAAGGTGTCGATGTTGCCAAGCTTTCCAGGGTAAATTGTAAAGCCGAATGATTTTGCATAATCATGCAGTTCTGAGAACTTGTATTTTGGAGTTTCAGGAATCAGAATGGCTGTAATAAAGTGGCTCTGATACTTTCTGTCTACAAGCATTTTAAGTCCGATTTCATCAAGGGCTTTTACTAAGATTTCCCAGCAGGCTGTAAAGCGCTCAAAGCGTTTTTCTACAGTTTCTACCTTTGTTTCTGTAATTGCCTGTTTAAGGGCATAGAAAGTCTGTACCGGTGGAGTAAAGCGGGTCTGCTTTGTTTCCAGGAAGTATTTGTACTGGTCGTAAAGGTTTAAGTAGTAGTTGCGCATTGGCCAGTCTTTCTGCTTAAGAAGCTCATCACGCTTACATACTACAAAACCAACACCAGCCATACCGCCGATATGCTTGTTAGAAGTACTTGTTGCAAAGTCAATTCCAAGCTTACCAAGGTCGATTGGCATACCGCCGTAAGCAGATACGATATCACAGATTGTTGTCATGCCGTATTTTTTTGCCATAGGACAGATTGTTGCAAGATCGTTTAAAAGACCGGTTGTTGTTTCGTGGTAAACAATGGCAAAGGTTGTGTATTTTTTGCTCTTCATCTGCTCTTCAAGAGCCTTGATGTCAATCGGTTCGTATGTAGAAGATTTAAAAACGTCCATGTCGATATTGTAAACACTTGCGATTTTTGCAAGTCGGGCACCGTATGAACCGTTATCTACAACAAGAAGCTTTCCATCAGGAGGAACACATGAAGATACCATGGCTTCGTCAGCACCGGTTCCTGAACATCCGAACATTACAGAAATGTAATCTTTTGGATCTGCGCAGACTTCTGTTAAACCTTCTGCAACATCTTCCATAAGGTTTCCGAATTCAAGTTCGCGAGGACAGATATCAGCAACAACCTGGGCATATTTTACACTGTCTGTTGTTGTAGAAGGGCCAGGATTCAAAAGAACTTCGCGGCGGATTGCCTGTAAAGATTCGTTTTCCACAATACGAGGCCAGATCTGTGTGAGGGCACGGTCAAGCATGTTCTCATCATCGATTTCTGTCCATGCGTAGTATTCAACCTTGTGAACGTAAACTGGTTCTCCGTTAAGGCTTACATGCTTGAGCACGTTTTCGTAATCAATTTTGATAAGAGCTTTATCGCTATTATAGTAGCTCATCATCTTATCCAAACAAGATTTACTGATTTTTGTAATTCCTACAAGCTCTCCGGCAGGTTCCGGTATAATCGATTTATCCTTGCTTACTTCGTTCAAAACGCCGTCTTCGTTTGCCGCAAGGTAAACTTCATCGTGGCTGTTTGATTTTCCGCTTGCAAGAATTACGTTAGCGCGTTCATCATTCTGAAGAACTTTAAGGCCGACTGAATCATAAATCAAATCGCTTTCCAAAAGAATAAAATCACCTTTGATAAGCGGTGCACATACTGCAAGAGTTCCCATACTGCTTGTGTTTGCATAGTTGTCATTGCGGACTGTTTTAATGATGTGATACTTTTTTGCAAGCTCGTCATAATATTCAGAGCAGTGGCCGGTACCGATGATAATTTCTTCAATTCCGACTGCAATCAGCTTCTGAACAGAGCGTTCAACCATTGGAACGCCATCAATTTCTATAAAGCCTTTCGGCATTTCTTTTGTTCTGTTTCCAAAGCGGCTTCCAAGTCCGCCTGCAACAATTACTGCCTGTTTAATCATTTTTCAGCCTCTTATTTCAAAAAGTTCATCAAAGCGATTTTGTTTTCAACCGGTGTAGATTTAGGCCTTCCAAGGTCTTTTCTTGCACCTTTTGTAACAAAGACTTCTACAAAAGTAAGTTTTTCTTTTGTTTCAGCATCACCTAAAACTGCATCCAGTTCTTCAGGCCTTGTAACTTTTACTACGTTTTCATATCCGCAGCCTTCGGCAATTTCGCAGAAGTCAACTTCGCGGCCAACTGTAGGCTGGCCTCCGACTGAGTCATGGGCACCATTATTCAAAACAAAGTGAACGTAGTTAGAAGGTTTACGGCTTCCGATTGTTGCCATACCGCCCATCTGC
>ONPD01000016.1 GCA_900319625.1 uncultured Treponema sp. | reverse complement strand
TGGTTTAATGAGAGCCATAGAGAAATATGATTTTACAATGAGCACCAGGCTTCTTACTATCGGTAAATTCTACATCAACTCCTTCATGCAAAAATCAGTAGGGAGTCGCAGAAAAAAACTCTCTTTACTCTCACTAGATGCCACCTATAATTCAGATGGTGACCAGGACTCTTTCGTAGCAAACCTTGCGGATACATCTAATCTTTCACTTGATGAAGAGTGTGAAAATAACATTAAAAAAGAAAAGCTTATGGCTGCTATTAATACCTTAAAGCCAAATGAACAGGAAGTCCTAATTTTACATTACGGTTTAAATAACCAGAAAGCTCATACCTTTGAAGAAATCGGGGCTATAAAAGGCAGAACTCGTTCTCGTATGAAGCAAATCGAACAAAATGCTCTAAAACATCTTCGTCAAAATCAAAATATTCAACAGCTTGCAAGCTAATTAATTAATAAAGCAGGCCAAATACGGCCTGCTGACTATCTTACATATAAGATGCTCTTTTCCCTTAACTTGGGAATAGCTATTATGTACAATTATGTAAGATATGAAGGCATGATGAACTAATCATAATAAATTGGAGGAAATCTATGAAAGGAACTGTAAATTACAGAGAAATCAACAAAAACGTAATGGATAATACAATGGAACTGTGCGGGAAAATGGATTCATTAAAAAAATCTATAGACAATTCCATTAAAAATGAATATTTGGTTTATCAGTCAGAGGCATTTAATGCAGGAGAGATCAAAAAAAATCCTGAAATGAAGGTTTTTGTTTCTAAAAAACGAACTTTTGAAGCGGCAGAGGCCTATAAAAGCAAAAAGGTTTGCTGCCTTGATTTTGCGAATTATTACAGTATGGGAGGGGCTCCATGGAGTGCTGGTGCACAGGAAGAGTCAATGTGCCGCGTTTCAACTTTGTATCCCTGCTTGTATGCGCAGAAAAATGATTACTATGAAAAACACTTCCTTGAAGAAGAAAAAGGCGAAATAGATGACATGGGTGGCCATGATCTGATTTATATTCCGGGAGTAACAGTTTTTAAAACCGATGAATCAATTCCAAAATTGAAGGACGAGGCCTCCTGGTTTAATACAGACGTAATTGTTTCCGCAGCACCAGCTTTGTACGACAAATACGATAAGAATCAATATCGCCAGGTTATGACAGAACGAATAAGAAGGATTTTAGACCTTGCGGCAAAAGAAAAGGTCGAAGTTCTCATTCTGGGCGCTTTTGGATGCGGAGCCTTTAACAATCCGCCGGAAATTGTTGCAGACATTTTTGCAAGTTTAATAAAGGACTATAGTTTTGAAACTGTTGAATTCGCAGTTTTTTGCAGAAACGCCACCAAGAACTTTGATGTATTTGAATCACGATTCGCAAAACTGTGATATAATTATTTAATTGTAAAAAGGAGTTCAGATATGTACACATTAAAAGACGGTGTTCTAACAATAGACGAAGGGGTTACGGAAATCTTAAAAAAAGATTTTTCGTTTGATAAAAAAGACATAAAAAGCGTGATAATTCCAGATGGTGTAAAGAAGATTGGAGATGATGCTTTTAGTAGGTGTGAAAATTTAAAAACAGTCACAATCTCAGAAGGTGTAAAAAAGATTGGAAGGGTTGCTTTCGATGGGTGTAAAAATTTATCATCAGTCATAATTCCCAAAAGTATAAAGAAGATTGAATATGGTGCTTTCAGGGGGTGTAAAAACTTAAAATCAATCATAATTCCAGAAAGTGTTAAGGAAATTGGAAAAGATATTTTCGATGAATGTGCAATTGATAATTTGGAAAGTAAGCTTTTGAAAATAAAAAATGGCTGCGCTTTGTCTGATGACGGTCTTACTGTTCTTTATAGAGCAAATGCAAATTTAACAGCAATCACAATCCCAGAAGGTGTAAAGAAGATAGAAAAGGTTGCTTTCAATGGGTGCGAAAATTTAACAAAAGTCACGATTCCTGATGGTGTTGAGGAAATTGGAGATTGTGCTTTCAAAGGCTGTAGTATAGACAATTTAGAAAGTAAGGTTTTGAAAATCAAAAATGGCTACGCTTTGTCTGCGGATGGACTTACTGTTCTTTATGGAACAAATATTAATCTGAAAGAAGTAACAATTCCTGACGGTGTTCAAACGATTAGAGATTATGCTTTCAAAAGTTTTCAAAATCTAACATCAATTATGATTCCAGAAAGTGTTGACGAGATTGGAGTTGCAGCGTTTCAATCATGTAGTAATCTTACATCAATTACAATTTCTGAAGGTGTCATATTGATTTTGAATTATGCTTTCAGTGATTGTGAAAATTTAACAAAAATTACAATTCCTGAGAGTGTTAAATATATTGGAAGATGTGCTTTCAGTAATTGTGCAAATTTAACAACAGTCACAATGTTGGAAGGCGTTGAAAAAATTGAAGATGAAGCTTTTCGTAATTGTAAAAATCTAACAACAATCATAATCCCTGAAAGTATTAAAGACATAGGAAACTATAGTTTTGAAAATTGCGGAATTGATAATTTTGAAGGCAAAAACTTTAAAATTAAAAATGGACTCGCTTTATCAAGTGATGGATTTACTGTTCTTTATAGAACAAATTCTAATCTGAAAGAAGTAACAATTCCTGAAGGTGTTCAATCGATTGAAAAGGGCGCGTTCTTCCGTTTGGCCATAGAATCAGTTACATTTCCTAAAAGTGTTAGAGAGATTGGATGGCGCGCTTTCTTTGAATGTAAAAGCCTAAAGAAAATCTTCTACCAGGGAACAAAAAAAGAATGGAAAACTATTAAAGGCGACGGTAAAAAAGATTTGAAAGGTGTAGAAATTATTTTTAAAAAGTAGCCTCCAGGAGAAATGACTATGATTGATATCCAAAATACACCGCGCCCTTGGGGTGGCGGAAATCACCTGAGCCAGACGGACATGGACGACCTCGAAGTCCGGAAAGTCCGGGCTCTTGAGCGAATTGCTGACGCTTTAGACGGCGGCAAAACTTCAAAGTATTCAGGCGTAACAATCGAAAGCGAAAATAGGCCTGCTGCAAAAAAATCATCTGCACATTCTGGTATAAGCAGCTTGTTTGATTGTTTCAAATTATAAAAATATGACAAAAAGCACGTCCTCTAGCGGATTCTTCATGAAAAGTGTGCTTTCACTATCAGTTTGGGGACAAAATTCAGGCAGAAAAGCAAAAGAAAGGACATTTTTTTACTCCCCCCCTCTCCCCCCAATGTGTACTTAAGTACAGAATATGAACTCCCTGCCGATACGATTTCATAAAGTCCTGATTTCAACAAATGCGCAGGAAGCTTTCTGAGTTCACAATTGTGTTCTTTGATACAGTGAAAGTACAGTATTTTTTAAGTGTCTGTACTTTTCTATTGAGTATTATTATGTTTGTTTGAATACTATTGAGTAGCATAGATTCTTTTATATATATTATATTTTTTCTTAAGTTCACTTATTTAAAAAGAAAAATTTAGATAATAAGAAAGTATGTAATTTATATATAGAAAAAAGTGTTTGAAAAGTTCTGAACTTGCGAACTGTACTTTAAATATTTCTTTAAGCAGATAAAACTTTTTCGAGCTGATTTTTAGACCGCCGCGCTCGCTCCCCCCGGCGTATATAAAAAAAAATCCTCCTGAAAAGGAGGACTTGAAATATCAATTGCTTGAGAGTGACGCCCTTACATGACGCTTACCTAGACCACGGCACTTTGCCCCAAGACTTACTGTTGACATTATAAGTATATACATATTCCGGAATGATGTCAAACTTTTTTCTTTTTTCTGGCAGCTCTTGGAGGAAACTCAAAAACTGCTTTTAAGATATCCTGCTTCTTTAATACATTGATAGTATCGGTATATGAGCCTGTAATCAATTCCGAATAATAAAGATTTGCCAATACATCAGCAATCTGAATAAAAGGATTATCTGCAGAATCAAGGTATTTTACTGAATAATGTTTTTCTGTTACGTTATTTAAGCAAAATTCCGTATTGAGATAGTTTTCTAAAAAGAACTTTGCCTCTGTTCTTTCGTTGCGTTCATCTAATTGCAAAAGACAATCTTCATCTGATAAAAGGGTATGTTCAAGAAAGAATGAAAGTGCCAGCTTAATTGAATAATTAAAAGCTCTTGCAGTATTTTCACATATCTTGTCTGTAAGAAGATCATTATTGATTTTTATGTAATAAAGTTCAAAATACTTTTTCTTTGCAAGATAATTTACAAAATCAGTTTTCATCTGCTGATTAAGTTGAGAGCCCTTTATTTCGTGAAATTTACCACCCTTAAACATCAGCCCACCTTTCTTTGTAAGTGTGCCATTAGAGTTATAAAAATCCTGATCCAATTCCTGAAGTTTTGCCATATTAGAGGAAATAAATCGTCTGAAAGTTGTATTCAATTTTTTGAAATCAAGAACATGAACCAAGGCAATGATGAAAGGTTTTCCAATTTTATTATTTATTGAGCCTGATTCGTCTGCGTAAATATTCATAAATGGATTATAATGAGATAATTTGTATTTTTCCACATTTTTTATCTAATAAGGAAAGTTCTATCTAATAACTTGCTATAGGCGGCAACAAGGACGTTGCCGCCTTGCCGATTGAGCGCAGGGGTGACGCCTGCGGCAGGACAACTGGAATGTTGAGCAAAAGGGTGCCCCCTTGCCCCCCAAGAGCGGTTCAATACCATACCTTATTTTTTACGAAAGGGGAAAAGGGGGATGTCCCGCGGCGGGGGGAGCAAACACGATGTTTGCGACCGTAGCGGCGAATCGTGTCAGTCTCAAAGAAAAGGCTTACAAGAAATTGTGAGCCTTTTTTTTATACCGCTTGCATAAAACTTCCTGCCTGTAAAAAAAAATCACCTTTTTTTTAGCCCTTTTTCAAAGTCCTTCGTATAAATAAATGTAAGCAAAATTGATACTTCGTTGAAGTTACTTGCTAAAAAGATTAGACAAATTAAAGGTGATTATTATGACAAAAACAATGAATTATGAAGAACTCTACAACAAAATGCTTAATGACGAGGCATTCCTTTCCAAGACAAAGCAGTGCAAAAGCTTTGAAGAGCTTTACAACGTTTACTGTGAATTCGGTTACACAGATCTTAACTATGACGATTTCAAGGAAACATTTGAAGCACGCGTAAAGAATATCGAGGAAAATCTTGACAGTAACCAGCTTTCAGCTGAAGAACTTGATATGGTTGTTGGTGGAAGTATTTTCAGCTGGGTTAAAAAAGCCATCAACTTTGTTCCTTTCGTTGGACCACTTATTACAACTACAATTGATGTATGTACAGGCGAGCTTAAAGGTGCAGGAAACATTGCAGCCCGCTATGGAATTGCGGTAGTTTCCGGTTTGTTTGATACAACAGCCGCACTTGCTACAGGCGGTGCAAGTGTCGGAGCAAAGCTTTTGATTAAAGGTGGAATCAGTGCCCTTAAGGCAGGCGGAAATATCGCTGTTGGACTTGCAACTTCTTAGTAAATTAAATCCTGAATGAATGATTTGCACACCCGGGGCACCCGGGTGTTTTTTTTGTCTTTCTATTTTATAATGATTAACAAAATGAAAAAGCCACGCAAATCAAAAAACAAAAATTTTCTCAAACTTACATTCATCATCATTCTTCTACTGCTTGCAGCCTTCTTCTATTATAAAGCGTCAGACGCGAATCTGCCGCAGCTAACAATTTCCCCTGTGGAGCAAGTCCAGACCGAAAAGCCGGCTGACGCGGAAAAGCTGGCAGAAAAGGCTGCCCCAACGGAAGAAGTCCCCCTCCTTCACTTTGATGCCGGTCTTGAAATCCCACTTTGCCCGGCAAACAGGGAAAGTGACGCAGGGGTCGACGACCACGAAATCAGAAAGTTTGAAAACTATGCCATCTGCTATCGGGAATCTTACGAGCAGGCTGAATGGTCTGCATACTGTCTTTCGGATTATCAGTTGGAAAAGAATGCAGACCGCTCCAATGATTTCCGTTCTGACCCCATGATTTCTACAGGCTCTGCCCAGCTTTCCGATTACAGAAAATCCGGCTTTGACAGGGGCCACCTTACCCCGGCAGCCGACATGTCCTTCAGCGGCGAGGCTATGAGCGAAACCTTTTTTATGAGCAATATGTCTCCCCAGGCCCCCGCCTTCAACCGTGGAATATGGAAGGACCTTGAGGCCCAGGTCAGACTCTGGGTTCAGAAATTCGGAAGGGTCTGGATTGTTTCAGGCCCCATTTTGAACAAAGATGCCGCAGAATACCAGTCAATCGGAGAAAACCAGGTTGCTGTCCCGGAATATTTTTACAAAGTGATTTTAGTTCCCCTTTACGAAGACCAGGCTGACAGGCAGTCTCCTGACGACGCAAAAGCTGCAATCGCGCTGGGCTTTGTCATCCCTAATCAGAAATGCGAAGATTCCTTCTGGAACTACGCCCGTTCTATAGATGAAATTGAAAAGCTTACCGGTCTTGATTTTTATTCCCTTTTACCCGACGAAAATGAAAATCAGATAGAAAAAAGTTTTTGTCTTGAAGATTGGAAATAAAGTCTATAATATAAGGCAGGAGAAAAAAAATGATTTTGCGAAAAAGTTACCACACTTCTGTTGAGGATTTTAATAAGGACGGAAGTTTGACTCCCCTTGCCCTTCTTAAGATTTTTGAAAATATCGGAAACCGCCATTCAGATAAGGCCGGCGACAGCCCCTTTAATTTTGACGGCCACACTTTTGCCTGGGTAATAACTGAATGGAAAATCGAGGTCGACCAGTATCCCCACTACACAGATACTATTGAAGCCGAAACCTGGTCTGAAGGCCTGAGTTCACCTCTTGTTGCAAGCCGCAACTTTCTTCTATATAAAAACGGCGAAATCTGCGCGCGGGGAACTTCCCGCTGGGTAAGAATTGACCTTCAGAAGGGCCGCCTCTGCAAAATCGAAAAAGAACTCATCGACAAATACGAGCCGGACTCAAAGGTTGCCTTCGAAGATTCAAAAGTAGAAAAAATCCCTGTACCGGAAAGCTTTATTTCAGAAAAGAAGCTTGCAATCCGCCGCAGTGACTTTGACTTCAACAATCACGTTCACAATCTCTGCTATCTGGATTACGCTTTCGAATCCCTGCCGGAAGAAGTTTACAAGTCTCATGATTTTAAGAAAATCCGCATCACCTATAAAACCGCAATTACCGGCACTGATGAAATCGTGGGCAAGTATGCAGAAGTCGACGGCAAAAAAATCGTCAGCATCTGCACCCAAAATGGAGACCTCCGTGCCCTGGTACAACTAAGCTAATAAATTTTTCTTATTCCAGGCAGAAGTCAAATCCTTCGGCTCCTTAGACAGCAGGGCCTTTACCAGCAGCAAATTTGTCTGGCTGAAAACGTTCTGCATGATTTCTTCCTCTTCAGCACTGAAACGGCTGAGAACGTAATCGGCAACGCCCTGATTAGGCAGTGTCGGCCGTCCAATTCCAAAGCGCAGGCGGAAAAAGTCAGCAGTTCCCAGTACAGCCTTTGTAGAACGAAGGCCGTTGTGACCGCCCAGTCCCCCGCTCCACTTAAAGCTTACAAAGCCCGGCGCCAGTTCCAGCTCATCATGCACAACCATAATTTCTTCGGGCTTGATTTTATAAAAATTAGCAACTTCAATAATGCTGTCACCGCTAAGATTCATATAAGTCATCGGCTTAAGAAAATAAATGTGGGCGGGAGCCTCTTCCGGCACAAGCACCGGAGAGCCGTCCTTTTTACTTGCAATTTTATAGTCGCAGGCCCACTGGGCAAGTTCAGCCGGAGAGAAACTTGCAATTTCTCCCTTAAACTTAGACTGCCAGCTCAGGCGCCCCGCAAAAGGAAGGGAATCCTCATAAAACCAGCTTACGCTGTGGCGGGTCTTTTCGTACTCTTTTCCGTAATTTCCTAAAAATGCTACTAATTTAATCATTTCAAAAGCTCATCCGGATTCTTAAGGAATTTCTTTGCAGAATAAGAAGCCAGGGCAAAGGTGTAAGGACTTTCTGTAGAGCTTGCACAATATTCTGCCTGCTGGTCATCCTTTTCCTCTTTTGTCTGGAAGAGATCAAGAGCCACAGTTTTTCCACCGGCTTCAACCTCGCAGGTAAGAAGATAAGTTCCGTCAGGAGTTGCATCATCAGCATACCAGGAACTTGCGCTCAAAGCGGCAAATTCTCCGAACCAGCTTTCAGCCTTCTGGCCGTCAACTTCGCCGGTAACAATTCCGTGTCCGTCAATCTTCCATTCGATATTTTCGCTCTGACCGCTTCTGCTGACCTTCCATTCAGTTCCGTCAGCTTTTTTAATTGAAACAGAACCGATTGTATTCTTTTCGATAGACCAGATTGAATTGCTTCTCAAATCAGCCTGACTCTTGCTGAAGGTGGAGTTAAGATTTCCTGAGGCAAGATAAACGTCGCTTGAATCATCAATCAGAATATAGCCCTGACTTCCGGTAGCAGAAGCCTTGCCGACTGTAAGCTTTCTAACTTCTTTTCCGCTTACATAAGCGCGAACTGTGATTTTTTTGCCGTCAGTCAAATCGTAGCGGATTTTTGAAGCCTCGTTTGAAGCGCTTCCAACCTTATCAAGAACCTTTACAGACTTAACTGCATTCAAAACTGAATCAACATTGGCCTTGTTTGCGGCATATTTTCCGTCTTTTCCGACAAACCAGTCTTCTCCGTTTTTCACAAGAGAGACTGATTCACTGCCGTTTTCAATCAGAATTGAATCCGGCTCTTCCTTAAGCGTAAAAACGCGCACTGTATTTTTATTCTTTGTAATTGCCTGAACAATGCAAACAAAAAGCAGAAGGGCACAGGCACAAAGTAAAATCATTTTTCTTTTCTGCATTTATTTAATTCTCCTTTCATCATCCGGATTATATTTTTGGTCAATCTGCTTGCGGCGGGCACTGCGTTTTTTAAGAACCACAAGACCGGCAAGAGCAACAATAACAACCAGACCGAACTGATTAAAATACTGCATGATTTTTGCAAATGCCGCAGATTTTACAGTCAGCGTATTCAAAGAAAGGCCTTTTGTACGCATTGTACAGAAATCCTCATTGCCGTTCAGATAGTCAACCGCATTCAAAAGAAGCATTGCAATCGGATTTCCGCTTGTATTTCCGTCGAGCAGCTGGGCTGTTGTAACCGAAGAAGAACTGATTACAAGAAGCTTTCCCTTCTGAACGCTTGATTTAAGGTGGCTGTCACTTTCGATTTTAGAAACGCTGTCGTCGCTGCCGGAAGCTTTTTCACCCTCAGCATCCGGGAGCTCTGGAGCGGCATCAAAGGCAGAGTCGAATTTTCCTTCCAGAAGTACGGCAAGGTTTTCTGACTTACGGGCATTTTTGTCGGAAGGTGGCATCATCATATTAGGATTGAGCATAATGTTTTTGCTCATTGTCCATGAATCAGGTGAAGATTTTGCAAGCACTGTAGTTGTGATGTTTTTATTTTCGATGGCAGAGCTTACATCAAGTGAACCGTTCATCAGCATGATAACGTAGCCAAGGTTATTTGTAATCACGTGCTTTTTAGCAAGCGAGCCCTTCTGCAAAACAGGAACCCAGTAAAGGTTCATTTTTCCGTACTGGCGGTCTGTCTGAGTGTAGCAGTTTTTATCAAGAACGATATTCTGTCCGCGTTTTACACCATATTTTTCCAGCAGGCGGTCAACGTTGACTGTATTTGGTGAATACGAAACATTTCCGTAGTAATCCTGCTGGCCCGCAATAACGCCGTCCATAAAGAAGAGCACGTTTCCACCCTTCATAATGAACTGGTCCAGCTTGTAGAGTTCACTTTCGCTGAAATCTGATTTAGGGCCGTTCAGAATTACAAGGCGCATATCTACCGGAATCTCATCCTTGCTCAAATCAATAGAAGATAGCTCGTACATTCCGTTCAGCATTGCCTCAAAATTAGCCGCATTAGAAAAATCCTGCTGACCGTAAGGATTCTGGTTCTGTTCAAGGCTAACTTCTCCGTGCCCTGTAATATAGCCGATTTTTGTAGCCTTAGAAAGCAAAGCTTCCAGAGCCCCGCTGATTGTTTCTTCAACATCATCAAGACCTGTAACGCCATAACCGAAAAGAACCCTGCTGATTTTTACAGGAAGAAGGGTAAACTTTTCACCAAACTCAAGGACAGTTCCAAACACAGCAGAAACAGAAGAACCGTCGCGTCCCTGAACGTTGAGGCGTGGAAGTCCGTATTTTGAAACAAGGTCTTCAACTTCGCCTGCAGCTGGAGTTACAACCTGGAAGGCAAGTCTGTCCATATTCTTTTTGTTGGCAGAATTTACAGCCGAACGCAAAGCTTCTTCAGCCTGTTTTCTGAAGCTGGCAAGTTCATCGCTTGTGTACAAGGTCAAAGTGATTTTTTCACCTGAGCCCAAAGCTTCAAGAGTGTCGCTCATGGAAATCATCTTTGAGATTTTTGTAGTCAGAGAATATTCAAATCCGTCTACCGAAGTAATTCCGTCCATCAGCTCAATGCTGTCGCCGTAAGAAACTACAATTCCCATATAAGCCTGCTTAAAGCCGACTTCATTATTTTTAACTTCCTGAATCTGAATCTGATGAAGTCCGTACTCACGGGCAATGGCTTCATTTTCAGGCTTTGACATATCCATGTAATTTACGCTGAATTTTGAGTTTGCGGCCCCCTTGTACTCAACAAGGATATCCTTTACGTACTGAGCAACTCCGTTGTAAGGTGACGGAAGATTGTCCGCAAAGAAAACACGCACATTCAAAGGCTGCTCAATGTTTTTTACGATTGAACGGCTGGCTTTAGAAAGGGAATAAGATTTAGGCGCAGTCAAATCAAAACGCAGAAAGGCATTATGGGCTGCCAGGTTTGCAAGAATCAAAAGTACAATAAAAAGTGCAAAATCACTTTTAGGGCTTTTCAGCCATTTTAATAATTTTTTCATTCTAGTCACGCTCCGTCTGCTGAACTTTTACCGTAATCACAAAGAAAAGCGATGTCAGCGAAATAAAATAAAGTAAATCTCTTGTATCGATGATTCCGCGCGAAATCGAAGTAAAATGAGAGCTTGCGGAAATAAAGGAAAGAAGGCTTACAAGAGGAGCCGGAAGCAGAACCAGAAATACGTCAATCAAAGTCAGAACAATGCAGATGATAAAGCCTGTAAAGAAGGCGATAATCTGATTTTTTGTGATTGATGAAGCGAAGAGGCCGATTGCTGTAAAGCTGGCGCTCAAAAAGATTGCTCCGATGTAACCGCCGATAATAGGACCGTAATCTGGATTTCCGAAAATTTCAAGGGTGATTACGTAGAAAAGTGTCGGCACCAGCATAATCAGGGTTCCTGCAAGGCTGGCGGCATACTTTCCGGCAACAACATCAAGCTCTGTAACCGGCAGGGTCATCAGAGTTTCCAGGGAACCGCTTCTTTTTTCTTCGGCAAAGAGGCGCATTGTAAGGGCTGGCACAAAAAAGCTCAGCATGATTGGAAGAAGGCCGAAGAACTGGCGCAGCTCCGCACGGTTATTAAGGAAGAATGTAGAAAAGTACATAATTCCCGAAATGATTAAAAACAAAGCTGTTACGATATAAGCAACAGGACTTGTAAAATATGATTTGAACTCGCGCTTAAAAATTATCAGCGCAGGATTTTTTCGATTTTTTGCAGTCATTTTCAAATCCTCACCTATTTATCTGATTTTTCCGTAAGAGCGTGGAATACGTCTTCCAGTGTATTCTTCTGAACAGACATCTCATAAAGATTGAAGCCGTTTTCTACGCAGGCCTTTGCAAGAGCCGGTCTGATTTCTTCGTTTCCGGCAACGCTGATAAGGATTTCGTTTAATCCCCCTTCCTGCTTGTCAGCCCCGTCAGCAGTCACGCAGCCGCTTCTTGTCACGTTTGCAACTCCGGCTACGCCCTTAAGCTTTGCACTTACCGCATCAAAATCGCCGCTAACCGTAAGCTTTACAGAAAGCTCGTGGCCGAAGCGCTCCTTAAGCTCTTCAATCGAGCTGTCCGCAACAAGCTTACCGCCGCTGATGATGATTGCGCGGGAACACAAAGTTTCAACCTCGCTCAAAATATGGGTAGAAACAATTACAGTTCTTGTTTTTCCGATTTCACGGATAATTGCACGAACATCCTCTACCTGGTTAGGGTCAAGGCCGGAAGTAGGTTCATCAAGAATCAGGATTTCCGGGTCGTGCATAAGGGCGTGGGCAAGGGCAACACGCTGGCGGTTACCGCGGCTGAGCTCACTGATATTTTTACTCATTACTTCTTTAAGGCCGCATTCCTGGCACAAAAGCGGAACCTTAGTCTCAGGATCTTCTCCCTGAATGTCAGCAACATATCGAAGGTAATCTTCAACAATCATATCGCCATACAAAGGGGCGCTTTCCGGCATATAACCGATTTTCTGTTTTGCTTCGACAGGAGCCTCTAAAATATTTTTTCCATCAATAAAAATCTCGCCTGATGACGGAGCAAGAAAGCCCGTAATCATTCGCATTGTCGTAGTTTTTCCGGCTCCGTTGGGTCCCAAAAGTCCAACAATCTGACCTTTAGGAATAGAAAAACTTACGTCACTTACCGCACGAAAATCCCCGAAGTTTCGGGAAACGTGAGATACATCTATCATTTTTTTCCTCCTGTGTAAGCGGGCCGGTCAGAGCCCGCGGTGTTCAATAGCAAAGCGTTAAAAAAAATTGCGATGCAGCAATTTTTTAGCTTTACCTATTATCTTCTATATTAAAACCTACGCAGTCATGCCCAGGTAACACAAAAGTTCCCTCTTTGACTGTATTTTTTAAGAGCGCAAGACTCTTTTTGATTTCAGCATCACTTCCACCGTACATATCGGTGCGGCCCCAGCTTTGATAAAACATTGTATCGCCGCTGACAAGCAGGCCTTTGCCCTCATTGTAATAGCAGACAGAACCCTTTGAGTGCCCCGGCGTATGAATAACTTTCCATTCATCAAAAAGCACTTCCCCGCCCTTCAAAAACTGGTCCGGGGCAGGCTGCTCTTCCAGGACCTTAGCGACTTTCAGCATCATTCCAAAATCCTGCAGAATAGAAGTGTTCATAGGACCGCAGACATTTCCAAGTTCGGCTGCATCCGCCTGGTGAACGTAAAGCTTTGCCTCCGGGAAGGCCGCCTTAAGAGGGGCAATTCCCATAATATGGTCAAAATGCGCGTGGGTAAGGCAAATTGCCCGGCAGTTATAATCTTTGCGCTTCAAAAAATCCAGCAGAAGATTTTCATCCCGGCTGAGAGCACAGCCTGCAGGGTCAAAAATCACAACATCCTTACCGGACTTTGCATCCCCAATGGGAACAATATAAGTGTTTACAGAAAAGACACCTGTATGCAAAAAATAATAATTATCCATTTCCCCACCCACAAAAAAATGACCTCCGGCCAGTCGGCAGAAGGTCATGGTCTATTTTCAAATAAAAGTTACGAGTTTACACCGAAAGGCTGCTGATCTGCGGCTGCTTTTTCTGCTGCGCGGAGGGCAGCTGCATCTTCTGCGGCCATATCCTGCTCGCTCATGCTGGCCGGTGCTTCGTAGCCTGAATCGATTTTGTCAGAAACAGTTTCAGCGCCTGCGTCACCTGCAAAAGCAGCATCACCTTCAGCCTCGTCGCCTTCACTTCTCTGGCGTGAATAGCTTACAGCAAGCTTGCGTCCGCGGTAGTCATAACCGTTAAGCTTTTCGATTGCCTGCTGAGCATCGTCCTTGTAAAGCTGAACAAAAGAGTAGTTAGCAAGAACCTTGATGTCACCAATGCGCTCGCGGTCAAGACCCGCAATAGCAATGAGAATTCCAACAAGGTCACGAGGGTAAACGCGGCGGTTTTTACCAATGCTGATAAAGATTGAAATTGCGTCTTCAGCTGGAATTTCTACGCGAGGATGACGAGGGCGCTCTTCAGCTCCTTCCTCTGTAGCAGCTTCATCTTCAGCTTTTTCCTGGCGGAAAGAAGGCTTGTATTCTGTGCGGTTTTCACGGCGTTCATTGCGGTCGAATTTTTCGTTTCTGTCTGTGCGTGAAAATTTATCGTTTCTGCGATTGTTTCCAAAGAAGCGGTAGTGCTTCAAAGCGTCCTTAAGCATAAGGGCGATAACATATTTTCTGATTGTAAGAGGAACATTCTTCTTAAAAAGTTTTACAAGACTTGCAAGAACGTCAACATCTTCAGAAGTACGTACTTTTTCTACTGCATTCTGAAGGAAATCTGCAACCTGATTTTCATTAATTTCAAATTCACGATTATCGTGTCTGTAAGCCATAGAGGTCTCCTATCTAAGCCCGCCGGTCAGAACGGGCGTTTTTTTTAATAATTAAATTTTAGATTTCTGCAAAAAATCCGTTTCTGATTTTTGTAAAGCCTGTGCGTATCAATAACGGCTCCAAAAATTCCGGAATCATAATATTTGGCAGAAAAATCCATTTTTTTCCGTTGTCTTTCAGTTTTTCCAGGAGCATAGTCAAAAGCTCCGTACCAATTCCAAGGCCCCGGAAGTTTTCAGGAACAAAGAAACTCGTCAAAATCATCGTTTCTTCCTGATTTTCTGTCATAACAGATGCTGTAATGCAACCGGCAAAATCATCTGATTGAGAGCGGCATATAAATCCTGTCTGATTATCAGCTCCATAATTCTTAAACTGATTTACTATTGATTCATAAAATGCCTTTTTCAACTCATCAGGCAGATTCCAGTTATCATCTGTCAAAAAAGCTGAGGTATTTTCCAGGACTTCCTTCTGATTTTCGGCCGACTTATACTCTTCAAATGAAAAATCATCATGAACTAAATCATCGTCTGTTTCCGAAAAATAATCTAATTTTTCCAGTCCCCATACCTGACGCAAGGAATTATACCAGTCCGTAATACGTGCTGACATAAACTTGTACTTAAAAATATGCCATCGTTTATCAACGTCAGGATAATCCTTCAATACGTTTCTAAAATTCTTAAATACCCCCCTTCCTGAATGCAAGACATTTTTCAACTCCCGCTGCACTTCCGGCACGTGGAGCTGATTTACAAAAGCCTCCCGCAAAGCAAAACCGTCGGCTGGCTTCCACTCAGGCAGTCCGTAAAAAATATTATCATCAACTTTAACCGACTCATCAAGCTGAACAAGTGAGGAAGTTTCTGCATTTACGGCAAAAACCGCCTCCTGATTTTCCATAGCGGAAATAATTGCTTCTATAAGTTCATCGGTTAAGGTGAATTCCATAAAAATTACTTAGGCAAATCTGTACGCTTTGTTACAATCTTGCTGATAAGACCGTATTTTACAGCTTCTTCAGAATCAAGCCAGTAATCGCGGTTTGTGTCCTGAGTAACCTGCTCAAGCGGTGTACCAGTTTCATCAGCAATCAATTTATTAAGCAAAGCCTTTGTCTTTTCCATTTCTTTTGCGTGAATTTCGATATCAGTTGCAACACCCTTCATTCCGCTCATAGGCTGGTGAATGAGGTAGCGGCTGTTTGGAAGACCAACGCGTTTTTCTTTTGGAACAGCAAGAAGAACAAGAGTTGCAGCGCTTGCAATAAGTCCCATTCCAACAAGAACAACAGGACATTTGATAAAGCGGATCATATCAAAAATTGCAAAGCCGGCATCAACGTCACCGCCAGGAGAATCGATGTACATGTAAATTGTTTTTTTAGCGTCATCTGCTTCCAGAACTAAAAGCTGGCGGACAATCTTATCAGCCAGGTCTTTATTGATTTCGCCCGAAAGGATAATCTGACGTGTTTTTAAGAATTTTTCAGTAAGTGGATCAGGCATTTCAGGAGCCTTTTTTTTCTCTTCCTCGTCCTCATCATCAAAAAGAGGAGATTTAACAATTGATTTCATTACAACCTCGTTATTTAAATGCTTCTATAAATATAATAATAATCCGCCATTTTTTCAATGTAAAAAGGCCCCGTGCAGGCGGCACTTCCGCCCCTTAGGAGACCCACTCACGAGTAATATTCTCATACTTAAACCAGTCGAAATCCGCGTAAAAGTTTTTCTGATTGAAGTCGCCGCCTGCCACCGCAAACATCCCCACCATAATGCCCGAGCAGCCGTTACACTTGTCAGGGGACAGGAAGGTCGAATCCACCTTATCAATAAAAAGGTTCATATTTCGCTCATCGTGGCCGTACTCAATTTTAAGCATCTGCTTTTCAGCCACAATACGAAGCACCATATCAACTTCCCGGCTTCCGCCGTCCACAATATCCTCAAGCATAACCTCGTCATTGCCTTCCACAGCCTTAATCAGCTGCAAAGCCACAACCTTACCCATCAGTTTAAGCTGCAGACGAAGGTTAAACCTTTCATTCTGATAGCAGACAATACCCGCGCAGTCCCCGTCACTGGCAAAATGACAGCTCACATGAGTGCAGGCCTCGTAACAGAAGGCAGTCTGCCGCCTCAAAAGCATAGCAGTATCCTCTTCATTCCGCAGGGGCCGTCCGCCGTAAAGCCTGAGCATACCCGAGCTCCCGTTCAGCGAAATCAGCTCCTGATTCCAGACCCGGTTAGCCGTCCAGAAAAGTCCGAATTTATTTTCATTAAAGTCATCGATTACAGGAAAAATTACCGCATCAGCATCATCATCAGCGCGGGTAACCACCACACCGCTAAGGCTGTAGGCATTATCAATATGACCGGATTCATAAGCCGCGTAAGGCCAGCCGTCATCCCACTTCACAGGAACAATAAAAGATTCCCGGTCCATATTTATGGAACGCTTGGCCTTTTCACCGTAAGGACGACAGGCAGAAACCGCAAGCCAGCAGCGGCCGTCACGGTCAAAATACATATCAGCATCGCCCACAGTCTGGATTTTTGCAAAAGGCCCCATAGAGCGGTGAGAAAGCAGCGGATTCGAAGGCCGAAGCTCCCATTCCCCGTCAAGACTTTTTGCCCGGGCAACGCAAACCCCGTAGTTTAAAGTCAGACTGCCCTCACTGTAAATAAGATAGTAATAATCCCCGTTCCTGAAAATCCTGGCCGCATCAAACCAGCCCGAAAACTCACTTGTGCTGGAAAGAATCACTTTTTTTTCGCCAAAAAGCTTAGCCCCTTCAAGATCAATCCTCTGAATCCAGACCTCGCTCTGATTATCATAAAGTTTATTTACCGTCGCTTCCCTAACTCCGCAATACCAGACACTGCCATCCAGGTCAAAAAAAATCGTCGGATTATAGCCTTCCGAACCTTCAATGTGAACCGGCTTTTCCCAGGCCCCGGAAATATTATCAGTATGAGTCAAAAAGCAGCCCATTCCCCCGTACTGAAAGCCCGTACACCAGAAACGCCCCTTTTCCCCGTAAGAAGGATCAAAGCGCAGAGTCGGCGACATCAGCCTTTTAGAAGCCCCCTGCCCCCTCATATCAATCTGTTCCGCCGAGCTGATAACGTTCCCCACCTGATTCCATGAAACCCCGTTCTTACTGGCAAAAACCGGAAAAGCCGGAAAATAAGTAAAAGAGGCCGCAACCATATAAAGCATCCCGTTAGCCGCACACACACTCGGCGACGGATAAAAGCCCGACAAAACTGGATTAATAATTCGGTAACTCATACATTTAGTATATCACATATTTTTTTATAATAGGAGGGCGGAGCCCCGCCCTACGGCTCAAAGCAAGCTTTTCGCCTACCCCACCCAGCGGGCTCAAACGCCGCCCGCAACGCCTGCTCTATACCGCGTACCTTGGTTCTTCAACTCCCAAAACGGCTTTCAGTGCATCCTGAAAAATTTTAGAACAGTTTACGCCCTTTTCATCTGCCAGAGCTGAAAGCCAGGCTGGAAGCGAAAGTGTCTTTTTTACAAAGGAAGTTTTTACAGAAGCGCGTACAGAAGGCATAAAAACTTCAATAACAGCAGGAAGGCAATTCTGATTTAATGAAATTTCTTTTATAGTACTCGACTTAGGAATTTCCTCACCATCCTGCTCCATCCCGAATAAATAAAGCCCCAAAGCCTCTTTTGCATTTTTCAAGGCTTCTTCCGTATTTTCCGCTTCCGCACAAGAAATACATCCCGGCAAATCAGGGAATGTTATATTAATACCATCCTCTGCATATTCAAAAATCGCGATAAAAGCATATTCATTTTTCATACTCAGTTCTCCGTCCTAATAATACGTAAATTATTACGTATTGTCAAATTTATTTAACTCTCACTTATAATATGGATTTTATTTCTGAATTCCGGCAATGATTCAGCTAAAAATTTGAAAATTCCCTCTTTCTGCGTAATAATATTCTATATATATGATAAATTTCCGCTCTTTCCCCAAAATTAAAACCCTTCTCCGCACAGCCGCTCTTGCAGGCCTGCTTTTGAATTTGCAGAGTATCTGGGGAACAGATTACATCTGGAAAAACACAGTTACCAGCGGAAACTGGAAAGATTCTGCAAACTGGACACCTTCAACAGGATACCCCGGACAAAATTCTGCTGATACCGCAACCTTTACAGGCGAACAGGCAATTGAAGTTTCTGTATCTACAGACATTACAATCGATTCCATAAAATTTAATTCAACATCAAATAAATTAATTACAGTAAAATTAATTACAGTAAATTTAGACTCCAAAACAACAATAACATGCAGAAACAAAATTCTACTTGATGACATGAGCAGCTATCATACAGATTCAAATGTAAAACTTACAGGAAACGGAACTTTACTGACTGATACATTTGACTTTCCTGGAAGTGGTACACATAAATTAGAGATAGAAAGTGAAGGAACAAATTTAATTATTCAAAACACTTTATGGGCAAACAGTAACGGCACACTGATATTCTCAGGTGACGGACAGCTTTACCTTCCAAATGGTGGTGCAAACGTTAACCACGGCCCATCTAATATCCAGTACAATATGAACTCAACCCACCGGCACGTATATACAGAAGGAAAACCAGCCTATAATTGTTCTATTTCAAAAAAAACTAATGATTATTCAATTACTTTTTCAAAGGGCTTGCCAAACGAAGGTGCAGCAGAAATAAAATTTCCCTATAAAGTAATTATCACAAACACGGATACAGAAAATCCTGTTTCTTATACATTGGGTAATACTCTTGACCCTCCAACATTATCAAGCCGTGTATATACAGGAAACTTTGCTAACTTTTCAGGCGACTCAAATTTGACTATGACAGGTAATTCCAGCATCTTCACCCTGAAACGTTCTTCAACACCCTCCAAAGCAGGAGATGGAATCACAATCATCTTTTACAGTCCTGATGGAAAAGATCCCTCGGACAGCACAGAGGTAAATGCAAAAAAAAGCTTTATGGAATTAGGTCGTATTTCCTGGTATTATAAAAAACCAACCTGGGTGGGGCCAGCTACAGGAAGTACTGAATCTAATCAATACTGGACTACAAAAGCAAACTGGACAGGAGTTGATGATATTTCCGATATAAAGGATTTATCAGCATACGACATAGAAATTACAACAACAGACCCTTTAAAAACTCCTGTAATTAATGACTATGTATCTGTAAAAACACTCACAATAACCCCAGGTGCAAATGTAACGCTGGAAAGCGGCAAAATCTCTACAAACAAAATACAAACAACAGGTATTGGAAGTAAATTTTCTTCAACAGGCGGAATTGTAGAACTTATAAAAAACGGAAGCACCGAACCTTCCCTACTCTATGCATTTGATGATGCAAGCACTATTGAAATAAAAAATCTTTCGATAGGAGAAGGTGCAACATTTACCATGCCTGTAGATTTAAATTTAGGCATGCTCATTTTAAACTCAGGTGCTAATTTTTCTACAGGCGGACGAAATCTAACCCTCGGCTGGCTGCAGGTTCAAACAACAAACTTCTACGGG
This sequence comes from uncultured Treponema sp., assembly GCA_900319625.1. Classification (GTDB taxonomy): domain Bacteria; phylum Spirochaetota; class Spirochaetia; order Treponematales; family Treponemataceae; genus Treponema_D. The sequence goes on along the minus strand of ONPD01000016.1, from coordinate 8,962 downwards.
GGAGGCAACATTACCCTCACAGAACCTTTCGAAGCGGACAGCATCATATTTCTTCTACGCGACGGAAATATAACCGTAAATAAAACTCTCAAAGCCCGTAAAGATTTTATCATCGGCGGAGCAAATTATAAATTTTCAAATGTTGTAAAATACGAGCATTTTACTACGCGCCCGGATGACTGGGTTAAAAGCTTTACCTACACCTCACTTGATATAAAAGAAGGGGACCCTTGGAATCAAGGATCAAGCATTTATCTTTCTTCAGGAGCCAATCTGATTGCAGGAAGCAGCGGGCAGGGAAACTTCTACATAAACGGAGCAACTCTCATAGGTCTGGATTCAAATAAAAATAAAATCATAATCCCACAAAACGACACTCCTGCAAACTTCTGTGCAGAGGGAATTTTTTCAACAATCGTAAATATGTCAGTTGCCTGCGGTGATCCGAACAACGACATGACAATAAGAGACGAAGAAGGCAATCTGGCGCAAATCCCATTGAGCGGATGTCAGACTCCTGACTGCAAAAGAAATACCTTCGACTCCCAGGAATTCGGCATAAAATCCGCTCACACCCTATCAGACAACCGCATTTATGTCGAAACCGACCGCCCCGTAAGAAAAATTATAGATCCGTCCGCAATTAAAACCTCCGACGGCAGCAGCTTTACAGCAGAATACTCTTCAACTACAGACAACCTTTATTCTTCATTTTATCTTACGGCAGCAAATACCACCTGGAACACTGATGCGACAGGCACATCCACCGGTTCGGGAAAATACGGAGATTCAAAAGGAAATTTCAGAACCGTAAAACCATATCTTGTAATTCCGCAATATATAAGCAATGAAGATGGCAGTGTAAAGTACGGCTATCTTATAACAGATAAATGGGGAAAAAGATTGCAATCCTACTCTCCAGATTCAAATGCCTTTACAAACGTTACGGACGGTATTCCAGAAGACCAGAAAACTCTGCGTATTTCAACAGAATTTGCCGGTGTAATCGGTGCTGTTGGAAGTGACAAGCTTATACTTACTTTCTCAAAGCCAATCGTGACTAATTCTTCAAAACTTTCATTAATGAAAGGTGGTTCGCCGGTTACTATAACTGAAACTTTAGAGGATCTGCTTCCGGCCTGCTTTCAGATTATCTCAATTTCAGAAGATGGAAAGGCAGAAGTCAGCGAAAGTATTCAGATTGACAGCTCAAAAAAAGCAGAAATCAGTCTGTCAAAATCAGAAAGCCAGTTTGGAATTGTAAAACTACACCTTACAAGAAATCTCACCCTTGATGATATAGAAAAGCTTTTCGTACGGCTTATCCAGCATCCTTCCTACACAGGAAAATATGCAGATCCAATACCGACAGAAACGTCAACAGAAGACAAATGCTTCGTCACATTTATACAGGAACCAAATCCTGATAACGATCAGAAAGGCAGTTTCTACATGCAGCAGAATACTGCCTATACAATTTCTGATTTTGCAATTGGAGCCGCGAGCCCTTCCTATGCTTATACATCAGGTACATCAGAAGGCGGAGAGGACCTGACCGCTGTTTATAAGAATGTTTACGGAGACGGAGGCTTTACTGTAAGGGATTTTTCAAAAAATCAGAAAAACTACGGTACGCTGAGCTATGGAGAAGAAATTACTCTGGTTGCAAAGTTCGCAGACAGCTCTTCTGAAAATATTTCTGATTCACGGGCTTTAAAACTCTATATTTCTGACGAAGCTGACTCCGCATCATTATTCACGAAATTCAATCTGAACTTCGGGGCCACAGCTGCAGTCTGGCTACCGGCAATCACAAGTCCAAAAATTGATTTTACAGCATATTCTGATGAAAATAATTCCCGATTCTGGGATTTCACAGGTACTGCCATCAAAAAAAATAAGTCGTCAGCCGGATATTCATTTATAATTCCAAAAGACACTGTTAAGCAAATGAAAAATGGCAGTCAGCTTTCATTTTTATATGCACTCAGCGATTTAGAGGGCAATCTGATAGAACATTATAAGGCACCATATCTCACTAATATAGAAAACGGCACTTACGATTTAAGCCAAAGTACAAAGAATCCTCTTTTTATTTTCAACCTTTCCGATGCTAAGAATCTTACAAGCTTCGACCTCTGGTATATCCGCTTAAAGTCAATCACCGAACAGCGCGGCGGCGTTACAATTCTGAACAACGTAATCAATGCGGCAGTTGGAGAAAAAACAGTCCTCAAGGTAAACATGCCTTCAAGCGGAAACCTGGACATTATGATTATGACACTCGACGGAAACATCGTAAAATATCTGGCTCACGGAAACGCAAGTGCCGGCCAACATTATTACTACTGGGACGGCCGCAACAATTCTGGAAGTGAAGTTGCCCGCGGAATGTACTTTGTAATCATCAAGGGGCCGGGCATAGACGAGAACCGAAAAGTGATGGTAGTAAAATAATCTGTTTTTCTCTATAATATTGCTGATGGAAACAGAAAAAAGAAATTCCACCAGATTCAAGGAAATTGGAAAAATCACTTCTCAGGAGCTTTGTGCCCTCCCTGGTATTCTTGATGATATCAGTGCATCAGGCCTTAAGGTTCACTATGCATTTCCTGTTGTTGTAGATCTGGAAAATGAATATGACATGGAAATTCTTCCTTCAAGTACAGCAGATTTAACTCCCCTCAAATTAAAGTGTCTTCCTCAGTGGGTAAAGGAACAGGACGGAAACACTTATATCGGCTTTAAAGTTCTTTACTCACCTGACGCAAACCGCCTGAACGAATTTATCAATCACCTGGAAGAACTCTCAGAAGACCAGCTGCCGGAAATCAAATGAGCACATCTATAAAAGAACTTTCAGGACGCGCCTTTCTTGCCTTCCCTGAATGGTCAGAAGTATTATTATCAGAACTCAAAAACCGCTTTGGGATTACAGCATCCCCTTTCGCCCGCTACGGTGACCTATTCTATTTTGAAGACCTCCCTGACGCCGAAGAAGTACTCCCTTACTGGGTCCGCACCGTAATGATTAAGCCTTTTATCCTGACATTTGAATCAATCGGAGAAGCTGCCGCTGAGCTCAAAAAAATCCAGCGCAACTGGGCTCCTTATCAGTTTACCTGCTTCCGCCGCGCAAACCTCATTCAGGAAAAGCTTCCATACATAAATCTTAAAGACAGAAACTTCCCGGTGGAAATTCCCCGCTCACCAATCGGACTTTACACTCTGATAGACGAGCATACACTGATTGCCAGTGCAGAAACTTCAAGCAATCTGCCGGCAGGAACCCTGCATTTTATAGAAGACCACGAAAATCCGCCTAGCCGCGCCTACCTGAAAATTCAGGAAAGCCTTACATTGGCCCGTCTTTTTACCGGCTGTGAACTTCCAAAAGCCGGTGACCGCTGTTTTGAAGCCGGAGCCTGCCCCGGCGGCTGGACCTGGGTTCTGGCAGGTCTTGGAGCAAATGTTTTTGCCGTTGACCGCGCCCCTCTGGCAGACAGCCTGATGAATAATCCCCTGATTACCTTCCAGGCTCACGACGCATTTACCCTTAAACCGGAAGAAATCGGCCCCTTCGACTGGATTTTCAGCGACGTAATCTGTTACCCGGAACGACTCCTCCAGTGGATAAATATGTGGCTTGATTATAATCCTAACTTAAAAATGATCTGCACAATTAAAATGCAGGGCGAAATCGACTGGCCTCTCATTCAAAAATTCGCCGACATCCCTCACAGCAGAATTGTCCATTTGAATTACAACAAACACGAACTGACCTGGATTCACATCCCGGAAAGCCTGTAAGTTTCATTCAAAAATAAAAAAGCCCTGTCGTTTCCGGCAGGGCTTCATATTCTCTTAAGAACTAAACTTATGCTTTGTTCAAGCGGCTCTCGAGGTCATCCAAGATAGCTGTGAGTTCCTTAGGCAAGTGCTTTCCGAACTTAGGATAATGGTTCTCACGAATATCCTTAACTTCTTTCTTCCATCCTTCAACATCAACCTTGAGGATTTCTGGAAGAGTCTTCTTGTAGCAGTCAGCAAGACCTTCAGTATTAAGAGCACCATCTTTTGGCATAAGACCGATTGGAGTATCAACAGCATTGTCAACACCGTTACAGCGGTCGAAGATCCATGCAAGAACGCGGCTGTTATCACCGTATCCTGGCCACATAAATCCGCCTGGAAGGTCAGCATTGTTTTCGTCCTTGCGGAACCAGTTAACGTAGAAGATCTTAGGAAGCTTGTCCTGATCAGCTTTTGCACCAACGTCAATCCAGTGCTGGAAGTAGTCACCCATGTTGTATCCACAGAATGGGAGGATAGCGAATGGGTCACGGCGGATTTTACCAACTTCAGCAGCGTTGATTGTAGAAGCAGCAGTGATTTCTGAACCTACGATAGATCCAAGGAATACACCGTGGTTCCAAGAGCGAGCCTGGTGTACGAGAGGTACAGTTGAAGGGCGGCGACCACCAAAGAGGATAGCAGAAATAGGTACACCTTCTGGAGATTCCCAGTCAGATGCGATACATGGACACTGCTTAGCAGGAGCTGTAAAGCGAGCATTTGGATGAGCAAATTCTTCGCCCTTAGGAGATTTGTCTTTTGGAAGAGCATCACGAGTCTGTCCTTTCCAGTCAACAAGCTTACCTTTTGCAGGGTAACCGATTCCTTCCCACCAAACGTCACCGTCTTCTGTAAGAGCACAGTTAGTATAGATTGTGTTCTTTTCAGCAGAAATAAGAGCGTTCTTGTTAGATTCAGCAGATGTTCCTGGAGCAACTCCGAAGAAACCAGCTTCTGGGTTGATAGCGTAAAGACGGCCGTCTTTTCCGAACTTCATCCATGCAATATCATCACCAACAGTTTCAACCTTCCATCCAGGGATAGTAGGAATCAACATAGCAAGGTTTGTTTTACCGCAGGCACTTGGGAAAGCACCTGTTACATATTTAACTTCACCCTTAGGGTTAGTCAATTTCAAGATAAGCATGTGCTCTGCAAGCCATCCCTCTTCACGAGCGATAACAGTAGCAATACGAAGAGCAAAACATTTCTTACCAAGCAAAGCGTTTCCACCGTATCCAGAACCGTAAGACCAGATGAGGTGCTCTTCTGGGAACTGAGAAATGTATTTGTGTTCAACATCAGCACAAGGCCAGATTCCACCGTCAGTTTCACCATTGTTAAGTGGCTTACCAACTGAGTGAAGACATGGAACAAATCCGTCATCAAGATACTGCCATACTTTTTCGCCGGCACGTGTCATGATGTCCATATTCAATACAACGTATTCAGAGTCTGTAAGTTCAACACCGTATTTAGCGATTGGAGAACCGAGTGGACCCATACAGAAAGGAATTACATACATTGTACGACCGTGCATACAACCTGTGTAAAGACCCTTCATTGTAGCTTTCAATTCTTTTGGATCAATCCAGTGGTTTGTAGGACCAGCATCTTCTTCTTTTACAGATGAAATGAAAGTGCGGGCTTCAACGCGGGCAACATCACTTGGAAGAGAGCGGAACAAGAAACAATTTTCTTTAGCTTTGAGTGGAGTAGCAAGACCAGCTTTAACACATTTCTGCATCAATTCGTCATACTCTTTTTTAGAACCATCAACAACAACAACATTGTCTGGTTCACACATTTTAACACATTCTTCGATCCAAGCTTTAATCTTGGCATTCTTAATGTCATTAACTGTCATTTAAAACTCCTTAAATTTATACGTCGGCCTCCCCAGGAAACCGAAATATTTCAAATATAATTTAACGATTTTTTATTGTGTGTTCAATAGAAGAAAAGCTGATTTATCAAATCAATTTTCAGGCTGTTCCCCTCGCAGCCTTCCATCCTGAAACTTCCGCCTGCGGAAGTTCAGAGCAAGGTTCGGCCCTTTCGGAAGCTGGCAGGGGAATTACAACCTTGCTCGGGTCGGCGCTTCCAGGGCCCGCTAACGCTTGGTCTTTTTGTCCGCTTCGCTCCCAAAAATCCTTGCCTTCGGCAACCCTTCCAGTGCCTAACAGTTTTACCAATCGCAAGAGCACTTTTCGCCTGGCGGCGCGCTCACTCCGCTAAACAGTTCGAGTCTGAATGTACCGTTTAAAATGAAAAAAGACACCTAAATTTCTTAGATGTCCTTAAAGCTTGAAAAGCCAACTAACAGACTCGAACTGTTTACCTGCTCGTTACGAGGGAGCTGCTCTACCGGGTGAGCTAAGTTGGCGGGTATATGTATAATCCTCTTTTACAGGCTGCCTGTAAGTGAGCGGGATTCGTACAACCGTTTCATTTCGTTGATGTTAGAGATTATCATATAATCTTCATAAATTTCAACCTTACGCTGTGAAGCAAGCTTTGCAAGCTCATCACGAGTAACTTCGGCTGAAAGGCCGGCCCAGTTTGCAACATCCGTAATAGTTACATTGAACTTTCTCTGCTTTTCGTTTTCGTTGGTCGAAGGCTTCATCTCTTCAAGCAGAAGGAATACGTCAGCAATACGAGCCTGCAAATCCTTAATGCAAAGAATTCTGAATCTTCGTTTCTGGTCGTTGATTCGCTTGCAGAAAAGCTTGAGCAAATGCAGGGCAATCTGAGGGTTTCCGGTAATCAAAAGCTGGAAGTTGGCCTTGTTGAACTCAAGACACTTTACATGTCCGATTGCCATACAGGTTGCCGAACGTGGAGAATTATCAAGAATTGCCATCTCACCAAAGAGTTCGCCGGGCTTAAGAATATCAAGATTCTTTTTAGAACCGTTTACACACTTTATCAGCTGAACATTACCCTTCTGAATTAAATAGAAAGATTCACCAGGCTCAAATTCCGAAATAATAACTTCACCCGGCTGATAAGTTTTTGCAAAGCGTTCGAAAGCCGAAGGAAGGGCAAATAAACGAACAGACGAATCTGTTTCATCCTCTCCAAAATCTACATTCCTGCTATTTACAGCCGCAAGTCTGTCAGCCTTAAGCTTTGCAGTCTGATAAAGCTTCATAACTTCATTTTTATGTGAAGAATTAGGGTAACGCTTAAGGAACTTCAGATATACATCAGAAGCAGGTCTGAACTGTTCATCATTATAGAAGCTGTTGGCAACAGAAAGCATTCCGCTGGCCTGATCAGTAGTGATGTTATTAAGGATAGATTCTGTTTTCTTATGAATCTGTCGAAGCTGACCGGAAAAAACCCGCAGCATTTTCATAATCAAATCTTTGTTATTTACGAAGATATTTTCAAATTCGGCAACAGTAAGGGCAATAACAACCGAAGGTACAAGGGCACGGGCAGTTTCTTCGCGGCAAAATTTACCCAGAGCAGATTTTACACCAAAAAATTCACCGCTCTTTACATGGTCAATAACTTCATTACCGGTTTCAATATCAATACTGGAAAGGGAAATCGAACCGCTTTGAAGAATAAAAATACGATAATCATGATTACCAGCAAAATATATGATTGAATCAGCTGTGTACTTTATCGCCTTAGGCATACTTTTTTAACCCCATAAAAACCAGTTTGTTAATATTATACCACAGTTATTTAATTTGTGCTATTATAATCTCATGATTGATTTACACGTGCATTCTACAGCTTCAGACGGACAGTACAGCCCAGCCCAGATAGTACAATTGGCAGCTGAAAAAAAGATTTCAGTACTTTCAATTACAGATCATGATACAGTAAAGGGAGTTGAAGAGGCAAAAAAGGCAGCAGAAAGTACAGACCTGACTTTTATTCCAGGCGTAGAGCTCAGCATCAATTTTCCTACAGGAGAATTTCATCTACTGGGCTTAGGCCTAAAATCAATCAGCAGCGGTTTTCAGAACATTCTGGATACCGTAATCGAAAACAGACACAAAAGAAATTCGCAGATAATCGACCTTATGCGTGCAGACGGAGTCGATATCACCCTGGAAGAAATGTATCAGGAATTTCCAAACACAACTCTCGGCCGCCCGCACTTTGCCGCAATGCTGCAAAAAAAAGGAATCGTCAAGCACCGCCAGCAGGCCTTTGACCGCTTTCTAGCCCACGGCCGCCCCTGGTATGTAAAAAAAGTCGGAACAAATCTTGACCAAGCAATCGTCGCCATCCGTGAATCAGGCGGAGCACCCGTAATCGCTCATCCAATGTCACTCTTCCTTTCCTGGGGAAAGCTTCCCGACGCCCTTAAAGATTTTTACGACCGCGGAGTAGTCGGCCTTGAAGCCTACCATCCCGGAGCCCGAGTCACAGAATGCCTGCGCCTTGAAGAAGTCGCACACAAAATCGGCTATTTCGTCACCGCCGCCAGCGACTTTCACGGCGAAAAAATCCGCGCCGACCGCAAACTGGGCCACACCTGTGGCGGCAAAAAAATCGAAGACCGCTTCTGGACCGAAAACCTAAAACCCTGGTTGGAAAACCATTAATCATTACAATAAAAATATTTTTATTTCTGGCCAGGTGCAGTCTACCCACTCGCCTTCCGGGCTCCCCTACGGTCGGTGCTGACGCACCCGCTTCGCGGCCCTCCACGCTCGGAGGCAGGGGACGGGAAAAGTGGATGGGGAAAGGTCCTGGGGAAAGTGCACCGGGGCTACGCCATTAAATTTGAAAGTATTTCGTATTATGACATTATACTGGTTTATTCATTAAAAAAAATTGAATGTGCACCGAACTTTTATTTAAAAAAGGGTCTACCAGCGGGCAGCTTCCTACTTTCCGTCGCAGACGCTCCGCGTCAGCTTAATCAAGTGCGCTAAGCGCACTTGACGCTCGCACCGCCTACAGCGGTGCTCTATGTCGCCTACACTGCACTTTTGCGGGATTCACTTATAATGTTTCAGATTTCAACTACAAAAAGATAAGTTAAAATAAAAAAGCCGGCAGCTACCTACTTTCCCGCAAAAGTGCAGTATCATCGGCGTAAGAGAGCTTGACTTCCGTGTTCGGTATGGGAACG
>ONPD01000006.1 GCA_900319625.1 uncultured Treponema sp. | reverse complement strand
AAAGAGATTCAGGTGTCCTTAATTATCGGACACCTGTTGAAGTTCGTAATGAAAAACTGGTAGCATAAAAACTGTCCAAAAAATTGGGTTCAGTTCAAAGGCGACTAGGAAGGTGGACTGCACCCTAGATAAAATTGTGTGAGCCGGTGCCTTAAACTGCGAACTTGCGAAGCAAGTTTGTGGTGACGCAGAGGTACGCTTTTATTATTAAATAAAGTTGTATGAGCCGACAGATTAACTGCGAACTTGCAAAGCAAGTTCGTGGCAACTCCAGTGTTGATTTTTGATTTTAGATAAAATTATAAGGAGTTGCCTGGTAAACGTAGTAATTCAGCCAGTTTGAGTAGAAGAGATGGGCGGTGCTGCGCCAGTAGCTGGAAGGCATGCGGTTGGCGTTGTTGAGGGGGAAGTAGTTCTTTGGAAGGGGAACGTCTATGCCTTTGTCGATATCGCGGTAGTATTCGCCGGCCAGGGTCATGGTGTCGTATTCGAGGTGGCCGGTCATGAAGATTTCGCGGTTGTCGTTGGATTTTATGATGGAAACGCCTGCTTCGGCGCCTTCTGCCAGGATTGTGAGGTTTGGATTTTTGAGTACGTCTTCCTTGAGCAGGGTTGTGTGGCGAGACTGAGGAATAGGGAATGTGTCGTCAAAGCCGCGGAGCAGGGGCTCGCATTCGGTGCAGCGGTGGTTCATAAAAACGCCGGACATTTTGCGGTCGAGACCGTGTTTTTTGATTCCGTAAAGGTGGTAAAGGCCGGCAAAGCTTCCCCAGCAGACGTAAAGGGTTGAGAAAACGTTTGTTTTGGCGTAATCCATAATGCTGCAGAGTTCTTTCCAGTAATCAACTTCTTCAAACTCCAGCTGTTCTACCGGGGCGCCGGTGATAATCATGCCGTCGTACTTGTGCTTAAAAAGCTCGCTTGACGGTATATAGAATTTATCGAGGTAGCTGTCGTCTGTGTTTTTGCTTTCGTGGTTTTCCATGCGGACCAGGGAAATTTCTACCTGGAGAGGGGAGTTTCCCAAAAGGCGGAGGAGCTGGGTTTCTGTAACTTCCTTCGTTGGCATCAGATTTACGATTGCAATTTTGAGCGGACGGATATCCTGGTTAGCGGCCCGCTTTTCTGTCATCACGAAGATGTTTTCCTTTTCAAGTGTGCGTACGGCCGGCAAATCTGATTGTACTTTAATAGGCATGGCAAGACTCCTGTAAAATTGAATATACCACAAACTGCGTTATTTTGCTATAATATACCTTATGGAAAAGGAATATCAGAACGACAGAAAAGCCGCTGTTAAAAAACTTAAGCTTCTTGCCTATAACGGAAAAAATGATGTTGAAGCTTTCAGAAAGAAGATGGATGCTGCTTTTTCTACGGTTTTCCTTCCAAACGGGGTTGAACGCAGCGATTATAAATATGGAAACGTAAGCTGTGAGATTCTTTCGCCGGAAATATATGCTTCTAACCGCGTAATGCTTTACCTTCACGGAGGCTCTTTTGTGGGCGGAAGTCCTGCCACCTACCGAAGTTTCTGTGCCTCCCTGGCTACAAAGTGCTTCTGCCGTGTTGTTGTTCCTGATTACCGCCTTGCGCCAAATTCGCCTTATCCTGCGGCAAACGAGGATATTCAGTCGGTTTTCCGCGCCCTCTACACTGAAGAGCAGATTGCCTGTTCGCTCAATGCTGAAAAGGGGACTGCGGCTGCCCAGTCTGAAATTATTATTGCGGCTGACGGTTCTGCGGCATCTCTTGCCTGTTCATTGATTTTCAACCTGCGTGACCGTTATCGTGCCAACATCAAAAAGGTGATTTTGTTTTCGCCATGGCTTGATATTTCGAATTCTTCGACCTTGTGCACTTCAAAAAAACTCAACGATGAGATTTTTACACCTGATGTTTTTAAAAAGTGCAGCTCAGTTTATACTTTTGAATCTAACGGACAGAATCCTTATGTGTCTCCGCTTTATGCGACTAAGGAAGATTTAGTGAATTTTCCACCGCTTATCATTCAGATGGGAGCAAAGGAAGTTCTTCTGGAAAATGCCCGCGCTTTTACTGACAAGGTTCGCGAAGCCGGCAGTCAATGTCAGCTGGATGTCTGGCCTGATATGATGTTTATGTTCCAGATGGCTGATGAGTATCTTCATGAGTCACATCTGGCGCTTGATAAAATCGGCAAGTTTATTACCGGCGGAAGTGATTTGCAGAGACAGAAATTTGAGAACAAGCCGAAACTGGAACGTGGCCTTAATAGTGAGGCCTAAGAGGTAATCTATGAGTATGGAATTATTGTCTCCGGCTGGAAATGTTGAAAAACTGGCTTATGCCTATGCTTACGGCGCTGATGCCGCTTATATCGGTCTTAAAAAATTTTCCCTTCGCGTAAAAGCAGACAATTTTTATGAAGATGAGTACAAGAAAGTTGTGGAACTTAAAAAGCGCTACCCGGGAAAACGCCTTCACTGTGCCCTCAACATTTCTTTTCATGATGAAGAAATTGATAATCTTCGTGCAAATATTGATTATTTCCGCCAGTATCCGATTGATGCCTTTATCGTTCAGGATATTGGAATTGTGCCTTTGCTGCAGAAAGAGTTTCCTGATGCCGAACTGCACTTGTCTACCCAGGCTTCCTGCGTGAACTCTGAAGCGGTTAAGATGTACAAATCAATCGGATTTAAGCGGGTTGTTCTGGGCCGCGAGATTTCCCTTGCTCAGATTAAGCGAATTAAGGACGCGGTTCCTGATATGGAGCTGGAAACCTTTGTTCACGGGGCTATGTGTATTGCATACGCTGGCCGCTGTCTTATGAGCGCTTATCTTACAGGACGCAGCGCCCAGAGTGGATTTTGCAGCCACACCTGCAGATGGAACTTTAACCTGGGGGTTGCTGATGCCAAAGCCCTTGCCCAGAGCGGAAAGCTTTTAATAGAAGAAGAACAGCGCAAAGGCGAATACTTCCCGATTTTTGAAGGCGAGGATTTTACCGCAATCCTTTCATCAAAAGATATCAATATGATTAATCATCTGGCTGATATGAAAGCTGCGGGACTTGATTCCCTTAAAATTGAAGGTCGCATGAAGAGTACCTATTACGTGGCTATGGTTACCCGCGCTTACCGCAAGGCTCTGGACGCCCTGGAAGGAAAAATCAGCCGGGAGGAAGCTGCTCCATATATCGCAGAACTTGAAAACGTAAGTCACCGCGAAAGCACGACAGGTTTCTACTATAATAAAGCCGATGCCGACAAAACGACCTCCGGTGCCAGCGACAGTAAATATCAGCTTGCGGCTCAGATGGGGGCGGAACTTAAAGGTGAAGCTTTTGACGCTCTCTACGATGAAGGGCAGAAACGCTACCGCGAAAACGAAGCGCTACTTGCGGGAATGCACCCGGATGCCCGCGAAGCCCGCCTTAAGGATTATGAAATTCACCCTGACCGCCGCATTCTGCCTTTTGAAAAGAAAGATGGCTGGCACCTTTATGAATGTACGGCCATGAACAAGATTAACGCCAGTGATGAAATTGAGTTTGTATCGCCATCTTTCTGCAATCTTCTTGTAAAGGCTGATGAATGGGAACTGATTTCCAGCGAGACCGGACTTAAACTCAACTGGGTATGCGACAGCCATCCCTGCGTGATTTACACAAAATACCAGCTTCCTGATGCAACTTTGCTTCGCACTCTGGACCCGGACTATGTTGAAGGAAAAATCCGCGACAACGGGCGATAAGTGGTTTATAATATTGGAGAGATGAAGAAATTACGCATTTTTTTGGGCACTTTGTTTTCTCTTAGTCTGATAGCCCTGGCCGGCTGTAATATTACACCTGAATCTTTCTGGAGCGGTGACAATAACGTAAATCACCGCTATCGTCCCATAAAAAATATTTCTGCTTCTGATGATGAAATCCGCGGCTGGACAGACTCTGTTTCCGGCTCCTACGAGGTTCTTATTCTGACTGATGTTCATAAGGGGGCGGGGTATTATAAAAGCGGAGTGGACGCAGCCTTCGAAAAGTGGCTTAATTCCTATGATTTATCAAAAGTGAAGTTTGCCCTTGGTCTTGGTGATTTTGCCGACGGCGCAAAAGAAGGCCAGATGAAGGATTATGCCGCCCTGGTTTCAAAAATCGAAGCTAAGGGAAAAAAGGTTCTGAACGTAATCGGAAATCATGACCTTTTCCAGAGTGACGGTTATGAACTCTATTCAAAATACTGTTACCCGGGAACTTCTTACTATAAATTCTATACGAAAAATCTGGCCTGGTATGGGCTGGACAGCGGTTCTGGAACCCTGGGATCCCGTCAGCTGGAAGGCTTAAAGGCGGCAATGGCGGCTGAATCAAAGCGGGTGGTCGTTTTTACTCATGTGCCTCTTTCCCGCTCTGAGCTTGCCCAGTGGTTTCTGCCTTTCTGTCTGCGTGATACAACTGAGCGTAATATCCTGATTCAATTCTTTTCAGAAATGGAGATTCAGGGCTATCTGTGCGGACACTATCATCCGGGCGGAGTTGATAAGTTCGGAAACTTTACCCAGTATAACTTCAGATCCTTCGGCGAAAACGGCGTCTGGTACATTATGTACGTGGACGAGGACGCCGGAAGCATAAGCTATAAAGAGTTCAATTAATTTTTATCTTCTATATCCCAGCTTACCTGTACGCTTCTCTTTTCTTTTTCAGGAATGCGCTGGTAAATCAGACAGCTTGCCTTGTGAATTGTCACTCCCTTTGAGCGGGTGACGTAACCGCAGATTACATCCGGGTAATAAGGATTGCAGCACTGGGCAAAATTGTAAATTACGTGCTTTTCTCCCTGAACAAGGATATTTTTGCGGGTTCGAACCTGTTTTTCCGGATGGTCTTCGTCCTTTTTGTAGTGCTTCTTACGGGGACGCTTTCCGCTTGCCTGCAGCAGGGCGGCGGCAGCCTGAGCGTCTCCAGAGGCAGCGTCACCGGCAGGGGCAGCGGCATTCTGCAGGGCAATGCGTTCACTGAAGGTCGGGTCGTTTGCCATGAGCCAGGAGTGAATCTTCTGGTGAGCCTTTGAAGTTTTTACGTTACTCAGCTGGGCTTCGGTAGGGTGAGCCTGCGGATTTGTAATTACTTCTATAATCTGTGTGTTCTGAAGCGGCTTTGTAATCGGGATGATTTTTCCGTCTGCCTTGGCCGCTACGATTTTTTCTCCGATTGCAGAGTGAACGGAGTATGCAAAGTCGATTGCTGTCGCGCCTGCCGGAAGTTTTTTTACGTCGCCTGCCGGAGTGAATACGAAAATCTCATCACCAAGCAGCTCATTTTTAAGGGTTTCAAAATCAGCGTCGTTTGTGAGAATGCTTTCCTTAAGAGACTGCAGTTTGTTGAAAATCTCAAGCTTGTCGGCTTCAACAAGGTCGTGGTTTGTTCCCTTTTTGTAGAGCCAGTGGGAAGCGATACCGTGCTCGGCCATATTGTGCATTTCATAAGTGCGGATCTGGATTTCCAGGGGCTTTCCTTCACACATTACGGTTGTATGGAGGGACTGGTAGCCGTTGGCCTTTGGAACGGCGATGTAGTCCTTAAAGCGGCCATCCAGCGGAGTCCAGAGGCTGTGAACAATTCCAACCAGGGTGTAACATTCAGCGTTAGTTGAACACAAAATGCGCAGGGCAAGCAGGTCATAAAGTTCGCTTGCGGCCTTGTTGCGCTTTCTCATCTTCTGATAAATAGAATAATAATGCTTTGCGCGGCTGGTAATCGTAACTGAAATGCCCGATTTTTCTGCCTTCTGCTGGATTTTTTTTACGGCGGCACTCAAAAAGTCTGCGCGTTCTTCCTTGGACTGGGCAACTATGGCTTCAATCTGGGCATAGGCCTTTGGATTTGTGTACTTAAGACTCAAGTCCTCAAACTCGTTTTTTTCAGTCTGCATACCAAGTCGGTCTGCAAGCGGCGCCCAGATATCAATGATTTCTTCTGCAAGGATTCTCTGTCGCTCCGGCTCAAGGTTCCTGATGTTTCTGATGCGGTCCAGGCGGTCGGCAGTTTTGATAAGGATGATTCTAACGTCGTCTGTCATGGCAAAAATCATCTTTCTGATTGCGTCTGCCTGGCGCAGGGTTTTAGAGTTTATAGGCAGGTACATAATTTTGTTTGTACCCTGAATGATTTTTTCTACCTGTTCGCCGAATATTTTTCCACATTCTTCCGGGCTTACGCCAAAATCGCGGATGGTGTGCAGAATTCCAGAAATGATTGTATCAGAATCCAGCTTTGAGTTTGCAAGAATGCGGGCGAGTCTGAGGGGGTGAAGATAGTAAGGCGTTCCGCAGCTTCGTTTCTTGTCTCCGCATTTTTCGCAGAGCAGATTCCAGGCTTTTTTGATGCGGACTTTGTCATCTTCGTTGAAATAGTCGTAGTGCGCAAAAAATTCGTTTATGAGCGCTTCTGAATCATTAATGTCTGAATGAAAAATTGCCTCATTTTCCATAATTCCCACCTTCTATAAAATTAGCAGAAAGAAATGAAAAATAAAAGAGAGATTATTTACTTCATAACAAAAAATTCTTAAAAAAGAATGTACTATTTGGTATGATTAATTGGTTATAATGGTGTGTATAAGGAAAAAAAATATGATAAAGAAAATTTTTACCTGTGCGCTTGCTTTATTTTTTACGGCGGCAGTTTTTGCACAGACAAAGTCTCAGACAGATGAAAAGACGGATGCAATTCTGCGTCTTACAGTAGATGATGCGGTAAAATACGCTTTGGAAAACAACGTTTCTGTAAAGAAAAGCGAACTTGCCCTTAATTTGAAGAAACGCGCTAAAAATTCTTCCTGGAATGCAATCAGTCCGACACTTACAGTTTCCGGTTCCTTTAATGATGATTTAGAAAAGGATACTTATTCAACGGGAATTTCGGGTTCAGCTTCAATTTCTCTTTCGCCTTCAATTTTTTCTTCTATTAAATCGGCTCTTCTTGCTTATGATGCAGGCCAGCTTTCTTATGAGGATACAAAAAGAAGCGTAGAGCTGAATGTGCGTAAATCCTTCTATAATATTCTCTATCAGAAGGAAAATCTTGCTGCCCAGGAACGCAGCCTTGAAACTGCCCAGCAGACTTATGATTCAAACCTGGCCAAGTACAACCGCGGTCAGCTTTCTGAACTTGATTTGCTCAACTCTCAGTACAATGTGGAAAGCAAAAAGCCGACAATCACTATCCTTAAAAATACCTACACCAACGACATTGCAAGCTTTAAGCGGGTTCTGGGAATCGGACTTTCAATCAATATTGAACTTGAAGGCGACCTGGATGATGTAGTGCAGAAGGTTAAGCTTTCGGAGGAAATTCTCCACGGTGATATTGAAGCTCTTCCTTCTGTAAAGTCTGCCCAGAACTCGGTGGATTCGGCAAAGGCAAAGCTTCTTTCTACCAGATTTTCTGCTTACGGACCAAGCCTTACTGCTTCTTACACTTACGGAAAAACAAAGACAAAAAATGTTGATAATCTTTCTACTACAAACTCTCTCTCCCTGGGCGTGAAGATACCGCTCGACGGCTATCTCCCATGGTCAACAGGTGCCCTCAGCGTTGCAAGCCAGAAAGAATCGCTTGAAGAACTTAAACTTCAGTTGGAAGATGAAAAGACAAGTGCGGCTATCAATGTGCGAAACAGCTACAACACAATTCTTCAGGCTCAGAGCCAGCTGGAAACTCTTGAAAAAAACGTAAACCTTATGCAGCGTTCTTATGAAATGACCCGCATTGCCTACAACAACGGTTCAAAGGACCTGCTGACATTACAGAAGGCAGAGGACAATCTTTTGACGGCAAAAACTTCTCTCCAGCAGCAGGAGTTTACCCTGATTTCCAATGTACTTACTCTGGAGAGTACACTGGGCGTTCCTTTCGGGACTTTTTCTAACGTAACAAATTAAATTATATATAGGAAGAAAAAAATGGCAGACAAGAAAGGTAAGACAATCATCATCGTTGCGGCGGTAATTATCGCAACAATCCTTGCAATCTTTTTGATAAATACGACAAATAAGGCTAAAAAAGGCGGCAAGGGCGGAAAGCCTGGCAAGGGAATGTGGGGAGGAGCAGGTGATACTGTTACTTCTGTAAAAACTGTTGTAGCCGAAAAGACCACACTTCACGACTATATTCTTACAAACGGTGATGTCGAAACCCAGAGTTCTATTGAAGTTTTTCCTTCAATCGGCGGTAAGGTTGTCCAGACTTTAGTTTCCCTGGGCTCTCAGGTAAAGGCTGGCGATGTTATTGCTTACGTTGACCCTTCTGAGCCTGGAAGCTATTACGCTAAGTCTCCGGTTACCGCTCCAATCAGCGGAAGTATTATTTCAACTCCTATGAAGTCAGGCCAGACCGTTTCTACAAGCTCTGTCATTACAAAAATCGGTGATATTGCAAACCTTCAGATTACTGCTTACGTTCCTGAGCGCTACATCGGTGACATCAGGCTGGGACTCAAGGCCGAAGTTACCTTTGAAGCTTATGCCGGAGTTCTTTTTACAGCGACGGTTGTCCGCATTTCTCCTGTTGTTGATGCCGCTACCCGAACAAAGGAAATCGTCCTTCATTTTGACCAGAAGGATGACCGCCTGAATGCGGGAATGTTTGCAAAGGTAAAACTCTACACTGTTGATTATGAAGGCCAGATTGCAATTCAGCAGGATGCCCTTGTAAATTCAAACGATAAATACTATCTCTATGTTACGACTGACGGCCAGACAGTTCAAAAGCGCGAGGTATCACTTGGTAAAAACGTTGCCAGCTACTATCAGATTTTGAATGGCGTGAACGAAGGTGAAAAAGTTGTAGTTGAAGGTATGCTTACTCTGGCTGACGGTGGAAAGATTAAAGACATTACGAATGGTGCAACTTCTGTAGTTGAGAGTAAGCCTGAAAATATGGAAAATCCACCTGAAGGCGCTCCAAAAGATGCCCCTAAAAAGGGAGGCAAGCCTCAATGAGTTTAAGCCGTAAAACCATGGAGCACCCGATTCTGGTGCTTATTACCTTTGCACTTCTGGGAATCCTGGGCGCTTTTACCTTCAGTAAGATAGCCATTGCCCTTATGCCGGATGTTGATAACCCCTACGTTATGATTATGACAACCTATCAGAACGCGGGCCCGGAATCAGTTGAACAGACAGTTACAAAAGTGATTGAAAATGCCGTTGTCAGTGTAAACGGCGTAAAAAAAATCAGCTCGACATCGTCAGAATCTTCTTCTATGGTTCAGATGGAGTTCAATTACGGAACTGATATGGAAGCGGCGGTAAATAATATCCGCGATAAGCTGAGCCGAATTACAAACTCCCTGCCGGATAACGCGGGAACTCCAAGCATTATGCGATTTTCCAGCGATTCTATGCCGATTATGCGTATTCTTGTCCGCGGTAACCGCTCGGTAGACGATATCAAGCAGATTGCAGAAGACAATATTACTGATATTCTTGAACAGGCAGACGGCGTTGCAGAAGCCAGCGTTCGTGGCGGTCGTGCTAAGCAGGTAAATGTTGAACTTGACCAGAACCGCCTCGCTGCTTACGGCTACACAATTCCGACGGTTGTAAGTGCCCTTGCCAAGCAGAATCTGGAACTTGGCGGTGGTAAGGTTCAGGAAGGTCACAAAAACTATATCGTCAGAACTACAGGTCAGTATTCTTCGGTTGATGAAATCAATGACACTGTAATTTCTACTATAAATGGTTATTCGGTAAAGCTGCGTGATATCGGAACTGCAACTCTTGGCTATGCAGATGCAAGTTCAGAATCTTACATCAACGGCCAGCGTGGTGTTTACATCAGCGTAACAAAGGTTTCGGGTTCTAACTCCGTTACCGTTGCCAACAACGTTTATAAAAAAATGTCAGAGCTTTCTAATCAACTTCCTGCCGACATTTCCCTTGAAATCGTATGGGATACAACCGACTCAATCCGCGAAACAATCAATACTCTGATTCAGTCGGCCTGGCAGGGACTTTTACTTGCCGTTTTGATTCTCTTTATCTTTTTGCAGAATTTCAAAAGTACAATCATCATTTCAATTTCCATTCCGCTTTCCATCGTTATCACCCTTTTTGCAATGAGTAACCTTGGAATCACCTTAAACATGATGACTTTGACAGGTCTGATTCTTGGTGTCGGTATGATTGTAGATGCTTCAATTGTTATGATTGATAATATTTATGCCTACCGCCAGCGGGGAACCAAGCCTAAGGTTGCGGCAATTCTTGGAAGCCAGGAAATGCTGATGTCGGTAATTTCGGGAAACCTTACGACAATCTGCGTTTTCATTCCATTTATCTTCTTTATTTCTGATCTTGGAATGATGGGACAGATGTTTAAAGGGCTGATTTTTACAATCGTAATTGCCCTTGTATCATCACTCCTTGTTGCGATTTTCCTTGTTCCTGTTCTTGCCGGAAAGTTTCTGCCTCTTTCCAACAGAAATGAAAAGCCTGTAAGAAATCCTGTTTTGAAACGGCTTTACGGCCTCTTTCAGGGTGGAATGAATAGGCTTACTGAATGGTACGGAAAACTGTTGAAGCTTTCCCTCAACAACCGCCTTGTAACTCTTGTTGTGGCTGTCTGCCTGCTTTTTATTTCTTTTGCAATCATCCCGACAATGCAGATTAATATGATGCCTTCTGGAAGTGATGATTCAGTTACCCTTAAGCTTACAATGCCTGTGGGAACTCCTCTTGATGAAACCGGAAAGGTGCTTTTAAGCTTTGAAGATATCATCAAAAATGAGGTAAAGGGCTACAAAAATATTACAACGACAATTGGTGCCAGCGGAAGAAACTCTGCCACAAATACCGGTTCCATCGAAATCTCTCTGCCGGAAACAAGCAAACAGATTGATAATGCTGCTACGATTCAGCAGAAGCTGCGTTCCCACTTTGCAGAATTTTCCGGGGCAACCTTTACCTTTGGTCAGGGCTTCCGCGGTCAGATGATGGGAAGTGATATTGATATTGCAATCCGCTCGGATGACCTGGACAAGGCAATGGACGTTGCAGAAAAAATCGGTGATATTATAGATAACCTTGGCGATACCGGAGAGTCCAGCATCAGTATGAGCCGGGGACTTCCTCAGGTAGAAATCGTAATTGACCGCCAGCGTGCTTACTCTTTTGGAGTTGACGTTACCACCGTTGCCAAGGAAATCAACTACGCCATCAACGGAACTACCGCCTGCGTTTTCCGCAATAACGGAAAGGATTATAACGTGGTAGTTTCTTACCGGCCGGAAGACCGCAAGACAATGGATGACCTTGAATCGATTTTTGTAAAGGGAACCAACGGTAAGGTCAGCGTTGCAAACTTTGCCAGCCTGAAAAAAGGTGTTGGTCCTGTTTCCATTGCCCGTGAAAGTCAGACCCGAATCATTCACGTAAAGGCTGATATCCTTACGACTACAAACGCCAACGTCGTAGAAAATATGATTAAAGAAAAAATCAACGAAAGCTTCATTATCCCTGAAAGCGTTACCGTAAGCTATGAAGGTTCCTGGAAAGATACAACCGAGCAGATGAGGCTCTACTTCAAGATTATCGCTATGGCCATTATCCTTGTATTCGGCGTTATGGCAGCAACCTATGAAAGCTTTAAGGCTCCGCTGATAAACCTTGCAACAATTCCGTTTATGATTATAGGTGTTGTATTTATTTATAAGATTATCGGACAGGCTCTTTCGATTATGTCTATGGTCGGTTTGATTATGCTGGTCGGAATCGTAGTAAACAACGGTATCATCCTTGTTGACTACACAGGTATGCTTCGTGAACGCGGCGTAGAATTGAAGGAAGCCTGCTATCAGGCCGGGAAGAGCCGCTTCCGCCCGGTTTTGATGACAACCCTGACAACAATTCTTGGTATGCTTCCAATGTGCTTTGCCAGCGAAGGCCAGTCCATGATGGTTCAGCCGATTGGTATTGCCGTTGTCGGCGGACTTACAAGTAGTACCTTCATCACTCTGCTGGTAATTCCGGTTTTGTACAGCCTGGTTATGTGTGGAAGGCCGCTGGCGGCCGATGTTAAATAGCAGACCGTTAAGAAAATTGCGAGAGCAATTTTTAGGTCTACAAACCAATTTTATGAGGTTTAATTATGGAATTTATAGCAGAATATCGCGCAGAAATTATAAGCAATCAGTCGGTGGAAGACGACATCATCGAGCGCCTTGAAGAAAATATCCCCGCCATCCAGTATACAATCTTAAACGATGTTCACGGCAAAGGTATAAAAACCCGCAAAATGGGGTCCGCCGCCTGGCCAGAGCAGAATTTCATTTTGTATGCCTATGTGGATGCAGAAGCTGCCCGCAAAATTAAAGCGGTGATTGAGGAAGTAAAGGTGAAGTTCCCTAAGGAAGGAATTTCGCTGTTTTTTACCAAGGGTGTGGAGATAGAATAAAATCAAATTTGGCTGCCTGCAAAATAAAATGCGGGCGGCTTTTTTTTATGCTATAATAAATCTTATGAAGAATATATTCACAGCTGATAACACAGGAATTGGTAATGCGACGGATTTTATCCGTTCATTTTTGAATAACGCTGGTATTAAAGGAACTGAAAATAACAAGAATCTTCTGGCTGCCGAAGAAGCGATGGGGGAAATCGTGGCTCATGCAGATGAAGGAAGCCAGCTTATTGTTCATGCCCGTTCATTTTTAGGCACAACAGTTTTTGATTTTTCTGCCGCAGGTCAGCCTATTGATATTCAAAAGACTTTTTCGCCTTCAATCCCTGATTACTGGGCAGAATCTGATACGGCAATAAACACTGGTCTTCGCAGTCTGATTTTAAGCAGTATGTGGAGGAATTTAAAATACAAGTACAAGGACGGAAGCAATATTATACAGTTGACAGTTACAAGCTCAACACACGCCCTGATATTGACACTTGGGGCTCTGATAGCTGCTGTTCTTGTGGGAATCCTGCTTACCGTAATTGCACCGGAAGAATTTATTTCTGTGCTTGATGAAAATTTCCTGACTCCTGTAAAAAACATGTACATGAATGCCCTTAAGATGATTGCGGCACCACTTGTTTTCTTTTCTATTGTTGTCTGCTTTTCCAAGCAAAGTAATCCTATGGGTCTTGGTAGAATTGGAATAAAGATTATCGGCCTTTATATGGTCACAACTATAATTGCGACTTGTGTTGGATTGGGCGTATTTTTTATTTTTCGTCCTGGTCATCCGTCTGCTGTTACGGAGGTAACTCAAAACATTTCCGGAATAATTTCAAAAGTAGAAGAGATTTCCTTCAGAAATATGATAATTGAGATTGTCCCGGATAATTTTCTGTCCCCCTTCCTGAAAAGTAATATGATTCAGATTCTCTTTCTTGCCGTTATTACAGGCCTTGCGATTGGACTTATCGGAGATTATTCCACCAGAATATCATCATGGTTTGAAGGCTGTTGTGAATTATTTCTGAAAATCGTATCAATCATTATGCACGTTACCCCTCTTGCGGTTTTCTGTTCAATATTATCCATGGTATTAAAAACCGGCCCTATGTTACTGCTTTCTGTTTTAAGTATGCTGGCCACATTTTTATCCGGTCTTGGAGTGATGATTCTTGTCTATTGTATGGTAATGCTGCTGGCAGGTATAAATCCTCTGCTTTTTTTCAAACACTACCTGTCTTACATGATTCAGGTTTTTGCGATTGCGTCAAGTAACGCCTCAATTTCGCTGAATATGGAAGCCTGCAAAAAAGAGCTGGGAATTGATTCAAAAATTTATAGTCTTTCGATTCCTCTTGGCGCAACCATCAACATGGACGGAACCTGCGTTCTTCTTGCTGTTCAGACTCTGATGCTGGCTCAGATTTATGGTGTAGTTGTTCCTGCCGGTGCAATAGTAACTCTGGCTATTTCCATTATATTGATGTCGATAGGTGCTCCCGGTGTTCCTGGCGCCGGCGTTGTCATTCTTTCCATGCTTCTTTCTTTGATAGGTGTCCCGGTTGAAGGTGTCACCCTTGTAATGGGAGTAGGTCCCTTAATCGGTATGTTTATCAGTATGTGTAACTGCCTTGGTGATGTAGTAGTAACGATGGTTGTTGCCAAAAGCGAAAAGATGATTGATTTGAACGTTTATAAGAGAAAATAGCAAAAATCTCAGATAATTAATGTTTTTCCCCGTATAAGACTCTTTCCTGACCTTCCAGGTCTTCAAAGACCTGTGAATTACGGAAGCCGGCTCGGTAAGAAAGATTTTCTGCGCCGCGCATGTTGTATTCGCCGGTTTCCATTAGGAAAAAACCGCCAGGGGCAACGTGTTCGCCAAGCTGGGGCATTAGGTTGCGGATGATTTCAAGGCCGTCGTCGCTGTCGGATTTATCGCCGGTGATTGTTACGTCGCCGTCAAGGGCGAGGCGAGGCTCGCTGCGGCCGTCCTGAAGAAGTTCTTCTGTGAGGGAGGCGGGAACGTAAGGCGGGTTTGTAAGAACTACGTCAAACTGATAGGGCAGCATTTCAAAGAGATTGCTCTGGACGAAGCGGATTCGTTCGCGGAGTTTGCTTTTGCTGGCTGCGGGTGTGGCAGGTGACGCTTTCTCATTGGAAAGCAGCCTTTCCGCATTCTTCCTTGCAACTTCCAGAGCCGGGGCACTTATATCTACCAGCGTAAACTTTGGCAGGCGATCAAGATGAATCTTTTTTTCTTCAAATAAAGCCTTTAATACTGATATTCCGATGCAGCCGCTTCCGGTACACATATCGCAGACTGTAAGAATGCGGTCTGGATTTGCTTCTATTTTCTGTTCTAAAAATATTATGGCTTTTTCTACCAGGATTTCGGTGTCGGGTTTTGGAATCAGAACGTCTGGTGTAACGAAGTAGTCGTAACCGTAAAATTCCTTGTGATTTGTAATATAGGCAACTGGAAGGCCGGTCTGGCGACGGGTAAGAGCGTCCTGTAAGAGGGTAAGCTTTTCTTCCGGGATTTCTGTATTCTGATTTAAAAGCAGGTGAGTTTTATCCAGTTGCAGAAAATGACATAAAAGAATTTCAACATCCAGAGCCGGACTTGGTGATTTGTCGAGAGATTTTACTGCCTGTGATTTGAAATCTTTAATTGTCATAAAATGGGGATGCGTTGTACGTTCGCTACGCTCACTATCGAGTTTTCTAACGAAAACTCGAGGGGGTTTTAGGGGGAAAGCGAAGCGTCCCCCTAGGCGAGAGGGTAGCCCGCAACGAAGTGCGGGCCGGCGGCTCAGGCATAGCCTTCGCCGAGACTCGCTAAAAACAGTCCACTGGACTGTTTTTACCCCACTTCGTGGGGCCGCTCCCTAAGGGGTCGACTTCCCCCTTTCCTTAAAGCTCAGTAATATCCGCTGCCAGCTGCTCTTCCTTAGCGTAAACGTTGAGGGCGTCCAGCATTTCGTCCATGTTTCCCATCATAAAGCCTGGGAGGTTGTGAAGGGAAAGGTTGATGCGGTGGTCAGTTACGCGGTCCTGAGGGAAGTTGTAGGTGCGGATTTTTTCGGAACGGGCACCAGAACCAACCATGCTTGAGCGGGCTGCGGCACGTTCTTCCTGCTTCTTGCTTTCTTCAAGATCAAAAAGGCGGGCACGCAAAACGCGGAAGGCCTTTTCCTTGTTTTTAATCTGCGACTTTTCGTCCTGCTGGATAACAACAAGACCGGTCGGAATATGGGTCAAACGAACGGCAGAGTCAGTTGTGTTTACACACTGTCCGCCAGGTCCGCCGGCACGCATAACGTCAACGCGAACGTCGCCCGGTTTAATTTCAATTTCAGTTTCTTCGGCCTCAGGAAGAACGGCAACAGTTGCAGTAGAAGTCTGAAGACGACCCTGGCTTTCTGTCTGAGGAACACGCTGAACGCGGTGAACACCAGATTCCCAGCGCAAAGTTCCGTAAACAAATTTACCGCTGATAGAAGTTACGATTTTGTTAAAACCGCCGACCTCAGTTTCCTGAGCTTCCATAGTTTCAGTCTTCCAACCCTTGCGTTCGGCAAGATGAGTGTACATTTCCCAAAGGTCGCGCACAAAAAGAGAAGCCTCGTCACCGCCGGCTGCCGAACGGATTTCCAGAATGATGTTCTTTTCATCAAGAGGATCAGGCGGAACCAGTTTAAGCTTAATTTCCTCTTCAAGTTTTGGCTGGCGGTCTTCAAGCTCCTTAAGCTCTTCGCGGGCCATTTCCTTCATTTCGGCATCATCTTCGTTAGTAATCATTTCTTTAGCATCTTTAATGCCTGTCAGGACCTTTTTGTATTCGTCATAAAGCGCGCAAACTTCACTCAAATAACCGTGTTCACGCATGGTGTCCTTGTACTTTTTGGCATCCTTTACAAGATTCGGATCCATTACCGCTTCGCTCACAACCGCAAAGCGTTTTTCACATTCGTCAAGTTTCTTGATTAAATCCATAGTAGTACGATTATACAGAATTTAAGGGGGTGTGACAAATGGGCAATGGTCGTAATTTTCATTACAACTTCCGGATGTGCCGAACCATTGCTTAACTTTCGCTTCGCTCAAGTTGTTGGATTTTATTCAGGAGCGGTGCCATCTTCCCACACGCTTTTCGGGGTTCCGCTTGCGCTCCAGCCTCCTCGCTCACTTCGTTCTCTGCGGTGGCCGCCTTCGGCGCCCCTACAATCGTGGCTATGCTGCCTCCTAAAATCGCTGGTATTACTTACGAAAAAAAAGACCTGCACTTCATTTCATGCAGGCCTTGTCAGTTAAGTTTTATTCTTCCCTAAAACAACCAGCTTGGTGATTTATAGAAAGTCTTTGTATTCAGATTAAGTGTAATCTTTGCTGAGCCGTATTTTTTGCCAAGAACATCGTATTTGCCCCAGACATCGGTGCGGCCGTAGCTCTTAGTGTGGGCTGAAAGAAGGTCTGTGCCGTAGCCACCGTTTTCGCGGTTGAGGCCTGCAATTGCCCAGGCTGTATTATTGAAAAGGCTTCCGCTCAGGTATGGAACTACGTCAGAAGTGTCGCCAAGACGTTTTGTTTCACCTTCACGGCTTCCGGCAGCAAGCAGAGGTGAGCCGAAGCAGACAGTATTCAAAACATTGTAATTTGCCTTGATAGTATCGTCTGCGGCAACCTGCTGGCAGATCATTCCGCCAAGGCTGTGGCCTGCAAGAATGATATTTGAATTCTTAGGAATATTTTTATTTACGATGCTTACAACGTTTTCAAGATATGCGTTGTTGAGGCAGAAGCCGCTGAGTAAGTCTGTTACGTATCCTGTAGACTGCTTGGCAACATTGTCAGTTCCGGAAAGGGTAATAAGATAAACTGTTTTTAAAGACCATCCGCTCTTTAAGGTTCCCTTTGTGATGATAACCGGGCCTTTTATTCCTTCATTGTAGCCTTCACATACAAGATTAAAGATTTCCGGGCTTTGGGTGTAAGTTACTGTGCTTGAAATTGCGCTGCGTGCTGAGCCATCTGTAGTTTCTTCGTCGTCAAGCAAAATGTTTGAACAGCCTGCGAGCGCGCCCAAAAGTGCCCCTGCCGCAAAAATTACGGCCAACTTTTTTACTAACTTTTTCATTAAATCAAATCCTCCTGTGTGAAAAAGCGTGTTTTTTTACGTGATAGTAAAAATATTATATTGATAGTATTACTATCACATGCATTAATTTTACTACGCTTTTGGAGGAATGCAAGAAAAATTTAAAAAGTTTTTACATCATCAGCTTCAATACATCTGCCGGCTTTTTGGCAATTACCGTAGCGCCTTTTTCGCGCAGGAAGGCTTCGCCGCGGAAGCCCCAGTCGCAGCCGATAAAATCTATGCCGGAGTTTTTTCCTGTCATATAGTCTACGTCAGAATCCCCGATGTAAACGGCATGAACTTTGCCAGGCTGCAGTCCTTTTTCTTGGGCAAAGTTCTTCATGATTTTATGAACGCCGTCTGGAGCCGGCTTTACAGGAAGGTCTGGAGTGTTTCCGCAGATGATATCAAAAAGATCCTTAAAATAAAGGTCGCACAGCTCTTCTGCTGCCGACTGAATCTTATTTGTATTTACGGCAACTGTAACGCCCTTTTGGCGCAGCTCCTTCAAAAGTTCAGGGATTCCGTCATAGGGGCGGGTTTTGTCCGCACAGTGTTTATTATAATATTCAATAAATTCTGCAAGGATTTTAGAAACTGTAGCATCATCAGTTCCGGCCGGACAGGCTCTTTCCATCAGCTTTTTAAGCCCGTTTCCTACCATAAAGCGGATTTCTTCTACAGTGTGCAGGGGCCATCCGTGTTTTTTAAGAATTACGTTTGTGCTGTCACAAAGATCGTCAAGGGTGCTTAAAATTGTACCGTCCATATCAAAAATTGCTAAGTTATATTTCATAGCAACAGTATAGTTAATCGGGGATGAAAAACTCAAGGTTATTTTTAAACTTGAAATAAAATAAAGGAGTGTTATCATTTAAATAATTGTGAAAGATGCTTTTTTAAAGAGATTTCATTTCAGACGCCGCTTTATAGTGATTTTTATAGTAACGGTTTTGCTTTCCGTGCTGGCTGTAACTAAGGTCTTTTTAAATTTTTACAAGCTTTCCAAAGAAAATATTCAGGCAAAATGGGGAAATTATACCTATATCGTTACTGTTGCTATGGAACATTCCCTGCAGCTTCCTATGGATGCGATTTCCTTTTCTGCGGTCGGCCTGAACGAAATGCTGGACTATAAATCACCGGCTTCTATGGTTCAGTCCTATCTTGAACAGCAGACAGCAATTTATTCTTCTATAATAAAGAATAATTCCACCGGTGTTTACAGTTATTTTGACGGTCATTATCTTGATGGCAGCGGATGGGTGCCCCCTGCCGACTACCTGTCTCTCCTCCGTCCCTGGTATATTGCCGCCAGAATGTCGGACGGCGAGGTTGCCCTTTCCCAGCCCTATTATGATGCTCAGACAAGTGAACTGATGATGACTGTAAGCAAGCTTTTAAAAGACGGCCGCAGCGTTATCGCCATGGATATTTACCTGTCTGATTTCAGTAAGATTGTAAGGGAAAAATCGCAGAATGAAGCCGTAAAGTCACTTTTTTTGATGACCAGCGATGGTTTTGTGATTGCCCACTCTGACGAAAATAAGATTGGGAGAAGCCTTTATAATGACGGTGATTCTGAGGATATCCGGCTTCTGGAAAGTTTCAACGAAAATAAAGCCGAATGTTTTTCCCTTAAAATTAATTCAAAAAAATACACGGTTTTTACGGAAAAGGTTACGGATGACTGGAATCTTTTTCTTGTGCTTGATAATCAAAAGCTTTATAAATCCTTCAATATTCTCTATCTGACTTTTGCGGTAATAATAATCCTTCTTCTTGGTCTGATTGTATTTATCTTTTTCTTTATGGACAGAAAGTTTTCTGAATCTGAACTTTTGACCCGCGATATAAAGGCGGTTGCCGACATTTATGTGGCTGTTGTTAAGGTAAATCTTTTGAATGGTGATATGAAGGTTGTGCGGGGCAGTGATAAGCTTGCCTATGCGCTTGGCGGCTGCTACAAAAATTACGGTGGGCGAATTCTGAACTTTGTTGATGTAATCGCCGCTGATAATTATAAGGCCATCGTTAATGAGTTTATGGAGCCTCTTACCCTGGAAGTCCGCCTCAGCGAGGTAAAAACCCTTTCCCTTGAATATGTTGACCGCGATGGAAAATGGATGCGCCTGCGTTACTTTGTAATCGACAGAACCCAGACAGGGGAACTGCATCACGTTATGGTTGCCTTTGAATCTATTGATGAAGACCGCCGCCAGCAGGAAGCTTTAAGACGCCTTTCTGAAACCGATTTGATGACCGGAGTTCATAATCGTGGCAGCGGTGAAGAAAAAATCCGCGAGGCAATGCGGCTGGAAAAGCACGGCATGTTCCTGCTTATTGATGTGGATAAATTTAAGTCGATTAATGATAATTACGGGCACCAGGCGGGTGACGAAGCCCTCAAGCTGATTGCGGATGCCCTGAAGAATATCTTCCGCGAAAGTGATATTGTCTTCCGTCTTGGCGGCGATGAATTTTCAGCTTTTGCGGAAGGAGTTGTAAACGAGGTTATAGGAAGGCGTATTCTGGACCGCTTCTTTGAAAAGCTTGAAGCGGCTGATATTCCGGCTCTTCAGGGGCGTAAGGTTACCGTCAGTGTTGGAGCTTCCTTCTTCCCAAAATCAAATATGGACAGCTTTGAAGCCATTTATCAGCGGGCTGACCAGGGCACCTACGAAAGTAAAAAGCATGAAGGCAATTTCTACACCTTTGTTTCGTAAAGTCTTTTTTCAACTTCCTCGATTATCTGGTCCGGGGTCGAAGCTCCTGCTGTAATTCCGATTGTTTTTAAGCTGAAAAATTCCTGAGGTATGTCATCCGCACTCTGAATGTGGGCCGCTTTTGCGCAGTTTTTTGCGGCTGTCTGAAAAAGGCGGATTGTGTTTGCGCTGTTTTTACCGCCGATTACAAGAACACCCTCAACCCGGCCGCAAAGCTCAATCAGGGAATCCTGTCTTTCCTTTGTTGCGGGGCAGATTGTATTACAGATTGTAAGCTTTTCGTATTTTTGCCCTGCAATTTTTGAAATTTTTTCAAAGAGAAGGGGACTGAAGGTTGTCTGGCTTAAAAGAACTGCTTCTCCGCTGCCTTTTGAAAGTGATTCAGCGTCCTTTTCGGACTGAAGCAGAATAAAGCGGCTCTTTGCATAGCCTGCAATTCCCTTTACTTCCCCGTGATTTGAGTCGCCTGTAAGTAAGATGGTCTTTCCGGCCGCGGAATTTTTTTCTACCATTTTCTGGCTGGCGTTTACGCGCGGGCAGGTGGCGTTTACGATAGTGCAGTTTTTATCTTCCAGGACTTTTACTACGTCCGGTGAAACTCCGTGGGCCCGGATTATAACTACGCTTTGAGGAATTACACTTTCCAGGTCATCTTCAGAAAGAATAATCAGTCCCTTATCCTTGAGATTCTGTAAAACAATTTCATTGTGAATCAAAGGCCCCAGCGAGTAGACTTTCTTTTCCTTATTTTCTTCCAGTGCCTTCAGCGCATATTCCACTGCACGACGGACTCCAAAACAGAAGCCCAAAACATCCGCTCTAATAATCTGCATGCTCACATTATAAGGAAAGATTCCTAAAAAATCACTGCTATTTTCCAAAATTGCGTTTTCTTCTATAATAAATCACTTATGTCAGGTTTTTATGATTTTTATGATGTTGCAGTTGTAGGGGCAGGACACGCAGGAACAGAAGCTGCCCTTGCCTGTGCCCGAATGGGACTCAAAACTGTTTTAATAACTCAGACTCCAGATGCCATTGCCCGTATGAGCTGTAATCCCTCTATCGGCGGAATTGCCAAGGGAAACATTGTCCGCGAAATTGACGCCCTTGGCGGTGAAATGGCAAAACTTATCGATAAAACTATGATTCAGTTCCGCATGCTCAATAAAAGCCGCGGTCCTGCAGTTCAGGCTCCTCGTTCTCAGGCTGATAAGATTGCTTATTCTCAGCTTGCCCGTCAGACTGTCGAGCAGACAGAAAACCTCTATACTCTGATGGACGTGGTGATTGATATTCTTACGACTTCTTCCGAAACTCCGCTGCCTCCTAACAGCGACAGTGCTGCTGAAAAAGGTACAATTCCTGGCGAAAAACGAAGCGGTTTTGGAAGCAATATTGAAAACGAAAATTACACAACAGAGGCTGCCCGAAGCGGAATGCGTCAGAAGGTAACGGGCGTAGTTACAGAACGCGGCCGAATTATTCCTGTCCGCGCTGTAGTTTTGACAACGGGAACCTTCCTTGGCGGCCGCATTTTCATCGGTGAATACGATGCCCCTTGCGGACGAGTGGGGGAGCCTGCCGCTTACGGCCTTACAGCAAGCCTTACCAGACTTGGTTTTACAACCGGCCGTCTTAAAACAGGAACTCCGCCCCGCATCCTCAAAAAGACAATCGACTTTTCAAAGCTGGAATACCAGGAAGGCGACGAGGAAGTAGTTCCTTTCTCTTTTGATACAGAAAAGGTCGAACGCCCTATGCAGCCTTGTTACGTTGCTTACACAAACGAAAAAACACATGAGATTATCCGCGCCAACATTGGCCGCTCACCTTTGTACTCTGGAAAAATCAGCGGAATTGGTCCCCGCTACTGCCCTTCCATCGAAGATAAGGTTATGCGCTTTGCAGACCGCGACCGCCATCAGATTTTTGTTGAACCGGAAGGTCTTTCTACAGAAGAAATGTATCTGAACGGTCTTTCATCTTCTTTGCCAGAGTGCGTGCAGGACGCTTTCCTCCACACAATGGAAGGTTTTGAGCACGCAGTTCAGAGCCGTCCGGGTTATGCAGTTGAATATGATTATGTTGAGCCGACCCAGCTTTTTGCCAGCCTTGAAACAAAACGTGTAGCCGGTCTTTTTAATGCGGGTCAGATAAACGGAACTTCAGGTTATGAAGAGGCTGCCGGCCAGGGACTTGTTGCCGGAATCAATGCGGGACTTTATGCCCGTTCCCATATAGATCTTTGCGGCCCTCTTGCTAAGCTTTCTGAAACCATGAACGGTGTCCCTTCCAGTATGGAACCGGGTGCCTTTATGCCGAAGAACAATATGTCTGCTGACGAACTCCGCGAGTTTGCAAAAATCAGCGAGCGGGAAACAAAGGAACTCAACGAATATATCAGTGCTGCCCAGAAAGCTGCCGGATTTGACGCCTTTAAGAAAATCCCGGAATACGAACCGGTAATTGTCGGCCGTGATGAAGGTTACATCGGAGTTTTGATTGATGACCTTGTAACTCTTGGAACAAAAGAGCCTTACCGCATGTTCACAGCCCGTGCCGAATACCGCCTTAAGCTGCGCCACGACACCGCCGATCGCCGCCTTGCAAAATATGCTCTTCGTGCCGGCCTCAAAAGTCAGGCTCAGTTTGATAAGGTTGAAGCAAAGTACGCAAAGCTTGCAGAAATCGAAGCGCTTCTTCTAAAAAAGCCTGATATGGAAAACCCGGGCTATAGCGAAGAAGAGTGGGAAAGCGCAAAAATCGAAGCAAAATATAAATACTACATCGAAAAGCAGGATAAGCGGGTAGAAAAACTTCACAAAATGGAAAACTGCCGCATCCCTGAAGATTTTGATTACGGCTCGATTCCATCCCTTTCTGCCGAAAGCCGCAACAAGCTGGAAAAAGTCCGCCCTATGACTCTTGGCCAGGCCAACCGCATCAGCGGAATCCGCAACAGCGATATTATGTTACTAATGGTCTATCTGAAGAGGTAAAAGGCATTTTCGCCTGCGAAACTTGACGGGAAGCATTACAGCACTCTATACATAAACTTAAAAAAATGATAAATTTCAAGTAAGTTAAAATATATTTTTATTTGCTTGGTGGGTGAGTTTATGCAGACTAATAAAAATGATTTTTTGACAGATTTAAATCTGGATACACTTAAGATTTGTCCGACACTTTATGAAAAATGTCCCGATTCCTGTCTTATAACACTTGACGGCTACCTTGATACATATACATCTTCAGATTTTAAAGCAAAAATAATGAATCTTTTTTCTGCAGGCTTTTATAAATTTATAATTGACTGTCAGGCTGTAAAATATATCTCTTCCACCGGAGTCGGCTGCTTTATTTCAATTCTCAAGGAAATTCGTGCAGAAAGTGGAGATCTTGTTCTGCTTCACGTTCCGGAAGAGGTTTACCAGGTTATTCAGATTTTAGGTTTTTCTAAAATTATCCAGAAATTTGAAAATGCCGAGGAAGTTGAAGCATATTTCGGGCTCAAGCATGAGCAGTTTTCATTTCCCGCAGTTGCAAGCTGTCCTTCCTGCGGTAAAAAACTTAAGGTTTCTCATGCCGGACGCTTTCGCTGCACAGACTGCAAGAATATTTTTTCCGTTATGGAAAACGGCGATATTATTCTGCAAAAGCAAGCTTAATAGCTTCAAGCACACTTAAAGTATTCATACCGGTCTGCAAGGTTGATTTTAGTTCTGCTTTGCCTTCCAGAAAATCAACTGCATTCTGAATCATATTTGAAAAATACTGCGTCTTTTTAGGACGCTTTATTTTTTTATCCTCAGCAAGTGAATAAAATCCCGTATAAAGCTTTGACTGCTGGCGGCGGGTAAAGTCAAAAATCCCGTTACCAATTTTAATTCTTCCTTCCGTGCCGATTACATCAATTTCAAAACCAAAATATCGGCTGCGGCCTGATATGCTCACGTTTACGTCCGGGCATTTTTCGCTCTGAAAGTGGGCTGTAACATTTCTGATTACGTCAGCCTTTTCCTCGTCCCGCGTAATGTTAGTAATTTTCATATCTTTGAGCACGTCTTTCTGACCGGAACTTTCTTCCAGTAAAAACATGGTGATGTCTACCAGGTGGGTTCCGTCGTGAAGCAGGCTGTAGGCGCCGGTTTCTTCTTCGGATTTTGCATAAACCCTGAGGCCTGAGTCCAGGCGGGCATTTACAGTTTGAACTTTTCCGATTTTTCCGTCATCAATGTATTTTTTTGCAAGCTTGTAATCTTCACTGAATCTTCTTTCGTGATTTACAAGGACAGGCACCTGATACTTTTCAGCCGCTTCCTCAATTTTCTTTCCGTCTTCCGTGTTCAGGGCTACGGGCTTTTCAAGAATGGCAAGGCGGGGCTTTGCGGCAATCACGTCCAGGGCCGTCTGTAAGTGAGAGTCTTCGTTTACGGCAATCACGATTATGTCTGGTTTTTCAGCCGCCAGAAGCTCGTCTGTACTTTTGTAAGTATGAACGTTTTTATTATAACGGCGCACATAGCGCTCCCAGAGTTTTAAGTTGTCCTCAAAAGTATCGCAGGCGGCTATAAGTGTGATAGAAGGATTCTGCAAAAGTGCCATTGTGTGGCTGGCCGGAGCTTCCCTTTTTTTATCAAAGCCCAGAGTAAATCCGATTCTTCCGCATCCGATGATTGCTGCAGTATATTTTTTCATTTTTTTACCTTCAGAATATCGACTGTGTGGCTTCCTGCCCCGACTAAATCCTGCCGTTCAGCAATTGCCAGCTGAAAATCGCAGAAGGCCTTGAACTCCTCTTCGCTCATTTCGTTGAGTTCCCGGCGCATAAAGTCAGCCGCTCCGTCCGCAGAAATGATTTTGACGCGCTCTAAGCCGGCTTTTTTATTCAAATTGTCAATGTCAGAAATGCGGACATAATCGTAGAGGTCTTCTTCTGTTGCATTGATATGAAAGTCAGGTGTCAATCCGCCTTTTGCGGCAACTTCAGCCCATTTGTGTTCCTTAAAGCAATAGGAAATCACGCTGTATTCGTTCATTACGTAGGCAACCAGGATGATTCCACCGTTTTTTGTGACGCGGCGGGCTTCGGTAAGGGCTTTAAGCTTGTTTTCTTCCCCGTGCAGGTGGTACATAGGGCCAAAGAGAAGAGTTACGTCAAAGGTGTCATCGTCTAAAAAGTGCAGGTCGCGGGCGTCGCCCTGCCAGGTTTTTACGTTTTCGTGCTTTGCGCGTAAAATTTCGATATTGTGTTTTACAAGTTCAACAGCGGTAACATCGAAGCCTTCGTGTGAGAGGGCAACTGAATAGCGGCCGGTGCCCGCACCTATGTCCAGGATTTTTACGGGGGAGGTTGGCGCGCCGGAAGGTGAACTAGAACCGGCAGAAGACATCTCCACCGCTTGACCAATATATTTCATCGAGGTGTTAAATTCCACAAAGCCGTGCCGGGTTTCCAGCCGGTGTTCTTCGTGGAATTTACTGTAATATTTTTCGAGCTTTGAATTAAAATCTGATTTTTGCAAGAAAGTCTACTCTTTGCAGTTTTTGAAAGCCTCATCTACCTTTGCAAGATAAGCTTTTTTCTCTGAATCCTGCATAAATGATGAAGTAAAACTGTAATCAATAAGTTTTTTGATGTCGCTCATAGACATTTTCTGCTCTTTGTAGCAGATGTAGAATTCGTCAAGAAGGGTAGTCTTAAAGAATACCGGGTCATCAGTGTTGATTGTTACTACAATTCCTTTCTTGAAGTAATCTCCAACAGGATGTTCACTAGCCTTTGTGATTACTTTTTTAGTAAAGGTGTTACTTGTAATACAAATTTCAACCGGAAGTTTTGTGCTTGCAAGCTCATCCATCAGTTTTTCGTCCTGCATTGCAGTTAAGCCGTGCCCGATTCTTTCTGAGTGAAGATAGTTGATTGCATCCCAGATTGATTCCGGACCTACATCTTCGCCTGCGTGGGCAACAGCGCGGAAGCCATCCTTGTGGGCCTGAGTGAATACAGCTTCAAAATCCTTTGCGGGACCCTTTGCTTCAGCACCGCCAAGTCCGATTCCGATAATGTCTTCGCAAGGGAACTCTTTCAAAAGATTATAATTCTTCATGGCATTTTCGCAGCCAAAGGTTCGGCTTACGTCCATGAGCATTTTGATGATAATTCCGCGTTTTTCCCTGATTTTTGTGATGTTTTTATGGAAAACCTCTACCATATCAGAGTATTTAAAGCCCATTTTCAGGAAAGCTGACGGAGCAAAGAATACTTCTGCGTAAATGATTCCGTTTTTTACAAGGTATTTTTCGAGCTCGGCAAAAACAAGATTAAAATCCTTTACAGAAGAATAGAAGCCCTGAATTTTCAAAAAGGACTGAATGAATCCGTTTAAATCGTTATAAGAAAATAATGATTTCTGCTCATCTTCCGGCATTTCTTTTGCAAATTTATTTTTGTAAAGCTTTTTTACGCCCGCAAGTGAAATTACTGCCTCAAGATGTAAATGAAGCTCGGCTTTAGGCACACTTTTCAAAAACGATTTAAACTCTGCTTTTTTCATACAAATCCTCTTTCCTGATTTAATGCGGATACAATATCTTCTTTTAATTATCGGAAGAAATTCCCCCGATAATTAGCAGAATTTTATCCGGCGATTTTTTTATAAAAGTTCCTTGAGCTGGTCAAGGATTTTCTTAAACTCGTCACAGGCAGCCTGAACAGGTTCTGTTTTTTCCATATCAACGCCTGCAATTTTAAGGCTTTCGATAGGGTAGCGTGAGCCGCCGCTTTTAAGGAACTTAAAGTAATCCTCACGTTCCTTATCGCCGCCTTGAGTTACGCGGTGAGCAAGGGCAAGAGCCGCACTGATTCCGGTTGCATACTTGTAAACGTAGAAGGCTGAATAGAAGTGAGGAATGCGGAGTCCTTCCATATCAGAATTGTCTTCAAAATGCATTTCAGAGCCGAAGTAAAGCTCCAGAAGTTCCCGGTATGTTTTTCGAAGGTTTTCTGCTGTGAGTGGAGTTCCTGATTCAACCATCTGATGGGTTTTAAACTCGAATTCGGCAAACATTGTCTGGCGGTGAAGGGTTGCAAGAATATCATCTGCCCTCATGGCAAGAAGATATTTTTTCATATCATCGCTTTCAGCATTTTTCAAAAGATATTCAAAAACAAGCTCTTCGTTAAAGGTTGACGCAACTTCAGCTTCAAAAATTGTGTATTCGTAGCACATAAAAGGATTGTTGTGAACTGAATACCAGCTGTGCATGCTGTGTCCGCCTTCATGGGCAACTGTGAACAAATCCCGGATATTATCTTCTTTATAATTCAAAAGAATAAAAGGATCTCCAATGTAGCAGCCGGAAGAAAAGGCTCCGCTTCTTTTTCCAACGTTTTCGTAGCGGTCTGCCCAGCCATTCAGAAGTCCGTTACAAAGGCGGTCTGTATATTCCTTGCCAAGAGGAGCAAGTGCCTGACGGCAGATTTCTACGGCCTTGTCGTAAGGTGTGTGAGTTTTTACTGACTTTACAAGAGGCACATAAACGTCGTAGTGGCGCAGTTCCGAAAGACCCAGAGCCTTTTTACGCAGGGTATAATATTCGTGCAGGGCCGGAAGATTTTTGTGGATGCAGTCAATCAGGTTTGTGTAAACTGATTCCGGAACCT
This sequence comes from uncultured Treponema sp., assembly GCA_900319625.1. Classification (GTDB taxonomy): domain Bacteria; phylum Spirochaetota; class Spirochaetia; order Treponematales; family Treponemataceae; genus Treponema_D. The sequence continues at coordinate 147,159 of ONPD01000006.1, read as the reverse complement.
TGTTTCCGTAAAGGGCAGATTCAAGGCTTGATTTATAGCCGCGGGCGCGTGCATAAAAAACATCCTGATTTACAGAGCCTGCATACAGGGCCGCAATTGTATTCTGATTTTCTTCAAATTTTTTGTAATACTGTTTGTAGGCTGCCTCGCGAACCGAGCGGTCATGGTCATGCATAAAAACAGAAAAAGTAGATTCTGTAAGCTGTTTTTCACCCTCAGAAGTTTTTACCGAACCGAAAGTTTTGTTCATGTCAACGTTTGTCAGCATGCTGAAGGCTGTTTCTGAAGTCTGAGCCGACTGTCCCTGTAAAGAAAGAATGCGTTCTTCCTTTTCGCTCAGAATGAATTTTTTGAAGTGCAGGGATTTTTCAATAAAGATTTTGTAATCAGCAAATTCAGCAGCCTTAATCCATTCCCGCAAAAGCTTTTCATCAATTGCCTGAAGTTCCGGATCAAAGAAGCTGAGCTGAGCCTGCATGTCGGTATAGGCCATCAGGGCTTTTCCGTCCCTTTCAGTTGCCACTGAATCATCTTCGTCGGCTTCATGCATAAGGGATGCATAGTGGTAAACAGTTTCCATTTTAAGGTCAGCTGCTTCAAGAGCTTTAAGAGCTCCCAGAAGACTTTCCGCAGACAGTCCCAGCTTTCCCTTGTATTCAAGAACTTTTTTTGTCAGTTCAGGTATTTCTTTGAGCGCAAGCTCCCATTCATCAATAGACTTAAATATAGAAGAAAGGTTCCATTTATCGCTTTCTGGAACGTCCTTTCGTGCAGGAATAGTATTTTTGTTCATGTATTAAGTATAAAAATTTGAAATGTTTTCGGCTACCCTTTTACAATCCTAAAATCAGCCAGTCTGCCGTTCATAAAGGTCTGCACTTTGCAGGGTTTTGGCTTTACGTTCTGGCAGAAGAAGGTCAGGTCGGTGGCGTATTCGCTGGCCAGGTATTCGGCGTTGTAGGAGAGAGTGAAAGTTTCGCTTTTGCCGGTGTCCTGGGTGCGGCTGATTGCGCCGTTCAGGGCGATAATGTCCCGGGTGGCCTTGTAGAGGCGGTCAAGGCCTTTTTTTGAGAATAATTTTTTTACAAAGTCCAGCTGCAAGGCTTCTATTTCTTTGTGCTGCAGGCTGGAAGGCTGTGGAAGGTGGCCGATTCCCGCGCCGCCGTAATTGCCGGCCTTTAAGTAGTCTGCAAACTGAGAGAAGACTTGCGAGGGGCGGATTTTTGCCGCATGGCAGATTGTATTGAACCAGGGTACGGCGCGGCCGTCGTTGTAGAAGATATTGCAGGCCGCAGAAAGGGATGCGGCGCGGGAAATATCATCTTTCGAGAAGCGGTCTGTGTGCAGAATGTGGTAGGGCGGATTGGCGTCGAAGGTAAGGTGGAGCTCCTGGGCGCGGTCGTAGAGATCGGTGCCAGGGAGAACGGCCAGGCAGAAAAGCTCAAGATTGTTGGGGTAAAGGGAAATTGCAAAGTCGATTCCATCCTTGAAGCCGGATAGACTTTCGCCGGGCAGGCCGAAAATCAGGTCAAAGCCGAAAATTACTCCCTCGCGGTTGAGAATGCCTATATTTTTTACGAAGACCTTTTTGTTGAAGGGGCGGTGAACCAGGGCAAGTACGTCCGGGTTTGCGCTCTGAAGGCCAATCTGGACGGCGCAGGGGAGGCGGGCAAAGGCTTTTGCAAGCTCGGGGGTGATGAATTCGGCCCGGGCTTCAAAATAATAGAAGGTATCGGGCGTTTTTTTTGCCATCAGTTTGAGGATTTCCAGGGCGCGGTCCTTGTTTGCGTTATAGGTCGGGTCAAGAACAAAAACCTGGGGGATTTTTTTTGCGGCAAAAAGCTCCAGTTCGGCTCGGATTCTTTCCATAGGGAAGAGGCGGACGGTTTTGCTGCCTTTTGATTCGTAGCAGTAGGAGCATTTGAAGGGGCAGCCGCGGGCCAGCTCCCAGAGGGCGCCGCCGTATTCTGCAGGGTCGATTGTTCCGTCCAGGTAGGGGGAACTGAGGCTGGCAAGGTCAATCTGGGCGGCGGTCAGGGGGCATTGCGGGCTGGAAGGTGATGCCTGCGAAGTGGCGCTGCCGCTTTCTCCGGCTTTTGAACCAGCTTCCCCGCCTTCAGTCTTTGCCAGAATTTCTGCAATCAGGGCCGGGACTTTAATTTCTCCCTCGCCGGTTGCAAGGTAATCAAAGGCTGTAAAAACTTCCGGGTGAGCTGTGATTTCGGGGCCGCCGGCGATTGTGACTATGCCTTTTTCGCGCAGGCTCAGGGAAACTTTTTCCAGTACCAGTCTGTTCCACACGAAAACCGAAAAACAGACTATGGCAGGATTTTCTGAGAGCAGTTTATTTGTAATGTAGGCTGCCGGGGCGGAAGGCAATGCATCCGAAGCTGTGGCTGCCTCTTTAATGTCCGGGTCTTCGGCCGAAAAGGCTGTCAGCTTTACCTGGCACAGGCTTCCGGTAAGCGGACTCTGCTTAATTGCTGACGCAATGCAGGCCGCACCCAGCGGCAGGGCCTGAGGAGATTTTTCTACAAGAAGTGTTGTGCAGATTACAAGAGGCTTCATAAGCTAGATTTTTTCCAGCATCTTCATTACTTTGTTTTCGTCGATTTTGCCAGGGTAAGCCTTTATTACTTCTTCGTAAACTTTGATTGTCTTTTTTACGTGACTTTCTATTGTAAATTTTTTAGTGACTTCAAGGCTGCGGCGCGAGAAGGCTTCACGCTTTCTGCTGTCGCGGGCGAGTTCCAGAATGCGTTTTTCCATTTCAAGCTCGTTATCACAAAGATAGCCGTTCTGTCCGTCGTAAACTGAATCCAGATAGCTGTCATCGCGGCGGAGGACAACCGGCAGGCCTGTAAGCTGGGCTTCGAGAATGGTCATGGAATGCATTTCGGAAAGGGAGGCGGTTACAAAAATATCAGCAGTTTCGTAATATGTGTGAACCTTCTGCCAGTCAACAAAGCCCGTAAAGATTATTTTCTTTTCCAGAATCTGAGCCTGGGCAGAGTAGATAAGCTCGTCGTATGCCGGACCGTTTCCGACAAGAACAGCTTTTATTTTTGGATTTTTCTGGGTTACGTTCTTAAAAAGCTGCAAAAGCTCAATAACGCGTTTTTCCTCACCGATGCGTCCTACAAAAAGCAGCATAATGTCATCTTTTTCAATTCCAAGCTGGGCCCGCAGGTCAAGTTTTTCCTGCTCGGTCGCGTGTTCAGACATAAATTTTGTTGCATCAATTGAGTTTGGAATGATTACAGAAGGAACCTGAGGAATCATATCAGGCTGCTTGTAATAATTTCTTGCCTTTACAGAAACTCCGATCAATGCATGAAATTTTCTATAAAAGTGGTTCATAAAACTGACTACCATTCCCGGTCGCATGAGTTTCTGAACATGAGGAAGATAGTATTTATAAAAATCAACCCACATTGTATGAGTTGTACAGATTGCCGGAATTTTCAAAATGCGGGCAGCCCGGAGACCAGCTTTTCCTACTCCAAATTCTGTGTGACAGTGAATGATTTCAACATGCTGGTCACGAAGATAGTGAACAAGGGGGTGCATAGCCGGAAGGGCCAGAAACTGATCTGTGCCCAGTCCAAGAGGGACTGAATGAACACGGTAAATATCCGGATCTTGTGTTGCGTATTCTTCTGTTGTGTTTACGGTCACTAAAATTACACGGTGACCCATTTTAATAAGCTGCTCTCTCAGCTGAACAACCACTGTAACAATACCGGATTTTGTCGGTAAATAGCTGTCTGAAAATAGTGCAATTGTCATAAATACAATTTTACATCAAAATAGAGAAAATTGGTATTGGAAGTTTTAAAATATGAATACAGAAGCAAAGAATTTTTATAAGTCTCTCTTTAATGTTGTCGGCCCTATTGCCCTGCAGAACCTGATTTCTGCTGCTGTAAGTTCTGTCGATGTAATTATGCTGGGCTATGTAGGACAGACCGCAATTGCGGCATCTTCACTTGCCGGTCAGGTGATTTTTATTCTTTTTATGATGACGATTGGTCTTTCTTCGGGGCTTGGAATGCTTTGTGCCCAGTACTGGGGTAAAAAGGATCTTGAGTCAATCAAAACCCTTACCGGTATTGCCCTCAGGATTTCTTTGACTGTCGGCCTGCTTTTTGGTATTGCCGCCTTCTTTTTTCCGCATCTTTTGATGAGGATTTTTACAAATGATTTAAACCTTATTCAGACCGGAGCTGTTTATCTTCGCGCTGTAAGCTTCTCTTATGTCTTCATTTCGATTACCCAGGTTTTCTGCGCCACCTTCAAAAGTATAGAAAAAGTCAGAATATCAACTTTCCTGACTTTTTTGGCCCTGGGACTGAATATGTTCCTGAACGCCGTATTTATCTTCGGTCTTTTTGGCGCTCCAAAGCTTGGCATTTTTGGTGTTGCGATTGCTACTTCAATTTCCCGCGCAGTTGAACTTGCAGTCTGCCTTTTTTATGGTGCAACTCAAAAGGTTCTCCGTCTTACACTTTCAGTTTTGTTGCGCAGAAGCAAGGACCTCACTTATGACTTTTTCAAATATTCCCTTCCGGCTCTGGGAAACGAGCTTGTCTGGGGAGCCGCCTTCTCTGTTTACTCGGTGATTTTAGGTCACCTGGGCGAGGATATTGTTGCGGCAAACTCAATTGTAGGTGTTGTAAGGAATCTTGGCTCAATACTGTGTTTTGGTATGGCCTATGGTGGCGCCATCATCCTTGGAAAAACTATCGGCTCCGGCGATATGGCTCTCGCAGAAAGAAACGCTTCCCGCCTTGTAAGGAGTACCATTCTTGCAGGTATTGCGGGTGGACTTGCCATGATTTGTCTTTATCCCCTTATGCCTCATCTTGCAAAGCTTACTGAAAGGGCTTCTCATTACCGTAATATTCTGCTTTTTATCAATTCCTATTCGATTGTAGGGGCCGCAATAAATACAGTTTTAATCTGCGGTGTTTTCCGTGCCGGCGGCGATTCAAAGTTCGGCTTTATTCTGGACGCCTGCTTTATGTGGATTGTTATGGTTCCGGCCGGCCTCATTGCTGCCTTCGTTCTAAAGCTTCCGCCGCTCTGGGTTTATTTTATCCTGTATCTGGACGAATACGTAAAAATGGCACCGGCAGTTGTGCATTACTTCAAGAAGGGCTGGCTCAGGGACATCACTAGGTAGCGTCGTAAGGTATTCTAAAATCGTTAGTGCGCGTAACGCTACCAACGGCTGCCTGTGGCATCCGCGATTTTATGAGCCTTACTCAAAAAATATATAATCCGTAAAATTAATGCCTGTAACTTTTCCCAGTGAAAGCCTTGCGTTTATCTGGGAAAGCAGCTCCTCGCATACCTTTTCTTCGGTCTTTCCTAAAAGCTGGCTTTTTGTCCGACTGGTAAAATAGACGGTAAAAAGCCCCTTTATCATACTGCTTTTCCGAGAAAGCTCTTCAAAAAATACCTCATCGCCCGCCGCGTATGAAAGCCAGGGAGAAATTACCATTGCAGTGCCTTCTGCCTTTTTGCCCGGGGCAGGGGCGGTGGTAAGGCGGATTCTTCCAAGCTCAAAATAAGCCGTAATGTCATCGCTTACCGGCGCATTTAAGGCTGTTGCTTTTCCCTTTGCTATAAGATTCTGGGCTGTTTTAGAGCCTGCATCTATGTTTGCTTTACTTTTTTTTAAAAGACCAGCGACTGTGCCTGCCGCAATCAATACAACAAGCCCAATCGCTATGCCTGTAAGAGTCTTTTCTAAATTTCTGATTGCTCCTGCTGTCATGCCCCTATTCTACTACAAAAGGGGATGCCAGTGCCAGCAGACGGCCTACCGCACGGGCAGAAATATGAACTCCGTCATCAAGCCATTCTTCTGTCTGAATGCAGCCTGCCTTTCTAAGCTCATTAATCAGTACAACCTGACTTACCGGGAAAATGTAGTTGCAGATTTCTCCGTAAAGCATGTTGTAAATTTTATCCTTTAAGTCAACAAATCCGATTTCCTCTTTTGCGCTGATACAGAGTGCATCCGGGAACTTCAAGCGCAGCTTTTCCAGCTGATTTGTTTCGTCGTCGCACTTATCAATCTTATTCAAAAGAAGAATGCGTGGATTTTCGTTAGCACCGATTTCGTCCAGAACGTCACATACAGTTTCATACTGACTTTCTGCATTCGGGTCGGAAGCGTCCAGTACAAGCAGAAGTAAATCTGCCGTAGCGGCTTCTTCCAGCGTAGACTTAAATGCGTCAATCAAATGATGAGGAAGATTACTGATAAATCCAACGGTATCTGTAATCAGAACCCCTGCGCTGTCATTAAGCGGAAGCTTCTTTGTAAGCGGATCCAGCGTTGCAAAAAGCTTGTTTTCTACAAAGGCATCAGAACCCGTAAGCGCGTTCAAAAGCGAAGATTTTCCGGCGTTGGTATATCCCACAAGCGCGCAGGAAGGCTGTTTTCCCCTCTGCTTGCGCTGCGTCTGCCGGTTCAATTCAACTTCTGCAAGGTCGTGCTTAATCTGAGCAATTTTTTCGCGGATTCTTCGCTGGTCAAGCTCAAGCTGAGTTTCACCGGAACCTTTTGCTCCGAATGCTCCACCACGCTGGCGGGCAAAATCGTTACGCAGATGTGCTAGGCGCGGTAAAGAATACTGCAGGCGGGCAAGTTCTACCTGCAGCGTAGCTTCCTTAGACTGCGCTCTGCTTGCAAAAATGCGGATAATTACTTCCTGACGGTCAAAAACAGAAAGCCCTGTAAGCTCCTCCCAGTTACGCTGCTTTCTTGGCTCAATATTAAAATCAAAGATAATGCAGTCGGCTTCAATTTTGTGGGCAAGCTCATTAATTTCCTGAGCTTTACCAGTTCCAATACCATACTGCGGTTGAACTTCCATACGGTTCAACGTGAGCCTCTGGATGATGTCTAATCCCAAAGTTTGAACGAGACCTTTTAATTCCTGTAAGTCGTTGCCTGGTTCCCCCACCAGTAAAGCACGAGGAACCTTGTTCTGTTCTTTCTCTACTTCAACCATGCTTTAATCTTACACCAGATATGATAAAAACTCAAAATAAAACATTTTGTAATATTGTGTTTTTTTGAAAAATTTGCCGATAATATAGGGATAGTATGACTTCCGGCCAGAAGATATCCTTCAGCCTGCTTGTCAGTATGCTGCTTTTTTCACTCTTTGTTGTGGAAGCGAACCTTAAGCTCTTTTCGACGCTTGAAACCCGCTTTTATTCACAGACAAAGATTACCGAAAAAATCCATCAGCTTGACAGGACAGGAGAAGAGTTAGACTCATACATTTCAGACCTTCTCTCCACTTTAGGTGATTATGCTCAGAATCCCGCGGTTTTGTCCTATTATGAGCACAATCCTTCCGAAAAATCGGTAACAGACCGCCGTAATCTGACGGAAAGTCTTTTTAATCAGATTCCGGCCTTAAGCGGCATTAGAATTATTGATGTAAACGGGCGTAATGTTCATTATTCAAGCTTTGATGAAAGTGATATCCTCAAGCAGAACGGACTTACCAAAATTTATAAAAATTACAGCGATATAATCAAAGACAGTGATGAAATTGATTTTGATTTATTAAGAACCTCTGCGGGGGAAAAGCCAAAGCTACTGGTTGATTCTTCCCGTAACCGTATGATTGTTTCCCAGCCTTTCTTCTGGTTTGAAAAATATCAGGGCGGAAATATCATTTTTTATATTGATTTTGTAAGCCTTCGCCAGACTCTGGTTGATATGGATATTTTCTCCTATGCCGAAGAATTCAGGATTTTATCTGATTCTGATTTTAACGGTGGCTTTGTTCTTGAGCTTCCTAAGGCCTATGAAAAGGAATTTAAAGAGCCTATTCTGGAAAACTGGGCTTCAAAGAAGCTTCATAGTGAAGTTCAGTATCCTAAAATCATCCTTTCTTCAACTGATGGCAATTACTGGACACTCCTTACTTCTGCAAAATCAAAGTATTTTAAAGTCAGCGGAGTCTGGTACAAGTCTTCTTTTGAGCTTTCAAAGGATTTAATCTGGCTGATTTATGCCTGTGTTTTCATTACGGTTTTCCTTGTCGTTTATCTGCTTTTCAGTTTGACAAGTGATCCTGTGAGCGTTACAAAAAGGAAAATCAGAAACCTGCAGCTTGGAATCATTCAGGAATATATTGCAGAAAAAAAAGAGGTTGACTGGAACCGCATTGGGGAACAGATTCGCTTCAGAAAAAAGGATATTCTTGACGGTCTTAAAAAAGACCTGATAAAAAAGTCAGGAAAGAACCGGGATAAGGTAGAAGCACTCCTTGAAAACGGCTGGAACGATATCCTTAAGGTTTTTGATAATCAGTCGCAAAAGCCGGCCGCTCCTGTGGTTCAGGCTTCTTCTCCGGATTTTTCAATGGAAGAACTTCGCCGCATGATTGAAGAAGTTTTAAAAACAGTAAAAATTCCTGTAAGTGTTGCTGTTGCCAAACCTGCCGTCCAGGCAGAAGCTGCAGAGACAGAAGAGCTGGAAGAAATAGATGAAGTTTCTGAGTTAGACGAAGTTGAGCCTGTGGAAGAGGTAGCTGAACTTGACGAGGTTGAGCCGGTGAAAGAAGTCGCAGAGTTAGACGAAGTTGAGCCGGTGGAAGAAGTAGCAGAACTTGATGAGGTTGAACCGGTGGAAGAAGTCGCAGAGTTAGACGAAGTTGAGCCTGTAGAAGAAGTAGCTGAATTTGACGAGGTTGAGCCTGTAGAAGAAGTTGAAGAAATAGACGAAGTCGAGCCGGTGGAGGAAGTTGAAGAAATCGACGAAGTCGAACCGGTAGAAGATGTAGCAGAACTTGACGAGGTTGAACCTGTAGAAGAAGTAGCTGAACTCGACGAGGTTGAGCCTGTAGAAGAAGTTGAAGAACTTGAGGAAATAGAAGAAGCTCTTCCTGCCGGTCCTATCGAGGAGCTTCCTGTCTACGACGAATATAGTCCGGATGCTGAAGAGCCTGTTGAAGACAAAAAGAATACATTCTATTCTGTAGAAAACCTTTTCCCGGAAAAGAATGAATACTTTGAGGACCAGGAAGCCTTCATCCGTTCAGAGCGTTTTGCCTCCGTGGATGATTTGTTTGCGGAAGAAATTGCTCTTGGTTCGGGTTTTGTAAAACACGATAATCATTCATCAAAAATTATGGATTTTAAGATAACAAAAGTGTCAGAGATATACGATTTGAACACAGAAAAGAAAGAAGATAAAACAGAAGAAAAAATTGAAGAGCTTACAGAGGAAGTTCCCCTTCCAGAATCGAAGCCTTATTTTTCAATGACAGAATTTGCTAAAAATGACAGAAATGTTGCAGAGCTTCATTCTGCCGAGCCGGACACTCAGGTTATAAAAGAAAACGACGGGGTCTTCCAGATTTCAGAAAATATGGAATTTACAAACCCCGCTATGAATTTAGATTTTAAATCACTTGTAGACAGCGTTTTACGTAAGTAAAAAATCCTACAACTTGCGCTTTGCGCAAGTTAAGCGAAGGTAACGTTCTTCTGGAAGTTGTAAATAAGATTATATACCTTCGCACGTTACTCGCTTTGTGTAAGATACTGCTGCATAAGCTGAACAAAAAGATAAATCTTCTTATAAATGCCCACACTGAAGTCCTTCATAGGCATTTCGATGTATTTTTCAAGTTCCTTCCAGTTCTGTACCAGAACCGGCTTAGAAAGAGAATAGTCTTCTATCAGCTGCTTGATTGTTTTTCCGATTGTTACAAGATTCTGTGATGAAGTAAGGATAAAGCCCTTTGCTGCATCATTTGCATCAGAAACTACACGGTTAATAATACTGATTGCGGAATTGTCGTGGCCTGTCTTAGGAAGAAGAGTTTTAATCTTCATTCCCATTGCGCCTTCCTCTGCAAAGCTGTCGTCAAAAGCGGTAATTGAATCAGAAACTGTAAGCAGCTCCTGGTAAGCATTTGACATAGGAGCAGAAAGTGATGAATCCCACTGACCTCGGATAACTACAACATCATAGAATTCGCGGATATCGCGTTTAAGGTATTCAACAAGGAAGGATTTAAGGTAATTAAGAGGTTCTGCATAGAGAATCTGGTCAAGGTTCTTTTTTGCAAGAACTTCATTGAATGATGGAACGTAATGGCTGAGCGACTGAGGTGAAGCTGTTCCAAAAATCTGAAGACAGATATTGTTTGCCTTTGATTCCTTCTGCTGGTCACTGATTTTGTTTACGAGTGTAAGTGTTTCGTTTGTAAGGCTGTCTACATATGGATCAAGAAGTGATTCTACTTCTGTATGATAGTCAGAAACATAGGTCGGATCCTGAGAAATCATCTGAATCATCATATCAAAGGTTCTTGTCGCCTGAATTGAACGGATTCTTGCAATGATTTTTTTCCAGTTACCCTGAGAAACAAGTTCTTTTCCTGTTGTCTGCTGGAAGAATTCAAACATATCAGACCATACGATTGTTTCGTCTGTAATAGGGAAGGCAATATCAATAAAATCCTTTATGTTATCTACAATATAATCACCGGTAATTTTGTCGAAGTTTGGAGTTCCTTCAAAAGAAAATTCCTTAAAGGCGCCGTTGAACTTTCTTAAAAGCACATAGTAGTCGTAGCTGCAGAAATCACGGAAAAGGCAGAAGGCCTTGTAAAGGTTTTCGATTTTGTTGGCACGTTCGCCTTCGAATTCACCCTTGAAAACCATAAGCTCCTGTTCAATCTGAGCCTTGAGCTTTGAAATAGGAATCTGCTTAGACATTTCCATAATTTTGTTTTCATCAAAATGTTCAAGAAGTCCTGCCTGATTTTCAGAAAGAGAATAGGTTATAAGGCGCTGTTTATTCTGATTTGGATTCGGTGAATTTCTAAAGTAAACCTGAGCCTGTGATGTTGCCTTGTAAAAGTCATACATCATTTTTGCAAAGGCAGAAGTAACTTCAAGTGTATTCGGTTTATAGAACATATGGAACTTTGTCTTGGCAAAGGCTTTTGCAATGTTCTTAAGCTTACGCTTTTTGTCTGCCTCTGGATTTGATGATTTGAAAAGAGATGCAAAAAGATTCTGGAAAAATCCGCCAGAAGATTCCGATTTAGTGTTTTTACCTGAAGTACTCATAGTTAAATATAATAAGAGAAAAAAAGTGATATTTCAAGTTTATAAGTTTATCATTTTTTAAGTCTTTTACCTTTTTACTATTTTATAGTATAATTATTACAAATTTTTTTATCATAAAATTGGGAGAAAATGTAATGAAAAAAATTGGTATTGCAATTGCTGCATTTGCCCTGATTCTTTCATCGGCAAGTGCTTACAACCCTCCTGTTCTTTCTGAAAATCTCTATGCACTTTCAAGTACAAGAAATCTCTCAGGACAGAACTCCGTAGCCGGAGGTGGAACATTAGGCTGCGGTCCAGATTCAATTGTTGTAAATCCGGCTCTTACCGCCCAGGCTCAGCGTGTAAGTCTTAATGCGGGATATACAGCCCTCATCACTTATGATCCATCGGATTCAGATTATGGAAATGCCTTCCAGGGTGGAATCCTCATTCCATTCAAGATGTTTAACTTTTCCGGTATTGTGAACGGAGTTATGTGCCCCTTCCTGAAAGACAGTTTGAACTTCAAGGCCGGCCTTTCAAAGGAAATCACACCAAAACTTTCTGTAGGCGCAAATGCTGATGTTGGTTTTGCCTGGGGTGCCGGCTCTGACATTGCTATCGGTGCAGGCCTTGGCTTTGTTTACGACTTCGGACCTCTTGCCTTTATGAAGGATTTCAGCGTTGGTGCTTCTGTAATCAACCTTGGTAAATACTACAAAAATGACATTCCGGGTGCAAAATGGAGCTCTGGCGTAACTGCCTGGCCTTCTCTTGCAACCCTTAAGGCTGGTGCATCTGCAACTTTCCTTAAAAATGACACAATTGACTTTGGGGCTTCTATTGACGTAACAGTTCCTTCTTTCCAGAATGCAATTTTTGATATCACTCCAAAATTTGCCGTAAAAGAAATGCTTTACTTCACACTTCCTCTTTCAATCAACTGCTATGAAATGGCTGAAGCCCATAACGGCGGATTTTCTGCCGGCATTGGTGCCTTCTTCAAATTCAACTTCAGTGTAAAAAACAATCAGTACCTTGAAAGAAACGGCTGGAGCGAAAGTGAAATGATTGCTTCCGCAGTTTACAAGAATCTTGATTCTTCAGTTCACGCAGTTTCTGCAAATCTCGACATCAATCTTGGTATGAAAGACAAGACACCTCCTGTTATTAAGGTTTGGCCTGATGACGAAGAGGATGATGAGTAGGGGGACAGCATGAGAAAAATGAAATCTGTAAAAATCGCATTATTAGCCTTGATGATTCCAGTATGCGCGTTTGCAAAAACCCGCTATATTTCACCTAATAACGATGGCGTTCAGGATGCCCTTGAGATTCCTCTGCGCATTTCTGATAAACGTTACGTTCAGGGCTGGAGCCTTGTAATCATGGACGAAAATAAAAACGTAGTCCGCACAATTGAAAACAAGGTTTCTTTACCTGAAAAACTTGGCTTTAAGACCTTCTTCAAACAGCTTATTACTCCAAAACACGGAGTTGAAATTCCTTCTTCAGTTACCTGGAACGGAACTATGAATAATGGTGAATTAGCTCCTGACGGAACCTATTACTATTATGTTACCGCAACTGATGACAACGGAAATAAAGGCCAGACAAAGGACTTCAAGGTTGTAATTGATACAGTGCCTCCTGAGGTAGAAATTGCCCAGACCGCAGACAAAATCTTCGGTGAAGGTGCAAAATCTTCATTCAAGGTTCGCCAGTCTGGTTCAAAAGAAGATTTGTGGGTTGGAACCTTCCTTTCTGCAGACGGAAAAACTGTCCGCACTTATGAATGGAAAAATTCTGAACCTCTGGAATTCAGCTGGAAGGGAACTGATGACCTTGATGCCCAGCTTCCTGACGGTGTTTATTCATACGACATTACAGCAACTGACCGCGCCGGAAACAAGGCTGCAAAAACTGGTATTTCAAATATCATTTATTCTGCTGAAAAGCCTGCAACAAACATTTACCTTGCTTCTTCACGCTACTTCTCACCAAGTACAGACAGCACCTGCAAGGATGTAAAGTTTGACATCACTATTCCTGTTCCTGAAGAAAAATCAGGCAACAAGCTTGTTGAATGGGCTCTTACAGTTGAAGATAAGGCTGGAAAGGCTGTTCGTGTTTACAATCAGTCTAACACAGGTTCAGTTCCACCTTCAGAAATCGTATTTGATGGTAAGGATAATGCCGGAAAACAGCTTAAAGACGGTGAATACCGTGCAAATATTACAGCAAAATATCTGAACGGTTATGTTCCAACAACAATTTATTCACCTTATGTTGTTCTTGATACAGAAAAACCTGCTGCCCGCATCAAGCCTTCAGAAAAGACCTTTGGTGCCGGCTCAAAAGATTCTGTTACTTTTGCCGTTACTATTGCTCCTTCAGCTGAATATTCAGCTCCTGTTCAGAACTGGCATGCAGAAATCAAGAATGCAAAGACAAACGAAGTTGTACGCGCTATTGATTTCGGGGCTTTCCCTCCTGAATCAGTAACCTGGAACGGTATTAATGATAACGGACAGATTGCAGACAAGGGCGAATACCTTATGGTAATGACTGCTGTTGACCTTGCAGGAAACCTGGGCGGCGGAAACGCTTCTGAAACTGTAAACTTTGATACAACAGAAGCTCAGCTTCTTCTTGCTATGTCTGATACAGCTTTCTCTCCAAAACCGGACGGAAACAGCAAAAAGAAGACAATTACCTTTAATCCCCTTACTCAGACAAAAGAAATCAAATCTTATACTTTGACTGTAAAGGATAAGTCTGGTGCTTCAGTTTATACTGTAAACGGCGCAAATTCCCTTCCAGAAAAATTTGTATGGGACGGAAAATCTGATTCTAAAGAGCTTTGCCCTGACGGAACTTATTTTGCCCAGCTTACACTTGAGGCTTCAAACGGTTCTGTAGCATCTGCTTCAACTCAGGCCTTTGAGATTGATACTGTAGCTCCTTACCTTGCTGCTGAAACTTCTTACAAGTTCTTCTCTCCTGATGGAGACAAAAACAAGGATACAATGCCTGTAGCAATCAAGGAGTGCTCTTCTGAAAAGCTCTGGACTGCAGAAGTTCGCAATTCTAAAAATGAAGTTGTAAAAACTTATACCTGGAACGGAACAACTTCTTCTATTACATGGGATGGTTCTGATCAGAGCGGAAACACAGCCGCTGACGGAATTTATTCTATTGTATTCTCTTCAACTGATGATGCCGGAAACAGCTTCACATCAACAATTGCAGGTCTCACACTTGATAGCCGTGAAACAAAGGCTTACCTGACAGCTGACCTTGAAGGAATCTCTCCAAACGGAGACGCAAAATTCGATTCTCAGAAGTTCGAAATTACTCTTTCAGTTCCTGACGGAATTAAGAGTTGGAGCTTCAACGTAAGAAAAGAAGACGGAACAAGCGTTTATGCCCTTTCTGAAAAGGACAGCGCAAATGTTCCTGCAGTTATCAACTGGAATGGTGCTGACGCTGCCGGAAATGCCTGCGAAGGAACCTTTACAGGAACTCTTGATGTTGAATACGAAAAGGGTAACAAGGTAAGTACAGTTTCTTCTCCATTTGTATGTACAGCAACTCCACCTCAGCTTAAGGTTCAGACAGCTCCTGAATACTTCAGCCCTGATAACGACGGTACAGATGATGATCTCTTCATCAAGCTTTCTTGCGCTACAAAGGCACAGGTTAAGAACTGGAGCTTTACAATCAAAGATCCAAAAGGAAAGAACTTCTGGATTCAGAATGGTAAAAATGCAATTACAGAACGCCTTATCTGGGACGGTTTGAGTAACGTTCAGAAGGATGCGGCTGGTCGTGCAGAACGCGTTCAGTCTGCTATGGATTATCCTTACGAATTTACTGTAACTGATAACCTTGGCATGACAAATACTGTAACAGGTCAGATTTCTATTGATGTTCTTGTTATCCGCGACGGTAACGTTCTTAAGATGGCAGTTCCTTCTATTATCTTTGAGAGTGATGCCGCAAACTTCCAGACTGCAAATGCTAAGCTTGCAAAAGATAAGGTAGACAACAACATTAAGATTTTGAACCGTATCGCAGAAATCCTCAAGAAATTCAAGGATTACAAGGTTACTGTTGTTGGTCACGCTAACAAGGTAACAGACAATCCTGAAGAAGAAACTGTTGATAATATGAACCAGTGGGGACGTGCTTCTCAGCCACTTTCAAAGGAACGTGCTGACGCTATCCGTACATACCTTGTAAAGAAGGGTGTAAGCGGTTCTAACGTTTCTACAGAAGGTATGGGTGGTACAAAGCCTGTTGTTAATCCAAAGGATAAGGACAACAACTGGAAGAACCGCCGCGTAGAGTTCATTCTGGTTAAATAATTTCGGAGATGGCGTCTAGTAAAAGACGCTGTTCATCATAATGTCGTCTTCATCGCAGGGGATGCTTTCTACAATTTGCTGCAGAAAGCAGATTCCTGCCAGGTGGAGGCGATTTTTTTTGTCCAGCGGGATTTTTGAAAGCCAGCGGTCGTAGAAGCCTTTTCCGCGGCCAAGGCGGCAGCCATCTTTTGTGAAGGCCCGGCCCGGCACGAGGATTAATGTGCCGTCAGGGAGTGAGTCAGGGCTTATTAGATTTTCGTCTTTTGCCTCCGGCTCTCTTATGCCGTAGGTATCTTCCGCTTTCAGTGGAGTCTGGGCATCCACATAGTAAAAGTTCATAAGACCGCTTTGTGTCATTATTCGGGGTAAGCCGATGGACTTTTTGCGGCTAATGGCATCAATCATCACTTTTTCCAAATTAACTTCATCATCCATAGCCATATAGCAGAGAACAAGCGGGGCAGAAAGATACTGGTGGCATTGAAGGATTTTATTGCAGATGCGCACAGATTCTGTCTTTATTTTTTCCGGGTTTGAGGGAATAATACTTTTTATATAGGAACGAAGTTCTTTTTTTGTCATTGAAGTTCCTTAAGTACTTTCATAGTGTCGACAGCTTCTTTTACATCGTGAACGCGGATCATAAAGGCTCCTTTTTGAACGGCAAGAAGGTCTGCTGCAAGAGTGCCGGCAAGGCGTTCTTCTACCGGACGGCCGGTGGCTTCTCCAAGGCAGGTCTTTCGGGACAGGGCCATAAGAACCTTATATTTTCCATTGCAAAGCTCTCCGCAGCGGCGGATAAGCTGGAAATTGTCAGCTGCGTTTTTTCCAAAGCCGATTCCCGGGTCAAGAATGATTTTTTCTGGCGCAATTCCTTTTGACAGGACAAAGTCAGCGCGGCGGCTGAGGTAGTCGTTTACTTCTGAAAAGCAGTCCTTGTATTCGGTGTTTTTCTGCATCGTGCCTGGATTTCCCCTTTTATGCATAAGAATTACGGGGAGTTTATTTTCTGCACAAAAGTCTGCAAGTTCAGGCTCATCTTCCAGGGCGCTTATGTCGTTTAGAATGTCGGCCCCGGCTTCTACGGCGGCCTTAAAAACGGCAGCTTTTCTTGTATCTATAGAGAGCGGGATGTCGCTATGCTTTCTGATTTCTTTGATAAGGGGGATAAGGCGGCGGATTTCTTCTTCTTCACTTACGTATTCGCTTCCCGGCCGGGTAGACTCGGCCCCCAGGTCAAGGAGGTCTGCGCCTTCTTCTATTAATTGTAATGCGCGTTCAATTCCTCCGCGGCTACCGCTGAAAAATGAATCAGGAGTTGCGTTTACTATTCCCATTATAAAGGCGGGCAGGTCACTTTTAATAGTTTTACTTGCAAGTTTCAGTTCAATCATAAGAGGAGTATAGCACAAATTAGCACATAAAAATCTTGCACAACAAAAAAATCCTAAAAAATGACAAAAAAATCGGCTGTGAAATTCGAAAAAATGCGTAAGAAACTAATATTGTCTAGAAAATCGATGAAAATTTAATGCCGTAATATTTTATACTGAAGTCAATAAGAAACAAAAATGTTTCAAAACAAAAAAAACACCGCTTAGGAGGCGGAAAGGAGTTTTTTATGAAAAAAATTACAAAAGTTGTACTTGCAGCTTGTGCATTCGCTGCAGTATCTTCTTCAGCTTTCGCTGCAAAGAAAGCTAAGACAGAAGTAGGTATCGTTCTTCCAACAAAAGATGAACCACGCTGGATTCAGGATGAAACATCATTCACAAACCTTCTTAAAGGTAATGCTTCTGTAGAAGTATTGTTCTCTCAGGGAGATTCAAACAAAGAAAAACAGAACGTTGAAGCTCTTCTTACAAAGGGAATCAAAGTTCTTATCATTTGTCCTCAGGACGGTGCTGCTGCCGCTGCTGCTGCTGAAGCTGCTCGCAAAGATAAAGTAAAGGTTATTTCTTATGACCGTCTTATCACTGATACAAACGCTGTTGACTACTATGTTACATTCGACAGCTTTGCTGTAGGTGTTGCTCAGGGACAGTTCCTTATCGACAACCTCAAAGACAAATCAAAGAAAGGAAACCCATTGTACCTCTATGCAGGTGCTGCATCAGACAACAACGCATTCATCTTCTTCGAAGGTGCTTGGTCAGTTCTTCAGCCAAAAATTGCTGACGGAACATTCGAAATCAAGAACTCTGACAAAGCTAAGGCTCTTTCTTCAAAGAAATCACTTTCACGTGCTGAACTTTCTGACATCATCAACCAGGTAACAACAGACTGGAACTTCGATGTTGCTAAGAGAAAGGCTGCTGATAACTTGACAGTTGCTAAGGCTGCTGACAAGGGTGATGTTTCTATCCTCGCTCCAAATGATGGTACTGCTCGTGCAATCGCTGACGAGTTCGCAAAAGACCCGGCTGTTAAATCATACGTAATCACAGGTCAGGATGCTGAAAAAGCTTCTCTCCAGTACATCCGCGATGGAAAACAGACAATGACTGTATGGAAGAACACATCTGTATTGGCTAAGGCTTCTGTAGATTTGGCTATGCAGCTTATCAGTGGTAAAAAACCAGTTACATCAGCAAGCTACAAGAACGGAAAAATCGACGTTCCTGCTATCCAGGCTGAAGTTACAGTTATCACAAAATCTAACGTTGATATCGTAAAATAACTTTATCTTAAGTTAGAAAATAAGGGTGGCCGTAAGGCTGCCCTGTATTAAGAAAGTATTTAATAACAGATTATAAAATAAATTAATAAGACAATTAAAAATATATATAGACGTGCATGAAGGAAATGCCGGCTGGCATTTCCAAATTGCTTGAAATGCTGGAAATCCAGCCAATCTTACTAACTGAATAATGGGGGTAAATTAAAAATGGGCAAGACAATTCTTGAAATGGCTCATATTACAAAAACATTCCCCGGAGTTAAGGCTCTTGATGATGTAACATTTAAAGCTGAAGAATCAGAAATCCTTTTCATCTGTGGTGAAAATGGTGCTGGTAAATCAACTTTGATGAAGGTTCTTTCCGGTGTATATCCTTTCGGAACATACAAGGGAGAAATCCGCATCGATGGAGCAGTTCAAGAGTACAAAACAATCAAAGACAGTGAAAAAGCAGGACTTGCTATTATTTATCAGGAACTTGCATTGATTCCTGAATTGTCTGTTTACGAGAATATTTATCTTGGACACGAAATCCGGAACAAAAATGGAACTATCAACTGGAACGAAACAATTATCCAGGCAAAAAAACAGCTCGAAAGAGTTGGGCTTGATGTTGACCCAAGTACAAAGATTAAGGATCTTGGAACTGGTAAACAGCAGCTTGTAGAAATTGCTAAGGCTTTGAGTAAGAACGTACGTATTCTTATTCTTGATGAGCCTACATCTTCTTTGAATGAAAATGACAGTGAAAACCTGCTTAATCTTATTGTTACACTAAAAAAACAGGGTGTAACAAGTATTATGATTTCGCACAAGCTTAAGGAAGTAACCGCAATTGCTGATCGCGTAACTGTATTGCGTGACGGTAAAACTGTTGCTCAGCTTGAAAAAGATGAAATCAATGAAGAGCAGATTATTAAATACATGGTAGGTCGAGAGCTTACTAACATTTATCCAAAACGAGAGCACCGCAATATCGGTGATGTTGCCCTTGAGGTAAAAGACTGGCAGGTTTATGACTATGCCGTATCTCGTCAGCTTTTGAAAGGCCTTAACCTTACAGTTCGTAAGGGCGAAATCCTTGGCCTTGCAGGTCTTATGGGATGTGGACGAACAGAGTTTGCTTTGAGCTTGTTCGGAAACCCTCGCAAATACAAGGTTGACGGAAAAGCCTTCCACAATGGAAAGGAAGTTCATTACAAGCACCCGGCAGATGCTATTGCAGACGGAATCGGATACGTTTCTGAAGACCGTAAGGGTAACGGACTCTTGCTCCAGCAGGATGTAAAGCAGAATATTACAATCGCTTCACTCCGTCAGCTTGTAAAGAATGGTGTTGTAGATAAAAACAAGGAAATCGTAGTCAGTTCTGAATACGTAAAGAACCTTAAGGTTAAGACACCTTCTATTGATACAAAGGTAAACAATCTTTCTGGTGGTAACCAGCAGAAGGTTGCTTTGGCTAAATGGATGATGACTCGTCCTGAAGTTCTTATCCTTGATGAACCTACACGCGGTATCGATGTTGGTGCCAAGTATGAGATTTACACACTTATGAATCAGCTGGTAGAGCAGGGTATGGCAATCATTATGATTTCTTCAGAATTGCCTGAAGTTCTTGGTATGAGTGACAGAATCTGTGTTGTATCTGGCGGCGTTATTGCCGGTGAAATGAGTGGTGAAGAAGCTACGCAGGAAAAAATCATGCGTATTGCTACTGAAAACTAGTTTGTAAATATTTAATGGAGATAAAAAATGGGTACATTAACAATAATTAAGCGTAACATGCGCTCTTACGGTATGTTTATCGCTTTGCTTGCTGTAATGCTTTTCTTTACATTGACAACAGACGGTATTTTTATGAATGCCCGCAACCTCAGTAACTTGTTCGATCAGACAGGTTATGTTGCAGTTCTTGCAATCGGTATGACATTGATTTTGATTGACCTTCAGATTGACCTTTCTGTTGGTTATGTCTGTGGTTTTATCGGCGCTCTTGTTGCCCGCCTTATGCTTGTAAACGAGCATATTCCGGTAGTTTTCCTTGTACTTGGCGCAATGCTTGTTGGTATTTTGATTGGTGCTTACCAGGGATTCCTTGTTGCAAAATGTGAGGTTCCACCTTTCGTTGTAACTCTGGCTGGTATGTTCATTTTCCGTGGTGCCCTGCTTCTGGTAACAGGTTCTACAGGTACAATTGTAATTAAGAATGAAACTTTCAATGCTCTTGGTAACGGATTTATTCCAGATATCGGTGGTGAACACGACATTCATATCCTTACAATGATTCTTGGTATTGCTCTTGTTGGATGTCTTATCGGTTCTGAAATCAGAGCTCGTGCTAACAAGGCTAAATATGGTCTTTCTGATACACCAAGAACCTTGTTCCTTGCAAAGCTCTTCTTTATGGCTGTGTTGATTCTCTTCTTCACAACAAAGCTTGCACAGTATCATGGACTTTCATGGACAATCGTAATCGTACTTGTTGTACTTGGTATTTACCACTTTATGACAAACAACACTGTTCTTGGACGCCACATCTACGCAGTAGGTGGTAACCGTGAAGCTGCTCAGCTTTCTGGTATTAAGGTTGAAAAGATTTTGATGTTCGTATTCTGTAACATGGGTATGCTCGCCGGTCTTGCTGGTGTATTGTTTGCAGCACGTCTTCAGTCAGCTACTCCAACAGCTGGTAACGCCTTCGAAATGGATGCCATCGCTTCTTCTTACGTTGGTGGTACATCAGCTTCTGGTGGTGTTGGTAAAGTTACAGGAACAATGATTGGTGCTCTTGTAATGTCTTCTTTGACAAACGGTATGAACCTTATGGGTGTAGGTATTTCTTTGCAGTACATCGTTCGTGGTGCTGTTTTGATTGCTGCCGTATTGTTCGACGTACGCGCACGCCGCGTAAAGATCTAATCTTGATCCAAATTCTCCTCTAATAAATTTTCCGCAAGGCTGGCAACGGTCTTGCGGTTTCTTTTTTAACAGAAGTGAATTTGCCATCCGGGGTAATTTTTGCTATAATAATTTAATCTTTTTAACAGGAGGCATATATGGACGGTAGCTCCGGGTATCCCATATTTTTATTAATCAAAAATCGCAGCCTTCTGGAAAAATCCCTCTAAAAATACCTTCTTTTATTTTCCTCAAGGCATTATCAGTGAGGAAAAATTATGATTACATACTGGCAGCAGGAAGCTGGACGCTTCTTTAAATGCAAAAAGGATGACGTTGATAAGACAAAACCTCTTTGGATTGATGCACGAAACGTAAATCACGATGAAGCTGAAATCATTCAGACTGAATATGAAATTGAACAGGACCACATCCTGGACGTTCTGGACCCTGATGAACTTTCTCGAATTGAGGATGGTGAATCTGGCTATATTCTTACCATTGTAAGGGTTCCGGTTTATGATCCGGCAGCAGAAACTCCTTATTTTACTGTTCCTGTCGGCATCATTATCAAGGGACGTACAATCATCACTCTTTGCTGGACAGACAGCGAAGTTCTCAAGGATTTTGGATCTAACCGCGTGAGAAACGTGCGCCTTACAGATTTTCCTTCGTTTATCGTGCAGATTTTGAACCGTGCCAATTTGAACTTCCTTAGATACCTTAAGGAAATCAACCGCCGTTCGACCGGCATTCAAAACGAAATGAAGCTGGAGATTGAAAACCGTGAAATCATGCAGATGATGAGCCTTGAAAAATCCCTGGTTTATTTTACAACTTCGCTTAAAAGTAATTCTCTTCTTCTGCAGAAAATGCGCACGACCCGTCTTATCAAATTTGACGAGGATGACATTGATTTTGTAGAAGGCGTAATGATTGACAATAAGCAGGCGATTGAAATGGCCGACACCTATTCAAGCATTATGTTCAATGTAATGAATACTTACGACTCAATCATCTCCAACAACCTGAACAACGTGATGAAAAAGCTTGCCATCATCAACATACTTATGATGTCTCCTACCTTTGTTACAAGTTACTTTGGAATGAACGTAAAGCTGCCTTTTGATACGCTGCCACGCTATATTCCTCTGATCTGCATTTCGGTTTGCTGTGTTGTTTCTGTTGTGCTTACTCATCTTGCTCTGAACATTAATAAGGAAAGCATTTCAAAGATGAGGGCAAGAAGGGAAAGAATTAAAAAGCAGAAGAAATCTTCCCGTTCGGAAAAGAAGTCTAAAAACCGCTGAAAGCCGTTAAGTTGTAACAATGCCTGAAATTCAATAAAATAAAGCAATCTTTTTATTTCAGGAATTTTATATGGCAGATGCAAAATCAGTATGCCGCCAGGTTGTTTGTGCGGCTCTTAATGAGTTTATAAAAGCTAAGGCTCCGGACGCAGAGCTTGCAAAAGAAGAAAATATTCAGGTTGTAACTCCTCCAAAACCAGAGATGGGTGACCTTGGAGTTCCTCTTTTTGCATTTGCAAAATCACTTCATATGGCACCTCCACAGATTGCTGCAGAGGTTGCAAAGCTTATTACAGATAAATCAATCGGTGAATTCCTTGCCGTTGGCCCTTACGTAAACGTAAAGCTTGATAAGGCAGGAAGCGCTGCAGGTATTTTGGATGCAATCCGCGCTCAGAAGGATGAATACGGTTCATTCGGCTCTGACGGTAAAAAGCCTCTTGCAGGCCGCCGCGTAATGGTTGAATATTCTTCTCCAAATACAAATAAGCCTCTTCACCTGGGACATTTGCGTAACGATGCCCTTGGTGAATCTGTAAGCCGCATTCTTAAGGCTGCGGGCGCTGAAGTTTACAAGGTAGACCTCATTAATAACCGCGGTGTTCACATCTGTAAGTCTATGCTTGCTTACAAGCTTTTCCACGAAGCAAAGGGCGATACTCCTGAAAGCCTTGGAATGAAGGGCGACCACTTTGTTGGTCAGTGCTATATTGAATTTGACCGCTACCTTAAGGGCGAAAAAGACAAGCCTGAAACTGCTCATCCTGAAGCAAATCAGATGGCAGAAGATATGCTTATTAAGTGGGAGCAGGGTGATCCTGAAATCCGAGAGCTCTGGCAGAAGATGAACGACTGGACTCTGGAAGGCGTAAAGGAAACATATGCCAGAACAGGAGTTTCTTTTGATAAGCTTTATATGGAAAGCGAAACCTACCTTAAGGGAAAGGATGAAATTCTAAAAGGTTTGGAAAAAGGCGTATTCTTTAAGGCTGAAGACGGTTCTGTTCGCATTGATGTAACAGACGTAGTCGGCAAGGGAAAAGACGAAGACAATCACGAAAAAGTTCTTCTCCGCAAGGACGGAACTTCTGTTTATATTACTCAGGATATTGGTACTGCAATCAGCCGCCACGACGACTGGGCTTTTAACCAGCTGGTTTATGTTGTTGCAAGCGAGCAGAATTACCACTTTAAGATTCTCTTCCATATCCTCAAAAAACTGGGATTTGAATGGGCAGATAAGCTTTATCACCTTAGCTACGGTCTTGTAAACCTTCCAAGCGGACGTATGAAGAGCCGCGAAGGTACAATCGTTGATGCTGATGATTTGATTGATTCCCTTCACGCTCAGGCTCTGGAAGCAATTAAGGAACGTGGCCGCGACGGCGATGTAGGTGACGCAGACGATGTTGCAGAAAAAGTAGCGCTTGGTGCTTTGCATTATTACCTGCTACAGGCAACACCTATTAAGGACATGCTTTTTAATCCAGAAGAGTCGCTCAGTTTTAACGGAAATACAGGTCCATACCTTCAGTACATGGGGGCCAGAATCAACTCAATTTTGGGTAAGGCAGCAGATGCCGGACTTAAGGCTGATTATTCGGCAGAAAGCGTTGCACTTTTGAAGGCAGCAGAAGAATGGGAACTTATCAAGCAGCTTGGAGATTACCCTGCAACTGTTCAGAAAGCAGCAGAAAATCTTGATTCAAGCGTAATGGCCGCTTACCTTTACGAAACAAGCAAGCTCTTCAGTAAGTTCTATCAGAACTGTTCTATAATGAACGCAGAAGATAAGAAAGTTGCTGCTGCCCGCCTTTACCTTGCAGAATGTACTTTGCAGGTAATGAAGAATGCAATGAATCTGGTACTTGTGCCATATTTGGAGCGTATGTAATGTTAACATCAAGCAGAATGAATGGCCTTCACCCTTATGTTCCGGGTGAACAGCCTAAAGACAGAGACTATATAAAAATTAATGCAAACGAAAATCCTTATCCGCCAAGTCCGGAAGTTCAGAAAGCGGTAATTGATTTTGTTCAGAATCACCCGGAAAAACTGGGCGTATATCCTGACCCGGATTCAAACGAGCTTCACGCAGCAATTGCAGATATGCTCAATAAGACTGGCGGCCTTCTATGCCGTTCTAAGGTATCAGCCAGTGGGGAAGTTAGCCCTGCCGACCAGGACAAAATCCCTTTCACTGTAACTCCGGAAATGATTTACAGCGGAAACGGCAGCGACGAAGTTCTTTCTTTTGTATTCTATGCTTTCTTTGACTCTTCAAAGAAGTTTGTAATGCCTCAGTTTACCTACAGTTTTTACCCGGTTTATGCAGGCTTTTACAATATCCCTATGGATAATGTTCCTTTGTGTTCTGACTGGACTCTGGATACTGACGAAATGCTTAAACGTGCCGCAGGCAATAAGGGCGGAATTATTTTTGCAAACCCTAACGCACCTACAGGCCTGGGACTTACCCGTGAGCAGGTACGACAAATGCTGGGATCAGCTTCATCAGATGAAATCTTTATTGTAGACGAAGCCTACTGTGACTTTGGCGGCCAATCCTGCATCCCTCTTTTGAAGGATTTTAAAAATCTTGTAATCGTGCGTACTTTCTCTAAGAGTCTTTGCGGGGCAGGACAGCGACTTGGCTATATTGTTGCAAATCCGGAACTTGTAAATATCGTTACAACTGTAAAAAACAGCGTAAATCACTTCCCGATTGATGCAGTTGCTCAGGTAGCGGGCGTTGCAGCCTGCCAAAATCCGGCCTATTACGCTGAATGTGCAAAAAAAGTTGCAGACCAGCGCGACTCGTTTTATAATTTTTTAAATGACAAAGGTTTTTACGTTTTGAAATCTCAGACAAACTTCCTCTTTGCAAAAAAAGACGGAATTGCCGGCAGCGAACTTTACAAAAAAGTAAAGGAAGAAGGAATTCTTATCCGTCATTTTAATACACCGGGAATTGAAGATTTTGTGCGTATTACAATCGGAACCAAAGAACAGATGGAGAAATTAAAAAGCATAATTGAAAAGATTTGCAAATAAAAAAAACAAAATTAAAAATCTTTCGGAAGTTCAGTCCGAAGTAATAAAGGAGTTTTTGTTTGAGGCCGGATATCAGGTTAAGTTCATAACAGGAACTCCGGCCTATCTTAAGGAACTTCCTCTCTTACTTAAGGATAGTGATATTACTATCATTGACGTTTCCGAAGATTTTACTCCTCTTTCTCCATTTTTGAACATTCTTTCACATTTTAAGGTAAGTGAAGCGGTTCTTGATGACTATTGTTATTTTCCGCAAAAAAAGACTTTCAGAACCTTTTTACAGACTGGAAGTACAGAAATTCGTCAGGATGTTTTTATAAACGACGACATTAATTTTGAAAAGAAAACAATCCGGCAGACAATTATTTCTCTCTTAGAGGAGCTTTCCAGCGGTAATTTTTTGATTCTTAATGCCCAGCAGATGTGTGAGGAAGCGGCAGAAATCCTTCACGATATGGAAAATGCAAATATCAAGGCTACAGTTACCTTTTGTATTGATTCCCTTGATGAGGATAATTCCATTGAAAAACTCAGATTGTATTTTAACGAGCACAGTAACGATTTAAATTTCTTAAATATCAGTGATGAAAGTGACAGGACCCTGACTTCTGATTTTATTAAGCCTAAATATGACCGCGAATTTACCTATTCAGAAGTAATGAATATTTTCAGAAATAACCACTTTTTCCTTTCTATATCTGAAAATAAACATTTTGCCGATCTGATTGTAAAGTCAAAAAAAGTACTTACGTATTTTCCTGAGCAGATCAGAAGCATTTATAAGGAAATCGGACTAGCTTATTATTATGCCGGTGAATCAGATGAAGCAGTTTTATATCTTAACAATGTAATTGAAACTTCTAAAAATGACTATACAGCCGCTGAGGTTTATCTTTATCTGTCAAAACTCTTCCTGAATAAGCGGAATCTCCGCCAGGCTTTAAAATATTCCCTGCTTTCCCAGCAGATTTGTGAGGCAATTGACTATAAGGAACTTTATCCTCTTTCTGTGATGATGCAATATCTTACCACAGAATGTTATGACGGTGTGAGCGCAATGGATTTGTATCAGAATGCGCTTGATGTTCTTAAAGGCGCCGGTTATACCATCAATTACATTTATACATCAAATCAGATTCCTTTTTTTGTAGCGGCTGATTCAAGATGGCGGGATGTTGTAATTGATGCCCTGAATAAAGCCCTTAAACTTGCCAAACAGATTGAAAATATTCCGGAAATTGCTTCTACTACACATCTTCTTGCTGTTATCTATTCTAATATGGGGGATAAAGAAAAGGCCAAGCTTCTCTATAATGAAAGCAATAAACTGAGGACTCAGATGGGTGAGCTGCCTCCGCTTTTAAAAATCAGAAACGGACTTTATTATGAGGCTTTAATAAGAGGTGATTACTACGAGGCATATACCCTTATAAATACGATAATTTCCAGACTTTATGAACTGACCGATTATTCCTTGATAGTGAATACTATTCATAACTGTGCTTATGCCCTTTTCTATGCAAGGCATTTTGATAAGGCTTACGAAATCCTTTCTCAGGTTTCAAAATTCCTTCATATTATTGAAGCAAAGGAAAACAGTTTTTATTCAGATTTACCAAACCGGGCAGACATAATTCTTTATAAGGCCTATATAGAATTTGATAATGGCGATTATGTCCACGCAAAGAATAACTGCACAAATCTTCTTAAGATTTATAAGGAAATTTCAGATCTTGAAAAACCTTTCTTCCACTTCCTTCAGGCATCAATTTTTCTTTCAGAGGGAAATGTAAGTCTTTCGGAAGAGGCTTTTGAGGAATGTATTTCGGCCTACGAAGAGATTTTTACAACCCAGCAGCATAGAATTGTCTTTATGCACTACGAATATGCCTGCACTTTAAAACGCTTCGGCTATTTTGATAAGGCCCTTACTTATATGCAGTCGGGCTTTTCAAGAGCCCTTTCAAATAAGTTTACATACTATACAAAAAATAAGACTTCCATGACTCCAGAGGAGTATATCAGGGGGGTAATTCCTTTTGAGCCTTTGAATCTGAATATGGAATATCTTGAAGAGAAAATCGAAAAGGAATCTCTTTTAAATCAGCTTCATAACAGAATCTACGAATATCAGTTTTTGAATAAGATAATGACCTTTGGAGCGGAAACATCTTCGCTTGATGAATATCTTACAAGTGTTGTTCAGCTCCTGATGGATTATGTTATTGCTGATAATATTTATATTGCGGAAAGAACTGAAGAGGGCTGGAAAACCATAGGTTATTCTTCCGGAAATGACGGAGATGAAATTTACCCTTCGCGCTGGGAAGAGCTCTATCAGCAGAGTATTGAAGAAAAGACTCCTTTCTTTATTTATGATTCAGTTTTCCATCAGTATTTCAGGAATATTTCTAAATTTGATTTTAACGGCGGCATAATTATTGTACCGGGGCCTCATGTTCAGTTCTCAATGGAGGTCCAGAATGTTCTGAACCTTGCAATTTCCAATATTCAGGCTCAGATTGTAATGATTAAGCAGGAAGAGTATCTTTTATATCTTTCTTCGACAGATTTACTTTCCATGCTGAAAAACCGCCGGGCTCTGCAGGAATTTCTTGCCAACGAATCTGAAAAGCTTCAGCGTTATACTCCCCGCCGTCATTTTACACTTGTGGAATCGATTGCCTTTATCGATCTTGATCATTTTAAGTATTATAACGATAATTTCGGCCACGAGGCGGGCGACCTTCTGATTTCCTGCTTTGCAAAATTATTGAAGAAAATCTGCCGTGCGGTTGATTTTGTGAGCCGTTTTGGCGGCGATGAATTTGTCGTTGTAATGACTGATACTCCTGCAGAGAACGGAAAATTTCTGGCGGCCAGACTTTTACAGGCCCTGAAAGAAGCAGATTACTTTATTCCGGACCTTGAAAAGCTTTTGGGCGGTACCATTGAGGTTTCACCGGAAAATCTTCTTGGCTTCAGTATGGGACTTTCTTCTAATCTTGATATTCCCGATCACCATGACCTTGCAACCGTTATGATGAATGCAGATCATGCCCTTTATTACGCAAAAAATCATAATAAGGGCTCTGCAATGCTATGGAAAGAAGTTATTGAACTTGAAAAACAAAATATAGATTAATTATAAAATAGGAATTGCCTTATGAAATTTTTAGTATTGAGCGATTTACATGCAAACAATTCGGTTTTGGACAAAATGGATTCTCTGTTTTCAGAAGCTGACGGAGTAATTTTTGCAGGGGATTTTGCAGAATGCTTTAAGCCTGAAACAGGAAAGACTGCGCTTGAAACCTTGTGCACAAAGCACGATTCAATCTTTGCCGTTCTTGGAAACTGTGACGAGCCTGAATTTATAGAAGAGCTTGAAGAACAGGATATCTGTGTTGAGCGAAGCCTTGTATTCCATGAAGGACTTGCCTTTGCGGGAAGCGGCGGCGGAACTTACTTTACGGGAAAAACTGCCAACGAGCGCCAGGAAAATGAAATTCTAAGTGATTTTAATATCGTGGAAAACTCTGTAAAGGATACAGGTGATGCTTCTTTGTGGAAGAGCCTTATTCTTGTAAGCCACAATCCTCCAAAAGATACAAAATGTGATGCTGTAAATGCAGAACTTCACGCCGGAAGCCAGCTTTTTACAGATTTTATCAGGGAAAATCAGCCTCTTGCTGTAATCTGTGGCCATATTCACGAGGGAAAAGCCATTGATAAAATCGGAGGAACCCTTGTAATCAATCCGGGCCCTCTTCAGGAAGGTAATTATGCCTGGCTTGAACTTGAAAAAGTTAATGATGAATGGAAGGTTACTCGTTCAGAGCTGTGCAGGCTATCCTGAATCCGAAGTAGTTGTAACATTCATTAGGATCAAAGCTGTAGCGGTCGCCGCAGTAACAGAACATTGTGTATTCTGAAAAGCTGCCGCCACGGCTGATTCTTTCATAACCTACCTTTTTGCCGTAAGGCTCTTCTTCTGTATAGACCCCATACCAGTCCCAGCAGAATTCAAGAATATTTCCGCTCATATCGTAAATGCCTGCATTATTGGCATTTCCGCTTCCCGGCGCCGTTATGTTTTCTGGATCAAAGGGAAGACCTGCTGTTCCCACATTGTGAGTATGACTTGCATTTTCAGAAATCCAGGAATATAAAAGCTCCTCATCCGGATCTCCATTTCCTGTTGTTCCGCTTACAGAGTTTCCAGTCTGAAAGCCTCTTCTTGTTCTGCGGGCTGCATATTCCCATTCAGCTTCGGAAGGAAGGCGGAAGCCGTCATTTTCCCAGAGGCAGTCTGCAAGGTCACAGGCAGCTGTATCACTTGAATCCCTTAAAACTTTTCCTTCGTAAACATAGCAGGGATTTCTGTTCTGAAGCTCACTCAGGGCATTACACCAGATTATTGCATCATACCAGCTTATCATTGTTACCGGCTGATAGGAATTTTCTTCGTTTGGAATTGCGGCCCGTCTTCCCAAAGAACCAGGCTGTCCCGGATTTTGAAAATTATAGCCTAGTTTTTCTGCCTGTGTGCGTACTTCATACCAGAGGGCATAAGAGGTTTCGTATTTATTTATGGAGAAGGGGTTCAGTTCCCTGACTACGACATAAGACTGGGTGTCCTGGCCTTGAACGAAGGTAAGAGTAGATTTAAATGTCACAAGGCTTATTGGGGTAAAGGCCATTAATGATGAGCAGCATAAAGCCATCAGTAAAATGACAAGAATTTTCTTCATACTTTTCTTTATTTTACACTCTTTTATTAAAAAGTGCAAAGGCACTTAAAAAAACAAAAAAAATGCATAATTTTTGAAAAATTTTTTAAAAACATTGCCGGAATTTGAAATTTTTGTGGACTTTATATGCGTAAGCAAAAAGTCTGGAGGATTAAAAAGTGAGGCTTTGTAGAAAGTTAGTTTGTGGGGCGGCTCTTCTCTTGAGTCTGTGCGGTGGGCTTTTCGGCGGGGATAAGTATTTCAGCTGGGATTTTTCTGACTGTGATATAAAGGACGTTCTCTTTGCAGTTTCTATGGATACGGGGGTTCCTATTCTTGCGGATTCAACCGTAAGTGGAAAATGCGACCTGCGTTTTATTGGAAATGATTTTTCTCATGCTTTTGATTCTTTTCTTGAAAGCTGCCGCCTCTATGCAGATAAAAGTGGTGATGTATGGAAGGTTAGCCGTGTAAGGGTGCACGAAGAAAAAGGACTTTTTAATACTGATGCCTTTGATACCCTGCCTTCTGTAATTCTTGAGAAAATCAGTGAGAAAACTGATGCAGTTATTACCTTTGACAGTCTGCCATCTTCGCCGGTCAGCCTGCATTTTAAGGCTCTTTCTCTTAAAGAGCTTATGGAAAGTCTTGCCAGAAGCTTTGGCCCTTACGAATGTGTGAAAAGTGAAAAAGGCTTTCATTTTGTCAGAAAAAATGAAAATCAGATGAGACGTAACGGTAATGCGGAAGGCTTTGTGCGTATTATGCGGAATGGAAACGGTGGCTTTGATGTAGATGTTCGGGAAGGAACTTTTCTTGAGGTTCTTGACCGCCTTTTTTACATAGCTGATGAAGGGGAAAGAAGCTTCTGTGTTTTTTCAAATGGTGAGACAAAGCTTTTAAGGACTGTTTTTTCCGGTAAGGATTTTGAAGATACTCTCGAAAAGCTTTGCTGTCAGAACGGTTTTAAATGCGTACAAAGCGACGGAATCTATTATTTTGCAAGTGATAACAGTACAAAACTCAATCTTGTATATGGAAAGAGAAACTGGGAACGCTTTGATTTGAAGTTTTCAAAGGCAGACAGCTTTCTTCTTCTTGTGACAAAGCAGCTGGGAAAGCTTGAAAGCTTCTGCCTTCCCAACAAAAGTGCCTTCTACGCCTTTGTAAATGAAGAAGAAAAATTGCTTATCACTAAGCTTGTGGAAGATTCGGATCAGAAGCTTTTGAGTCACCTTGTAAACCTTAAGTTTCTTAAGCCTGATGAATTCCTTAAGCATCTGCCGCCGGATTTTAACCGGGAAAGCTTTTCTCTGGCTGATGATAATTCCTGCCTCTATTTTACGGGCACCCGGGAAGCATACGAAAATCTTTGTTCAAAGATTGAAGTCTGTGACCAGCCGGTTCAGAGAATAAGCTATGACCTTTTAATTCTGCAGTACGATGAGGGAAATCAGAATTCCTGGACACCTGTATTCAGTGCAGAAAAAATGGCAATGGGCGACCGTACAGCCGCTTCAGCCCTGCTTGGAAATGTAATGAACCTGAATATGAATGTGGTTGGGGCTTTTGGAATGAACTTTGCGGCCAGCCTTCAGGCATCAATTGAAGAAAACAAGACCAAGGTTTTTGCGGATACAACCCTGCATGGAGTAAACGGAAAGAAAATCAATTTTCAGAATACAAACACCTACCGTTACCGCGACAACAATCTTGACCCGGAAACGGGAAAGCCTGTTTATTCCGGCGTTACCAGGGAAATTACCTCCGGAATCAAGCTGGAAATTCTTGGCTGGGTGAGCGGAGACGGCATGATTACAAGCTCTGTTACGGCCAGCCTTTCGCGCCAGGGGACAGATACTTCGTCTTCTACGGGAAATCCTCCCCCTACCACAGAAAAAATCGTTACTACCGAAGTGCGGGGAAAAAGCGGGGAGCCTGTGGTTTTAAGCGGACTGGTCCAGAACTCAGACACAAAAGAAGAAAAAAGAGTTCCTTTTATTTCAAAAATCCCTCTGATAGGTCTGCTTTTTAAGCATAAGGCAAAAATTACGGAAAAAAGTCAGATGGTCATTTATCTGGTGCCCCATCTTGACGGCTATGAAAGATCTGAAGCTCTTTACGACCAGAAATGGGCGGAGGAAAGAATATCAGGAATCCTTAGGGATTATAAAAAAACAGAGGTGAAAAATGAAGGAATATAAATTCAAATTGACTCCGGCATACTGTCTTTATAACGGAGTTGCGGTCCTTGAACAGAAGGGAACTCAAATCAGATTTCTGATTGAAAACGATAAGGATTTGATTTTAAAGCAGCGTTTGAAAAATGCCTTTGCGCAGTTTCTTGAATATGCGGTAAAGCAGAAGGACTGCCCCGAGCTTTACAGAAGGCTTCCCCTTGTGGAGTTTGAAAAAGGTAACAGAAAGGTCCTGAGAAAAATTGTTTCAGATTTATATCAGACAGAAGGGCTTTCTGAAAATGAAGAGATAAAAACAAGTAACGAAAGCTCTGACAGGGAGGCGGCCGCAGTTCTTCTTCTGGATAAGATTCTGGAAGACGGAAGGCTGAAAAACGCTACAGATATTCATATAGAAAATAACCTTGTCCGCTACCGGGTATTCGGCAGGATTGAAAACGGAATGGAACTGATTTCTGATCGCGCAGAGGAGCTGATTCAGAGGATAAAGCTGCTTTCGGGTATGAATCTTCTTGAAAGGCACAAGAGCCAGGACGGACATTTTATATATGGAAGAAATAATCCTGTTTTTGTGCGTGTTTCCACTATGAGCGTTATTTCAAAAGGTATGGAAAGCTGTGAGTCGGTGGTACTGCGCCTCCTGGATACAAGCCGCATTCCATTGAATCTTGAAAAGCTTGGCTTTAATTCCCTGCAGCTGGAAAAAATTGAAGAGCTTTGTCAGAAAAAGAATGGCCTTGTTCTTGTCAGCGGGCCTACCGGTAGCGGAAAGTCAACGACAGCGGCTTCTATTCTGATGGAAATAGTAAAGCTTAAGGGCGGCGGTGTGAAAATTATCTCTCTGGAAGATCCGCCTGAGTATGTGCTGCCTGGAGTCTGTCAGATAAATCTTGATGAAAAAGACGAAAAGGGCTTTGAAAAGGCCTTAAAGCATATTTTCAGGCAAGATCCGGACGTAATTATGATTGGAGAAATCAGGGATGCAGTAACTGCCAGAACGGCTTTGCGGGCTGCGCTTACGGGCCACCTGGTATTCGGAACCCTTCATTCCTCTGGCGCCGCTGCAAGTTTTTTCAGGCTTAAGGATCTTGGTGTGGATTCCAGAATCCTTTCTTCTCTTTTGAGGGGTGTAATTTCTCAGGAGCTTGAATATGACAAAAACAATGTAAGCCTTCTTAGTGATGTTTCAATTCCATCCTTTGATTTTTCACTTCTGGCAGACAAGGCTTTGAGCCAAGGGGAACTGGAAGAACTTTTTAATCATTATCAGAACTACGGGGATTTGCTTAGCCGGTCAGTAGAAAAAATGAGAAAGCGTCTTCTTCCGGTTATCAATCATAAAAAATCAGAAAAGGCAGGTGGTGCAGATGTGTAGAAAAAGTCATCGTTTCTTGAAGGTACTTTATCACCTTTACGTGGAGCAGGGCATTCCTCTTATTGACTGCCTTGAGATTATGAGTAAGAAAAATGACTCCAGTCCTTTGTCTAAGGCGGCCCTTTACATTGAAGGGGAACTGAGGCTGGGAAACAGACTGTCTAATGCGATGAAAACTTGTCCTTATATCACTTTTGACAGCATCTCAGTGAGCTTTGTGGATTTTTCCGAAAAGACAGGAAATCTATCTGAAACACTTACTTTTTTGAAGGAAAGATGCGAACGCAGGGAAAAGGCAGCTTCTAAAGTCTTTGAGGCATCTTTATATCCTCTTTTTGTTATTGTACTCAGTCTTTTTGTGTCTGGCCTGATGATTTTTTATGCGGATTCTGTATTAGGAGAGTCTTTTATAAATACTTCTCTATATAAAACGCTTTTTTGCGATCTCCTTTTTCTCTTTATTTTCTGTTTTCTTATGTTTTTTTACCTGAAAAATAATCTTGGGGACAGCCCCCTCTATGAAGCCTTTCTGTCTGTGGGATTTTTAATCCGTTATGGTGTGAATGCATCTCTGGCGGTAGGACTTGGAGCCAATATTCTGGGGCAGGATTCAAGGGCTGGTCAGCTTTTTATAAAAGCGCGTTCCCGTATGGAAAATGGAATTGAAATGACAAAGGCTTTTTGCCCTGAAAGAAAGAATCGTGGTCTTTTAGATAAAGAAATTTTAGAGGCATTTTATTATGCACAAAAATCAGGAGGAAAAAATGATGTTTTTGAGCGTATTGCGGCCCAGCTTGGAAAGAAGAATGAGAAAAAAACAAAGCTTCTTCTTTCGCTTGTAGAGCCGGCTTTTACAGGAGGAACAGGAATTTTTCTGATTATTCTGATGGCAAATTTTTTGATGCCGGTTATGAATGGTCTGAATTTGATGTAGCGGGAGGAAAATAAATGAAAAGGAAGGAAATAAAAAATGAAAGAAAAAAAACTGAAAAAAGATCCTGGCAAGTGGATGCGTTTACCTTTGTGGAAACACTTGCCGTTCTGTCAATCGGGGCAATCATTGCGGCGGGCAGCTCAGTTTCAGCGTCAAAGCTTATCAGCTTTGCAAAAAAGACGGCGGCTAAAAATCAGATTGAACAGTATTCCCAGGCACTGCAAAGCTACTTCCTTGATTGCGGAAGATTTCCAACTTCGGAACAGGGAATCGCGGCGCTTTGGTCAAAGCCTGAGCTTTATCCGGTTCCTGAAAAGTGGAACGGCCCCTACCTTAATAAAAGGCCCGGAAAAGACCCTTGGGGGGGAGATTTTGAGTATATCAGCGCTGAAAGTTCAGCCCTGCCGTCAGAGGTTTGTGAGAATCTGCCCTATGTACTTTTGTGCTACGGCGCAGACAAAAAAAAGGGCGGAAGTGGCGAAGGAGAAGATATTGTTTCCTGGGAATAGATTTCTAAATCCTCTTTTGATGGCGGCTTTTGCGGCAGGCTTTATTCTGTGGTTTTCTTCGCTACGCGGGAAGGTGGCAGCAGAGGCTGAAAGGTGGCAGAAGGAGGCTTCCTTTGAAGTGACAAGACTTGAGTACGCAAACAAAGTGGAACTTGCTGATATAAAGGCTGGTAGCGGCCGATGAGGTTTTCTTCGGTAATTGTAAGCTTTATATTTTACGCTTTTTTATCCTGTGCGGCAGAAAAAGGTCTTTATGGACTTTCACTTTTGGCAAAACAGCGTGACCGGTTTAGAAGAGAAGCCTTGTGCACCCGTTTTGTATCGGAAAGCTTCAGAAAGACCTGTCAGGGAAAGGGCTTTGAAAGTCTTTCTGAATGGAAGAAGTCCTGCCGTGCGATGTGGCAGCTTGACTTCATTGATTATGAACAGATGGAGGAAAAAGTCTGCCGTGGCGTCTGGATTTCTGCTTCAGTTCGTTATGAGGTTTATTTCAGGGAAAGAATATGACAGTAAAAAAGAATGTGATTCAAAAAAAAGATTATGAGCAGTATGCGGTCAGGCTTCCTTTCAGAGTTTTCTTGAGCCGGAAGAAGATCCGTAACCGCTTTTTGTTCGGGGAACTGGAAAAGCTGCATCCCTGCTTTTCTGATGAGTGCACTTTTGATTCAAAGTTAAGGCTTGGAAAAAAGGGGGCCTTTTCGGATGTTGTTGTGATGAACAGCCTTAAACTTTCTGAATACAAAAGCCGGT
Source organism: uncultured Treponema sp. (assembly GCA_900319625.1). GTDB lineage: Bacteria > Spirochaetota > Spirochaetia > Treponematales > Treponemataceae > Treponema_D. The sequence goes on along the minus strand of ONPD01000006.1, from coordinate 111,242 downwards.
ATTTGGGGAAGAGACTTTTTCTGGAAGATAATCCCAAAAAGTGTGTTTTCAAAAAAACTTCCAGACTGACAAAGATATTTATTCTTTTTCTGGCGGCAGGAATTTTAATATCTGCGCTTACATTGCCTGAAAAGGCCGGAAGTGAAGAAAAAGTCCTGTCTGTGGAAGAAACAAAGGAAAGTCTTATTCCTTCTGAAAACCTTTCACCCGGGAAAGCTCCCTGCGAAATTACAGATTATTTTCTTTCTGTAATCGAAGGTGACAGTGCTTTTCTGAGCGGACTTGAATGGAAGTGCGATGGATTAAATGAAAGCTTTTCTGCATCTGTGGGTTACATTCATCCGGAAAGGTTACTGGGGTTTTCTGACCTTGAAGTATCAGACGTGAAATATAAAGACAATATTCCATTTTTCTCTGTAAAGGGAAAAAGCAGATTAAGGAAGATAAATATGAATGCAAATGAATTGGTATGGGCTAACGGGAAAAACGGAGTTTTCAAAATGGAAAAGGAGGATTTTGCCGGTTTCAGGAAAATTATTGAAGGGGAAGGAGCAGAGCTTGTGGAGGAGAACTTTAATCCCTGGAAAATCCGTTTTGTTATGAAAAATGCGGGACTTGAAGAAACTGAAAATCTGATTGCAAGGCTTGCTGCTTTTGTGCTTGAAAGGGGTATTGCAATCAGGCGGCTTGTAATAAGAAAGGGTGGCTTTGATGATTTTGAACTTGAAATAGAAACTTCGTCAGAGCTTGAGCCCTGGATGGGAGTGAATTTAAGTATCCTTGAAAAACGCTTCAGGCTTTTTGGGCTGAAAAATAAACGTGAAAAGGTTCAGTCCTATCAGATTGCTGTCGGAAAGGAAGGTAAAAATGCTTCTGATAAGGATAAGCCTGTCCCGGGACAAAAGATAGGAGAAATCCGGCACAAGGATGGTTCTTATGTTCTGTATTACAAAAATCACCAGGGCAAAATTGTCAGTGAGATGAGAAAGTGAGGTATATATGAAGAAAAAAACTTTTTTTCCGGCTCTGTTTTTTCTCAGCTGGATTTTTGCGCTGGTCTCCTGTGCTTCGAGTCCAAAGTTTCACGGAAATGGTGATTTTTGCGGAATGGTAGTTGATGAAAAAAATCAGCCTGTGAGTGAATATCTGATTACCTGTTCTAAGGCGGGCGGAGGCTTATGTATGGGCTCTACGCTTACAAATCAGAGCGGGATTTTCGTTATTCAAAATCTTTCAGCCGGTAAATACAGCCTGGAGGGGCACAAGAATAATTATACAGAGCTTCGTAATCTTAAGGTCGATTTCTGCTTCAGGGATAAATTTTTGTGCTGCTCAGTTTTGTCGGCAGACGGCCTTTTTGAAAGAGTAAACAGTCTTATAAAGACCGGTGACTTTGACGGGGCTAAAAAGCAGCTGGAGCTTCTCTGTTTTCAAAGGGGAAGCCAGGTTTCGCAGGTTGCCCTCTGCTATGAAGCCTTTCTTTATGCCCTTAGGAAAGACAGACGGGGACTTCAAAGCTGTCTGAAAAGAATTCGTAAAACAAAGCTGGCTGAGCTTTGTAAATTTGCAGATGAAGTGGAGGAATTGCTGAATGGAAAGAATACAGAAGAAAAGTAGCCGGCATATTATAAAGGCTTTAATCATAACTTTTGGATTTGAGCTTTTATTGTTTTCCTGTTCATCGAATTTTGGAATAAATGCCTTTGAAAAAAAATCAATTCCCTATGCTTTGAATGCAAGAATGGTAACGGAAAAATCAAGCGTTTATGAGCTTGCGGGAGTTGATTTCAGTTTTTTGAACAGAAGTGACAAGGCGGTTAAGTCCTTTACTATGGTCTTTTTTATGTACGACGAGGATGGAAATCCTCCTGCCATCGGAAACAACGGCGTAGTTCTGGAAATTATTGTTGACGTTGGAAAGGGAGAATGCCAGGAAGACCTTGTGAGCCTGGACCGCTATTTGTATGAGATTCCTGATACAGAGTATCAGCTGGATTATCTTTATGTGAGCCGTATCGTCTACGAGGACGGCTCTGAATGGAGTGACCCTTTTGGAATGTATGCGATTAATTAAAAAATTCAGCCTTGCGGTATTCTGTCTTCTGCTTTTTTCCTGCTCCGGCTGGACAAACCTTTTTGATTATGAAAGTGGAGATTCTGTTGTAATAAAAAAGAAGTCTTCAGAAATGAATCCCCCTTCCGAACTTCAGCAGGCTGAAAGATTATGGACAATCCTCGTTTATATGTGTGCAGATAACGATCTGGAAGCTGCTGCTATGGAAGATCTGTGCGAAATGGAATTTTCGGATCTGAATACCAGCGCTGTGACCGTTCTTGCCTTGATAGACAGAAGCCCATCTTACGATACCTCCTACGATAACTGGTACGGAAGCAGGCTTTACAAGCTTCAGACTGGCCGGGCAGCTGATTCCAGAAAATTAATTTCTGAAGAAATCGAATGCCTTGATCTGGGGCTTGAGGCCGGGAAGGAAACAGAGCTTGATATGTCTTCAAGTTATGTGCTTTCTTCAAGTCTTTCTTATGCCAGAAAAAAGTTTCCGGCCAATAATTATGGACTTATTATCTGGGGGCATGGAACCGGCTGGCGGGGAAATGAAATGGAAGCAAGTGTTGACGTATCCGGTCTTTTCAAGGGATTTTCCTATGACGGAAGCTCCGGTACTTATATGACCTTATATCAGACTGGGGAAGGCTTGAAAAACGGACTTAATGGAACAAAGCTTGATTTTCTTGGATTTGATACCTGTTACGGGGCAGAGCTTGAAGTTTTATACGAGCTTAAGAATTACGCAAAATTGTGTTCCGGCTCCGAAGGTTTGATTTCTGCAAGCGGCTGGAATTATAAGGAACTCTTTTCTTACTTTGAAAAATCTGAAAAAAGGCCTTCGGATTTATGTGCTTCCGTAATATATCAGTTTAAAAAACAGTATGCCTATAAAACGGGAGCATCAATTGTGTCGCTTGATCTTGAAAAACTTCAGCCCTTTTTTGATTCCTGTAATCAGATGTGGGAGGCCTGTGCTGACAAAATTAACAGGACTGCTGTGAGGGATGAAATAATGCAGCTTTTGTATTCATCGTCTTCTTCTGTAAAAAGATACACCTATGGAAGTGCTGGCAGTGATGTTTATCTTGACCTTCCTTCAATGATGGCTTCCTTGTGCTCTTATTTTAATGAGCCTGAAATCAGCAGAATTTATGATGCTTTTGAGACTTGTAAAAAGAATCTTATAAAGGATAGCTGGACTTCGGAATGGGGCCAGGGTGGCCTTGGCGTTTATTTTTCAAGTTTAAGCGACAGTTCAAATCTTAGTGTAAGTCATCCTTTGCCATACAAAAAAGGAGCCTGCGCGGATCAGATTTCTTTTGTAAAGGACTGTGATGCTTATGTCCCTTTGGGAAATGATGGAAAAAGCTTTTTATCTAAGCTTTTTTATACTCAGTTTTAATAAAAAAGAGGAAATATGAAAAAAATAAAGAAAAGTTTGATTTTATTTACACTGCTTTTTGCGAGTATGATGGCAGTTTATGCAAAGGGCTCTTCGGGTGGCGGAGCTTCTTCTTCTGGAGGAAGTTCTTCTTCCAGTTCATCCTCCTCGTCATCCAGTTCATCCTCTTCATCTTCCGGGAGCTCTTCCTCGTCCTCCTCGTCATCATCAGGATCTTCTACATCCGGCTCCTCTTCTTCAAGCTCTTCATCATCATCCGCTTCCGGTCAGGGCTCTGGCGAAGGCTCTTCAGGTTCCGGTTCAGGCGAATCTTCTTCCGGCTCAGGAAGCGATTCCGGAAGTTCTTCCTCTGCAGCTGAAGGTAACTGTGCTTCCACAATCGGCTATTCAGGCTATCCCGGCAGCGGAAGAAATACTCAAACCGGAGAAGGATATGCGGAATCTTACAGGCCTTCTACTCCTTCAGGTCCCAGTCAGCAGCAAATACAGGAAGCCGAAAGTGAAGTTTCCCTCACTCTTGTAGAAATTTCCAGAATAGAATCAAAAATTGCTGATATCAATAACAAAATGGCAGACAGCAAGGATCCGGAGGCGCTTGCAGAGCAGTCCAAGGCCTTGGCAGAGGAGGTCGCCTCAAAACGAAACCAGGTCGACGAAAATGTTGCAGTAATGAATGCCCGAAGAAATTGTATTAAAGGCGCAGAGGTGGTAGGGGATCCTGTTCAGATTTCTACAGGAAGCTATCTTGTAAATTATCTGGATTTTAAGGCAAAGGATAATCTTACAAAGTTTGAAGTTCACAGAAAATATTCGTATTCACATCTTCCTGAAAGCTTTGGCTATGGCTGGATTTGTCCTCTTGATTCAAGAATTATAAGAAACAGACCCGATGACATTCCTGACTGTCTTGCTGATATTGAAAAGGGCATAGAATACTGTCAGCAGGCTATGGATTCTGCAACAAAATATATTACAAAATATGGAGAGGATTTTCCTTCAGAAAGTATTACTGCTGCCTATGAAAAAATGAAGGCCCAGAAAGAAAAATATGAGAGCTTAAAAAGCGGTCTTTTAGCGTTGCAGGCAGAAAATAATAAAATTGATGAACTGAATGCCTTTGTAACATATGGAAACTATTCTGAAAAAAAGGATTTCATGGGTGGAAAAGAGCAGCTGATTTTTCTTAATGAAAACGGTGATTCAATTCTTTTTCATTATACAGGTGCCGGTCAGTGGACTCCATACGAAGCTTCTGCGGCCTGTGTAATTCAGCTTTTTGGTTTGAACCCTGACGGAAGCCGTGCTGATTCATATTTTTCTGAAGGTGGTTATCAGCTCATTTTTGCAAGCGGAGATCAGATTTTTTATTCAAAATACGGGCTTCTTGTTAAGAAAATCTGTCCTAATGGAAATGTTACTTTGTATGATTGCGGCTTAAAAAGAGAGGGCTCTATAAAGCTTGCTACAGGCGAAGTGCTCAGCGTAAAACGCAATAGCCGTAATTTTATAGAAAAAATAGAAGGCCCTGTTTCCGGATCTGCGGAATACTCATATTCCAGGGATAAGCTCACTTCTGTTCGGGATAATGAGGGTGTTCTTGTCCGTTTTTCCTTTGATCAGAATAATAACCTTACAGCTATGATTAAGGCTGATGGAAAAGCGGTAAGCCTTTTATATGAATATAATTCAGGTCTCCAGAAAAATGTCTGTACTCGTGTAACTGATGAAGAGGGTAATTCCGAATATTTTTCTTACAATACGGCCTCTAAAGAAGTTTCCCATAAAAATTCTGATGGTGGTATGGAGCTCTATCGTTATAATACAGATGGGGTAACGGTCTACCAAAAGCTGGCAGATGGAAAGGAAATTTTCTATTATCCTGATTCACGTGGACTTATAGAAAAAAGCCGGGAAAATGGTTATACAAAGCAGTTTTTTTATGACACTTCTCTTCGTCTGACAGGAATCTTGTATGAAGGTGGAGCCAGAGAGTCCTGTTATTATAATTCACTGGGAAAAATTACAAAGACTGTAGACGGTGACGGTTTTTCAAACCAGTGGGAATATGATTCAAGGGGAAATCTAACAGTTTCTTATTACAACGAAACAAAAATTTCATCCTGTTCGTATTATCCTTCAGGGCTTTTGAAAAGTCTGGAAGAAGGAGGAATAAAAAAGGAATTCTTCTATAATCAGTTTGGCTTTGTAACATCAAAAAAGACTTTTTCTGAAGGAAAATGCCTGACAGAAAGCTGGGAATATGATTCAAAATGTCGGGTTTCAAAATATACAGATCAGGCTGGAAGAGTTACAAAAATCTCCTATCCGGACTTATTTTCAAGAGTTGAAGTTTACGGGGATTTTAAAAAGATTGAAAGACATTTTAATGAGCGGCTTTTTGAATGTGTGACTGTGGAAACGGACTTAAAATCAGGAATTTCTTACAAAAAACAGACTTTTTATGACGGCAGGGGGAATCCCATAGAGATCTTCATAAACGGACAAAAAATTTCTTCCTATGAGTATATGCCTTCAAAAAAATTGAAGTCCTATACAGTGTGGAACCTTAACGAAGGCGGCGAAAGTGCAAAACAGGGAATAAAAACAGAATATATTTATGATTCTGGAGGAAGACTTCTGAAAGAAAAAAGAAGTGTCGTAAATGACGGAAAGGGCGGACGAAAGGCTCTTGTGGAAGGCGATGCTCTTATATGTTCCTGTGCTTACAGCCGGAATGGAAAGGGGGAAACTGTAAGTGTAGCAAGGGGCGGAAAAACTATTACGTATAACTACAATGCCAGGGGATTTCTTATAAAAGAAGTTTATCCTGACGGATTTTATAAAAGTTATTCCTATACTGCCGGCGGACGACTTGAAAGCATAAGGGACAGCAATCTTAATTATTATAGAAGAAACTATTATAGAGACGGTTCGTTTTCGGAAAGTCATCAGAATAAATTTCAAAATACAAAAATGCTTGTTTTTAATGAAAAAGCCCGGCTTACTTTGTGCAGGGATTTTATGGGAAACGAGAGCAGTCGAAAATATGATGCTGCCGGAAATCTTGTAAGGGAAACCGGGCCTTTATTTGTGAAAAGCTATTGTTATGATGAGTTTTCAAGACTCAAGGGCTTTTCTTTTAAGGATAATGAAGGGGAAGTGTATCTGGAAGGGGCCGCTGCTTACAATGACAGGGAAAATTCTGCGGAATTCAGCCTTGGAGGGAAGAAAAGCAAGTCTTTATTTTATGACTGCTGGAATCGTCCTGTAAAAATCATTACGGCCTCAGGCAGCTGTGAGCTTGAATATGACAGTCTTGGAAACTGCAGGAAAATGTCAGATAAAAATCAGGAGCTTTATCAGGAATATTCTCCTTTTGGAGAGGTTTCTTTCCAGCTTATAAAAAATACTGCCGGTGGAGAAGAAATCTTTCGACTGGAACGGGAGGTTAACGCTTTTGGAAATTGCCTGAGTGAGAAATCAAACGGAAGAAATGTATTTTCGGGAAAATATGACGTCTTTGGCCGGGTAGAGGAGCTTACAGATCAGTTTGGAAATAAGTGTATCTATGAGTACAAGCCGGACGGAAGCCTGAAGGCGGTGGACTCTTACAGTGGAGGAAAAACTTCCTTTTCAAAAGAGGGGGCAAATAATTTCAAGGTCTTGAATGCCGATAAATCATTTTTTGAATATGAAGTGAATACCTTTGGAAAAATAGTAAGGGAGGAATCACCCTTAAAAAAATCCCGCTTTTTTGAATATGACAAAAATGGGAATCTTACTGAAGAGAAATTATTTTCCGGAAAGAGACAATTTATTGAAAGAAATTATACGGACGGCAGCTGTAGTGTGACTTTTTCGGATGGAAAAAAACATTATATAAAAAGAAATCCGGCCGGTGCCCTTACAAAAATTCAGAACGACTTTTCTTCTATTGAGTATGAGTATGACAGGGGAGGAAGACTTACAAAATTTTATGATTTAATTAATGATATCGAAATTTCGTATGATTATGATGACTTTGGCAGGTGCCTTTCAAAAAGGGGAAAATCCTTTGATTTTTCTTATCTATATGATGAGTCTGGAAAATTAAAGGAAATATTGGAAGCAACTTCAGGCTTTTGGGTAAGATTTACCTATGACGATTTGAACCGGGAAATCTTTCGAAAATATTCAAACGGTCTTGTTTTAAAGACTGGGTTCAATCAGAAGGGGCAGAAATGCTTTTTTGAGGCAAGGGATTCTCTGAACAATCTTATTCACGCAGATTACATAATCTATGATGATAAGAATCGTATTCAGTTTATTTGTGACAGGGACCTTAATATCAGAAAATTCTCCTATGATTCTAAAGGGCGTCTGCAAACTGCCTCTTATCCCTACAATGATCAGCATCTTGCTTTGGGAATCAGGGAGGGGCTTGAATGCGGTTTATATCTTAAAACAGAAGCTCCTGATGGAAAGAACCTTTATTTTGAAAGCAGTGAAATTTCAAAAATAAATGAAGTTTTGAGACAGGCCGGAAATATGAAGACAATATCAGGACAACAGTATTCCTGGGAGGAAGAATACGAATACACTGAGTCAGGGGCAGTTAAGTCTGTAAAAAATCCGCTTGGAAAAATCAATTATGAGTATGATGCCCTTGGGCGGCTCCAGAAGAAATACGCAGCCAGCTCAAAAGCTGAGGGGATGACTTTCGAGTGGAATGATGATAATTGTCTGGAAAAGATTTCCGGGCCTTATACACAGATTAGTATTTCTTACGGGGCTATGGAAAGGCCTGTAAAGATTACTTCTTACGATTCGCGGGCAAAAAAAAATAGCTCTTTTGAATTTGCTTATGATGCACTTGGAAGAAGAATCTATGAAAAATCTGGCGCTGGACTTGGAAATTACTTTTTGTATGACGGATGCGGCAATAATATTTTGATGAGAACTTCTTTGCGGGAAAATGGTCTTTCTCAATTAAGCGGCTTGTATTCTGCACAAAATGAAAGCCTGCCGTCCTTTGAGTCTGCTGATTTTTCTGAAGCTGGCTCGGTCCGTACAGGAAATTTTTCCGCATGGCTTTCATCTACAAGAACTATGAATCAGTATGATTTTGAAAAAGAAGAACTTCCATCTTTAGAAAAGGCAGTTACTGCTTCTGCTTATTCACCGGATAATGATTATTCTGAGTCTGACATCAGAAGCTGTGTATTTTTGAATATTGGAAAAACTTCTTCTGTTCTGCTTTATTCGAATAAAGAAGTTGAAGTTGCGGTTTCTGATTATACTGGAAATAACTGTGCTGTTTTTTCTTCAGATTCAAATTGCAGCTGCATAATGGACTATGACATCTGGGGAAATCCTCTTCAATCCGGAAAACTGGAGTCTTACAGCAATTCTAAAGGAAAAAATGAAGCGGGGCTTCTGTTTTATAATCTGGGAGCAAGAGATTATTGTCCTGAAATAAAATGCTTTACTTCTATGGATTGCGCAAGGGACGGTTCTTCCTGGTTTGCCTATTGTGCCTGTGATCCGCTTAATTATAAGGATAGTTCGGGACTTAAAAAGAAGAGTGCCAGCGAGCTTGAAAATTATGATTATGAAATGGCTATCATCAGTCTTGCGGTGGGATTTTCTCTTCTTGATTATTCCGCTGAAGGTGATTCATATTTTATTCCAGGCAGCTGTGATTGTGCAGATGTTTCAGCGGTGATGGATTATCTGGCGGCAAATATGGCGGGACTTGAAAATTATTCGAGCAGGGCAAGTGAATTTGCTGAATTATATTCAAGCGGAGATTTGAAAGGGGCTCTTGCGAGCATCTGTTCCTCGGATTTTTTTAATGGAAACAATATTGATTCTCTGATAAACACCTCTAAAGGCTTTGACAGGGATGCTCTAAAAAATTATGTGAATTACTTTTCAAAAAATGGTGAATATGAAAATGTAAGCGCTTATATTTCCCAAATGCGTAGTATGGCTGATGCTATCAGTGCTTTAAGTAATCCTAATTTTGTCAGTCCGGGAACTGTACTTGTCTGGTCGAAATCAGATACCCCCGCTCCGGGCTCTCCTAAAAGCTGGCAGGGACACACTCTGACTGTTGTTGCAAGAACCTTTGATTCCAGAGGTTATGTTACAGGTTTTGCTTATATTGAAGGACACACAGGAGGAAATCAAACAAAAATCGGATATATGAATATTTCAAAGGATTCTAATATCCCCGATTATGATGGTAACGTTTATCATATTGACTCCTGGTATGGAGACTATAAAGGAACTTATGAATTTGATTCTACGGATGCTCTTTATGGCGGCGGTTGTGGAAAATAAGGCAGGAGAATTTGATTTTTGAATAAATTGTGTAACTCTTTTTCTGATTTTTAATTATATTAATAGATATAACATAGCGAGGTATTGATATGACTAAATATGTAAAGCGAATTTTATCTGCCGCAGCTGCACTTTGCCTGCTTTCAGGACTTTTTGCAGCTCCATCTTCGGCTTCACAGGCACAGGCTTTGAGTGTTGTTGAAGCTTTTCAGACAACCTTCCGCTCTATAAGCGACACCCTTCTTCCTGCTGTCGTTGAAGTTGACGTAACAGAAAAAAAGACTTACACAGATCCATTCCAGGGATTTTCAAGTCCTTTTGAATTTTTCTTTGGTCGTCCTGACCGCCCGGATCGTCCTGATTCAGAAAATGACAAGAAAGACAAAAGAGATGACGGTAAACGTGAATATGAACAGAAAGGGCTTGGTTCCGGCGTAATCGTAAGAAGAACCGGAGATACTCTTTATGTTCTGACAAACAACCACGTTGCAGGTGCCGCAACAAAAATCAACATTAAATTGAATGACGGACGTTCTTTTGAGGCAAAGCTTGTTGGCGCTGATGAAAGAATTGACGTTGCCCTTGTTTCATTTGAAGCAAAAGACAAAAATATCCCGGTTGCAAAGCTTGGTGATTCAGATTCTGTAATGCCTGGCGATATTTGTATGGCATTTGGCGCACCTCTGGGATACGCTCAGTCTGTAACTCAGGGTATCGTAAGTGCTACAGGCCGTTCAGAAGCCCATATGTCAAGTATCAGTGACTATATCCAGACAGATGCCGCAATCAACCAGGGAAACTCAGGTGGTCCTCTTGTAAACATCTACGGTGAAGTAATCGGTATCAACACATGGATTGCTTCTCAGTCCGGCGGTTCACAGGGACTCGGTTTTGCAATTCCTATCAATAATATTAAAAACTCTATCGACGCCTTTATCAAAGACGGAAAGATTACTTACGGCTGGGTCGGTGTTAGCCTGCTTGAGCTTACTGACGAATACAAAAAGCAGCTTGGCGTTGAAGGAATTGACGGTGCCTTTGCCGCTCAGGTTTATTCAAATGCTCCAGCCTTCAAGGGTGGACTTAAGCCTGGTGATTACATCGTTGAACTCAATGGAAAGTCTGTTAAGAATGTAAGCCAGCTTGTTCGTGAGGTAGGTGGCCTTGCCGCAGGTTCTACAGCAACCTTTACTGTAATCCGCGGTGGCAAACGCCTTCCAATGATAAACGTTAAGGTTGAAGAACGTCTCAAGGATGTTTCTAACCTTAACAACAAGCTCTGGCCTGGCTTTATAGCCGCTCCTTTGACTGATGAAATCAAGGAAGACCTTAAGATTGATGATAAAAAACTTAAGGGTGTTCTTGTAACCGGCGTTATGGAAAAATCTCCGGCTTCGGCACTCAGACTCCAGAACGGTGATATTATCACTGCCGTAAACGGAAAGACTATAAAGGACCTTTCTGAGTTCTACAACGAGCTTGCAAATGCCCAGAAGTCTGTAAACTTCGATGTTTACTCAAACGGCGGAACGATAACCACTGGTACGTATAAGTTCTAAAACTTGAGCGAAGCGAAAGTTAAGCGATGGTTAAGTGGATTTTTGTTTTATAAAATTATTGCGACTATCGCAGTTCTAAAATGTAAGGAAGGCGGGGCGGTGTTGCGACTCGCCTTTTTTTTCTATATAATCGCTTTATGTATCGCTTATATGTAGAAAGACGTGCCGGCTTTGAAAATGAAGCCCGCCGCTATTTGTCTGAAATCAACAGTTTTTTGGGAATTTCCAGCGTGACTGGAGTTCGTTATTTCAACCGCTATGATGTTGAAAACGTGAGCGACGAAGTTGCAAAAATTGCTGCAACCCGCGTTTTTTCTGAACCGCAGAGCGACCTTTGTTTTGTAGAAAAGCTTGATGTAGCTGCTGACGAAACTGAAATTGTCTGGGAATACCTTCCAGGCCAGTATGATCAGCGTGCTGACTCTGCTGAGCAGTGTATTTCTTTGCTGCGTGCAGGTCTTTCCGGCGTTAAGACCAATTCTGGCGCACCTCTTGTTCGCTGCGCAAAAATCGTACTTTTGAAGGGAAAAGTGTCTGAAGCTGAAATTCAGAAGATTCAGAACTATCTTGTAAACCCTGTTGATTCACGCCTTACAGACGAGACTAAGCCTGAAACTCTTAAAATGAACCTTGAAAATCCCGGCGACATTCCTGTTGTTTCGGGATTTATTTCTTTTGACGACAAGGCTCTGGAAGACTACCGCGTAAAAATGGGTCTTGCAATGGACCACGCTGACATTAAGTTCCTTCAGGACTACTTTATCGGCGAAAAACGCGACCCTACAGAAACTGAAATCCGCGTACTCGATACATACTGGTCTGACCACTGCCGTCACACCACATTCTTGACAGAACTCAAGGACATCAAGATTGAAGACGGTCCTTATGCTGACCTTTTCAAAAAATCCCTGGAAAATTACCAGGCTATGCGTACAGAAATGTATGCCGGCCGCACAGATAAGCCAGTATGCCTGATGGATATGGCTGTAATCGGAATGAAGTACCTGAAAAAACATGGAAAGCTTGAGGATATGGAAGTTTCCGAAGAAAACAATGCATGTTCTGTTTATATAGACGTTCATTACACAGCAGATGAAAATGGAAAGCCTCTCGCCGCTGATGATCCAAAAGCTACAGAACGCTGGCTTATGATGTTTAAAAACGAAACTCATAACCATCCTACAGAAATTGAACCTTTTGGTGGTGCCGCAACCTGTCTTGGTGGTGCTATACGTGATCCTCTTTCCGGCCGTTCCTGGGTTTACCAGTCAATGCGAATTACCGGTGCTTCAGACCCAACTGTGCCTTTGAATGAAACCTTAAAAGGAAAGCTTCCACAGGCAAAAATCTGCCGCGAGGCCGCACAGGGATTTTCAAGTTACGGAAACCAGATTGGTCTTACAACCGGTCAGGTAGCAGAAATTTATCATCCTGGTTATGTTGCAAAACGCATGGAGCTTGGTGCTGTAATTGCTGCCGCTCCTCTTGATACAGTTATCCGCGAACGCCCTGAAGCCGGTGATATCATCATCCTTCTTGGTGGTGGAACTGGCCGTGACGGTATTGGTGGTGCAACAGGTTCTTCTAAAGTTCATACTGTAAAATCTGTTACAACTGCCGCTGCAGAAGTTCAGAAGGGTAACGCAGTAGAAGAGCGTAAGATTCAGCGACTCTTCCGCAATAAAGAAGTAAGTCTTATGATCCGCCGCTGTAACGACTTTGGTGCTGGTGGTGTTTCTGTTGCTGTCGGCGAACTTGCTCCAGGCCTCGATATCAACCTGGATGCTGTTCCTAAGAAGTACGAAGGCTTGAACGGAACTGAACTTGCAATTTCTGAAAGCCAGGAACGTATGGCAGTAGTTGTACGTAAAGCTGATGTTGACCGCTTTATCAGCGAAGCTAAAAAAGAAAACCTTAACGCTGTAGTTGTTGCTACAGTTACAGATACAAACCGCCTTGTTATGAAATGGCGCGGTAATACAATCGTAAATATTGGCCGTGAATTCCTTGATGCTGCCGGTGCTCACCACGAAGCAACAGCTTTGATTGAACAGCCAGCCGCACCTGAAAAATCACCACTCCTTAATCCTCTTGATTCTGCTGCCGTAGAATTGAACAAGGGCGTAAAGTGCGAAGGCTGCGTAAAAAATCACCTTCACGATGCATGGCTCGCAAATATTTCTGACCTTGCCTGTTGTTCACAGCGCGGTCTTGGCGAACGCTTTGACGGTTCTATCGGCGCTTCTTCTATTCTTTTCCCTTACGGAGGAAAATATCAGAATACACCGGAAGCCGGTATGTCTGCAAAGATTCCTGTAATGACACCGCGCGAAACTTCTACAGCCAGCCTTATGACTTACGGTTTTGACCCTCGCGTCGGCAACTGGTCTCCATGGCACGGAGCAAAAACTGCCGTTCTCAGTTCACTTGCAAAAATCACCTGTATCGGTGGTAAGGCCCGCACAGCCCGTCTCAGCTTCCAGGAATTCTTTGGCCGTGCAGTAAACGAAAAACGCTGGGGATATCCTGCCGCAGCCCTTCTTGGTTCTGTAGACGCTCAGGTAGAATCAGGCTGTGCTTCAATCGGCGGTAAGGACTCTATGTCGGGAACTTTTGAGGACATCAACGTTCCTCACACCCTTGTAAGCTTTGCTGTAACTCACGACGAGGCAAAAAATGTTGTAAGTGGTTCTTTCAAAAAGGCCGGAAACTCCATTTACATGGTAAGCGTTCCTTATTCTGACGTGCTTGCACCGGATTATGAAACCTTCCTTAAAAACAGCGATATCCTTTACGAATTGAATAAAGCAGGCGCAATCAGCGCTATGTACCCTGTTGCTGCCGGTGGTATTGCAGAAGCTGTAACAAAAATGGCAATGGGTAATATGATTGGTGCAGAAATTGAAGCTGTAGACGGCGAAGTAAAATCACTCTTTGTTCCGATATACGGAAACATCATTGTAGAAGTTGCTTCCGGAAAAGAAGCTGAGTTTGAAACAGCAGGCTTTGTAAATGGAACTCTATTCTGTCTTGGAAAGACATGTTCTGATGCAAAAATCACTGTAAAGAATGCCCGGCTTGGCGGAGTTACTAACCCTGCCGTTGAAATCAGCCTTGAAGAATGTGTAAAGGCCTGGGAAAGCAAATTAAGCGAAGTTTACCCTCGCGTAAGCGGCGCTGCACTTCAGCCTGAACTTCCTGAATGGGCAAAATCAGTTCACAAATCTTTGAGCGATATCCGAAAAGCCCCTGCCTTTGTACAGCCAAAAACTTCTCCAAAAGTTTTGCTCCCTGTATTCCCGGGAACAAACTGCGAAATTGATATGGCCCGCGCCTTTAATCTTGCCGGCGCAAATACAAAGATTCTGGTTCTCCGCAACAAGAATCCGGAAATGCTTAAGGAATCTCTGGACCAGCTTGCAAACGAACTCAAGGACACCCAGATTCTTGCATTGAGCGGCGGTTTCTCTGCCGGAGACGAGCCTGACGGTTCTGCAAAGTTCATTGCCAACGTTCTGAAGGCTGGAAAAATCAGCGAAGAAGTAATGAACCTTCTTAAAAAACGCGCAGGCCTTGTTCTTGGTATCTGTAACGGCTTCCAGGCACTTGTAAAAACAGGTCTTGCCGTAACAGGCGAAATCTGCGACATGACTCCTGACATGCCGACCCTTACTTACAACAGAATCGGCCGCCATATTTCCCGCATTGTGCGCACAAGAATCGTAAGTGCCACCTCCCCATGGGCTCTGCACCCTAGCGTTGTAGACGGACGCAATCACCTTATTGCAATCAGCCATGGTGAAGGCCGCTTTGTTTGTGACCAGGCAACCGCAGAAAAACTCTTCAAAAACGGCCAGGTTTTCAGCCAGTACGTATGCGAAAAGGGAATTCCTGCAATCACAGAGCCTGATAACCCTAATGGTTCAGCCTTTGCAATCGAAGGTATCACATCTCCGGACGGTCACGTTCTTGGTAAGATGGGCCACAACGAGCGCGGAATCGGTATGGAAGCAGGTGGCGCAAGCTTAGACCTCTTTAAGAATGTGGTTGGAAATCCACTTTCTAATGCCGATGAAACAACCTGTGAAAACATTTTCGCAGCCGGCGTAGCTTACTTTACAAAATAATTTTCATTTGCGGGGGATTTGCCCCTGCATTTTGTAACTGAGGATTTTTATGAAAAAAAATATTTTTAGAAAACTTGCTGCAGGCATTATTATGTCTTCTTTAGCTTTTGCCGCAGCGCCCCTTTTCGCTTCTGGCAGCGAAGATTTTCACGCAGATATGGACTCTGCTCTTGCTGCGGCAAAAAAATCATCTAAAGCCCTTTTGATTTTTATCACCCAGGAAGGTGAGGACCAGCTGAGCGAAAGCTTTATGAAGACTGTAAATGAGCCAGAAGTTTTGAATAGAATTTCTTCTTATGAGCCTGTTCTGATGGATTTTACTCAGAAATCTTTTGAAAAAACTGTTGTGCGCGATACAGACAGTGCAGAAGAGCAGGCTAAGGCAAAGGAGCTTGCTGATATTATGCAGAAAAACTCCCGCTTTGCCGCTTTGATTAACCCGGAGTTTACACCTGCGGTTTATCTGTTCAGTAAGGAAGGCTATTACGTAAGCCACCTTGTTTTGAAGGGAGATGAGAATGCGGCAGGATTTTTGAAGGCCCTTTCTGATGATGAAGTTAAGCTTAATGCCCTTAATCAGATGGTAGCAAAAACAAAAGCCGGCAAGCCTCTTGAAAAAGTGGCAGCAATTGACGAGCTTTTGGAAGCTACTCAGCCGGAATACCGCTTCTTTTTGATTGATATGGTGAACACAGCAATCGGTCTTGATAAAAAGAACAAATCCGGTTTGATGAATAAATATCTTATAACACGTGCAGAATACGATGTTACAATGGCTTATTACGACAATAATGCACCTGCGGCTGTAAACACATACGTAAACCTTGCAAAAGAAAAGTTTTTGTCAGGTGAGGAAAAGCAGCGTTCCTACTATATGGCAGCTTTGATTATGATTAAATCAAGCGGGGCAGAAAGCCTTCCTATGATTATTGCTTACCTTGAAAAAGCTATTGCGGCAGCCCCTGCTTCAGCTGACGTTGCAAAACTCAAGGAGAATCTTGATTATTTTAAGGATTATCAGGCTAAAATGAATGCGGCTCAGGCTGCCGGCGGTAAGCAGGATTCTCAGGACGGTAATAAATAGCTGATGAACGACCCGTCCTCGTCCAGAAATCTGATTATACTTCTCGCAGCCCTGATTCTTCTTTCAATGCTCTTTTCGATTTCGGAAAGTTCGATACTTGGAATGAACAAGCTCAGGCTGCGGGTTCTCAAAAAAAAGAAAAACAAGAGGGCGCTCAGAATTGCAAAGCTTCTTGAACACCGCGAGCGCCTTATCAATTCCCTTTTAGTTTCAAATGATATCGTAAATATCCTGGTTTCTTCGATTCTTGCCACGGTTGCCCTGGAGCTTTTTGGTGAGGGGGGAGTTGGAATTGCGACTCTTATAGCAACAATCCTTCTTCTGATTTTCGGAGAAATTACTCCAAAGACGATTTCCACCCGCTGCCCTGACCGCATTGCTTATTTTTTGAGCGGCTTTGTAAAGCTTGTTGTGGCTCTAATGACTCCGGTTGTGGCGGTTGTTACCTTTATTGCCCGCTGCACCCTGCGTCTTTTTGGAATCCGCACAGATTCAAAGAAAAAATCCTACACAGAGGAAGAAATCCGCACTTTTTTTGATTTGAGTGAAGAAAGCGGCATTATCGAAGAAGATGCAAACCGCTTTATGAACCAGATTTTTAAGTTTTCCGACCTGGAAGCTCAGGATATTATGGTTCCGCGCCTGAAAATCCGCGCCGTAAGCGAAGATTCAACTTATCGCGACATTATAGAGCTTTCCGAACGTCTGGGCTTTACCCGTTTTCCGGTTTACCGCAAGTCCATTGATGATATCGTGGGAATTATTTATCTCAAGGACCTGCTTTTTTACAAGGATAATCCTGATGACTTTGACATCAAAAAGGTAATGAGACCTCCGCTTTTTATCATCGGTACTAAAAAAATGTCATCTGTTCAGAATATGCTCTTTGAAAACCGCCAGTCTATGGCCATTGTAATTGATGAATATTCGGGAACTGACGGAATCGTAACAGAAAAAGACATTGCCCGCGAGATTTTTGCCCTGCCGGGTGACAAGAGCCTGCGCGGTAAGGTTTTTGATTATGATGTAGTCGAAGATAAAAATGATTTTGAGATAAACGGCCTTGTACTGCTGAAAAACCTCAGTGCTTCCCTTGGAATTCCCCTTAATTCAAACATAAATGAAACTATCGGCGGCTGGATCTGCGAAAAGCTTGGCCGTATTCCCGAGGCCGGCGATTATGTTGCCTACGAAGGATGGATTTTTCAGGCGGTTAAGATTCAGTCACACAGAATTGAACGGGTCCGCATTTTTAAGGGCAGGAAGGGACACAAATGATAAAAAATATTATATCTGTTGCAGTCCTTATAATCCTCATTATGTGCGTAGGCTTTTTTACCTCTTCCGAGACAGCTTATCTTTCGCTTCCAAAGCTTAAACTGAGAAGTATGCTTGAAAAAAAACGTCCTAATGCAAAGCTTGTTGCCCGCCTAAAGCGCAATATGGACCGTCTTTTGACAACCGTTCTGATTGGTACTAACTTTTTGAACTCCCTGGCATCTGCCCTTGCAACGGCTTTTGCAATCTCACTTCTGGGAAAGAAGGGAAGTGGAATTGCACCTTTTGTAACGGCTTTTTTCATTACAACCTTTGCCCAGATTGTTCCAAAAACTGCCGCCTCTTTGAATCCGGAAAAATTCTGTTCAAATTCTGCGCCGGTACTTTTTGTGCTGCAAAAGCTTCTCTTTCCTCTTATCTGGCTTTTTACCCAGCTTTCTCATATTGTTGTTGCGATTGTTGAAAAAATCATAAAGCCTGAGCAGGCCGGCGTTACAGAAGAAGAACTTAAGGTTTTAATTGATGTCGGACAGGCTGAAGGCACGATTGAAAAGGATGAGCGCAAGATGCTCAATAAAATCATTCAGTTTAATGATTTGACCGTAAACGACATTATGAAAAACCGTCACTTTGTTAGCATGGTAAGTGAAGATGCCAGCTATAACGAAGTGATTGCGGAATTTGAAAAATCAGGCTTTTCTACGCTGACGGTTTATAAGGGTGAAAAAGAGAACGTAACTGGCGTTATAAATTACAAGGAGATTTTATTCAGCGAGCCGGACGAGGGGGCACTGGCGGGGGCAGATACTCCTTCCCCGGCGGGTAGTTCCAAATCAGCACCAGGCTTTGCTGCAAAAATAAAAAAAGATGTCAGCTTTATTCCGGGAACGCTTTCTGTCCTTGAGGTTTTACAGAAATTCCGTACGGAGCGCTATAAGTTTGCTGTGGTCCTTAATGAACAGGGGGCAACTTCTGGCATCGTTACGATTGAAGATGTGATTAAGACTGTTTTCGGACACATGACGGATGAAAACAGCTATGATAATCTTCCTGCCGAAGATAAAATCAAGCTTGTCTCCTTTAATACCTTCCTTGTTCCGGGTGAAATTAAAATTGAAGAGCTGAACGAATACCTGGGCCTGTCGCTTGAAAGTGAAAGTATGAATACAATCGGCGGCTGGGTTCTGGAGCGGATTGGCCACCTGCCGTCGGTAGGGGATGTAACAAAAAACGGAAATACGATTTTTATCGTAGAAGACGTCCTGCAGCACCGTATTGTAAGCTTGAAAGTGATTTTATAAAAAAAAAGGAGGCGGCCAAAAAAGTTGAAGCCACCTCCTTTTACCTTGAGTTTATTTATTTACCAAGACAGGCATCCAGATCTTTTTCAATCTGTTCGCGGTCAAGGTGCTGTCCGATGATTACCATTTTAATCATGCGGTCTCCAACCTTTTCATCCCAGTCTTTTTTCATCTGCTCGTCTTCTGCAAGAACGCGTTTCTGCTCTTCTTTTGAGCAGGCAGCAAGCCACTGTCCTGAATAGCCGGCAGAAATCTGGCGTCCGCTTGTTTCAAGAACATAAGCCATTTCCGGTTCGTCTTCAAACCATACAACACCCTTAGAGCGGATGATGTTTCTAGGCCATTTTGAAGCAAACTGGTCGAGCTTTACGCGATCAAAAGGCTTACGGCGGTAGTAAACAAAGCTTCCGATTCCGTATTCGTCTTCGCTTTCACCCTCGTGGCGGTGTTCGTGATGGTGATGGTGTCCGTGCTCGTGCTCATCGTGGTCGTCATCGTCATGGTCGTGGTGCTGCTCATGCTCGTCGTGATGATCGTGATCGTCATCATCATCGTCGTCTTCTTCGTCGTGCTCTTCAAGGGCTTTTACCCAGCCGGCACTTGCATAAACTGTTTCAAAGTCAAAGCGGTTTGTTCCGATTACGTCTTCTACCGGAACTTCGCAGCGGGTAGTTTCAATAACCTTTACGCTTGGCTGAATCTTGTTGATAACAGCGCGGACAACCTTCATCTGTTCGTCTGTTACAAGGTCGCGTTTATTGATGATAAGAGTAGAACAGAATTCAATCTGCTGAATCAAAAGTGATTCGATATCTTCTTCGCTTTCTTCTGCATCCTTTTTCAAAGTTTCTTCAAGGGCGTGACCTGAATCAAACTCTTCTACAAGGCGGCTTGCATCAACAACGCCTACAACGTTATCAACATAACCAATTTCAATCTGTTCCATAGCCTGGGCAATCGGCATTGGTTCGCATACACCGCTGGCCTCAACCATGATGTAATCGAATTTTCCTGTTTTCATCAGGTTTTCAATCTGCTGAACCATGTCGCTCTTAAGGGTACAGCAGATACAGCCGTTTGTAAGAGGAACCAGGCTTGATGAGTCTGTAATCTGTGCTTCTTTAGAAATAAGGCGTTCGTCAACGTTTACTTCGCCGATGTCGTTTACGATTACGGCAACTTTGTAGCCTTTCTGATTTGTAAGTACGCGGTTCAAAAGGGTAGTTTTACCCGCACCAAGGTAACCGCAAAGCAATGTGATAGGAATTTTCTTGTTAGACATTATAATCTCCTGTGGAGGCAGGCCGGTCAGAGCCTGCCATGTTCAATAGCAAAGCGTTAAAAAAAATTGCGATGCAGCAATTTTTTAGCTTTACCTCATTAAATCATTGATAAATATAATGAAATTCCGGCTAAAAGGAAAGATGAATTATTTCAGTGCGCTTCCGCAGGAGAAGGCATTTCCACAGGATTCGCCCGAAACTACGTGGTAGGTGTGGGCTGCGGAATTGTAGGTAATCGGCTTCAGCTTTGCTATGTCGATTTTTCCCTCTGTGAGCACTGATTCATCGGCATTTACGTTTACAATTTCACCGAAAAGATGACCGCAGCTTTCGTCGAAGCTCTTAAGGCGGCATTCCAGACTTACCGGAAATTCATCAAACTGAGGCGCGTTTACATTTTCAGCTTTTGAAGCGTGAAGACCTGATTTCTTGATTTTATCAGCCTCTTTATTAGCGGAAACAATTCCCACGTAATCGGCCGGAATAACGCTGGCAAGTGTAGCAGGACTTACGGTAAATTCTTTCGTTTTAAGGAGATTTTTTACAGTTTTATGCTCCGGGCTCAGGCAGATAAAAACTTCCTTTGTGTCGCCAATGCTTCCCCAGGCAGCGTTCATAGCATCCGGATTTCCATTTTCATCATAAGTTCCGATAATCAGAACCGGCATAGGAAAAAGTATTTCTTTCGGGCCAAAACTTGTTCTCATATAGTCACCTCAATTTTATTTTATATCAATGTAATAAATTCCGTCTGCGTGCTGCTCTTTTGTCCAGGATTTGATGAAGTTCTTTTCCTCGATTTTACTTTTGTAAAAACTGAAAGATGCTTCTGAATCGTAGAAAGTGAAATTAGCGTTTGCGCCTGCCGCTATTGTGTAAGTAGTTGTTTTCTTATCTTCTGAGTCAACTCCACTTTCGCTTGTAGTTGCGGAATCCTTTGCAATCTTAAAGACAAGGTTTTCGGTGAGACTATTTTTTATATTGTAATTATATCTAGTCTTATCCGAAATCAGCAGCGTTCTTTTTGATGTGCTTGATGAATAGGAATAGGAGCTTCTGTAATTTACTCTGAAGCTGTCCGCAATTTTTATTTCAGCATCGTATTTCTGATTGACAGGAGTTTCTACAGCCCCCGCAGCAATAGTTTCTGTTTTATCATCAAAAGAAACTGTTACAGCCTGTGCCGATTTATTTGTTACAAGCCAGGCATTTTCACATTTATTGGAAAAATCCAGGTTACATGAAGAAAATGCAAGTCCTGCAAATCCTGCTAAGACGATTTTTGTTAATTTCATAAAAATTATTTTGCTCCTTTCTGATAATTTGCTTTGACTGCGGCGGCAAAAAGTCTGTTCTGGTCACTTCTTGTTTCAACCGTAAACTGAGGCTTTCCGTCTGAGCTTGAAATACGGTAAATATCCATAGGATCAGAAGAGTAGGCCGGGCTTTCCGGATTGTTTATATACCAGTCCAGAACTGCCACAAAGCAGAGTGTATATTTTAAGAGATTTGCGTTAGTTGCGTTTGTGTTGGCGCTGTGGTTCTGAGCACCAAGAAGAACATCAAGGCGTTTTGAAACCTCATTCTGAACATCAAATTTGTAATGCTGCCATGGATTTTCAACAGAAGAAATTTTTCCTCTTGTTTTTGCGGCCTGATCACACTGATTTACAACCTGAGTAAGATATTTACGTACAAAATCAGTTCTGTGGAAAAGCGGCTTATACTTACTTTCATCACTTGGATGCTCAAGAATCAGCTTTTCAAACTTGAACATAGGCAGGAAGTGGTAGGTAGTCTGCCACAAAAGATTTGTGATTGTACGCTTTCCAATATGAGATTTATCAAAATCCGGCTGAGAGTATATTGAGTTTGTCAGATCCAGAAGCGGTTCACAGTAAAGACGGCCGAATACGTCTTCGCGGTAGGCAGACCAGTCATCAAGAACCTTGTAGATTGTATCGGTATCATCTTTTTTATGCTCGTCATCAATCGTAAAGTTGATGTTACGGCAGCCCTGGAAGCAGTATTCAATGATTGTCTGCAAAACAATAACTGCCTGAATTGAGTTATTAGGTGAAAGGATGTTAAAGCCGTCCTCATATTTGAAAAGAGGCTGGAAGTATGGATACAAATCCTCATGAGAATCAAGCTTTGAAAGTCCTGAATCAGGGAAAAGCTGTTCAAGAAGCTTAAGTCCTGTAAGAACAGTCTGATCTTTAAGTCCTCTTTCCGGTGGGGCCGGCTTTTTAGGTGCTTCCTTCTTTTCTTCAACCGGCTTTGGTTTTTCAGGCAGAAGAAGATCATATTTGTGAAGTCCCAGGAATTTAAGAATATCAGCAACTTTTGCATTGAAAAAGTTAGGATAATGCTCCACAGTTTCGCAGCACATGCGCATTAAAAGAGGGTAGAGCTTTTTGATGATTTCTGTATCAAGATAAAGCCATTCCGTAATAGCTTCCTTTGCCATTTTTGAAAGCCTGTCTCTTGGAGCCTCAGGATAGGCGGCTTCATCCGTATAAATCTCTTTTATCAGCTTTGGAATCTTGTTGGTTCCGTAATAGTATACAGTTACAAGATTTTTATAGATTGCACGGACAAGAGGAATCAAATCTGCAACAACCCAGGGCTGAGGATAGCCCTGAATATTTACATATTCCAGTCTGATTGTCTGCATAGTCCAGCCGGCAACCATTCTCAAAAGCTTGAATTTTGGCTCTGTATCTGCGGCAATTTTTGCCTTGTAAGTGCCAGGTGCCATCTGAATAAGCGTTTTGATTACAGTTATAAAGGCTTCCATGTGGTCAATCATAGCTTTGATGTCGTAGCTGACAAATTCCGTTGAAAGCTTTTCTGCTCCGTTTTTCTGCAGTGTGCGGACAAAGTTAAAAAATCCGTAGTTAGGCTTGATTTTGTAGTCCGGAGACATCATCAGTTTGTCGAAGGCTGCGGCCGTCTTTTTTGAAATAGAGGGAAGTGATTCGCCTGTGCGTTTTTTCTTTGGTTCCGGAGCTGTTGGAACACCTGTCGGCTTTTTCTGCGCGCTGGCCAAACCTGCTCCGGAGCCTCTTCCCATTCCTTCCGGGAAACCTCCGACATAACCGGCATCGGCTGGAGTTCTTATGATTTTTCCGCCGCCTTTTTTAGAGCCTGAATCAAAACTTGAAGAACGCTCATACATAACCTCGCCGCCCAGCTTTTTAGCCATAAGCTTTGCTTCTTCACGGTCAATTTCACCAATGTTTTTCCGGGTATTATCAAGTGTTCCAGGTGCCCAGTCGGCAGTTTTTACGTCATCAGCCATCTTTTTGCTCCTTAGATTCGAATCAAGTTTCTATATAAAATGCCGGGGAAGTTTTTGAGCGTAAGCTTTTCGCCGTCCGCCGTAAGCAAAACTCCGTCGAAAGTTCCGTAAATTGTGTTGTCAGAAGAACGCAGGGCTATAATGTTCAAGGTCCGCGAGTTTGAAGAAAGCGGTGTAAAAGAAAGGTCAACCATACTTTCTGTGTCCTGAATAACCCAGGCTTTGTCTATTCCAAAAGGATGAGTCATATAAACAGAAGGAAGGGCTGTCTGCTTTCCGTCAACAACAAGAATGTTATCGTTATATCTGTCTGCGTCCGCTGCATCAAGATTTGAGTTTTTTAGCTCAAAGGCAATTTTTTTATCTTTATAAATGCCAAGCCCGTAAGCCACCTTTATTTTAGAATGAACCTTCACATAAGCACGGTTCAGCGTCATTATTGCAAGTCCGTTTGAATCATCAGCCTCTTCACCGTTAATTGCGATGTGCCCCTTGATGTCCATTGTATTGAACCAGGTCACCGAACAGCGGGATTGAGTAGGAGATGGATTTACGAACATACAGTCTGTGTGAAAGCTGTCATCAATTTTTGAATAGAAATAGCCTTCTGCCTTAGGTCTTGCGTTGTCCCCTTTTACAGAAAAAGTCATAGCTCCGTGCCTGTGGTTGCGTCCCCAGGAAATTTTTATAAAGCGCGATTTTCTGTAGCTGGCACAGATTCCTCTTTTTGTGATGATTGGAATAAAACGGCGGCGGGGCGGCATAATGGAATGATAAACGTATTTTTTGCCGGTCTCCTTATTCCAGAAAATGATTTCTGCAAGTCCCAGAGCCTTAAAGTCAAGAATCTGGGCAAGACCTATATAATTGTCAAGAGCGAATACATAATTTATGCGGCTTTTAATCCTGATTTTTGTAATAAAAGTAGGAAAAGGAATTCCCGCATAAGGAGCCCTCATGCCGCGTATATCTATCTTTGGCGAAACGTTAGAAAAAGTTCCAAAGTGTGCTTTATGTTTTTCAACGATGTTTTCAGGCGGATCTGTAAATTGCCTGCAATACATACTGTACCTCAAAATCAATTATTCTTTATTGATTCTTCTATTTTAACTGAAATCATTGCTTCCCGCAACTTAAACTTTTATCACTTAAATTTTTACCAGATTGATTTTACGTGTTATAATTAAAGAACTTATTTTCTGGAGGTTATAATGAAAAAAACTATTGTAGTCCTTATTATGCTTACAGCTGTGCTTTCTCTGACCTGTGCAAAAGAAAAGAAATCAAAAGCTAAAAATGTAATAGAAAATGTTTCAGAAGAAGTAACTGATTTTATCGACAGCATTGAGGATGAAGCTGTTTCGAGAAGTCAGATAGATTCTATGTTTTCTCTTGCAAATCAGCTGAACGAAGATATTAAGACCGCAATAAGCAATACAGATCCTCATATGGCAGAGGAACTTGCCTATGTGATTGAGGATGAAAAAAAACAGCTTGATAAGCTTATTCCCCATCTTAAAAAATCTGCAGAATGGACATTAAAAGATGAAGAAAAGCTGAAAGCTGTTTCTGCTGAATATAAAAAAATCAGCCGTAAGTATAAGCCTAAGAAATAGCTTTTTTTATTCCTCTGTTTATCCTGTGATAAATTATTGCAGAAAGCATTACAGTGGCGGTAACTAGAATCATATATAAAATAAGATTACAGTTGCCGCTTTTTATTAGAGGCTGCCGGTCTTTTTCTATAAGGAAGAGCCAGCCGAAGAGGGCAGTTTCCTGCATAAGGTATATTTCAAGACTTCTTTCCCCGCAGAAGCGGTAAAAACTGTTCTGAACATAAACTTTTCTCATTAAAAAGAGGATGAAAATATCAGTTACAAGAACCTGAAGGCATTGAACAAGATAGCAGATTAATTTATTCATAGTGCCAAGATTACCGCCGAATTCAGTCCAGTAGCTTATATTCCAGCAGCAGAAAAATCCCGCAAAGGTCAAAAGGCCTGTAAGAAGAATGATAAGGATGAATTTCGGCCAGTATTTTTTTGAGGACCATTCAATAAGGGCCTTTTCATGCTTAGCAACAGCAATACCCAGTACAAAGCCGATTGTGGAATTTACCCACCATTCACCTTCAAATGGCAGGGCACAGTGACGCATCCACCAGGGAAGATTACTGAAGGCACCAGGCTGCTTCCACCAGCCGCTTTCACCTATGTACCAGGGAAAGTGATTTATAATGCAGAAAAGAAGGCCCTGCAAAAATGTAATCAAAAGAAGAAGGGGAATTCCGATTTTTCTGAGCCTTTCATTTTTGTAGATGAAATAAAAGGAAAGGTACATAAGAATGATTACGGGCACGAACCAGCTTTGAGAGTTGATTGCAACAAGGCCGGAAAGCTTGAAAATCCATTCTGCCGGCGTAAAATTACTTTTGTTTATCAGATGGTAGGCGGCATAAATTATCACCATAACATAGTAAAAAAGAACAAGAGGAAGAATTCTTCGTTTCAGGAAGGTATTGAGGTAGTCTTTTTTTGTCAGAAAGCTTTTGTAAAGTCCGTAGCCTGAGGTTAAAAAGAAGACTCCGACGAATAAAAATCCAATCTGTTCAAAAAAAGGAATTGTATGGGTTTGCTGAAAGAGTTTTTTTTGTGAAAGGTGATGCATTAGCACGAATATTGCCATAACGCCTTTAAGGCTGTTTGTTGCATCAAGTGAAAGAAAATTCTGGTTAAAGCCGCGGCGTGGTGCAATTTTTATTCCGATTGCCAGAGAAAGTGCAAGCAGAAAGTAAACAGAGATAGAAATGTAATTCATTCTTTAATTATACAATTCAAATATGGAAAAAGGGGATAAAATTGTATTATAAGTTTTTAGTAGGGGATTCTAAGTTCGGTAAGGGTTTCGGTAAGGTTTGTATTAATTTGAAAACAGTCAGGGGTAAGGCCCATCTGGTTCATAAGCTTTTTTATCATTACGATTCCAAGTCCTGAGCCTTCCGACAAATCAACTGATTCTGCAAAAAAGCTGTCAGCCTCATCGTGCTCGCTTAACTTCATTTTCTGAAGAATGCGTTCGCGCTCCTGGGGTGTGATTACGCAGTTATTTATGGTGATGATTTTGAAATCTGTCTTAGTAACCGAAAACTGGATTTTTACGTAAAATTCCATCTTTCTGATTTCGGCGGCGCTCTGCTTGTTCTTTAAAAGGCCTAGACCTTCATCATGGAAGGTTTTCATTCCGATTTCGTAGTCGTTAGGATTATTGATGTCCAGCTTGTTTAAGATAAAATGGGCTCTTTTTAGAATGGCTTTTATGGCATTTGAGACAATCTCACCCATACAGATTCCGACAAAAGGGCTGATTTCCTGTTTCTTGATTTTCTTTAGGAATACATCAGTTATTGTTGTAAGGTACTCTGTATTGTAACGGGCCAGATCAGTAAGTTTGTACTCGAAAAAATTACTGTTTTCAATTTCGGCAAGATCAAAAGCGGCAAAGCCCTGATTTCCAAAAATCGCTGTCATATTTCCCATAATATAGCATTTGAAAAAAATATAAAACCTATATAAACGACTTGCTGAAATTATTTTCAGATTTTTTGAGAAAAATAAGTGTTTTTTATAAGTTCACTTTTCTTGTAAAAGTCATCAGCCGGCGCAAAGTTCCCTTTTTCTGTTCAGAAATTTTGTAAGGATATCATCGGTATTTACAAACTCAATTACAGTAAGCTTTTTACCTAACACCGCCCTAATCATCTTCCCCTGAATTTGATAAATGGTTCTCTCCAGCTTACTTGTACTGCACTTGTCATCACTGAACAGTTTGATGACTTTGTCGATGCTGTCTACGATAAACTTTTCTTTATACATAGGCTTTACCTCCTTTGATACAGTTCTCTCTAATCCTCTGTACTCAGGTTTCAATCAGCATTTTATGGCACAAGATTAAATCAATTAGAGTATAACATTATGTTAATGAAAAAGTAAAGTTTTTTTATAAAATAATTATCGGAATTTTTATAATTTTCTTATCATTTTTTTAGAATATTATCTTGCCTAAAACCACTTTTTATCTTACCGCGTAATAGCCACTGCTGACTATCAGGATGATGATGAGTATGATGACGGCTCCCTTGATTTCAACTATAGAATCTTTCCTAAAACATTTTGAAAAAATATAACCCCTATAATGCGGCTAAAGGGAAATTTATTTTTCTATTTCAACAAATCCTTTTCAATATACGATTCAACCCAATATTCATATTTAAGGTTATTTATGCTTACAAGAAAACTGATTGTGTCCTGCAGGGCTTTCTGATCCTCTTTTGTTACATTTACAGAATAATCATACTTTTTCATAATTGATTTAATCTGAGCTTCTGTAACATTGAGTGCCAGGGAAAGTTTATGAAGAATTTCTGCGTCCATATTCGAAAGGGATTTTGCTGCCCCTTCATACTGAAGAAGAATTTCTTTTATTATGTCGGCATTTTCTTTAAGATAATCTTCGCGGACTACAAAACCGTTTGTGCCCCTTAAATCCGTTTCATGCCCCTGGGCAACAATTTTTGCAATTCCACGGTCTATTATCCGGGTGATGTTGGGTTCCCAGATTATTACCGCATCCGCAAAGCCTTCTGAAAGAGCTACCTCTGCTTCTGAAGCTGAAATATTTATGAATTCAATATCCTCAAAAGACAGACCTGCCTTACCCAGAAGCTTTTCTATAAAATTATGACCGGTAGAACCAAAAACGGTAGCAATTTTTTTTCCCTTCATGTCTTCAAATGAATTGAAGGAAGAATCGTCTGCGCGGGCAATCATAGCATAGGCATCCGGACCTCTCGCCGGAATGCCGACCAGCTTCATTTTTGTTGTGCCTGCCAGCGCCAGTACGGTCGGAACATCTCCTATAACGCCTATATCAGTCATCTCTGCAGAAAGGGATTCGTTCATCGGTGGTCCCGATTCAAAATCCTGCCAGACAAGGGTAACATTCATTTTTTTGAGGGCATTTTCAATTGCATTCGTATAGCGGGCAATGTATAGAGGAATGAAGGCTGCTGATGGCTGGATTGCAATTCTTACGCTTCTCTGAGCCGGTTTGCAGGCTGTAAAAGTAAGAAGGAAAGTGAGAATCAGTGTTAAAAGAAAAAAATGCGACTTAAAATTGCGTCCGGAATCCATATACTGTAAGCCTCTTTTCTATATTATATTATTATACAGCCAGCTGGCAAAAATTAAAAATATATTTTGTTAAAAAGCGAATTTAGATGTAAAATTCATTCTATGGAAGTTAAGCGGATTCGGAGAAATGCCTTTATCATCGTTGCGGTCTTTGTACTTGCCATTATGATGACGGCGTCGATCTTAGTATTCCATCACAAAATCAACGACTTTTTATCAGATCTCTCCATAAGTAATATAACTGAAGTTCAGGAACTTGTTACTCAGACTCTCCGTGCAAAAATCAATGATCAGCTCAATATGCTTGAGGCTCAGACCAGATATTTTGAAGATATTGATATTAATGATTTTTCCCAGCTTAAGAAAACCATAATGGAAACTAAGGGTATCGGTGATTTTAAAAAGGTTGCCGTTGCCAACAAGGAAGGAATGTGCGTAAGCTACAAGGGGCAGCTTCTTCCGAATATCAAAAATAAGACTTTTTTCCATAATACAATCAGAAGCGGTCAACCGCAGATTGCCAGCCGGATTGAAATGGATGATAATCTTCAGCCTGTTCTTTCTCTGACCTATCCCATAAAAAGGGGAAATGAGGTTGAAGCCATGCTGATTGGAACTCTTTCCTACAAGGTTCTGATTGATTTGTTTTCAATTTCCATGTTTTCGGGTCAGGGCTATATGTATATTATCACCGATACAGGAAATACAATCCTCTGTAACAAGAATAAAGATAAACCGATTTATAATATAAATTTATATGATTATTTTAAGTCCAACGTGAGGGTGCAGACCATACTTCTGGAAAAAATGCGCGCTGATGTTTTGAGCGGCAGGGCAGGAGTTATGTTCTATCCTGGAGATAACGGAAAGAAGCTTGCAAGTTATGCTCCTCTTGGAATAAATAAGTGGAGCATTATTTCTGTAGTGCCTTATTCATATATTACCCAGCAGCATTTTAAAATCAATTTAATTGTATTTGTCCTTCTGGGGGAGATGCTTTTTACTATCGGTGTATTTGTACTGCTTATTTTTGTTCTTTTCCGAAAGGGCAGCTTAATGGAAAAGGATAATGAACGCCTTACAATTGTAACAAATCAGTCTCAGGTAATGATATTTGAGTATGACATTCAAAAGCAGGTGATTACTTTTTCAGGGGAAAGCCGTTTTATTATTGGAAGTGACAGAAAAACCTTTACGATTGATTATTTCAGAAGGGAATATTATAAGCGCATTCATCCCGAAGATTCTGCCGTTATGGAGCAGGTAAAGCGCCATGTGGAAGGGGATTGTGATGAATTTTCTGCAGAAATCCGCTATAAGGATTTTTCTGATGAATATATCTGGATTCATCTTTCAGGCCGATTAATTAAAGATGATGAAAGTAAAAAATTCATCGGAAGCGTAAGAAATGTAAATGACCAGGTTATTTATGAGCAGAAGCTTAAGTCTCTTGCTGAAAATGATAATCTGACGGGCCTTTTGAATAAGGTTGAGATGGAAACCAGGGCAAAACAGTTTTTTGAAGAATGTGATGACTCTATGCGGTCAGCCCTCTTTATAATCGATCTGGATAATTTTAAGAATGTAAATGATACTCTTGGTCATATGACTGGCGATATGGCAATTGAAGATGCGGCTAAAAAAATCTCCCTTATTTTTACAGAAAGAGATTATATCAGCCGTTTTGGTGGTGATGAATTCTGTATCCTCCTGAGGTTTAAGGAAGATACTGAAAAAAGTATCGTAAAAAAGATTATAAGGGATAAGGCAAAAAATCTCTGTAAATTCCTTTCGGAAGATTATTTTGATGAAAAAAACACAGTCAGCGTAAGTGCCAGTGTGGGAATTTCCCTTTACCCGGAGCACGGCAAGGATTACGAAACCCTCTTCAAAAATGCCGATGCCGCCCTCTATGAAGTAAAACAAGGCGGTAAAAACGGCTACAGAATTTACGACGGGAAAATGTAACTTTGCGGGAGAAACTGATAACTGTCGCGGCTTGAAATTATTAAAAGCTTGTAACCTGCAAAAAAAAAAGACTTCTGCGAAACAGAAGTCTTATGTGAGCTACACTGGATTCGAACCAGTGACCCACGCCTTAAAAGTTAAGGTCTATATTTTTTAGGCTTACTTCAAAAATACTCGGTATAACTCAAAATTAATATGATATATTATATCATGAATTAGCGATTATTTACAAGTTTTGAAATATTTTGAGTAATTTTGAGTTTAAAATTTTTGTCATAATCTTTGTCATGATTTATGTTACAGTGGGAAATTTGTTGATACGTTTTGTCAAAAATCTGTCACTCGCTCCAGCCTCGCTCCGTTGTCTTCGCGAACTCCGCTTGGCCACACCAGCAAGAATGCAGTTAGTTTTAATAAAGCAGTCACGTAAGCCATTCTCTCATACAGTGTTTGTATTGAACTGGAAAGCTCGCAGGCCGGCCACCTTTTCAGAAGCGAATGTTTTCCTACATCCGCCAAAATCAGCTTAGAACGCATAGTTTCTCCAGGCGGTTGCAGTAAGAAATATTTTTGTGAAAGCCGCCAGATGCAGTGTGTTCGCGCGGTAGTTCTCCGGAAAGTGAAAGTGTTACCTCCGCGAAGTCGCAACTTAAAACAGCAGGCACGCAAAAGCGTTCCCCCTTTTCCCCCCGCCGCGGGGGGGCGCGCGGAAGTCAACAAAACTGCTTAAAAAATTTCATTTTGTTAATTTAAATTCAAGCAACGCATTATTTGCATTCCTGAGAAAGATGCCGATTTTGCTCTTTTTTCTCGAAAACGCATTTCAGCGTAGCGAATACAGAGGGCACGGGGGAAAATAATTATATAGAATGAAATTGAAAGTGCTGTCCCGGTAGTTTATAAACGTTTTTGGTGATAAAATCAAAATGGAGTAAAAGCATGGCATTACCTATAAATATCAAAACTCTTCTTTCTGGAAACGTTGTTGAATGGGCTCGTATTGAGTTTAAGGAAACCTGGAATCCTGATGCTTCCCTAAAATCGATAACCGCTTTTGCAAATGATATCGATAACTGGTCTGGCGGATATCTGATTATTGGAGTAGAAGATGCTAACGGACGTCCGAAATTCCCGCTAAAAGGAGTGCCTGCAGAACAAGTCGATGACATCCTCAAGGATTTGCTTAACAAGTGCAAACTAATTACTCCGGAATATCTGCCGGTTGCGGCTCCAGTTGATTATGACGAAAATACAAAGCTGATTGTTGTGTGGTGTCCTGGAGGACAAGTTCGCCCTTATAAATCTCCGAATTATTTTAATTACAAAGGTGGTAAAGCTGTTCCAAGTTCTGAAAGTTCTTATTTCATACGTAAGATGAACAGTACGATAAAACCTTCTAACGAAGAATTGAACGAGCTATTCTCTCTTGCAAACAAAGTTCCTTTTGATGACCGTGTAAATCATCAGGCAGAGCTTTCGGATTTGAACATTACTCTTATAAAATCTTATCTTCATGAAATCGGGAGTGCGCTTGAAGCAGAAGTTGATTCAATGAAGTTTGAAGATTTGTGTATGAACATGGAACTTTGTAACAGCCAGCCGGAATTTATGAAACCAAGAAATGTTGCATTGCTTTTCTTCTGTATGAATCCTGAAAAATTTATGCCATACTCTCAGATTGATGTTGTTGAATTCCCGGAAGGCGTCGGAGGAGATAAGATTATTGAAAAGACATTTAAAGGGCCTGTACATCAGCAGCTTCGTGATGCCTTGCAGTATATTCAGAATTCGGTAATAAAAGAAAAGGTTGTAAAGTATCCGGATCGGGCAGAAGCAGACAGATTCTTTAATTATCCGTTTGCAGCTATTGAAGAAGCTCT
The DNA here is from genome assembly GCA_900319625.1 of uncultured Treponema sp. GTDB lineage: Bacteria > Spirochaetota > Spirochaetia > Treponematales > Treponemataceae > Treponema_D. The sequence goes on along the minus strand of ONPD01000006.1, from coordinate 78,475 downwards.
TGCAAATGCCGTTTATCATAAGGGTTATGATGTCCGGGAGCCGATTGAAGTTCGGGTAGAAAACGAACAGATTGAAATTATCAGTCATCCAGGTCCTGACCGTTCGGTGACAATTGAAGGCCTCAAAAATTATAAGGTGACAAACCGTCGTTATAGAAACCGAAGAATTGGCGAATTCCTGAAAGAGCTGCATCTTACAGAAGGTCGTAATACTGGCTTTAAAAAGATTCTCAATGCCCTCGAAAAGAATGGTTCTCCAAAACCTGAATTTGAGACTGATGAAGACCATTCATATTTTATAAGCAGATTTTTTGTTCGTGAAGGATTCTATGATGAGGGTGAGGTTTCTGTAGTTGGGGTTAATAAAACTACGGAAAAAACTACGGAAAAAACTACGGAAAAAATTCTGCAATTGATAAATGAAAACCCTCAGCTTACAACCGCTAATATTGCAAAGATGTGTAACATAACAATTGATGGTGTAGATTATCAGATAAAAAAACTCAAAGCTCAAGGTCGACTTATCCGTGTAGGTGGAAAAAACGGCGGGCATTGGGAAGTAAGATAGACGCAATAAAAAAATTACTGACGAGTTACAGTTGTTTAGATTATCCGAGATGTAGATTTACAATGGCATATTTGAATCGCTTTTTCATTTCCATTCATCAAGATTATATTGGGCTTCAATTTTATTTTCTCATGAATCTGGTAATAGAGAATAAAAATCTAGATTAGTCATTCTTTCAATCTTATCTATTGATTCAGCGTAGTTCCAGAATGAATCTTTACAATCCTGATTAGGAATAACAAATCCAATTGCAGCAACAGCTTTTGCATCATCGGGAGTCGATCTGTCAGTCATATCTTCATAAAGGGGAACGAGAATTACCTTATAAAAATATTCTGGTATTACTACATTATTATTTCCAATATAACTGTATTCATTGGCTGTCTTATTCAGAATAGGTCCAGAAACAACATAAGCTCGTCCAAATACTTTTACCCAAGTTCTAACTTGAGCTTCCAGGTCTTTCCATAAAAATTGAAATAAACTAAAAAAGCTCTAAATCCTTAAAAAATAAGCATTTAAGCAAAAAAAAAGGATTCTGAAGACCAGAATCCTTTATGTGAGCTACACTGGATTCGAACCAGTGACCCACGCCTTAAAAGGGCGTTGCTCTACCTACTGAGCTAGTAGCCCAACTCATTCTTGCGAATGCTTGATTAATATATTCTTTATGCGAAAAAGTGTCAAGTGCATAAAGCTTGAATTTCGAAAAAAAATAAAATATTTTTCCTGATGATTTTTTTTGATTTTTGCATTATTCTATATACTACGCTTTGATCGGGTTGACCGGTCGTTTGGAGGCTTTTTAATATGATTTCTATTATTGTAGGTTTGATTTTTATTGCGTTTACTGTTTTTGCAGTTCTTCCGTCATGTCCTTTGAACTGGGGTGCTGATGTTGTTGCCTTCCTTAAAGGCTTTGCTCCTGTTCTTGCGGCCTTCCTTGGCTTTATCTGCCTTTTTATTGGTGCCGCTGACATTAAAGATAAATCTGAAGCAAAAAAAGAAGACGCAGAGAAGGTTGAGGCTTAGCAGCCTGAAAAGGGCTTCTAAAAATGCCAGTTATGTCAGGCTGCTATTCAACTTCGCATAGCGAAGTTGAGTTGCAGAATGGATTGCATGTGTGTAAAAGCAGGCGTTGCGGGTGCAACCCGCAGAAAGGGTAGCACGCAACGAAGTGCGGGCGTAGGGAAAGGCTTTTCCCTCCTCTTGATTATTTTAGATTAATCTGATATTTTATAGTACCCCGTATGAAAATCGGAACTGCTCATTCTGATTTTCGCGACTTTTGAACAAGATGCAAATGTTCTTAAATCGCAAGATAAACTTTTTAATTTCAAGGTATTATCATGGATACAATTTTCGTTAAGGAAAGTGAACAGGCTCGCAAATGGTACGTTATTGATGCAGCCGGAAAACCACTTGGACGCGTTGCTGCTAAAGCTGCCGCAATTGCTCGTGGAAAGAACAAGGTAACATATACAAAGAACCAGAACATGGGTGACTTTGTTGTAATCATCAACGCAGAAAAAGTTGCTGTTACTGGTGGTAAAGAACAGAAAAAGATTTATCATCATCATACAGGATTTGTAGGCGGTCTCCGCTCACAGACATTTGAAAAACTTTTGGAAAAACATCCAACTGATCCACTCGCTTTGGCAGTTGCAGGTATGCTTCCACATAATCGTCTTGGCCGTAAACTTATGGACAATGTAAAAATCTACGCTGGTGCAGAGCATCCTCATACAGCTCAGAAACCAGAAGCAATCGAACTTTAAGGCTAGGAGAAAATCATGGTAAAGAATATTGCTATTGGTACAGGAAGAAGAAAGACTGCTGTTGCTCGCGTATTTGTTCGCGACGGTTCAGGTAAAATTGTAGTAAACGGAAAAGATGTAAAAGATTATTTCGATTCATTGGAGCAGCTTCAGGTTGTTCGTCAGCCTCTTCTGGTTACTTCAAATGACGGAAAATATGACATTCTTATCAACGTAACAGGCGGCGGTATGAATGGTCAGGCTGCAGCTTGCTTGCATGGAATTTCACGCGCATTGGTTCAGATTGATCCAGATGCACGCACAGCTCTTAAAGCTAACGGATATCTTACACGCGACTCTCGTATGGTTGAGCGTAAGAAGTACGGTCAGAAGGGAGCTCGCCGCAGATTCCAGTTCTCAAAGCGCTAGTTTCTGCTTTCGCTTCACAGGTGCCGGTTTTGTCCGGCATTTACAAAAGTGTCGGTTATGGCCGGCACTTTTTTTATTTTAAAATTATTGTATAATCATCTTATGAACATGAACGATTTACGTGCTATGGCTTACGGCAAGCAGCAGAACCTGGGTAAGGTTGAAAACGATACAAAAAACGTAAAACCTTTTATTCCTCAGACTTTTATAAAAACTGAAAAAGAGGATGAAAAGCCGGCCGCTCCAAAAAACGTAAAAGCCTTCGTTCCACAAAAATTGAGTAAAGCACCGGAATCTGAGGTGCAGGCCCGGCAGCCGGAAGTTAAGGCTTTTAAGCCGGCTGCATTTATAAAGACTTCGGAAGCCCCTGTGGCCGGGAAGGGGGCACCTGCAGCTTCAAGTTCGACCTCATCGGCCCTTTCCCGCGCAGATAAAAATCTTGATAACAAAAAGCTCCTTGACCAGGCAGCCTCCTACCTGAAAAAAGGCGGCCTTATAAAAGTTCCGGGGGAGTCTCAGTCTCCTGACGGAAAGGATTCAGTTTACCGCCGCGTTGCAAAGTTTCTTCTATTAATTGGTGAAGATGAAGCTGCAAAAATCCTTCCTCACTTAAATGAAAAGCAGATTGAGCGCATTATTCCGGAAATTGCTTCTATCCGCACTGTAAATAAGGATGAGGCAAACGTAATTCTTGCCGAGTTCAACGAGCTTCTTGCCCAGACTAAATCTTCCGGCGGAATTGAAACTGCCCGCGAAATGCTGGAAAAGGCCTACGGAAAGGACAAGGCCGACCAGATGCTTTCAAATGCCGTTCAGTTTGACGGCGAAAAGCCTTTTGAATATCTGCGTGATTTTGAAGAAGAGCGCCTTTATCTTTTATTAAAGGATGAAAATGTCGGCGTTCAGTCTATGGTGCTTTCTTTCTTGCAGCCGGAAAAAGCGGCGAAAGTTATCAATCAGATGACGGCGGAAGAAAAGCGGGAAGTCGTAATGCGACTTGCAAAAATGGAGCCAGTCAGTCCTGATATCATACGCCGTGTTAGTCAGGCTCTTCATGAAAAGGCTGAAAATCAGGTTGTTGAAAAGGCCGAGACAATTGACGGCCGTAACGCCCTTGCCCAGATTCTTAAAAAGATGGATTTTGATACGGAATCTGAGATTCTTGGTGAACTTTCTGCAAATGACCCGGACCTTGGCGAAGATATGAAGCAGCGACTCTTTACTTATGAAGATGTTGTTAATGCTGATGATAAAATCGTTCAGTCTGAGCTTAGAAATCTTTCTGACCAGGACATTGCATATCTGATTGCCGGAAAGAACGATGATTTTTGTGAAAAAATCCTTTCAAATATTTCTGCCGGCCGCCGCAGTGAAGTGCGGGCTCAGAGCGATATCTTAAAACCTATGCGTAAATCTGATGTCGACCGTATTACAACTCAGTTTGTAGCCCGACTTAGAAATGAGTTTGAATGCGGAAATCTTATAATCAAAAACCGCAATGAAGATAAATTTATTTAATTTAATGGAATTAAAAACACTATGAAATTTTACGAAAAATATCCTGCCGGAAGTCAATATAAAAATTTTGCCGTAATAAGCGTCGATCAGCTAAAGGATTTTAAGGCCGTCGGAGTCTACCTGCGCCATAAATCTACCGGCCTTGAAGTTTACCATATCATAAACGACGATGAGGAAAATCTTTTTTCCCTCAACTTCAGGACTCTTGCAAAAAACTCTTACGGTGCCGCTCACATTATGGAACATTCCGTTCTCTGCGGCTCAGAAAAGTTTCCGCTTAAGGAGCCTTTTACCACCCTTGAAAATCAGAGCGTCAAATCCTTTTTGAATGCGATGACCTATCCCGATAAAACCTGCTATCCTGCGGCTTCCCTGATTCAGTCGGATTATTTTAATCTGATGGACGTTTATGCCGATGCGGTTTTCTTTCCAAAGCTTTCCCGCCACACTTTTATGCAGGAGGGCTGGCGCCTTGAAATGGATGAAAAGGAAAAGCTTTCGATTCAAGGTGTTGTTTACAACGAAATGAAGGCAAAATTTTCGGCCTTCAATCAGGTTGCCATCGACTGTATGATTGATACTATGTATCCTGATTCAGTTTACTGCTATGAAAGCGGGGGTGATCCTCTTGAAATCCCTAATCTCACCTACGAAAACTGGCTGGACTTTCACAAGAAGTTTTATTCACCTTCCAACTGTCTGCTTTTCCTTTATGGAAACATCCCGACCGACCTGCAGCTTGATTTTATTGCGGAAAAATATATTCCCCGTCTGGAAAAAGCCTATCCGGCCCCTGTAATCTCAGACCTTTATTCAAAGACTCCTTTTATCAGCGAAGAAATCAAAAAGCTGCAGAAAACTTCCTGCCTGGAAAAGAGTGTCAGCCTGAAGACATTTGCTCCCGATAACGGTGCCACCGGTTCTATGGTCTGCCGCGCCTGGTACACCGGAAGCTTTAATATAGAAAATACTTACCTTTCTGAAGTTCTTTCCGGCAACGACAGCTCTCCGATTTCAAAAATCCTTCAGGAATCCGGCCTTGGTGATGACCTGGCACCTGTCTGCGGAAACTTCGGCTATGTTCACGATAACAATTTTATGGCCTGGGGACTCAGCGGCGTTAAAAAGGGAAATGAAAAAAAGGTTTTTGACCTGATTCAGTCTGCCGTTGAAAAAGTTTATGAGGAAGGCCTTTCTGAAGATGATATTAATTCTGCAATTATGGGAATTGATTTTAATCTTCGTGAGGTTGGCCGACATTTCGGACCTTTTTCAATCGTTCTCATGAGTAAGGCTCTTGCAGGCTGGACAAACGGCCTTGAACCAAATGCACATCTTTCCCCGATTTCTGATTTTGAAATCGTAAAGCAGAAGCTGGCATCTGATCCGGATTACACAAAAAAATTAATCAAAAAATATTTTATTGATTCTTCTGTTCACGCTGACCTTGTTGTAGAGCCTTCAAAAGAATATTTTGAAGAGCGTAATGCAAAGGAAGCGGCTCTGCTTTCTGATCTGGAAAAGAAGACTGACCGGGAAAATCTTAAAATTGACCTTGATGCTCTTCACGCCTACCAGGCAAAGGAAGAGACTGCAGAAGAATTAAGCTGTATTCCGCACTTAAAGCTTTCCCAGCTGACTGCGGATATAAATCACATTAAAACTGAGCTTTCCAGCGTAAAGGCTGATGACGGCGATATCAATGTCGTTTTAAGTGACGAAGCTACAAACGGAATTGTTTACGTTGACGTTGCCTTCCCAATTGATAATGTTGCGCCTGAGGATTTTAAATATCTTCCATTGATGATTGACTGCCTTACCGACCTTGGCTGGAACGGTAAAAAGTGGGACCTCTGTACGACTCAGATGGGCTGCGTAATGGGGGATGTCGGCACCCGTACAATTATAGGTGAACTTCCTGACTCAGATTACAGCCGCCAGACTGCCGCCTCTTATAAAGATAAAAATATTGCAGGCCGCAGCTGGGTATCAATTTCTGCAAAGTTCCTTTCTCACAAAACCGAAGAAAGCCTTAAGATGCTTGCTGAAATCATCTCAAAAATGTCTTTTGATGACGTTAAGCGCATGGAGACAATTCTTGCAGAAAATCAGCTGGATAAAAAATCAAACTTCATTCACCACGGAACTCACTATCTTTCTTTGCGGGGAAGGTCCTATTATAACAAGGCAAGCGCAATGAGCGAGCTTTTCTACGGAGTAAGTCAGTATTTCTGGATGAATTCTTATAAGAAAAAAGATGTGCCGGCCCTCCTTAAAAAGTTCAAGGCCCTTTATGATTCAATTCTTGCCCAGGGCTGCGTAATTCACGTTACTTCGGATTCTGATTCAATCAAAAAAGTGACATCCGGTCTTGAAGAATTTGTAAAGGAAGCTGATTTACATACCCTGAAGTCAGCTGCCGGCTACTCCCTCAAAGATTATATTCCATATATTTACGAAGCTGAGCCTGAAAACGCCCGGATTGAAGCAATGAAAATCAAAACTCAGACAGGTTTTGCCGCTGCCTTCTTCCCTTGTTCAATCTGGCTTACAAAGGAAGCTGCCGCAGAGGATATTCTTTCTACCTGGCTCAACGGCCATCAGCTTTGGGAAAAAATCCGCATGACAGGCGGAGCTTACGGTGGTTCATGTTCCCCTGACTCAACAGACAAGATTTTTTCTATGATGAGCTGGCGTGACCCGACCCCTGTAAAATCTCTGGACCTCTTCATTGAATCTTTGCAGGAGGTCTGCGATAAAGATTTTACTCAGGAAGAGGTGGAATGCTGTATCATTTCAAATTACAGTGACGAGATTGTTCCTGACAGTCCTAGTCAGAGGGGAGTGAGGGGCTTTAACCGCTTCCTTTTTGGTACAAGACCTCAGATGATTCAAAAACGCCTTGAAGATACCCTTAAGGTGACACCGGAGGATGTTCATCAGGCCGCTCTAAGGCTTCTGGAAAAGAGCAGAAATGCCCGCCGCCTTATAATTTGTGATAAAGCAACAGAATTTAGTGGAAAAGTAATTCAAATATAGGTATAATAGTTTAGTTGTATAACGAATTTTTATAGTGAGGCAGGTAAAAATATGGATAAAAAGGTTCTTGAATGTGTAAAAATGTTACGTGGACTTGTTTCTGATGTACAGGGTGCTCCATTTCCTGGAGAAGATATAAAAACAGAACTTTATCAGATCTGGTATGAGCATGCGCAGAAGGCAGCTGTTCAGTGCTTTGAATATCTTAATGATAACTTCCCTAAAGAGCAGGAAGAGCTTAATAAAGCAATCGGACGTATGATTCCGTAAGCTAAAAACAATTTTTACAATTTTTACAAATTAAATATAATTTTTAGTTAATAAAATCCTTATTTTACCGAAAATTGAATTGAGTAAGTAGAATAAGGATTGTTTTTTAAATGACTAATACTACTAAGGTTTATAATCTTATAAAGAAAGGATTTAAGAATCCCAAAAGAAAAGTCGGCGTAAATTACTGGCGTTTTATTTTTAATGCTCTTGCAGAAAATACCGGTGCCGAAAAATCATTTTTTATCGAACTGGAATATATTAATCCCTCCCTATCGCCATCAGCACCTCGTCTGGGCTTTAAACCAAGAGTGAAAATTTCTGAGGCTGACCTTCAGTATGTTCTTGCGGGAACAAATTCTGCAAAAACTCTTGAAACTGAAGCAATCATCCAGCCTTCATATTGTTCGGTTCGCGTTGGAATGGTAGGAAAAGAATCAAAACAAATCTGCGAATACCACGGTCTTAAAAACTGCTCTATAAAAAATAATCCTTTTGAAATCACTATCGGAAATTCTGTTTTTTCTGAAAATAAACTTTTGGGCTATGTAAGCCTTTCAGAGCAGGATGCAAAAGACCATCCTGAATTCCTTTGTAATGGCGGCAGCGCTGAATGGAATATTGATTACAGCCTTGAAACTGTTTTTATGGAAGGCTTTAAAAGCAGTAAGGCTCACTGGTTCCCTTGCGGTTGTCTTGCAAAATTTTCAGGAAACATCCTTTTTGACGGAACAAACTATCTGATTGATGCAAAACATTCATACGGTTACTGCGACCGCTACTTAGGTTCTGTTTTCCCTGAAAAGTGGTTCCATCTTTCTTCAAGCAATCTTACAAGCAATATTTCGGGAAAGCTTTTGTTTGATTCAAGTTTTTCTGTTCAGGGTGTCTTTAATGACAGAATCAGTTTTCTGGGAACTTTTGAAGGCCAGCCTCTGGTCTTTACTGCTGATTCTTCTAAATCAAAATATTCCTGCGTCTGGGATTGTACCCAGGCTCCGGAAGGCTCTGAGTATGAAAACAAGCTGCACTGGTCTGTCAGCATTCACAACAAGATTTATGTAATTGATATTGACGTTTATTGTGATTTAAAAGAGCTTCACGACCGCAAGCTGGAGCTGCCTCAGGGTAAAAGAAAGATTATGGATTTACTTGAAGGCTTCTGTGGAACCGGTGAAATTAAACTTTATAAGAAGAATAAGAAAACGCTTGAACAGCTGGAATTTGCAAAAATTGAAAAAGCTGTCTGCGAGTTTGGTGAAATAGAAGAGGGAGAGATTTAGGCCTGCGAACTTTTAGTCGGCCTTAGGCGCCCCGGTCATTTTACGAAATAACTTGCCAAAACCTCTGCTTCGTTAGTATTTTAATTATGAATTAAAAATCGCGAATCGGAGGTTTTTTTTATGGATTACGAAAAATTTACGATTAAAACTCAGGAAGCTTTACAGGAAGCTTCAAATATCGCATTGAAAAATGACTGCTCGGAAATTTCCGGGCTTCACGTATTGATTGCTCTTCTTGAGCAGAAGGACGGGCTTGTCGGCCCGATTGTAGACAGAATTGGCGTGCCATCCTATGAGCTGGCAAAAAAAGCAAGAGATGCACTGGCTTCTTCGCCGAAAGTCAGCGGCGCTGCCCAGGTAACTCTCTCTAACGAAATGCAGAAGATTCTTGCCAAGGCGGAAGGTGAAATGTCGGCCTTAAAAGACCAGTTCCTTTCTACCGAACATATTCTTCTTGCCATGAGTAAAAGTGACGGAGAAACCGGCCGCTTTTTGAATCAGAACGGAATAAATCATAAGGCAATCATTGAAAGTTTGAAATCTGTGCGCGGAAACCAGTCTGTTGATTCTCAGGACCCTGAGAGCAAGATGCGTTCCCTTGAAAAATACTGCCGCGACCTTACTGCTCTTGCCCGCCAGGATAAAATTGACCCGGTAATCGGCCGTGACGAAGAAATCCGCCGTGTAATGCAGGTGCTCTGCCGCCGTACAAAAAACAATCCTGTAATCATCGGTGAGCCGGGAGTTGGTAAAACTGCCATTGTAGAAGGTCTTGCCCGCCGAATTGCCAGTGAGGATGTGCCTGAATCACTTAAAAATAAGCGCCTTCTTGCCCTTGATTTGGGAAGCCTTGTTGCCGGTGCAAAATTCCGCGGTGAGTTTGAAGAGCGTCTTAAGGCTTTGATAACCGAGGTTCAGAAGTCAGACGGTCAGATTATTTTGTTCATTGATGAGCTTCATACTCTGGTTGGTGCCGGGGCTTCCGAAGGAAGTATGGATGCTTCTAATCTTCTTAAGCCGGCCCTTGCCCGCGGTGAGCTTCGTGCTATTGGTGCGACAACCCTGGATGAATACCGCAAGTATATAGAAAAGGATGCGGCTCTGGAGCGGCGTTTCCAGCAGGTTTACTGTGCCGAGCCTACGGTGGAAGATACAATTGCCATTTTGCGAGGCCTGCGCGAAAAGTACGAAATTCACCATGGTGTGCGCATTGAAGATGAGGCTCTGGTTGCTGCGGCTACACTTTCTAACCGCTATATTACATCCCGCTTTTTGCCGGATAAGGCAATCGACCTTGTTGATGAAGCTGCCAGCCGCCTGAAGATGGAAATTGAAAGCCAGCCGGTTGAACTTGACCGTCTGGAGCGAAAAATCCTTCAGCTTCAGATTGAAAAGCAGTCTTTGAGTAAGGAAGATGATGCTGCGTCAAAAGAACGCCTTTCAAAGCTTGAAAAGGAACTTTCAGAAATCACTTCTGAACGCGATGCAATGAAGCTTCAGTGGCAGAATGAAAAGTCTACAATTAATAAATCGCGCGGACTCAAAGAGCAGCTTGAAAGTGCAAGATTCAGCGAAGAAAAGTTTACCCGCGAGGGTAATCTTGAAAAAGCCGCTGAATACAAATACAGCATAATTCCGTCGCTTGAAAAACAGCTGGACGAAGCTTTGCAGGCAGAAGCGGCACGTAAAGACAGCGGAAATGATTCTCTTTTGCGCCAGAGTGTTACAGAAGAAGATATCGCAAAGGTTGTAAGCAGCTGGAGCGGAATTCCTGTTGCAAAAATGATGACCGGCGAAAAGCAGAAGTATCTGGAGCTGGAAAATGTCCTTCATAAGAGGGTTATCGGTCAGAATGAGGCTGTGCAGGTGGTAAGTGATGCCATCCGCCGTAACCGAAGCGGACTTAACGATCCTAACCGTCCTCTTGGAAGCTTTATGTTTATAGGACCGACAGGAGTTGGTAAAACTGAGCTTGCAAAAACTCTTGCAGACTTCCTCTTTAATGATGAGAAGGCTTTGACCCGAATTGATATGAGTGAGTATATGGAAAAATTTTCCGTTACCCGCCTTATTGGAGCGCCTCCGGGATACGTTGGCTATGATGAAGGCGGTCAGCTTACTGAGGCAGTCCGCCGACGTCCTTACAGCGTAATTCTTTTTGATGAGGTTGAAAAAGCCCACCCGGATGTTTTCAACGTGCTCTTGCAGGTGCTTGATGACGGCCGTCTGACAGACGGTCAGGGCAGGGTTGTGGACTTTAAAAATACTATCATCATCATGACAAGCAACCTTGGAAGTGATCTGATTCTTGATGCCGGGGAAAAGATGACCGGCGCCTCGGAAGGTGATGCCGGAAAAATTCAGGCAGAACTTCGCTCAAATATCGACCTGCTTTTGAAAAAGACCTTCCGCCCTGAATTCCTCAACCGAATTGATGAGATTGTAATGTTCAGTCAACTTGGTAAGGAGCATATCGCAGGTATTGTCCGCAATCAGCTTGAGCGTGTTGCGGCCCGCCTTGCAGACCGCCGCATTACCCTTAAGTTCGATGATTCGGCAGTCAGCTTCCTTTCTGAAAAAGGCTACGAGCCGACAATGGGTGCCCGCCCTGTAAAGAGGGCAATTCAGACTTACGTAGAAAATCAGCTTGCCAAAGAGCTGCTTGCAGGTAAGTTTGGAGAAGACTCTGTTATCAGCGTAAAGGCTGGTAGCGGGGGAGAAGGGCTGGAATTTACGAAAGGCTAATAAATCTTCCAGGCGGCAGACTGCTTGATTTATGCTAAAAATCCCTGAAGCTGCTAATTTAGGTTAGTAGTTTCAGGGATTTTTATTTTAAAAAGATTGTCAAATTCGTGGCAAATTTTGGTTAAAGTATCGTCAAATTCGTGGCAAATTTTAGGTAAAGTATCGTCAAATTCGTGGCAAATTTGGTTAAAGTATTGTCAAATTCGTGGCATTTTTTCAAAAAAGCTGTTAATATACTTTTAGAGGAAATTTAATGCTTAAGAGAAAGTTTTATAATACGCTTCTTGAATGGAAAAAATCAAAGAAAAATGAATGTCTTCTTGTAAATGGTGCAAGACAGATTGGAAAAACTTTCATCATTGAACAATTCGGAAAGGAAAACTATGAAAGTTATATTTATATAAATTTCATAAAAAATCCGGAGCAGATTAATATTTTTGAAGGAACTTTAGAACCTGATGAAATTTTCAGACGAATTTCTCTTTATGTATCTGACTGCAAATTTATAGAAGAAAATACCCTCATTTTTATTGATGAAATACAGCTAAGTCCAAAGGCACGAACAGCGCTGAAATTTCTTGCAATTGATTCCCGTTATGATGTTATTGCATCCGGCTCTCTTCTGGGAATTCATTATAATAAAAGTAAGGAAGATAATGAACTTGAAAAAGAAGTGTCTATTCCTGTCGGCTATGAGCGTGAAGTTTTGATGCACAGTCTTGATTTTGAAGAATTTCTCTGGGCAAAAAGGATAGATGAAAAGACTATTTTAATTCTAAAAGAATACTTTGACAAAAAAGAAAAAGTTCCTGCCGGTACAGAAGAAAAGAATTATACGGACGGGCTGAATGAAAAGTATCTTTCTCTGCTGCGGGAATATATGGTTGTTGGCGGAATGCCTGAAGTTGTAAACAAATTTCTGGAAACATCAAATTATCAGGAAGTTTATGCAACACAGCAGAAAATTTTCAAAAGTTATGAGGATGATATTGAACATTACGCTAAAAATGTAGAAAAACCGAAAATTAAAGCCTGCTATAACTCAATTCCTCGTCAGCTTGCAAAGGAATATACTAAATTTCAGTACAAAACGGTAGAAAAAAACGGAACGGCAAAAAAGTATGATAATTCTATTTCCTGGCTTGAAGATGCTGGGCTTGTTGTTACTGTGAAAAACGTTTCTCTCCCTGTTCTTCCATTAAAAGCCTATGAAGAACCGGAAAATTTTAAGCTTTATACAACAGATATAGGTCTTACAACGAGTATGTTCGGTTTTGAAACTCAGGCCACTCTTATAAAAAAGACATTGAAAGGCCCGGCAAAGGGTGGAATATATGAAAATCTGATTTTTGATATGCTTTATAAGAGGGGATATGTTTTGAATTACTATAAGAAATCAGATAATTCCCAGGAGATAGAATTTCTTTTTGAAAAAGATGGTGCCGCAATACCTGTTGAAGTAAAATCAAAGAAAGGGGATACGACTTCGTTGAACAGCTTTATATCCGAATTTGAACCACCCTATGCCTACAAACTGATTGATGGAAATGTTGGAGTAAACGAAACAAAGATAACGCTTCCTCAGTATATGGCGATGTTTATTTAGAAAATTTAGCAGGTGTTACATAAATCTCTGAATTAGTTCTATTATCGTCTCTTTTGCCTTTTGCTTATTTGTGTCATTTGCAGGAAATAAAACCGCAGGGCTGATTCCCATTGCATTACATAATTTTAAAACAGTTGTGATTGTTGGAGCTCTTTTTCCGTTTTCTATATAAGTAATCATATTCTGCGAAACTCCAGATTCAAGTGAGAGTTCCATTTGAGATAAATTTGCTTTTTCTCTTTCAGCTTTTAATCTTTTACAGACAAATGCTTCCTGTTCTTCAACTGTCATATATTTATTTTTTAATAAATATTGTGTGATTACAAATAAATAAAGTGTTGATTTAAAGAAATATAGTATGTAAAATGTACACAAAATGAACATAAGAGGTTAGTTTTGACCCATTACGCAATTCTCTGTGGTTCTGCCCCAGATGATTTCAGACAGAAAAAGCTTAATGATTTATTTAATTCTCTTATAGAAAAAGCCGGCTGGCACGTAACTTGTCTTGCAAATGGTACGGACGAGCTGATGCTGGAATATGCATTGAATAATATTCTCGATGGTAATGCAGGGGAAGAGGCAGATAGCGTGATGCTTTATTTTTGTACAGAAACTCCTGTAACGGCAGCTGAAGAAAGCTTATGGCTTTGCGGAAATGAAATCAGAAAAGATGTGGTTAAGTATTACAGTCAGCTTGCTAAAAAATGTGAAATTGATTTTCAGGTAATTTACGATTGTGACCGTGAACTTATAAGTGAAGAAGAACTAGGTTACGAGAAGGTCTGCTGATGTCCGAAAGTAAATTGACTGCCAGCGTAGTTTTATATAATACGCCAAAAAATCAGATTTCATCTCTCTTCAATTCTGTAATTAATTCAAAATGTGTTGAAATCTTCTATATAATTGATAATTCTCCAAATGATAAATGGAGAATCCTGCAAGAGGAATACGCTGATTGTGGGACAAAAATCCGCTATATTCACAATGCAAACCTGGGGTATGGAGCCAGTCATAATCTTGCTATGCATGAAGCAATAGATGCCGGCTCAGTTTATCACGTTGTTTTGAATCCTGATATTTATTTTGATCAAAATGTTCTTCCAGAACTCATTCTGTTTATGGATAAAAATACTGACGCTGGTTACGTTTTGCCAAAAGTAATATATCCGGATGGTGAACTTCAATATTTATGCAAGCTGCTTCCTACTCCGTTTGATTTGATTTTCCGTAGATTCCTGCCAAAAAGCTGGGGCGCAAAACGCAATGACCGCTACTGCCTTAAATCAAGCGGATATGACAAGGTTATTAATCCTCCGTGTTTGAGCGGCTGTTTCATGTTCATGAGGCTTGCGACTTTGAAGAAAAATAATATTTTCTTTGACGACGGGTACTTCATGTACTGCGAGGATTTTGATTTGATTCGCAGGCTACATAGAATTGCTAAGACTTTGTATTACCCCGATGTAACGATTGTACACAACCATGCACGGGAGAGTTACAAGAGTAAAAAGATGCTCGTTGCACATATCAGGAGTGCGGTTAGGTATTTTAATAAATTTGGGTGGGTGTTTGATAAGGAACGGAGAGTGATGAACAGGAAAATCCTTGGGGAGATTGAAGAGTGACAAGCCTAAAACTGAATTATAGTCTCACAACTGTAAGAACAGTGTTATCATTTTTTTTTCCTCTAATCATATTTCCTTATGTTAGCAGAATACTAGAACCTTCAGGTATCGGAAAGGTGGAATTTGCTAATTCGATAGTTTCATATTTTGTTTTATTTACTGCTCTAGGAATCCCAATTTATGGAATGAGAGAAATCGCAAGGGTGCGCGATAATAAAGAGCAATGTTCTAGAGCTGCCTTAGAATTGAGTTTTATTCTTCTGATAACAACAATTACAGGTTATGTTCTCTATTTTGTGTTAATAAATTTTGTTCCTTATTTTAATATTCAAAAGGACATCTTTTTCATAATTGCACCAACTATATTCCTTTCTTCTTTCAATTATGACTGGTTTTATCAGGGGATTGAAAATCAGACTTATATAACAGTTCGCTTTATAATCATAAAACTATTACAAATAATTTTAATTTTTTTACTTGTAAAAAATACAGATCATTATCTTCGTTATGCGGCTATTTTTGTAGGTCTAAACGGTATATCATCTTTATTCAATATTTTGTACCTAAGAAAATACATTCATTTTGTGCCATATAATACTCTTAATTTTTCACGCCATATAAAATCTGTGCTTATAATTTTTGCATCAATCGTTGCTGTGAATGTGTATATGCAACTTGATGTTACAATGACAGGTATCGTCTGTACAGATGCTGAGGTTGGGTTATATACAGCTGCAAATAGAATTATTCGCATTGTTATAGCTGTAGTAACAGTTTTTAGTACTGTTATAACTCCAAGATTAGAAAATTGTCGAAATAACAATGATGTAGAAGCTTATAATCGATATTTAAATTTATCTTTGCATTACGTTTTAATTTTTGGAATTCCTTGCTGTTTAGGAATTATATCCATATCAAAAGATGTTATAACTCTTTTTGCTGGTGAAAAATACTTAGCTTCCGTTATAACAATAAAGCTTCTTTCTCCAATTATTATTTTTGTAGGATTGGCAAGTTTTGTTGGTTTACAACTCTTATTTTTAAATCGTGAAGAATATAAATACACAATCGCAGTCTCAATTGCAGCTGTTGTAAATGCTATATGTAATGTAATTCTTATACCGCGATATGCTCAGAATGGAGCTGCATTAGGTACTGTTATTGCTGAAGGAATTGGACTTATTCTGCAAATAGTTTTTGCAAGAAAATATTTTAGCAATGTTGATTTTTTTAGTTTTAACTCTTTGAAGTATGTAATAGCGGGGCTTTGTATGTATTTCATTTTACAATTTGTACCATACATAAAAGAAAATGTAATGCTACATTGTTTGCTTTGTATAACCATAGGAACTGTTGTTTATGCATCTGTACTAATACTTCTGAAAGAAAAATTAATTTTAGAACTGATTTCTCAATGGAGATATAAAAAAATAACTGCAAATAAGCAGTGAAAGTGTACCTTGAGTTGCAAGGTGCGGATTATAACATTTTTTCTTTGACCATCTTTACTTGATAAAGAGGGTCAGATATATAGGGTAAAGAAATGGATGTTTCTGTCATTATCGTCAATTATAACACTATAGAACTTACTCGAAATTGCTTAATATCAGTTTTTGAACAAACAAAAGATATTGATTTTGAAGTTATTGTCTCTGATAACGGAAGTACCGATGGCTCTATAGAAATGATAAAAAATGAATTTCCAAACGTAGTGTTAATAGAAAATAAAGCGAATCTTGGTTTTGGTGCAGCGAATAATAGAGGCTTAAAAATCGCTAAAGGTAAATATATTTTCTATCTGAATAGTGATACTGTTCTTCTCAACAATGCAGTGAAAATGTTTTTTGATTATTGGGAAAATGCAGAAAATAAGGAACTAATTGGAGCTTTGGGAGCCTGGTTATTAAAAGATAATCAGGTAATTCATTCTTTTGGAGATTTTCCAACATGTAGAAATATATTTGGAACTTTTTTTCGTGCAATTCGCTCTTCACTGTTTGGAAATTTAAAAAAATATAGAAAAACTGTAAAGAAAAATAATAATCCAGATGATTTCAAAACTAAAGAAATATATGGATATATTACTGGTGCTGACTTGTTTGTCAGAAATGATCCTTCAGCAATATTTGATGAACGATACTTTATGTATTTTGAAGAAAGTGATTTACAGTTCAATAACTTTTTTAGAAAAGGACTAAAGCGAATTATTTTAACTGAACCTAAGATTGTTCATTTTGAAGGTGGTAGTGATAAAAAAACTTATAAATATGATTTTAAAAAAATGTCAGCAATTTTCTATTGGAGATCATGTCTTCTGTATTTTAGAAAAAATTTTCCAAAAGAAAAACTGTTTCTGTATACGCTGAAATTTTTAGTTCGCTTAATTTATTTATTTCCACAAAATATTAGCAACTCAAAAAAAATGAAGGATTTTTGTGAAGTATGAGAACTATTAATTTGCCACAAAAGTACGCATATTTTGTTCTCACTTGGTTTATTCTAACAGGAATGTTCAATGGTATTGTTCTCTATTTTATTGGAATTAAAATAAAAATTGCTGTTGATACGTTTTTGTGTACAGGACTTTTTCTTTTAAACAAGAGGGCAAGACGTTTTTGTATAAAATCAGTCTTGTTTTTCTTTTGCTTCCTATCAATTACATGTATATCGCTTATTTATTACATAAATAATTCTCATTATGGTTTTCAGAAACTTTTGAGCAATGTAATTTTGACCTGCGTTGCTTATTTAAATCTTTTTATCTTATTGCTTACATTTAAAAATCAAACTTTTACTAAAGCAATTGTAAAACTGTTTAAATTACAAATTTTTCTGACCTTGTTTTTATATATTTTTTATATTTTATTTAATAAACAAAACGGAATTCTAAAGCACTCCCTTGTTCAGATATTTATCCTGCAAGATTGGAGTGGGCGTTTTCAAGGAACTTTTGCAGAGCCTGGATATTTAGGGTTTTGGCTGGGGGCGGCAACTTTTATTTCATTATTGGTATTTAGAGAAAAAGGATGGCCTTTGTCATTTTTGTTGTTGTTCATTTTGTATACCGCTTGCAAGGCTAAATTCGCTCTTATTGCAGTTCCAGTGGCTATTGGAAGTTCTATTTTGCCAATAAAATATTTTTTTTCAAAATATCATATGAATCTGCTTTTTATATTCTTATGCATTTGTGTTTGTTCTTTGAACTGGTATACATTTGCGTGCAATTTCTTTTCATTTCTATCGAATTTTATTTTCTCCGAAGGCTCATCAACTTATGTAACGCGTTTTTCTTTTCTGCTTACGAGTATTAAAGATATTTGTATCTTTCCATTCGGACATGGTTTTGGTCTGAATTATGAGGTGTTTCAGCCTGTACTTACAGATATTATTCCCATAGCAGATAGTGTTGGATTAGAAACTGAAGAATTGAGAGAATATTTTTTAAATCCTAATAATATGGGATCTAAGGAAACTTTCAGCCTATTTGCAACGTCATGTGGATTTATCGGAATCTACGTGTATTTTTTATATTTCAAAAAATTATTGTGTTCACATTACTGCAAGCCTTTTATTTCTACAGCTTTGATTCTTTTTTGTTTTATTGAATCACTCATTACAGGAAATATAACTGGTGATGCTTATTTCTTTGTGCTTCTTTTTATAAAAATGGCTCTAAATTCTAATGAGATTCGAGGGAGAGCGAATGCGTAAACTTTTATATATAGGTCATAATATTGAAAATGCTAAGACTGGTGGGGAGATAGGCTCGAAAAATCTACAGGTTGTTTTGAAATCTGTTTTTAATGAAAATTATACTCGCTATGAATTAATAAATCAAAGTCGATGGCAAGTGTTTATAAATAAATGCTTTTTGATCTATCCAGGACTTTCATTATTGGACTTTAAGCATATTCTTGTATATATAAAAAAACATCAGCCTGACTATGTTTTTATCGAGACTGCTCAGTATGGTGCTTTAGTAAAGTGTATTAAAAGACATTTTCCCAATATATGTATTATTACGTATTTTCATAATATTGAAATACAATATGCAAAAAGTTACCTGTCTTTGCATAATCCCAAATCATGGTATTTTTATGTTTTGACTTGCTGGAATGAAAGAAGGGCTATCAAGTACTCTGACTTGTGCACGGCAATAAATGATGCAGATGCTTCAATCATGCTGTCAGCTTACAATAGAAATCCCGATTTGATTTTTCCTTTTTCGACAAAGAATTTATTAACATCTGATGATGTACAAAAACTCATCCAAAATAAACAACGAATCTATAAGCATAACTGTCTTTTTGTCGGAAGCAATTTCTTTGGAAATACAGATGGACTAAATTGGTTTATTCAGAATGTCTTACCCAAGACGGATGTGCATCTGACAATAGTTGGAAACGAAATGACAAAAGCATTTTCAAATACAGAAAAAATCACAGTTCATGATTTTGTTGAAGATTTATCTGTGTTCTACAGAGAAACGGATTTTGTTCTGCTTCCAATTATTTCTGGAGGCGGAATGAAAACAAAAACAGCAGATGCTCTTATGTGGGGGAAAGCAATAATTGGAACTCCTGAGGTTTTCTTTGGATATGAGGTTTCAGAATTGCATGGTATATACGAATGCAA
Source organism: uncultured Treponema sp. (assembly GCA_900319625.1). Classification (GTDB taxonomy): domain Bacteria; phylum Spirochaetota; class Spirochaetia; order Treponematales; family Treponemataceae; genus Treponema_D. The sequence goes on along the minus strand of ONPD01000006.1, from coordinate 58,997 downwards.
AACAGAAGATGATTTCATTTGTGCAATAAAAAATATTTATGAAGACGAGATTTATGATTTTAACGAGGCTATTCATCAACGTTTTATGAAATGGCATTCTCTGGAAGCTGTTACATCGAGTGTAAAAGATTTTTTTTTCAGAAGAGAGGAAAATTAAGTGTCAGAATTTAATGTTCCAACCGTATCTATAATTGCACCAGTCTACAATATGTCTCGTTATCTGCCAGAATTCATTATTTCTGTGCATTCACAAACATATAAGAAGTTTGAGTTGATTTTGGTAGATGATGGTTCGACAGATGATTCCTATGATTTGTGTAAATCTTATGCAGCTCAAGACACCAGAATCATTACTTTCCATCAGGAAAACACAGGAGTATCCTGTGCACGGAACAAAGGTCTTGAACTTTCAAGAGGAAAATGGATTTCTTTTGTTGATCCAGATGACTACATTGAATCAAATTTTCTTGAGACGATACTTTCTGATGTAGAAAAAGATTCAGATATTCAACTTGTTCAGTGCTATACTAAGCGATTTGATGATAATGGAAAGATTTACACATATAAAAAGTTCTACAGCGAAAATCTTCTTATGACAGGTAAGGACTGGCTGTACAATGCTGTATTTTACTTTACAAGAAATGTAATTCTTCCTCAAACGGTTTTATATCGTGCTTCTGCCATAAAAGACAACAACATCCAGTTTGATAGTCGGTATTCCGTGTGTGAAGATTGTGATTTTGTTTTCCGTGTTGCTAAGCATATAAAGAAAGCCTACATAAACATTGCTGAATTGTATTGCTATAGGCAGCATACTGAATCTTTGACCCATGTAAAGGGAATTTCTAAATCACAATTTTCTGCTATTCAGTTCTACAGAAATTATATTTCTCAGAATGCCGTGGATAAAGGAGTAGAGTCTGGCTTTTTGTTTGCGAAATTAAAGATATATGCTCGGCTGCTAGTTCAGGAACTTCTTTTGGAACTTAAAGAAGTTGATGATAAAGACTCTCTTGGAAAAAGAGTGGATTCTGTGAAAGAGTGTTTTATTTCACTTTATGGTAATGAGGCTTTTACTTCTTTTTCAGATAAGCCGCTTTATTGGTTAAAAGATATGGCTGAAAAAGTTTATAAAACTATCGATTGGAATGCAAAAATTCCTTTTAGACTGCATCTAATCTTGTTCGTAATCACAAAAACTCCCATTTCATTTCTTAGAAATCTATTGCGTATTTATAAAAAGGTGAGGGGAAAATAATGTTCAATAATCTTGAAAAAGCTTCTATCAGCAAAGACAACTCTTTTCACTTTATTCGTCTCTTATGTTGTCTTTGTATTATCTATGAACACTCCGTCTTTCTTTCTTCGTCGACTCTTCCTGTTCTGGAGATTTCATCAGTATGTGTGAAAGTTTTCTTCATTCTCTCCGGTTTCTGGGTAACGATAAGTCTTCTTCGTTCTGACTCTGTAAAGGAATATGCCGTTAAGCGAATCAAGAAAATCCTTCCGCCATATTTTACCGTAGTAATCGGTTTTGCTATTCTGCTTTGTGTGTTTAGTAATCTGTCGCCAAAAGCGTATTTTTCTAATACTGGATTTTGGAAATATCTTGTTGCAAATCTCATAACATTGAACTTTCTGCAAACTTCACTGCCAGGAGTTTTCGAAGAGCTGCCGTTAAATGGGGCTGTAAATGGAGCTTTGTGGACAATTAAGATTGAGATTGCTTTTTATATAGTGCTTCCATTTATTCTTGTTATGATTGATAAATGTGTGAAAAAACGTTCTAAACTCAATATTTTAACCACAATATATTTGCTTTCGGTTTTATATAGCCTTTTTTGTCATTTCATTGCTTCTGTAAAACCTTCTCTTGCTTCTTTGGAAAATCAATTTCCAGCATTTATGGGATATTTTGCCAGTGGTATGGCTTTTGCTTTATTTTGGGATGAATTACAGACGATTTTGAATTATGCGATTATTCCATCGCTGATTGCTTTTATCATCTGTCATCGAATAGACAATTATCTTCTTTCTGCTCTGATTCTTCCGATTGTGCTTTCCTGCATTGTCTTTTGGATTGCGACAAGACTTTCATTTTTGGGAAAGCTTGTTACAAAAGATTTCTCGTTTGGAATGTATCTTGTACATTATCCGCTGATTATGCTTTTTGTTCAGCATGGATATTTTGACGGATGCTGGTTTCTGGCATTTTTCGGAGTGCTTGGATTGAGTTTTATGGCAAGTTATTTGTTGTGGAAAATAAAAGTCTAGGATGTTGAGTTTATGAAAACACTTCTATATCTAACAGCCTTTCCACCTTGCCAGAAAACCGGTGGTCAGGCTTTCAGCGTGAATGCGATAAAAGAACTTTCTCAGAAATATGAAATTACACTTATATTTTTTTCGTATCCAGAGCATAATTGTGAGTTTCAGCCATGTGAAAATATAAAGTCTGTAGAAAAAATTCAGATAAATAAATTTGATATTTTTAAGCACTTCTGGATTCATCCGATTTTTACTCGTCGTTTTAATCGAAGTTTTCTTCATCATTTACAGAATATGGCTCAAAATTATGACATTATTTATTTTGATTTTTCGCAAGTTGCTTTATATTCCCTTTTCATAAATCATCCTTATAAAGTTTTACGTATGCATGATGTACTCTGCCAAAAGTTCAGTCGTAAAAACTGGCTGCTTGCAAAATGGATTTGTAAGACGGAGAAAAAAATTGTTCGCTCGGTGGAAAAAGTGTTTGTTCCATCAAAAAAAGATGCTGAAATAATAGAAAAAAAATATGGTGTGGAGGCCCTGTTCACAAATGAATATTTAAAACAGATATCTTTTCCTACAGCACTTGAACAGAAAAATCAGTATGTTTTTTACGGTTACTGGAAACGTCCCGAAAATACAGATGGTTTGATTTTGTTCATTGAAAATGTAATTCCAGTTTTAAAATCTGAATACAATTTCCTTGTAATTGGCGGAGGCCTTGATTCTGGATTAGTCGAAAAATATCTTAAACCAAACAAAATCGAATATATGGGCTTTGTTAATGAACCTCTCTCAATTATTATGCAGTCTTCCGCTGTAATTGTTCCACTGTTTCAGGGGGCTGGAGTAAAAGTAAAGGTAATAGATTCATTTACTGCAGGTACCCCTGTAATTGGAACTTGCCTTGCCTTTGAAGGATTACCGAATATTCCTAGACTTTCATTTCATGCAGAATCTATAGATCATTTTGCACAGGTAATAAAATCATTTGAACCGATTTCTTACAAAGAAAAAAAAGAATTAGCAAAACAATTTAATGAAATATATAACAATCATCATCTGCTTGAACAAATAGAAGATGATGTTCTGGAGGTATCAAAATGATTATTACACAGACACCTTTCCGCATGAGCTTTTTTGGCGGCGGAACAGACTTTAACGGCTTTTTTAATGAACACGGTGGAGCTGTACTCAGTACAACATTTGACAAATATGCTTACGTAACAGTACGCCACCTGCCACCTTTTTTCGATTATAAAACACACCTTACTTACTCAAAAGAAGAAAAGGTAAATTCAAATTCAGAAATCGTACATCCGGCCATCCGTAACGCTATGGAATGGCTTGATATGCACGAAATCCGTATGACTTATGAAGCAGACCTTCCTGCCCGCTCGGGACTGGGAACCTCTTCTTCATTTGCAGTTGGAATGCTTTCTGCCTTCTATGCCCTCAAGGGAAAATATGCAGACAAACGCAAGCTTGCAGATGACGCAATTTACCTTGAACGAGAGCTTTGTAAGGAAGCAGGCGGTATTCAGGATCAGATTGCGGCTTCTTTCGGAGGCTTCAACAGAATCAACTTTTCACGCGACGGCTACAGCGTTAATCCTGTAATTATTTCACCAGAGCGAAAAAAAGAACTCAACGACCATCTTATGCTTTTCTTTACAGGTTTCAGCCGCTTTTCTTCTGACATTCAGAAAGGCACAGAAAAATCCATGAAGGATAAGACAGCTGAACTTCTAAAAATGTATGAACTTGTTGATGAAGCAGAAAGAGTTCTTACAGATAAAAATACTTCCCTCGATGAATTCGGAAAACTTCTGGACTACACATGGAAGCTTAAGCGCGGTATTTCTGCAGGTATTTCTACAGGTTCTATCGACGAGCAGTATGATAAGGCCATAAAAGCCGGAGCCCTTGGTGGAAAACTTCTTGGTGCAGGCGGTGGCGGATTCCTTTTGTTCTACGTTCCAACAGAAAAACAGGAAGCAGTTAAAAAGGCTCTGGAAGGTCAGATGTATGTTCCTTTCAAATTTGAAAACGAAGGAACAAAAATCATCTATTACGGACCGGAAGAATACACAAAATAATAACTCGCTATAGCGAGCAATAGCGGAAATAAATAGAGTGAGGATAATATGAAATACATAGACCAGTTGATTGAACGCTATCCAAGTCTCAGCGTTTGCAAAAAAGATATTGAAGATGCAGCCATTGCAATGATTGAATCATTCAAAAACGGAGGAAAGCTTTTGGTTGCAGGTAACGGCGGTTCATGCGCAGACAGCGACCACATTACAGGAGAGCTTTTGAAATCTTTCTGTAAAAAACGTTCACCATCAGATGACTTTATCAACAGAATTAAAGTGATTGATACAGATACAGGTACATATCTTTCCGACAAACTTCAGGGCTCTCTTCCAGCCATTGCCCTTACTAATAACACAGCCCTTATGACAGCAAGCCTTAACGACGTTGACGGAAACGTTATGTTTGCCCAGCAGGTAAACGGTTACGGTGTAAAAGGCGATGTATTCCTTGGCATTTCAACTTCAGGAAACTCAAAAGACATCGTTTATCCGACTGTTGTTGCAAAAGCAAAGGGCCTTAAGACAATCGCCCTTACAGGTAAAAACGGCGGAAAGCTTAAGGGACTTGCAGATATCTGTATTATCGTTCCTCAGAACGAAACATTTATGATTCAGGAGCTTCACCTTCCTGTTTACCACGCCCTCTGTCTTGAAATTGAAGAAGCCTTCTGGGCTGAGTAATTTAGTGGAGTCTTAGTGATGAAAGTTATAATTATGGCTGGCGGTATGGGAACCCGCATTCAGTCGGTTCGTGCCGATGTTCCAAAGCCTATGATTGAAATCTGTGGAAAACCGATTCTGCAGTATCAGATTGAAAACCTCAAAGCCTGTGGACTTACCGATATTACAATTGGTGTCGGTCATCTTGGACACGTAATCAAAGAATATTTTGGTGACGGTTCAAAGTTCGGGGTAAATATCAATTATTTTACAGAAGACCATCCGCTTGGAACTGCCGGAGCCCTTTTCAAAATGCTGGACGGAACTGCCTGCGCCGATGTTCAGACTACAACCGTACTAGACGAAGATTTTCTTCTTTTGTGCGGCGACGTAATTTTTGACATAGACTTTAACCGCTTTATTGCCTTCCATAAAGAACACAAAGCCTGGGCAAGCCTTATGGCACACCCAAACGGACATCCTTACGACTCATCGCTTTTAGTAACAGAAGTTCTTCCTCCGGCTCAAGCAGGCGGACTTCCAGTAAGCACACACCGCGTTACAAAGTGGATGGCAAAGGAAGATGAAAGAACTTACTATAAAAATCTTGTAAACGCAGGCCTTCAGCTTATTTCTCCAGAACTCCTGCGAGAAACTCTCAAGACTTTTGTTCCACGCCATCCGGAAACTCCTGATAAAATTGACCTTGACCGCGATGTTCTTAAACCTAACATTAAGTCAGGAAAGATTTTTGCCTATGAAACTCCTGAATACATCAAGGATATGGGAACACCAGACCGCTACTACGAAACAGAAGCTGACATAAAATCCGGAAAAGTTCACTCAAGAAACCTTTCTCAAAAGCAGAAAGCTATCTTCCTTGACCGCGACGGTACAATCAATACAAACGTCGGCTTTGTTACAAAACCAGAGCAGTTCGTCCTTATGCCGGGCGCTGCAGAGGCCGTCAAAAAAATCAATAAATCTGGCTATCTTGCAATTGTAATTACAAACCAGCCCGTAATTGCCCGCGGCGACTGCACTTTTGAAGAACTTGCAGAAATCCACGCAAAAATGGAAACTGAACTTGGAAAAGAAGGCGCCTTTATTGACGGACTTTACTTCTGCCCACATCATACAGATAAGGGCTTCCCTGGAGAACGCCCTGAATATAAATGCGACTGCGGCTGCCGTAAACCTAAAGCAGGCCTTTTCCATATGGCTGCAAGCGACTTCAATATCGACTTAAGTCAGTCTTATATGATTGGTGACAGTCCGAAAGATGCAGAAGCAGGAGATAGGGCAGGGTGTAAAAAATCATTTTTAATTAATGAAGATAATGATCTATTTAATATTGTAAGTAAAATAATTGATTCTTAGAGCATTACAATGCAGTGTGTCCTTTCTTTGGTATAATCTTTTATTATTTATCAGGTGTATATTAGTTTGATATATATATCATTATTTGCCGTATACGAAGTAAATAGAGTATATACTAGCTTAGAAGAATAAATATACTAGTTTGGAAGATACAATATACTAACCTTGTAGATAAAATATACTAAGCTGGATGATACAATATACTAAGTTAGTAGACGCTATTTTAGAACGTGTATTATCCATAGGTAGTGGAAAGCTCGTAATAGGGGGTGTGAATAATACGATATTTTGAATGTTTGGAAATAAGTGTGTTTAAACTATAAACTTAATGCAGTATTCACGTTTGTATGCTATAATACTATTAAATAATCTTCAGGAGGTGTTTTATGTATTCATTGACAGGATATATTGACGGAAATACGCTTATCGCTACTGATGAATCATTACGTAGTTATGAAGGTGGAGAGATTCTGATTCGCATTGTTCAAAATCCTAATTCTCATAAAAATAATAACTCGTCTCTTGAAGAAAAAGCGGCTGCCCTAAACTCAATTAGGGGTGTTCTACATCAAAATAAGGCTATGACAATTGCTGATATTCGTGCGGAGCGTTTGGGGCTATGATTGTTTTTGTAGATAGCAATATCATACTTGACGTAATGCTTCCCAATCCTCATTTTTATAAAGAATCAGATGCTGTGCTTTCAAGTTCTTTGCATGGATATGACTTATATATTTCAGCCGCCTCAATTACTGATATTTTTTATGTAGCAAGAAAGTCATTTGATAGTTCTGGAAAAACAAAAGATGCAATCCTTAATCTTTTAAAAGTTGTATCTGTTGCTGGTGTTGATGAATCATGTATTTATAATGCCCTCAATTCAGATTGGAAAGATTTCGAAGATTCTGTTCAACATCAGATTGCTCAACAAATTAATGCAGATTTGATTGTAACTCGTAATTCATCGGATTATTCCCATTCCTCTGTTCGCATTATGTCGCCAAAAGAGTATCTTGCTTTCATTTCAGAATAATTTTCCTGAGAATTCAAAATTAACACTAATCGCATTTTATGCTAAAATATCCCTATGAATTACGGCTTTATTCGAGGGGCCTGCGTTAGCCCGGAACTTGTTCTTGCTGATTGTGATTTTAATGCAAAAAAAATAATTGAAGAGGCGAAGGCTGCGGCTGGAAATGCTGCTAAAATAATCGTTTTTCCGGAGCTTTCTATTACCGGCTACACCTGTGGTGATTTGTTTTTTCAGAAAAGCCTGCAGAATGGCGCAGAAAAGGCGCTTTCTTCTATTATTTCACAAACTTCTGGACTCGACAGTCTTATCTTTGTGGGACTGCCGCTGGCTCAGGGCGAGGGCATTTACAATGTTGCTGCCGCTATTTTTAAGGGCCGCCTTCTTGCTCTGATTGCCAAAACTTTCCTTCCAAACTACGGCGAGTTCTACGAGCGCCGACAGTTCACTCCTTTCCAGCCCAATATGGAAACCCGCTTTATCAGCTTTGCGGGCTTTGAGGATATTCCTTTTGGAACTGATATTTTAATCTGCGATAAATCAAATCCTGAGCTTAAAATTGCCTGCGAGCTTTGCGAGGACCTCTGGGTGCCTCTTCCGCCTTCTATCCGCCACGCCCTCAATGGGGCTAACGTCATCGTAAATCTTTCGGGCGGAAACGAAATTATCGGAAAGGCTGATTATCGCCGCAATCTCATAAAAAATCACAGTGCAAAACTAATTGCCGCTTATCTTTATGCCAACACTGGAAAGGACGAATCTACTCAGGATATGGTTTTCGCCGGCCACAAGCTGATTTGCGAGAATGGAAGCATTCTAGCTCAGTCGAAGCTTTTTGACCAGGAAAAGGCAATTTATGCTGATATTGATATAGAGCGCCTTTGTCAGGAAAGACGATGTACCACAAGCTTCGGTTTTTCTACAAACAACGCGCCTCTCGCTTCGGATTATGTTACGGTTGAGGTTGACTTGTGGGGGGAAGGGGATTCTGACGCCGGAAGGAAGACTTCCGCTGGTAAGAGAATATCTGCTTTTGCAGAAAAGCTCCTCCGCTACATTGATCCTCATCCTTTTGTCCCGTCAGATAAATCTGCCCGTACTTCCCGCTGTGAGGAAGTTATCACCCTTCAGGCTCAGGGACTTGCAAAACGCCTGCGCCACATAAAGTGTCAGTCTGCGGTTATTGGTCTTTCAGGCGGTCTTGATTCAACTCTGGCCCTTCTTGTTACCTGCCGGGCCTTCGACCTCTGTGGCTTTACCCGCGAAAAAATCACAGCAATCACAATGCCATGTTTTGGTACAACTGACCGCACCTACAATAATGCCTGCCAGCTGGCACGAGAATGCGGCGTAACCTTAAAAGAAATCCCTATTGCCGACGCTGTCCGCCAGCATTTTAAGGATATTGGTCAGGATGAAAGCCTGCACGACGTCACCTACGAAAACGGACAGGCCCGCACCCGCACTCTGATTCTGATGAATTATGCTAACAAAACCAATGGAATTGTAATCGGAACCGGAGACCTTTCTGAGCTGGCTCTGGGCTGGTGCACCTATAACGGCGACCACATGTCCATGTACGGCGTAAATTCTTCGGTTCCAAAAACTCTGGTACGCTATCTTGTTGAATGGTTTGCTGACGAGGCGGAAGGGGAGTGCGAAGCTGTTCTCCGCGATATCCTTGCAACCCCGGTAAGCCCGGAGCTGCTTCCTCCAACAGAGGGAAAAATCAGTCAGGTAACAGAAGACCTGGTCGGTCCTTACGCGCTTCATGACTTTTATCTCTATTATCTTCTGCGCTTTGGTTTCAGCCCGAAAAAGATTTTCTTCCTTGCAAAAAACGCCGGCTTAGGAGGCCCTGCCGCGCAGGAAGGTGGCACAGGCACTTACGACGACGCCACCCTCCTAAAATGGCTTAGAACCTTTTACCGCCGCTTTTTCAGCCAGCAGTTCAAGCGTTCCTGCATGCCCGACGGCGCAAAAGTCGGAACAATTAACCTTTCTCCTCGCGGGGACTGGCGAATGCCAAGCGATGCTTCTGCCTCAGTCTGGCTTAAGGAAATCGACGAACTGGAGAGCGAGTTAAAATGCTAAGCTATCAGCACGCCTTTCACGCGGGAAATCACGCAGACATTTTAAAGCACCTCACTCTGACCGGCGTTCTTATCTCCCTTAACAAAAAGGACAAGCCTTACACCTATTTTGACACTCACTCGGCCAGCGGCCTCTACGACCTTATGGATAACCGCGCTGAAAAGACTGGTGAAGCCGCCCAGGGGATAATGCGCCTTTTAGGAAAAATCCCCCGTGATTTACCCCATCAAAATGAATTTTCTGGCTCGCATCCCCTCCTAAGCGCTTATCTTTCTTTAATCGAAAAATACACCTCAAAAAACTTATATCCAGGCTCGCCAGAAATCGGCCGCCTCCTGCTACGCTCTTGCGACTATATGGTTCTTTCCGAGCTACATCCTCAGGAAATTGAAAACCTGCGCCGCAATATGATAAAATCACCATTTTGCCAGGCTGCCTGCCGCCAAATCCAGATTCACGCCCGAAACGGCTTTGAAATGCTTAAGGCCCTTACGCCACCTAAAACAAAACGCGGCGCCGTTCTTATAGACCCAAGCTACGAAGAAGCTTCTGATTACCGCGACGTTGCCGACACAATCTGCGCCGTAAATAAAAAGTGGTCAAACGGAATCATCATGCTCTGGTATCCGCTTTTAGCCCACCGTGAATCAGAAATAAATAATATGCTGGAAAAAATTACTGAATCTGCCCGCGCCATTAACGCCAACATAGAAATCGCAGACCTGCGCCTTGAGGTAGCTTCAAAAGATGCCCACAAGGAAATGTCCCTGAAAGAATACGAGGCCAGCGAAAAAAATCCCCCCCGCCTCTACGGCAGCGGCATGCTGGTGCTGAACGCTCCCTGGAAGTTGGAAGAAGAGGTTTTAAGAGATTTGGATTTTGTAAAGAATATAATTCGTAAGGGAATCTAATAATTGTAAGGCAAAAATGCGTAGCAGATTCTCTGCGGGAGCATTTTTCGTTTACTTCTTAGGTTTATTTTTTGCAAAATAATCAATAATTTTTCGAATAATTTTCTTTATAAACAAAAATATTCTGTAAAAGAATCCCGGATTTCTCAGCCTTTCCAGCCTCATATATCCTTTAAGCAGCTCTTCATCAGTGAACTCTTTGCGCTGGTTGTTTTCTTCAATTTCCATTTCCAGCTGTTCAACTTCGGTGAGGTTATCAACAATATTTGCCTGAATATTTGTCCAGCCAAGCTGAGTTGCGGCTGTAAGGCGTCGTTCTCCGGCAATAAGTTCATAGCGGCTGTTGAGGGTAATAGGATTTAAAAGACCATAAGTTCTCAGGCTGTCCTTAAGGTTTTCAAGGTCACCTAAATCTTTGCGAACTCTTTTCTTTATCTTAATATCCTTAATCGCAACCAGCATTCTCTTTTTCGCCGCCTTATCAATCCTTTTTATTCCATCAGATAGTTATAGTCATATTCTACAGTCTGATTTGTTTTAGCGCCAGTATTTTCGCTTTCCTCAGCTGTAAAATCCTCTGTTTTACGTCGTGGTGCTACATAGTTTGAATTGAGGAAGTCCAGGTTCAGCTTGAGAGGATTCTTTTCTATGCTGACATTATATCTCTGACCTGATTTATACATTTCCTTTTCAAGACGACTGATGGCAATAATTGAGTTAGACTGACTTGAATGAACAGGACAGATTTCTGTAGGCTGGGTTCCTTCAAGGTACCACTGAGTTGTTTTGTGGTCGCCGCAGCCGTCTGTAAGGATTTTTCCGCTGACAGAACATACCGTAGCTTCAACAAGACCTTCAACAGGACGACTGAACTGCTTCAAAGGCAAGTCCTTGTGAACCAGATCAAAATATTTACCCCAGGCATAACCGGCAAGGGTGGCACCTGTAATATTCAAACCAAGTGACTGGCCTGGCTTATCAAAACCAAACCAGAATGCAGCTGCATAATAAGGTGTAAATCCACATGTCCAGGCATCTGCCCAGTTCTGGGTTGTACCGGTTTTACCGCCGGCAGGCATTGTGTATTTCTTTCCTTTTTCGTCGTGATAATCAAAGTGCCAGCTCTGGGCGCTCAAGGTACCGCCGTTGAATACAGTCTGCTCAAGAAGCTTAACCATAACATAAGCTGTCTGTGGTGAGATAACCTGAATCTTATCACCCTTTGCGGCCTGGGCCTTTCTGATTTCAAGCTCCGGATTCAAAATTACGTTTCCGTTTTTATCTTCAACAGTGCGAATTGCCATAGGAGTAACTTCTCTACCGCCATTAGCAAAGATTGCGTAGGCACGAGCCATTTCTATAGGACGTACTGAACAAACGCCAAGACCAATAGGATAGCCCGGAACAAAGGCTCGGCTAGGAAGCTCTTCTTTAGAAATTCCAAGAAGGGCAACAGCCCGGTTGATTGCGGCTTCAAATCCGATTCCATCAAGAACCTTAAGGGAAGGAACGTTCATAGAACGGGTGAGGGCGCGGTAAACAGTAACATCACCTTCCCATTCACCCTTGAAGTTCAAAGGAATATAAGGCTTTCCGTCTGCCGTGTGGAATACAACCGGCGAGTCAGAAATCAAAGTTGTCGGAGTAAATTTTCGGGAATCAATTGCGGCAGAGTAGTAAAGAGGCTTGAAGGTTGAACCCGGCTGAACCTTAGCCTGGGTTGCGCGGATAAACTGATTTTCTTGGTCAAACTTGCTTCCACCGACAAGAGCATCGATATATCCGTTTTCGTGGTCAAGGGCAACCATAGAACCTTCAATAGTTGTCTTTTCATCTGCCTGCTTTGAAATTGCTGTTGCCCGGTTAATGATGTTTGTTTTTAGCTTATCCGAGCCGTTAATCATCGAAATGATGTCCAGAACAGGATTTACCTTGTTGATGAATTCATTGTTTGCTACAAGCTCGTTTCTCTGCTCACTTACCTTAAGACTCTGGATATTAAAAAGCAGGGCCAGCATTTCGGTAATAGGTACGTAAGTTCCGTATGCTACGTTTGCCTTTGCTGAGTGCTCATTTTTATAGCGGCGGTTTGCATCCTTGATGTAAAATTCCATTACGTCCTGGGCAATTTTCTGATGAGCAAGGTTTAATGTTGTATTTACTGTAAATCCGCCTGTGTAAATATCGTCAGAACCATAAATCATGCTGCCAAGTTCGCGGCGAACGTATTCACTGAACCAGGGAGCCTTGTCATCTCTCATAAGGTAAGCAGATGATGAAGTTCTTGTGTAGTCAAAATCAGCCCAGAAATCGTTGAAGGATTCTTCCGCTTCTTCTTTTGTGATGAAGTTCTGGGCAACCATTGAATCAAGGACGTTTTTCTGTCTGTCCATTGCGCGGTTAGGATGGTCAAAAGGATTGTAAAAAGCCGGGTTAGAAAGCTGGATAACCAGGATTGCAGCTTCTGCCGGAGTAATTTCTGTTGCTCCGTGCCCAAAGTAGTATTTTGAGGCTGCGTTTACACCGTAAGTTCCGCCGCCAAAGTAAATCTTATTGAGGTAAAGCTCAAGAATCTCGTTCTTAGAATAGCGGCGTTCCATCTGAATGGCCCACCAGAGCTCCTTAAGCTTTCGTGTAACTGATTTATCGTTTCGGTCGCAGTAGAGGGTTCCGGCAATCTGCTGGGTCAGGGTAGAACCACCACCAAGAGAGCGTCCGGTAAGAATACCTACAACGCCTCGCATAATTGCCTTGAAGTTAAAGCCGCTGTGGGCAAAGAAAACGCGGTCCTCTCGTGTAATCAGGGCGTCAACCAGATGCTGAGGAAGGTGCTGATAATCAATGATTTCTCGTTTCTCATCAGATGCGAATTCTGTAATCACTTCACCGTTGATGTCCAGAAGCTTTGTAGGAAGGGCTGTTTCAAATTCTGTTATATATTCTGAATCAATTATATTCTTAGTTGATGCTAGCGCTGCTCCAAGTCCCGCACCTGTGCCTACTGCGCACAAAAGTAAAAGAGCGGAAATGATAAGTGGAGCTCTCTGAATTTTTTTCATAGTGTGTAATTATAGCGTTTTTTTCTATTATAGAAAAGACTTGCAAAAATACCAGCGAAAATCCAATCAGGACAAAAAAAAAGGCGCTGAATGTATCAGCGCCATGCCTTAATCAGGCAGCCAGGGACATGGGTGGGAGGGGAAAATGTCCCTGACATTTATAATATCGGGAGTATGGTGGAAAAACTTTAATTTAAAAATGAAAATTCTGAAAAAATCTTAAGAATTTTTGATATTTCTTATTCTTCTGTGATTGTGAGGTCTACTGAGCAGTTTACCTTGTAGGTTTTGCCTTTGATTGCGTTGATTGTGCGGACAATTTCATAATCGCCCACTGTAAAGCGGATTTTATGCTCCCCTTCCTCAATGAAAGTTTCCTTTCCAAAGGCAGAAAAATCCTTGTCGTCTAAGAAGGTTTTAGTGCCTTCCGGAGCGGAAATAAAGAGGGACGGTTCTATGCTTTTAAGCTCAATCTGCAGCTCTGTGGTTTTTGCCCGGTCAATTCGGAGGGTGCGGACTTCATTTCTGTAAGAGGTGGAAACAACGGAAAGATTATGCACTCCCTTATCCAGGAAAGCCTTTCCGGCCTTTGAAAGAGTTACAAGCTTATCATCAACATAAATTGTTGTGTTTTCGGGCTTTTTGTCACCGGCGCTTGCAAGAGTCAGCTTAAGCTCTCCCTTATCAGTTAGAATCGGCTTTACAGTCAACTTGATTTTTGATTCCATTGCTTCTTCAGGAACGCCCTTCATAACAGGCTGAAGGCGCAGAAAAATAATGCCGTCAGCAAAATCAAGAACTGAATCCATCAGCGTTGTATACTGATTCTGTTTCAGACTGTTTTCTTTTTTAAGGGGCACCTGCAGAACCCAGGATAGTCTTCCCGGCAGTGTGCTGACAAAGGCCCGGGAGCCAGAATAGTCAATTTGATTTTCAGCCGGGGCAGGGGAAATTTTGTTATAAACTGAACAGGCAACGCAGTCCTGCCAGTAGGCGATTGCCTCAGGAATATCCATTTTAATTTCAATTCCTTCGATAAAGGTTTTATCTTCCGGCAGTTTTATTGCAAGAGATTCATTTGTGCCAAGAAAAAGCTGTTCCTCGGAATCAATTTCCTGCTTTACGCTAAGAGTATGCAGCTTTCCCGTTCTGAAGGATTCTGCGCAAAGCTGAGCCGTCAGAGCGAGCGTAAAAGAGAAAATAATGCTTTTTTTAATAAATCCTGCAGTCTTCACCAAAAACCTTTAAAAATTTATTCTGTCGCGGGGATTCTGAACCTTGCCGCCCTGGCGGATTTCAAAGTGCAGGTGATCTCCTGTTGCCTGACCTGTGTGTCCTACAAAGCCGATTACAGTACCCTTTCTTACAAACTGATACTGCTCTACAATCATCTTTGAAAGATGGGCATAAACGCTGGTCTGTTTTCCGTGGTCGTGGCTCAGAATTATGTAATTTCCGAAAACAGGATCGTTCGGGACAACGTAGGCAACGTCTCCGTCCTTTATTGCATATACAGGAGTTCCTTCTGGGGCTGCAAGATCTATTCCGTTGTGGTCCTTTATCTGGCCGGAAAAAGGATTTTTCCTCTTTCCGAATTCCGAAGATACCGTAAAGGAATCTTTGGACAGCGGAAGCGTAAAAGCGGAATCAAGATAAAAGGCCCTTTCTGTGGGCTCAAATCTTTTTCCCTGTATAAAAACAAAATTACGTCCATTAATTTTATAATACAAACTGCCTTTTGTTAAGTTTTGATTTTTATAATTTTGCTGAAGAAGCACTTCTATGTCGTTTTTTCCGCTGTCCAGGGCAATAAAAAGTCCCTGAACTGTGGGAATAATCAGGCTTTTACCGCGTAAATCATCATCCTTACTGGCAATTGAATTGAGGGTCGCTATTGTATCCTGATTTATATTCAGTCTGGCACAGAGCTCCTGAAAGGTGAATTTTTCGTTATTTGTGTAACGGAAAAAGGAATATTCCGGAGTCTCGCCGGCAAAGGTTTTCCTGAAGTTCTGACCTACAATTTCATTGAACTGTTCAAAAAGAACGTTTTCCCTTCGCGGGATAAGGCTTTTTATTTCCGGGAGATTTTCTGTCTTAAGCTCGATATAAGTCTGCTGTTTTTGTTCCTGGGCATTCAGGGCCGCAGAAAAAGTCAGGAAAAGTGATGCTAAAAGTGCTGTCTTTTTAATTGCTCTCATCACCTAAATAATAAAGCAAGTGTTTAAAAAATAAAAGACAGATTCCTGCCAGAGAATCTGTCTGATTCTGAAAGTAAGATAGTAAAAGAATTACTCTTCTGAAATTGCTTCAGCAGGGCATTCTGCTGCACATGTTCCACAGCTGATGCAAGCTGCTGCATCAATTACTCTTTTATCTCCGCTTTCAGAGATAGCTCCAACCGGGCAGTCCGGTTCACAAGTTCCGCAGTTTACACATGCGTCATTGATTTTGTATGCCATATTTGCTCCTATAAAAACCTGGTTGTATTTTGCCAGACAAGTCTTTCTATAAAATATACAGTATGAATTCCGTTTGAGCAACCATTTTATCTGACAATTTATCATTGAAATCAGTCAAATTGACAATAGCTTTGCTTCTTATATAATAGTCATTATGACTAAACAAGAAATCGCGTCTATGATAGACCACACACTGCTGGCTCCTCAGGCTGGTGTCAGCGAAATCGAAAATCTTTGTAAGGAAGCGGCTGAAAATCATTTTGCTTCTGTTTGTGTTAATCCAAGCTATGTTGAACTTTCTGCTGAACTTTTGAAAGGCTCTGGAGTAAAGGTTTGTACTGTTATCGGTTTCCCTCTTGGTGCTACTCCTTCTGTTGTTAAAGCTTTTGAAACAAGAAAAACCATTCAGGATGGTGCAGATGAAGTTGATATGGTTATCAATGTTGGTGCTGCCCGCGACGGAAGATTTTCTGAAGTTGGAAAGGACATCGCTGATGTAGTTGATGCCGCAAGAGACGAGGGTAAAAAACTTAACAAATCAATCGTTGTTAAAGTTATCCTTGAAACCTGCTATCTTTCTGATCAGGCAATTGAAAGCTGCTGTCTCTGCGCTAAAAAAGCCGGAGCTGATTTTGTAAAAACTTCTACTGGTTTTGCAATTCTTAAAGACAAGGACGGAAAGCTCCTTCCTAATGGCGCTACAGCTCATCACGTTGAACTGATGAGAAAAACTGTAGGTAAGGATATGGGAGTTAAGGCTTCCGGTGGAGTAAGAACTTCTAAGGCTGCCCTTGAAATGGTAGAAGCCGGCGCTAACCGCATCGGAACTTCAAGCGGAATCGCAATCCTTAAGGATTTTGAATAGAAAGCGGCAGACGCTTTTTATAAGGTCCAGTAAAACTTATTGTCTTCTATCACGACCTTGATGTACTTGAGGTCGTGAAGAATTGCCAGGTAGGAACGCAGGGTGCTTCCTACCAGCACAAACATCCCGAACCCGAGCTTCATATCATTCATATCGGCTACGGCCTTCAAAAGCTCTTCCGAAGTCTTTCTTCCCTGAGAAATCAAGTTCAAAAGCATACCTTTTGTTTCCAGAATCGCAAGCCGGTTCATTTCAATAGTTTCTGTAAGATTAGTATTTATAGCATCTCCGTGGCTTGGCACACACCATTCAATATTTTCTATTTTTTCAAGCTTATCAAGCGAGTTCATAAACTCAAAGGGATTCTGCATGTAGGGAATCCAGTATTTAGAAAGCTCTCCCCGGGTAAAAAGACCGTCTCCCGCATACAATGTCTTTTTTCCGTCCGGGGCAGTGTAGATTACGGCTGTCATTTCAAAGCAGTGGCCGGGCATAGAAAGGAAGGAGATTTCGCTGCCGTCTGAAAAAGTTATTTTATCGGCTTCTGAAATTATGCGGGTGGGCTTGCTGGGAGTCGCCTTAAAATATGAAGTCTGGATTTCGTGGGGCGGAATGCCTCCCCAGATCTGGGTTGCCTGCAAATAAGGATTCTCCATCATGGCGCATTCCAAAAGGGGCGCCCAGACCTGGCAGCCTGTCTTTTTTGTGATGAAGTCGTTTCCGCCGATATGGTCAGTATGGCCGTGGGTATTTATGATTGCTTCAAGCTTCCATTTCCGGTCTTTTTTTTCAAAAAAATCATTAAGGACATTAAGAATATATTCTGCGTCTATTTCAGTTGTTCCTGAATCAATAAGGTAAACGATGCTTGCAGAAGGATTTTTATCATCTTTTTTTATGATTGCGCCTATGTTGGTCGGGGCAGGAATTACAAAGGTATCCGGTAAAAGTTCAATTATTTTTTTTGAAATATCTGACATATAAAATGATTATAGCAAAAAAAATCGGCTGTTCAATCAATATTTTGCATATTAATCAAACAGCCGGTCTTGTTTAATCAGAAAGATAACTTATTTTGTAATGTCAGCTTTTTTAATAGCCTTTACAGTGTAGTTATTCTTGTTCTCGTTGATTGTAAATACTGCTGTATCTCCAACCTTCTTATCGAGAATTGCGTTTCCGAATGGTGACATGTAAGAGATGATGTTGTTGTCCGGATCTGATTCCCAAGGTCCAAGAATTGTATAAACTTCATCTTTTCCAGAGTCGTTGTTTGTAAGAGTTACAACTGTAGCGAATGAAACAACCGATGTTGTAGAAGTTGTAGGGTCGAAAATAACCGCACGGTTGATTTCTGACTGCAAAGTCTGAACCTTGAGGTTGAGCATATGCTGCTGTTCGCGGGCTGCCTTGTACTCTGCGTTTTCCTTCAAGTCTCCCTTTGCACGTGCTTCTGCAACGTCCTTTGCGTTTTCCGGAAGAAGTACGTTCTGGATTTTTTCAAGCTCAGCTTTCTTTTCTTCAAGCTTTTTAGCGGTAACAATCATACCCTTAGCCTGTCCTGAAGTCTTTTCTTCAGATACACGGAACTTGAAGTCCGGGTATTTTTCAAGAATCTTGTTACGAATCTTTGTCTTAGCGTCAGGGATTCCCTCGCGGTTAGGAATATCATCAATAAGAGTGTACATCTTCATTACAAGTTTTTCGTCGCCACTGAACATGTGGTTGAAGAGGGCATCGTCCTTGAAAAGAAGGGCGATTGCATTCTTATTGATTTTCTTGTTCTCTGTTGAGTGAACGTGGTTATCAATTTCGCGGAAGCTGAGCTGAATGATGTTAATCAAGGTAATCAGCTGTTTTTCAAAGCTTACGCCTGCATTCTGGAACCATTCTTTATCCTGACATTCCTTGAAGAGGAAGAGAACTGCATCGCGGTAGTCTTTGTACTGTTCGAATGCAACCTTAATGAACTTCTGAACGTCTTCTGTGTAGCCTTCTTTGATAAGAGTGTCCAGCATCTTCATATCGAGAACTGTAGGGAACATTCTGATGTACTGTGTGTTCCAGTCCGGAAGAAGTCTGATGCTCTTAATGAAGTCAGCTCTCAGGCTTGTATTCTTTGTATCTTTAAGTTCTTCGTAAGCAACGCGTGGATCTTCAAGGCGAGAGTAGATTTCTGCAAAAGTTTCTTTTGTCTGGAAAGCGTACTGTTTGTCTGCAACTCCTATGTGTTTTACAACAAGGTAAGATGCAAGAACCTGAACGTCAACCTTTGTGATGTTCTTGAGGTAGCTTGTGAAGTATGAGTACATTTCTGCAAAGTAATCACTAGAGTTATCTGTGAGGTCATTGTCGAAGTACTTCATAAGGATATCTACGCGGGCAAAGAATGCTTTCTGAGCCTTGAATTCGTTAGAAAGCTTTTCTTCAGCTGTAATTTCGTTCTCACGTACTGTGTACATATTGATATCGTTAGGATCTACGCCGAATTCTGCATTTTCTTCAAGGATTTTCTTTGCTTTTGTGTTCCAGCTTGTCCATTCACCTGCAGAAAGAATTGAAGGAACAAGTTCAGCCTTGATGTGCTTGAAGTCACAGTTATTGTTGTAGCTTCTGATGATTGTTTTAAGAGCCCATTCTGTACCGTAAACTTCTTCGCCCTTTTCGTCTTTGTAGCCTTTAACCATTTTAACAAGATCTTCCTTGTGGTTGGTTGCCTTAAGAACCCAGATGTGATCGTTTGCAAGAGGTTTGAGGGCTGTTACGGCCATAGAAAGCTTCATATTTTTGATTCCGGCTGCGAATCTGATTTCGATTGAATCACCTTCCAGCTTTTTGATTTTACCTACACCCCAGTTGCGGTGGAATACAAAGCTTCCCTTATCAAATGCGATGTGCTTTTCAAAGTCGTTGATGGCTTCGAAAACATTGCGGTAGCTCTGTCCCAGGTTAGAAGAACGGATAAAGTTTTCAAGCTGAGAATGAGTCTTGTAGCGGCCACGGTAGCAGTCAATAATCTGATTTCTTGCCCATGTATCTTTCTGGTCAACTTCAAGATTCTGCTTGAGGATTGTAATTGCAATATCCCACTTTTCGTTTTTCTTGTACCACTCATACAAATCCTGCATAAGGTTTGTAGTCTTTGTTTCACCCATAGATTTTGCAATCTTGCGGCGGAGCAGCTGGAAGAAATCAAATTCAGCAGGCATAAGCTCGATGAGTTTTGCCCAAACTTCCTTTACGCCGTTGTAGTTGTTCTGATTGATAAAGCGGAGAATTGCTTTTTTATAGTATTCGATAGCAGTTTTAAGAAGAACTTTCTGGTTAGCGGCATCTTCTTTTGCTTCAGCTTCAAAGTGTTCACCAAGAGCCTTTGCAAGAAGGGCTTCTTCAAAGTCGATTTTTACCAGAGTTGCGTAGATTTCCCAAACTTTGTCCTTCTGATCAGGATCTGCGGCATAGCAGTCAGCAAGTGTTCTGAGTGCAAATCGGTTTGTGCTGTCATCGGCAAGAATATCCTGACAAAGGGAAATAACAACGTTTTCCTTGTGATTCTTGAGGAAGATGTCGACAAGGGTTTCCATATTGGAGTTATCAAGCAGGCCTTTTCTAAGATCTGTAACGCCGCATACATAGAGAGCAATGATGCTGTCTTTTGAATGCACAAGCTGTTCGGCACAGATATCATAAATCTGGTCGATGCAGTTTTCTTTGTTGGCCTGTTCAACGATGTTAGCCAATGCTTTGATATCACTCTCTTTGTAATTGCTGATAGCGGCACGTGTCCAAGTTGCCTCTTTAAGCATGTCCTCTACAGACTGAATTAAATCTGCCATATTAATTCTCCTCAACGCCCAGCATCGCGGCGTTTTTATTTAATGTACGCTTCGTAAATTGAAGAGTCCAATAATTTTATTTTTAAAAGAACTTCGTTTATCTTTGCGGCATTCTCATGGGTAAGAACGTAGTGGTCGATGAGCCAGAAATAGCTGTTCAGCATTTTTGGAATAAGGATGTCCGTATTGCAGGAAGGATCCTTAAACTCATTTTCCATCGCATAGATATTCTTTCTAAGCTTTCCAACTTCCTGGGAATTAAGCTCACGTTTTACGTTGAAAACGCCGTTTAATGTTCCGTAAACCGGAATCCAGTAAAGCTGGTCTTTTCCCGAATAGCCTTTTTTCTTTGTTTGAGTTATAAGGCACTTGATAAGCTCTGAATCCAGAAAATCAAGGTCAATAAACTCCGGAGCAAGAAAAAATGCTTCCCTGAACAATACTTTTCCAACCCTGTCGTTTCCGCAGAGGGAGTAGCAGTCTGCAAGCTCTGCAAGAACAGAAGCCAGATTAGGATGTGCATTATTTGCTTCGGTAAGACAGGCCAGGGCATTTTCAAAATCACCCAGCTTCTTGTAACAGATGCCGGCTTTCCTGTAAATGTCTGCCCTTTGAAAAGAATCTTTTACCCCGTCAACGATTTTCAAAAAATGAAAAAGGGCAGTGGAAAAGAAGCCTTTTGCAACGGCAAAATAAGCCTTTTCGTAAACGAAGGTTTCATGGGAGATAAAGTTCTGAAAAGCCTTCCATTCCTGCAGGATATTTTCGCTCTGTACGTAAATATCATCTGCACTTTTAAGGCGGTTCACAGCGTCAATCCAGAAGTTGCAGCAGCGGTTACAATAGGCAACCTCTCTGGAATCTAAGTCAATTTCAAAGAGATGGGTTATAACCTTTTGCGCCTGCTCAGCTTTTCCATCCTCAAAAAATTGAAGGACTTCTCTCAGACCAGCTTCTGTTTCTGTCTCCATAATCCTAATAAATTTATTTTAGCTAAGAATGAGAGTTTAATCAACTGTAAAAAAATGAAAATTGGGATAAAGTTTATACAGCACATTAAGCTATGTGTCAAGGATAAAATTTTGTTTTATATATATTTTTTTTACCTCTTGCGAGGAAGTGCAAAAGATGTAGGAAAATGGTGGAAAAACGCATAAAAAAAATATAAAATTATTTCAAATGAAAACTCCACTTTTAGCGCCGTCACTGCTTTCGGCAGACTTCTCAAGCCTGGAAAGGGCAATAAAGCAGATTGAAGATAATAATGGTTCTGTAGTTCATATTGATGTTATGGACGGTCAGTTTGTTCCGGAAATCACCTACGGGCAGCCGGTTGTTCGTTCCATCCGTAAGCTTACCCAGCTGCCATTCGACGTACATCTGATGGTGGAACATCCGGAAAATCAGATAAAAACCTTTGCAGAAGCAGGCGCTGACTGGATCACCTTCCACATTGAAGCCGCCGTACATGCCCACAGAATCATCCAGCAGATTCACGAGCTTGGAAAAAAGGCCGGCGTTTCGATTGTGCCTTCAACTCCGATTTCTACGATAAAGGAAATCCTCGAATGTGCCGATATTATATTAGTGATGACCGTTAATCCGGGATATGGCGGCCAGAAACTTATTCCATCCTGTTTAAAAAAGGTGAATGAGCTTAAAAAACTTAGGGAAGAGAATAATTACAATTATCTGATTTCTGTTGACGGCGGAGTTAATAATGAAACTTTGCAGGCCGTAAAAGATGCGGGAACAGATGTAATTGTTTCGGGCTCTTCGTTTTTTAACGGCTCTCTTAAGTGGAGTTAGAATGATTAGCAGAAAAATCGCAGTAATTGCAGTTTCATTGGGATTGTCTTTATTTTCAGCGTCAGCTCTTTTTGGAGCTGCGGGCACAAGTGGAAGCGGAACTGCCGCTTTTATTGAAGGCTGCAGGGCTTATTCCGAAGGTGACTGGACTACAGCGGTTTTTATGCTGAAAAAGGCAGTTGCCTATCCTGAAAACAGCACAGCTGATTCATATTTTATGCTGATTTCTTCGGAAATTAATGCCGGTCAGAATAAGAGTGCCCTGGACGACTGCGATTTTTATCTTGAAAACTACAAAAAATCTGTTTATTATCCCCGCGTTCAGTTTTACAAGGGAAAGCTTCTTTATTCCCTGGCTGAATATGACAATGCAATCATCACTTTAAGCGATTTTTGCCATCAGAATGAAAGCAGTGATTTATATCCTCTGGCTCTTTTCTATATTGCTGAATCTCTTTATGCCGGCTACCGTTATAACGAGGCCCGTCCGGTTTATGAGCGCATAGTTGAACAGTATCCTGATTGTTCAAAAAAGCCTGATGCTCAGTTTAAAATTGAAGCCATCATTCAGCGTCAGCGTGAGGAAAAACTGCTTTATCTTCTTAAGCAGACCGGTGAAGAATATCTTTCTGCCAAGGAAGATTATGAACGTCAGCTGAGGATGTTTAATCCGGAAGCTGTAAGCCAGACCCGTCAGAAGCTTAACGAAAGTCAGCAGCAGAATGCAGATTTACAGCGTCAGGTCCGCGATCTGGAAGGCCAGCTTGAAATGCTTAAAGGTTCTAAGGCTTATTCGGCATCTTCCTATAATTCAGTTTCCAATGCAGAAGGTGTTGACGTTCCTAACGCAGAGCCTTTTAATGAAACCCGTGATCAGGTTCGTCTTCTCAGAAAGAAGGCAATAGATGCCCAGCGCGCTCTTACGGCACAAAGCCAGCAGGAAGCGGAAGAATTTGTTGAGGAGTAGGGTGATAATGAAGATATTTAAAACAGCAGGTCTTTTACTTTTTTCTTCTCTATTTATTTTTTCCTGTAAAACAACTTCCGTTCAGGTTACGGATGCCGCTGCCGCAGAAGGGGCAGCCGCTCAGACTGCTCAGGAAGGAGAGAATTCAGAAAAAACTCTTGAATATCCTGTAAAAAAAGAAAACGAAGTCTGGACTGATAATTCGGGAAAATCTGAACCCTTCAGCAAGGGACTTGTTACCCTTCGTTATAAAAAGAAGCTGGGAAGCTTTAATATTGCCGTAAAAAACAAGGCAGAAAAGCTGATTCCTGTTCTTTCGACTGTTGAAGAATATACAACAAGCGCTTTTTACCTTAAGTCAAACAATAAAATCATCAAGCTTTTTAATGATTCAAATATTAAAACCGGCTATTCAAAATCAGAAAATGCAGTGAGAATTACATATTCTGTTCCTGACCTTGCTGATGTCGTACTTGAGTTCCTGATTTTTCCTTCTGTTGAAGGCGGAATTGAAGATATGGTAAAGGTTACTGCCACAGTCATTAACAAAACTTCAGTTCAGAAGGAGCTTGGCTTAAAAACAATACTCGATACTGTTCTTGGTGAAGTTGATTCTTATCATTTCTATACAAGAAATGGCGTTCCTGTAACCAGCGAAGTTCTTTATAAGACAATGGCAAATGAAAAATGGATTGTCAGCCGAAATCCTTCTGCCGCCATGCAGATGTTTTTTTACGGGGCAGACTGTACGGCTCCGGAAGCTCTTGCCCTTGGAAACTACGGAACCTTTGATAAAAAAGAATGGGTTCCAAATATGTATAACTACCGCGGTTTTGATTCAGCTTATTCCTATAATAACTCTGCTGTAGCTGTAGTATGGCCGACTTTCAGACTCAATCCCAATGAAAGCGGAAAATGTATCTTTTATTTAGCATTTGCAACTGATTACGACAATCCTCAGGGTGAAAAATACCTCTTCCCGGAAAGTGATGAGGAAGAAGTTGAGCCTCTTATTCCGACAGAGCCTGCCCAGGAAAAGGTCTTTACGAGAACTATTGAATCCGCCAGACAGACAGAGCCTCAGCCGGAAAGAGCCGCACCGGCAATGGACAAAATCCAGAAAAAGACTCCTTCTGCCCCTCAGAAAAAGAAAAAGGCAGATCCAAAACAGTTCTCTAACCAGCAGCTGACTCCTGAATACGTTCAAAATCTTCTGGACAGAATTATCGCCCTGGAAGAGGATGATGCAAGTCTCAACCGGGCAGAAATTTTCCAACTTAACGCAGAACTTGATGCAATTCTTGAGGTTTTAGGTTTATAATTTTTTAATATATAATTATAATATCTATTATGCGTCAGGATACTCTTACTATCGCCTGGAAATATATGTGCCGCCGCCAGTTTTCGACGGCTATCAAGCTTCTGGAAGATAAGGCTGAAACTTACGAAGAACATTTTGATTATTACGTAGAACTTGGAACTGCCTGCCTTTATATCGGAGATATCGGGGCGGCTTCTTCTTATTTCCAGAAGGCAAGACGCATAAAGCTTACAGATTCAAATCTTCTTTTAGGCCAGGCCGCAATTTTTTTACGCCGGGGAGAAACTGACCGGGCCCTTCAGTACTATCTTGAAATTAAGGAAAACGATCCTCAGAATAAAGTAGCCGACGCCGCAATTGAGTTTGTCCGCCAGCACGGAGATTACGACACCATCTGCCGCTGGGTAGATACCGGCCGCATAGAACAGTTTTATCCGCCTCTTGGGGTAAATACCGACCGTATCTGGGGAATAGTCCTTCCTCTGGCAGCCTGCGTATTGGGTGTTCTTGTTTTCTTTGCCCTTTTTCCTGTCAAAAAGCCTTACCTGCCTTCCCGTGCAGATTTAGGCGCCCTCGAGCTTTCTGATGAAGAAAAAAAATCGGCAAAGGAAGCTGATATGACTTCGCAGGTTTATCAGTACATTCTTTCTGATAAGGAAATTACAAAGCACTATGCCCTGGCAATGCAGTATTTTCAGGAGCACAGGGACAATGCCTCTCAGGTTGAGGTAAACCGCCTTACAAATTCCAACGCTGCCGACAGCATTAAGCAGAAGGCTCATGTCCTTACAACTTACTACGAAATCCCGGATTTTGACACAATAAAAGATATTCCGGATTATGCTTCGGTAAACAACGAACCTCTTTTGTATGATGACTGCTGGGTTGCCTGGGGCGGAAAAGTTTCCAACGTAAATATTCTGGAGGACGGCTCTTATACCTGTGATTTTATTGTAGGTGATGAAGAACTGCTTCATTATGAAGGAACTGCCGGCCTTGTTTTTGAGGCGGCCCCTGCAATCGATGATAAAAAATACGTAAAAATTCTTGGCCAGCTTGAAGTTGAAAAGGGAAAAGTCCTTATAAAAGGCCGTTCGGTTTACCAGAGTATACATAAATAAAAAAATCTGATAATTTTTTCGTGAAATTCGCAAAATTTTTGTCAAAATTGATAAAAAAAAGCCATATTAACAGTGGGAGGAAGGTGGCTGAATGTCAGTAAATACAAATGCTCCGATGGATAATGCGGAGAAAATGAAGGCTCTGGAGGCGGCTCGTCTTCAGATTGAAAAACAGTTCGGACAGGGTGCAATCATGAAACTTGGCGACAAGGCTAATGTTTCCGGTATTGATGTTGTTCCGTCCGGTTCCATTCTTCTTGATGAGGCTTTGGGAATCGGTGGTTACCCCCGCGGACGAATTATTGAAATGTATGGTCCTGAAAGCTCAGGAAAAACAACTCTTGCCCTGCACGCAATTGCAGAAGCTCAGAAGCTTGGTGGTGTTGCAGCCTTTGTTGATGCAGAACATGCCCTTGACCCTGTTTATGCAAAAAATCTTGGCGTAAACATTGATGAACTCTGGGTAAGCCAACCAGATACAGGTGAGCAGGCTCTTGAAATTACAGAAAATCTTGTTCGTTCTGGCGCAGTTGACGTAATCGTAGTTGACTCTGTTGCAGCCCTTACACCGGAAAAGGAAATTGAAGGTGAAATGGGTGATTCTGTTATGGGTATGCAGGCCCGCCTTATGAGTCAGGCTCTGCGTAAGCTTACAGCAATCATAGGAAAATCAAACTGTATCGTAATCTTTATCAACCAGATTCGTATGAAGATTGGCGTTATGTTCGGTAACCCTGAAACTACAACCGGTGGACAGGCGCTCAAGTTCTATTCTTCTGTTCGTCTTGAAATCCGCCGTATCGAAACAATTGACGGAAAAGGTGATGATGATGCAATCGGAAACCGCGTACGCGTAAAGGTTGTTAAGAATAAGGTTGCGCCTCCTTTCAGAAAGTGCGAACTTGACATTTACTTCGGAAAGGGTATTAACGCAACTGCATCGCTTCTTGATTCTGCCGTTAAACACGGAATCGTTGATAAGCGCGGTGCCTGGTACACAATGGGTGAAGATAAAATCGGTCAGGGTAAGGAAAATTCCGTTGCCTTTATCGAATCTCATCCTGAAATTGCCTCTCAGATTGAAGAAAAAATCCGTGCAGAAGTTTTCCCGGGACAGGTTCTTAAAACTAAGGATGGCACTCCGG
This sequence comes from uncultured Treponema sp., assembly GCA_900319625.1. Taxonomy (GTDB): domain Bacteria; phylum Spirochaetota; class Spirochaetia; order Treponematales; family Treponemataceae; genus Treponema_D. The sequence continues at coordinate 31,967 of ONPD01000006.1, read as the reverse complement.
TAGATACTGCTGCAAAATCTAAAAAGACTGCAAAGAAGGCAGAGGCTGCTGATGAAGCAGCACCTTCAGCACAGGAAGGATTATTCTAATTGAAACGCGTTTTACTGGGACTTGGTTCAAATAAATCTTTCTCAAACAAAGCTCCTCTCCAGCTTCTTGCCGGGGCGGTGGAGGAATTGAACCGTGTCCTTGTAAAGGCAAAAATTTCTTCTGTCTACAGAACCCGGGCTATGTATGTTGAAAATCAGGATGATTTTTATAATATGACTGCTCTGGGCTTTGTGGCAGACGAAATGACGCCCCAGGGGCTTTTACAGATAACACAGAAAATCGAAGCGGAATTTGGACGCGACCGTTCAAAAGAAATCCGCTTTGGTCCCCGCCCGCTTGATATAGACATCGAACTTTTTGGCGATGAAAAAATAAATAGTCCGGATCTTGAAATTCCGCATCCGCGCGTAAAAGAACGTGCATTTGTGCTCGTTCCGGCTCTTGAGATTTTGGACGAATATTCCGATAAATCAATAAGGGATGAATTCAAATCATCTCTTTCTTCCCTTGATCTTTCTGATATTGAAAAACTGGGGAAGCTTGACCTTTTATTGGAAAATCAGGCGGTGCGGAATGGAAGCAAATCAGAATTCTAATGTTGCAGTAGCGGTAAAGGAAAAACGTGAGTATAGGGCAGGGGAGTTTGAAGGTCCTCTCGACCTTTTGTGGGCTCTTATCCGCGAAAGTAAGGTAAACATTTACGATATTCCGATTGCTCAGATTACCGACCAGTACCTTGAATATCTTGATTACGCCGTTCAGACTGATCTTGGTGACCTTTCCGAGTTCTACAGCTGGGCCGCAAAATTAATCTACATGAAAAGCCGAATGCTTCTTCCTGTTGAAGTTGCCTATGACGACGAAGATGAAGAAGATCCTCGCGCAGAACTTGTAGAAAAACTGATTGAATACCAGAAATTCAAAAAGCTCACCTCCCTTATGGAAGAGCAGGAAGATGATTCTGAATGGAATTTTGAGCGCAAAAAGATTCAGCGCGTCCTTCCTTTTGATGATACTGACGGAATGTGGGAAGAGGTAGATACCTGGGAACTGCTGCAGAAGCTCCAATCCATGTTCAAATCGGTAATGCGCCAGTATTCCAACGAAAAAATCCTCAATATGTATGAGGAAATTTCGGTAAACGAAAAAATTACCCTGATGAACGAGCTTTTGGAAGACAAAAAAGAATGTCTTTTTACAGATCTGATTACACGTCCGGGAAATCCTATGGACGTAATCTGTGCCTTTATGGCAATTCTTGAAGCCGTAAAATTTAAGATGATTACCATCTTCCAAAACCGCCATTTTGGTGATATAAAAATATGCGCCCGCGAAGACAACGCCGGCTACGTACCAACTGAAGATGAACTTACAACTAATTAGCCGGGAAAACGGCTCTGATTGAGAGATATAAATGGAATTTACAAAAGAAACAGCACTAATCGAAACCATACTATTTTTGGAAAGTGACCCTGTAGCACCCAAAGTGCTTGCCCAGAAGGCTCAGCTTTCAGAAGAAGTAACAGAAAAATGCATTGAAAACTTAAAAGAACGCCTGAACGGCGAAGAAAGCGGACTTGAACTTTCTATGATTACAGGCGGTTACTGCCTCACACCAAAAAAAGAATACTGGGATGTTCTTAAAGAGCAGTACGGCTCAAAGCGAGACGGAAAACTTTCGAAATCTGCAATGGAAACCCTTTCTATCATCGCTTATTCTCAGCCAATCACCCGTGCCGAAATCGAACAGATCCGCGGTGTGGGCGTAGACAATATGATTCGCCTGCTGGTAGAAAAAAATCTTATTAAGGAAGTTGGCAAAAAAGAAGTTGCAGGCCGCCCGACACTTTTTGGAACCACAAAAGAGTTCCTGAAGCTTTTCCGCCTCAATTCAATTTCTGAGCTTCCAAAACTCGACGAAGACGAACAGGAGAGATTCGAACTTGCCCGCTAATGACTTTCTTAAACGCAAAAATGACTCTCAAAAGCCCGCCCATGGTCAGAAGGATGATTCGCACGGCGGCTTATCAAATGGCCAGGCAGCAGAACCCGTTCGCCTGCAGGTTTTTCTTGCCCATTCAGGAGTGGCAAGCCGCCGCGCCAGCGAGCAGATAATTCTTGACGGCCGCGTAAGCGTAAACGGTCAGGTCGTAACAGAGCTTGGTACAAAGGTAAGTGAAAAAGACGAAATCTGCGTAGACGGCAAAAAAATCAGCCTGGAAGCAAAAAAGCGCTACGTAATTTTGAATAAGCCTGCCGGCTTTGTCTGCTCCCTTTCTGATGAAAAAGGCCGCCCTGTAGCCGCAGACCTCCTCAAGGAAAAATACTCAGAGCGCCTTTACAATGTAGGCCGCCTTGATATGTATTCCAAGGGAATGATTATATTTACCAACGACGGCGATTTTGCGGCAAAGCTTTCTCATCCTTCAAGTCAGGTTGAAAAAGAATATATTGTAGAAACAAGCCAGGACGTTAGTGAAGAAACTGCAAAAATGTTTGAGCACGGAGTTCGTGTAGACAACGTTTTTTACAAATGCCTGCACTGCGACGTCCTTAAAGCCCGCAAAATCAGAATCGTCCTCATTGAAGGTAAAAATCGCGAAATCCGAAATATGCTGGAAAGCCAGAATATCGGAACAAAATCCCTGGTTCGCGTGCGCATTGGCAATGTGAACCTGGATGACCTCAAACCCGGTGATTCCCGCGACCTTACCCCGCAGGAAGTAAAAAGTCTTCTGGATTTGTGCAGAAAATAGTGGTAAACCTTCCTGCTGAATTTGAAAATTTTCAAAGGGTTGTGTTATAATAATTTTCCAATTATGGAAAAATTGAGAAACGCAATCAGAAGACGTTATTACATTTCACCGCTTGATCTGGCAGATGCCGCAGAAACAAACCGCCTTCATTCACAGTTCATGGGTTTTCTTTTTTTTCTTTTTGGTATTCTTACTTTATCCTTTGTTATGGTATTGCACAGAAATAGCCTTGACGATTATCTTGTTGAATTCATCTATTATGGTGTTTCTGCAGGAATAACCGGTCTTGCCTGTTTAGTTTCCGTAAAAGTCAGGGACGTTGAACGTGAAAAAGCCTATATTTATAAAAATATTCCCTTTTATATGGTCTTTTTCTGGGGTATCGGTGCCGGTTCCTATAATTTTTATTTTCTTGGTCAGCCTTTTAACGGGGTTATTACTTATATTCTGACTTTTTCTATCGTGCTCGGCATCTTTTCAATTGCTCCTCGTTATTTTCTGATTGCCCTTATTGCCGGTATTTCCCCTATGCTTCCGGGCATTTACAAAAATTTTAAGATTACAGGGCTTATGGATACAATCCTTGTTGTTATCGTTATGTTCGGGCTTGTCCTTTACAAAAGAGCTTCGGAAAAACGCTACATCACCCTTCTTAAAAAGCAGAAGTCTAATCTGGAAGCAAAAACCTTCGGAAATTTCACCCTTTTGTTTGATAACAAAGTCGTAAAATTTTCCCGTACAAAATCACTGGAGCTTATGGCCTATCTGATTTATAAAAACGGGAGCTCTGTTCAGACAAAAGAACTGATAAGCCTGCTTTGGGGAGACCAGGCAGATTCTGCCCGCTATGGCGCTAACCTCAGAAATCTTATTTCCGATATAAAACACACTTTTGCTGAACTTGGAATACAGAATTTCTTTATCACTGAATACAACAACTTCCGCATCAATCCGGAAATTATAAAGTGTGATTATTATGATTTTCTTTCGGGCGACAGCTCAGCCGCAAAGATCTTTGCCGGCGAATTTATGAGCCAGTTCAGCTGGGCAGAAGACGCCGCCGCCTTTATCGAAAGAAAAGTTTTGAAATAACTATCCTGCGGCAATAATCGAAATAAGGTGTAGTACAAACATTGCAATTACTACCGCAATAATGATTTTTCTGTAATCCATTTTTAATCAATTTTCTAGTTTATATCAATCAGGAATCTCCACATAAGAGGGATTGAAACAGAAAACTTGCTTTCTTCAATCTTGAACTTGGCGCCAAGACGGAAGAAGGAAGTTTCTGAAAGTGCCCAGTCAGCGTAAGGATAAATCAGATGATTAAAATCATTTCCACGCAGAAGGCTGTATTTAAGATAAAGTGAAATATCCTCTGTTACATAATATCCGCCTTTTACAGATACCATCCATGGAACCTGATCATTTTTGCCCAGTTTACCGTCTTCGCTGCCACAGCCCTTAATAACAGGATTAAAGCCGCCTTTTTCCCAGGAATCCCAGACTGCACGGAGTTTTTTAGACTCTTCGTTCAGAATGTATTCGTCATTAAGTCCAAAAAGAAGGTCTGCGCCTACTGTAAACAAATCAGCCTTGTAACGGCCAGAAAGCTTTACGACATGTGTAGAAGGCAAAGGAAGATAAGCCTGTTTTGAAACCTCTTCTGAATCAAAATTGCTGATATTCTGGTCATTGTAGTTGCTGATGTAACCAAGTGAAATATCATAGTTCGAAAGACTTAAGTAACCGAATACTGCATAATGATAGTATTCGTTCTTGTTGAGGATATTCTGTCCGACTGCCTGAATTGCAGCTGTTAAGTTATCATTTTCATAGCTTACTGCAAGGCCTGCGTTAAGAATGGCACCCTTTTCTGCACCGATGTTTGCAAGGGCATAAATGCCAATGTCACCAAATTTCTGGCTGAAGATAAGGCCGGCTCCGTCCGCAAAAGGATTTGACTGCAGAAGAAATGCTTCGTTTTCTGTGTAGAGTTCACCTCCGCTGAAAGAGAAGCGGTCTCGCAAATCGTTACCTGCCGCTACCGAAAGGAATGGAAGAGGGTAGAAAACTCCGTAGCCGGCTGCCTTGATGTTGTTTTTCGGATTTTCATAAGCCGAATTATTGATTGCAAAAAGCCCCAGGATTTCAGCCTTTTCCCAGTTGTAGGCAAATTCTGCGTATTCTGCAAAATGAAGCTCCGATTTATCGTCTTCATTAATTGTAAATAATTCCTTGCCGAATTCAGTTCCGTCTGCGTCAGAGCAGGCACCCAGTCTGTTCTGAAAATAGCCTTCACCAAAGACCCCGGCCATAAAAGTTAATGCTGTTAAGATTGTGTATATTTTTTTCATAGATTTGTCTCCTGCCTTTTAATTCAACTTTTTACAAAATTCATAGCGATTATAAACTTCACTAAAATCCATTTGTGCAATAGGAACATCAACATCAATTCCTGCATCTATATCAACAAAACTGCCGTTTATAAATGTGCTCATCTGTGTGAATGATGATGTTACGACGTAATCTCCTGAAGGTGTAATATAGTCAACTACACAGCAGGTTCCGCCGCCGCTTTTCTGCCCGAAGGTTTTTACGCTGTCGCTGAAATAGATTTGAGACGGGAAGAGGTTTCCGCAAGAAAAGCTTACAAGAGAAGTTATGCAGTATCTTTTTAAGCCTTCAATAGTTGCAATAGTATCATTAGCATCGAACTTTCCGTCAAAATTAACATCAGAGCGATACTCCACAGCAGATTTTGAACCCGTAGTTTTATTAACATATCCACAAACAGATTTTCCAAGGAACCATGATGACATAAAGGCTTCATCATCATTTGCACCACCAGTATTAAGGCTTAAATCAAGAACAACATTTGTTAATTTGCGATTTCCGTCTGCGTACAGTTTTCTGATGATATAATTTGAAACTACGGTAAGAAGAATAGTATCCATTCTATTATTAAACTGGATGCCGTAACCGTAATTTCCTTTTTTTACTTCTGCGACAAATGCATCGATATCTGTTATTGATTCATCATATACTAAATTTCCACCTGATTCGTTAGAGCTATAAAAGTATACATCATCATTTTTACCTTTGCCGCCTATAGCATCAAATTTCCATGTGTCCTTATAGTCCTGCTCATAACGCTCCGTAGAGTAAAAATTATCGAAACAGAGGAATATTGTATTTGCTGTTGCACTTATGCCCGATTCTTTTTTAGGAATGAAGATATTCATTATTCCATTATTCTCATTTCCATACCATGCTGAATCTTTACTAGCCATTCGCTTATACCATAGTATTGAAAAATTCTCACTCCTTCTTGCAGCCGTTGGATTTTCAACAATATTTGGAGGTGTAAAATACAAACAGTTTGCAGGAATGTTTCTTAATGGTTCTGCATTCGGATTTAACCCTTTAAATGGTGTCCAGTGCTGATAATAAGTATGTACGTCTGCTATATTCTGTAAAAGAAGCTTTGCAAGAGCCTTCTCTGCAGTATCTACATTTGTAGAACTAAGTTCAGATTTTAGACCTGCAGCGGAAATCCATGTGTCGAACTTAGTAACTCCAAGATACTCCTTTCTTCCGTAATTCATATCCAGCATCAAACATAGATTGTTGTAAGAGTATTCTGCAAATTCTTTTGATGTAGTTTCTTTTGGATTGGAAATTTTCGCACTGTATTCGGTGGTTTTGTAATTTTTATCGTTATCCACAAAAGCATCTTTTCCGTTGTATAAAAATGTTCTGTAGTCGCATAATAAAAGTAAGAGTGTATTTACAGGAATAAAACCCAGATTATTTTCATATTTTAGAGGTATATTATAGTCCTTCAAGTTTACGCTGTAAGAAACATTAGAACCTCTAATTTCCACAAGTGTCTTACGTTCGAAGCTCGAATAATTTGTAATAATATCATTGCAGGAAACTGCTTTTTCAGGCAAGGCATAATAATCCAGGTCGGAATATGTTACTTTTCCGTCTGAAAAATCAATAGTAAAATAGTAATCTGAATTCCATGATCTTGCTACTTTATAGACGCTTCCTTCATGTGTGACAAGAAAGGCTGCACCACAATAGTATTTGATGAACTCTGCAATTTCAACATAAGGAATGTCTCCTTCCTGGGCAAAATACAAATTACATGCATCATCGCCTGTGTAACATTTAAGAGTATCATCTTTCATATAATACAAATCTGTCTTTCTAAGAGTCAGAGTCTCAGCAGTAACTTCTTCCTGCACTTTTTTTGCTTCAGACGAATAGGTATCGTCATCGGTCAGGTTCCGGCAGGAAACCAGGGTAAGGGCCAGCAGGATTAGGCCCGCATTCAATTTTTTCAGCATTTTTACCTCCCTATTTTAAATAATCCTTACAGAATGTGTAGCGGTTATAAACTTTATCAAATTCTCCCACAAATATAGGAACATCGACATCAATTCCTCCATCTATGTCAACAAAGCTGCCGTTTACAAGTGTGCTCAGCTGTATTTGACATGAAGTTAAAAAACGCGTTCCGGAAGGCATTCCTACCTCCATTACGGGGCAGGTGCCGCCGCCGGTTTTTTCTCCAAAGGTCTTCACACTGTCATTAAAGTAAATCTGGGCCGGTAAAAGGTTTCCACAGGAGAAGCAGTTGAAGGAAGTGATACAGTATCTTTTTAAGTCTTTTATGGTGTCTAAATCATTTATCTGGCCGTCAAAATTAATGTCTGCGGTATATTTGACTGCGCATTTTGAACCTGTAACTGTGTTCTGATAGCAGACAATAGATTCGCCCAAAAACCAGGATGCAAATATTGTTTCATCATCATTTGAACCGCCGTTATTAAGGCTGAAATCAAGAACAATATTTTCCATAGGGCGGGTGCTGTCTTCCTTCAGTTTTCTGATGATGTAATTTGAAAGAATCATAAGCAGAATGTTATCACCACTATTTTTTAAGCTGATTCCGTATCCGTGATCGCCTGCCTTCACTTTGCTGATAAAATCTGACATTGTTTTTATTTCAGTTTCCGGGGCTTGAACTAAATCTCCAGATCCGTTTTCAGATTTATAAAAAATTATACCGTCATCTTTTCCTTTAGAGGCTATATCATCAACGTTACCGTAGAAGCGCCACTTAGGCTTGTAGTTGACTGCATAGCTGCCCTGGGAGGCAAATGATCTAAAGAACATGAATAGTGTATTTTTTGTTGCTTTGTAGTCCGCATCTGCTTCACTTTTGTCTTTGGGAATAAAAATGTGCATTTCAGTTTTAATTTTATCAGCTTCAGATTCATAATATGAGGAGCTTTTCTCTTCCTGAAATTTCTTTAACAAGGTTTTCTGATAATTACTTCTTCTTGTATTGCTTGGACCTTCCAGAAAGTCAGGTGGCATCCAGTACAAACATCCTGCAGGGGTACTTCTTCTGGTATCCTCATTCGGATTTAGACCTTTAAAAGGTGTCCAGTGCTGGTAATATGTGTGGAGGTCTGCGATATCCTGCAGAAGAAGCTTTGCAAGAGCATTTTCCGCTGTATCAACGTTAGTAGAAGTAAGGGCTTCTTTAAGGCCTGCGGCCCTAATCCAGCTGTCAAAATTTGAAACTCCCAGATAGTTTTTTCTTCCGTAGCCTGAGTCTAATACAAAGCAAAGATGATTGTATGAATAATCAGCCATTTCCTGGGAATAGCTTTCCTTTGGATTTGACATTTTTGCACTGTATTCAGGAATCTGCCATTCTGTACCAAAATCAAAAAAGGCTTCTTTGCCATTGTAGGTAATAGGACCGCCCCAATATAATAAATACTTAAGCGTATTCATAGGCAAAAAGCCGTAGTTGTTTTCATATTTATGAGGAATATTGTAGTCTGTCAAATTTATCGAATAAGAAACTTTTTCGCCCCTTATATCTACAATTGTCTCCCGTTTTATTAATGAACTGTCAAAAATTAAGTCACCGGATGCAGCAGCATCAGGTGGACAGATAAAATAATCAAAATCTGAATAAGTAATGTTACCGTCTGAAAAATCAATTGTAAAATAACAATTCTGATTCCAGAGCTGTGTAATCTTATATTGTGTGCCTTCTCTGGTAATTGTATAAGTATCACCAGAGATGTCTTCGGTGAAAGATTGAACTTCCACATAGGGAAGGTCTCCGCCCGGTGTAAAAAACAAAGGGTAGTCATTTGCCAGACATGTGGTTTTCCCATTACTGTAGGCGTAGATGGGGGTAGGGCGCAGTGTCAGACTTTCTGCCTGCACCTGACTGCTGATTTTTTTTACCTCGTCTTTATAACATTCGTCGTCGGTAAGGTTACGGCAGGAGAATAAAAAAGACAAAAATGCCGGCAAGGCAATTAGCGCGAGAACTGTTTTTGCAGAAATCTTCTTCACTTTTATTTCCTTTTTTTATATGCAAAAAATCCCCCGGAAATAAGTCCGGGGGAAAGGAGGATTGTTTTATTTAGTTTGCGAAGTTGCTGTCGTTTACCTTTTTCATAAGGGCAGTAAATGATGAGTCAGCAGGATCGTTAGCTTCAAACTTTGCATTGATTTCATCGATATTTGCATCAAAAACCTGTCTGAAGTTAGTGTCGTTCTTTTTTACCTTTTCCGGAGCAATAAGTCCGTATTCTTTTGAAAGGTTTGTGCGTATTTTATTCCTTAAGTCCATGACAATAAGAGCATAATAAGCACGGCCAAAATCTGTAAGATAACTTCCGCTTCCTGCATCATCAAAACGAACCTGTTTGTCTGTTTCCTGAAGGGTAAATTTCCAGGCACCGCCTTCGCTCTGTTTTTCTGTATATAAAGCTCGTGAATACATTGTTCCGTCTGCGCATACCATACCCAGCTGAATGTTGCTGCCGTCATCAAAATATTCCTTGTAGAAAACGGCAAAATCCTTTCCATCTGAAGATTTTGAAAGCAGCAGATCATCATCATCTTCAATAACTTCCAGTTCCAGGGAATCCGAAATCTTAGCTACATTCTTCCATGAATTAAGCTTGTCCGAAGTAATTTTTGCAGGCTTTGCAAAAACCGATGAAAGCAGAACCATTCCTGCCAGTACAATTGATAATGTTTTTTTCATTTTTTATATTTCTCCTTAGTATTGAATGATTTATTTTCCTAAATAATCTTTAGCTACTTCTACGACTTCTTTGACATCATGGATATCTTTAATAATTTTTACTATACCTAAAGGTGTTGTCAATAATGGAATATCCATAGCCATTGATGGTAAAGTAGCAATTGTTTTTCCTGCTGCAATAGTTTTGAAAACCTTATGAACTTTATACCATACTTCCCAACTGCCACCGACAACAGCATCCAATTCTTCGATTGAGAGTTCCTGTTTATTACCTAATGATTCACACAAGAGATCTACATTTTTGAAGAAACAGCAGAATTCCTCTTCTGTGAGAGACAGATTATTTTTTTCGGTAACAAGCTTATAAACTTCGCTTAAAGATTTACGGCTTTCAATTTTGTTTCTAAACTGTTCATCCTTGTTTGCTTCTTCCATAACAGAAATTAACTGTTCAATTTTTTCTTTATTATCCATAATTTACTCCTTGTAATTTATTTTTTACCCTTTGCCCAATTAACAATGTCTCCAACGCTAGACACTAAGCCCAAAACACCATCTGCTATATCTGCAAAACCTTCTGGATTACCTGTCGCTACTTCGCCTGCTCCGCCAATAACAGATCCCAAATCCGAGCCTACGGCAACAATTTTTCCTGCTTTATCAAAAACTCTTGTGGCTTTTTTCCAGAATTTTTTGAAACCTGAGCTTATACCACCTACTACATCCTCAAGTTCTTCCATAGACAACTGATTAGATGCATTTTCGGTGAGCTTGTTATACGCTTCTGATGTTTTCAAAAACAAAAACAGTTCTTCTTTAGAACAGCTGAAGTCTGTTTCTTTTTTAAGAAAATCGTACAATTCATCTGGATTGTGAATTTCCTTCAGCTTTTGACAAACTGCTTCATCGTTGAAAATTCTTTCGAACTCATCAACTACAGGTCCCAACTTTTGTTGGAAATTGTCGTATTTTTCATCCATAATTTTTCTCCTCGGCGATTTTTGAGTGTCGCCGTCACTTTTTGATAGTTTTTTTATAAGCTTTCCAGAACCTGGAAGTTTTTTGCTTACACTTATTTATACGAAGCACTGTAAGAAAAGGCTAAAAAAGTTATAAAAAAATTAAATATTTTCTGAAGGTATTTAGACTTTTCTTGTAATTCCTATATAGAAACTTTTTACCTCGCGTTCTTTATTTTTTTATATCCAGATTATAGCTTTCTTACCGCACAGAATCAGAACAAAAACATAAAAAAAACAGCACGGAATCAGAACAAAATGCTGTTTTTGTGGTAGAATATGGGGTCTTAGGGGTGAAACCCCTAGGAGAGAGGGTAGCCCGCAACAACGTGCGGGCGCAGGGGGAGACTTCCCCCTCCTAAGGAGACTAAAATATGATTATCGCTATTGACGGACCGGCTGGAACCGGAAAATCTACTATTGCAAACATTATTGCAGACAAACTGCATATTACTTTTTTGAACTCAGGCGGATTTTACCGCACCCTTACTATGGGGCTTCTGGATGCAGGAATTGACATTAAGGACGAAAAGGCAGTTCTGGACTTCTGCAAAAAACAGCAGATTGAATACACAAAGGAAAGTCATTTTATTCTGAACGGAACTGACGTTACTGCCCACCTTCACGATGACCGGGTAACTGCAAATACTTCGCAGGTTAGTTCTATTGTAGAGGTTCGTCATCTTGTAAACGACCTTATGCGAAAGATTACTGCCAGCCTCAGCATTGTATGTGAAGGCCGTGATATGACAACTGTTGTTTTCCCTAACGCTGAATACAAAATCTACCTGGATGCTTCGGCCGAAGTACGCGCTAAACGCCGCTTTGACCAGGGGGTCAGCGATATGACTCTTGAGGAAATCAAGGCTGCCATTGAAAAGCGTGATGAAATGGATAAAAACAAGAAAGAAGGTTCTTTAAAAATCGCTCCTGATGCCCTTTATATCGATACATCTGACTTGACCATAGATAAGGTTTGTGAAATAATACTAAATAAAATTTCTTAAAAAAGGGTTTACTATGGACGAAATGGAAGTGGAAATGGAAGGAACTCAGAACTCCAAGAGCGAATTCCAGGCACAATTAGAGGAATCCCTCAAAAACTTTGATGCACCGCAGGCTGGTCAGCTTGTAGAAGGAACTGTAATTCAGGTTACAAGCGATTATGTTTACGTTGACGTTGGTGACAAATCTGAGGGTTTAATCTCCGCAGAGGAGTTCGCAGGTGATCTGCCGAAAGCCGGAGATAAGGTTCAGGCATTGTTGATTGGACATAACAACAACGGTCCTGTTTTGTCAAAGAAGAAGGCTGATTCTAAGCAGAACTTGAAAGTTATTCAGCAGGCATGGAAAGATAAGACTCCTGTTGACGGTACAATTTCTAAGGTTGTTAAGAGCGGATATGAAGTAAATATCGGTATTGAACGCGCCGCATTCCTGCCAATCAGCCAGGCTGACAGCGAAAAAATCGAAAAGCCGGAAACTCTTCTTGGTTTGAAAGACAAATTCTATATTGAGCGCCTTTACACAGATAACAAATTGAATCCAGTAGTAAATCGCCGTAAATATCTTGAAGAGCAGATTGATACAAAGCGCGATGCTTTCTTCAATTCTGTAAACATCGGTGATACTGTAAAAGGAACTGTAAAATCATTTACAAGTTTTGGTGCATTCATCGACCTTGGCGGATTCGACGGTCTTCTTCATATCAATGATATGAGCTGGGGACACGTAGCCCGCCCTAAGGACTTTGTAAAGAAAGGTCAGGAAATCGAACTTAAGGTTATCCGCCTTGACCCGGCAGAAAAGAGAATCAACCTTTCTCTCAAGCACTTTGCAGAAGATCCTTGGATTCACTTCGAAGAAAAATATCACGTTAATGACATCGTAAAGGGTAAGGTTACAAAGCTTACTGAATTCGGTGCATTCGTTGAACTTGAAGAAGGCATTGAAGGTCTTGTTCACATTTCTGAGTTCTCTTGGACAAAGAAAATCAATAAACCTGGTGATATGGTAAGTGTTGGTCAGGAAGTTGAAGCTATGATTCTTGGCTACGACATCCAGGCTGGTCGTGTATCACTTGGTTTCAAACAGGCTACAGAAAATCCTTGGGACAAAATTGGTGAAAAATTCCCTGTTGGAACAAAGGTAACTGGTAAAGTTGTAAAACTTACTGCTGCCGGCGCTTTCATCACAATTGATGAGGGAATCGATGCATTCCTCCATGCTGATGATATTTCATGGACAAAGAAGGTTAAACATCCTGGAAGCGAACTTACAGTTGGACAGGACGTTGAAGCTGTAGTTATCGAATGTGATCCGGAAGCTCACCGCGTAAAGGTTGGTCTTAAACAGGTAACTGACAACCCTTGGACAGCATTTGCAGAAGAATACCCTGTTGGTTCAACACTGGAAGGTGAAATCACTTCTATCACAGACTTTGGTGTATTTGTAAAAGCTCCAAACGGAATCGAAGGTCTTGTAAACAAAGCTAACCTTAGCGATGACAAAGACGTTCCATTCGAAGAAGCTGTTGCAAAATACAAGGTTGGCGACAAACTCAACGTATTTGTTGTTGACGTAAACACAGACAAGGAAAAGGTTGCATTCTCTGTTCGCGAGTACAAGAGAAAGCAGCAGCGTGACGAAATCTCTCAGTATATGGATTCTGAAAGCAAAGATGACGGAGCCTATACTCTCGGAGATATGATTAAGTCAAAGAAATAAATCTTCTGGCGGGGGAGAAAGCTCTCCTGCAGAATTCTGGACTTTAATATTAAGACGCATTGCTGGCAGCTGCTGCAATGCGTTTTATTTTTATAAGTTTTGTAATTCGGGAAAGTCAATTGGCAGAAATTAATACAAATGATACTTCGGAAGTAAAACAGAGCTTTTCATCCGAAATAAAAAGATTAATTCCTATTCTTGCACAGACTACTGCTTCTGTTCTTCTTTCCGGGGAAAAGGGCAGCGGTAAAAGCTGGATTGCATCTGCAATTCATCAGAGTGTAAGTAAAAATCCAAAAAACTTTCTTGAACTGAACTGCAAGTCTTCTTCGGAGACTGCACTTTCACAGACCTTATCGAAAATCAAGACACAGATAAGCCAGCTTTCTGGTTTAGAGCGTTGTACGGTTTTTGTAAGCTGTATAAATCTTATGCCTTCTTTCCTGCAGTCTCAGCTTCTGGATTTTCTGAAGGAAACTATGAGGAGCGGAAAGAACGTAAAATTTATCTCTTCTGCTGAGGAAAATCTTGAAGCTAAGATTTCTTCGGGCCTTTTTCTGGAAGAATTGTTTTATAAAATTAATTCTGTTGTGCTGAATGTTCCGCCTCTTCGCCAGAGAAGGGAGGAAATTGCGCCTTTGGCTGAATATTACCGCAGACTTTACTGCAGTCAGACAGGCTTTAATTTTACCGGCTTTGGAGAAGGAGCTCTTGCGGCTCTTGAAAACTACTTTTTTGCCGGTAACATTGATGAACTGAAAAATCTTATTCAGCACGCCTTTATTGTAGGAGAGCTTCCGCTTATTAAGGCTGATGATTTCGGCCTTTCTGCGGCCGGCTGCGGCAGCTTCTGCGAAGCTACGGCAAGGGATTTGAATCTTACTGATAAATCCCTGAAAACAGCTTTGGACGCTTTTAAGAAGGAATACGTAACAAGGATTCTTGAGGAGAACGGCTGGAATCAAACAAAAACCGCCAAAATACTAGGAATTCAACGCACTTATGTGATAAGATTAATAAACGAATTACATATACAAAAAAAATAGGCCTTATCCAGGGCTTTAAATTGAGGTTATTAAAATGTCAGAAATCGAAGTAAAAACAACTGCTGGTACTAAAACAGCGAATTTTCTGGAAAAAAATAAGAAAGGATTGACTGTTTGTCTTTGTGCAGTAATCATCGCTCTTGTAGCATATATTGCCTTTACTGCTGTTGCTTCAAGTTCAAAAGCTAAGAATCTTCAGAAAATTGATGAGATTTCTTATGCGCTTACAAACGGTTCTTCAAGTCTTGCAGATGATGAGCTTAATGAACGCCGCAACAAGGCAATTGAAGACCTTGACCTTTACCTTAAAAAGGGTGGAATTGTTGGTGTAAGAGCAAATCTTCTTGCCGCAGAAATTGCATATCAGAAAAATGAAAAAATGGAAGCCGCTAACTACTGGAATGCTGCTGCCAATGCTGATAAAAAAGCCTACACAGCTCCTTTGGCATGGCTTAATATGGGTGCTGCTTACGAAGATTTGAATCAGTTTGATGATGCCGCTGCCAGCTATAAAAAAGCCTGGGAAGCAAAAGACTTTGTTATGAGAGCTCACGCAGGCTTCAGCTATGGAAGAGTTCTTGAAGGTCAGGAAAAATATGAAGATGCAAAGGCTGCTTATGAAGCCTTAAATGATCAGCTTCCTGATGATTCCTTTGCTAAGCTTGCAAAAACTCGTCTTATTCAGCTTAAAATCGACGGAAAAATCGAGTAACGGCTGATACAAACCCTTGTTTTATAGATATGAAAGCACGCGTAAAAGACAGACTGATTTTAATGATTGAGATTGTTTTTGCCGCGTGCTTTGTTATTTTAAATACCGGCTGCGGGCTTGATGAATACTACGTAATTACAGAGCCAGCTTCTGTTCACGTTCCTGTTTATAGCCAGACAAACCCTATTTCTTATACTGAGCGCTATTTTGAATTCACAACCAATGAAAATTCCTCTTACAACGGCTCAGGCTTTACTTTTCAGGGAACCGCAGTCTATTACAAGATTTATTCCAGTATTTCATCCTGTGAAAGCGAATATAAAGCTTTGAATACTATGGCGAATACGGCGTCGTCTAAGGCCAGTTCTGCCAGTACAATGATTAATACTTACAAATTCCAGCAGATGAAAAACCTTTATTCCGATAATGATGTTCTGATTCCCCATAATTCTGACACAAACATTCAGAATGTAAAAATCCGCCTTACAAAATACAGCAGCTCCGATAACGATGATTTATATAATCAGCCTCTTGAAAAGCCTTATCTTGTGCCTTTTATTGCTGTAAATGACAGAAAAACCGGTATTCCGGCCCGCTATTACGGCGCCAGGAGATTCGATTTTTTCAGACATGATATTTCCAAGGGCTTTAGTGCAAATGTCCCAAGAACTACATATTACGAAGATGATGTAAGTACCACGACAACTATTTCCGAAAACAATAAGTGGTATATCACTCTTTATGCAGTAGGCCAGGGCTACGATTCAAGCTTTACGGCATATTACAGCCCGATCGTTCATCTTGGAACGCTTGCTATCGACGCCGCAAGCTACGATAACTGATTTCCTTTATTTTTCCTTTTTTGAAAAACTCATTATGCTGTTTGTGATAAAGTCAAAAAGACTGTCAGGTGTGTGGCGTCTGATAAAGATAAAACTCTTGCAGTATTTTCCGACCTTATATCTGATTTTCGGCTTTTTAGATGTAACGGCATGGAGAATTGCCTTTGAAATTACAATTGGATCTGAAATGTTTGAGTTGACATTGTAGTTTGCGCGGTAGTAATTCGCATAGCGCAGGGCATTTTCCTTATAGTCTCCGTTTCCTGACTCTTTGAGAAGTGAATCAGCGGCAATGATTCCCCAGTTTGTTTTTGTGAGTCCCGGTTCGATGATAGAAACCTTTATATTAAAGGGCTTAAGCTCGTTGCGGAGGGCGTCGCTGAGGGCTTCTACTGAATATTTAGCGGCGTGATACCAGCCCATAAAGGCTGTAGAGAAAAAGCCTGCCATTGAAGAAATGTTTATGATGCGTCCTGATTTCTGGGCCCGCATTGAAGGGGTGCAAAGCTGGGTAAGTCTGATAAGCCCGAATACGTTTACATCAAACTGTCTCTTTGCGGCTTCAATTTCAACTTCTTCGAGAGAGCCGCCTGAGGCATAACCGGCATTGTTGATAAGAATATCAATCTTTCCCTCGGCAGAAAGCAGCTCCTGAACACATTTCTGTATAGAAGAATCATCTGTTAAATCAAGGTAAAGAGGATGTCCTCCTAAATCTTCAAGCTCCTTCATAAGCTCGGTTCTTCTTGCTGCACAATATACTGTATAACCTGCCCTCAAAAGCATTTTCGACGTAGTCATTCCAATGCCTGAAGATGCACCTGTGATTAAAACAACTTTATTCAAAATTTATCTCCCGTCCACCAATATTTTTAATTTTATATTCTTCTATAGAAAAATGCTAGCAGTTATCTTTGCTTGTTATCTTTAGTTACAAAATTTATTTTGTTCCGACAGAGCTCTGTGAAGCAAAGAATGAAGTAACAGAAAGCTTGATTTCTGAAGCTGAATTGCTTTTAAGTACGTATCCGTTTGGATGAAGTCCTACGATACTTTTAATAGTTTCCTTGTCATTTTTTGCAGTAAGGAAAATTACCGGCAGATCCCTGTTCTCGTAAGAATTGCGGATTTCAGCAAGAACCTCTTTTCCGTTCATTTCCGGCATTTCGTAATCAAGAAGAACAAGATCCACTTCATTCTGATGAAGGAAATCAAGGGCAGCCCTGCCGGAATTAGCGGCATGAATATTGAAGGCGTCGCTAAGCCAGGTATAAAGGCTTCGGAGCATCATAGGATCGTCATCTACAACAAGAATTTCCTTGCGGTTTTTCTCAATTTCAGCAATCAGAGTTTTTGCAGGAACCGGCCAGTAAGGGAAGCGTACACCCGGAATTTCCATACTGTGCTTTTTTTCGTTCATCGAAAGTCCGTTAATCTTGCCAATCAGATAAAGATACCAGCCCTTATCCATAACAGATTCACGAAGATACTCCATAACGTCTGCCGTCATATTATCATCAAAGCAGACTGCAATATGGATGGATTCCTTTGGGAGCGAAGAGACTGCATCAATCTCCGGAGGAAGAGAATGAACTATTAATGATGCGCTTTTTAAATCATTAATAAAAGAGCGTACCACCATTCTTTTCTCATCTCCAATAACATAAACGTCTTTTACTGCCATTTTTCTTACTCCTTTTCTTTTGAATTACGATATTCTGAAATTATTTTTACAAGATTAATATAGTCCATCTGCTGAGCATAATGACTTATTTTTTCAAAAAAATCTACAAAGTTCTTTGGAAGCTTGTAGCCCGAAAGCTCCTTTACCTTTGCATCCGCAAGTTCCGGATTAAAGTTTTTTGCGGCCTTTTCAAGCTCATCAAGCTCTTTTTCCAGCTTTTTAGCTGAAATCCGGTTTTTGTCTTTTTTATCCCCTTTATTAGAGGGGGCAAAGCCTTTTAAAGTCAGCGAAAAGGTCTTCAGGTGCTTTAAGAGTTCCGGAGTCTCCTGCTTTATTTTTGCCAGCTCCTTCCTGTCTGCCGCCATTTCAAGACCTTTTGCCTCTTCCGAAAGTTCAAGGGCTCCTATAAGGCGGGCTTCACTTTTCAGGGCGTGAACTTTAATGCGGTAATTATCTATGTCGCCGGCTTCTGCCAGGGAAGAAAGAAGCTCTGCCTTTGCATCAATTTCTGTGAAGAAGGCTGTGAACATATCCTTAAGAAGCTGAGGTGAACCGCAGTTCAAAAGTGCCTGCTCAATATCTATACCAGGCAGTTCCGGGAATTCAATTTTCTCTTCCTCTGATTCTTCTGTGTTTACCGGCTCTTCAAGATAATCCTGTGGAAGATAAGTTTTAATCATATTTTCAAGCTCAAGCGGAACAACCGGCTTTGAAAGATAATCCGTAAAGCCTTCTTTTATATACAGTTCCCTTGCACCGGAAATAACGTTTGCTGTAAGGGCAATGCAGGGCTTTCCCTTGCATTTATTGCCGGCAAGCTCTTCCATTGCGTGCAGAGTTTCTATACCGTCCATAACCGGCATTCGGTGGTCGATAAAAAGAATGTCATATTCGTTTTCCTGAACTTTTTCCAGGGTTTTTGCACCGCTTTCTGCCGTGTCCAGCATAATTCCCGTGTGTTTTAAGAGACCTTCTACAACCTGCAGGTTGAGAGGAGTATCATCAACAAAAAGGATTTTTGCGCGAGGGGCATAAAGGGTTTCCTTATATTTTCCTACTGCTGCAATGCTCTGTTTGTGGGCCTCGTTGAGGTTTCCGAGCGGAATATTTTCTGCAATTTCCTGACGGACTTCAAAAGAGAAGGTTGAACCTTTTCCGTATTCGCTCTGAATGGAAAGCTTACTACCCATCATATCGAGGGTTCTCTGAACAATGCTCATTCCAAGTCCGGTTCCTTCGATTGTACGGTTGCGCTTTTCTTCAATTCGCTCAAATGGGGTGAAGAGTTTTTCCAAATCTTCCGGTTTAATGCCGATTCCCGTGTCGCTTACGCTGAATTTAAGCATTGTGTAGTTTTTACCGTCTTTAGATGCAAGAAGCGGGGCAAAATCAACCGTGAAGGTAATGCCGCCCTTCTGTGTGTATTTTACGGCGTTTGTAAGGAGGTTCAGGATACACTGTTTTATGCGCATATTGTCGCCGATAAGGAATTTCGGCATTGCCGGATTTGCCTTTACTTCAAAGGTTAAATCCTTCTGTTCGGCCCGCTCGCCAATCATAACCATAAGGTCCACAAGCAGGAGGGCGAGGTCATAGCGTACCGGTATGATTTCCATTTTTCCGGCTTCAATTTTTGAAAAGTCCAGAACGTCGCTGATAAGGGAGAGCAGGGTATTTCCGGCATTACGGATGTTTACTGCGTAGCCGCGGATATTTTCGTTTTCAGTTTCGCGCAGAATCAACTCATTCATTCCAAGAACTGCGTTGATTGGAGTTCGGATTTCATGGCTCATATTTGCAAGGAAGTCACTCTTTGCCCGGGAAGCATTAATGGCCGTTTCCTTGGCATTTCGTTCACTTTCTGTCTGCTTACGTATATATTCAATGTACTCCTTGAGCTGCTTTTCCATCATTCGGATAGTGTCTGCAAGAAGTCCGATTTCGTTATTTGACTGATATTTTATGATTGTTCCCAGTTCACCGCGGGCAAGTCGTCTTGAATCTTCGATAAGCTCAGAAATAGGAACGATAATTCTTCTTGAAATAAAGCGTACCAGAAAGAGGGCAAAGAAAATAATTACAATAAGGAAGGTGATGCGCAGCATAGTCATCTTGTACCAGACTGATTTTGAACCTATGTCTTCAAGCGCAACTCCAAGAACCGAACCATTCTGGAGGGGAGTGAAAACCATGTGTTGAACTCTTCCGTGCCACCTGCACTTGTAAAGGTTTCCCCTTCCCTTGTCATTCATAGCATAAGAAGCAATCTGGGAAAGTTCGTGGTCAAACATAATGGCCGGATAGCCGTTAGGATAATCCTGATGATAAATAAGGTTGTAATTGCTGTCCATAAGGAAGGCCAGGGCATCCTGCAGGTTCAGATTGTCTACAAGTCTTTTTATATAGGCAAGCTCAATATCCATACCTACAACGCCCAGAAATTGTCCTTTTTTGTAAAGGGGGATTACATAAGTAATCATTTTTATACCGACGTTGCGGTTTTCATATGGAAGCATCCAGATTGGTTTTCCGGCTTTCATAGGTTCGTAATACCAGCCTACGTGCTCCCGGTCATCCTCTTCAAATTCAGAAAGATTTGTCGGCTTTACGCTTACAAAGCCGCCGTAGCGGTCGCCGGTCATAAAAACGCCGGTTGTGTCACCAAAGCGTTCTTTTTCAAGTCTGAACCAGGAGGTTGCGGCACCCGGGGTAAAGCGGGCGATATCTTCGAACCAGTCTTCTGCGCGGTGAAGGTATTCTTCCCGGTAGTTTTTATCCTGAACAAAACGTTTTTCATCCAGAGTTGAAAGAAGTCGGGTTTCAAGAACGCTTACAGAATGTTCGACCTGAGTCAAAATCGGATTGATTTCGGCTGCCTTTCCATCGGCAAGAAGAAAGGCTGAACGACCTATGCTTTCATACAGGGATTTTTTCTGGAAATGTCCTGTAATTAAAGAAACAGGTATAAATATAGTAATGACAAAAATCAGGACGCTGACTGTTATTTGTGAAAGGAGGGAGTTTTTTACACGGAAGGTAAAGCGTCTTTTCATTCTGATTATGCTTCTCCCCGGTATATTACAGCCTGATTTCCGCCTGCAAATTTAGCCGCATAGCAGCCCTGCATAGCGCAATAATAGTTTTTCTTGATTGTATCGGTGAGGTCGATTGCCGTAAGTCCTGCCGAAATTGTAATGCCGATTTCGCCCCGGATTCTTCTGCATAAAAGCTCGCATAATTCCAGGGCCTGATTTACTTCCTGTTCAGAAAGAACAATGAAAGTGTCGCTTCTCCATCTTAAAAGAAGGCCGGAGCTGTCAAAAAGCTGTTTTGCAATGTCTGCCGTTTCTTTTATCAGAAGGTCTTCCGGATGAAGCTCTTTTTCTGCAGAAAAATGGTCAATATCAAATACGATAAAGGTTTTATAGCGGGTTGTATTGAAGATTCCTGTTTCTCCGTAGGCCTCGCTGAAATAAAGGCGGTTTGGAAGGCCTGTAAGGTCATCAAGAGGGTTTGGATCCGAGCCCCTTTCTGCGTCAGCTTTTTCCTTTAAGTAAAGGGCAAGGTAGAGAAGTGCAATCAGAAGACCCGCTGAAATAAAATTCAAAATAACAAGCGGTATGAATTTTGACTTAGAAGAGTTCATTCCTGTTTGAACTACAAGATACCAGCCCAGTTCCTTGAGGTATTTTGAGATACGGTAGGAGTGCATATTACGAAGAATCGAATAGTTATCATTTGCGGCATCAAGCTTAATGTTGTTCAGGTACATTCTCTGAATATCTGAGTAGTCAACTGCCATCTGAACAAGGCCGTTTGAATCTACAAGGTTGATTTTTACGCCATACTGCTCTTCGTAGTCGCTCATAATCTGCTGCAGGTGGTCCATTACAACGCCAACACCGCATACGCCAAGCAGCTCTCCTTCCTTTGAGGTAATCCTGCAGTTGATAAAAATGGTCCAGTGGTTTCCGTTTACCTGGTCTGTGTCGGCATTAAGTTCGAAGGACAGGCCTTTTTTTATGAAGGTTGGATACCATTTGTCGTGAGGATCATTGAGGGGATTTAAGATTTTATTAAGGCCCTTCCAGGTGTAATAACAGTGACTTTTTTCCGAAATGAGAAAGGCCGAGGTGTAATTGAATTCATTTTTCAGGAGGGAAAGATATTCTTCCATAAAGGCAACATTTTCTTTTTGTGTGCGTTCTTCCTCGTGTTCAAGCCAGTCAATAAGAAGTCTGTCGTGGGACATAGTTCTGGAAACAAGAAGGGGGCGGAGGATTTCATCTGTTACGATATCGTTAACGCGGCCTGCCAGCATAAGGCTGAATTCCTGATCGCGTTTGTCGGGTCGTTCCATCAGAATATAAGAAAAAACAGACGAAATGATAAATGCCAGTGCTACTGCAACAGCGCCGAGTGAAAATAAACTTTTTTTATGTATAACTCTTTCCATATTGTTTAAAATTATAACAAAACAATATAAGAAAATAAATATAAAAAATGCTTTCTTTTCTATATAAATTTCAAAGTTTTTCGTGATGATTTAAAAGCCTGGAAAAGCTATAATTAGCCTATGAAAAAAAATCTGATTGTATTTGCACTTTTATCTTCTTTTTTTGTTAAGGCCTTTGCCGGTGATTTTAATCTTTTGGGAAAACAGAATCTCTTTCATCTTACCTTTGCCCGTGAAGCAGTCCTTTTAGGCGGTGGAGCGGCAGTGGCAGCAGGCGGTTTTACTATGAGTAAAATAGTGAAATTCAATCAGAAGGAATTTGACGGAAGTCTGAAAGATAAAAGCACTGTTCCGGTTTTTGATCAGCTTTTTATGGCAAAGTATTCTAAGGGGCTTGATGTAACCTGTGATATCCTTCGAATCGGTATTCTTGCGGCTCCTGTCGCTTTGTTCGGATTTACGGAAGATATGGAAGAATGGTTTACGATTGGAACAATGTATGCAGAATCTCTTTTGTGGACTTATGGTCTTACGGAGATTCTTAAGGTTTGCGTTAACCGCGCCCGTCCTTATATGTATTACGAAGGAGCTCCTTCCAAGGATTTAGAAAGTGGTGACTGGAATAATTCCTTCCCGTCAGGTCATACTTCAATTTGTTTTGCGGCTGCGGCTTTTTCAAGCTATGTTTATGCAATGTATAATCCCGGTGATAATATGAAGTGGCTTGTGACCGGTGTAAGCTTTGGCCTTGCGGCAGGAGTTGGGGCAATGAGAATGGCAGGCGGCTGTCACTATTTTACTGATGTATTTACCGGAGCCCTTATTGGAACTGTGAGCGGATTTATTATCCCTTGGATTCACACAATTCAGCCTAGTCCAAAGAAAAACCGCGGCGCTGATCTTGCGGTAAGCCCGGCTGGTTTTTACTTTACCCTCAGAAAATAGCTCTTCTCTTCTTATAGATTAAATCACCTTCTATCGCTAATATTAAGGTATGAGTATTGATATATTAAAGTTACAGAATGGCAGTGACGTTCGTGGCGTTGCTTTGGAAGGTGTTGAAGGCGAGCATGTGAAT
Source organism: uncultured Treponema sp. (assembly GCA_900319625.1). Classification (GTDB taxonomy): domain Bacteria; phylum Spirochaetota; class Spirochaetia; order Treponematales; family Treponemataceae; genus Treponema_D. The sequence continues at coordinate 8,500 of ONPD01000006.1, read as the reverse complement.
CTTACAGCTCCCATTGCTTATAAAATAGGTTCTGCATTTGTAGAATGGCTGTCAGGAAAGACTAAAAAGCCGGCTGATCAGCTTCGCATCGGCGTGGGCAGGGATTCCCGCATTTCAGGTCCTGATCTTTTAAATGCCCTTTCATGCGGTATCCTTAGCGCCGGAGCAAAAGTCCTAAACTGTAATATGGCAACAACTCCTGCCATGTTTATGTCAATCGTTTTTGATCAGACTAAATATGATGGTTCTGCAATGATTACTGCAAGCCATCTTCCTTTTAATAGAAACGGAATTAAATTCTTTAATGCTGACGGCGGTCTTGAGCACGAGGATATTACAGATATCCTTCAGATTGCGGCAAAGATTTCTGATTCTGATGCAGATGCCGGACTTGCTAAGGGCAGTGTTAAATGCGAAGAATTTGATTTGATTTCCCTTTATGCTGACTATCTGAAAAACAAGATTAAGGATGGAATTGGGAAGGGAGACAAGCCTCTTTCTAAACTTCATATCGTCGTAGACAGCGGAAACGGCGCTTCAGGCTTCTTTGTTGATAAGATTCTTTCTCCTTTGGGTGCTGACGTTAGCGGAAGCCAGTTCCTTGAGCCAGACGGAAACTTCCCTAATCACATTCCAAATCCTGAAAACAAGCAGGCAATGGAAGCAATCCGCTCTGCTGTTTTGAAGAACAAGGCTGACCTTGGCCTGATTTTTGATACTGACGTTGACCGTATGAGTGCCGTTTTGAGTGACGGAAGCGAAGTAAACCGTGATTCAATTATTGCCATGATTTCTGCAATCCTGGCTCCTGAATACCCGGGCAGTACAATCATTACTGACAGCGTTACTTCTGACCGCCTTACATACTTCCTTGAAGATGTTCTGGGACTTAAGCACCTCTGCTATATGAGAGGCTACAAGAACGTAATTAACAAGCAGAAGGAGCTTAATGCGGCAGGAACCGTAGCGCCTCTGGCTATGGAAACTTCGGGACATGGTGCATTGAAAGATAACTTCTTCCTTGATGACGGTGCCTTCCTTGCTGTAAAGCTTGTAATTGCCCTTGCTAAGGCCGCTCAAGAAGGAAAGAAGCTGGACAGCCTTATTGAAAAGCTTCCTCCTCTTGTTGAAGAAGGAGAGTTCCGCTTTAAGATTTCCGGCGAGGATTTTAAGGAGTACGGAAATAAAGTTTTGCAGGAGTTCAAATCTCGTGCCGCTGCTGCCGGCTACACAATGCCTCAGTCTTATGAAGGCGTGCGTCTTTCATTTAAGGGGGAAGAGGTTCAGGGCTGGATTTTGCTGCGTCTCAGTCTTCACGACCCGGTTATGCCTCTTAATATAGAAGGAAGCCGCAAAGGCGACCTTGCAAAGCTTGTTGAAATTGCAAGGAAACTTACTGACGGTTTTGACCGCCTGGACAGAAGCTGTCTGAAGGCTTAATACTTTCTTGAATGTGCCCCCCTGACCACGGGGGTATAAAAAAAAGCTGCCAAAAGGCAGCTTTAATTTTTGATGCTGGACGGGCTCGAACCGCCGACCCTCTGCTTAGAAGGCAGATGCTCTAATCCAGCTGAGCTACAGCACCATAAGTGAAAGATAATATATCACAAATCTTATTTTGTTTCAATACTTGGAGCTGGCGAAGATGCGCCGCCTGCCGGTGCAGCTGGCGTAGCCAACATCTCTTTTACTGTTCTCCAGCCAAGCATAGCGCATTTTACCCGGGCCGGCATGTGGGAAATATCCTGTAAGGCTGCTGCTTCATCAAGCTCTTCCAGCTCTTGGTCGGTAACGCTTCCCTTAATCATTCGGTCAAAAATATCTGCAAGGTGAAGGGCTTCTTCCTTTGTTTTTCCGATTACTAAGTCTGCCATCATGTCGGCAGAGGCCTGGCTTACGGCACAGCCGCTTCCGATAAAGCTTGCGTCTGTAATTTTGTCTCCGTCAAGCTTGAGTTGAAGTGTAATCTGGTCGCCGCAGCTTGGATTTACTCCCTCCAGGCAGAATGAAGGATTTTCCATATTCTGCTTGTGAATAGGGTTGAGGTTATGTTCGTTTAAAATTTCTCTGTAAAGTTCCTTTGTGTCCATTAATGTATTCTCCAAAATGTACGACAAATCAGCATAGCTGATTTGTGAGCGATTTTTCTCGATAATCCTAAAACGACCCGCTGCCGCAGCTCGTTTTTTAACGGATTTTCGATTTTACGCTAATCCTGCCCACTTGCGTACCTGGGCGATTTTTTCAAGGAAGGTGTCAACTTCTTCTTCGGTGTTGTAAAAATAAAGGCTGGCACGGGCTGTTGCTGTCTGACCAAGATACTGACCGAGAGGCTGAGCGCAGTGGTGGCCTGCACGAATGGCAATGTGTTCTTCACTAAGAAGGGTTGCGATATCGTGGGGGTGAACGCCGTCGATTGTAAAGGTTGCAATTCCGCAGCGTTTGTTTCCGTCTTTACTTCCTATAATGTTAATATGAGGGATTTTCTTCATGCCGTCAATAAGGCGGGAGCAGAGGGCGTTGTCATGCTCTGTAATGTAATCTAGGCCGACTGACTGAACGTAGCGGATTGCGGCTGCCATACCAACGGCGTCGCCTGCGCTTACGGTTCCTGCTTCAAATTTGTGAGGAACTTCTGCCCAGGTGGCTGTGTCGCGGGTAACGTATTCAATCATTTCGCCGCCGCGGAGGAAGGGATCCATTTCTTCAAGAAGGGCTTTTTTTCCGTAAAGGGCGCCGATTCCCATAGGACCGCCCAGCTTGTGTCCGCTCATAGCAAAAAAGTCTGCGTCAATATCCTGAACGTCAACCTTGATGTGAGGGGCAGACTGGGCTCCGTCTACAATGAAAATTGCACCGGCTGCGTGGGCCGCCTGAGCAATCTTTTTTACCGGGTTTGTAACGCCAAGAACGTTGCTTACGTGCACAACAGAAACGATTTTTGTATTTTTGTTGATTTTTGAGTTGATTTCTTCGTCGCTGATTATGCCGGTTTCTTTATCGCATTCCATGAATACAAGCTTTGCGCCGGTTTTCTGGCATACCATCTGCCATGGAACGATGTTTGAGTGGTGCTCCATAATTGTAACGCAGATTTCGTCTCCTGCTTTGAGCTTATTGAGCCCCCAGCTGTAGGCTACAAGGTTCAGGCTTTCTGAGGCGTTGCGGGTAAATACAATTTCAGAGGCTTCCTTTGCGTTGATGAACTTTGCGGTAGTTTCGCGGGCATTTTCATAGGCAAGGGTTGCGCGCTCGCTCAGAGAATAAAGGCCGCGGAGGGGATTTGCGTTTTCCGTGGCATAAAAGTGAGTCATGGCGTTCAGAACGATAAATGGACGCTGGGCGGTTGCCGCAGTGTCAAAATATATCAGGTCTTTGTTTTCTACGGAAGATTTTTCATCAATCGCTTTGAAAAACGGAAAGTCTTTTCTGTATTTATTCATAATAATTACCCCTACCCAAGTTGCTCTTTTTAATTAATAAAATTGTAAATTCTTTCTTTTATATCTTCATCCGGGATCAAAGAAGCGGCGGCCTGAATCTTGGCGCGGGACATGATTTTTTCGGCTTCGGCTTCGCTGATTCCGCGGCTTTCCATATAAAAAAGCATTTCCTTAGAAAGACGGCCGATTGTGGAACCGTGTTCGCCTTCTACGTCTTCTTCATCACACAAAATTACAGGAATTGATTTATTTACAGCCTTTGGAGAAAGAAGCAGAACTTCTTCCATTTCGTTGCCCTTTGCTCCCGCGCAGCCGTTCTTAAAATCGATTGTGCCGCGGTAAGTCTTAACTGCATTTTCCAGAAGTGTACCGTTTACGTTCATTACACATTCAGATTTTTTGCCGGTGTGATAAACAATATGATTCATATCCAGAAGCTGGTCTTTTTTGCAGATGTATGCAACTTCGCTTGTGAACTTTGATTTATATCCTTCAAGAATTACACCAAGACCTGAATCAACGTGGCGGCCTCCAAGTTCAATCTGTGTAAAGTGAACTTCAGCTCCGTCCTTTGCGATTACAGCTGTATCATCCAGCTGGAGGCTTTCTGAACCCAGAAGCTGAACTTTAGCAATGTGAATTTTTGCATTTTCCTTTGCAAGGATTTTTGCCTGGAAGATAGATTCAGAAGCTTTCCCTTCGTAAACAAAAACTACAGTGCTTTCAGAATTTTCTTCTGCGACGATGTATGTAAGATTTGCCTGACTTTCGTCCTTAGAAAAATTGATGATTAGAGGTTTTTCCTGCTTGCCGGCAATCCTTACAGTTTTAGAAAATTTGCTGTCTGCAAAAATTGCTTCTACAGGGTGATTTTTATCTTCTGTTACAAAATCAAAGTGAGGATGACCGTCTACAAGCTTTGGATTTTTTGCATTAAAAACTCCGCTTGCAAAGTTCAGAGCAGCGGCTTCGGACGGTGAGCCTTCTTCCACGGTGATTCCCTTTTCCGCATTCAAAATTTCTGCCTGGGCTGCGCTGAAGGCTGCATTAAGAGTGATTTTGTCGCGGTTTAGTTTCATCCAGTTCCATGTGAGGGAAGGGATTTCGTTTACTGTCATGTTTTCAAGTTTTTCCATGTTCAATTCCCCTTACATAGTTCCTTTCATTTCGAGTTTAATCAAATTATTCATTTCAACCGCATATTCCAGCGGCAATTCCTTACTTACCGGATTTGCAAAACCTGAAACAATCATACTTCTTGCTTCTTCCTCGCTGATTCCCCGGCTCATAAGATAGAAAATTGCGTCGCTGCTGATTCGTCCGATTTTTGCTTCGTGTCCAACGTCGCTTGTGTCGTTCAAAATCTCCATGGCAGGAACTGTGTCCGAACGGCTTTCGCTGTCCAGCATAAGCGACTGGCAGGAAACGCTGGCCTTACTTTCTTCTGCATCCTTTGAAATGTAGATTGCAGAACGGTAGGTACTCATACCGCCGCCCTTTGAAATCGACTTTGTGGTAATAAGGCTTGAGGTATGAGGTGCCAGATGAACCATCTTAGCTCCTGTATCAAGATTCTGACCGTTACCGGCAAAGGTAATTCCCGTAAAATCAGCCTTTGCATTGCGGCCGACAAGGTCGCTTTCCGGATAGAGGTAAGAAACGTGAGAACCAAATGAACCCGAAACCCATTCGATGCTGGCATCTTCTTCAACCCTTGCACGCTTTGTGTTCAGGTTGTACATATTTTTTGACCAGTTTTCGATAGTCGAATAGCGCAGGTGAGCGCCTTTTTTTACAAAAAGCTCTACCGCACCTGCGTGCAGGTTTGCTTCGTTATATTTTGGAGCAGAACAGCCTTCAATAAAGTGCAGGTCTGCGCCTTCATCAACAATAATCAGAGTGTGCTCAAACTGCCCCGCCCCCTTTGCGTTCAGACGGAAGTAAGACTGAAGGGGGAAGCTCAAATGAACTCCCTTTGGAACGTAAACAAAAGAACCGCCCGACCATACGGCACCGTGCAGGGCTGCAAATTTGTGGTCGCGGGGCGTAATCAGAGTCATAAAATATTCTTTTACCATCGGTCCCCATTCAGGAGACTTGAGGGCATCTTCAAAGCCCAGGTAAACAACACCCTGTTTTGCAACCTCTTCCTGAACATTGTGGTAAACAAGCTCAGAATCGTACTGGGCACCGACACCGGCAAGAGATTTTCTCTCGGCCTCAGGAATACCAAGCTTTTCAAAAGTGTCTTTAATATCCTGAGGAACGTCCTCCCATTTTCCGCTCATCTGAGTTTTGGGGCGAACGTAAGTTGCAATATCTTCTATATGAAGGCCTTCGATTGAAGGACCCCAGTCAGGCACTCCGAGTTTATTGTATGTTTCAAGCGACTTTAAGCGGAACTCTTTCATCCATTCCGGGTCGCCCTTTTCTTCGCTGAGTTTTTTTACGATTTCCGGGGTAAGTCCGCTTTCAATACGGTAAAAATCCTTTTCAGATTCTTCATAGCGGAAATCATAAAAATCGCGGTTTATGTCGTTTATCTGTGTTTTTTCTTCCATAGGTTATTTGATGAATTCCTCAAAGCCTTTTTCATTAATCTCCTTAAACAAGTCCCCGTCGCCGGTTTTGGCAATGTGGCCTTTTACAAGGATGTGAGTTTTATCTACGTTCAGACCGTCAAGAATCTTTGTTGTGTGAGTGATAATCAAAAGTGAACCGTTTGTAAGGCGGCGGTATTCTTCAAGACCTTTTGCAACAAAGCGTACAGCGTCAACATCAAGACCGGAATCAGTTTCATCAAGAATTGCAAAATCAGGCTTGAGCATCAAAAGCTGGAGGATTTCGCTCTTCTTTCGCTCACCGCCGGAAAAGCCTACGTTCAGATCGCGCTTTGCATAATCAGAATTCATGTTCAAAAGCTCCATGCAGCGCTGTAATTCCTTCTGGAACTGGAAAAGCTTTACGCGTTCGCCGGTCTTCTGCTGAAGGGCAGAGCGGATAAAGGTTTCAAGCGAAATGCCGGGAACTTCAAGCGGTGCCTGGAAAGACATAAACATTCCCATTTTCGCACGCTTGTCAGTGCTTTCTTCAGTAATATCAGTATCTTTGAAAAGAATCTTTCCGCCTGTAATTTTGTAAACCGGGTTTCCCAGCAAGGTATTTCCCAAAGATGATTTTCCGGCTCCGTTTGGTCCCATAAGAACGTGAGTTTCACCGGCGTTTATAGTAAGGTTCAGGTCATTGAGGATCTGTTTTCCGTCCTCAAGTCCTGCGTTTAAATGTTGGATATCAAGTAACATAGCATAAATATACTAAAAAGATAGGTTAAAGGCAAATGGGGAAAAGAAATATTACTGTTTTAGTTCCAGATGTGATTTCAGTTTTTCATACATTTCAAAAAGCAGTTTTCTGTCTAACAGTGCAGTCGTCTCAGATTCATTATTAATAGAAAGAAGATGTGAAATTTTGTCACTAAAAAGCATTGCCGGATGAATATTTAAAACCTTCGAAATTGTAAGAATTAAATCAAAGGACGGCTTTGAAGCGCCACACTCAATATTTCCAATTGTTCCTGTCGAAACATTACAAAGCTCAGAAAGTTTTGCCTGTGAAAATCCAGCCTGTTTACGATAGCGTTTAAGATTGCTTATAAAATCCTGCTGATATAATTCCATATCACTCAGTATAAAATGATAATTTTGCTCTTGAAATAAAGTTGCAGTGGTTGTATATTCAAATAACCACTGTAATTGAGTAAAAAAGGAGCGATTATCATTTTGACTCGATACGCCTTGCTCTGCGGTTCTGCACCGAACGATTACCGTCAGAAAAAACTTAATGATTTATTTGAATCTCTCATAGAAAAAGCTGGCTGCCACGTGATTTGTTTTGCAAACGGCACAGATGAACTGATGCTGGAATATGCCATAAACAATATTCTTGATGGTAATGCTGGGGATGAGGCAAGTGGGGTTCTTTTATATTTTTGTACTGAAAAGCCTGTTGCAGATAACGAAGAAATATTCTGGCTTTGTGGAAATGAAATACGGAAAGATGTTATCGAATATTACCAGAAACTGGCTGAAAAGTGCGAAATTGATTTTCAGGTAGTGTATGACAGTGATTGCGTGATGGTAAAGGAAGATGAATTGGGTTGGGAGAAGGTGAGTTCAGAAACAGCCAGGGAGATTTTTTGTTAAATGTTGCTGACTTTTTCCTCCCGAAAAAAAGAAGTTTTGCTCACTGTAGCAACCAATCTTGTTTTACAGGTTGTTAATGCTGTTTGTGGTTTTATTTTGCCTCCTCTTGTAATTGGTACATTCGGCTCTTCTGTAAATGGCATGGTTTCTTCAATTACTCAGTTTATCGCATATTTGAATATTGTTGAGGCTGGTGTAGGTGGAGCTTCTATCGCTGCTTTGTATAAGCCTCTTGCGCTTGGTGATACTACAGAACGTAATGCGATTCTGAGTGCTACGGCAAAGTTCTATAACCGTTCTGGTTTACTTTTTACAATTCTGATTTTTGTACTCGCCCTTGTTTATCCGCTTCTTGTAGAAAACGAAGTTGACCGCATGCAGTCTTTCCTTATGGTTCTGGTACTCGGAATTACAGGTGCAGCAGAATTCTTTTTGATTGGAAAATACCGTGTGCTTCTTACAGCAGATAAAAAGGTTTACGTAATTTCCCTTGTACAGATGTTAGGTCTGATATTTAGTACTGTTCTGGCTGTTATTCTTATAAAGTCTTCTCAAGGAATTGTTATTGTAAAATTATTTTCATCATTTGCATATCTTTTGCGCTATCTTTTTTTGTCATTATATGTTCGTAGACATTATAGAAATGTTGATTTTCGAGCAGAATCAAATTATCAGGCAATTAGTCAAAGCCGAAATGTTCTAATCCATCAAATATGTGGTCTAGTTGTTTTTAATTCTCCATTAATTTTTATTACAGTTATTAGAGCTCGCCTGAATTAGCCACAGATAGTTCACCGAGAAAAACCAAAAATTAGTCCAAGAGAAATAACCAGAAACTCAGCCTCTTTGAACTTA